>NZ_JBQFUN010000001.1:0-1633476 GCF_056539205.1 Ruegeria sp. BC5
GCATGTTGTCTTCCTTGCGGACGCCGTACTGCACCGCGTTGAACCACTTGCCCGACTGGTTGGGGCGCGCGCCGTGGGTCAGGTGACCGCCTGCATCCAGGCTCATGCCCAGAATGGTGTCGCCGGGTTGGATCAGCGCCTGGAACACGCCCTGGTTGGCCTGGCTGCCCGAGTTCGGCTGCACGTTGGCGAAGTCACACCCAAACAGCTGCCTGGCGCGGTCGATGGCCAGGTTTTCAGCGATATCAACGAATTGGCAGCCGCCATAATAGCGCCGCCCGGGATAGCCTTCGGCGTATTTGTTGGTCATCACCGAGCCCTGCGCCTCCATCACGGCGGCAGAGACGATGTTCTCGGACGCGATCAGCTCGATCTCGTCGCGCTGGCGGCCCAGCTCAGATGTGATCGAACCAAAAAGCTCAGGGTCACGGTCGGATAGGGATTGGGTGAAAAAACCGGTATCACGAAGATTAGCGTTCATGGGGGCTCCACAGGGCTGGGTAAGAATCTTGCGGATTTCCTATCGGAAACGATTCATATGCAAAAGCTGTAAAGCGACGATTTGGCCCGCTACGGCGTCAAGTCTGGCCTATTGGGGAAAGGTATGTTTGTTTCGGAACCAAATGTACAACACCGGAAACCGGAAAAGATGACAAAGAGAATCGCCTTTCTCGCAAGCGACGTCAAAGTGGCGCAATCTGCACGGGAAAGCCTTGTGAAACGGTATGGCAATGCAGCGCCCCGAGATGCGGATGTAGTGGTCGCGTTGGGGGGCGATGGATTCATGTTGCACACACTGCACAACATGCAGCATCTGGACACGCCCGTTTATGGGATGAATCGCGGCACCATCGGGTTCTTGATGAATGAATTCCACAAGGACGATCTGTTGGACCGTTTGGCAGCGGCTGAAGAAGAGGTGATCAACCCGCTGGCGATGCAGGCCATGGATCAATCCGGCAAAATGCACGAAGCGCTTGCGATCAACGAGGTATCGCTGCTGCGGGCCGGCCCGCAGGCCGCGCGTTTGAAGATCAGTGTCGATGGTCGGGTTCGGATGGATGAGTTGGTCTGCGATGGGGCGTTGCTGTCTACGCCCGCCGGATCAACGGCTTACAACTATTCGGCGCACGGGCCGATATTGCCTATTGGGTCGGATGTTCTGGCTTTGACGGCGATTGCCGCGTTCCGTCCACGCCGTTGGCGTGGGGCCCTGTTGCCCAAGATCGCGAAGGTTCGTTTCGACGTGCTGGACGCGGATAAACGTCCAGTCATGGCTGACGCGGATTCTGTTTCCTTTCCGGATATAGACTGGGTTGAGATTCGCTCGGAACCCACAATCCAACACCGTATTCTCTTCGATCCCGGGCACGGATTAGAAGAGCGTTTGATCTCGGAGCAGTTCACCTGATCTCTCAAAAGTGAACTTTTTCGAACTTGTGTGATCCAGTTCACAGGCGTTTGACTCACCCTTTGGTAATCTTAACTTGCCCGGAGAACACGCCAAGGTGGGAGTGAGTGGCCACCAGACGGCGTTTTCGAATGATTGCGCAGTTTTCGCGCCGGCGAGGGTAGGTGGTGCTACGCTCGTTGTCAGATTTCCGGGCTTATTTAAGCAAGCGGACCTCGGGTACAAGAACCCGGGGTCTATTTTCGTGATTGAGCGTATTCAAGCGCGTTCTTCCATATTTTGCCATAGCGGCAGGCACATATGACCCACGCGCGCTTCGATCGCGGCGGCGGCGTCAACTGCCATGTCCTCGCGCCACTGACGCGCAGCGATCTGGATATTGATCGGTTGCGGCCCTTGCGGCAATTCGGCCAGACGCGCGGGCACACTAGCGGCAGGAAGCCCAAGGAAGTTCATTGCGTAGGAATAGACCGCACAACCCAGAACCTCATGCACGCCTTCTGGCCCTTCGGTGTCCCGGTCAGGTTTGAAGAAGGGCTGCGGCAGGAAGGGTGACAGGACCAAAGGGTAATCCTGCATGAACAACGACCATTCCCGCGCATAGTGGCTGCGTTTTGCCATCACCTGCAGCAGTTCGGTGCCGAGAATGGGCGGAAACTCCTGAAAATAAACGTCAAAGATATTACGTATGGTTTCAGATCCGGCGGCCTCGATATCGCTTTTCAAAAGGGTCAAAACTTCGCCCATCAGCGCACGGTACCCGGTTCGGCCACAGTCGAATACGTCCGGCGGCGAGACCTCTTCCACCTGATAGCCCGCGTCATTCAGCGCATCGCGCGCGGTGTCAAGGGCCCTGTCGACCTCGGGATGCAGCGCATAGCCAAAGGTGTCTTTGGTGAAGGCTACCTTGATAGGGCCATCCATCGGCGCACCGCGCCAAGGCATCGGGACGTGAAACGGATCACGCGGGTCTGCTGCAATCAGGCTGGGCATCGACAGGTGAAGGTCGGCAGCAGAGCGAGTGATCAGCCCTTGTACTGACATGGATTGCGCCAATAATCCGCGCTCGGTTTGTTGGCTTGGGTTCCAGGCAGGCACGCGGCCCAGGCCGGGCTTTACGGTAACTGCACCGTTGGCGGCGGCTGGAAACCGCAAGCTGCCGCCAATGTCGTTGCCATGCGCCAACGCCCCGATCCCGGCCATTACGGCAGCCCCTGCGCCCCCTGACGAGCCGCCGGGCGAGATGTGCCGACCCCAGGGGTTCTGCGTGCGCCCATGCAGCGGGTTGTCTGTGTCAGCGCGAAACGAGAACTCGGGCGTGTTGGTGCGCCCGAACACCACCGCCCCGGCGTTTTGCAGGTTACGGACAATCGGCGCATCATCAGGCGCAATCACGTCTTTCAAGGCCACAACGCCATTTGAGGTGGCATGGCCTTTTTGATCGACATTGATTTTTATTGTGACTGGCACCCCGTGCAGCGGACCGGTTTGTGCGCCCTGTGTCCGCTTCTGATCAAGGGCGCGTGCGCGCTCCAACGCCTCGGCGCTCAAGTCCTCGACCACTGCGTTCAGGCCGGGGTTGGCCTGATGCATTCTGTCAACGGAGCTTTGCACCGCGTCCTCGGCGCTCAGATCCCCACTGCGGGTCAGGGCGGTCAGGTCGGTGGCGGTCAGACGCCAGATGTCTGTATGTGTCATGGGGCCTCACTGTCTTGAGCAGACAGTAGGGGCCTTGTGTCCGGTTGCAAGGGAAAGCCGTGCAGCGGGCGACCAAAGGCCGCCCGAGGCTTGTCTACTGCGCAAAGCCGATGGATTTCAAAGCCACGGTGATTTCGTCCAGAATGGCCGGATCATCGATAGTTGCGGGCATTTTGAATTCCTTGCTGTCGGCAATCGACACCATAGTCCCGCGCAGAATTTTTCCGGATCGGGTCTTGGGCAGGCGATCCACCACAACGGCTTGTTTAAATGCAGCCACCGGGCCGATCTTTTCGCGCACCAGCTTGACCACATCCTGCACCACCTCGCCGTGGTCGCGATCGCAACCCGCGTTGAGACACAAGAAGCCTACTGGCATCTGACCCTTGAGTTGATCTGAAACACCGATCACTGCGCATTCGGCGACGTCAGGGTGGGCGGCCAGAACCTCTTCCATCCCGCCAGTAGACAGGCGGTGACCGGCCACGTTAATCACGTCATCGGTGCGCGCCATGATGTAGAGGTATCCTTCCTCATCAATCATGCCCGCATCGCCGGTTTCATAGTAGCCGGGGAATTGGTTGAGGTACGAGCTTTTGAACCGCTCTTTCGCATTCCACAGGGTTGGTAGCGTACCCGGGGGTAGCGGCAGCTTCACAGCAATCGCACCCAGTTCGCCGGGCTTCATCGGATGGCCACCTTCGTCCAGAATCTGCACGTCATAACCCGGCATCGGCTTGGCGGGAGACCCTAGCTTGACCGGCAATTCTTCGATCCCCAGCGGGTTTCCGGCAATAGTCCAGCCAGTTTCGGTTTGCCACCAGTGGTCGATCACCGGCACTTTCAGCGCGTCCTGTGCCCACTCGATCGTATCGGGGTCGGCGCGTTCACCGGCCAGAAACAAGGCGCGCAGGTTGGACAGGTCGTATTTTGCGATCAACTCACCCGAGGGATCCTCGCGCTTGACAGCGCGAATGGCGGTAGGGGCGGTGAAGAAGCTTTTGACCTTGTGTTCGGAAATCACCCGCCAGAAGGTGCCCGCATCGGGGGTGCCGACAGGTTTGCCTTCGAATACAATCGTGGTGTTGCCATGGATCAGCGGGGCATAGCAGATATAGGAGTGCCCCACGACCCAACCCACATCCGACGCCGCCCAAAAGACGTCTCCGGGGTCGACGTCATAGATGTTCTTCATCGTCCAGTTCAGTGCCACCAAATGACCGGCGGTGGGGCGCACCACACCCTTGGGTGCGCCGGTAGTGCCCGAGGTATAGAGGATATAGGCCGGATCGTTGCCATCCACAGGCACACATTCCGCAGGTTCGACCCCGTATTGGAAGCCATGCCAGTTAAAGTCACGCCCCTCGATCAGTTGCGCTACTTCCTGCTCACGCTGGAAGACCACGCAGAAATCGGGTTTGTGGCTGGCCATGTCGATAGCACCGTCCAGCAACGGTTTGTAGTGAACCACGCGGCCCGGCTCCATCCCGCAGGACGCGGCGATGATTGCCTTGGGCCTGGAGTCATCGATCCGAACCGCCAGCTCGTTGCTGGCAAAGCCGCCGAACACCACTGAATGCACGGCCCCCAAACGGGCGCAGGCCAGCATCGCCTCAAGCGCTTCGGGGATCATCGGCATGTAGATGATGACCCGGTCGCCTTTTTCGATACCCTTCGCCCGCAATGCCCCTGCCAACGTGGCCACGCGGTTGCGCAGCTCGACATATGAAATCTCGCGCTTGGTGTGGGTGATGGGACTGTCATAGATGACGGCCGTTTGCTCGCCTCGGCCACTTTCGACATGGCGGTCCACCGCATTCCAGCATGTGTTGACCTTGGCATCGCAGAACCATTCATAAAGCGGAGCGTTCTCGTCAAACAGAGCCTTGGTCGGAGATTGAACCCAATCGATCCCTTTGGCGGCCTCCATCCAGAACCCTTCTGGGTCGTTCTTCCAGCTTTCATATACGTCCTGATAGGCCATGGCGCCCTCCTCCAACACAGCTTTTGGAATGTGTTAGGCATCCTTAGCAAACCGGGCAAGCCGTGCAGCAGATGGCGCGTCAGTTTATCGCAAAATATTTGCAACTTCGGTCACATTGCTATGCAAATTTTTGCAAAATACGTGCTTTTGAAAGGTTTGTTGGCAGTCGTTCAGCGGTTTTGCAAATGTGCAAACTCTACCATGCAAATCATGCGCTACGCAGGAATCAACTTGGCTGGCGTTTTGGCGGGGCATAGGGTCGTGTCCCTTGGGCCGTCTCTGGCAAGTACCTAGTATAAAAGACACGGCGACACAGCATCAAGCGACGCGATGGCATCTGCAACATTAGTCGCAATACCATAACGTTTCCTGTGCACCGCGTAGCAATGACAGGGCTCATTTATACTGACCTCCGGTTCGACCGGGGGGGGGCGAACTAGCCGTAATGCGTGACCGGAGTGCCGCCAATCGCGGCCATGTTCAGCAATCCACGCGCGGTGATGGACGGGGTCACGATATGCGCCTTGTTCCCCATGCCCATCAGAATCGGCCCGACCTCAAGCCCGTCGGCTTTCATCTTCAGAATATTGCGCACGCCACTGGCCGCATCCGCATGAGCAAAAATCAACACGTTTGCGGCACCTTCTAGACGTGAGTTCGGGAAGATCCGCTCGCGCAGTTCCGGATCCAAAGCAGTGTCCAGGTTCATCTCGCCCTCATAGATGAAATCGCGGGGTTCGCTGTCCAGGATCGCAATGGCATCGCGCAGTCGCCTGCCGGACCCTTCGGCCTGATTGCCGAATTGCGATTGTGAGCAGAAGGCGATCTTGGGCTCGATTCCGAAACGGCGCACATGGCGGGCCGCGCCTATTGTGGTCTCGGCCAGTTCTTCAGGGGTGGGCAGTTGCCGCACATGGGTGTCTGCGATGAACAGGGGGCCATCTTCCAGGATCATCAGCGACAGGGCGCCATGGGGGCGCAAGTCGCCATCGTTGAGAACCTGCTCCACGTAGTTCAAATGCCAGCGGAATTCGCCGAACGTGCCGCAGATCATGCTGTCGGCTTCGTCGCGATGCACCATGATGGCCCCGATGGCCGTGTTGTTGGTGCGCATGATCGCCTTGGCCTGATCTGGGGTGACGCCGCGGCGTTGCATGATCTGGTGGTACGAGGACCAATAGTCGTAATAGCGCGGGTCGTCATGTGGGTTGACGATCTGAAAGTCTTGACCCGGACGTACCGCCAGCCCCAGCCGTTCACAACGAGTCTCGATCACTTCGGGGCGGCCAATCAGGATCGGGGTTTCGGTGGTTTCCTCAAGAATGGCCTGGGCCGCGCGCAGCACCCGCTCGTCCTCGCCCTCGGCAAAGACGATCCGGCGCGAGGCGACCGATGCGGCCTCAAAGACCGGGCGCATCAGCAGGGCGGACTTGAACACGGATTGGTTCAGGCGCTCTTTGTACGCTTCGAGATCGGCGATCGGGCGCTTGGCCACGCCACTTTCCATCGCAGCTTTGGCAACGGCCGAAGAGACCACACCAACAAGGCGGGGGTCGAAGGGCTTCGGGATCAGGTAATCCGGCCCGAATGTCAGCTGCTCGCCCTTATAAGCTGCTGCGGCTTCGGCGCTGGTCGTAGCGCGGGCCATTTCCGCGATACCCTCTACGCAGGCAATTTGCATCTCGTCATTGATCTCGGTCGCGCCTACATCCAAGGCACCGCGGAAGATGAATGGGAAACACAGAACATTGTTGACCTGATTGGGAAAGTCGCTGCGCCCGGTGGCGATAATAGCATCCGGGGCCACCTCGCGCGCGGCTTGTGGCAAGATTTCCGGTGTCGGGTTCGCCAATGCGAAAATGATCGGGCGCTTGGCCATTTTTTCGACCATTTCAGGCTTAAGGACGTTAGGGCCGCTAAGGCCAAGGAACAGGTCGGCGTCACCGATCACGTCGTCCAGAGTGCGCAGGTCGGATTTCTGGGCGAATTGATCCTTATGCGGATTCATATCTTCGGCGCGGCCCTCATAGACCAGCCCATGAATGTCACACAGCCAGATGTTCTCGCGCTTTACGCCCAGTTTGACCAGCATGCTAAGGCACGCGATCCCTGCCGCTCCACCGCCGGTCGAGACAACCTTGATGTCCTCGAATTTCTTCCCTGAAACGTGCAGTGCGTTTCTGGCAGCGGCGCCTACCACGATGGCGGTGCCGTGCTGATCGTCGTGAAAGACCGGAATGTTCATCCGCTCACGGCACAGCTTCTCGACGGTAAAGCAATCGGGTGCCTTGATATCTTCCAGATTGATGGCGCCAAAGGTCGGTTCCAGCGCGCAAACGATATCGGCCAGCTTTTCAGGGTCGGGCTGATCGACCTCAATATCAAAACAGTCGATCCCGGCGAATTTCTTGAACAGAACGGCCTTGCCTTCCATCACCGGCTTGGATGCCAGCGCGCCGATATTGCCCAACCCCAGAACCGCTGTCCCGTTCGAGACGACCGCCACCAGATTGCCGCGTGCCGTATAGTGTTCGGCCTCAGCCGCGTCAGCCTTAATCTCAAGGCAGGCCTCGGCCACGCCAGGGGAATACGCACGGGCCAGATCACGGCCGTTTGCCATGGGTTTTGTCGCCTTGATCTCCAACTTTCCGGGCTTTGGATAGGCATGGTAATCAAGCGCGGCCTGCCGCAGGCTGGGTGTGTCGGACATGGCGTCTCAGCTCCGTTTTCAAATTTGATTTAGCCTTAAACTATTTTTTTCTGCTTGGCTACGTTGTGCGACTTAATTCGGCAAACAAGGCCGTTTTTTCGCTGTGGTTGCTTTCCGTAGAAAAAGACTTAAACTCCCGCGACTTTCGAACACACCCCCTTCTGGACCGAGAATAACAGCATGCGCTCTAAAGAAAACGGCGAGGTTGATAAGACTTTATCGCTGAATACCGGCAAGTTTGGAACTGAACATTTCGCGTTTCGCGCGGCCCTTGTTCTGGCCGTGTTGGTATTGTGTGCGATTTCAGTTTGGCCGAGGCAGGCCGAGGCATTCAACCAGGAAGGCGGTCTGATCGAAACGGGTTCGGCCGCGGCATTGCTGGTGGCTGGTATCGCCGCATTGGTACGGTATCGCGGGATCAGCCGGTTATACATCGGCGTGGTTCTGCTGCTGTTGGCGGAACGAGAGCTTGAGGCTGATATTTATGCCGTAGACAGTGTTCCGTACTTCATTCTGCACGGGATGGATGTTCTTCTGGATATGACGATTGTGCGTGTAATTCTGGCGGTTATCGTGCTGGGCGGGGTCGTCTGGCATGGAGTGCCAAATGGGTGGCGGGCACTAAAAGAACGGGCGCCATTTCTGCTGGTGTTCTTTCTGGCGGGTATGTGTGCCGTCGTGGCGCAGGGTCTGGAAGAGGTCAGCAGCGCCTTGGGTGACCAGATGACGACCATCATGGCAACTCGCCTATTCGTGCTGGAAGAAACGCTGGAGATGTTCTTTTCGATTGGCATTTTGGCCGCCGTTCTGATCGGATGGCCAAAATCCAAACCCGATGGAACATCAGATGAGCAAATCCCAAACTCGGACATGCGCTGAAATCCGCCTGCCCACGCAGGAACTGCGCAATGACATCCCGTTTTATACAAAGGTTCTGGGGATGCGGATGGACATGATCTATCCCGCCGACGATCCGCGCACCGCCGTGTTTTCCGGCCACGGCCTGCGTGTGCGGATCGAAAAAGACGCGCCCGAGTCCCCCGGCACGTTGCGCATCCTGACAGACAACCCGGATGAATTTGCAGGTGGCCAGCGCAATCTGGTGGCCCCGAACGGCACACGGATCGAGATTGTTGAGTTGAACCCGCCAATGGTCATGCCGGAAACGGTGCATTCTTTCGTGGTGCGCAGGCTCAAGGATCAGGCCCCGTGGATCATCGGGCGGGCCGGAATGCACTACCGTGATTTGGTGCCAGACCGGTTGGGCGGATCGATCATCGCCAGCCATATCCGCATTCCTGACGGCGGGCCAGTGCCGGACATGGTGCATTTTCACAAGGTCGGTTTTCAGCTGATTTTCTGCATCCACGGATGGGTGGATGTGGTTTATGAGGATCAAGGCGACAAGATGCGCCTGACCGCGGGCGATTGCTTTATCCAGCCGCCTGAAATCCGCCACCGCGTGCTTGAGGCCTCGGACAATGTGCAGGTGATCGAAATTGGTGTCCCCGCAGAACACGTCACCGAAATTGATCATGAAATGGACCTGCCCACGCCCCATTACCGCCCTGACCGGGAATGGCAGGGTCAACGGTTTGTCTTCAATCAGGCCGAAGGGGCCGAATGGGCCCCGTTCCGCCTGCCGGGTTTTATCTGCCGCGACACAACGATTGCCGAGAACACCAAAGGCGTTGCCGGGGTGCAGGTCGTGCGCAAGGGGCAGGGTGATCCGGTTTGGGCTGCACACAACACCGATATCCATTTTACCTTTGTCATGGGGGGCGAGGTCACGTTGGAGGGCGAAGGCCGTAATCCCTATCGGCTGGAGCAGGGCGACGCCTTTGTCATCCCACCCGGCATGCGCACACGTCTGTCCGACCCGTCCGAGGATATTGAACTGCTTGAGGTCACCTTGCCCGGTACGTTCAACACAACGCTGGACTAAGAGTATTTTGGCCCAGGAATCTGCTGTCCGGGGCTTCAACTCCCCGGTCGGTTTCATTTAGGGTATGACTTTCTGACCAGATGATCAAAAATTGGGGAATCGCCATGACTTTGAAAGATGCAGCACTGTCTGTCCGGGAAAAAGCCTATGCGCCCTATTCCAATTTCAAGGTTGGCGCAGCGATCCGAGCAGCGTCGGGCCAGGTATTTGCAGGCTGTAACGTCGAAAACGTAGCCTATCCCGAAGGCACCTGCGCCGAGGCTGGTGCCATCGCTGCTATGGTCGCGGCAGGCGAACAGGAATTGACCGAAGTCTACGTGGTTGCCTCCTCGCCGCAGCCGGTGCCGCCCTGTGGGGGGTGCCGACAGAAACTGGCCGAGTTCGGCAAGCGTGACGTCAAGGTGACCTTGGCCAGCGTCGATGGCGCCGAACTGGAAACCACCATCGGTGACCTTCTGCCGGGTGCATTTGACGCCTCGCACATGGCGGATGTCTGAGGCTATGGATGCCCGTTCGATCATTGCCAAGTTGCGCCGCGAACAAGTGCCCAGCGCGGAGGAACTGACCTGGTTCGCGCAGGGCCTTGCCGACGGTGGTGTCAGCGACGCGCAGGCCGGGGCCTTTGCCATGGCCGTCTGCATGGGTGGGCTGGGCGCGCAGGGCCGCGCCGATCTGACGGTGGCGATGCGGGACAGCGGAGACGTTCTAAGCTGGGATTTCGATGGCCCGGTAATCGACAAACACTCGACCGGAGGGGTCGGCGACAGCGTCAGTTTGGTGCTGGCCCCAGCGCTGGCCGAATTGGGGGCTTTTGTCCCGATGATCTCAGGCCGTGGGTTGGGTCATACCGGCGGTACGCTGGACAAGCTTGAGGCCATTCCGGGCGTCAGTACCCAGATCGGGCAGGATCGTCTGACCCAGATCCTGCGCGATACCGGCGCGGCCATTGTCGGCGCGACCGGGCAGATCGCGCCTGCGGACAAACGGCTTTATGCGATCCGCGACGTAACGGCGACGGTGGAAAGCCTGGACCTGATCACCGCGTCGATCTTGTCCAAGAAACTGGCGGCGAGCCCCGAAGCTTTGGTGCTGGACGTCAAGGTGGGCAGCGGCGCGTTCATGAAAACGCTGGAAGACGCCCGCAAGCTGGCAAAGGCCCTGACGGAAACTGCAAATGCAGCAGGGTGCCGGACGTCGGCGGTGATTACGGACATGCACCAACCTTTGGCTCCGGCGCTGGGCAATGCGTTGGAAGTGGCCGAGGTGATGAATGTCCTGACCCACGACCATTACGCTCCATTGGCTGAAATTTCGGCGGAACTGGGCGGGGTTTTGCTGGCCGATGCCGGTATGTTCGCAACCGCCGATGAGGGGCGCGACAAGATCACCGGTGTGATCCGCGATGGCCGTGTGGCAGAACGGTTCGGCCGTATGATGGCCGCCGTGGGCGGGCCGCTACAGTTTGTAGACAACTGGTCACGCTACCTGCCCGAAGCAAGCGTGATCCTTGAAATTCCGGCACCGGATGCGGGCTACATTGCGGCAATCGACGGTGAGGCGCTGGGCCTCGCCGTGGTCGCCTTGGGTGGTGGGCGGCAGGTCGAAGACGACGTCATCGACCCCGCGGTTGGCCTGTCGGGCATTGTTCGTCTGGGGGACAAGGTCGACAAAGGCACCCCCTTGGCCGTGATCCACGCAGCCCGCGAAGACGCGGCACGACAGGCGGCCGACACGGTCCTGCGGGCCATCACGATAGGCAAAGACACAGCCATGACCCCAACGCTTGTGCATGAAAGGATCAGGCCGTGACCCGTGCCTTTCTGGTGGTGATGGACTCGGTGGGCATCGGCGGCGCGCCGGATGCGGACCGCTTTTTTAACGGAGAAACCCCCGATACCGGGACCAACACGCTGGCCCACATAACTCAGGCCTGTGCTGACGGACGGGCAGAAGACGGTCGCACAGGGCCATTGCACCTGCCCAATCTGGATGCGCTGGGCTTGGGGGCCGCGACGCGCCTAGCCTCGGGTGCAGAGACACCCGGTTTGCACGCTGTACCAAAGGGCTTATGGGGCTGCGCACGTGAACATTCTCTGGGCAAGGATACACCCTCGGGTCATTGGGAGCTGGCCGGGTTGCCGGTGCCGTGGGATTGGCACTATTTCCCGGATACAACGCCGTCATTCCCACCTGATTTAGCGCGTGCCGCCGCCGCGGCCGCCGGAACCGGCGGCATTCTAGGTGATTGTCATGCATCTGGCACGGCGATTATCGCCGAACTGGGGGCCGAGCATATGCGGACCGGTTGGCCGATCTGCTACACCTCGGCCGACAGCGTGTTTCAAATCGCGGCGCACGAGGAAAGCTTTGGCCTCGACCGTTTGCTGGAGATGTGCAAGGCGCTGGCACCCCGTCTGCACGAAATGAAAGTTGGGCGCGTTATCGCGCGACCCTTCGTCGGATCGCCAGAAGACGGGTTCACCCGCACCACTAACCGCAGGGATTTCGCCATCCTACCACCCGCGCCGGTTCTGACCAACTGGGCACAAGATGCCGGTCGGCGCGTGCATGCGGTGGGTAAGATAGGTGACATTTTCTCGATGCAGGGGATCGACACTTTACGTAAGGGCTCGGATGCCGAATTGATGGGGCATTTGTCCGATCTGGTTGATGACGCCGAAGAGGGCAGCCTGACATTCGCCAATTTCGTTGAGTTCGACAGCCTCTATGGCCACCGTCGCGACATCAGCGGGTATGCCCGCGCGCTTGAATGGTTCGACCGTGAAATCGGCTTGATCCTGCAAAAGCTGCGCCCCGGAGATCTGATGCTGCTGACCGCTGATCACGGTAACGATCCCAGTTGGATCGGCACGGACCACACGCGCGAACAAGTGCCTGTTCTGATCGCAGGGCAAGGTGCAGGCCGGATTGGTGCGATCAATTTCGCCGACGTCGCCGCTAGCATTGCACACCACCTGAATATTCCGGCACAGGGGCCAGGGAAGAGTTTTCTATGACCGTCGCAGACTTGCCAAAGATCGAGCTACACCTGCATCACGAAGGCGCGGCCCCGCCCGCCTTTATACGCCAGTTGGCGCATGAAAAGCGCATAGACCTGAGCGGAATTTTCAAGCCGGACGGTAGCTATGACTTCCGCGATTTCGCCCATTTTCTCAGCGTCTATGAGGCCGCTTGCGAAGTATTGAAAACGCCCGAGGATTTCCGCCGTCTCACCCTCGCGATCCTCGAAGAAAGCGCGGCGAATGGTGTAGTGTATTCCGAAACCTTCCTGAGTCCTGATTTCTGCGGTGGCGGGGATTTGGATGCTTGGCGCGATTACCTGAGTGCTATTCAGGACGCGGCGGACGAGGCTGAGCGCAAGTTCGACATCACCTTGCGTGGCGTCGTCACCTGTGTCCGCCATTTTGGGCCGGAGCAGGCCAAGATCAGCGCTCATTGCGCTGCAGAAACCGCCGGAGATTGGATTACGGGTTTCGGCATGGGTGGTAACGAGTCTATTGGCACGCAGAGCGATTACAAATGGGCCTTTGACTGCGCGCGCGAGGCCGGGTTGCGCCTGACCACCCACGCCGGAGAGTTCGGCGGCCCCAAGAGCGTGCGCGATGCGATCCGCGATCTGGGGGTGGAACGGATCGGTCACGGTGTCCGTGCCATCGAAGACCCGGACCTGATCCGCGAACTGGTCGACCGCGAGGTTACGCTCGAGGTTTGCCCAGGTTCAAATGTGGTTCTGGGCCTGTTTCCCGGATTTGACGCTCACCCGATTGCGAAACTGCGCGATGCTGGCGTCAAAGTCACCGTTTCCACCGATGACCCGCCGTTTTTCCATACCACCATGCGGCGTGAATATGAGATGCTGGGCAAAGCCTTCGGTTGGGAGGCCGAGGACTTTGCCGCCCTGAACGACACGGCCCTTGCGGCTGCCTTTTGCGATGATGACACCCGCGCGCGGGTCAAGAAAAGACTGGAGAGATCATGAGCGAACACCTGACCGTCGTTGACCACCCGCTGGTGCAGCACAAACTGACGCTCATGCGGGACAAGGGCACGTCCACTGCCGTGTTCCGCCAATTGCTGCGTGAGATCACATTGCTGCTGGCCTATGAGGTCACGCGCGAGCTGAAGCTGACCACACGCCACATCGAAACCCCGATGGAGGAGATGGACGCCCCCATTCTGGCCGGCAAGAAACTGGCGCTGGTGTCGATCCTGCGCGCCGGGAACGGGATGCTGGACGGGGTGTTGGAATTGATACCCTCGGCCCGCGTTGGGTTTGTTGGTCTCTACCGGGATGAGGAAACGCTGAAACCGGTACAGTACTACTTCAAAGCCCCCGAAGGGCTGAAGGACCGTCTGGTCATCGCCGTTGACCCGATGCTGGCTACCGGCAACAGCTCGGCCGCAGCGATTGATCTGCTGAAAGAGGCCGGGGCCACCGATATCCGGTTCCTGTGCCTGCTGGCCGCACCAGAAGGCGTGGAGCGCATGAAAGAAGCCCACCCGGATGTCAAAATTGTCACCGCGGCATTGGATCGGGAATTGAATTCAAAAGGCTATATCATGCCTGGTCTCGGCGATGCGGGTGACCGGATGTTTGGCACCAAGTAAGCTATTCGCCGCAGATATTTTGTAGCCGGACCCAATCGCGGTCCGGCAGTACCTGTTGCAAGGGGCGGCCCGCCATCGGGTCGGCCTCGATCAGGCCCAGAACCGTCTCACCCGTGACATCCACGGCATAGGCGTATGGTGTCGACGGTAGCGCGGCCTGGGCGAACACTTCTAACAGATCATCCTCGGGCAGGGACGGGCGGGGTTCGGACAGAACCTGTTCGGTGTAAGCGTCGATATTCGCCGGCGTCAGCTCTCCGGTCGTCAACAAGCGGAAAGCCGTTGTGGCGCCGGTGCGGTCCAGCAGATCATCCAACGGGTCCTGCGCCTGCGTGCGGGCACGTTCGGCGATGACGTAGCCAGCTGCGACCGATGGGTCCTCGTGATCTTCGACCAGCGCCCGGTTCAGCAAAACGATCCCACCCGGCAGGCTAAGGCTTGTCTGCACGCCTGCGGGCAGAATGACGATTTTCCGAACGCCGGTGCGCGCGGCCAACTGATCAAGCGCTGCCTGCGCATCTTCGGAAGTACAGGCCCGACCCGAGACCCGCTCGATCCGCTGCAGGATGGTATTCCCGATATCCGCGCGTTTGATGTCAGGCACAACCGAGACGACATGGTTTTGCAGCGCAGCCGGCATCCAAAGCAGCAACAGCGCGGCAACGGCGGCCACCACACCTGCAACACTGAGCCAACGCAACCGGCCGGGATGCGGTCGCGCCCGGTCGATGGCGCGCTGCAGGCGGTCGATGGCCTCGATCATCGTGGTCTCGGCTTCCTCCAGCTCCAGCGTTTCGTCCGGGTCACCGTCGGGGTTGAACAGGGCCGGAAAATCGCCGGGGTTCTGGCGCACCAACGCGGCCAGGGACCAATGAGTCAGCGCCTGTTCGTTGAAGTCCGAGATCGTCAGCGTGGCCTCACCAATCGACACCACCACCTCGCGCCGCTGCACATCGGGCGAGGGACGCCACAGACCGGTCGCTTCGATCCGCTGGTACTGTTTAAGTGCTGTCTTCAAGGTGAGGAATGCTCGTACTTATTTTGTTTCAGCTTAGCATGGTAAAATCCAAAGGCGCAAACCTGTTGCGCGCCGATTTGTAATTGTGCTGTATATCGCGACGCGCGGCAGATCAGAGTGTCACGCACCACTTTGCTACTGGGGTGCAAAATGCAGGCAGATACTCAGACCTCACCGATATTGGCCTCGGTCCTGATGGTCAGCGCCATGGCGATCCTTGGGGTCATCGACAACGTGGTGATCTTGTTGGCCGAAACGATCGGCCTGTGGCAGTTCCACCTGATCCGCGCCCTGATGATGCTGCCTCTGATCGTCGTCCTGTCTTTGTTGGGAATGGGCAGCTTGCGCCCGCGGCGGTTGGGGCCAGTTATTCTGCGCAGTGTACTGATCACACTGGCGATGCTGTTCTACTTCGCCTCACTGGCGTTGATGCCGATTGCGCAGGCACTGGCGGGCCTGTTCACATCCCCGATTTTTGTGATGTTGATCTCGGCACTGGCAATGGGGCAGAGGATCGGCCCCTGGCGCATTCTGGCAGTTGTGATCGGGTTCTCGGGGACCTTGTGCGTATTGCAACTCAACCCTTATGAGTTTGACGCCAAGACGCTGCTACCAGTGGCCGGAGGGTTATTTTATGCCCTCAGTTCCCTCGTCACACGCAGCCACTGCGCACAGGAAAGCACGGTCGCCCTGTTGGCGGCCATGATTATCACGCTTGGGCTTGCTGGGGCGATTGGGTTGGCTGTGTTCTCGTTCGTGCCACATTCCTTCCCCGACGGGTTCGTGACGCGCGGTATGGTCTGGCAGATGCAACCCGCGTTGATCTGGGTCGTCATACAGGCGGTCGGCTCAACCATTGCAGTCTTCATGTTGATCAAATCCTATCAGATCGGTGAGACCTCTTATGTAGCTGTGTTCGAATATTCGGTGATGATTTTCGGCCCGCTATTCGCCTGGGTGGCACTGAATCAGACGATTGGTGTCATGCAAATTTTGGGGATTGGCTTGATCGCGGCAGCGGGAGCGTTGCTGGGCTGGCGCTCAAAGCGCGCGGCCGCGGTGGGAGAGGCAGCGTGATCATCTCGCGCGGGCGCGGCTATGTGTTCGTCCATATTCCCAAAACTGGCGGCACGTCTTTGGCACAGGCGCTGGAAGCACGGGCAATGAAGGATGACATCCTGATCGGGGATACGCCCAAAGCTGTGAAGCGCCGCAAACGGGCCAAGGCGCTGAAGGGCAGGGGACGGTTATGGAAACATTCGACCCTGACCGATATTGACGGAGTTCTGTCGGTCCAGGAGTTGCAGTCGCTGACCACATTCACCATGGTGCGCAACCCGTGGGACCGGATCGTCAGCTATTATCACTGGCTGCGCGTGCAAGGTTTTGACCACCCAGCGGTTTCGCTGGCAAAGGCTCTGACTTTTGACCAGTTTGTCTTGCACCCCGATACGACGCAGCCATTCCGACAGAGCCCGGCGCGGCACTATATGACCCGTGCGGATGGAGTCGAACAATGCCGGTTCTACATTCGGCTGGAATACTTCGATCAGGACGCGGCCCCATTGTTCGACCATTTGGGTTTTCACCTAAGCTTACCCAGGCTCAATCGATCCGAGCGATTGGAAGATTACCGCGAGTATTATTCGGATCAGACCGCCAATGCTGTGGCCGAAGCCTGTGCTGAAGACATCGCTAGATTCGGCTATGCATTTGATGCGATTGACCGCGCATAGTTTCCAATTCGAGCCCAATTTTATTAATTTTCGCGGTGTTGTTTGGATGTAGGTCGTTTATCGACCCCGAAATGGCCCAAATCTGGCCGTAATATGTCAAAAATAAGTCATCCCACTTAATCCTGTGTTAATCATCGAACGTAGTTGTAGTGAGTAAAGAGTGGGTTCGGTTCTTGTTGAAAGTAGAGAGTGTCATTGATTTTGCAGAGCGTTCTGAGTACCAGGGCACCGCTGAACCGCAGGCCGCGTTGAACGCACGCCGGGGCGGTCTGGTACATGGAACCAAGGTTGCAACCAAAGGTGGATGGAAGCTGGTAGAAGAGCTTCAGGTTGGCGACCTCATTCGTACATTGGACAATGGTTTCAAGGCGATAAATCGCATTGCGACGGATTGCATCACGGTGCCGCCCGATGAAACCAATGCCGATAGCATGCCGGTGCGCATACCTTCACATGCGGCCTATAATGGTCGGCCGGTCTGGCTGATGCCGGAACAGGGCGTGGCGTTGGATAACACCAAGCTGGACCATGATCCGATCGCGCTGCCGGTCAGCCTGCCTGTTGTTTCGGCAAGGTTGCTGAGCGGCATGTTTCGCATCACTTCGAATGTGCCTGCGTCCTGTTTCGATATCAGCACCCTGTTCTTCGATCAGGATGAGGTGATCTATATCGAGGGCGGCTTCCGGGCCTTCTGCCCCTCGGGGCGTTTTGGATCACGTAATGTCCCTGGTAGGGCGTCATATAAGGTTGTCTCGGCCGAGGCCGCTGCGGATTTGATCTATCTGACCGGAAGACGTCGCGATATTGCCGTTTTGGCAAATTCACTGGGCTCGCTGCCTGCACCGATCTTTGATCACCCGATTGTACCGACCAGACCGGCCAGAGGCGCACGTCGTCCTGGGCGCCCGGGACGGCCTGTCATGATGATCTGACTGGGAAGCTGTATCTGAGACTGCAAAGTAACGCTGGCGCATGGGGGCATGCGCCAGCGTTTTTCTTTAGGCGGCTTTTGCTTCGGGGTTGAAGCGGCCGTAGAAGGATTGGCCTTTCTCAGCCATCTCACGCAGCAGCGGCGGGCAGGCGAAACGTTCGCCATAGGCCTTGGCCAACTGATCACAGCGCTCGGCCGCGTAAGGCGTGCCGATGATGTCCAACCAGCTGAGCGGACCACCCGACCAAGGCGCAAAGCCCCAACCAAGGATCGCGCCCACGTCACCTTCGCGAATGTCTTCCAGAACGCCTTCTTCCAGCGCGCGGACCGCTTCCAGAACCTGTGCGAACATCAGACGTTCCTGCACTTCGATCAGGTCAGGCTGATCCTCGGCATGCGGGTATTTCTCTTGCAAGCCTTTCCAGTATTCGACGCGCTTACCCTTGTCGTCATAGTCGAAGAAGCCCGCATTTGCCTTGCGGCCCAGACGGCCCTGTTCCTCCATCCAGAAGATCAGATCGTCCGAGGGGCTTTCCGGGTAGGCATCGCCCATCGCCGCCTTGGTCGCGCGGGCAATCTTGGCCCCCAGATCGATCGAGGTCTCATCGGTCAGCTGGATTGGCCCCACCGGGAAGCCCAACTGACGTGCGGCATTGTCGATCAATACAGGGTTCACCCCCTCGGCAATCATCCGAACACCTTCGTTGATGTAGGGAATGATACACCTGTTGGCGTAAAAGAAGCGCGCATCGTTGACCACGATCGGTGTCTTCCTGATCTGGCGTACATAATCCAGCGCCTTGGCCACCGCGCGATCCCCGGTTTCCTTGCCCTTGATGATTTCGACCAGGAACATCTTCTCGACCGGTGAGAAGAAGTGGATACCGATGAACTGTTCAGGCCGCGAGGATGCTTTGGCCAGATCAGTGATCGGAAGGGTCGATGTGTTCGAGGCAAAGATGCAATCCTCGGGGATGATCGCCTCGACCTTCTGGGTCATCTCGGCCTTCACGCCCGGGTCTTCGAAGACAGCTTCGATGATCAGATCGCAGCCCTTCAGGTGATCAAGATCCGGGGTCGCGGTGATGCGATCCAGCATGGCCTCTTTCTTTTCAGCCGTGACCTTGCCGCGCTTCATACCCTTGTCCAGATAGCTCTCGGTATAGGCCTTGCCCTTGTCAGCGGCTTCCTGATCGCGGTCGACCAGAACCACTTCCATGCCTGCCTGAGCGCTGACCAGTGCGATACCAGCCCCCATCATACCAGCGCCCAGAACACCGACTTTTTTGACGCGCTGATCGGGCACATCCTTGGGACGCACCGCGCCTTTCTCCAATGCCTCTTTGTTCAGGAACAGCGACCGGATCATTGCCGACGATGACGGGTTCATCAGGATCGAGGTAAACCACCGCGCCTCGATCCGCAGGGCGGTGTCGAAATCGACCAGTGCACCTTCGTAGATCGAACTCAGCAATGCTTTGGCTGCCGGGAAAGCACCCTGAGTCTTGCCGTTCACCATGGCGTTGGCACCGACGAAGGTCATGAACCCGGCAGGGTGATAGGGCGCACCGCCGGGCATCTTGTAACCCTTGGCATCCCACGGCTTTACCAGATCGGCGTCTTTTGCGTTCAGAACCCACTCTTTTGCGGCAGCTACCGGATCGTCAGCCACGGCGTCGATCAACTGCGCGCCCTTGGCTTTGGCCGGGTCCATCATCTTGCCTTCCAGCAGGACAGGGGCCGACGCCATCGCGCCAACCATGCGGCTAAAGCGCGTGGTGCCGCCGCCGCCGGGGAAGATGCCCAGCAGAATCTCGGGCAGGCCGATCTTGGCCTTGGGGTTGCTGGTCATAACGCGGTGGTGACAGGCCAGCGCAATCTCGGTCCCGATCCCGGCACAGGTGCCGTTGATGGCGCAGACTACGGGTTTGCCGCCCTTTTTCGTCTTGGGGTCCATGCCCGCCAGTTCCAGCTTGCGCAGGATGTGGTGGCCGCCCATGACAAAGTCGAACAAGGCTTGCGCCGGTTCATCGCCTGCTTCCTCACGGATGGTGGCCAACGTGCTCAGGTCCATGCCGCCGGCAAATGAGCCTTCCTTGCCGCTTGTGATAACGACGCCTTTGACCTCATCATCTTCCAGCGCTTGATCGACCAGCGCGCTGACCAGTTCGAATGCCTCGCGGGTCATGACGTTCATGGATTTGCCCTGAGCGTCCCAGGTAATGAAGGCGACGCCGTCCGCGTCTTTGGTCAGAGTGAAATCAGTCATTGTCATCTCCAATCTGGTCAGCCGTCAGCGGGCTGCCATCCTTGCGGGTGAAGGCGAATCCGTTTTCGTCATCCTTCACCATCATGTCTATGTCGCTGTAATAGCCGGTCTCGGTCGGGGTCCGTGTGCCCACGACCAGAAAGGTCATGGGAGCATCAGTTTTGTTCACAAGGTGGTGGCCATTGGCCTCACCTGCAGGCCAAGTGGCGCAATCGCCAGGCTGCAAGTCATGCTCGCCATCGTCGTCGATCAGTGTGCAACTGCCACTGAGGATGATGGCAAACTCGTCCTGCTCCATATGGTAATGGCGCAGTGAGGACATGCCCTGCGGTTCCAGCCGCACGATGTTAACGCCGTATTGGGTCAGCCCGCCCGCATCGCCCACACGCTGCACAAAACGACCGGCGGTCGCCTGCGCCAGTTTGCCGGGATAAGACGAGCCCCCCTTGAACGGGATCTGTGAGAGGTCCAGCTTGGGCATCAGACACGCTCGATAATGGTTGCCGCACCCATGCCGGATGCAATGCAGAGCGTGGCCAGACCGGTTTCTTTGTCCTGACGCTCCAACTCATCCAGCAACGTGCCGATGATCATTGCACCGGTCGCGCCCAGCGGGTGACCCATCGCGATTGAGCCGCCGTTTGGATTAACCAGAGCAGGGTCAACGTCAAATGCCTGCTGGAACCTCAACACGACCGAAGCGAAGGCTTCGTTCACTTCGAACAGGTCCAGATCGCTGATCTTCATGCCGTTATCGGCCAGGATCTTTTCGGTCACCGGAACCGGGCCGGTCAGCATGATGGTCGGGTCGGTGCCGATCTTTGCGGTCGCCTTGATCCGGGCGCGCGGTTTCAGGCCGTACTTCTCACCGAATTCCTTGTTGCCGATCAGTACAGCGGCAGCGCCGTCCACAATGCCCGAGCTGTTGCCCGCGTGGTGGATGTGGTTGATCCGCTCAAGATGCGGGTATTTCAGCATCGCCACTTTGTCGAAGCCGGGCATCTGCTCACCCATCATCGCGAAGGATGGGTTCAGCGAGCCGAGGCTTTGCATATCGGTTCCGGGGCGCATGTACTCGTCGCGGTCCAGAATGGTCAGGCCGTTCTGGTCCTTGATGGTGATGACCGATTTCTCGAACCGGTTGTCTTCCCATGCCTCTGCTGCACGTCTCTGCGATTCCACCGCCAGCGCGTCGGCGTCGTCGCGGCTGAAACCATACTCGGTCGCGATGATATCGGCCGAGATACCCTGCGGCACGAAATAGGTGTCCATCGCCAGCGTCGGATCAACGGCAATCGCGGCACCGTCACTGCCCATGGCCACACGACCCATCATCTCAACACCGCCTGCGATATAGGCTTCGCCAGCGCCGCCCTTGACCTGGTTTGCCGCCAGGTTCACGGCTTCCATCCCCGAGGCACAGAAACGGTTGATCGCCAAGCCGGGAATCGATTGATCCAGATCGGAGGCCAGCACGGCCGATCGCGCTAAACAGCCGCCCTGTTCCATCACCTGCGTGACGTTGCCCCAGATCACGTCCTCGACGGCGTGACCTTCGAGGTTGTTACGCTCTTTCATCGCGTTCAGGGTCAGGGCGGACAGGCGCACCGAGGTAACCTCGTGCAGGCTGCCATCCTTGCGGCCCTTGCCGCGCGGGGTGCGCAGGGCATCATAGATATAAGCTTCGGTCATGGGTCTTCTCCTTAAGCTCGATCCGACGGGTTGCCGGGCATCAGGTCATAGGGGTGTTTCCAGCCGGGCTGCTCGCTAAGGCGCGTCAGCCAGGCGTCGATATGGGGCCAGTCGGCGCGGTCAAAGCCGAATGGTTCGGGGTAATAGAGGTAGCCGCAGCAGCTGATGTCGGCGTTGGTCACGCCATCACCGACGATCCAATCACGGCCGTCCAAATGGTCGTTCAGGATTTGATAGGCCGCTTTCAACCGACCTTGGTTAAAGGCGATGACATCCGGGTTGCGGTGCTGTTCAGGCAAGAAGTTGATCAGAAAGCGGGTTAGCCCGGCCATCGAACTGAGCTTGTGATTGTCCCACAGAACCCAACGGAAAATCTCGTAATTCTCGTCGCGATCCTTGCCGCCGAACTTGCCAGATTTCTCGGTCACATAGGCCTGAATGGCACCGGATTGCGTGGTGCGGAAATCGCCATCGATCAGAACGGGTGCTTCGCCCATCTCGTTGACGTCGGCACGGTATTCGGATGTGCGGGTCTGGCCGTTGAAGAAATCGACAAAGACAGGCTCCCAGTCCAGTCCCGACATCTCAAGCGCCAGCGCGGCCTTGTAGGAATTTCCGCTTTCGCCGAAACAGTGCAGTTTGATAGTCATGCGATCACCCCTCCCGTGGTGTGCGTGGTCAGGTTGGATTCGAGTATTTTTGAAAAGATGAAGACTTCGCGTTCACTGTTTATCAACCTTGTTCCTTTGATATGGCCGAGCGGTACAGGCTGGAGAGCCGATGACCGTAAAAGGTGAAGTCGTCCCTGTCCTGAAGGTGAGTGCGCCCGGTGGCAGGGACGCATCACATTTTCATCTTTTCAAAAATACTCCCGCCGGAGGCGCCCAACCTCGAGTTGAGCGCGAGCAAATATCTGTTGCGCCTTGATCATCGCTTGCGCGCCTCAAGCTCAGAATTGAATTCGCGCAGCCTTCGGGTCAGCTTGTCCTCATTGATCACACTGTTGAAATTCTCGAACAGAAAGGATAACGCCTCACCTTCGTCCAACCCGGCCTCGCGCGCAAAGCCGCGCAGTTTGCGATAGCTGTCCTCGGTCATAGCGACCGGAAAGCGGCGGGTCAGGCGAAAACGTTTTGGCATTGTCTCTCTTTCGAAAGTCCGGCCTCGGGGGTAGGACCCCAAGGCCGGGTTATGTTCAGAAGTTGGCGGCCTCCAGCGCCATGACCGTTTCCGCGCCGGTCTGGATGCGCGCCAGATGCATGCCCGTGGCGGGCAGGCGGCGCGCCATGTAGAATCGACCAGTGTTGAGCTTGGTCTCGTAGAACTCTTTGTCCGACGCACCACCATCCAGCGCGTCCTGCGCCGCCTTGGCCATTTGCGCCCACATCAGGCCCAGGCAGACATGGCCGAACATGTGCATGAAGTCGTACGAACCGGACAAAGCGTTATTGGGGTTCTTCATCCCTTCCTGCATAAAATACATGCCGGCAGCCTGAAGGTCTTTGGACGCGGCCTTCAGCGGTTCGATGAAGGCCTTATCATAAGCCTCATCCTTGCCGCCGTTTTCCTTGCAGAAGGATTTGACCATCTCGAAAAACGCCATGACGTGCTTGCCGCTGTCCTGCGCCAGCTTACGACCGACCAGGTCCAGCGCCTGAACGCCATTGGCACCTTCGTAGATCATCGCGATGCGGGCGTCGCGAGTGTATTGCGACATACCCCATTCTTCGATGTAACCGTGGCCGCCATAGACCTGCTGCGCCTGAACGGTCATGTCGTAGCCTTCATCCGTCAGGAAGCCCTTGATAACCGGCGTCAACAGCGAGATCAGCCCGTCCGCGTCCTTGTCACCCGACCGGTGCGCCTTGTCGATCATCGTCGCGCCCCACAGGATGAACGCGCGGGCCCCTTCGGTGAAGCTTTTCTGATCCATCAGATTGCGGCGAATATCGGGATGAACGATCAGCGGATCGGCGGGACCGTCCGGGTTCTTCACCCCGGTCACATCGCGACCCTGCAGGCGGTCCTTGGCGTATTCCAAGGCGTTCTGGAACGCAGCCTCGGCCTGAGACAGACCCTGCATGCCGACACCCAAACGCGCCTCGTTCATCATGGTGAACATGGCGCGCATGCCCTTGTGTTCTTCGCCCAGCAACCAGCCGGTGGCCTCGTCATAGTTCATGACACAGGTCGAGTTGCCGTGGATGCCCATCTTCTCTTCGATCTTGCCGACCGAGACGCCGTTGCGCTCACCCAGTGACCCGTCTTCGTTCACGATGAACTTGGGCACAATGAACAGCGACACGCCCTTGATACCCTCGGGACCGCCGGGAATCTTGGCCAGCACCAGATGGATGATGTTGTCGGCCATGTCGTGATCGCCGGCCGAAATAAAGATTTTCTGGCCGGAAATCTTATAGCTGCCGTCACTCTGCGGTTCCGCTTTGGTGCGCATCAGGCCCAGATCGGTGCCGCAATGCGGTTCGGTCAGGTTCATGGTGCCAGTCCATTCGCAACTGACCATGTTGGGCAGGTACTTGTTCTTCTGCTCGTCCGAGCCATGCGCCAGAATGGCCGAGGCCGCGCCATGGGTCAGGCCCTGATACATTGTAAAGGCCTGGTTTGCGCCCGAGAACATCTCGCCCACAGCCGTGCCGATGACGTAGGGCATGTTCTGACCGCCATACTCTTCGGGCATGTCGAGGCCGGTCCAGCCGCCTTCTTTCATCTGCTCGAACGCGTCCTTGAAGCCTGTGGGCGTGTACACGATGCCATTTTCCAACCGGCACCCTTCGGTGTCACCCACCACATTCAGGGGATGTAAAACATTGGCCGCGACCTTGCCGGCCTCTTCCAGAACGGCACCGGTGAATTCGGATTCCAGTTCACTGTACCCCGGAATATCCGAGTCTGAGATTTTCAGAACATCGTGCAGAATGAACTGAGTGTCTTTTGTAGGCGCGTTATAGACGGGCATTTGAAGCTCCCTTAAATTCAGATGTCCGGGGATTGGGCCGCCAGAGTTACTCGGCGGCTTTGTTCTCGTTCTTCATCGAGGCGATGACTTTTTCGCCCCAGCGCAGCTGTTCTTTCAGATCGTCAATGGCTTGCGTCAGCTCTTCGCGGCGGGCTTCCATATCTGCCAGACGTTCCCGTGCGATTTCAAACGTACGGGTCATCTGGGTCATTTGCTGGTCGCCCACATGGTACAGGTCCAGTAGCTGCCGGATCTCTTCCAGGCTAAAGCCAAAGCGCTTGCCGCGCAGGATCAGTTTCAGGCGCGCCCGGTCACGTTTGGTGAACAGACGTTTCTGGCCCTCGCGGATCGGAAACAAAAGTTCCTTGGCCTCGTAAAATCGCAAAGTGCGCGGCGTGACATCATATGTCTCGCACATTTCACGGATGGTCATCAGATCTTCGGTCATGGTTTCAGCACTCTTGTCACTGGCGTCTATCAAAGTCAGTTGCGCAGTTGATGCGCACGTTACAACACGTAGATGACGTTCACGTAATGCAAACGCTACGTCACTATGAAAGTTGACGTAGCATCCTCTCGCGTCAAGGTGCGGATAACGCCCAATTGAAATCGTTACGTAACGGAATTTAGCTGTGGGGCGGGGGCTGACGCCTAACGGTCAGACAGTAATTCTGACGCAGCGCTGCGCTTGCAGAATGTTCTAAAGGTCAAGAGAGGCCAGTTGATCCTGTCGAATATCAACCCAGAGATTTAGCGGTCTGGTCGCGTAGGCGCTGCAGTTCTTCCATCGCCTCGTCCAGTTGCTGACGCTGTTTTTGCAGTTCAGGCATCTGCCGGTCGGCCAGTTTTATAAACTCGGCCATTTGCGCCTGATCCCCCTGATCTTCATAGATCAGCAGCCACTGGCGAATCTCTTCCAGCGAGAATCCAAACAGGCGCCCACGCATGATCAGTTTCATCCGCGCGCATTCCCGCGGCCCATAATAACGCGAGCGGCCTTCGCGTTCGGGCTGCAGCAGTTCGATATATTCGTAATAACGCAAAGTGCGCTTGGTTACGTCGAACTCTTCGCACATCTCGTTTAATGACAAACGGTTGTCAGTCATTTGTTGTCTCCTCAGCAGCAAACTAGGGCGTCGTGGCGGCAAGCGCAACAGGCGGTCTTGCTCTTTTGCAAAGCGCAGGCTCATAAAGGACGGAATTCAAAGGACACGTATACATGGTCGACAAAGTAGAGATTGCCCGCCAGTTCATTGAGGCGATTCCGCATGCCAAAGCGCTTGGTCTGAAACTGACGACCATCAGCGATGGCGAGGCTGAAATTTCAATGCCGTATAATGCGGATCTGATCGGAGACCCCAGAACTGGCGTTATCCATGGCGGCGCTGTGTTTGCCGCCCTGGACACATGCTGTGGGGCGGCCGTTATGTCCCATCCGTCCGCTCCGGGCGGGACGGCCACAATTGACCTGAGAATTGACTATATGCGCGCAGCGACGCCGGGGCAGAGCATTACGGCGCGTGCGACCTGCTACCACATTACGCGCAATGTTGCTTTTGTTCGGGCAACCGCGATGGACGACGATCAAGAACGCCCGGTCGCAACAGCGGCAGGCGCCTTTACGGTGGAGGGATTGTAATGGTGCGTCCCCGACCCGAACCCATGCAGGTGGTCAAGCAACGTCGCGACGCGGCCCTGAAGGCGATTGTCGACGGAGTTCCTTACATCCGCTTTCTCAATATCACCTTCGACCGACGCGGCGATGAGCTGACTGGGGTGCTGAACTTTGACGACAAGCTGATCGGAAATCCATTGCTGCCCGCGCTGCATGGCGGGGTTACAGCCGCATTTCTTGAGGTGACGGCCGTCATCACGCTGAGTTGGGAACACTTCTTTCCCCGCATCGAAAGCGGTGAGATCGAGGCCGAAGATTTGTTCAAAGCCGATGCGGTGAGATTTCCAAAAACCGTTGATTTCACGGTTGACTACTTACGCTCTGGCTTGCCGCGGGATGCTTATGCGCGCGCCTTTGTCAGCCGGTCCGGCAGGCGCTATGCCTCGGTCCGGGTCGAGGCCTGGCAGGACAATCACGCACGACCCATCGCGCAGGCCACGGGGCATTTCCTGATGCCGCAGCCGAAAGCGGAAAGAGAGTAACCCGTGACGCAGCACGCCTCGGCACCCCTGACACATACGCGGGTGTTGAAAATCGCCGTTCCGATTGTGCTGTCGAATGCCACGGTTCCGATACTTGGCGCTGTGGATACCGGTGTAGTCGGTCAGATGGGGTTGGCTGCGCCCATCGGGGCCGTCGGTATGGGCGCGGTTATCCTGTCTGCGATCTATTGGATCTTTGGCTTTCTGCGCATGGGCACGACCGGTCTGGCGGCGCAGGCGCGCGGGGCAGGGGATACGGCGGAAACCGGTGCGCTATTGATGCGCGGGCTGCTGTTGGGCGGCGCGGCGGGGCTGTTCTTTATTCTCACGCAAGTCGGGCTGTTCTGGGGGGCGTTTGCCCTGTCACCCGCCAGCCCCGAGGTTGAGGCGTTGACGCAGGATTACCTGCAAATCCGCATTTGGGGTGCCCCGGCAACCATCGCGCTTTTTGCCGTTACGGGTTGGCTGATCGCGATAGAGCAGACAAGGGGCGTGTTTCTCCTGCAGGTCTGGATGAACGGGTTGAACATCTTGCTGGACTTGTGGTTCGTGCTTGGGTTGGGCTGGGGCGTCGAAGGTGTGGCCATTGCTACCCTGATCGCGGAATGGACCGGGCTGGCGCTGGGCCTGTATCTGTGCCGCGAAGCGTTCACAGGGAATCAATGGCGCGACTGGCCACGTATATTCGACGCAGCGCGATTGCGCCGGATGATGCAGGTTAATGCTGACATCATGATCCGATCTGTTCTGCTGACGGGCGCGTTCACGACATTTCTGTTCGTTGGGTCCGATCTGGGAGACGTTAACCTGGCTGCCAATCAGGTCTTGCTGCAGTTTCTTGAGATCACCGCATTTGCCTTGGACGGCTTCGCCTTTTCCGCCGAGGCTCTGGTCGGCAGTGCCGTGGGCGCGCGGAACCGGTCTCAGGTCCGGCGGGCGTCAATCATGGCGTCCCAATGGGGCGTAGGTGGGGCGTTCCTGCTGGGGGCTGTGTTCTATTTGGCTGGGCCTGCGCTGATCGATCTGATGTCAACTTCGGCCGAGGTGCGCGCGGCGGCGCGAGACTATCTTATCTGGGCCGCGCTGGCCCCGGCAATCGGGGTGGCAAGCTGGATGTTCGACGGCATCTATATCGGGGCCACCTGGACGCGTGCGATGCGCAACGCGATGGTTCAATCAGTTGCGATCTATGTGGCGGCCCTGTTCCTACTGGTGCCGGCCTTTGGTAACCACGGCTTGTGGGCCGCGCTGATGGTACTGAACATCGCGCGCGGCGTCACCATGGGCTGGCGCTATCCTAGGCTTGAGGCGCAAGTGGCCTGAATCAGCGTAAGTAGGTTTTCGGGTGGGCGTCCGATGGCAGCCTTGTCACCTGCGATTGCCAGAGGGCGCTCGATCAAGATGGGGTTCTCTGCCATTGCGGTGATCAATTCATTAGCAGGGGTTGCTTTGGTCAGACCCAGTTCTTTGAACTTTTTCTCACCCGTGCGCATCATGTCTATGGCGTTGACGCCGAGTTTGCCCAGCACCGTACGCAGCTCATCGGTCGAGGGTGCGTCTTCCAGGTATTTCCGAACCTCGATCTGCGCGCCATTCTCTTCCAGCAGAGCCAGCCCGGCGCGGGATTTCGAACAGCGCGGGTTGTGCCAATATGAAATCAAAGCCAATCCTTTCGTTTACTTCCAACTGCTTGCGCGACGTTGTTGAATCCATCTCGTTCCAGCAATTTATCGAGACCTTGCGCGATATCTGCGACCAGAGAAATACCGCCATACACCAACGCGGTATAAAGTTGCACGGCAGATGCCCCGGCGCAGATCTTGGCATACGCCTGTTCCGCGCTGCTGATACCACCCACGCCAATCAGCGGGATTTTGCCCTCGATCAGCTGGCTCAGCTGTGCCAGAACACGTGTCGATTTTTCGAATAAGGGCGCGCCGGACAGGCCGCCGGTTTGACCCTTATGCCCACTGCGCAGCCCATCGCGGGACAATGTAGTGTTGGTTGCAATCACCGCGTCAACGCCTGTTTCCTTCGCCACATCGGCGATGTCCTGCAATTCGGCCTCGGTCAGGTCAGGGGCAATTTTCAGGAAAATGGGTAAAGGCCGGGACAGACCGTTGCGAGTTTCGATCACGCCGCCCAGCAATGCGCCAAGCGCGGCCTTGCCCTGCAGGTCCCGCAGTTTCTCGGTGTTGGGGGATGAGACATTGACCGTGGCGAAATCCAGATGCTCGGCGCAATGGGCCAACACTTTGGCAAAATCGCCGGGGCGGTCGTCACTGTCCTTGTTCGCGCCCAGGTTCAGCCCGATGATCGCATTCTTGGGGCGGTCGGCCAGACGGCGCGCCATGACCTCCATGCCTTCGTTGTTGAAGCCAAAGCGGTTGATTGCGGCCTTATCCTCGGTCAGGCGGAACAAGCGAGGTTTGGGGTTGCCTGGCTGCGGGCGTGGTGTAACAGCGCCCACTTCGATAAAGCCAAAGCCTGTGCGTGAGAGGGGGGGCAAAACCTCTCCATTCTTGTCAAACCCCGCAGCCAGACCGACCGGATTGGGCAGGTCCAGTCCAGCTACGTGAGTTTTCAGCCGCGGCGATGTGACCGGCCCGGGCATCGGGGCAAGCCCGGCCTTCAACGCCTTGATCGACATGCCATGGGCGGCTTCAGGGTCCATCTTGTGCAGGACCGCCAGCCCCAGTTTCTCGGTCAGTTTCATCCGAAAGTCTCTCCACCTTTGGCCGGGGCGCAGCGGATCAGGCGCGAAGTTGCAACCGCAGCCTGCCTGTGAATAACCGCAGCCTGATAATCCGGGTCGGTCACCATTTCCAAAAACGCATGTGCAGTCGGATAGCGGGCGATAAATACCTCATCCCAATCTTCGTCCTGCGGGCCGATCAGAGTGGTCTGAAACGCGCCGCGCCACAGGATCGACGCCCCAAGGCGCGCGATAATCGGGGCGGTTTCCGCGCCGTAATTTCGATAAGCCTGCGCGCCGGTCAGCCCGGCATCCGCCAGTTCGTGGCCCGTCGGGTATTCGGCCATGTCGCGAAACTTGACCAGATTCAACATTTCGATCGGATGATCACGGTCCAGCGCCTTGAACGCTTCAAACTGGGTGCGGTCAGGGTCGACAAAAGACCTCATTCCATCCCCTCGGGGAATTGGTGGGCTTGCCCGTCAAAAGGCAGGGGGCGCGACCAGACGACATCTGTCATGCGGATCTGCCGGTAAAGATGCGGGAACAAGGCGTCACCGCGCGAGATCTCCCATTTCAGATCATCGTCCATGGCATCGGCATCGCAGGCCAACAAGGTCAAACCTTCGACACCGGCAAAGTGTTTGGCTGCGGTCTCAGCCGCCTGTTGGGCGGTCGAGAAATGGACATATCCGTCAGACACATCAATCGGTGCGCCATCCGAGGCACCCTGATCCTGCAGTGCGGCCCATTCCTCGGCCCTGAATATCTTGTAAATCAGCATGAGGTGGTGATGCCCCGCGCGACGGGCAGAATCAAGACGGATTTCCCCCTTTGACTCTTCTTGTTGGCGGGCGCACCATCACGCCAAACAAAAAACAAGGAGTATGAAGATGTTCACCCGCTTTTTGGCGTCTGCTGCAGTTCTGGGCCTAACCGCAGGTATGGCCGCAGCCGATTATAAATTGACGATTCTGCATACCAACGATTTCCACGCGCGTTTTGAGCCGATCAACAAATACGACAGCGCTTGCGATGAGGAAGACCAAGCAGAAGGTAAGTGTTTCGGCGGTTCGGCCCGGTTGGTTACTGCGGTGAATGACGCGCGCGCGCGGGCCGAAAACTCGATCCTGGTCGATGGTGGGGATCAGTTTCAGGGTTCGTTATTCTATACCTATTACAAGGGTAAGGTCGCAGCCGAGTTCATGAACAAGCTGGGGTATGACGCGATGACCGTGGGCAACCACGAATTCGACGATGGCCCCGAAGTGCTGCGCGGCTTCATCGACTCGGTGGAATTTCCGGTATTGATGTCGAACGCGGATATTGCCGACGAAGAGTTGCTGATCGACAAGATCAAGAAATCGACTGTCATCGAAGTGGGCGGGGAAAAGATCGGCCTGATTGGCCTGACACCGGAAGACACGCATGATCTTGCCTCTCCTGGTCCAAATATCAGCTTTTCTGATCCGGCCCCCGCAGTGCAGGCCGAAGTGGACAAGTTGACCGGCGAAGGCGTTGATAAAATCATCGTTCTCAGCCATTCCGGCTATGGTGTTGATCAACGCGTAGCGCAGGAAACCAGCGGGGTGGACGTAATTGTCGGCGGTCATTCGAACACTTACTTGTCGAACGTGTCCGACAAGGCAGCGGGTCCGTACCCGACCGTGGTCAACGGTGTTCAGATCGTGCAGGCCTATGCTTATGGCAAGTTTCTGGGTGAGTTGAACGTAACCTTCGACGATGAGGGCAATGTGCTTGAGGCGGTGGGCGAGCCGTTGATCATGGACAATACCGTGACCGAGGATCAGTCCGCGTTGGACCGTATCGCCGAACTGGCCGTGCCGCTGGACGAAATCCGCAACAAGGTGGTGGCGAATGCAGCAGACGCCATCGAGGGGGACCGTTCTGTCTGTCGTGTGCAGGAATGTGAGATGGGCAACCTGGTCGCCGACGCCATGCTGGCGCGTGTGGCCGATCAAGGCGTGCAGATTGCGATTGCCAACTCAGGCGGGCTGCGGGCCTCAATCGACCCGGGCGAAGTAACCATGGGCGAGGTGCTGACGGTGCTACCATTCCAGAATACCCTGTCTACCTTCGAGATCAGTGGTCAGGGGGTGATCGATGCGCTGGAGAACGGCGTAAGCCAGGTCGAAGATGTAAAGGGCCGCTTTCCGCAGGTTGCGGGTCTGACATTCATCTGGGATCCAATGGTTGCGCCGAACGAAGGGCGCGTGTCCGAGGTCATGGTTGCCGAGGGTGATGGTTTTGCGCCAATTGACCCGGCAGCGACATATCTGGTTGTGACCAACAATTATGTCCGCAACGGCGGCGACGGGTACAACATGTTCGAAGGCGACGACAAGAATGCCTATGACTTTGGTCCGGACCTGGCAGATGTCACGGCTGAGTACTTGGCTGAAAATGCGCCCTATCAGCCTTATCTGGACGGCCGTATCAAGCAGAAGTAACTCTGCGACATAGCAAAGAAAAAGGTCGCATCCCTGATGCGGCCTTTCGTGTTTCGGGCGCACTCAGCCCAAATCGTATTCGGGCCAGAGCGCGGGATCGAACCCGTCAAGCATGGGGCGTAGATGTTCGGACACGCTCTGCCATCCACCAATGGATTTGGTCGAGATCTTATTGCGGACCTGATCGATACTGGCCGTTCTGACCTGCTTGGTGTTTTTCTCGGGATGCATCATGGTTTCGTTCCATTCGATATCGCAGAACGCAGCAACCTGTTGGCTGTAGGTTTTCGGATCGGCCACTAATTTTTCATAAGGAACGGTCAGTATGCGGTCACCGAACACGGTATCCCAATGTGCCATATAGCGGCGGTACATATTCGCCGAATGAGCAATGGCTGTCAGGTTCGACGCATAACGCATCCCACCAGCCGGGAACCGCCGGATCCATTTCGACAACCCCACATCACGGGGGTCACGTAGCATGTTGATGATCTTTGCATTGGGGAAGGCGGCCAACAAGAAACCAACAAGCTGATAGTTGTGTGGCATCTTGTCAACGAACGCGACCGATCCGTCAGGAATCGGTGGCATCAGTTCGCGGAATTGCTGCGCAAATTCAGTGGCTTTTTCAGCGTCAAAACGCTGATTGCCCAATTGGAATTCATGCGACAGGTCAGACGCCAACGTCAACTCACCACACCCGGCGATATCGGGCGCCGAACTTAGCATCATCTCCATCAACGTGGTGCCCGAACGGGGCTGACCCAGAACGAAGATCGGAACCGGCCCATCGCTTGATCCGGCTGCGGGTAAATCGGTTCCAATGGGGAACAGACCGGTGATCTGGTTCAGCTTTTTCTCTTCCTCAGCGGCGTCGTACGGGTTGCTATCGTGTTGTACCTTGTTGGCTCGCACAAATTGAGGCATGGCGGCATTTAGATCGTCAATTACCGAGATCAGGTGTGCCTTGGCGAACTCCAACTCTTGATAGTCTTCGTCCTTGTTGGCGATTGCGGTCTCGACCGCCTCCATCAGTTTCGGGCCGTCATCCTTGGAGGTTACAAGGGACAACTGCAGCAAAGCGCTCATGTTTTCGGGATCTGTATCCAGAATACGCTGCAAGATTTCCTTTGACCCGTTTTTGTCACCGCTTTGGTGCAGGTTCACGGCCTTTGCGAAAGCAATCTTTATGTTTTCCGGTTCCAACTCAAAGGCGAGAGAAACATCGCGCGAGTGGTCCTCGACAAATCCAATTTTCGAATAGGCACGGGCCCGTTTGCCCAGAAGGTTCACATCGTCAGGCTCGGCTTGCAGCTTCTTGCTCGCATGTTCAATGACCAGGCGCCAGTTGCTGCCTTTCAGGTGAATCTCATCCAGGACGCGGTTCAGTTCTTTGTTGTTTGGGAACTGTTCCAGCTTTTGTTCAGTATATTCCAGCGCCCTGGGGATCTGTCCGGTCTGCATAAGCGCATTTGCCAGGTTTTCCACGAATTGAGGGTCGTCTGGCTTCATTCGTGACGCTTCGACGAAATGCGGAATAGATTTCTTGTATTGCTTCATTTCGGTCAGCACAAAGCCCGAGATGGCGTGGAAATCAGAATCCTTGGGGAATTTCTTAACGCCCAACTGTGCCTTTTTCAGCGCCTGTTGCAGCTTGCCTGCTTCCAAAGCAGCCACCGCCTTGCCTTTGAGGGTATTCGCTGTTTGATTTTGCATGTGACCCCGTGACACCCTGTGCCTGTATGAAACGATTATTGATGGTTCATTACCCATGTGCGGACGGTTTGCAATAACCCTTCCAAATGACGCAATGGCGCAGCTGTTTTCAGCACGGCCCGCAAACACGTTGCCTGCTGTGCCGAACTTCAATGTTTGCCCGACAAATCAAGTGCATGTGGTGCGCGTTGGCGAAGGTGGACGCCAGTTGGATTCGCTGCGCTGGGGGTTCCTGCCGCATTGGTACAAGACTGAAACCGCCGGTCCTTTGCTGATCAATGCGCGTGCCGAAACTCTGGCCGAAAAGCCTGCATTTCGCGCCGCCTGCCGCGAACGACGCTGCCTGATCGTGGCAACAGGGTTCTATGAATGGACCAAAACTGAACAGGGAACACGTCTGCCATGGTACATCCACCGCAAAGATGGCGCACCGATTGCATTTGCCGGGGTCTGGCAGGATTGGGGCTTTGAGGGTACGCAGCAGGGCACTTGCGCCATCGTAACAACACCGGCAAATCGCCACCTCAGCGCCGTTCATCATCGGATGCCACTGATCCTTGAGCCTGACGATTGGCCTTTGTGGTTAGGGGAGGCGGGGAAAGGCGCGGCACGTTTGATGCAACCCGGGGCCGAGGGTGTCTTGGAGTTCTACCGCGTTGATCCAGCAGTGAATTCGAACCGGGCGAACGGGCCGGACCTGATTGAACCTGTCCCGGCGTGACTGGGCGCCTTTTCATTTCAAAGTTCGCAGGATAGACCGTTGGCATGGCTTTGAAATTTTCTGATCTGCCCGGCCTGTATGCGCATGATTTTGACACTGTGATCGACGTGCGCAGCCCCGCTGAATTTGCAGAGGATCATCTGCCCGGCGCCATCAACCTGCCAGTGCTTAATAACGAAGAACGCGCGCAGGTAGGTACGATCTACGTGCAGCAAAACCCGTTTCTGGCCCGCAAGCTGGGCGCAGCGCTGGTGTTTCGGAACGCGGCAAATCACATAGAACACAGCCTGTCGCACCACGAGGGCGGCTGGAAACCATTGGTCTATTGCTGGCGTGGCGGACAGAGATCAGGGTCGTTCACATGGATGTTGCAACAGATCGGTTGGCGGGCCGAAGTGGTCGATGGCGGATACCGAGCCTACCGCCGATTGGTGAATCGCTACCTCTATGACGATCCATTGCCGCACCGGTTGGTGGCCCTCGATGGGTATACGGGCACAGCCAAGACTGACCTGCTGATGTATTTGAAGGCGCGCGGCGTTCAGGTTCTGGACCTCGAAGACATAGCCAACCACCGGGGATCTTTGCTAGGTGAAATGCCGGGCGGGCAGCCCAGCCAGAAAGCCTTCGAGTCCGCTCTATCCGCCGCATTGTGCGGCTTGGACCCAGCGCGCCCGGTGGTTGTCGAGGCTGAATCCTCCAAGATCGGGTCGCTGATCCTGCCGCCAAGCTTGTGGACTGCGTTGCGGACGGCACCGCGGATTCAGGTGTCCGCTTCCCTTGAGGCGCGTACCGCGTATCTGGTCAAGGCTTACGACGATATCCTCTCGGATACCGAGCGCTTGCGCGATCGCCTGTCTCCGCTACGGTTCCATCGAGGACACGATGTGGTGGATGGATGGCTAGCGCTGATCGATGCGGGGGATAAACGGGCGCTGACGCGGGCGTTGATGGAACAGCATTATGACCCAGCCTATGCCAAATCCTCCAAAACACGCGCCGTCAAGATTATCGCGCAAATCGACGTGGCGGCGCTGGACGATGCGGGCCTGAACGCCGCAGCCGCTCGGGTTGAAGAAATTCTGGGTCAGCTCTAAAGCCGCAAACCCGGAGTGTCAGTCAGATGCCCGATGATGACCGCCGGATAGCACGCGTGCCTTAGCTGTTCGCACAATTCGTGCGCCTGATCGGATGCGACGGCGGCCAGTAATCCCCCAGCAGTTTGCGGGTCAAACAGCAGGTCGGCCTTGTCCGAGAATGGAATGCCCGGAACGATTGCGCGGTTGTCCTCGAAGATTGTCGACCGGACACCTTGAGCGGCCAATTCCAGCGCGCCAATCATCAGAGGGATCGTGTCCAGATCCAAAACTACACCACAATCCGAGGCTTCGCACATGCCCATCAGATGCCCGGCTAGTCCAAATCCGGTTACATCCGTCATCGCATGTGCCCCGGCCAGAATGCGCGATGCTGCGCCTTGCGGCTGAACCATTTGCCGCAAGGCATCGGCCACCCAACTGCCATCAGCTTGCCCCGCCATTTCAGCGGCCATCAACACCCCGCTGCCCAGGGGTTTTGTCAGGATCAATGCATCCCCAGGACGTGCCCCGGACAAAGTGATCGGGTCTTTGTCGCACAGTCCGGTCAGAGTGAAGCCGATGGTCATCTCATCCCCGAGCGAGCTGTGACCGCCCACGATTTCTGCCCCGGCGTCGCGGATGACCTCGGTGGCCGTCGTCATGATCTCGGACAAGGTGCGGTGCTGCAATTGCGGGGACATACGCGGCAGGATGATCGTTGCCGTCGCCGCCTGTGGGTTGGCCCCCATGGCCCAGATATCCCCCAGTGCGTGAACAGCGGCGATGCGCGCCATCAGCACTGGGTCATCCGTGAAGCCGCGCAGGTGGTCCGAGGTCATCACTTGCCGCGCTCCGCCGGTTGTCAGCAGGGCAGCGTCGTCCCCGGGCAAGGGGGTGATGTCGTCCCGGTTCGGCTTTGGCAGGCCACTCAGAACTGTTTGCAACGCGCCGCGTCCAACCTTGGCCCCACAGCCGCCGCACATGGGTTTTTCCCCCAGGGCTTCTTGCATGCCCGCCGCATGGTGGCGCGGTAGGGGGGGGCGTGCCATCTGGGGCAGGTTGCGGAATTTATTCATGAAGCTCTGGTCGATATGGTTCTTCCATCGCCACATCACTGGCCCGCTGAACGAGGTTCCAAGACGTTCGGCCAGTGCCGATTTACCACCCAAAGAGATCAGTTTTAGGTAGTCTTTCTGCGGCAGATATCGCCGCATCTTCCCGGCCCCCAGAGCGACCCGCAGATTGTTGAACAGGACCGGAGCCTCTCGGACCGCATAGACACCGGCCTTGGGACGAGGGTTATCGGCAAGATGGGCGCAATCTCCGGCGGCAAAGATCGCCGGATCGCTGGATTGCAGATGGGCGTCCACGCGGATGTAGCCGTCATGCAGATCAAGGCCCGTCTGGGTGATCCAGTCATAGGGGCGGGCACCGGCAGCCCCGGTTATAAATTCGGCGGGAACCTTGCGGCCATCCTCTAGCAGAACATGATCCTGTTCGATGCGTGAAATCGCGGCATGCTCGATCAGCTCAATCCCCAGATCGGCCACCGCCTTACGAATGGTCGCGCCCGCCTTGGTCCCCGTCGCCGCCAAGGCCCGGGCATTGTCGATCAGTGTCACCTGCGCTGTGCGGGTTTTGGCTCGAAGGGCATGAGCCATGGCCATAACCAGTTCTACCCCCGCGACCCCACCGCCGATCACGGCGACTGAGGCGGGGCCGCTGCCATCCAGATACTCCGCCCACCTGGAGGCAAACGGTCCCAGCGGCTTGGCGGGAACTGCATGGTCAGCAAATCCGGGCAGGGCCGGCATTTCCGAGGTGATCCCCACATTGACCGACGCCACATCGAAGGCCACGGGTGGTCGGCCAGGCACGTGTATCTGACGCCGGTTGATGTCGATACCATCAACCGGGCTCAGGATCACGCGCGCACCGGCAAATCGGGCAAGGCGCACCAAATCAATGTCCAGCTCCCAACGCTGGTAATGTCCGGCGACGAAGCCTGGTAGCATACCGGAATAGGGGGCATTGGCACCGGGGTTGATCACCGTCACCCGCGCACCGGGCAAAGGGTTCATGCCCCATTTCCGCAGTACAAGCGCGTGGGTATGCCCGCCGCCTATCAGAACCAGATCACGGGTCAGGGGCAGCGGAGGGTGATGCATGGAATTCAGGTCTTTGTGTGGTCTGGTACGTCTTCGACCTGCTCAACCGCGTGAGTGGCCCAAAGCTCATCCTCACCCGCATCTGGCAGATCATCGGGCTTTTCATGGCGATGAATATGCCATTTGGCAATGAACAGGGCCGTGATCGGCGCAGTCAGGAACAGGAAAAGGGTGATCAGCAGCTCGTGCAGGGAAATATGCTGCTCGATTACTGCCGAATGAAAGATCGACGCCAGCAGCACACCACCCACACCTAACGTCGTTGCTTTGGTTGGGGCATGAAGACGCGACATCGGGTCCTTCAACTTTATCATCCCATACGAGCCGACAAAACCGAATATGCCGGATACGATCAAAAAGAAGGCGACTAGAAACTCGATTATGAACATTGGGCGCCCTCACTCGATGATATTGCCGCGCAGCATAAAGCGCGCATAGGCTACGGTTGAGACAAAACCCAGCATGGCGATGATCATGGCGGCCTCGAAAAAGATCTCGGTACCCAGAGCCAACCCGTAAAGAATCATCAGCGCAATTGTGTTGATGACCATCGTGTCCAGCGCCAGAACACGTGTGCCCACACCCTCGGCCGAGATGATCCGATACAGGCACAGCATGATGGCCGCCCCGAAACAGGCGAAGGCAAACCAGATCGCAATCTCGATCATTCGAAAATCTCCTTCAGACGGCGCTCATAGCGTTGTTTGATCTGGTCGCGCACCTCATCCACGTTGGGCGCATCCAGGCAGTGAACCAGCAGGTTGTGGCCTTGCGCCGACAGATCGCAACTGACCGTTCCGGGGGTCATGGTGATGGTTCCGGCCAATACAGTGATCGCTTCGGGGGTGCGCAGTTCAAGTGGGATACAGACCCAGTTGGGCTGTCGGTCGGCATCGCGTTTGAACAGGATGATACGGGCCACGGTGATATTGGCCATCACGATATCCCACAGCACCACCAGCATATACTCGATGATCATCGGCCAGTTGCGCAGTTTGGGTCTGTCGGGCCAGTAGGGCTGAGTAATGAAGGGAATGATAATCCCAAGCAGCAACCCGAACACCAGAGAGTTCAGCGAAGGCGAATTCGCCAGAAGCATCCACACCAGCGTTAGCAGGATCGTCAGATGCGGGTGGGGGAAAATTCGATGCAGAAGTCTCATTATTCCTCTCCCCCCAGAACGGCTGAGATGTAGTTTTCGGGTGTGAACAACTGTTCGGCTGTTTTGCCAGCGTAAGTCAGGGCAGGGCCCGCGAACAAGGTCAGCATCACAAGCCCCATGACCATGCCAAAAATGGCGGTGAAGGCCAGTCCGGGGTTTGGTTCGGGTGCGGGCAGGGCTGGTGCTTCCTCGTCATCTTCCACCTCGGGCGCCGGGTTGTGTTGTGCGTCATGGCTTTTCCAGAAGATCAGCGTGCCTGCGCGCGCCAACCCGACGATCGTGACGAACGACCCGATCAGGATCACGGCCCAGATTGCGTTTGCATCCGGTGCGTCGCGCGCCGCATCCAGCACTAGGAGCTTGCCGATGAAACCCGACAGTGGGGGCATTCCCGCCATCGCGATTGCCCCAACAAAGAACAGGGCCGAGACCAGCCCGCTTTGCGCCATCGGGGCCGTTGGCGCGATGGCCCCGCCCCGGCGTTCCATCACTAGGTCAGCCACCAGGAACATCAGCGCCGTGGCAAGGGTCGAATGAAAGATGTAGTACAGCGCGGCAGTTGTGGCCGTTTCGGTAAACAGTGAAATTGCGATCAACAATGTGCCCATTGATGCGATGGCACAAAAGGCCGTCATCCGTGCGATGTGCTGCGAGCCCAGAATACCAATGGCACCCACGGCCAGCGTCAGAAGCGCGGCAGGTTGCAGCCAGTCGCCCAGCAATCCTTGCGTTACAGCCACATCGGGCCCAAAGACCAGCGTATCGACGCGCAGGATTGAATAGGCACCCACCTTGGTCATGATCGCAAACAGTGCGGCGACGGGCAAAGGTGCATTGGCGTAACTGGCAGGCAACCAGAAATGCAGTGGCAAGACGGCCGCCTTGATACAAAAGACCAACAGCAACAAAACCGCTCCAACCCGCAATAGGGCGGTATCCTCGGGCGGAATTTCGGCGACTCGAACAGCCAGATCGGCCATGTTAAGCGTTCCGGTCACGGCATAAAGCGTGCCGAGCGCAAACAGGAACAAGGTCGAGCCCAACAGGTTATAGGCCACATATTGCACCCCGGCCTTCAGCCGGACCGACCCGCCCCCATGCGTCATCAAGCCGTAGGAAGCGATCAGCAGCACCTCGAAGAAAACGAACAGGTTGAAGGCATCGCCCGTCAGGAAGGCACCGCAGACGCCCATAAGCTGAAAGTGGAACAGCGCGTGAAAGTGTTTACCCCTGTCGTCCCACCCGGACGCGATGGCGTATAGCACAATGGGCAAGGCGAGCAGGGCGGTCAGCAAGACCATCATCGCAGACAGGCGGTCTAGCACCAGCACGATGCCGAAGGGCGCAGGCCAATCGCCCAGCTCATAGACCAGAATATCGCCACCTGCGGCCTGCGCGGTGATGGTCAGGGCAATCCCCAGCAACGCCACTACACCGGCGACCGAGAAGATGCGCTGCAGGTCCAGGTGATATCGCAGGACCATGATGATGAACGGGGCCAGGATCGCGGGCAGGACGATCGGCGCTACGATCCAGTGGTTCATGCGTCTTCTCCCGCGCCGTCGACGCTGTCTTGTGCGGTCATGTCGATATGGTCATCCTTCGACGACAGATAAGCGGACAGCGCGATCATCACGATCACCGCCGTCATACCAAAGGAAATCACGATGGCCGTCAGCACCAGCGCTTGTGGCAACGGGTCGGTATAAGGAACCTCTTCGTATTTGTTCAGAACCGCAGGCGCATCCAGCGCCAGCCGCCCGGTGGCGAACAGGAACACGTTCACCGCGTAGGTGATCAGCGACAGCCCCAGAATGACAGGGAATGTGCGGCGGCGCAGGATCAGGAAAATCCCGGCGGCGGTCATGATGCCTACGGCTGAGGCTACGAGCGCTTCCATCAGGCCTGCTCCTTCTTATCTTCGTCTTTCGAGTCGTCCCGTAGCGGGTTGATATCCATCGGGAACTCTTGCGCCATGCCCGGCTGCCACGCGAACCGCGACAGGCTGTCCAGCGCCAGCATCACCGCACCCAGCACGGCCAGGAACACGCCGGTGTCAAACAGGATGGCGGTGGCCCATTCGAACTCTTCCAGGGGTGGCCAATGGAGATAGCCGAAGTCGCTGGTCAGGAACGGGCGTTCGTTGAACCATGCTCCGATCCCGGTGGCGGCAGCGATCAGAACACCCCAGCCGATGGTGCCGTGATAGTAGAACCGTTGCCGTTCGATGGCCCATGTGTAGCCACTCGCCATGTATTGCATCAGGAAGGCAATCGCGACGATCAGACCGGCGATGAACCCGCCCCCCGGCTGGTTGTGACCGCGGAAAAAGATGTAGGCACCAACCATCAGGGCAATTGGCATCATCACGCGGGTGGCCACAACCATCATCAGCGGATGTGAATCCCCCGATTGCGGCCAGTGCGGCTTACGATTCAACAGATAGCTGCGGACATTGGTGCCCAGAACGGCCTCGGTCAGGGCAAAGATGATCAGGGCGGCGATGCCAAGAACGATGATCTCGCCAAAGGTATCAAAGCCCCGGAAGTCCACCAGGATCACGTTGACCACATTGGTGCCGCCGCCACCTTTGTAGGAATTGGCCAGGTGGAACTCGGAAATCGTCGGAAATGCGAAGTCCCGCAGCATCAGCGCATAGATCAGCCCGCCCGCGCCAAGGCCAGCCACCACTGAGATCGCCGCGTCCCGCCAACGCCGCGCTGCGCTACTGTCCCACGGGGTATCCGTGGGCAGGAAATTTAGCGACAGCAGCAACAGGATCATCGTCACCACCTCGACCGATATCTGTGTCAACGCCAGATCCGGGGCCGAGAGGTAGTTGAACGCCATCGAGACGATCAGACCGACGACGCCGATCAGCACCAGCGAGAGCAGGCGGTTGCGGTGGAACCACATGATCGCCAGTGTTGCACCCACCAGACAAATCCAGCCGATGAATGGGATGATCTGGATAGGCAGAGGATCGCGTGTTTCGGGTCCGATCGTACCGGTTGTATAGGCGTAGTAGCCAAGCCCGACGGTGAACGCGACAAGGATGATGGCATAGCGGCTAATCACTCCGTTATGCAGCGTGTCGGTGATCCAGCGGCTGAGCGTGGTAAACGCGCCGATGACAGCCTCGAAGATGACCTTCGCTTCGGGGCGGGGCAGGGCGTTCCACAGCTGTTCGCCACGACGGTGTAGCGCCAGCAGGAACAGACCGCCTAATGTGGCTACGGCCGACATGTAAAGCGCGGGCGTAAAGCCATGCCAGAGCTTCAGTGAGTAGTAGGGCAGATTCTCTCCACCGATTACGGCGCTGGATACTACCGCGACCAAAGGCCCAACGAGCGCGGCCGAATACAGCCCGATCAGCACAACCAGCACCACCAGGAAGGCTGGAGCCAGCCACATACCGACAGGCGGATCATGCGGGTGGTGCGGATAATCGTTGCGCTGCGGGCCAAGGAAGACATGCCCGACAAAGCGGAAGGAATAGGCAGCCGAGAACAGTGCCGCCAGCAGCGCCAGACCCGGAACCAGATAGTGCGAGTGCAGCCAGGTGGTGTGGACTGTCTCCTCAAGCATCATTTCTTTGGACAGGAAGCCATTCAGCGGAGGCAGACCGGCCATGGATAGCGCGGCAATCGTTCCGATGGTAAATGTAATCGGCATCAACTGACGCAACCCGCCCAGACGTTTGATGTCTCGGGTTCCGGTTTCGTGGTCCACGATCCCGGCGGTCATGAACAGAGCACATTTGAAGGTGGCGTGATTGATAATGTGGAATATCGCCGCCACAACTGCAATCTTGGTGCCAAAGCCCAGCAGCATCGTCACCAAACCCAGATGCGACACGGTCGAAAACGCCAGCAGTGCCTTAAGATCGTCTTTGAACAAGGCAATGCAGGCCCCGATCAGCATGGTCACCAGACCTGTGGTCGCCACGATATAGAACCACGCATCCGTCCCCGCCAGAACCGGCCACATCCGGGCCATCAGGAACAGTCCGGCCTTCACCATTGTTGCCGAATGCAGATAGGCCGAAACAGGCGTTGGTGCGGCCATCGCATGTGGCAGCCAGAAATGGAACGGAAACTGCGCCGACTTGGTAAAACAGCCCAGCAGGATCAGGACCAGCGCGGGCATGTAATACGGTGAGGCTTGGATCAGCTCTTTGTTCTGTAGGATGACGCTTAGGTCATATGAGCCCACGATATTGCCCAGAATCAGCATCCCCGCGATCATCGCCAACCCGCCGCCACCGGTGACGGCAAGCGCCATCCGTGCGCCCTGTCGGCCCTCGGGCAGGTGTTTCCAATAGCCGATCAGAAGGAATGAACTTAGTGATGTAAGTTCCCAGAAAATAAGTAAAAGAAGGATGTTGTCGGACAGGACGATCCCAACCATCGCGCCCTGAAACAACAAAAGGTAGGTATAGAACTGCCCCATTGGATCTTCGCGTGACAGGTAAAACCTCGCATAGAGGATGATCAGCAAGCCGATCCCCAGGATCAGCAGGGCAAACAAGAACCCAAGACCGTCCAGCATGAAATTCGCGTTCAGCCCCAGCGCCGGTATCCAGTCGAACCGCGCCGTGACAACCTCTCCGCGCATGACCGACGGGATGTGGATCAACAGCCCCATAAGCGCCAGAAAGGTGGTCAGCCCGGCGGCTGATGCTGCTGCGTTTCGTCCTGCCCGGATCAGAAGGGCTGGGAAAACAGCTCCGAGGAAGGGAAGGGCCGCGATGAGGAATAGGGACAAGTGCGATACTCCGATCTGGGCGGTCAAATGTAGTACTGGTTTTTAAGGATAATTTTCTAACTGTCCAGCTATTGCAAGTTTTACCCGCAGTCCTAGCGCCATCGATTGTGGTGCGAAACAATGACGCGATCTTGATCTGCCGGTTGAATTTCAACGCGGATTCGAAATTCGGGCTGTGATAAGCACTTCCCATTGGATCAGGAGAGAGCTGCGTGGCAGACAAAGCAAACCGAACACGCCGATGGGTTCTGTTGGGCGGTGGCGCCGCCATCGTTGCTGGCTTTGCTGTTCGGGAATATCGTTTGATCCCGCAAGATTACGCGGGTGACAGGCTGAGTGTTCAGGACGCGTATCAGCAAGCGGTGTCTGGGGATGTGTTGTTGGTCGACATTCGCACGCCGCGGGAATGGCAGACCACGGGCGTTGGCCAGGGGGCGCATCCGTTGGATATGCGCCGCGATGATTTCGAACAGGCGCTGGCACAGCTGACCGGCGGTGATCGGAACGCGCCTGTTGCATTGATTTGCGCGCGTGGGGTCAGGTCGGCTCGGCTGAGCAACAGATTGACCGAGGCAGGGTTCACAAACATCATTGACGTCCCAGAGGGTATGCTGGGGTCCGCCGCAGGGCCGGGATGGGTACGGGCCGGTTTGCCGGTTGAACACAATACAGGAGAGACAGGATGATCCGGGCATTTTCCTTGGCAGCGGGTTTGACATTCGCCGGGCAGGCGGGGTTGGCGGCTTGTGCCGATCAGGAAGGCATGTGTGAGACGGCTTCGGGTGGGTACCACATCGAATTGCCCGTAGCGGATAACCCACCGTTGGTTGTCTTTCTGCATGGCTATGGGGGTTCGGCAACCGGTACTTTGAAAAACCGCAGCATGGTCGAGCCTTTGCTGGCGCGCGGTTATGCGGTCATGGCCCCCGAAGGGTCAGAACGAAATGGCCGCCAAAGCTGGAACTTCTTTCCAGGTTGGGAGGGGCGGGATGAAGCCGCCTTTCTGACCGAAGCGGTACAGGATGCCTCGGACCGTTTCGGTGTGGACGCGGATCGGGTGGTTCTGGGCGGTTTCTCGGCCGGGGCGTTCATGGTGTATTACCTGGCCTGCGCGGCACCCGATACGTTTTCGGCCTATGTACCGGTGTCTGGCGGTTTCTGGCGACCGCATCCCGAAAGCTGCGAAGGTCCGGTACGGATGTTCCACACCCACGGCTGGACCGACAATGTGGTGCCGTTAGAAGGACGCATTCTGGGCGGTGGCCGGTTCCATCAAGGCGATATCTTTGCCGGGCTGGAAATCTGGCGGGTTGCCAATGAATGCGTCGATACCAAGCCCAGCGGTTTTTCAACCACCGGCCAGTTCATGCGACGCAGATGGAGTGGGTGTGCCGAAGGCGGCATGCTGGAATTCGCGCTGTTTCCCGGTGGCCACTCAGTGCCCAAGGGTTGGGCGGACATGATGGTGGACTGGTACGAAGGCCTGCCGGGCGGCTAATCACTCGGCAGGGGTCATGACCGTCTTACCCTCAATCAGGCGCTTCAGCTCGTTGCGATGACGCCGGGCGGATCGCGTGATGGCGGGCTCGTGAAAATCCTCTTTCATCCCGACCATGCGCCGCGCGGTACCAGCCGACACACCGCTGAGTGCGGACAGGGGGATCGCCAGCGCAAGGCTGACGGCAATCGGGGCTAGCCAGATCGACACCAGACCGGACAGGATACCCACACTCAATGCGATGCCGCTGATGGTTTCCAGCATGTGGCACAGGACCAGCGTTTGCAGGCTATAGCTGCCACCATCCCGCGCCTGCGGGGACCAACCTTTTTGCAGACCAAGCGCCGTCCGGAATACTGCGATCATCTGTTGCACCATCAGGATCGGAGCGTAAAGGATCGACAGGATGACCTCGGCCAGAAACGACGTCAGGAATTTGGAACCACCGCCGAAATCCGCATAGCGCACTCCGCTGAGGGGCAGCGCCAGAACGCCCAGCACCTTGGGGGCCAGCAACATCGCATACATTACCAGAATGATCAGCACATGGCGGGTTTCCGACATCTCGGGCCATTGCGGGAACAGCGGGTTGTCGGGGCTGAAATAATGCAGGACCGAGGCATCCTCGCCCTGACCGATCAGCGCCCACATTACCAGCAAGGCGAACCACAGCGGCGACATTAGATAGCCCACCGCCCCGTGGAACATGTGGAACCGCGACACTGCCCGGAACCCGGCAGACCCCAGCAGCTTCAGGTGCTGCAGGTTGCCCTGGCACCAGCGACGGTCGCGCAGCGCATGGTCGATCAGTGTGGGCGGTGTTTCCTCGTACGAGCCGCGGATGCGCGGCAGGAACCGCACGCCCCAACCGGCGCGACGCATCAGACCGGCCTCGACGAAATCGTGGCTCATGATCAGTGTTTCCTGACCATTCAGGCTGAGCAGTTTCGGTAGACCAGCGCAATTGGCGAAGGCCTTGGTGCGGATAATCGCGTTGTGACCCCAATAGTTGCCCTCTTGTCCACACCAGCGCGCCAGACCTTCGGCGAATGCAATGCCATACACGCCGTTGGCAAACTGCTGCATCCGGGCAAAGACCGATTGCGCGCCGATCAGTTGCGGATAACTTTGGATCAGGCCCGCGCCAGAATCGCGCGCCAGTGAATCCGTCAGGCGCAGGATGGCACGGCCCGTCATCAGACTGTCGGCATCCAGCACCAACATCGCATCCCAATCCGCGCCCCAACGGCTGACCCAGTCGGCGATGTTACCGACCTTGCGGTCCGTGTTTTCTTCGCGACGGCGGTAATACAGTTCCAGACCCGGGGCCAGCGTCGTTCGCAGCGCCTCGATACTGGCCTGTTCCTGTGCTGCGATCTCTGGGTCGCGGGTGTCTGACAGGATGAACATGGCATAGTAGTGTTGACCACCCCGCGCCTGCAAATCCTCGAGCATCGTGCGGGCATTGCCCAGCACGTTCCACGGCACCTCGTTATAAACCGGCATCAACAGTGCCACGCGCAAGGGCTGTGGACGGCCCTCGCGTTTGGGCTGTTCCTGCCGCGACAGGGAAACCATGCCTAGCAGCACGGTACAGACCGTGAAGGAAATCCAGAAGAAGTTGAACGAGATCAGCGACAGCAGGATGGCTTCGATCAGGTTGATCCCTTCGGCCCCAAACCAGTCGCTCATTACCCACAGCAGGCCTAAAGTCGCGGCCATCGCAGGCGAAAACGCCAAGGCGCGCCAAAACCCGGCCGAGGGGCGCTGACCCTCGGGCACTTGCGCGTCACGGAAGCCCGCGCTGAAATCTTGCGCGGGCATGGCCAGCGGTGCCTCGGGCGGCATGATATGCAAGTCTTCGGTCATACGGTCCAACGGTAGAGCCAGACCTCAGAGGCAGGCTGTTTGTCTTTCAGCAACTGCGCGCGCAGTTCCACGTGGTTCCGGTCGCCCGGCTGGAAGGAAAAGGCCAGACGCAGCCCGCCGGTATCGGGGTTGCGTTGCAGCACACCCTCGGACGTTTCGGCGTGGGGTGAGTTGACGAAGATCGTCATCGCCTCGGGGTCTTCGAACAACTCAGACGGTTCAAAGTCGATGACGGCCAGGCGCCCTTCTCCAAAGGTGTTTTCACCCATGGCGGTGTTGATCACGCGCGGCATCGGCGTGCGCTGCGGCTCGTCCCCCCAGATCAGACGGTAGGACAGGTCGACCTGGCTGCCCGCTGCATAAGGCTCCATCGGGCGCCAATAGGCGACGATGTTGTCATAGATTTCCTGATCTGCCGGAATCTCAACCAGCGTTACAGTACCTTTGCCCCAGTCGCCCTTCGGTTCGACCCAAAGACCGGGGCGTTTGTGGTAATTCGCCTCAAGATCCGCGTAGTCCGAGAACTCGCGTTTCCGCTGCATCAGGCCGAACCCGCGTGGGTTCATGTCAACGAAGGACGAAATCTGCAGACGCGTCGGGTTCGCCAACGGTCGCCACAAAACTTCTCCGGCACCGTTGCGGATCAGCAGACCGTCGCTGTCGTGGACGGCGGGGCGGAAATCGTCGAACCGGCTGTGATTGGTCTGGTCGAACAAGAACATCGAAGTGCCCGGCGCGATTCCGACATGTGTTAGCTCTTCGCGCGGGAACAGGGTGGCCTCGATATCCATGACGCAATCCGCGCCTGCGGTGACGTTGAACCGATAGGCACCTGTCACGCTGGGGCTGTCCATCAGCGCGTGAACCACCATGTCACGCTGGCCGGGTTTTGGGCGCTCCAGCCAGAAGCGGATGAATTCGGGGAATTCCTCACCATCCGGATCGCCGGTTTTCAGCGCCAGACCACGGGCGGAGAGGCCGTAAACCTCGTGCAGGCCGATGGCGCGGAAATAGCTGGCACCCTGCCAGACGCAGAACTCGTCGGTTTTGCCGGGGCGGTGCATCTCGGTGCGTAGGCGCAAACCGGAAAAGCCCAGCGTGTCGTCGATCGGAAGTTCAGGCACATCCTCGGATTTGTCGAACATGCTCAGATCAAACGCGACCGGCGTTGCGAAACCATCCTCGACCGTCGACACCTTGACGGTGCGCGGGAAGTATAAGCCGGGTGTGAAGAAATCGACGTTAAAGGGCGTCTCGGTTCCAAACCACAGCGCCCGGTCCAGACGGAACCGGATCGAGCGGTATTGCTGATAGGTCAGGTCCTGCCATTCCTGGGGCACCATTTCGCGTTCCGCATAGGGGCGGCTGGCAAGATCCCGGGCCATCGCGATGACGTCATTGCGGTCAAAGGGGGTTTCCCCGCCGGTGGCAAATGTGGCAGGCGCAAAGGCAAGCGCCGAAGTCGAGGCCAGAAATGCACGACGTGTAAAATTCATTTCTTTGACTTCCAAGGTTGTGATTTGAACCAAGCGGCCATGTATGCCACCCCGATGATCATCGCAAAGCCAATCATGTTAGCGATGAACACACTGGCAACATCCCGCCCACTCAGGTCCAGTCCGACGCCGATAAGCCGTGCTGCTGCCATGGAAAAAACGAAAACCGCCAGCGATTGCTGCCCGACTTTGGTGATCACGGTCAGCAGGAATTGCCAAATTTTGGCCGCCGCGCCGTGACCGGTGGCGATCAGGCGATGGCCGTGTTCTCCCGCAACGACCCAGCCCAGATAAGCCAGCGACAGGAAGTGCAGATACCGGAACAGGCCAAAATCGGTCTTGTCGCGGAACTCTTTAGTAACGGGCCAAACTTTTCGGATTTCGTCGGCCAGATCGGGGGCTGCTGCGTTGATCCAGGTGAACACTTTCCATGAGCCAAACGGCATCGAGAAGATCAGGAACAGCGCCGCTGCCCAGATCAGCGTTTTCGAGACCGGGGGGGCGGGAATCCAGCCGCGCATGAATGCAAAGCCGGTGAAGAACAGCAGCTGCCAACCAAAGGGGTTGAAGAACCACTGTCGATCCGACCACGGCTCGGCCGGCAAGTCCAGAATGTCGGTCTGCGCCACGAGCCACAGCGTGACTGAGGCCAAGGCAACCGCCCAGAACCCAATCCGCGACAGGCCCATGACCAGCGGCATCATCGCCAGAACCACCAGATACATCGGCAGGATATCGAAGTAATTAGGCACGTAGGTCAGGGTGAACAGCCCGACAATCTGCGGTGCAGGATCGTTAAAGAAATGCTGCAGATTCAGCGAAGAGATATAGTTTTTCTCGAACAATCCGCTTTCATTCAGCGCGGCCATGGACATGGCGACAAAGAAGAACAGTGCGATATGTGCCCAGTAGACCTGCCAGATGCGGAACGCCACGCGGGCGGTGCCCAACCACCAGCCCTTGCGCAGGAACGCCCCGCCAAAAGCGATGGCCGAGGCCATGCCGGAACAGAACACGAAAATTTCGGTTGCGTCGGAAAAGCCGAACCGCGCGGGGATCCATTTGGCCCAGGGGTCATTGGGGATATGTGCGATCAGGATGATGAACATCGCGATGCCGCGGTAAAAATCCAGGCGCGGATCACGCACACGGGCAGGGGCGGCCGCCGAGGCGGCCACAGGCGCAAAATCAGAAGCGGGCGATGCAGTCGCCATACGTGTTCTGTCCTTCTTGGTCTTTGTTTTTGTTATTCAGCCGGGACGCTTTGTGCGTCTCCGTTGTCGCGGGCCGCGTCGATCAATGCGCGGCGCGCAAGTGCGTAATTGTCCTCGCCTCCGGCCCGTTTGGCGCGGCGATCGTCCAAGATGCGCTCGACAGCATCCAGACGGCCCGCGCGCAGGCCCGAATCAATGGTGATGCGCTCGAATACATCACGTTGGGCGTGGCTGCCACCTACCAGTTGCATGCCATTGCGCGCGCTCGACAAAAAGTCGAATGCGGCGGCGTACTGCCCCTCACCAAAAGCCTCAAGCCCTTTGGAGGCTGCAATACCCGGGTCGGACATGCGGACCGGAGTATCGCCTTGATTGCGTTGCGCGTCTTTCTGGATGCGCTGCAACATTTTGCTGGTCGCTTCGTTGCGGTTATCACCAGTCAAAGCCAGCAGATAGTGAAGGTCGGCGAAGACCACGCAGCCATCCTCGGTCCGGGCCGCGCTGAGATCGGCCAGCTCTTCCCAGCGATTGCCTACGTCGACGCCTTCCAGCTCTAGGCGCGACAGCAGTGAGGTCGCGTTCGAGATATCGCGGTAATCGTCCGTTTTGTCCTGGCGAACGTGGGTATCGTACAGCTCCATCACCTGGTCGACCTGACCCAGGTCCAGATGCATCAGTGCCTTGTGCCACCAGACGTGATAGCGGAAGTTGTTGCAATGGGTCCAAGCGTCCTCGCGTCCGGCCAACCAGTCCAGACCCAATTGCGCATTGCCCTGCATCTCGTGCACGTGGGCCACCGCATGCAGACCCCAGGCATCATCCGAAACCATCCAAAGGGCTTGGCGTCCGGCAATCTCGGCCTTTTGGTATTCGCCCGTTTCCTCCAACGCGAAAGCGTGACAGCCCAGAAGATAGCCACGTCCTGGGTGATCCGGTTCATAAGCGGCCAAGACCCGCTCGATTGACCGGCGCATACCGGTCGGGTCACCTAGAACGAACCGGGTTGCGTGGCTGAGTTTCATCGCCAGAGTATCCTGCGGATGGGAGCGCAGAATCTGCTCAAATTTTTGAATCGCCTGCGAGGGCAGATCTTCCAGATACAGGCCAAGCGCCTCGACATACATGCGCTCACGTTCAGAGATCGGTTGCCGTTCCATCGCGGCTTTGGCCTCTGACAGGGCCTCGACCGCGACCGCCGTCATCTCACGCCGGCCCAGCAGAACCATGAACAGCCCCTTGATGGCGTGACCCAGGGCAAAGTCGGGCTCAAGCTCCAGCACCTTGCCCAGATGTTGCGGAGTAATGGCCGCATGCGCCATGAACCCAAGCAGAACACCGTTCCACGCCTCGACGCTTGCCGAATGGCTGAGGGTGTTCATCTGTCCGAAAACATCCTGTTTCATGCGATTGGTCCGATCCAATTTTAATTTTCTACACTATTCGATGTAGCAGAGACTCTGACGGCGTCGTATCAGTATCGCCTCTGCTCTCGAATTGGTGAAAAGCCGTGTGTGTAAAACGTGAAAAAAACCGCCGATTCAACGGCATGTTTCAGCAACATGCCGCCGAAACGGACACAGTGTTTCAATCTTCGAATGGATTTTTGGCGTTCAAAACGGCCTGAGTGTCCGCCCCGAATTCGGGCGGGGCAGCGCGATAGGTGACCGGAGTGCGTGACAATTTCAGCGGATTCCCGATCAGCTGCACCGGCCCTGGTGCTGCCTGCATGGCGATCTGCATTTGTCGAGCCGCGACCTGATCCGAGGCAAAAACCTGATCCAAAGTCCGCACCGGGCCGACGGGTACTTTGCGGTCTTCCAGCTCGGCGATGACGGTGGCAGTGTCATGGGCTTGAACCGCCGGGCGCAGAACTGCGTTCAAAGCGTCGCGATTTTCCAGGCGCGCCGGGTTGGTGGCAAAGCGCGGATCATCGGCCAGCTCGGGCCGCCCGATAAAGTCGCAGAAACGGCGGAACTGTCCGTCATTGCCCACGGCCAGAATCACATGGCCATCCGAAGTTTCGTAAACGTCATAAGGCACAATGTTGGGATGCCCGTTGCCCCGCCGTTGCGGAACATTGCCCGAGGTCAGGTAATTGACGCCCTCGTTGATCAACCAGGCAACTTGTGAGTCGACCAATGCCAGGTCGATCTGCTGGCCTTCGCCGGTTTGATCCCGGTGGTGCAGAGCGGCTAGAATGCCAACGCAGGCATACATTCCGCACATCACATCAGCGATGCCAACACCCACCTTCATCGGTGCGCCTTCGGGGTCGCCGGTCAGCGACATGATCCCGCCATAACCTTGCGCCATCAGGTCATAGCCGGGCTTGGACGCATTCGGCCCGGTCTGGCCATAGCCCGAGATCGAGCAATAGACGAGGCTCGGGAACTCCGGCGATAGCGTGGCGTAATCCAGCCCGTATTTCGCCAGCCCGCCGGGTTTGAAATTCTCGATCAGGATATCGGCATGCGATGCCAGCCGTTTGATTTCAGCCTGGCCTTCGGGCGTAGTGATGTCGATGGCGACGGATTTCTTGTTGCGGTTGGCCGACATGAAATACGCACTCAAGTCCGAGCGGTTGCCCTGAGCGTCTTCAACGTAAGGAGGGCCCCATTGCCGGGTATCATCGCCGCCACTGGCCGGGTTTTCGATCTTGATTACGTTGGCGCCCAAATCGCCCAGCAGCTGCGTACAGGTTGGCCCAGCCAGAATGCGGCTGAGATCCAGCACCTTGACGCCTTTCAGCGGTCCCTCAGATCCGGCCATCATATCCTCCACGCTCGATTTCTGCAGCGATGACGGTAAAGCGGTCGGCTTTGACCGCCTGCTCCAGCGCCGACCGCAGTTCTGCGCGGTTGCGGACGGTATGTCCATAGCCACCAAAGGCTTGCCCCATGGCGGCAAAGTCGTGGCGGTCGAAATCCACGCCCATATTGCCCATCTGACGCTGGCGCTGTTTCAACTCGATCAGCGCAAGACTGGCGTCGACAAAGACCAGAAAAATCGGATTGCAGCCCATCTCGGCTGCGGTCGACAGCTCTCCGGCAACCATCAGAAAACCAGCATCGCCCGAGAAACTGATGACCGGGCGGTCAGGCTCTGCCAGTTTCAGACCAATGGCCATCGGTACGGCGCAGCCCATGGTACACAGGGCCGAGGATTGGATCAGCCCGCGTTCTTCGTGGCACTCCCACATCTGGCTCAGCAGGATGCGATGCGCGCCGCTGTCAGCGGTGGCCAGCGTATCAGCGGGCAGGGCGGCGCGGGATTCGGCGATCACGGCCGCCGGGCCCCAGTCATCATCCGCGGGGAAGGCCTGCGCCAGTGCGGCTTTAACCTGCGCGGGTTCACCACCCGGCCACGTCGCGCGGGCGGGGTTCCCCTTGGCGATGGCTTCTAGCGTGGCGCCCGTGTGGGCGACCAGATTCAACCCGGCTTGATGCATGTAATGATCGTTGACGACGGCCGAGATATCGATGACGCGCTTTTCCTCGGGGTCCCAGATCTCGCGCCAGCCAGGGCGCATTTCGATCGGGTCATACCCCAGACACAACACCAGATCGGATTGTTTGACCAACGGCACCAGATGCTTGTCGGCCAAGGGCGACAAACCTGCGCCGCCCAGGCACAATGGATGATCCTCGGGCACGACGCCCTTAGCTTTGTAGGTGGTCACGAAGGGGATGTTGAAATGTTCCAGAAACGCCTGAACCACATTGCGCGAGTCGTCATAAAGCACGTCCAGACCCACGATCGCGATGGGGCGTTCGGCCTCGGCCACCCAGCGGCGGGCTTTCTCAACACAGTTCCCTTCAGGTGCTACAGCAGCGGGTTTGACCAGACGGCGGCGTTTGACCCCGGATACGCGCGTATCCGCGACCGAGATCGGCACGTCGATGTGAACCGGACCGGGGCGGGGCTGCGTGGCCAGCGAAACCGCTTTGTCCGCAACGACATCTGCGCCCTGTGCCGTTAGTGTGAACGTTCCCTTGGTGATTGAGTGGTAAACCTGCGCGTGATCCATCACCTGATGGGTGTAGGTCAGCGCCTCATCCGCATCGACGCAGCCGGTCAGAACAATCATCGGCACCCGGTCCTGCAGCGCGTTGGCAACAACGTTGATTCCATTCATTGCGCCGGGGCCCAGTGTGGCCACCAGAATGGCAGGCGCGCCATCACGGTGGTGAACCGCCTCGGCCATGAAGCCGGCGGCGTTTTCGTGTTTGGTCAGGTGAAAGGTGATCCCAGCCTGTTCCAGAGCATCCACCAGCGTCAGAACCTCTCCGCCTGGCATGCCAAAAGCGTGGCGGCATCCGGCCTCGTACAGTCTTTGGGCCAAAAGGTCAGCCGCGCGGGGGGAGAGGTCCTGCATTCGTTATGCTCCGAAGTTTTCGTTGCTCAGCAGATTGCGGAGGACGTAGCCAGACGCAAGCAGGTTCACGTCAGTGTGACTATTTGGCTGCGGATTCCGCCACTGACTGAAACTTTGTGTCAAGTTCTTGGGCAATATCGCGCAAAGGCTCTCCGCCCTCGTACACATAGGGGGCAAAGACAAAGCTGGGCGTTTTGTAGGACAGGGTGGCGGTGCCGTCGTCGTTCTCAGTCACGTAAAAGCGAATCGGCGCTTCGATCATTGCACTGACAGAGGTTTCCAGAACGCGCACGGCATAGTCGTTGTTGAAGGCACCGATCACCAGATTGCCGGGTATAGTGATGCCACGGGCTGCAGCCGCCTTGGTCGGACCAGCCTGCGTGACCACGATCAACCCGTTTTCCTTCACCGCAGCCTTCGTATCCGCGACCAGTTCTTCATAGCTTTTGACGGTTGGATACACTGCCCAACCCGACAATGGTTCCTCGGCCCGGACAGGCAGGGCGAGAAGACAGAGCAAACCCAAAAGCGTGCGCATGACGGTGCCTCGTTCAATGTGACTGTCTGAGTGATGCCAGAAATCCGAGTTCCGCGCACGCACATTTCCGTGCGTATTCAGGATTGCGCCGACGTCTAGAAAGCCGCAGAAACATGCAAACCATCAAACACGAGGCCACACGTGGACCCGATACGCCTATTGATTTGCAGCAGTTGTGCGGGAACGCGTGACCGAGTGGCCGAGAGGCAGGCCGTGGATGACGCGCTGGTGCGTGCAGGGCTGAATGGCCGGGTCGTCATCTCGGATCACGCCTGTTTCAGTGGCTGCGCTGAGCCGACCGCATTGGCATTGCAGGCCGCAGGACGGGCGTCTTACGTGTTTTCGGGGGTCGATATCGTTACCGATGCCGAAGACATCGTCGCGACCTGCAAAGCCTATTTGGACAGTCCCGCAGGTTGGATCGAAGACGCCCGACCCTGCGGGCGACTTCGGATGTGTTTGCGCGCGCGGATACCGGCGCTTTAATCGACCTGAACGGTCACGGCAGCGCTGACCGGTACGTTGTCGACCGTCAGTGCGCTGTGGCTGTTTGCGTTCAGCGAAACCGAAACCTCGACCTCTCCCTTCGGAAGGTCGGGGATGTGTATCCAGTTGCCGTAGAGCCGGGCCAGTTTCTCGCCATTGATGTAAACATGCGCGTGGCCTTCGCCGTCTACGTCGGCTGTTGACGCGTTTTCTGGGGCAAACCGGAAATTCTGCGGCATGACGTGCAGGTTCCACCCGGCCATCGGGTCCTGGGTCAGCGCGATTGCAACGCTGGGGGCGTCCGCCCCTGCGGGCAGGTTTACCGTGGTCGAATGGTCATGGGCCATCGCTTCGGCATGCGCGCCGCCGTGATGGGACGGATCGCCATGATCGTGGCCGTCAAACGTGGCGCCATTGGCTGCCGCCAGCACAAAACCAGCACCACCACCGAACACAAGGCCGATTGCAAAAAGGGCAAGTGAGCGTGCCATTTTTCTTTCCTTTTGGGCAAAAAGAAACGCGCCGGGCAGAACCCGGCGCGTCATTACATAAGAGGATCAGGCCGCTGCTTCGACGCGTTTGCCTTCGCTTTGCCAGAAATACCCGGCAAAGGCGCCAACCAGAACCCAGGCCACCAGACCAATGCCAAAGGCGCGAGCGGCGAACAGAGCGCCGATCTCGGTCGGGACGGGGCCGGTGAACACATCCGGTTCGGGCGCACCGATCAGATGGGGTGCCAGCAACAGGGCTGCTGCGATCACATAGCTGATCAGGTTGCCGCCAAACGCAATCAACCACAGCGCAACAAGCGCAGCACCAACAGTGGCAAACCACCAGACCTGTCGGGCATAGACGTCAGCTGCCGCTACACCAGGCACCTCTGGTGCCAGGGTAAAGCCAGGCGCCAGATGAAAGGCGATGAACCCAGCCAGACCCCAAAGCACGCCGGTGCGGCCATCAATCGTGTGGCCCTGGCCTTCGGCCACGGACATCAGAGCAACCATCAGCAGCGCGTAACCGGTATAGGTCAGCATGGTGAAAATGACGCTCAGCGCGTCACGGGTCAGTTCCGAGAACATGCCCGGCAATTCGGGATGCGCCGAAACGGATTCGGCTCCGAAGTGCACCAACTCACCGGATTCGTACAGCTCTGCGTGCAACAAAACAGGTTGCACAAAGACCAACTGCAGCAAGGCGGCTATCAGCCCCGCTGCAGCACCAGCGAACAACGCGCTGGTCAGTATACGACTGAACATGGTCTTAGTGGCAGGGGAAGCCGGTCGCGTGGCGCACGTCGTGTGCTGCGTCATGCAGCGCCGCGGCCTGTACGTGACCGGTCAGGGTGATGATACCCAGACCCAGTACCACCGCGAACATGACCGGAAGGATACCAGCGCGCGAGGCGGATGCTGTTTGCGTTTGTGTTGCCATCTTTTATTCTCCTTTGCCGCCGCACCCGACGACCGGTGTTTCAATTGTCGCCTGGCAGGTCTCCTGGCTTGCGGGTCGATGCCTCTGTTCGCCTTCCCCCTGAGAACAGGAGTGGCTGGTTGAACAGGGGCTCTCCGCTTACAGTCGCGGGGGCGGCTGTGGATTTGGCTGCCATGGCAGTCGCACCACATTCCCTCTTAGCATCCGGATGTCTCCGGCAGGACCAGACGCGTTCATTTAGCCTCTATGATGCCGCTGGTGCAATCGTCATTTGCGACCTTTTAGGTCAGATCACGCGCTTTTTCAGCAAATAGATATCCATGATCCAGCCATGATCGGCACGTGCCTTGGCACGGGTGTCCAGAATCTCCTGCGCCACATCGGTCAAAGCGCCTTTGATCAGGATTTCCTCTTTCATGCCGACATAGGCACCCCACCAGATGTCATAATCGGCCATGTCCAGGGATTGAAACGAACACTCGCCATCCAGCATTACCGCTACTTTCGAGGCATTTGCCGGCCAGCCTTCATCCCTGATCCGCCGTCCGGTGGTCACAACATAAGGCGCGCCCAGATCATTGATCGGGATGGCGTGGGCGGCCGTCAATGCCTGCAGCGCGGTGATGCCAGGGATCACCCGTGTCGTGGGCTCAGGGTCCAGCCGCGACGCGATTCGCAACGAGCTGTCATAAAGCGACGGGTCGCCCCAGATCAGCAGTGCCACTTGTCGCGCATTCGGGTGGGCCGCAATCGCCTCGTGCCAGCGCAGGGCAATGGCATCATGCCATTCGTCGACCCCGCGTAGATAACCATCATCGGCCCGACGCTTGGGAATGTCGAAATAGGCGATCTGCGGCGGAGTGTCAGTCACAGCTGCAATGATCTCTTCGCGCAACCCGGCCAGATCAGCCTTGTTCTCGCCCTTGTGCGGGATCAGGATCAGGTCTGCATCGCGGATGGCATTTGCCCCTTGCAAGGTCACGTGATCCGGGTTGCCAGTGCCAATTCCGATTAGAGACAACTCAAACATCGTCGAACTCTGCCAGCGGGCCATACAGGATCAGCGCCGGGGCTGTGCCGATCTCGGCCTCCAGCTTTTGCGACAGCGCGCCAATTGTTGCACGGTGCAGGCTCTGGTCGGGAGTCGATACGGATTCGGCCATTAGGGCAGGTGTCTCCAGCGGCAGACCATGCTCATGCAGCGCATTTACCAACAGAGGAAAGGTCCGTTTGCCCATGAACACCACGGTCGTTGCGTCCGGATCGGCCAGCGCGGGCAGGTTCAGATCTTCGGGCAGTTTGCCGCTGACATCGTGGCCAGTGACAAATTGTACCCGCCGCGCAGTCAGGCGTCGTGTCAGGGGTATTCCTGCTGCCGCCGCCGCCGCAACCGCCGAGGGGATGCCAGGGATGATTTCATATTCGATCCCGGCCGCACGCAGGGCAACCAGTTCTTCCTCCAGCCTGCCGAACAACCCGCCATCACCGGATTTCAACCGCACTACGCGAGCACCGGTTTTGGCGTAATCCACCAACAGGCGGCTCACGTGATCCTGCCTGGGTGAGGGTCGCCCGGCCCGTTTGCCCACGCCCACCAGATCTGCATCGCCATGCGCATGACTTAGGATCGGGCCGCTGCTGAGGTCATCAAACAGCACCGCATCTGCTTTTTGCATCCGGTCGACTGCTTTCAGGGTCAAAAGATCAGGATCGCCGGGGCCGGAACCTATGAAGGATACGAAACCGCTCATGCCGAGGCCTCGGCGATCAGGTGAAAGAACGTACCGGTGACGTTCCCGCGCACCGAACCTGTTTGCGGCCCTTCAGCACCTTCAGCATCAAACACCCGCGCCAGCGGTGCGTCCGGCTGTTCTACGATCGAAGAATAATGGAATTCATGCCCCCGCAGAGCCGTGTCGGCTGCAAAACCGGGCATCGGGGCCAGCAATTCTGCGCGCCGATACCCCAGATTGAACTTGCGCTTTTCATACGAGGTCACCAGCCGCAGCAGGCCTGCCATCTGATGTCGCTCGCCCTCTTTGTCGATCAAGGCCTGACCCAGCGCCATGTATCCACCGCATTCTCCATGCACGGGTTTGGATTCAGCGTGTTTGCGCAGTCCGGTCTGGAACGTGTCGGCGGCAGCCAGTGTGCCCGCATGCAGTTCCGGATAGCCACCGGGCAGCCAGACCAGATCGGCATCGGCAGCAGGTGCCTCGTTCGCCAGAGGTGAAAACGGCAGAATTTCTGCACCCGCCGCGCGCCAACCTTCCAGCAAATGCGGATAGGTAAAGGAAAACGCGGCATCGCGGGCCAGCGCAATCCGTTGCGCCGGAGGGCGCGGTAGCGCGGCTGACGATGGCCCATTGGGGCCTGAGGAAGCCGCCACCTTGATCGCCTCAAGATCCACATGTTCGCGCAGAAACGCGGCATAGCCGACAATTGCGCTTTCCAGATCAGGATGCTCGACCGCCTGTATCAGGCCCAGATGGCGTTCCGGCAGGGTCAGATCACCGCGCCGGGGCAAAACGCCCAGAACCGGCAGACCGGCGCGCTCCATACCCAGACGGGTCAGACGCTCGTGCCGGGGGCTTGCGCAACGGTTCAGGATAACACCGGCAAACGGCAGGTCGGGGTTGTACATCCGAAACCCCAGTGCAGTTGCCGCCGCTGATTGCGCCTGACCGCCCACATCCAGCACCAGCACCACAGGCCAGCCCATGCGCTGGGCGGTTTCGGCGCTGGACCCGTGCCCCAACTCGCCCGGCTTGGCGACGCCGTCAAACAGCCCCATCGATCCCTCGGCGACCACGATATCCGCACCCTCAGCCTGCGCCGAAATCGCACTCAGCAACGGGTCACCCATAGCCCAACTGTCCAAATTGAACGAGGAGCGCCCGGCAGCAGCATTATGAAAGGCAGGGTCGATATAGTCCGGGCCGCTTTTGAACGGTTGCACGGTCAGCCCATCCTCGGCCAATGCCCGCAATAGGCCCAGCATGACAGTTGTCTTACCTGTTCCCGAGGACGGGGCAGAAATCAGAAGACCCGGGGGGTTAGTCATCACCGTGGCTCCAGCTTGACCACGGGCTATCGGCACTTTGCGGACGATAGCGGCGATCGTAATCCTTTGAATACAGGCAACTTTCATCGAACCCTTCGCCTGCCAGCGCCGGGCCCACCATGATCAGTGCGGTGCGCGAGATGCTTTCATCCAGCGCCTCTTTCAAGGTGTCCAGCGTGGCGCGGATGATCCTCTCATCCGGCCAACTGGCGCGATACACCACGGCCACCGGGCAGTCCGCGCCATAGGCGGGGGTCAGATCGGCAATCACCTTGTCCAGATTGCCGATCGACAGGTGAATGGCCAAAGTCGCACCGGTGCGGGCAAAATTCTCAAGCGTCTCACCTTCGGGCATCGAGGATGCACGGCCCGGCGTCCGGGTCAGCACCACGGATTGTGCCAGTCCAGGCAGGGTCAGCTCGGTTCCCAGTGAAGCCGCCGCAGCAGCAAAGGACGGCACGCCCGGCGTCACGCTGACCGGGATGCCCATCTCTTTCAGCCGTCTGATTTGTTCACCCATCGCTGACCAGACCGACAGGTCGCCGGAATGCAGGCGCGCCACATCCTGACCAGCCTGATGTGCGGTCTCGATCTCGGCCATGATCTGATCCAGATCCATCGACGCGGTGTTTATGATCTTTGCGTCCTCGGGACAGTGACCAAGGATTTCCTCGGGCACCAGCGACCCGGCGTAAAGGCATACCGGGCAAGACGCGATGATATCACGTCCGCGCAGAGTCAGCAGGTCGGCAGCGCCCGGTCCGGCGCCAATGAAATGAACAGTCATGTTTGTCCTCCGATGGCTATGGCGCAGGTGGCCAGCCGGTCGTCTGAGATTTGTCTGGGTGAGGTCAGTCGAGCGCCGGATCCGGCAGCGGCAAGGGCGGATGCTTCGGCCACGCTGCCGGTGCCATACGTGGCGCGGCTGCGGTTCGAGCAGGTGAGCGTGCGCTGCCCTGCCAGATCGGCAGGGGCGACGAAATGCAAGGGCAGTGCGATGGCCGAGGCGAATTCGATCAACGCAGGATGTCCGTCTTTGTCCGCCACCGTGGCCAGCGCATCCACGCGCTGCCCGTCGCTGGCCCGGTCAAAGGCCGCGCGCAGGCTGTCCAACGTGGCCGTAGATGAGAATCCCAATCCCGCGACGATCATAGGGTGACGCTCCACTGCACCACCGGATAAGCGGACTTCCAGCCGCGCCGGGGGCCAAGTGCCGAGGCTTGTGCCAGTTCGATCCGCAACAGCTCGCCGCCCAGTTTGTCTTGCCATTGCGCGAGCAAAGCTTCGCTTTCCAACGTCACCGCGTTGGCGACCAGCCTTGTGCCTTTGGGTAGGGCGGCTTGCAGCCATTCCATCAGTTCGGTGCTGAGACCACCGCCGATGAAAACCACGTCCGGCAAGGTCAGACCACCCAGTGAGCCCGGAGCAGTGCCGTGCACAACATTCAATCGGTCCTGGCCCAGCGTATCAGCGTTGCGCCGAATGCGTTCGGCGCGATCTGCGCGGGGTTCGATGGTTGTGGCCGTCAGGGTCGGGTCACACATCAGCCATTCGATGCTGATCGAACCCGTGCCGCCGCCGATATCCCAAAGGTGTTCGCCCCGCTGCGGCGCCAGTGCCGACAGAGTTAACGCCCGCACGGGGCGCTTGGTGATTTGGCCATCGGTTTCAAAAATCTCGTCCGGCTTGCCCGACGCCTTTGGAAAGGCGCGGCCTTCGCCTGCAACCTCAAGCCCGACGCAGACCGGGTGGTCGAATCCGCCCAGCAGCGCTTCGGTCAGCGATACACTGCGCGCCCGTTCTCGAGGGCCGCCCAGAGCCTCCATCACATGCAGGCGGGTGTCGGGAAATCCAGTTTCGGTTAGGTAGGTCGCCAGTTCCGCCACCGCCTTGCCGTCCCGCAACAGCAGGATGGCGCGTACCCCCGGTGCCAGATCAGGACGCAACCGGGTCAGCGGGGCTGCGTGCAGGCCGAAGGTCAGCGTGGTCTCTAGCGGCCAGCCCAATCGCGCAGCGGCCAGCGAAAAGGTCGATTGGCCGGGCAGGGCAGTCCATTCGCCAGCCTCGAAATTGCGCGCGATAACTGAACCTGCACCAAACCAGAAGGGATCGCCCGAGGCGAGAACCACAGTCGGACGGCCCCGAAAGCCGGCCAGCATCGGAAGGCCATCGGAGAAAGGCACAGGCCACTCAACCCTTTGCGCACCGGCCTCGGGGATCAGCGACAGGTGCCGTGGTGGGCCCATGACGATTTCGGCGCGTTCCAGCACTTGACGGCTTGCCGGTGGCAGGCCATCCAGTCCATCTTCGCCCAAGCCCAGAACGGTCAGCCACGGAGCTTTAAGCATGACACACCTCCTGATCCTTGGCGGTACGACCGAGGCCAACGCGCTGGCTAAGGCGGTGACCGCGCAGGGCGTTCCGGCAACCTATTCCTATGCCGGACGGGTCGATAACCCCCGCCCGCAACCCTTGCCCGTGCGTGTCGGTGGTTTTGGCGGCGCGCACGGGCTGGCGCAGTACCTTTGCGATCACGCGATCACCCACGTGATCGATGCCACTCATCCCTTTGCCGCGCAAATGAGCCGGAACGCCATTGCCGCCTGCCGCGATACCGGGCTGCCGCTGGCTGCGCTGACTCGTCCGGCCTGGACGGCGCAAGACGGGGACCGCTGGCAGCACGTTCCCGATATCGGCGGCGCAGTGGCTGCCCTGTCCGGCCTGGCGCAACGTGTCTTTCTGGCGGTAGGGCGGATGCACCTTGAGGACTTCGCCGCCCAGCCCCAACACCACTACCTGCTGCGGCTGGTGGATGAACCCGGTGAATTGCCCTTGCCGAATTGCGATGTGGTTGTGTCGCGCGGGCCGTTTACCGAAACGGATGACCGGGCGCTGATGCAACGCCATGACATAGAATTGGTCGTGTCCAAGAACGCAGGCGGCAGCGGCGCACGCGCCAAGCTGGACGCCGCGCGGGCGTTGGGCCTGCCGGTGCTGATGATCGACCGTCCGATCCTGCCACAACGACACGAACTGACGAGCGTAACGCAGGTTTTGGACTGGCTGGCTCATTCCGGTGTGAACCTCGGGGTGTAGACGATCGGGGCGCTGTTGCGATCAATCACACGAGTCAGGGATGATCCCACGATAACCACCGTCTGCATGTCCGCCATATCCGGCGTTGCCTCGACCAGTGTCGAAACCCGGATCGCCTCATCCGCGCGGGATACGGCGCGGGCGAACAGGATCAGGCGTTCGGGCTCACATTCCTCGCGCAGGATTTCCAGCGTCTTAACAAAGCCCTCGGGGCGGGATTTTGAGCGCGGGTTGTAAAACGCCATCGCGAAATCACCCTGCGCCGCCAATCGCAGCCGTTTCTCGATCAGCGACCAGGGTTTCAGATTGTCGCTGAGGTTGATGGCACAGAAATCATGCCCCAAAGGTGCCCCCGCACGCGCCGATGCGGCCAGCATCGCGGTGATGCCCGGCAACACGTCGATGGGAATTTCGCGCCATTCAACAGGGCCATTTTCCAGCGCCTCAAACACGGCGGCCGCCATGGCAAACACGCCTGGATCGCCCGAGGACACAACGACCACACGTTTCCCCTCGGCCGCCATCTGCAACGCGTGCTGCGACCTGTCAATCTCGACCCGGTTGTCGCTGGCGTGCAGCGTCAGGCCGGGGCGTTCGGCCACGCGCGCGACGTAAGGGATATAGCCGACGATATCCGTGGCCTCGGCCAATGCGGCGGAAACCTCGGGCGTTACAAGGTCCTCGTTTCCGGGTCCGAGACCCGCGATCTTGACCCAACCGCTCATGGCCGCCGCCCCTGACCATGCACGATGATGATCGAGAAGTAGGGGGTGACCTTGTCACATGCCTCGGACAGTTTCGTCACGGTCTGGTTCGGCATCTGAGCGTATTCGACGATCCATGCTCGATCATACAGGCCAGCCGTTTTCAAGGCCCGTTTCACCTTTTCGATGTTGCGCCCGATCTTCATCACCACCAAAGCATCGGTCTGCGCCATGCGTTCCGCCAGAGTATCTTCGGGGAGTGTGCCGACCAGAACGGTCAGGACATCATCGCCCCACGTGATCGGGTCACCGGTTGCTGTCCACGCGCCGGACATACCGGTGATGGCGGGAACAACCTCGACGTCAGCTTCGTCACGCAAGCGGCTGTAAAGATGCATGAAAGACCCATAGAAAAATGGGTCACCTTCACACAAAACCACCACATCCTCACCTTCATCCGACAGGGTTTTTAAATGCGCGGCGCAGTCTTTGTAGAAGGCAGACAGCAGCTCGTTATAACGCGGATCGGTTAGGGGGATTTCGGTGGTGACGGGATATTCCATCGGAAATTCCACAGCATCGCCGGGGATCATGCCATTGACGATCTTGCGTGCCTGACCGCTGCGGCCGGGCTTGCGGAAAAACGCCACGTGGCGCGCATTGCGCAGTAGACGGTCGGCCCGAACGCTCATCAGGTCCGGGTCGCCGGGGCCAAGGCCGACGCCGTATATCTTGCCCGCGCTCATTCCGCGCGGCTCGCGATGGCGTTGACGGCGGCGACGGTGATGGCGCTGCCGCCCAGACGACCTTTGACGATACAGGATGGCACCGGTTGCGCCGCCCACAAAGCGTCCTTGGATTCGACCGCGCCGACAAAGCCCACCGGGCAACCGATGATGGCTGCAGGACGCGGGCAGTCGGGATCTTCCAGCATGTTCAACAGGTGGAACAGGGCAGTCGGAGCATTGCCGATGGCCACAACAGCACCTTCAAGATGCGGGCGCCACAACTCCAGCGCTGCGGCCGAGCGCGTGTTGCTCATCTCAGCGGCCAGCGGACGTACGCGTTCGTCATGCAGGGTGCAGATTACCTCATTGTCGGCGGGCAGGCGGAACCGGGTCACGCCCTCGCTGACCATACGCGCGTCACACAGGATCGGCGCGCCGTTTTCCAAAGCGGTGCGGGCAGCAGAAACGAAACCGGGCGAGAAATGCACGAACTCTTCCAGCCCGACCATCCCGGCGGCATGGATCATGCGGACGGCAACCTGCTCTTCGTCGGCGTCGAACCGGGCCAGATCGGCCTCGGACCGAATGGTGGCAAAGCTTTCCTTATAGATCGCTGCGCCATCGGTTTCATATTCATAGGGCATCAGGTCAGGTCCATGGTCATAAGTGTTTCGGGGGTCAGCCCGCGTTGGCAGGGCTCATCCCCTGCGCGGCCGTGTTTGACAAGGTCAAATCGCCCATCGCGACCGACCAAAGTGACATCCGCTGTTCCCATTCGGGCGCATCCTTTTGAGCAGCCCGAGACATGCAGGCTGCCTTCCACATGCGGTGCCAGCGCTCCGGCGACAGCACGGGTTTCTACCTGCGCCTGCGGGCAGAACGGTGCACCGGTGCAGGCGTCGGTGGTCATCAGCGGATCGGTGCCATCTGTGACAAAGGCCGGGGCCGGGATCGCCGCCCCGCCTTCCAGCAGGAACAGCCGCCAGGGGGTCACCCGCAGGGCGGAAGCGCCTGTGTCCTCGATCAAGCTGAACAGACGCCGCGCAGGCAGTTGCCCGAATGCTGCACCATAAAGTGTGCCCAGTTCACAAATGCCAGGTTGTAGCGGTGAGCCAACAGCGTTGGCTGGGCTGCCTTGCCATTCCAGAGGCAAAGCTTGTGCTGCGACCACGCGGGCCATGCGGCGATTGTCCGAGGTTTGGTTTTCGGCAAACCATTCAGCCAACGCGATAAGCTGGTCTATGGCTTCGACTTCTGAGACGGCACGCCCCGTCTCGCACCCATCAGCGCGCAGGATCAGGTCCTCCGCGCCGGTCTCCAGCCGGATATCCGCAGAATCCGCGGCCAACAAATGGGCCGGGCCAGTGTCGATGGCAAATCCGAATTTCGCAGGCAAGGCGGGCAGGTCTGCCAGTCGATGGATCAAAGATTGCGTCAGCCGCGCGGTCAGATCGCCCGTTTCGTAAAGCGGTGAAACCAGAATGTTGCGGCGTACTTCGATGCCCGGCTCGGCGTCCAAAAGATCCAGCGCGGAAAGTTCGGCAAGTAGCGCTTGATGATCGGCCTCTTTCACGCCACGTAATTGCAGGTTGGCTCGGTTGGTCAGGTCGATGGTGCCATTGCCAAACCGCTCGGCCAACTCGCACAAGCCCAAAGCCTGCGTCGCATTCAGACGTGCCAACCGGGGGCGCACCCGCACCACCAGCCCGTCGCCCGACATCATCGGACGATGGGCGCCGGGGCACCAGCCTTGAACAACAGGTTTTGAGGTGGGGGCGCTCATCCCAACCCCTCCAGATCCGCGCGGATCGAGTTCCGGCGTGTGTTCCACAACCCCGCGTCAAGCAATGCGCGGAATCGGTCCTGCATGGCTTGATGTGCTTGCGGATTGGCCTCTTGCAGGAAGGCGTCAACCTCGGCGTCACCGAGCGTGGCATCGTGGTACAAATCGAACAGGTGCGGAGCGACTGTGCCGGACAGGTGGGCAAAAGACGCCATATGGTCCAGCGTCGCCGCGATCTCTGCGGCCCCGCGGAACCCGTGCCGTTGCATCCCTGCAATCCAGCCGGGATTGGCAGCGCGGGCATGAACCACGCGGCTGATTTCTTCGGACAGGGTACGAGCGCGGGGAGTGTCGGGGTTGGTATTGTCGAGGTGGTACAATTGCGCGCTGCCGCCGGTGACGGTCTTGGCAGCGGCAAACCCGGCCTCGTGCGTGGCATAGTCGTTGGCCAGCAGCAGGTCGGTCTCGGTCAGGTCCTGCAGGTGGACAAAGCTGTCGGCATTGGCGACGCGTTCGGTGATGCCGGTGACATCCTGCGCGATATGGTCGCCCTCTAACGCAAAAGAGCTTGCCTGCAGCCATGCTTCACCCGCCTGCGCGCGGGCTTCATCGGTATAGATTTCAGACAGTTGCGTCATATTCACGCCATAGCTGCCGGGCGCGGGGCCAAAGACTCGCGCGGCAGGGGCTTGCCCGGCATAGGGGTTCCAATCCGGGGCTTCATCACGGTCAGACAAGGCACGGACGGCCTGACCGAACAGTGCCGAAAGCGTCGGGAACACGTCGCGGAACAGGCCCGATACGCGCAGGGTCACATCAAGGCGGGGGCGGCTGAGATCGGTGATCGGCAGCACTTCGATGCCTGACACTCGCTCGGACCCCCTGTCCCAGACTGGCTTGACGCCCAACAGGTGCAGCGCCATGGCGAATTCTTCGCCTGCCGTGCGCATGGTGGCCGAGCCCCATAGGTCGACGATCAGGCCCTTGGGATAATCACCTTCCTCTTGCAAATGCCGCCGCACCAGCTCTTCGGCCAGCTTCACGCCTTGGGTATAGGCGGCGCGGGTAGGAACCGAACGCGGATCGGTGGTATAGAGGTTCCGACCGGTAGGCAGCACATCCGACCGCCCACGATAGGGTGAGCCGGACGGTCCGGCCTCGATCCGTTTTCCCGCCAGCACGTCAAGCAGAGCCCTGCGTTCCGCACGGGCGGAAGGGGCGGGGTCAAAATTACCGGTGACCTCAGGCGTGCGACCAAAGATGTGCAACCCGTCACCGAACTGGCTTTCCTTGATATCGCAGACAAAGCGGTCGATGCGGGTGATTGCCTCGGCAGTGCAGGTGGCCTGATCCAGACCCAGATCGCTTTCCAACCCGATGGCCTGCGCCTCATCCCGGATATCTTCTTGCAGGCGGTCCCGGCGCTTGGGGTCCAGCCCGTCGGCGTTCGAAAACTCGTCCAGCAGGGATTCCAGCCGCACCATCCGGTCGGGCGTGCCGCTTTCCTTCATCGGGGGTGGGATATGACCCAGCGTGACCGCCCCGATCCGGCGCTTGGCCTGCGCGGCCTCGCCGGGGTCATTGACGATGAAGGGGTAGATCACCGGCAGATCGCGGATCAGCGCCTCGGGCCAGCAATTCGCCGACAGGGCGACCGATTTGCCAGGCAGCCATTCCAGCGTGCCATGCGCGCCGATATGGATCAGCGCATCCGCACCCAACCCTCTGCGCAGCCACAGATAAAAGGCCACATAGCCGTGGCGTGGGGTGCGTGAGAGGTCGTGGTAATCATCCTCGCGCAACTCGGGCGTGCCGCGTTCGGGTTGCAGCGCGATCAGCGCCTTGCCACGGCGCAAGGCGGTGAATTGGAAAGCGCCGTCTGCTAATGCTGGATCATCCTCGGGCCGTCCCCAAACGGTTTCGAGGTCCCTGCGCAATTCATCCGGCAGATCGGCCAGCGCCGCCAGATAATCCGCAAGCGGCCACGATACCCTTGCATCCATAAGGGTTTCGGTAATGGGTTGGGCGGGGGCGGTGTCGTACCCTTCGCCCTGCAGATCGGCCAACATCGCCTCGGCTGAGGCCAGCGCGTCCAACCCCACAGCATGGGCCATCTGCCAGTCCTTACCAGGGTAAGTGGACAGCACCAGCACCGGGGTTTGATCGACCTTGGGCTTGTCATGCAAAGCTAGCCACCCGGTCACCCGGTCGATGATGGCCTCGATCCGTTCATCTTCGGCCCGGTGGGCAAATCGCGAGTATTCCAGATGTGGGTCACGTTTCCCGGGTTCTTTGAATGAGGCGATGCCCGCCGAAATCCGCCCGTCCACCTCGGGCAACACCACATGCATGGCAAGGTCGGCGGGCGAGAGGCCACGTTCCGCCTCGGCCCAGGCCTTGCGGCGTGCAGTTGACAAAGCGACCTGAAACACAGGGACATTGGCCGCGTCCAGCGGAGATGTGCCAGACGCGCCCTTGCCTGAGAATGAAGTGGCGTTGATGATGGCCGACGGCTGCATTGCTACGATATTTCCGCGCAACCACTCGGCGGCGGTTGGGGCTTTCAGCGACGGCGCGAACAGGCCCACGGCTTCGAACCCGCGCGCGCGTAGGTTACGGATCAGGGCCGCGACCGGGGCGGTGTCCGCAGAGGTCAGGTAAGCGCGGTAGAAACTCACGAGAATGCGTTTTGCATCGCCCGTGAACGCCTTTTCCACTGGGATCACGCCACGGTCAGGGCACCAGGCGCCGCACTCGGGGATGGTTTTGGCCCCCATCACAGGGCCTGCATAAAGCCCCGCCGCCAGCGCCATCTGTGCCAGCGCGGCCTGCGCTGCAACTTCGCCGCCGGTATCGCACAGATGCGCCAGCCGCCGCAGGGTTGAAACGGGTAGGGTGGAAAAGTCGTCCAACCGCGTATCTTCGCGCCCATCCGCTGGCAGGACAGCCAGCGCGATGCCCTTGTCCTGCGCCAGCGCCAGAACCTGCTGCAGGCCATAGGACCAATAAGGCACGCCGCCGATCAGGCGGATCAGAATGCCTTTCGCACCTTCCAGAGTTTGTTCGACGTAGGTATCGACGGACAGAGGGTGTTTCAGCGCCGTCAGATTGGCCAACCGCATCGTGGGCATCCGCCCCTCAGCCCCGCCACCGCGATGCCAGCCTGCCGCGAAAGCTCCGAGGTCGCTGTCCGAAAAGGACAGCACCACCAGATCCGCCGGGCTTTGGCCCAGATCGGTCGGGGTCTCGGTTTCCTCGAGCCCGTGGCTTTCGCGGAAGACGACGTGCATGGCTTACTCGGCGGCCTCGGTCACACCCACGAGGATCTCGCGGATCGCGGCCTCTTTGATGTCGTCATGTTCGGCAATCACCACCAGACGCGAGCGGCGCTCTTCGCCGGGTTCCCATGGGCGGTCGTACTGATGTCGCACTCGTGCGCCAACCGCCTGAACTAACAAGCGCATCGGTTTGCCCTGGACAGCGGCGTAACCTTTGACCCGCAGGATGTTCAGCTCATTTGCCAAGCGTTCGATATTGGCAACCAGTGCTGCCGGATCGGTCTGTTCCGGCAACTCGACGATAATGCTTTCGAAATCGTCATGTTCATGATCGTGGTGGCCATCGTGGTGCGACGGGCGTGCATCCATGTCATCCTCGGCGGCAGCCTCAAGCCCCAGTACGACGCGCACGTCCACAGCGCCTTCGGCAACTTCGACGACGGGCAGGGCGCGCGGAGCCTCGGCTGCGATCACTTCTTTGGCCTTTGCCACGCCTTCCGGGCCAGCCAGGTCAGGCTTGGTCAGCAGGATGATGTCGGCGCAGGAGATCTGATCCTCGAACACCTCGGACAAGGGCGTTTCATGGTCGATCGAGTCGTCAGCCAGGCGCTGGGCGTCGACGGCTTCGACATTCGGGGCAAAACGCCCGGCGGCGACGGCCTCGGCATCGGCCAGAGCGATCACGCCATCCACGGTGATTTTCGAGCGGATATCGGGCCAGTCAAACGCTTTCAACAGCGGCTTTGGCAGAGCCAGACCGGACGTTTCGATCAGGATGTGATCAGGGCGCGGCTCCAGTGCCATCAGCGCCTCGATGGTCGGAATGAAATCATCGGCCACGGTGCAGCAGATGCAGCCATTGGCCAGTTCCATGATATTTTCCGCCGGGCAATCGGGAATGGCGCAGGATTTCAGAATGTCGCCATCCACACCCACATCGCCAAATTCATTGACGACAACGGCCAGACGCTTGCCCTGAGGGTTCTGCATTAGATGTTTGACCAGCGTGGTTTTGCCCGAACCCAGAAAGCCGGTGATCACAGTGACGGGGAGTTTTTCGAGGTTGCTCATTTCAGGGCTCCAATCGGGGGAATGCGGGCCGCACAGTTTTTGCGGAAATGTTCGGGACGTTCGCGCCATTTGACCAGACCGTCTTCGGCGGCGAGATACTTGGTGACGCCTTCGACGATGGTGTCGACATGGTCGGTTTCGTTCAGGTTTTCGTACACAAAGGTCCAGCGGGTCGGTCCGCCGCGCAGCACTATGGAACAACCCTGATCGCAATTTGACAGGCACTCGACCGGCTTCAGCACGATACCTTCGGGCAAATCGGCGTCTTCCAGTGCCTTGTGCAGCAGGGCACCTGGACGTTGCGCATCGTCTTCAATCGGCAGGCCACGCCGACAGGTCGTGCAGACCAGCAGCTCGACTGGTGCAGTCTCGGTCACGTCTCTCATCCCCCCAAATCCTCTTTGCAGGGGACGGGGTTTCATGCGGGCCACGTCTGCACATGGACCCGACACCGGATCACCCCGTCCGGTTTCAACTTCGGGCGCTGGCAGGTCTCCCGGCTTGCGGATGTCGGGGCGCTTGCCCCGGCAGATGTCCCGCCTTCCCGGCCTTGCGGGCCAGTGGCATTGGGCACCCTCTCCGGTCACGGTCGCGGGGGCGGCTGCGTTTGACGGTTGCCCGCTGACGCATTCCCTTTTCATCCATCCGAAGATGGACACCAACGCATGCGACATGCGGCACGGGCAGGGGGCTTGTCAAGCACGAGGCGCATGGTGAAATCGTTCAAACCAAAAAAGCGACCAGCCTGTGTCAATCCGCGGCATGCGCGGCCAGCCTCTCGCGCAGCCAAGCGCAAAACAACCCTGCCGCAGCGGTCGATTGCGTAGCGCCTCGTGTACTGATCAGGTAATGCGACTGGGCAAAAGGAATCGCAGGTCCCGCAATTGCAATCGGCACAGCCTGCCGGATCGCATTCCGGGCGAACCGTTCCAGAACCGTTGCATAGCCCGCCCCTGCCATCACAAGCTGCAGTGCTGCGACCGAGGTGTCCACCGAATGTCGGGGCGGCTGGTCCGGAAGCGCGAGCCCGTTGGCCTGAAAGTACCGCGCCCAGTTGTCTTCGTATCCAAGGATATGAATCAGAGGGCCTTGCCGCAGTACGTTCAGGGTCGCGGGCGAGTCCCCGGCCCGGCATACCGGTACCAGCTTTTCATCTGTCAGCTTTTCGGACTGAACGCCGGGCCAATCGCCATAACCCAGCCGGATTTCCACATCCAAATCGCCGGGGGCCACGCTGTCATTCCAGATGTGCGAGACAAGGCGTACTGGGATCTCGGGGTGGCGAGCGGTAAAGTCGGGCAGTTCCGCCGCGACCCAATAGGTGGCTGTCGATATCGCCGCACGGATCGTCAGGGTCTGGCGCGAGGCAGGGCCGAACAGGCTGTTGGTGGACAGGGCGATGTCGCCAAGCGCACGCCGCACAGTCAACGAATAAGACTGCCCCAGCTCAGTCAGTTCCAACCGGCGGGCATTCCGGGTGAACAGCTTTTGCCCAAGCTCGGCTTCAAGCGACCGGATATGCAATGAGACCGCCGTCTGCGTCAGGCCCAGCTCTTTTGCTGTGGTGGTAAAATTCAGATGCCGCGCGGCGGTTTCAAAGCTGCGCAACCATGTGGGGTTTGGAAGGCGATCCATATATCACCAAATTATTTTGACCATAATTGGCATTATTAATCATTTTCGTTTCTAACAGACAACACAGATACTCGGCCCGAATACGACCGTCAGGAGGGAAACATGAAAGTCGGATTTATCGGTTTAGGAAATGTGGGCGGCAAACTGTCCGGCTCGCTTCTGCGCAACGGGATTGACCTGACGGTTCACGACCTTAACCCAGACCTGGTGGCCGAGTTTGTGGCCAAGGGGGCCGAAGCCGCGGAAAGCCCGGCGCAGATGATGCGGGACTGCGATGCCGTTATAACCTGCCTGCCGTCCCCGGCGGCCTCGGACGCAGTGATGCAAGATATGCTGCCCGCGGTCGGGCCGGGCAAGATCTGGATGGAGATGTCGACCACCGACGAAGCCGAGGTTAAACGACTGGGCGCCATGGTGATCGAGCGAGGAGGAGCGGCGGTGGATTGCCCGGTTTCAGGCGGGTGCCACCGGGCGGCTACTGGCAATATCTCGATTTTCGCCGGATGTGATCGCGAAACCTTTGAGCGGATTCTGCCGTTTTTAACCACGATGGGGCGGCGCGTGCTGCACACGGGGGAGTTGGGCTCAGCCTCGGTCCTAAAAGTTCTGACCAACTATCTGGCGACCGCCAACCTGATCACCTGTGCCGAAGCGCTGGTAACGGCCAAAGCGGCCGGGATGGATTTGAACACCACTTATGAGGCGATAAAGATTTCGTCGGGTACTTCGTTCGTGCATGAAACAGAAAGCCAGGTCATTCTGAACGGGTCCCGCGATATCTCTTTCACCATGGACCTTGTCAAAAAGGACATCGGACTGTTCCAAGACGTCGCCGACCGCGCCGGAGTACCCTTGGAAATCAACCCGGTAATGATCCGCATCTTCGACGACGGTATCGCCCGCTATGGTGAACGCGAACTGTCCCCGAATATTATCAAGCGGTTGGAGGACGCGACCGGGCTGGATATCACGGCGCCCGGTTTCCCGACCGAGATGCACGATGATGAACCGGAAGAGCCGGGTTATGAAGTTATCCCACAGAGAGGTCAGGCCGAATAGCGCACACCGAGCGCAGTTGAATACCGGTTAGATAATCAAAGAAGTGGAGGCGAGTACCGGAATCGAACCGGTGTACACGGATTTGCAATCCGGAAAATTTCGTTGATTTAAAAGGGAAAAATTGTAAACGGACTTGTTTCGTTCAGGGTCACTTTTCAATAGGTTACGAGGCCCAAGTAAACGGTTTTTCACAGTCTCCCGCTCTGGCGAAAGGGCAAAGAAAAACCGCTGAGGGGGCGGCCACCCACCTCAACGGCATAGAAGAATATTTCCGTCCCAATACCTACGGCATTTCGGGTCTGACCTCAACCCAATTGGCGGTGAGATCATGAGCTGGCGCATCGCAAATGAATGCGCCGAGCGCCGCTTTGGCAGCGCCGCGCGCAAGCAGATCATCATGTTCCTGGCCGATAAGGCGAGCGACGACGGCTCAGGCATCTGGTGTTCCAAGGGAACGATCCAGCGCCACACAGAGCTCAGCGAGAGCACGGTCAAGCGCACCATAATCGACTTTCTGCGCGAAGGCATTCTGATCGAGACAGGACGGAGGCACTGCAAGAACGGCTATACGGTCATTTACCGTATCGCTTTGGAGCGCGTGGCCGCGCTCGAACCCACGGCTGAGCCCGACATCGACACGGGGGTCACTGTGAACCCCGTCCAGCCTGAACCCGGTACGGGGTCCACGGTGAACGGGGTACGGGGTTCACGGTGGACCCCAAACCATCCTAAAACCATCCATAAACCACCTACGCGCAGGCGCGAGGCGGCGGAGGAGGTTGAAGATCTTGAAGCTGAAAAGATCTTGGCGGCCTATCCCGAGGACAGGATCCGAGACCGGCGGACTACTTTGCGCTTGATCGCAGTGGCTGTGAAAGCCGGTGAGAAGCCCGATGACTTGCTTCAGGCGGTCAAAGCCTATGCCAAGGAAAGCGAGGGCTTTACGCGCAGCAAGGTCTGTTTTTCGGACAATTGGTTCAAGATGCGCCGATGGGAGAAGGGACTGACCCAGATCCAGGCCGACCGCGAGAAGGCACGAGAGGCCGAAGCCAAAGGCCGTGCGAGCCTTGCCGAATGGATCCACGAGCGCCATCCCCTGTGTCGCCATATCACGAACCGCCAGATCGAAGACTTGATCGCGTCAAAGCTGGTAACGCCCGAACAGGTTCGCGCGGCAGGTCTGCAGGCATGACTTTCGAAGGAAGGCGACGCAACCGCTTCCTTCGAGCAGACGCGTTGTATGAGTGTGGTGAGGTGACCGGGTTGTGTTTCGTACTGGTAACCTTAATGCGCCCAATGTTATACTGAGTTAACATAATATGTGGCTGGTGTGGCGGCGTTGGGTTATGGGGCTAAGCGGTGAAATTTGACATTAATGTTTTCTCAGCGTAACATATCGAAGCTTAGTGTCACTTGGAGATATCATTATGGCTGTTCCGATCAAAATACCCAGGGCGGCGCGTAAGGAGCTCGTGACACTTGGGGAAAACATTCGTATTGCGCGACTGCGCCGCAAACTGACCGCTGAGATTGTTGCGCAGCGCGCTGGCACAACGCGGCAGACCATCGCCAAGATCGAAAGCGGCAACCCCGCAGTCAAGATCGGCACTTACGTAGCTGTGTTGCAGGCGCTCGGTCTCTTGAAGGGTTGGGGGGATATCGATGACCCGGTTGGCGAGCAGATGGCCCTGGATGACCTCCCGCAGCGTGCGAGACTGAAAAATGGTTGAGGTCTGGATCGACTGGAAGGGGCTGAAACAGGTCGGCATGCTCCACCGCACGGCGGGACGCGGCCGAGAGCGGGTATCATTTACCTATCATGACGACTGGCTTGCCGACGAAGATGCCTTCGGGCTTTCGCCGGTCATGCCTCTCGTTCAAGGGCAATTCGTACCTGAGGCTGGGCAGGACATGCTTGCGCCGCTTGGAGATTCTGCCCCCGACACTTGGGGGCGAACGGTGATGCGGCGCTATGAGGGGCGCATGGCAGAGGCCGAGGGGCGACGACCGAGAGTGCTCCAAGAATCCGACTACCTGCTTGGGGTGAATGATGAGACCCGTTTGGGTGCGCTGCGCTTCAGGGTTGATGGCGAGTTTCAAGCGCGTGAGGGCATCGGCGTGCCTGCGCTCGTGAGCCTCGGGGATTTGCTTCATGCGTCTCAGCGCGTTCTGCGTGGAGAGGAGACCGCAGAGGACCTCAAAATGCTGTTTGCTCCGGGAAGTTCTCTAGGCGGCGCTCGTCCGAAGGCCAGCATCCTCGACCAACATGGCCGCCTGTCTGTTGCCAAGTTCCCGAAGGAGACGGACTCCTATTGCGTGGAACGCTGGGAAGCCATTGCACTGGAGCTCGCAAGACGCGCCGGAATCACGGTCTCGGAGCACACGCTTGAGATGGCTGGCGATAAGCCGGTTTTCTTGTCCCATCGGTTTGACCGGAACGATGAAGGCAGGATCCCGTTCATCTCAGCAATGGCAATGCTGGGCGGCAAGGATGGCGAAAGCTACAGCTATCTGGACCTGGCAGATATCATCACCTCAGAAAGCGTCACGCCTGACCAAGACCGAGAGGAGCTCTACCGGCGGGTCGCCTTTTCCATTCTCGTGACGAACCTCGATGACCACATGCGCAATCACGGGTTTCTGCGTGGGCGGGGCGGCTGGCACCTTTCACCAGCCTACGACATCAACCCCGTGCCGAACCAGCCGCGTGTGCTAAAGAGCTATGTCGACGATGACAACCCGGATGCCAGTATCGCCCTGCACCGCGCGCAACATGACTCCTATCTTCTCGAACGCGGCGAGGCAGATCGCATCATTGCCGAGGTGGCCGAAGCGACTAAGGCTTGGCGTGAAGTTGCGCGTGCCCTCGGGGCTCCGGAGCGGGAGATCAGGGAGATGGCGACAGCCTTCGAGCACGAGGAAGCGGATCTGGCGCGCACGTGAACTGGGGCCGCTGTTGAATTGGATTGTCCGAAAGCCGTTCGGCTGCAGCGAGGTTTTGAGGTCCTTGGCCATTCTGATGCGTTACGACGTGGCAGTCGATTTTGGAGTGCCGAACTCAGATCCTCAACGCCGTGTTTCTGATTGCTGAACATAAGCGGGCAGCCGTAGCAGGCGCGGTGCAAGCCCCGCTTCAACAAGAAAATTCCCCTGCGCCAGCGCATTCCTCGCGAGGCAAGTTTCTCGCTGACAGCTCCTTGGTGCCAGCTTTGGTCTTGTTCATCGAAACACTCAAAGTGAGGATCAAAAAATGGCTACTCAAACTCTGAAACTGAACGTCAAAACTGGCGAAAAAGATGGCAAGAACTTCTGGGATCGCTGCGGTGTCCTCTTCGTCAACACCGACGACAGCGGCAACATCACCTCGATCAACGTCAAGCACAGCATGTTTCCCGACGTCGAAATGGTCGCCTTCCCGCGCCGGGACGAAGATCCGGTCACCGAGTGACCTGAGCGCCAGGGCGGGTTTTCCGCCCTGGAACGCAGCCAGGGAACAGCTTCACGCTGAACTCGACGACCTCAAGCAAGCCAAGCTTGCCGCTTCTCCTCCTTTCAACTAGTTTCAACCCATATCCCTCAGAGAGGACATTTTCGAAATGCCCAACGAAGACATTTTGACCGTGAAAGAGCTCGCTGAGTATCTCAAGATCGCTGAGAAAACGGCATATCGGTTCGCATCTGAGGGCAAGGTTCCCGGGTTTAAGGTGGGAAGCGCATGGCGATTTCGCAAAAGCGAGATCGACCGCTGGATTGCCGAGCAGGAACAAAAACAAGAAGGGGAGCAAAAATGACCGGGCAACAACAGGCTGAGGCATTGCGCCGAGAAATCTGGAGCATCGCAAACCGTGTGCGTGGTGCCGTCGACGGTTGGGACTTCAAGCAGTTTGTCTTAGGCGCTTTGTTCTATCGTTTCATCAGCGAGAACTTCACCAACTACATCGAAGGTGGCGACGACAGCATCAACTATGCGGGCATGTCCGACGCAGACATCCCCGATGAAGCCAAAGTCGATGCAGTCAAAACCAAGGGCTACTTCATATATCCGAGCCAACTCTTTCAAAACGTGGTGAAAGCCGCGAGCAAAAATGACAGCCTGAACACTGATCTTGCCGAGATCTTTTCAGCGATAGAGGCTTCGGCCAGTGGCTACCCGTCCGAGCAGGACATCAATGGCCTGTTCGCCGATTTTGACACCACCAGCAACCGGCTGGGCAGCACGGTCAAGCAGAAGAACGAAAGACTGGCTGAGGTCCTCAAGGGCGTGGCTGGCTTGCCGTTGAAGTTCGATGACAACGAAGGCGACTTGTTCGGCGATGCCTATGAGTTTCTGATCTCGAACTATGCCGCCAACGCGGGCAAATCTGGCGGCGAGTTCTTCACGCCGACCCACGTGTCCAAACTCATCGCCAAGCTGGCCATGCACAAGCAGACCAGCGTCAACAAAATCTACGATCCGGCGGCCGGGTCTGGGTCTCTGCTTTTGCAGGCCAAAGAAGAGTTTGAGAAGCACATCATCGAAGACGGCTTCTTCGGGCAGGAGATCAACTACACCACTTACAACCTCGCCCGCATGAACATGTTCCTGCACAACATCAACTACGACAAGTTCAACATCCAGTACGGCAACACGCTCGAGGACCCTCACTTTCAGGATGACAAGCCCTTTGACGCTATCGTGTCGAACCCGCCCTATTCAGTGAAATGGAAAGGCGCGGATGACCCGACGCTGATCAATGACGACCGCTTTTCGCCCGCTGGGGTGCTGGCCCCGAAGTCGAAGGCTGATTTTGCCTTTGTTCTTCATGCGCTGCATTACCTGTCGGCCAAGGGACGCGCCGCGATCGTTTGCTTCCCTGGTATCTTCTACCGGGGCGGAGCAGAGCAGAAGATCCGCAAGTATCTAGTCGACAACAACTTCGTTGAAACGGTTATCGCCCTCGCGCCGAACCTGTTTTTCGGCACGACCATTGCGGTGAACATCCTGGTGCTGGCCAAGAACAAGACCGACACAGCTGTTCAGTTCATCGATGCGACTGAAGAAAAAGAGTTTTTTCGTAAAGGTACGAATACCAATCTTATGGATGACCCGCACATAGCTAAGGTCATCGAGCTGTTTGATAGCAAAGCAAACGTTCCACACATTGCTGAAACTGTTCCCTACGAAGTTATTGTGGAGAATGACTACAATCTTTCGGTAAGCGCCTACGTTGAGCCCAAAGACACCAGCGAAGTGATCGACATTCAAAAGCTGAACACAGAATTGGCGGCGACCGTGGACAAGATCAACAAACTGCGCGCGGATATTGACGAAATCGTAAAGTCCCAACAGAGCAACATTACTAGTCAGGGGTCTAACAACGAAGGCATCGAGTGGACCCCGCTTGGTGAAATCGGTGAGTTTGTTCGTGGCAACGGACTTCAGAAAAAGGATCTCAAAGAACACGGTTTTCCTGCAATCCACTATGGTCAAATATTTACTAGATACGGGCTAATTGCTGATAGATCATTCACCTTCGTTACTGAAGAATTTGCATCAAGACTTAAGAAAGCTCGAAAAAACGATCTGTTGCTTGCCACCACATCCGAAAATGATGAGGACGTTGTCAAACCATTGGCTTGGTTGGGTGCGGAGGTTGCGATATCGGGCGACATGATGCTATTTCGGCATGCCCAAAATGTTAAGTATTTGGCATACTTCTTTCAGACAGAGGCATTTCAAAAACAGAAAAGGAAGTTCATAACCGGCGCAAAGGTGCGTCGGGTTTCCAGCTCTGATCTGGCCAAGATTGTGGTCCCCATCCCGTTTCGCCATGATCGCGCAAAGTCTCTCGCAGAACAGGCTCGAATTGTAGACATACTAGACAAATTTGAAACTATGACGTCAGCGAACGACGAGGGTTTGTCCAGAGAGATCGAACTGCGACAAAAACAGTATCACTACTACAGAGAGCATTTGCTGAGTGTAGCGGAAACTGGCGCGGGATCAGCTTGAAATGAGCCAGACCCTCGAAGAGATCGCAAAGCAGCTGCGAGCTGCCAACAAAAAGGTACAGTTGATCTACGCGTTCAACGGCACCGGCAAGACCCGTCTTTCCCGCGCCATGAAAGACCTGATTGCCCCTAAGCCGGAAGAAGGTGAGGACGGCGAACCGTCTCGCGAAAAGGTGCTGTATTACAACGCGTTTACGGAAGACTTGTTTTACTGGGATAATGACCTGTTGGGTGATGGTGAACCCAAGTTGATGATCCAGCCGAACACTTTCACTGACTGGATTCTGGGGGAGCAAGGCAAGGGCAACGAGGTCATTGCGAACTTCCAGCATTATACCAACAAAAACCTGACACCGGTCTTCTTGGAAAAAGACGGGCAGAAGGCCGGTGAGAAGACCTATCCTTCGGTCACATTCTCTATCACGACCGGAGATGACGAAGCCACCACAGGCATCAAGATTTCAAAGGGTGAGGAAAGCAACTTCATCTGGAGCATCTTTTACACGCTGATCGAAGAGGTGGTTTCGGTCCTAAGTGTTCCGGAGGTTGGAGATCGAAGCACCAATCAGTTCGACAAGCTCGAGTATGTTTTCATTGACGACCCGGTCAGCTCGCTTGACGACAACCATCTTATCGAACTGGCGCAGACCCTGGCGACGCTGATCAAGGATGCGCCTCAGGACGGCCCGAAATTCATTATCACGACCCACAATCCGCTATTCTTCAACGTCCTCTTCAATGCGTTGAAGAATGGCTTCAAGTATCAGTTGTCGCAGCATGAGGATGGCACGTTTTCTCTGGATCGTTGGAACAACGACAGCCCGTTCTCGTACCATCTGCATTTGATCGAAAAGCTTAAGACTGCTTCTGACGGCGATGGGTTCGAGAAATACCACTACAACCTTCTGCGAAACATCCTGGAGAAGACTTCGACCTTCATGGGGTACGAGGACTGGGCGGACCTGCTGCCTCGAACGGCAGAAGGGACTAGCGACGCCTATTTGAAGCGCATTGTAGATATTTCGAGCCATTCAAAGCACGCTGGAGACGAACAGCCCCAGCTTTCAAAAGACGACAAGCGGGTCCTGGGATACCTCCTCAGTGAGACAGCCAACAAAAAGTACGAGTTTGCTGAGCGATATCGGATGCTCGTCAAGGAAGAGGCGAAAAATGGTTGAGCAGACGAAAACCATAGCGGAAACGAAGAATTTCATCGTCCTCGACAAGTACACCAAGGAGTGGGACGCCGCCGATCGCTACCAGAGCGAAGACGATCTGGAACGCGAATTGGTGCAGGATCTGGTCAATCAGGGCTATGAGTTCCTACCTGCTCTGACGACCCCAGATGCCATGCTTGCCAATGTCCGCGTGCAGCTGGAGCAGCTGAACAACGTCACGTTTTCAGATGATGAATGGAAGCGTTTTGTCGAGACCTATCTCGACAAGCCAAGCGACAACATCGTCGACAAAACCCGCAAAATCCACGACGACTATATCCACGATTTCGTCTTTGATGACGGGCGTATCCAGAACATTTACCTCTTCGACAAGAAGAACATGGCTCGCAATAAGCTGCAGGTTATCAAGCAGTTCGAGCAGGTCGGTACGCACGCCAATCGCTATGACGTGACGATCCTGGTCAACGGTTTGCCATTGGTTCAGATCGAGCTGAAAAAGCGCGGCGTGGCGATCCGGGAGGCCTTCAATCAGATTCACCGCTACAGCAAGGAAAGCTTCAACAGCGAGCATTCCCTGTTCAAGTTTCTGCAGCTCTTCGTGATTTCAAACGGCACCGACACCCGGTATTTCGCCAACACGACCAAGCGTAACAAGAACAGCTTCGACTTCACCATGAACTGGGCGAAGTCCGACAATGAGCTGATCAAAGATCTCAAGGATTTCACCGCAACTTTCCTTCAGAAGCGTACGCTGCTGAACGTTCTGTTGCAGTATTCCGTTTTTGATGTCAGCGACACGTTGCTGATCATGCGCCCTTACCAGATTGCAGCGACTGAGCGCATCCTGTGGAAGATCAAAAGCTCATATGAGGCCAAAAACTGGAGAAAGCCGGAGAGCGGTGGTTTCATTTGGCACACCACAGGCTCCGGCAAAACGCTAACGAGTTTCAAGGCCGCACGGTTGGCAACCGAGCTGGATTTCATCGACAAAGTCTTCTTCGTCGTGGACCGCAAGGACCTCGACTACCAGACCATGAAGGAATACCAGAGGTTTTCCCCTGACAGTGTCAACGGTTCCGACAGCACGGCCGGGTTGAAGCGCAACTTAGGCAAGGACGATAACAAAATCATCGTCACGACGATCCAAAAGCTGAACAACCTGATGAAGTCAGAGGGTGACCTGCCGGTATATGACCAGCAGGTGGTCTTCATTTTCGATGAGTGTCATCGCAGCCAGTTTGGCGAGGCGCAGAAGAATCTGAAGAAGAAGTTCAAACGGTTTTACCAGTTTGGCTTTACCGGAACGCCGATCTTTCCTGAGAATGCGCTAGGGGCTGAAACGACCGCGGGGGTGTTTGGGCGCGAGCTGCATTCTTATGTGATCACCGATGCTATTCGCGACGAAAAGGTTCTGAAGTTCAAGGTCGACTACAATGATGTGCGTCCCCGGTTCAAAGCCATCGAGACTGAGCAAGACGAAAAGAAGCTCAGCGCGGCTGAAAACAAGCAAGCGCTACTTCATCCAGAACGTATTAGGGAAGTTTCTCAGTATGTTCTGAACAACTTCCGTCAAAAAACTCATCGGATGCAAGCAGGCAGCAGTGGGTTCAATGCCATGTTCGCCGTAAGCAGTGTGGATGCTGCAAAGCTCTACTATGAAACCTTGAACGCTCTGCAGGCGGACAGTGAAAAGCCGCTGAAGATCGCGACGATCTTCTCGTTTGCGGCCAACGAGCAGCAAGATGCCATCGGTGACATTCAGGACGAGAGCTTTGATGTGTCGGCGATGAATAGCAGCGCCAAGGAGTTTTTGAGCGCAGCGGTAAAAGACTACAACTCCTTTTTCAAAACGAATTTTAGTGTCGATAGCAGTGGCTTTCAAAACTACTACCGCGATCTTGCCAGCCGGGTTCGCTCGAAAGAAATCGACTTACTGATTGTCGTGGGCATGTTCCTTACAGGCTTTGATGCGCCAACGCTTAACACCTTGTTTGTCGACAAGAATCTTCGCTTTCATGGTTTGATGCAAGCGTTCTCCAGAACCAACCGGATCTACGACGCGACCAAAACCTTCGGCAATATCGTGGCGTTCAGGGACCTTGAGCAAGCGACGATTGATGCGATCACGCTGTTCGGTGACAAGAACACAAAGAACGTCGTGCTTGAGAAGAGCTACGACGAGTACATGAATGGTTTCGTTGATCAAGAAACCGGCGCGGCGCGACGCGGGTTCATTGATGTTGTGAAGGAGCTTACCGAGCGCTTTCCAAAGCCGGACGATATTGTCAAAGAAGTAGATAAAAAGGAGTTTGCGAAGCTCTTTGGTGAGTATCTGAGAGTTGAGAATGTGCTCAGAAACTACGACGAGTTTTCAGCATTGAAAGCCTATCAGGGGCTAGATTTAGCAGATGCCGCTGCCGTTGAGGAGTTCAAGCAAAAGCACTATTTGCGTGACGAGGACCTACGCGACCTGGAGGCGATAGAACTGCCTTCAGAACGAGCAGTTCAAGACTATAGATCAACATACAACGACATTCGCGATTGGCTGCGCCGGGAAAAGTCCTCGGCAGAGCATGAACAAAGCAACATCGAGTGGGATGATGTCGTTTTCGAAGTGGATCTTCTGAAATCGCAGGAGATTAACCTCGACTACATCCTCGAGCTCATCTTTGAGAAAAACAAAAAGGTGAAGAGCAAAGGGGATCTGATTGAGGATGCTCGCCGCGTCATTCGCGGTAGCCTTGGAAATCGTGCCAAAGAGAGCTTGATAGTGGACTTTATCAATCAGACTGATCTTGATCAGATTGATGACAAGGCAGGTGTGATCGATGCATTTTTCTCTTTTGCTCAGGAAGAGCAACGCAAAGAGGTAGAAGAGCTTATCAGGTCGGAAGATCTAAATTCTGATGCAGCAAGGCGCTATATTTCTGCGTCCATAAAACGCGAATTTGCAAGTGAAAACGGTGCTGACCTCAATGCCATACTCCCCAAAATGAGCCCACTAAACCCGCAGTTCCGGACCAAGAAGACGACTGTCTTCGAGAAGATTGCAGCTTTTGTCGAAAAATTCAAAGGTGTTGGCGGGCAGGTCTAGCCAAAACGTTGGGGTGCTCTATGATGGTTGTCGTGCCTCTGCTTGTTGCCAGTCGTGGTACGTCTGTTTTGATCCCTTGACCTTCCACTCCAGGCGTCCGTTGCTGTTTCGGTCCAGGACGACAGCAGCGGCGGCTGAAGGACTATTGAACGACCAAGGCTTCGTGAAACGGAGTTTTTGATTGCCGTCGGCGACCAGAGTGCCGTCGGATATGAGCTTTTCTTTCAAGCTACCATAGCTTTGTTGGACATAGCCAGTCTCGGTGAGCGCTTCAGACCCTTCCAGTACAACAAATTCACCATCTTCTTCGACAGCGGTCGCCTTGACGCCGCTTTTATGGCGGATCTCGAATTGCACTTCTCCTTCGGTCCGCTCGTCAACCGGCTTGGCCGTCTGAGTCACCGCGCGCGGTTGTGGCTTGAGCATATCCAGGCCGATCACGGGCAGGATGATGCGGAGGTTTGACAAAAACTGCTCCATGTTGGCAACGTCCGCCTCTGGCAATCGTCGCCTGCTGGTGTCTGGTTGCGTTCCGTTATCTAACGTGACGCGGCCTGCCTGGGCGGCTTGCTCTATTAGCCGCGCCTCCAGGTATTCAGCGTGTCCTTTGGAAAGGTCATCGTCACTTGTGGTGATGGTAATGGCCGTTTCCCAGAAGTCTCTTTTGATCGCGCTTTGCTTGATCCTCTCAGCGACGGAGTTTCCAGAGCCAATATAGGTGCGGGTTGCACCGGCTTTTTCGGGATCAGGACCCGATAGGATATAGATACCGGTCCGATCAACTTCTTCACGAGCGGTCAGGTCGCCGAAAGCTGAAGCGCCGCTTACAAAAAGCAAACCTGTCCAACCATGGATTGTCGCTTTTCGCAGCCCAGTTGGCTTTCCGTCGACGAGGAAAAGCTGGATTGTTCGACCGAATGAACCCTCTGCTTGCACGATTTTTCCCCTGAAAACATGATTCTAATAATTTCTTGTACAGCACACTTTAACCACGAAATTACATGATTGTCGTCCCGTCGGGACGGCTTTTGCAAACGGACTGCACCAGGGCTCAACGGGCCGTTGGCCCGCTCACCCCGATCCAGACACCATTCCTTTTGTTTGGTCCGCCCAACATCCCTGACCGTGGCGGTCAACCTTAGTCCATCCCCAAAATCAGCCACCAATTTCCCCAGTCTCGCGAGCGAGCCATTCCTCGCGCAGCAAATTGGCGTCTGATTTTGGCGCAGACATTTTCTTCGCAAATGTGGCCGATTGACAGCCCCGTTCAGGGCCGTGGGTCGGGCTTTGCCCTCTCCCACTCTGTTCCGCCGAATACATGCGTATTCGGTCAGATCAGGTGGCCGAGGCGCAGCCCATCGGCGGAAGAGGGCACGAAGCCTCACCCGCGTCACTTTGATCGAGGAGGCCACAAATGGCACCGAAGTTTGATGTTTATGCCCATGTCACCGACACCATTATTGCAGAGATCGAGGCGGGCACGCCGCCTTGGCGCAAACCGTGGACAGGGAGCGCGTCCGGCATTGCCCTGCCGACACGGCACAACGGCGAGGAGTATCGCGGGATTAACATCCTGATGCTCTGGGTCATGGCGGCCAAGCATGGCTATATGTCCAGCCGCTGGATGACCTACAAACAGGCGCAGGAGCTGGGCGGCCAAGTCCGCAAAGGCGAAACGTCGTCGACCGTGGTCAAATACGGGACGTTCACCCGAGAGAACGAATTGGGCATCGAGGAGGAACTGCCCTATGCGCGCGCCTACCGCGTCTTCAATGCCGATCAGATCGAAGGTTTGCCCGAGGATTACTATATCCGGCCCGAGGCCCCGCGCGATCTTGGCACTGAGGTTGATCCCGAGCTTGAGGCGTTTTTTGCTCGCACGGGTGCGGAGATCGTGACCACCGATGAGCCGCGAGCCTTTTACAGCCCGGCCAAGGATCACATCCATATGCCGCCCGTAGCGACCTTTCATAGTGCGAAAGGGTATTTTGCGACCCTTGCCCATGAATCAATCCATTGGACCGGTAGCGAAAAGCGGCTGGAGCGGATCAAGAAATTTGCGAACCGCGAAGCCTATGCCTTTGAGGAGCTGGTGGCGGAAATCGGCGCCTGTTTCCTTGGTGCTCAGATTGGCGTTGATCCGGAATTCGACCAAAGCGCTGCCTATGTTGAAGGGTGGTTGAAAGCGCTCAAAGAGGACAAACGGGCGATTTTTCGCGCGGCATCCGAGGCGCAGAAAGCCGCCGATTTTGTCCTAGCAGCCGCAGGTCAATCGAAAGCGGCCGCAGCATGAGCGGCCCCGCAATCTTACCCCCGATGACGTGCCGCAAATGCAGCGCGTCAAACCCAGTGATCTTTCTCGCGCCGGTCATCGTGAAAGGCAGTTGCACCTGTATTTGCTTGGATTGCGCAGAGGCTCGCAAATGGCTGGATCCTGATGGCAACTTGAAAGCCGGTGTTGAGCTTTGAGCACCTGCGCCCCGCCGCACGTGGCGGGGCGCAGGCATTTTGAACGGGAAAAAAAATCTGGCCCGTGCTGCTGCGCACGGGCCGCCCTGAGAAACGGACTGTGCGGAGGATCGACCGGCTTTCAGCCCGCTCACCTCCTTCAGGCTTCTTTCAATTTGATTGGTCCGCCCAACATCCCTGTGACGTCCCGTCAATGGGCAAGCGCCGCGCGGGCGCGTCGTCAATGCCTGCAACCCGTGTCCTCGCGCGAAAGCGCGCTGCGGGCCGCACCAGTTACTGGCTTTGACCCATTGACTGGCCGTTCCAGGGCCGTGGGTCGGGCTGTGCCCCCACCCACTCTGTTCCGCCGAATACATGCGTATTCGGTCAGATCAGATTGGCCGGTGTGCAGCCCATCGGCGGAAGGGGGCGCAAGCCCCAACCGCAGCACCCAAGAGGAGGCCACAAATGGCTCACAAATATCAGCCCCCGAAATTCTGGACCTGCGACTGTGATCGCACGACCGGCGGTCACATCATCGACGGGCTTTATAGCACCTGCGTCTATTGCGGGAAGCATCGGCACGAGCTGAAGGAGATCGTTGTCCCGTCCGGTTTGGGGGGCGTGTTCTGTGTAGAGATCCTCAGCGTCGAGGATGATTGCGCCAAGGTGAAGGTGGTCAAGAGCTCGAACGGCTTTGACGCGCTGCCGCCTTTCACCGTGCCGTTCAAGGACATCGCCCCGCGTTGGAAACACAAGGCAGGAGAAATCCGATGACCCCTGACTATCACAGCGATGATTTTGCGACCGCGCGTTTGGAAGATACTGTCAGCTTGCGAAGCGCAGCTCGTGAGGCGCGCGCCACGCTTTACGCGGTGTTGAACCGGCTGGAGCTGAACGATCTGGACGGCGAAGAGCAGCCCTATATCGACGATTGTCTCGGGGCACTCGCAATCCTTGAGGAGGCGTTGCGATGACCTTGGAAGAGATCAAAGCAGCAGTGGACGCGGGCAACCGCGTTCACTGGGTCAATAGCGGGTATGTGGTGACGCGTGATGAACTCGGGCAATACCTCATCACCTTCACACGGAATGGGTCAGCTATTGGCTTGACCAGTCGTGATGGCACCCGCCTGAATGGCGAGCCTGACGAATTTTTCATCGGGGAAAGTGCAGAGGTTCGGCATGAGGTATTCTGATATCAGGCAGGCGGCCCGAGAGGGCCGCGCCAGCGTGCATCTTCACGGGTTCTGCAATCTGCCCGATGGCGGGCAGGAGTATTGTGATGATCCAGAACTGATTGATGGCTGGGCGATCTATGTCCGAGTTGAGACCCCGGAAGACCCGCAACAGCCCTTTGATGTGCAAGAGCTGCCCGATCATCAAATCTATGTCAGCGCTGAAGGCGCGGCCCGCGCAATGGCGCTGCAATTGCTTGGCGATGCTGAGGCGTGGAACCACGATTAGTGGTGCCATGCCTTGCGCATGTGGCCGAGCTTTGCCCGGCGGTCGCAGCCTATGGCTGCTCCAAACGGAATACAGGCAGTTGACGCAATATTATAATATTGAATCAATTATGGCGAAATGCCATAACGGAGCTGCCTGTATGATGCTGGCAAGAAATAGGGGTGATTACTTCACATGGGCCGACCGCGCGCACCACGGCACAAGCGACTGACGCAAAACCAGCGTTTTGCCATCGTGCGCAAGCGTGCCGAGGGGGTGCCGATCGAGGATCTGGCCCGCGAATTCGGCGTCACAGCCCGCAGCATCTTCTACACCTTGAAGGCCGATCAAAGCCGCAAACTCGACGCGCGCGTGCGCTCCGAACTGGTAAATGTCCGGCTGACGCCAAAGGAGCTCGCGAGCTTCGATGCGGTGCTGACGCGGCATGAAATTGCCAGCCGCGCCGAGGGGTTGCGGCGGCTGATCTATGCGTCGAACGATCTATTTGTTCCCGACGATGAACTGGCCAACCAGATGCAGGGGTTATCGGCCTCTCTCAATCGCACCGGCAACAACATCAACCAGATCGCACAGCGCCTGAACGAAGCAAAGCGCCAAGGCAAGACGCCGCCCTATGGCAACTCTGCCCATGGCCAGGTTCGCGCTTTAGCAGGGCTGATCTTCGACATCGCAGACCAGGTTCAGGACATGGCGCAGCGTCGTCGAAGTGCATTGTCCGGCGAGGTTGCCCGCGTACTGGGAGGCTTTGCCGATGGCCCGGAATAGCGCCGTTGCCGCCGCGCAGGAGGCCTTCTTCGATCGCGACTGGAGCCGCATTCGCGGCAGCGTGCCGCGTACCCGTGCCAAGCAAATGGCCCGCGCCGCCATGGGCCATTCCCCCGCGATCTTCAAAGCCATTCGCGATGGCGGAACGCACAACAAAGCGCAGCTGCGCAACCAGCTGGAATACCTGACCACCAAGTCCAGCTTCATCATCGACAGCCGTGGCACCTATGATGGCCAAAGCGTCTTGTCCGCGAAAGAGATCGAACAGGTCACGCGTCGGTTTTCAGCGCAATGGACTGAGGGGTTTCATCCCAAGCTGGGACATACCTCGCATCTCTTGATGGCTTTCCCAATTGGCACGCGCGGTGAGGATGTCGCCGAGATCACGCGCGAGATCTGCGAGCGGTTCTTTCAGGGCGAAGGCAGCCACTTCGACTATATCGCGGCCGTGCATGAGGACCGGGATCACCCGCACGCTCATATCGTTCTTAACCGGCGCAGCAAGGACGGTGAATTCTTCTTTCTGAAAGAGGGGCACCACTTCAACTACGACAGTTTTCGCGAGGCGATGGTCGAGGTGTCAGACCGCTATGGGCTGAGGCTTGAGGCGACGCGAAAGCTCGAGCGCGGGATCACGACGAAGAGGCCAAGCGATGCAGACCAGCGTCGCGCGGAAGCCTCGGTCCGGAAGCTGTCCGAACGTGAGCGCGTCGGGCCGGAGCTTGACCGTGCCTTGGCTGAGGTGGCGCATAACGCGCGGCTTTATCGCGGCCTGGCCGCCGAGGCCTCTCGCGAGAACCAGCATGACATTGCAGCAGCCTTGGACAAGGCCGCGCGGCTCTTGGCGCAGGGCAAACCGATTGAAGCAGATGGAAAGGTATACGGCATGGCCGAAGAACAGCATTCGTTTGATGAGGTCGTGGATGCCTTTCACGACAAGATCAAAAAGGCCGAACGCATTGTAGCGGACGCCCCGGTGGAGCGACGTGCCGCGCTGGAGCATGAGCTGAACGACATTTATCGTTCTTTGTCACATCTGAGCCCAATGGGAACGCAGTCCCACACCTTGCTCGAAGATGCCTCCAAGAGCGGGATCTATTCGGCCGCGAACATTCAGGCCGACGCCCAAAGTGCATTGCGGGATACAGCTCTTACCGAACGTCTTGAACAGGCTTTGAAAGGCACCGGCATTGACGCGCAGGATGTAGCGCGTCGGGTCGAAATCGGCGCGGGCAATGCCGCGCTCGAGCGGCAATGGCTTGGACAGGATTTGAAGGCGATTGCCGAGAAGGACGGCTTTGACCTGTCACGTGCCGATGAGCTTGAGAAAGCGATCGACCGCCTTGACCATGTGCACAGTGATCTGGGTCGTATGTTGGCCGATGCTGAAGTTCTCAAGGACAGTGGAGCGGTGGAGGCCGACCGGGAGGAAGCCATAGTCGACGGGTTGCCGCCGACCACCTCTGACATCCTGAGCCGTTTGAGACATGATCCGACCGCAGATCCATTCCGAAACGATCTGGAGCGCGAGACTTTGAGGGCCGAACTGGAGGATCTGGCCGGTGAAGAAAATACCCCGGACTTGGCAATTGGCGATGAGACCGCGCTGGAGGAACATATCGAAGACCGCCTGGACCGGCTCTATGCGGCTAAGGCCTATCTGCAGAGCGATGCCGCTCTGGCGAACAGTGTGGCGATGGAGCATGTCCTAGACGAGATCGCCAATGAAGAAATTGATGTTCAACGCGAGCGGTATGTCGATGCCGACGGCGAAAAAGGTGTGACGCATGGGTAAGGCGCGGATCGCACTCGGCGTCATGAGCTTTGCTCTTCTGGGCGCGGTGTTGGGGTATGTTCTGGCGTCGGCCTTTCTGACGTTCCACTGGTTCGGGGTCGGGGCGGATATCGATTTCTTGATGCTGGCACGCAGCTATGGGGTTCTCCGAACGACTCATCAGGCCGACGTGCAGATTGTTCACTTGGTCGTGGGGATCAGCACTGGTGCCGGTGTTTTGCTCAGTGCGGTGTTGATGAACGATGCGCTGACCAAATTTGGGGAAACCCACTGGCAGCAGATGTCCGAGATGAAGCGGAACGGTTTCTTCGGCAAGCCTGGCCACGGCTTTGTCCTCGGCAAAATGGGAAAGCCCAAGAGCCGCAAACCCTTTGTCATGTCCAAGGTTTTTCCCCATGCGCTGATCGTGGCTCCAACCGGACGCGGAAAGACCACGGGGTTCGTCATTCCGAACCTTCTGACTTATCAGGGCAGTGCCGTCGTGCTCGACGTGAAGGGCGAAAACTTCGAGGCAACGGCCCGCCACAGGGCTGCGCAGGGCGACAAGGTGTTCCGGTTCGCGCCAACAGACTGGAAGGATGGCCGTTCGCACCGGTACAATCCTTTGCTGCGCATATCGGAGCTGGAAAACGTCGACCGCCAGCAGATCGAGCTGCAACTTCTGGCTTCGCTGTTCCTGCAAGCAGATAACGACCGGGTGCAGGGGCTTCTCGATGGCGGTATTGACCTATTCGTGGCGGCAGGACTTTTGGCGTTCGAGCGCAAGCGGCCAACTTTGGGTGAGATTTATCGCATCACCGCATCAGGTGGCGACAAGCAGAAGGAATATCGCCGCCGCGCCGACGAGGTGGTCAACCCAGCCGCCAAGCTGATCTTTATGCGCATGGCCTCGACCAACAATGACACCCTAACGTCTTATCTATCGCTCTTGATGACATCTGGCCTCAAGCAGTGGTCAAACCCAGCAATTGACCGTGCGACCGCAACGTCAGACTTCGATTTCCGCGATATCCGAAAGACGCCGTTTTCGGTTTATCTTGTGGTTGAACCGCTGATGGTGAAGCCCCTCGCGCCGTTGATCCGCCTGTTTTTCTCAGACCTGCTGGCATCGCTGCAGGACCATGAACCCGGCAAGGACGAACCCTGGCCGGTTATGATCATGCTCGATGAATTCAACCGCCTGGGCAAAATGCCGATCGTTCTCGATAGCATCGAAACCCTGCGGTCCTACCGGGCCAACCTTGCGATCGTCACACAGACGATCCCGGCTTTGGACGAGATCTACGGAGAAAATGCCCGTCGGGCCTTGCAGGGCAACGCGGGTATCAAGCTCTATCTGACCCCCTCAGATGAAAAGACCATTGAAGAGCTCAGCAAAGCGGTAGGGAAAACCACAAAGCGCGTCGTGACCCGATCACGCTCCGTCGGCCGCAACCCATTTGCCGGGCGCAGCATGTCTGAAAGGACCGAAGAAACCGCATTACTGCCTGAGGATGAGGCCCGTCGCATGGATCTTGATGACATCGTTCTTGTGGTCGACGCGCAAATGCCCGTTCGGGCCAAGCGGATCAAATACTATGATGATCGGTTTTTTAAGCAGATCTTCGACAAGCAGACAGGCGATCTGCCATATCCCACAGCGGGGGACCAGATGCGCGGCCTGCAAGGGCAGATCAAGGCGCTGGAGGCTAAGATTGGCGCGTTGGAAGTGCCAAGAGGGATCGCTGATGATGCTTTTGAAGATGGTCGGAAACGGCGCGAAGAGATTGCTGAATTGGCGTCGGGAAGTCAAAAAACATTGTCAGGTGATCAGGCTAGTTTGGGTGATTATCAGGCCGGAGCTGAACGGGTTGAAAGGTTTATGGAAGAGGCCGCTCGGGGGTGAGGGCAGGGAAGCGGCCTTCGCTGCCACTGTTAACACTCTGGTGGACAGGTCCAAACGGAGCTTCTTTGCGCCTAGTCGACCGCCATCCTTATTTGCAGAACTTCAGCTTCAGGTTGAAACGCGGTTACAGCTGCGGTCAATACCACAATCTTCTATGTGTTTTCCGAAGACTTTGTGCAGGACGAACCGCGGGAGCATGAACGCGAACTAGTCATAGTCGCTGCGATGCAGAAACGGAGCCCTGGTTAATATCTTGGTATTGTAATTCAGGTTAGTTTTGGGGCATTCTGAGTGAAACAGGCTGACAAAAAATGACGGCCAAGGGAGACGCAGATGATCACAGACAGCGCGTTGCCATGCCGTGAATAGGCTGGCGCTTACAGCCCATGATGGCCCGGCAAGAACCACGATCTCTCCCCGGAGGGAACTCGGGGCTTACGAAGCGTTGTTCATGGAGCAGGGTGCGACGTTCAAGTCGTTAGCAGAGAAATTCGCTGCGGACGAAACCGCGCTTCCATCCGATTTTGTAGCACCGGCAGTGGCCGATGAAACGGCGACCAAGGTGCTCGAGATGCTGCATAAGGCAGGCGTGTACCAATTCGGCGTCCGCATCAACAAAGCTGGCGACTACCCTGCCAAACTGCGCCACGCCAAGCATCCGGTCGAGTTGCTATACTATCAAGGCACATGGGAACTCAGCGAGATGCGGAGTCTTGCGGTTGTCGGCAGTCGAAAACCGTCAGACGAAGGTGCACAACGTGCAGCACGCCTTGCCAAGGAACTCGTTGCCCGTAACTTCTCGGTTGTCTCTGGCCTCGCAACGGGCATAGATAAAGCCGCTCACACGGCAGCACTCGAAGCAGGTGGCAGAACCATCGCGGTGATCGGCACTCCGCTAGGGGAAAGCTACCCGAAAGAGAATGCCGAACTTCAGGCGCACATAGCAAAAGAGCACCTTCTTGTGTCGCAAGTGCCTGTGCTGAGGTATTCGAACCAGCCATTCAAGACAAAGCGGTTTTACTTTCCCGAACGCAATGCGACCATGAGCGCCCTTACTGAAGGGACTATCATAGTTGAAGCAGGCGAGACATCCGGTACGCTGACCCAAGCTCGTGCTGCACTTTATCAGGGGCGAAAGCTGTTTATCTTGGATAGCTGCTTCAAGAACCCTACTATCACTTGGCCTGCCCGTTTCGAAAAGGAAGGCGCAATTCGCGTCCGAGAACCAGAAGACATTTGGAAGGCGCTGCCGTCCGAATGAGCTTTACACAAGTTGATGAATTAATTCGGCGTGATCACAACGCTTTGAACGCCGAAGACGTTTGTATATTCCTGCGTGAGTACAAGGCCAATGCTGGTTTTGAAGGCGAAACCAATAGTCTGATCTGGAACCTCAAGAAGAAACCGAGCGAACGCCTCACCAAGGGCGGTTGGCAATACAAGGGACATGCAATTCGACAAGTGTCGAGAGAGTTCGCGAGTTCACTTAGACCAGAATGGCTTGACGAAGCCACACTTGTTCCAATTCCCGGTTCCAAAGCGCCAGATCATGTAGACTATGATGACCGCATGGAGCAGATATGCAATGGTATCCGGGACGGTCTCGACGTGCGCAGCATTGTTAAACAGACCGCTTCAATGGAAGCGTCACATGCTGCCGGAGACGGTAATCGCGCTTCGGTCGAAGAGTTAATTGCAAATTATCAAATAGACGAAACCCTTACCAACCCCGCTCCCGTAAATATAGGTATTTTCGATGATGTTCTAACAGTCGGCAGGCATTATCGAGCTATGCACACCGTCCTGTCTCAACGCTTCCCTGGGGTGCCAATCACCGGCATCTTCATCGCTCGCACAATTCACCCCAACCCATTCGAGAATATTGACCTGTCTGGAGTATTTTGAACTGTGCAATCGAAAGCCGAGCATGTCGCGGAAAAGCAGTCCGCAAAAGAGCTGTATGCTGAATACAGCGCCGCCGTTCTTCCCGTAGTGGTTAGGGATGAAAATGGTGATCCCGGTTTAGGCTCTGCATTTCATGTTGGCGGCGGTTCATTCGTGACAGCACGCCATGTTGTCGAAGGAAAGACCGATTGCAGCGTCGAAATCGACAGTTTTCGGCACCATCGTCCGCTACAAGAGACGGCGCATTTTCAGAAGTATGACCGTTTTGAGTTAGTCACACTGCAACCGCTTTTTCATCCAGATAGCAACATTGATGTGGCTGTCTTTTCAGTTCCCAGTCTATCCGACCTTCCCCAAATTCCTTTGGGCGGCCATCTGGATGATTGGATCAATGATGATCAATTTGTTTTGAATGAAGTCCTCGTTCTCGGCTTTCCACCAATACCACTCGCGGAAAGCAACATTCTTGTCGCCGCTAGAAGCCAAATAAATGCCGTCGTTGACTTAACTGTTGTGAAGCATGTCCATTTTGTTGTTTCAACGATGGCGCGAGGGGGGTTTAGTGGTGGTGTGGTCCTCTCCGAATGGGGTGTCGCTATGGGAATGGTGACGTCAAGTTTGCTGAAGAGCGACGTACCTGAAGAACTCGGTTATATGACTGTCTTAAGTGTCGAACCTATCCTCGAATGCCTTGGAGAACACGGATTGCTTTCGCCCGAGGATGCCGAACTTTGGGACGGCCTCTTCGATCGTAAGCGGTCATAGCAACCTATTGTTTATTCTATCTCATCGAAAATTGCTCCGAAACCGAATGGATCATCTGGATCAAAGTCGGCGAATTCCTCAACCGGCATTGCGAACGGATTGGACACCTGAACGTGTTTAGTTCGGCCACAAACCAGCGCGGCTTCGATAGAAGAACCGGTGGCACGAACTTTAGCGGCGCAAGCCTGAAGATGCCCACCGGTTGTAAGGATATCATCAATTAGAATGCGGTCAGCGTCAGCGCTAACCTTCAAATCGCATCTCAACTTTGGGAAAAGTTCATGAGCCTGACGTGGCCCACCCTCGCTTGCCTTTGGCATCGCTTCCAGCCACCTCAATTCATCATGAGCTGTCACGTTGTCTCCAAATTCATCAGCAATGCGACGTGCCAGTTCCCACGTGCGGAAGTCATCATCATTCGCAATAGTTGCTTGGGAATTGGGGACAGGAACGATGACAAGTTGGCCGTCTGGCGGGTCCATCGCTTCTGAGATTAAGCGGGTTGCCCAAGCGGTCCATAGGCTGACTGCTCCCTCCGGTGAACCGGGGCCGAAGCGATATACCTTTCCGCCAAGCCTGAGTGCTTTCTCCACTCCGCCAGGGTCACGGCCTTTGACGGCTTTAGCTATCGACAGAGAGGTATAATCTTTGTCCCGCATCTGCTCGACATGCTCGGTCAAATACTGGACCATTGGCTTTACTCGCAACGGCAATGATACAATCCTTACTATATCGGGCGCTATTTTAGCAGATCTCTCATGCATTGAAGGGCAACGCAATGATGTGCCTTTAGGTTGCGGATAGTAGCAAGCGCGATTGTAGGCTTCAGATCTATGTCTCGCGCTGGACTTTCTGTAACCCAGTGCACACGATGAACCGCTTTGGCTTCGGTGGTGTTGCCCTAGTTTAGGCGACCTTGGATGGCCGAGACCAGAGAACAATCAGTTGAAGCTTATTTCTGGCAGATTCTACTGGTCTCGTTTCGGCGCGTTGCCGCCTTGGATGGGCCTTGCTGCATTTCACCGCCGTCAAACAGTGCGCACAGTCGCCCTTTGCACCATAGCGCCAACGAAAATTTGAAAAGGTACCGTAAACCGGCGACCGTCAAAGCACAAATCTCGCGTGCGCGGCGTATGGCGGCAATGAGGGCTGCACTCCAGCATTCGATAGCCATGCCGAGAGTCCGCAATGGGTCGATGTCCCTACTCCAACCGCTTGGCCCGATCGGCCACCCGTTGAACCATAGAAACAGTCGCGCCGCCCGCCTGCCGTATTCCGGCTCCCGCGATCTCGGCGTTTGATCTGGTCCCAAAACGTGCCCGAGCTCGCGAGCCCTTTGTACCAATCAACCCCTTTGCGAAGCCGCCAGGGCCTGGAATGCTCGGCGGTCCGGCCATCATGAAGTTGCCTGAGATTGAACGGACGATCAGCGGGGTTGCGATGATCATGCCGCCTGCGAGAAACATCATCATGAAGAAGGGGACCAGCGCGCCGATATTGCTTGCACCGGATGGATCTCCGAGTTCGGTCATCAGCGAACGCGACATGCCGACGACGGTGGAAAACACGCCTGCGATCACGAGAGGGTAGAGAGCGTAAGACACAGTGCTGGACAGCCAACGGTGGAAATAGTCCTTGCTGACATCGAACAACGAAAGCGCGATCATGATGGGGGCGATGCCGATCATGAAGGCCAGCATGATCTTGGCAAAGATCAGAACAAGCCCGCAGAGTGCGCCGATGACGCCCAAAAGGAACGCACCGATCGCGCCGATCAGGGCTCCGGCCATCCAATGCATGTTGTCTCCAGCCGCGTTAAGGTAGTCGCCGAACTCTTCGATGAGATCGTCAAAGGCCCCGGCAAAGTAAGACGCGCCAGCCCCGCCGCCGCCAAGCCCCGCCACCATGCCGCCCGCGAGCTGGTCGAGCCCGTTGATGAGGGCGCTAGCCACGGCATTGAATTGGACCCAGTTCATCGCAAAGAGAGAGATCAGCATAAGCTTGAGGGCGAACCAAAAGGCGGTCCGCCCATCCATGGACTTGTACTGAAACACCATGTTGAGGAAGACGCCGATCACGGCGAGCGTCGAGGCTACGGCAATGACGCCGCCGAGCTGCCCGGCGACGTTGCCAAAAGTGGTTTGGGCCGCGTCATCCAGAAAGTTGTCGGTGGTCTCTACCATCCAGGTCACGACGCCCATAGGATTCCCCTCAGTTAGGTTTAGGCGCCCGCGCCGGTGCGGCGTTTCAGGAATGCCTTCAAGATGTGCTCACCGTCGAAATCCGGCACGACCGAGACCAGCTCCCAGCCATCTTGGCCAAGGGCGCTCAGCTGCGCTTCGATCTTTGGCGGCTTTGTCTTGGCGGTGTTGATCAGTTCAATCTTGTATTCAAACATGGGCTGTTTCCTTTGAATGGGCCGGATCAACCGGCAGGTAGAATTCGGTGATGCCGCGTGCGCCTTCATGGCGACCAGCCTGGATGATCACATCGATCGAGCGCGTGATGTAGTCGTTCATGTCCTGGTAGGTCATGGGCACGTCGGTTTTCAGGGCGGCGATGGCCAGGCGCTGCACGGCCAGCTGAGGGGTTTCAGCATGGAGCGTGGTGAGTGAGCCACCATGGCCGGTGTTGATCGCCTCAAGGAAGGTCATGGCCTCTTTGCCGCGTACTTCGCCCAGGACGATACGGTCTGGCCGCATGCGCAGGGTGGAGGTCAGCAGGACATCAGCGCTGCGTGTGGCTTCGTCGCGATCAGACATCAGGGTGACGACATGGGGCTGTGTTGGCCGCAGCTCGGCGGCCTCTTCGATCGTGATAATACGCTCGTCGGCGGGCACAAATGATAGGATTTTGCGTGCTGTGACGGTCTTGCCGGTCGAGGTTCCGCCGGACACGATCATGTTGAGCTTGTGGGTGACGCAGAACTTGATCGCGGCGTCGATGTCGCCGGTGGCCACGACATCCCGTAGCTCGGCATTGCGTTTGCGCCTTGCACCTTCATTGCTGCGCTCTTTTCCGAACAGGTAAGACAGCTTGATCTGCTCCAACGGCAAATCCGCGAAGAACCTCAAGGAAATCGCGTAACCGCCATCGACAGCGGGGGGCTGGATGACTTGCGCGCGGATCGGGCGGTTCCGATAGGTGATACTGACCGAGACGATGGGTTTCGTTCGGCTGAGCGTGGTGTTCGCGGCGGAGGCAATCTGATTTCCCAGGTCCTTGATCTCATTCGCCGAGAGCTGTCGATTGACGTTCCGCATGAAGTGATCCCCCTGAAACTCCGCCCACAGCGTGCCGTCGGGGTTGATGCAAAGCTCAATCAGCTTTGGATCGCGCGCCTCGGGGATCTTGTCCATCGAGCTTTGCAGATAGCTGGCCGCCATGATCAGAAAATCTCCAAATCACGGTCGACCATCACGGTGACGCGGGCACCTTGATCGACATAGATCACCGGCGAGACGGAGAGATATTCGCCGATCACGCTTTGCGCGCTGTCCTGAAGGTCTTCGCCAATGCCTTCCAGAACATCAGAGGTGATCTCATCTTCGGTGTTCTGGGCTGCCACAGCTGGCAAGGCTCCGATCAGCGATATCAGGGCGGCTGACCCGAACCGTGTGCCGAAACGGCTGCCGACAAAGCCGGTCGTGCCGGAGCGCCCCAGTTCGTCGCCACCAAAAGCGCTGATTTCAACGGTCTGATTACTGGGCAGAATGATCCGGTCCCAGGCGATCGTCACGCGTTGTTGCGCAATGTCGAGACCGGATTGATACCGCCCGATCAGCCGCGCGCCGCGTGGAATCAAGATCCGCGTGCCGTCATAGGCATGGACATCTTCCGATACCATCGCGCGGACCTGACCGGCGAGCGAGCTGTCGATCGCTGTCTCGAGCACGGCCTGGATCATCGTGCCCTGAACGACCGTGTTTGACGGGTTCACAATCAACTGGGCTTGCGTCACCTCAGCAGGTTCAGCGCCATTGCGGACAAACTCTGTGTCGCCATCAAGTCGACGCTGCTCGGCGGCGGTATCATTATTGCCGCTTCCAGTGCCGCCAAATGCGATGATTGGGCTGGCAATACGGGCTTGCAGTTCCTCAAGCTCGGCTTGCCGCCGCCGCTCGAGCTCTTGCAGGCGCAGTTCTTCGGCCGTGGGGCCGGTGGGTACAGGAGTGCGCGGCGTTTCCAGGCGTGCAAGCTCTAGATCGTTCTGCAGACGCTGGATTTGTCGCGCACGTTCTTCCAGCTCTTCGCGCAAGGCGGCTTGCGTTGCTGCTGCCTCGCTTCGCAACGCATCGATCTCTGCGCCCAAGGTATCCAATGCCTCAAGGTCGACGGTTGGGGCTTCAGCTGTAGGTGCGTTGCGCAGGGCTTCAAGCTCTTCCCGCATGGCGTCCATTTGCGCGCGCAGCTCTTCTGTGTCGCTGGCCGGTTCCGGCTCCGGCGGCGGGGCTGTGTCAATCGGTGCGGGCGTGGGCTCGAGCGCACCAAAGCCCGGTCCTTCCGCTTGGAACTCATCTGGGGAGGCGGTTTCCAAGCTGTCGGGTTCAGAGCCGCCAGAGAACAACAGCAATAGGCCGCCAAGAGCCGCGATTACCCCAATGCCTAGGGCGACGGCGAAAAAAGATGGTCGCGTTTTTGGGTTTTGTGGCTTTCCTTCAAGCGCTTCGAGGCGTTTCTTAAGCTCAGCTGTTTCACTCATTGTGGTTTGCCTCGCTCATCTCTTGGACGCAGATCTCGTCCTCGCCGAGCCGGAGAACCCATCGATCGCTGACACCTGAGACGCGGATCGCGCCATCTGGCCGCGCGAGCGCATTCACGCTGCGTTCATTGCCGTTTGACCAGCGAAAAATCGCAGGCAGCGGCGCGTTTGCGGCAAAGCGGAAATAGGTGAAGGTGCCGTCGTCCCAGATTTCTTGCGGGGTGATCTCGGTTCGCGCGCTGACGCCATAGGCGTGGTTTGCAGGATGGCTCGCGGCCACTCGGGATTGCCGGGGAGCGGACTCAGAATAGGTGAAGCGAATAACGTAGAAGGTCGGCGAACTCGCCTCGGTCACGTTGAAATAATAGCTGCGCCGGTTGGTGTAGACGGTGATGTTGGTGTGTGCTCCGCGCGTGACGGGCTTGATCGCAAAGGCCTGGCCTCCGGGCACGCCGTCGAGAAGGAAGCCTTCAGTGTCGCCAGCAATGATTGAGCGGATGGTTTCGCCTTGGCCGAACTCAATGCTGGTCACATGGGTCAGGCTGGTGCGGATGCGGTAGACCTGCCCATCTTGATAGGTGGCCAGCCGGACGCGGGCATCATAGGGGCCTTGGCGCGGCTGGGTCTCAGCATAGGCGGTGCCAGCAAGCGGAACAATTAAAGCGAGGATCAGGAATAGGCGGCGCATGGGTTACTCCAGACGATCTGAGCGGATCGCGTATTCGGTGACAGTGAAGCCGAAAGGGTTCTGCCAGACATCATCGATCGACCGGCTGTTCTCCGGCCGAAACTCAAACATCAGCGTTGCGGTGAAGAGCCCGTTTTGAGTGCCGCGCGGCGAGTTAAGCCGCTTGCGTAGGCGCACCTGGGCACGATTGGCGCTGATATGGGTGATCGAAAGCACCTCAACTTCAAGCCGGGCATCTGTGCCGTAGCTGTCGGGCGGATAGGCCTCATGGCCGCTGGTCCAAAGCGCGCGCAGCCCTGCAGAGGCCGCGCCGTCTGACTGGTCCAGGACCCGCCGCACGCGAACATCATTGTCGAGCTGATTATATGTCTCTCGATCAATGACATAGCGGTAGACCTGTGCCTCGATGATAGCGGGGCGTTCCGTGAGTGAGACCGCTTCAACCATGGCATTGGGGAGGGCCATGCCGGTTTCGCTATCAAAGGGCACGATCATGGGCGGCGGGTCCACGTCGAACAGGGCAACGAGGGCAGCGGCGAGGCAACCTGCCATGCCAAATGCCATGCCTGTCAGCCCCAGTTTCTGCCACATGAGCTCGCGTCGTCTTGCGCCGTAGACGAGCTCTTCTTCGATGATTTCTTCCTCGCTGTTCATGGGGTCAGTCCGCGCGCAAGTCTGGCAGGGTGAAGTCCATGTAGCGGCGTTCTTCGGCCAGCGTGGCGGCATCCACGACGCCGGACTGGCCCGCGCCGACGGTCTGAATGGCTTCGAGTTCCCACATGCGCGTCATGGCAATCGCCAGTTCGGCTGTGACGCGTGTGTTGTGATCGACGGCTTCCTTGAGCGTTTCCATGTCAGGGATCAGCGATACCAGCTGTTCGACCCGTTCCAGAGATTGCGCGGCCTCATCGTAGCTGTTCTCGGCCGCCGCCGACATCATCGCCCCGGTGCCCGCCTGGCTAGCGATCCGTTCCGCGCCCGGATTGCCGCTGCTGGCCATGTCGGAGAGGCTGTCTTGATCAAAGCCCGCGTCTTCCAGGGCTTGCGTCATACGGCCTTCCATTTGAGGCGCGGCATTGCCGATCAGGCCACTGAAATCGCCGCTTTGGATTTGCCGTATGGTGCCAAGGAGGTCGCCAAATTCTTGGTCTAGGAGGCCGTCAAGGTCGCCGCCCATGGCCATCTCGATGATGTCTGTTGCGCCTGTCAGGGCGGCGTAGGTCTCATTGAGCGTGTCGAGTTGCTGCTGCACTAGGTCGAGCTGTTCGAGAAGCGTGTCGAGTTGGTCGGTCTGGATCCCGAAATCCTCCAGCATCTGCTGCAGCTGACGAATTTCCTGCGCGATGTTGCGTGTGTCGACCGTGGGAACGCCTTGGGCAGATGCAGGGGACGCAACCAACAATGCGCAGGTGGCTACGGCAGAAAGAAAGCGGATCATCGGAGTGCCTCCAGATCGAATTGCATGAAGTCTTGCTCGTGCGCTTGAGCTGCCGCCATGGCCAGTTCTGCGGCGCTGAGCGGGCGGGTATGAGCGGCCTTGAGGCGCGTGCGGATTGCGATCAGGCGAGCGAGTTCCGCCCGCGCATAGGTGTTGAGCGTCATGGCCGCGTGAATGTCATCTGTCTCACCAATGCGGGTGATGATGTCCTGCACCCGAAGCGCGGCCGCTTGCACCGACACCAAGGAATAATCGCCATAAACTCCTGCACCAAAGGAGGTCAGGCTCATTGTCGAGTTGGCAAGCAAGACGGGATCAATCGTGCCAAGCGCGTCGACGCCGCCGACGCGGGCAAGGTAGAGATTGTAGCGTTCGGGGATCACCTGAACGTAGTGTTGGGTTTCGGCAAAAGGTGGCACACCGCCATAGCGCTGCACATTGCCGGGACCGGCATTGTAGGCAGCCAGCCCGTGAATGATGTTGCCATCAAACATGGCCAGCATCTGCGCCAGATAACGCGCGCCGCCTGTGACCTGGATGTGGGGGTTCTCATAGTAGGCCGGGTAGATCCCGAGATCCTGCGCCGTGCCGGGCATGATCTGGGTCAGGCCGAACGCGCCGACAGGGGAGCGCGCGCCTATGGTGAAGCGGCTTTCCTGCCAGATCAGCGCCTGCAGGAGGCAACGCCATTGCTTGGGCGACAGGCCCGCCGCGCGCACGCCGGGCATATGGTGCGTTTCCTGAGCCGCGCGAATGATCAGCTCTTCGATCGAACCCGAGGCATCGCCGAACATCTGTGCCGCGCCGGGGTTTGGGTCGGCCGGACCGTAAAGCGTCTCTGCGGCGCTCCCAGGCGATGAACCAGCTTCCAGGCTTTCGACCAGCGCGCCTGAGTTCCCGCTGGCAAGCGTCGCGGCATCGAGGATGTCTTCCAGCGTCTGGAGTTGTTCTTGCTCGAGCTCTTGAAGCTCGTCCTCTTTGGTCAGCCGATCCCACTGCAGCGCCAGATCTTGTTCGCCCTGCTGCAGCACGCGCTCGCGCTGTAAAAACATGCCCGCATCAAATGTGGGCACGCCTTGAGCATAGGCTAATGGCGCGCTGAAACAGACCAAGCCCGCAAAGATATGCAGGCGGTGCTTACTCACTGAGACCGCCAATCGGGCCAAGCAGCTCGAAATTGCAGTTGCTGCGGCTGACCTCGGCAAAGGAGTTGAAGCATTCAGCTTCTGACGGCCGGTATTCCGCGCAGGCTGTCAGGGTCAAAAGGGTGAGGGTCAGCACGCAAAGTCTACGCATCAATCTGTCTCCAAAAATCGGGGGTTTGGCGATAATCCGCGCCGACCAGTGCTTCGCCTTTTTCCATGCCGCCAAGGATCGTGAGGTAGGGGCCAAGGGCGCTGAGATCAGCGTCGATCACCACCGAACCTTGATCGTCACGCACCAGCGCCAGACGGGAGTTGCTGCCTGTTCCGAGCAGAACGCTGAGCTCTTTGTCAGTGAGGCCCAGCATGGTGTAATCGCTGGCCGAGGCGCGGATGTTGGGCAGCAGGAGCTGCGTCGGCACAGCCTCGACAATCGTCTTGCCGGTGCGAGTTTTCTCGAGCTGGCTTGCGTATTGGGTCATCATCACGACAACCGCGTTTTGTTTGCGCGCCGTGACCAGCCAATTGCTGAGCCGATCCGCGAAATACGGGTTGTCGAGCGCCTTCCAGGCCTCATCGATGATGATCAATGTCTGCTTGCGGTCTTCGATTACGCGCTCTACCCGCCGAAACAGGTAGGATAGGACCGCCATGCGTTCCTTCTCGCTTTCGCTGTCGAGTATGCCGGTCAGGTCGAACCCGACCACATCACCATCGAGCGAGAAGGTATCCTCAGCGCTTTGACCGAAGATCCAACCATAGCGACCATCTGCGGTCCATTCCTGAATCCGCTCGAACAGATCCCCTTCATCTGCCCCCGCCACAAAGAGGGAGGCCAAATCCTGCCAGTTGCGTAGGGCAGCATCGCTCGCCCCGGCGTTCTGGCGCACCACTTCTTGGATGCGGTTGATCTGAACCGGGCTCAGGGGCTTGTCGGTGCGATGCAGCAGCGTCGCCAGCCAATCGGAGAGCCAGGCTTGCCCGCGCCCGTCGATCTCGGTGCGAAGCGGGTTGAGACCTGTCGCTTCTCCAGCCTTGATGGCGCTGTAGCGCCCCCCATTGGCCCGCACGGCCATTTCCATGCCTGCGCGATAGTCGAGCACGAATACGCGCGCTTCGCAGCGCCGGGCTTGGGTCATGAGGAAGGCCGACAACACCGATTTGCCTGAGCCAGGACGGCCGAGGATCAAAGTATGACCACCGGTCGGCTCTTTGTCTGGCTGACCAGCCTCATGGTAGTTAAAAAAGAAACCAGATCGTTCAGGTGTCGGGAAGAGAGTGATCGGCTTGCCCCAAGGCACTCTATCACCCGGCTTGCCCAGTTGACCGCGATGCAGCGCTGCGAGATCGGCAAAGTTCGTGTTGGTGATAGCGGCCTTGCGGCTGCGCATCTGTCCATTTCCCGGATGCTGCGCGAAATAATGGGTCCGAGCCGCGAAGCTCTCATTCACCAGATTTACGCCTTCACTAGCCGCGATGTTGCGGACCTCGGCGGCGATTGCATCCAGCTTATCCTCGGTTTCGGCGAAAACCGTCACCGTCATGTGATGATCGCCAAAGCTGAGGCGCTTGGACTCAAGATCATCCAGCGCGTCTACCAGTTCTTCAGCAAGAGAAATCGCACCATCATCACTGGCCTTCATTAGGCGCTGTTGGCGCTTGATCCGGTTGGCCATGATGTTGCTATTGATCGGCGTGAAGGAATGCGTGACGACCATGTCGACGGGCAGGTTCAGCTCATCGAACATGGTGCAGTTGGTTTTGGCTGGATAGGTCTTGATCGCAAAGCTGGTGCCAAACCGATTGCCCTTCGTCCCATCGTCGAGCATGAAGCCTCGCCCTTGAAACGTGACGCGGGTGTTGGCTACATCTTCGGCAATGACGCCAAAGCGGGATTTTGCGAAAAGCGGGCGCTCCTGGCCAATATTGAGTGCCCCAAGGAAACCCAGCAGTTCGCCGCTTTCAGCTCCAAGCAAGCGCGGGTTCATCTCCGCAAAGGAGGATCGTAGAAACCCAACGACCTCCTCGAGCTTGCTCAGCTGCTTGGCTGTTTGGTCTTTCAGCTGTGCGATTGAATCTGCACGTTTTAAGCGCAGCCGTGCACCGAGAGGAGGACGTTTCAGCACCGTCAGCGTGAGCGTTTTGTCCCGCAGGCCCGCCCGCGCCATGGCCGTTTGCCAGCGGATGTCCAGCGCTTGTGCAAACCCTTCCTCGGGCACCGGTGGCAATGCGGTCTCGATCTCTTTTGAAACCTTGTGAACGTAGAAACTGTACTCCGGCCCTATCTGCGCGATGATCGCCGCGAAGAGCGCGCGGATCTTCTCCAAATGTGCGTCATCGCTGATCATGCTGTTGACGCCACCAAGGCGGATGCACTGGAACAAAGCATTGCCGCGCGTGCGGATCGTCACATCATTTACCAGGCTTACATAGGGCAGCATGCTGGCCATAGGCCGCTCTTTGTGCGCCCAGTCCGGCAGTACGGCAAAATCATCCGAAGCATCACGGAGCATAGCTGTCCCCCGAATGGATCTTGCGGTTCGGGGTGGGCGGCGTTTCCTGCAGCGCGGTGACCGTCACCTCAAGAAAGGCCGGGTCCCAGTCAGCGGCTTTCCACAGCGCAGGATAGGCCAGCGCGGCAATGATGATCACCGGCCAGCTCTGGACCCAGAGAAACAGCAACACAAACCCGAAGAGCCAAACCATGGCATACATGATCGGCAAGCCGATGAGCTTTGGCGGCCGGATCAGACCGAGGAAGAGGCGCGTTTGCGTTGCCATGCCGAATTTACGCGCCCCAGATCGCGGTCACGATGGTAGGTGCAGCTGCAATGCCTGCGATAGCGACCAGCACCCAAAGAGCTTGGCGGAAATCCAGAATGCCGAACAGCCAGGAGAGAAACACGCCGATCAAAGCCAAGGTGCCGATGACAATACCCAAGGGCCCGGTGATCGTGTCGACGATGCCCTGCAGCAGGTTCTGAACCGGCGAGAGGTCGATGCTCTGCGCCAAGGCGGGATTGGCAATCATTAGACTGGCCAGAGCCAGCGACAGGATCGTACGAAATTGTATGTGCATCAGGAGGCTCCAGTCAGTCGGTCACGCACGGCCATGACGCGGCGCACATGATTTTGGGTTTCTCGGTAGGGAGGGATGCCGCCATAGCGCGTGACCGCGTCTGGTCCCGCGTTGTATGCGGCAAGCGCGAGTTCGGGCGTGCCGAACTGTGCCAACATCATCAGAAGGTAGCGGGCGGACCCGTCGAGGTTGGCCTGCCAATCATGCGGATCGACGCCGAGCTGCGCGGCCGTCGCGGGCATCAACTGACCGAGGCCGATCGCGCCTGCCGAGCTGCGCGCAGTTGGTCGATAGGCGCTTTCGATCTCGATATTGGCTTGGAAGAGGGCCTGCCATTCCGTCACCGACAGACCCGCGCGACGCAACGCCGGGTGCCCGCCATATCGATGCGCGGTACTTTCAAGGGCTGCAAGGATTTCAGGGCGGGGAGCTGCGCGGGCGGGTGTAGGAGGCGGAGACTCAGGCTCCGGCGCTGCTAATACGATCAGCTCTGGCGGGTTTGCACCAATCCCGTCGACGTAGCTTTGTGCAAAACCTGATTGGGGTGATTTGGTCTCCAGCTGGCCATCGGCCCGCATGGAAAGCACGAAGCCTTCAGAATAGGCCGGGGCAGCAAGGAATGCTGCGAGGACGGCAAGTGGCTTAGCCCGCGTCGTCCAGCTTGTGTGAGGCGATCTTGCCTTCGAACATGGGGATCGAAACGATCGAAACGCCAAGGCCAGCAAGGAAGCTGGACAAGCCGTTGATTGTCTTGAACTCTCGGGCAGCCATGTTGTTGCGTGCTGTAACGAGCAGGCGACGCGTCTCGCCATCTGGCGAGACGCAATGCACGGTCCAAACTCCGGACCACTGAGCACCTGTACGTTTGGGCGTAACCCGGCACACAACATCCGCCGAATGACCCTCGGCAAGCAGTGTGCGCAGCCCGTCTTCACTGACAACATTGGGGGCGTCTTGCATCAAATTCATAGGATCGAGCCTTGCAGAATTGTGCATTGGCCCGGCAGTCCCTCATGGACTACCGAACCGATACAATATTATAATTATGCAATCAATAGGTGCAATTTGAGTTATTGCGCCCTTCATGCGTTGAAACAAATTTACTGCAACGGAGTGGCTGAGCCAAGATAATATGGCGCTTTTGAAACAAACATGGGCGGTTATGGTCGTTCTGAGCTGGGGTTCTGCCGCGATTGCGGGCACTTGCCTGCCGCCTGCGCCGCCTTGGATGCCGAACACTGCCAGCGACGTGCGGGTATATGCTGACTTGTTGAGGCGCGATGCGGAGACCTATTTTACCGATGTCGAACGATACTTCCGTTGCCTAAATCAGCAGAGGCGAGAGGTCTTCGAACAAGCGCGCGTGGTCAGTGGAGACTATGTGCGCGTTCTGGAATTCCTGGACGACATGAGGAAATGATACCCGTCCTCAATTAGAGAAAGCTGCCGTTCAACAAAGCTGCCGCGAAGGTCGCCAACGCGGACAAAAGGTAAATTCGCTGCGTTCGCACCAATGGCCGCTTGTTTTCTCTTCGCTGACGTCAGAACATTCCGTGCGCGAGTGGAGCTTTAAAGCCAGGTGTGGCGTAATTTGCAGCGGTCGCGCCATCAATGTTCATCTGGATAGCGCGACCTTTGATATCTAACAATTGCCCCTCGATCTGCGGTGCGAGACTGGAACAGGCCATAGCTTCAACCGCATAATATTTTCCAGTGTCTTGGAATAGATGCCGCTGACCCGACTGCTACAGATAGACCCGGTCCTCAGAGGTTTCATCGTCTTAGCTTTCCGATTTGACACCAGTGTATTCGGGCAGATAGCGCGGGGGCATTGGTCCTTTGTTCCGGCCGCCCTGCTGCATCTGTTCCCAGCCATGAGACAAGATGCCGACCGAGCGGGAGAGACAGAAAAAACCGCGTGAAAGCGGCGGTGGAAAACCCAGCTCGCAAAAGATAACCGCCGTGGCCCCATCGATATTCATTGCGATCTCAGTACCGCGCTTGCGTCCGATTTCCGCCTGAACGGCCTCACCGATGTCGGCAAACCGCCCATCCACCGTGCCAGACTTTGCGGCCTCGCGTACGAGTGCCATCAACCTTGGTGCACGGGGATCGACGGGCTTGTGGAAACGGTGTCCAAAGCCCGAGACAATCTTGCCATGTTCCTCGCGCCAAGCGGCGATACCGTCGCGGACGGCAGTTTCCTGTTCAGCGCCGTCATCGATCCGTTTGGCGACGTCAAAATAAAGTTCGGCGCATTGTTCACCTGCGCCGCCATGCACATCACCCAGCATGTTGACCCCGGTGGCAATGACGTTGTTAAGCCCCAGCCCACAGGTCGCGGCCATACGAGCGGCGGCAATCGAAGGCGCTTGCGGACCATGATCCACGCCTGCCACCAGCGCACATTCAAAAAGCGCCGCCTGTTCTGGCGTTGGCATATCGCCCCGCACCATGAGCCAGATCATCTGAGCAAAGCTGACAGACCCAATAAGATTCTGGATCGGGTGGCCGCGAAAGGCGATCCGCCCAGGAGCCATGTCGATAATTGCAGTGCGCCACCAATGGCGCATGTCATCGGCATCTTTGGGTTCCGAGGGGGCCGTCATATCGCGCCTTCCTTTGCCAGTTTTTCTATGTCTTCTGGTGAAAGTCCCAACTCACCCCAGATTTCAGTGTTGTGCTGCCCCAATGTGGGCGGGGGCGCATCGACAGTGGGTGCGCTGCCGTCCAGTTTGATCCCGGTCGTGGCCACCTCTATGTCTCTTCCGACGCCGGGGACGTTTTCAAACTGACTGAGGAATCCACGGTCTGCAACTTGCGGCATTTCCAGTACTTCCGGTACTGTCAAAACCGCACCTGACGGTACGCCGATACTATTGAGCTCCTTGGCCCAGTCGCGCGGTGGGCGGGTCTTTAGCACCGCCTCAAGCTCTGCTTTCAAGGCCAGTCTGTTGCGTTTGCGATCCTCACGCGTGGCATATTCAGGGCGTTCGCGCAGCGCGCCCAATCCCAGATGGTCCGTCAGAAGCTCCCATTGCTGGTCCTTGTTTGCGGCGATGTTGATTAACCCGCCCTCGGCCTCAAACGCACCAGAAGGCGCCGAAGTGGGATTCTCATTGCCGTTGGCGGTCGGAATGACTCCCGCGATAAGATAGTTCGACACCACCCAACCCATTGTCGCCAGCACCGATTCCAGCATCGACACATCAATGAACGTTCCGCGCGGATTGGCGTTTAGGGCAGAAGAAATCGCGAAGGCTGCGGTGATACCGCCCACGGTGTCTGCCACCGGATATCCAACCCGCAATGGCGCGCTTTTGTCATTCCCGGTAATCGACATTACACCCGAAGTGCCCTGGATGATCTGATCATAGGCCGGGCGGCGAATCCATGGGCCCTCCTGGCCAAAGCCGGAGATGGCACAGTAAATCAGCGTCGGATTGACCTCCTTTAGCGTCTCGTAGCCCACGCCGAGGCGCGTCATAACGCCGGGCCGGAAGTTTTCCACCACCACATCTGCCGTTTCGACGAGTTTCAGAAAAATCTCTCGACCCCATGCGTTCTTCAGATTGACCGTGACCGATTTCTTACCCGCGTTCTGGGCCAGAAAGGACACACCCATGTTGGCCTTGTTCAGCTCTGGGTCAGCCCCCAGTTGGCGGGCGAGATCGCCCCGTCCGACGGCCTCGACCTTGATGACTTCGGCCCCCAAATGCGCCAGATGGTGACAGCAGAACGGACCGGCCAGCACATTGGTCAGATCAAGGACACGAATGCCTTTAAGCGGTGACTGTGCCATTTATCCTCGACCCTCATGTACAACCTTGGCTGCGGTGAAAAACTCGCGGCAATAGCTGCCTTTTTCCGGCGCGCCAAAGGATGATCCTTTTCGACCCGTAAACGGGGCGTGGAAATCCATGCCTGCAGTGGGCAGATTGACCTGGATCATACCTGCCTCAGCGTGCTGCGAGAAATGGTCGATCTTGGCCGTATCCCGAGTGACGATGCCCGCAGACAATCCGAATTCGCAGTCGTTGGCGGTGGCAAGGGCGGCATCATAATCTGGAACACGTAACACAGCGGCGATGGGCCCAAATATCTCGTCACGCGCGACGGCTGCCTGTGGTGACACATCGGTAAACAGGGCCGGAGCAAGGTAATGTCCGGGAGTATTCAATCTGACATCGCTGCCTCCTGCAGCAAGCGTTGCGCCGTTCGCCACGGCTCCCTCGATGTAGCTTTTGTCGATGGCCAGCTGCGCCTCACTTGCCACCGGGCCGATTTGCGTATCCGGCGCACGCGCATCACCGATCCTGAGATCATTCATCGCCGCGCAAAGACGATCCACAAATGCGTCGTGTATCCCTTCTGTGACGATCAGGCGGGATGAGGCCGTGCATCGTTGGCCGGTTGAGAAAAAGCTGCCCAGTAATGCGCAGTGAACCGCCAGATCCAGATCCGCATCATCCAGCACAATCAATGGGTTCTTGCCCCCCATTTCAAGCTGCATTTTGGCCCCGCGGGCGAACAGCGCAGCCCCCATATTGCGACCGACAGGTGTCGAGCCGGTGAACGTGACCCCAGAGACTTTGGGATGTGTAACGATCGCCTGCCCAACCTCACGGCCTTTGCCCATCACAAGGTTGAACACACCCTCGGGCAGGCCCGCACGGGAAATGATGTCGGACAGCATCCATGCCGATCCGGGCACCAGTTCGGCAGGTTTGAACACAACCGTGTTGCCATAGGCCAGGGCGGGCGCAATTTTCCATGCCGGGATCGCCAGCGGGAAATTCCAGGGCGTGATCACGCCTACGACGCCAATCGGTTCGCGCAGAACTTTAAGAGACACACCTTCGCGCAAAGATTGATAAGTATCGCCCGTTGCACGATATGCTTCGGCCGCGAAGTATTTGAACAGATGCCCGGCGCGATGCGCTTCGGCCTTGGCCTCGGGCAGGGTTTTGCCCTCTTCACGGGCCAACATGTCGCCCAACTCGTCTACACGGGCAAGGATTTCCGACCCGATCCGGTCCAATGCATCGAACCGGACCAGTGGCGATGTCGCGCGCCATTTCGGAAAGGCGGCAGCGGCGGCCTCGATCGCATCGGCAGTCTGCGCGGCACTGGCCTGCGCATAATCACCAATCGTGTCGTTCAGGTCAGACGGGTTGATGTTTGGAACAGCACCACTGCCAGCGGCCCATGATCCGGCGATATAGTTGGGAAATGGGTCTGAAGTCATAGCACTTCCTCAAGGACTGGACGCCACCCGATATCTTCATGCCGGTGGTCCACAGTGTTCACGTAAAAATAGGTCGGGCCATGATAGCCCCGGCAGACCCGCCCGTCTGCACGGCTGGCGACGGGTTCGGCCGTCCAGCTGACCGCCCCAAACCAGTTCCACACACGGTTATGTGGCGAGGTCAGATGATCCGGGCCAAGCGGGGCTGCACTGTCGGCCGGATTCGGTCGAGGCGCGTTTGACGCGCCGCCGCCACCCACCAACGCATCCCATTCATTGGGCCGGGTTGCCCCCTGATAGGGGTCATCACAGGGCGTATCACCGCCGGTCAGCAACCGGCAGCGAAACGGTCTGCCATCAATCGACACGGCCTTTCCAAAGACAAACCCTGCATCATCCAGATCCTGCCAGCTGATGCGGCTCATAAGCATCCGGTCGGCGACCATCAGCCGAGATCTCACGTCCTGAAACACATGCCAGTTCAGGCGTTTTGTCGGGTCCTTGGGGCTGTCCGTGAGCGCCCAGTTGTCCCAATCCGGGTCACGTTCAAATTCCGGGAGGTTACCGGGTTGAAGACCCTCGTAAGGGCAAAGCGCTGCAAGATCCGTGATCCAAGGCCGGGTTGCCGGGGCAAGGATTTCTCCTGCATGTGATAGCCCGCCCATTTGACGGGTTCCGATATACTCCATCATTGCTCCGCCACCGGCCCAGTCACAGGTCGCGTGCGGAAGCGGCGCAGAATCCGGAACAGCATTTCCGCCGACAGGAATTCGGTGCGCTGTGAGGGATCAAGCGGTGGTGAGACCTCGACAATGTCCAACCCGCCCAAGGGGGCCTCGGCCAGTCCATCCAGCAGATCGTAGTATTGTCGCGGTGTAATGCCGCTGTGCACGATGGAGCCTGTGCCGGGAAGGTAGCCGGCGTCCATAGCGTCGATGTCGATTGAAAGATAGAGCTCGTCGCAGCCCTGCATGGCATGTGCAAGCGCCTGACGCACCACCTCGGCCGCGCCGAGTTTTTGCACCTCGCCAGATGAAAACACCCGTCCGCCCTGCTCTTCGATAAGTGCAAGATCGCCGCCATCGACCCAGCCCGTGATGCCGATCCAGACCATATTGGAGACATCGATGTTGGGCAGTTCGGAAATCCGGCGCGCGTTGGTTGCATGGTTGTGGCTGCCCCACGCCCCCAGCCGGTCGGAGAAATCGAGATGACCATCGATCTGGATATATCCGAAGCGCGCGTTTGGCGAACGTTTGGTCAGCCCACGGGAATAGCCCAGACAGGCCGGGAAGCTGTTATAGTGATCACCGCCCAGTGCCAGTGGGATCGCCCCGGCAACGGTCAGCGTTTCGATCATTGCGGCGATGGCTTCGGTTGTTGCGTCAACGTCCTGCGCTGTGATCTCTGCGTCGCCGCAATCGATCAGCCAATCGGTTGCAGGCACGGTACGGCGGCTTGTATCGGGATCAAAGCTGGCTCCCTGCGGACGCAAAGATTGCAGAAGACTTGTCGCCCTGCGCAATGCTTCGGGGCCGAACCTTGTGCCAAGGCGGCTGGAATGTGTCCAGTCGCTCGGCATGCCGACCACGCCGATCTTATCGGGACCGACCTCGTCCACGTCGCGCAAATGCCCATCAAACAGCCGATATCCCGGTTGTGACAGAGGCGGGTGAAATGTGGTATTCGTTGCAGTCATGTCAGTACATTTTCCTTGGGAATTGGGCGCACCGGTCGGTCAATCCCAAAACCGAGGCGCGCATAGATGAATGCCAGAAGAGCCGTGACCATCAGTCGTTGGCCAACCTTCACCACACCCATTCCGGGCCTGCTCGGGTTCAGACCGGTCAACATGATGGCACTGACCTCGTGCTGTCCCAGGGCGCTGAGCCATTGCACCACTGTATCAAGGTCGCAGCCTCCCAAACGGGGCCGATCACAAAGCGCGCTGAGCGATGTTTCAAACACGGACAGATCAAACTGCACACACAGCGGCTTTGATACATCCCGCCACCTGGAAAACGCGGCAAGCTGCGCGGCAGTGTTTTGGCTGCAGGTCGTGCCACCCCCGTTTGGCAGGGGCGATACATGAAAGTCGCGCGCATCATCTGGCGTACCGCCAAGCTGCACAGTCTGACACTCAGGCAGCGCGCTCTGCACTGTCTTGGACAGGCGATCTGACCCACCCAATATTATGGCGCAGGCACCATTGCGGCTGACATGACGCGTTGCCGCCTTCAATGCCGCATGGATCGCGTCCTCGGACCCGCGCGCGATATCTCCGAGGTCACATAACCGCTCGTGTAGTCCGTCGGTGCTGATGTCTTGACGTGCATCGATATCTACGGGGTGACTGAATTGCGGGTTTGCGTGCCAACCGAAATAGACCGAGGTCTCGCGCAAGGCACGCGGCGCCAGGGATTGCCCAGCATGCGCTGCGCTTGTGTCTTCAAACGGGACACCCAGTACCGCCAGATCGCCGGACCTGACATCACCGATTGCTTTGGTCTGCGCACGCATGAATGACAGATGCCCTGCCATGCGTGGCAATGGAGCCGACCTTAAAGGCATCAGCCTACTCCTCTCTCAAGGCGCTCAGTCACCGCTTGCAAGATCGACAGTGCCGCGAGGGTTTCAGTTCTGCCACGATTGTCCAATTCCGGGGCAAGCCCGAAAACGGCTGCAGCGATGATTTTGCCGGCGGTGGCGTCGATTCGCGCGATCATCTGTTCCGGCGACAGCCCGGTCAGGCAACGTGGTTTCGATACCCAGTTGGCCGCAAGCTGTTGTAAATCCACAGATAGGATGACCGGTTGAGTATGGGGCAGATCGCCCGCATTTTCCCCTGCGACCGGAATGACAGGAACATCCGTACCCGTGGCATTTTTTGCAGCGCTGCCAAGTGCCTTCAAACCGCTGGAATCACCGCCAACCAGCACCATGCGCGCACCGGTTTCCAGAACCGCCTCGCATTGTGCAATGACTGCGGAAAAGTGCTTGTTCGGCTCAAGCGGAAATACGTTCACATCCCCCAGATCAATCGCGTTTTCCGGGGGCTTTCCGGGACGGGAGGCATATCGCAACTGCCGTGCGAGGTAGCGTTGCCCTGCCGCTGGTCGATCGAGATTGTCACAAAAGTACCCTGCCATCGCAACCTGCCCGGGCACGAGATCTTCCAGATCGCCAACAGATGCGCCCAGAAAACTTGGGATTGTGTCGAACCGTATGTGCGCCGCTTCACCCATCGTGCAACGCCGCGTTTAGGGTTTCGATGGCCGCCAGTTCCGAAATACCCCGGGTATCGAGCGCAGGCGCAAGGCCAGTGATCGCAATCGCCTGCCAGCTACAGGACATTGAGCCGATAACGGACACCAGCGTTTCGGGCTTCATACCGCCGGGGTTAAGGCCGACGCACCCTGCTGCATGCCCCAGATCAATGACCGATATGTCAATCCAGAGAACAGCGCGCTCGGGAATGTCATAAAAGTCGCCGCGCCCTTCATCCAGCTGCCGGGCGGTACACCAGGCCATCGAGCGCTGGTCGATCTGATCCCATACATCGGCAGGCTGCTCGCCGTTCAAACCCACCCAGATCGTGTTTGCAGGCCGCGCCGCAACATCACCCCGGGCGAGCGGCATGGCCGCGACAACCGGCAGGTCAGGCAGGGCCCCCAGCACTGCCGAGGCAACTTCTGATGCGCCACCCAGAACAACTGGCACAACGCCGTGATCCACCATCTGCGTCACAAGCTGCATCAAAGTGACGGACCAATCGCCCGACAGGTTCAGATTTCCAATATCCCGGCCATTTACAGGCAGACCGGTCCCAAGCTGTTGTGACATCCTGCGCAGCGCATCCGGTGCCAGTGAGGCCCCGATACGCGGCCCGCTATCGACTTCGCTTGGAACACCCAAAACCCCGACATTGCCCGCCTCACATTGCGAAAACTCGCCAAAGGGCAGACCGGCATATCCGGTCATTATCCATCGTTTTTGTGCATTATTCATCGTCAGATACCTTCACGAAATGCGATTTCAAATTGCGCCCGAACTCGCTACACATGGGCGCGGAACTGCGTCGAAAGGTCTGCCTATGCCCAACAAACCCCAAGCCCCGGACACAAATGGTGGTGTCGAAGCGGTTGAACGTGCATTGCGTGTTCTGGACAGCTTTGAGCCCGGCGATGCGGGTCTTTCTCTGAAAGAGGTCGCGGACCGCAGTGGTGTCAACAAAGCGACAATCCTGCGTTTGAGCGTCTCGCTGGAAAAGTTTGGCCATATTACGCGAGACGCCGAAGGCCTGTTTCACCTCGGGCCGTCTTTGTGGCGTCTTGGGTCCGTATTTCGTCAGAACCTGCGCATGGGGCCTATTGTGCGCCCGGTGCTGGCGGAACTGGTGAATGCCACGGGGGAAAGCGCGTCGTTTTACGTGCAACGCGGCAATTCCGGTGTCTGCCTCTACCGGGTCAACTCGCCTAGGCTGGCGCGCGATCACATTCAGGAAGGTGAAATCATTCCGCTGAACATGGGCTCGTCGGGCCGGGTGCTGGATGCCTATTCTATCGGGCAGGGCAAACAGGCCGCCAGAATCCGAGAGGCCGGATATTATCTCAGTCTCGGTGAACGTGATCCGGACGTCGCTGGTTTGTCGGTCCCGGTTCTTGGGTCCGAAGGCGAGCTGCTGGGTGCGGTCAGCCTGTCGGGTTTGCGGGTTCGCTTCGACGAAGCCGCCGTCGAGGGCTATCGCACTATGGTGCTTGATGCCGCCCGCCAGATCCGGACCGAGATCGGTGAAAGATAACGAGTCCATCATTTATCAACATTCTTGCTGCGGCCAATCAACTGCACGCCGATGAGCGCCGAGACTGACACGATAATTAGACAGGTAGAGATCGCTGCAATGGTCGGATCAAGCTGGTCACGCAGCGAATTGAACATGCGGCGGGTAATCGTGGCATTTTCCCCGCCCGAGACCAGCATCGAAATCACCACTTCATCCAGTGACGTGATGAAGGCGAGGAAGGCACCGGTCTGTATCGAAAATTTGACTTGCGGAACCGTCACCGTCCACAGGGCATATGCCCGCGATGCCCCGAGGCTACGCGCTGCCAGTTCCTGATCAAAATCATAGTTCTGCAAGCCTGACATCACGGTCACGATCACAAACGGCAATGCCAGCGCGGTATGGGCGATCACAATCCCGGCAAGCGTGTAGTTGAGCCCCAGCTTGGCATAAAGGCTGAACACGCCGACAGCGATCAAGATCACCGGTACGACAATGGGCATGATCACGAGGATCTGTGCCGAGTTTCTGATCCGCGGAGTGCAACAATGCAGGCCATAGGCACAAAGTGAACCCAAAGGTGTCGCAATCGCCGTAGTCAATGCCGCTGCTATCAACGAGGTCTTTGTGGCGCTCATCCATTCCGGCGAGGTGAAATAGGCCTCGTACCAGCGAAACGAAAACGACGTGGGTGGGAACTCCAGAAACGAGGCCCCCGAAAACGACATCGGGATCACGATAAGCGTGGGCAGGATCAGAAAGAACAGCACTGCAATGCCAACCACCGTCAGCCACAGCCCGTCAATTTTGCGTTGTCCGACTTGTTCCATTATTCCGATCCCTAGCGCATGAAGAGTTTGTCGAGGCCGAAGACCCGGTTCATCAACCAGATCATCGCCAGTGCAAGCAGCAGCAGGACAACGCCCAAGGCGGATGCGGCTCCCCAATTGGAATAGACCGTGATGGTGCTTTCGATCCGTTGCGCCAACATCTGAACACGGCCACCGCCCAGCAAAGCAGGTGTGACGAAGAACCCTAGCGACAGGATGAAAACCAGCACGATGCCGGCAAAAAGGCCCGGCAGCGACATCGGAAAAAACACTCGCCAGAATGCCCCGCGCGGGCTGGAACCAAGCCCCACAGCCGCCCGAACCAAGTCGGTATCAATGTTGCGCATGGTGGCGTAAAGCGGCAGAACCAGAAACGGCAGCATGATATGTACCATGCCAATGATTGACCCCGTGAGGTTGTGCGCCAGCTGCAGCGGTTCATCAATTATGCCCATCGACATCAGCGACGAATTGATGATGCCATTGCGCTGCAACAGCACCAGCCAGGCGTAGGTTCGCACCAGAACCGACGTCCAGAACGGGACCAGCACGAAAACCATCAGAATTGCAGCTGTTCTGTCCGGCAGCCGAGTCAGCCAGTAGCACAGCGGATACCCAAGCAGCACACAAATCACCGTCACGGCGATGCTTATCTGAAAGGTGACAACAAAGGTCCGTCGATACAGTGCGCTTTTGAAAATGCGTTCGTAGTTCTCCAAGCTCAACTCGCCGGCCGCATTGTAAAACGACAGCGAAGACAGCCAGAAAATTGGCAGAAACACGACGATCAGAATTGCTAGAACCGCGGGCAGCGAAAGGCCAAAAAATGTCAGGCGCTCACGGCGCTCTTCGGATTTGAGCGTGCTTGCGTTCTGAAGCGTCTGAGCTGTCCCATAAGACTCGGCGACGCTCATGATACATGCTCCGGTACGATGATTGTATCTTCGGGATGCAGGGCAAGGCCGATGCGCTCTCCCTTGGAGGGCAGACCCGTTTGGCCGGCGCGATTGGCAGGGACGCGTACATTGATCTGGCCCGCGCTGTCGTGCTGTACGATGACCAGAACGCTGTCGCCCTGATAAATGATGTCGCTCACCCGGCCAGACAAATCATTAGCAGTTTCAGGCACAGCGCCCGCGGTGACCTCCAACAACTCGGGGCGGATCACCAGGCGATGACCTCCACTGCCCTCGGCAATTGGTAAGCCGGACTTCAACACGCGCCCGCCAAGTTGTGCCGCGTTATTGGCCACGTTCACCGGCGCCGAAATGGATTCACCGATGAAATCCGCCACAAAGAAACTGTGAGGCTGGCGATACAGCCGCTCAGGTGTCTCAACCTGCTCGATCCGCCCATGGTTTACCACCGCGATCCTGTCTGACATCGTCAGTGCTTCGCGCTGATCATGGGTTACATAGACAACGGTCGCATCCAATTTTTCATGGAGCGCTTTCAGTTCAATCTGCATATGTTCGCGCAACTTCTTGTCGAGCGCGGACAGGGGTTCATCCATGAGGATGATCTGCGGCTCGAAAACCATGGCGCGGGCAAGAGCCACACGCTGCCGCTGGCCGCCCGACAATTGAGTGATACGTCGATCTCCATAGCCACCAAGCTGCACGGTATCCAGCGCACGCTCTGCGCGGGTCTTCTGTTCGCTTTTAGAAACCCCGCGGATCTTCAGCGGATAGGCCACGTTTTCAGCCACGGTCATGAATGGGAACAACGCATAGCTTTGGAAAACCATGCCGAGGCCGCGCTTATGGGGCGGCGTCGCAATCATTTCCTGACCGCCAAATCGGAGCGATCCGCCATCTGGACGTACAAAACCGGCCAGTGCCATCAAAAGCGTCGTTTTGCCCGAGCCTGATGGCCCAAGCAGTGTCAGGAATTCACCTGCAGCAATGTTCAGCGATACGTCATCGAGCGCTTTGACCGAACCGTAGGCCTTGCATAGGTTGGAAATGTCGATGGGAAGGGATTGGGCAGCAGGTGACATAGGGGCTCCTAACCTGACGAAAAAGGCGCAGCACGAGATGCACTGCGCCAAATTTGATTATTGCTGGATCAGCGTGTCGAACTCTTCGGTCAACTCACCCAGCTGGCCAATGTAGAAGTTCGGGTCGACCAGAAGCTGCTTGCCGTAGTTGTCGGGATGCGTGTTGACCTTGACCGCCATCTCTTCCGAGATAATGCTGGTATCGAATGCACCCGTATTGACCGGGCCCAGCGGCATTGTCACGGCCAGCCGCGCCTGCGCTTCGGCGCTCAGCAGCTCATTGATCAGGCGCATCGCATTTTCGACGTTCGGCGCGCCTTTGGGCACCAGCAAGCAATCAACATCCATCGTGCCACCATCGAATGCATAAGCAACGTCAATGCCCGATGCGATAACACTCTCCACGCGGTTATGGCCCATGTGGATCACGTCCACTTCTCCATCACGCAGCAATTGTGCGGATTGTGATCCGCCACGATACCAAACGGTGACCTCGGGTGCGATCTCTCCCAGTTTGGCCCAGGCGCGCGCGATGCCCTCGTCCGTAGCCAGAACGTCGTAAACTTCTGCCATAGGCACGCCATCGGCCATAAGGGCTGCCTCAAGGTTGTAGTTCACCTTGCCGTGCATGCCGCGCTTGCCGGGGAAGTTTTCCAGATCCCAGAACTCTGCCCAGTTGGACGGACCATTGTCGCCAAAGGCATCCTTGCGATAGGCAATCACCTTGGTGAAGTTGATGAAGCCGATGTAGTTTTCGTGGATCAGCTCCTCCGGGATACCCGTCGTGTCGACAATCGAATAATCAATCGGCTCAAGAGCACCTTCACGGCTGAGCGTCTCGCACGAGGGCAAGTCCTGCTCGGTCACATCCCAGGCGACGGCACCTGCTGTGATCTGTGCGCGCACGTCCTGGATGCCGTTTGTCGTATCTTCCTTGACCGTGACATTCAATGCGCTGGCTGCGGGATCCAGCATGGCGGAACGCAAGGCATCCTGAAAGGAGCCTCCCCATGATGCAAACACCACTTCGCCTTCGGCGAAGGCAGGTGCCGCCATTACCAAGCCGCCAGCCACAATACTGGCTGCAAGCGACAGTCTTCTCTGTTCTTTCTTCATGTCAGGCTCTCCCTAAAGTTTTGGTTGGTTACATGATCGGATTTTCTCTTCCTGGATATCGCGGCCTACTGGCATTAGGTCTCCAACCCAGTCCGCAATCAGGCGTGGCTGTTCGAGCATCAAGAAATGGCCGGTATCGGGCACCAGCTTGATCGTCGCTTTGGGAATCCGAGCGCGAAAGGCATCCAGCCAAAGCGACGAAGGGTAGGCCGCCACTGGTCGGCGCACTTCGTGCTCATCCAGCGAAGTCGACTGCAATATCGTAACCGGGCAGGTGAGGTGGTCGATGGCTGAACCAAAATGATCGCGATCCCATGCAGCCATCGCATGATAGTACGCGAGCAAAACCTCGGTTGGATATTGCGCAGCGCGGGTCACAAGATCGTGCTTTTGATCCTGGTCGAGATTATCTAGCATCATCGTCGCGAATGTAGCTTCCGCCCATTCTTGCTGCCCAAGCTGCCCAAGCTGTTCCTTCAGGCGCGCAACCGCTTCATCGGGATCTTCAGGCACGTTGCTGCCATCCAGCAAAAGAAGACTAGAGACGCGCGCTTGCCAATTCGCAGCCAGTTCGATTGCAATCCGCGCACCCATGCTATGCCCAACCAGAGCAAAGCGATCAAAACCCAGATCATTTGCATGGGCTATCACATGAGCCGCGCAATCCCTCAGGCTGACTGCCCCTTCCAAGGGCACGGCACCAGGGCTTCCAGGCAGCTTGGCAAGACCATTGTTTACACCATCTGGAAGGAGCGATGCGACGCCACTCCAGTCCTGCCATCCGCACGCCCAGCCATGAACGAAAAGGACGTTCATAGATGCTGCCGGATTGGGTACAGGACTGGAGCACATCGATTTCGCTCTATTGCTGAATCAGCGCGTCAAATCGCTCTTGCAGTTCCGCGAAGTTTTCGACGTAGAAGCTCGCGTCAATGACCACCTGGGTCTCCATGTTGTCAGGGGAGGCATTGTTTTTGGCTGCAAGTTCGGGCGGGATCAGCCCGGTTTCGAATGCCCCGGAATTCGCCGGGCCGTAGGAAATGGCCACTGCCATGCGGGCTTGGGATTCGGCCGACAGCATCTCGTTGAGAACAAGCATAGCGTTTTCGCGATTTGGCGCGCCTTTGGGCACCAACAAGCAATCAGCATCGGTCGTAGCCTGGTTCCAAGTATAGCCAACCGTTACTGCATCTGCATTGAGCGCTTCTGCGCGGCCGTTGCCAATATGAATGAAGTCGATTTCGCCATCAGCCATCAACTGCGCCGCTTGCGAGCCGCCCCTGTACCAGACCGTGATATCGGGAGCGATCTCCTCAAGCTTGGCAAAGGCCCGATCAACCCCGCCTTCACTACGCAGGACGGAATTTACCTCCGCCGGGTCGACACCATCCGCCATTAGAGCCGCTTCCAGTGCATGGGACACCGAGTTAAACATCGCACGCGTGCCGGGATAGGCTTCGGTGTTCCAGAAATCTGCCCAGGACTGTGGACCGTTTTCGCCAAATTTCTCAGCTTGCCAACCGATTACAAGCGAATAGGTCAACAGGCCTACCCATTCGCTGTCCACGAGACTGGTAGGTATGCCATCGGTCGAGACCACGCCATAGTCAATGGATTCCAGCGACCCTTCTTGCTTCAAACGAGCACAGTCGGACAATGCTTGTTCCGTGATGTCCCAGGCTACCGCGCCCGCTGTGATCTGCGCGCGCACATCCTGGATGCCGTTTGTCGTATCTTCCTTGATGGTTAGTCCCAGTTTTTTTGCGGCTGGGTCCAGCATGGAGTCCCGAAGTGCATCTTGAAATGATCCGCCCCAGGACGAAAACACCACTTCGCCTTCGGCAAAGGCAGACGTGGCCATGGCCAGACTACCGGCTACAAGGCCCGCAGTGAGCGTCAATTTCCGGTTATCTTTCATCATGTCGGGCTCCTCCCCTAATGCTGGTTGGCTTGCGGGTCCTCGACATGAGCGCGCCCGTCTTTCACCACCTCAACGTTTCATTCAGCAAAACCACATTTCATTTCTACTAGTTGTGATGCTGGAGCCAGTCAAGAATTCTTTTGACCCCGCCGGTTTCAACCTCCCGTTTTCGGAGCGTCAGAGGCGGGTGAAAAGTCGGGTTACGCCCTTATACTCTGTGTCCATCTCGCTTTGATCTTGCGCAATTTGGTATCGAGTGCGAACTTTTCCGTCCCCAGTTTCATAGCCACCGAGTGACGCATCTTTCGGGATCAGGCCGAACGCAATCTCTCACTCGCATACCGTTGGTCAGCAAATCTGAATGGCAGCTTCACACCATCTACGCCCCTTGATCCTGGCCGCAGCGTTGATCAATTTGGGCTCTTTCCGGCCGTTAGCTGCGTTTTCCACCAATGTCTGGTTCAGTGGTAAGCTCTGAGTTGTGTTGCGCTATAGGCTCGCCGTCATTGTGCAACGCAGCCTGCGTCTCGCCGTTGTCCCAGCGATACAGAAGGCCGATTTCTTCACCTGTTTTGATGCATGAAATACGGCCGATGGCTTCGGCCGTTGTGCGAACACTCGTAATTTCGGGCAATATCAGCCCCTCTTGTTTAATAACTCTTGTGGGTCGATTTCGAGAGCAAGTGCGATCCGCTCCAGAACATCGATTGATGCTGAATTTTTGGCGAGTTCGATCTCGCTGATATAGCTGCGATCTACATCCGCAGCCAAAGCTAGCTGTTCTTGGCTCAATCCTCTGGAACTTCTTAGATTCCGGACATTTAACCCTACTCGTTCCCGTAATTTCATGGCCTCTATTCGGCCAGATCACAAGAACCGCTCTACGGAATATATTCCACAAAACGCGCGCGAGCATCACAAACACTATGCTCGCATATGGTGTAAAGGTCGGGATTCCAGGTAGCCTAACAATAATGCAGTAATGTGGTCGAAAGGCATTTATTGATATGTGGTCCAGACTTATCAGCAATTGGAGCGCCGGAGCTGTCGTGGCTCTTCTTTCAACCGTGGCCCCACAGGCGGCAAAGGCCTATCAGGTCGATTGCGCCATTCTGCTTTGCCTGGCCGGTGGTTGGCCCGCGTCAGCAGAATGTGCCCACGCCCGAGCAGTGTTTATCCGCCGGATCACGCCCTGGCCGATTGAGCCGCCGTTGCAAATCTGGCGTTGTCCGATGGGTGTTTCTGAGCGTGTGCCTTTGCAAAGCACGGCCCCGAAAATCTGGGAGGCCAGCAACCAATCAGGTCAGCAGCTCGCACAAGTCATCCTGGCTCAGGTGGTCGAAGGCAGTGCCGATATCGACATCAGCGGTCTGGAATTCGATTTCGTGCGCTCGATCCGTGTCTGGGATGTTCGACACTACAGTCATCGTGAACGTGGTCGCGATGATGATTGTTCTGAGAGCTACAACATGCGCCTCGGGACCTATGGCACGCAGGGCGAATTCGGCTGGCACCGCACGACACCAGCCGCCGCCCCGCAATGGGTACTGCCGTCGCGGCGTTGTTCGTCATCGAGTTGGCGGCGTGGCGTCGGTGTTGAATGGGAAGATCACGAGGGCAACCACGGATATGAGTGGGTGGCCTACTAGGGTTATTCGCCGATGTCTTTCATGCGTTCCGCGATATCGCCCGCAATGCGTTCATATAGCGCGGCTTGTTTGTCCCTTGGCGTCCCAGGCTTTGGGTTTCTTCGACGGATGCGTTTGGCGAGCCAGAACAGCATACGGGCCGCTGGATCGGATGTCGCATCCGGTTCTGCGGCCGGATACTTCTCCTCTAGGGCGACGACGATTTCCTGAGACAGGCTGCGCCGGTTCAGTGTGGCATGCGTTTCCAGACGCTTCTTGAGCGCGGCAGGAAGCAAGAGTTTGAATTGGACCAAGGCTTCTTCTTTCATGATTGCATGATGGACAATATTTGTCCTCAATGATATGGACATTTTATGTCCTTTTGTTGAGGTGTAAATATGAAGACAACCCAGTTCAAACTTAACCTTCCAGCGGACGTGAAAGCCTGGCTCGAAGAGGAGGCTGTGCGCAACTTACGCTCACAGGGCGCTCAGGTGGTGTCTTGTTTGCGGGCAGCCATGTCGCGGCAAGAAGCCGTGGGTGAGAGGGCTGAAAAATGAGCCCAAGCCATATTCAGCTGATTCCGACCCCAGAGCTTGCGCTTCTCTTCGGCTACAGTGAGCCGAGCGCGTCCTTCTATGACTTCTGCCGTAGGACGGGTATCGCTCCGGTGCCAGGGCGGCGCGGGTGGTATGACCCGAAACTCATTCGCGCGCGATTGGATGCTGTTCAGGGCATCAGCGCGGCAGAACGCGAGGCCACTTCGCAACCGAGCCTCGTTGCACAGCGGAGAGCGCGCCGTGCCCAGAAGTAACCTTCCCAAGGGCGTCCACCGTGTCCGGCGCAAAGTTGTGTCTGGTGTTCGCTACCATTTCTATGCCTGGCGGGGCGGCCCCAAATTTTGGGAGGGGACGGACCCGAACCCCAAAGAGCCCGAATTCTTCCATGCGTTTTCGCAGTGCGGTACGCCCGTGAGCCCGGCTGAATATCTGACGACTCACTTGGTCGACGATTTTCTGTCCAGTGCGTCCTTGCCCAAGGCCGAGCGTTCAAAGGCTGATATCCGCAAATGGCTGGAACTGTTCCGCGAGGAGTTCGGTGCCGATCCTGTCGCGATGTTCGAAGAGCGCGCCTCAAGGGGCGAGGTTAACAATTGGCGCAAGAAGTGGCTTCATTCGCCCAAGCAGCACGATATGGCAGGCACCCATGCGACGCGCGTCCTCAATTGGGCGGTGGAAGAGGGGAAGCTGAAAGAGCACCACTGCCACAAGCTCAAGAAGCTCTACCAATCGAACCGCACAGAAATTATCTGGACTAGCGGCGATATCGCTCAGTTCAATAAGCACGCACCGAAATGGGTGCAGAGGATCCTGACCGCCGGATGCGAAACCGGTTTGCGAGCGGCCGATCTGGTTCAGGTCAAAATGGACCAATTCGAAGACACGCCGCACGGCAAGCGCCTTCGTTTCAGGACCAGTAAGCGCGGCCAGATCGCATATATCCCTGCCACATCGGCACTTGAGAAATTGATCGCAGAGACGCCGGAAGGCCAAGAGGTGTTGCTGGTGTCAGAGCTTGGCAGGCCTTTGACGGCCCGTTGGGCATCGAACCAGATCACCAAGTGGCGGCGCGAAGCTCAGGTCCCGCCTTGGATCGATGGCAGGGAGAAAACTTTGTCCGATACGCGCGGGACAGCGGCGACAAGATTGCTGAATGCCGATCTGTCTTTGCGCCAAATCGCAGTTCTGATGGGTTGGTCTGTTCGCTACGCGGCGCAGGTAATCGAGCATTATGCGCAGGTTAGCCCGGACGAAAGCGATGCGGTTCTGCGCAAGCTCAATCGAGCAAAATCACTGTCTCAAGACACAAAAATGTAAACGCCCCTGTAAACGCGGGGCCTCAAACACGGCAAGGAGTGATGTAAGTGATTGTTTTTAAATGGAGGCGAGTACCGGAATCGAACCGGTGTACACGGATTTGCAATCCGCTGCGTCACCACTCCGCCAACTCGCCTTTTCAAGTAAAATCAAATACTTGCTGTGGTGTGGCAGGCGTTTTAACACCTTTCGTCAGGGGCGTCCAGTGGGTTGATTGCAAAAATCCACCTCCATGTGTTGCGGCATGGCGCGGCGCGACACCAAGTCTCTGCGATCTGGTGAAACTTTCGACGTTGCAGCCGTTGCCGGTTTCTTCTGGATGTGGCAAAAGCCGGGAACACTAGGGAAAAACATGGGCGATCCAATGACAGATTTCGCAACCCGGCGCCGCACGATGGTCGATACGCAGATCCGACCTTCGGATGTAACGAAATTCCCCATCATTGACGCCATGCTGACCGTTCAGAGAGAGAATTTTGTACCTGACGCTCAGCGTGAAGCGGCTTACGCCGAAGGCGTGATCGACCTTGGTGGCGACCGTTGCTTGCCCGAACCGCGGACATTGGCCAAAATGCTGGATGCGCTGAATATCTCGAATGACGAGGCTGTTTTGGATATCGCCCCGGCTCTGGGCTATTCCACTGCGGTTGCCGCGCGTATGGCGCAGTTGGTGGTTGCCGTGGAAGAAGATGAAGATATGGCCGCCGAAGCGCAAACGATCTTGATGGAAGCAGACGCCGACAACGCGATTGTACATGTTGGGCCGCTGGCGCAGGGCGCGACCGAACACGGCCCCTATGACGTCATCATGATACAAGGCGGGGTTGAGCAGGTTCCCGAGGCATTGATCGCCCAGTTGAAGGATCACGGACGCATTGCCTGCCTGTTCGTCGAAGGAGAGCTTGGAACCGTTCGGATCGGGCATAAATCCGGCGGTCGGGTGACGTGGCGTCATGCATTCAACGCCAATGCCCCGGTTTTGCAGGCATTTTCCGCCGAGTGTGCATTTTCGCTATAATTTCATCGCTTATTTTTCTGCGACCTTGATTAGTTGAAAACATCGGCGCAAACTACGCTCAGGGCAGCGTAATTTTGATTTGAGAAGGATTTCGACATGCGTTCAAGGACAGGGGGAAAGCTAACAAAGGCGATGGCGCTGACTGCGGGGCTCGCGCTCAGTGTTGTACCAGGGCGTGCGGTATGGGCTGATAACCTGACCGACGCGTTTATCGGGGCTTACAATACAAGTGGGCTGCTGGAACAGAACCGCGCCTTGTTGCGCGCGGCTGATGAAGACGTCGCAATCGCGCTGTCAGCGCTGCGCCCGATCATCAACTGGGCGGTCGAGGTCAGTCAGAATTACAATCGCAACAGCACGAGCGCTGGTGTTGTGCGGGATGAGCCAGCCAACTTTTTCACCGGCCTCACCCTGAGCCAGCTGATCTATGATGGCGGCTTCTCGGTTCTGGGCAAGCAATCGGCGCAGGAAACGGTGCTGGCCACACGGCAAACCTTGCTGGACGTCGAACAGGACGTCCTGTTTCGCGGCCTGAACGCGTATTTGGGTGTTCTGCTGCAAGAAGAAACCGTTCAGATTCGCCTGAACAACGTGGATGTGTCTGCCGAAGAATTGCGTGCCTCTCAGGACCGCTTTGATGTGGGTGAGGTGACCCGGACGGACGTCGCGCTGTCCGAAGCACAGCTGGCCAGCTCGCAAGCGGATCTAGCGGTTGCGCGCGGTAACCTGAGCATTGCGCAGGCGGAATATGTGAACGCCGTGGGCAAGGCGCCAGGCCGTACTGCCGGTCAACCAAGCCTGCCGAACCTGCCGCGATCCGAAGGTGAAGCCGTTAGTCTTGCACAGCGCAACCATCCGGCTATTCAGTCAGCGCAACATCAGGTGCGGGCACTGGATTTGTTCGTTCAACAGCAGCGTGCCAACCTCGGTCCGAATGTCAGGCTGAATGCTGACGCGGGCCTGCGCGAAAGCTATGACAACGATGACAGCCTCGAAGATGCGACTGTCGCGTTGCGCTTTGAACAGCCGATCTATGCCGGTGGCCGTCTGGCCGCCACGGTCCGTCGGGCAATGGCAACTCGCGACGCATCGCGCGCCAATTTGCTGAACGTCCAAAAGGATATCACCCAGGGGGTCGCGGACGCCTATGCCGCTTACCAGGCCGCCAGTGCCAGCCTAAGGGCGTCTACGGAACGGGTCCGGGCCTCGCAAGTGGCGTTTGACGGTATCCGCGAAGAAGCAACCTTGGGTGCGCGGACCACGCTGGACGTGCTGAACGCGCAGCAGGATCTATTGGACGCGCAATTGGCCGAGGTTGCATCGCGCACCGAACGGTCGCGTGCCGCTTATCAACTGCTGGATGCGCAGGGTTTGCTGACGGCTGAACGTCTGGGTCTGGCTGTCCAGATTTATGATCCAACCCTGTATTACAACTTGGTTAAAAAGGCTCCGGCGCAGATCAGCAGGCAAAGCCGGGACCTGGATCGCGTCCTCAAAGCGTTGCGTCGCGACTAAGGGCCAATACTACCTGTTGTTAGGACCGGTTTGTTTAGCTACACTCGATCCCGAGGATAGAGCGGTAGAGAACAATGACGGATAAAGTCGTAAAAGCGGGAATCGAGGACGTCTTGTCCTCGATTAAGCGTCTGGTCACCGAAGAAGATCGTAAAATTCCGGGTGTTATGGCGTCATCCAACACGCGCAAGCCCGGCAGGCTGGTTCTGACCGACGCATTGCGAGTCGGTGAAGTGGCCGTGAAAGAGAAGCCTCAGCCAGAAAAAGCGGAACCGATTTACAAGGCCGAAGATTCTGTCAAACCGATGCTTCTGCGGGCTTGTGATATCGTGAAACATGCCGAACCCGCGGTCGAACAGCAAACCACGACTGAGCCAGAGGACGGCCTGACCGGCAGTCTGAGCGCTAAGATCGAAGCGCTGGAAACCGCAATTGCGCGAACCGAAGATCAGTGGGAGCCGGACGGCGACAGCGAAGATGCTTATTCCGGCACGCCGACAAAGCCGCTGGAGTGGGCGGCGGAGGTCGAGACACCGGCAAAACCGCTGGAGTGGGCCGCAGAAGATGAGTTCAACATCACCTACTCGGCAAAGATCAGCCAAGCTGAAACGATACACGAAGACGTTGACACAGCCACAAAGGCAACCTTCGTCCGGGACCCTGCGGTCGTGGCGTCTGCGCAGGCGGTGAAATCAGAAGCAAAAGAACTGCACGTGCGGCCAACTGGCAAAAATGCGCAGACTGCAGGCAAAGACTTGCCAGTGATGAACACAGCTCCTCTGGCTACCGGACAAAGCGCGCTGACCTTGGACGAAGACGCAATGCGGGGTCTGATCGCACAGGTCGTTCGGGAAGAGCTGCAGGGCGTTCTAGGCCAGCGTATCACTCGCAACGTTCGCAAGATGGTGCGGCGTGAGATTTACCGCGCACTGGCCGAGCGCGAGGTCGATTAACCCTTAGGGCCGCTTCGGCGGCCGGGCCATACCCAGCAGGCGATCCAGGTCCATATGCTGTTCCAGATGGTCCGCCAGCGCGTCCAGCGTATCCTCGACCCCATCCTCATATGACAGGTCCGATTCTGCGCCCAACTGCTGCAGGTAGCGGGCGCGGAAAGCGTCAGAAGAAAAGATGCCGTGCAGGTAGCTCCCGCGGATGCGGCCTGTGCTGTCAGCAGCACCTTCCGGCCGCTCTTCGATCTCAAGCCAGGCGCGATCGCAATCGGGACCTTCGGTTCGGCCCATGTGAATTTCATACCCGGTGACTGGCTCATGCCCCGGAATGGTGCGTGCCGTGCGCAGTGTGACCTGCTTTTGGCCTGCCATGAGGGTGGTCACGTCCAACAAGCCCAGCCCGTCAACAGTGCCGGGTCGGCCATCGACGCCATCGGGATCGGCGATGGTTTTGCCCAGCATCTGATAGCCACCGCACAGGCCCAGCACATGGCCACCCCGGCGAACATGGGCATATAGGTCGATATCCCAGCCCTGCGCCCGGAAATAGGCCAGATCGCCGATGGTGGATTTGCTGCCGGGTAACAGCACCAGATCGGCATCACCCGGCAAAGGACGCCCGGCTGGGATGATTTCAACGCTGACCCCCGGTTCGGCGGACAGCGGATCAAGATCGTCGAAATTCGCCATGCGTTCCAATTGTGGGACAACCACTTTGCAGGCCCCGCCACTGTGCGAGCGAATGTCCATCATATCCTCAGCGGGTAATTTCCAGGCGTCATGAAACCACGGAACTACGCCCATGCATGGCCATCCTGTACGGGTGGCGATGTCGTCACGTCCCTCATCAAACAGGGAGACGTCGCCTTTGAACCGGTTGACGGCGAAACCTGTGATCATCTCAAGATCACCGGCATCCAAAACCGCCTGCGTGCCGACGATTTGCGCAATGACTCCGCCTCGGTGGATATCGCCCACCAGAACGACCGGTACATCAGCGGCACAGGCAAAGCCCATATTAGCAATATCGCCCTTGCGCAGGTTGGTTTCAGCCGGGCTGCCGGCACCTTCGATCAGCACCAGATCGGCATCGCTGCACAGCCGGTCAAAACTTTCAAGCGCGGCATCCAACAGCTTGGACTTGTCCTTGCGATAGTCGCCCGCCTTCATCGTGCCTGCACGCTGACCCTGAACAATGATCTGAGCGCCGGTGTCCGTTTCCGGTTTCAACAGAATCGGGTTCATATCCGTATGGGTCGGACGCTTGGCAGCACGTGCCTGCAGGGCCTGGGCGCGGCCAATCTCGCCACCATTCTCGGTCACGGCGGCGTTGTTGGACATGTTCTGCGGCTTGAACGGCGCCACTTTCAGCCCGCGCCGCGTATAAGCGCGCGCAAGCCCGGCCACCAAAACTGATTTTCCGACATTGCTGCCGGTGCCCTGAATCATGATGGCGCGAACCATGGTCGTCTCCTATACGTTAGGGCGCAGATGACCTGATTTGACACCAAAGGGAAAGCCCCGGATGAACACGCCCGCGCATCTTTTGATCGGCGCTGCCGCTTTTGCGCGGCCTGCGCGGGGGGCCATTCTGTGGGCTGCGGTGCTGGGCTCGGTTCTGCCCGATCTGTCGCTGTACGTCATGGCTGGGGTGTCCTTGCACGTCTTGAGCATCCCGCCACAGGTCGTCTTTGACGAACTATACTTCTCACCAGCCTGGCAGACGGTGTTTGCCATCGACAACTCATTCATCCTGTGGGGGGTGGCGTTGATGCTTGGGTACTGGCGGGGATGGCGGTTTTTGACGGTCACCGCATCCGCAGGGCTGCTGCATCTGTCGATGGATTTCCTACTGCATGCCGGTGACGGTCGGCCGCAATTCTGGCCGCTGAGCGATTGGGTCTTTCACAGCCCGGTCAGCTATTGGGACAGTGCATATCACGCGCTTTTGGTAGCGCCTGTTTCTGTTGTTATATGTGCTGGTTCTTATGTGGTGCTATGGAACAGGGGGCTGTCAGCGCCCGCCAAGTTATTCTTTACCGCATTGTTGGGGGCCGAGATTTGGGTTGCCCGCCAATGGCTGCTGTTTTTCTGACCCGGAAATAGAAAAACGCGCCCGGAAAGTGGGCGCGCTTTTTCCTGCAGATGTCGCCTTGGTTTAAGCGGCTTCTGCCTGCTGAGCGGCATTACGACGCTCGCTTTCTTCACGCGACAGCGCGACCGAGGTACGCACGCCACGACCAACGAACTCCATCAACCCGCCGACAACCCGCTCGTTGGGGTCGATACCTGCGCAGGACAGCACCTCGCGGCCATCGCGCGAGCGGGCCCAACGGGCGATCTGTTCCGGGCCGTTGCCGTATTTCTTGTCATCGGCAATAGCGTCGTCCAGTGCAGCCAGCACAACGGCTGCGAAAAGTTTGCGTGCACGATTGCCTTGCTCATTGTTAAAGGCAGTGCCGTCAACGAAATCTCTCATCTCGTCTTCCTTGTTGTTCTTGCTCTTGCATTTTCGGCGTGACGGTCCTTATGACCTATTAGATGTGATTCGGATACAGCTAAAATGCATAGTTGCGTTGCGTCATTTGCATAGCTTGCTGCAAGTGCAGCACTAGGTCTCGTTGTCTTGTCAGGTGTGGTTACGCCAGATATAGGGACGGGAACTGACGCATCAACCGTTTGTGAAGGATTTATGTGATGCCCAAGATAAATGGGAACGAAATTCGCCCCGGCAACGTGCTTGAGCATAACGACGGGCTGTGGGCTGCTGTTAAGGTCGACCATGTAAAGCCCGGTAAAGGCGGTGCTTTTGCGCAAGTCGAACTGCGCAACCTGCGCAATGGTTCGAAATTGAACGAACGTTTCCGTTCGGCGGATAAGGTCGAGCGCGTGCGTCTTGAACAGAAAGATCAGCAGTTCCTGTACGAATCTGACGGCATGCTGGTGTTCATGGATTCTGAGACCTATGAGCAGATCGAACTGCCCGCTGAACTGTTGGGTGAACGTCGCCCGTTTCTGCAGGACGGCATGACCATCGTGGTCGAATTCTATGAAAGCGAAGCACTGAACGCCACATTGCCGCAAAAAGTGACCTGCAAGATCGTCGAGACCGAGCCGGTGGTCAAAGGTCAAACTGCTGCAAACTCGTTCAAGCCAGCCATTCTGGATAACGGCGTCAAGGTCATGGTACCGCCCTTCATCGGTCAGGATGAGATGATCGTGGTGAACACCGAAAGCATGGAATATTCCGAACGCGCGTAAATCGGTGCTTTGGCAAAACACGAAAAGACCGCGACGGCAGGGGCCGCGCGGTCTTTTTTTAGTTTAGCTTTCTAGGCCGACGATATCGTTCTGGGTTCGGACCGAACAATTCCAGCATCAGGTCGTATTTGATGCGGTTGGCACTGACTTGTCGGTAAAAGGCGATCAAAAAGGCCGTGGGGCCCTGAATGCGGCCAAGACCGCTGGTGGCGGCGACCACGGTGCCCACATCCGTTTTGCCATTCAGAACCAGGTACCCGCCCAGCATCAGAACACCGACCGTGCCTGCGCCATTAATTACGCTCAGCAGAAATTTGGCGGACAGCTTCCACAGGAACATGCGGCGGCGCGTGTTGTAGATATCGTCGAACTGAGCCTCGATATCGCGCGCCACAGCGTCAATGTCTTCGGTCGTCAGCCTGTCGGTAGAGCTGCGCAATATGCGGACCCTTTCGGCAACGAAGACGTTCACCTTTCGCTGCGAGACCAGCACAATCACGATCTGCGGCACGATCATTGAAAAGGCGATCATGCCCAGCCCGGGTTGCGTTGATGAGATGTAGCCAATGACGCTGATCAGCGTGCCGATCTGCACAACCGGGTCTGAAAAGGCGCCACCGGCGAACTTTCCCAACTCCTCGGCCTCGGCGGAAATAGCCGTGGTCATGGTTCCCGAGCGCATTTTCTCACCGGTTTCACTCAGGTCCGATGAGCGCAACAAAAGCCGCTGGCGGATCATGCGGATCAGATCCTCGCCCAGCGTCCCGGCGCGATAGCCCAGCAGCCACTTTAAGGCGAGGCTCAGCAGGATGACCGACATCATGCCTGCACCCAGATATAGCAATCGCTCGGTGCTGATATCGTTCGAGGTCAGATGGTTAACGATATCGCGCTGAAACTCTAATGGCACCGCAGCAAGGCCTGCGATGGCGATGGACAGGACAATAAGAATGATTTGCCGTCCGGCGCTGGCACGCCAGATCGCAGCGTATAACTTAAGCATATGCGCATCCGTTCAGTGGACTGACCGCAGTGTGGCAGCGCCCCGAAAGGGTTCAAAGGGTACCGGGCCGCGCAACGGTTCAGCCGTGCCGGAATAGCAACATGTTAGGCGTCAAGCGTGACGGTGGCCTCGGCGGCATGCATATCGTCGTTGGCGCGGTCAAACCTCAGATAGGCGATCCCCTGACCGTTCGATTGGGTGAACAAGGTACCGGCCGGTTTGCCGCCAGATGTAATTTCGGTCCCAACGGGCGCGGTGCCATTAACCCGAACGCTACGCAGCCCTTTGCGCAACTCGGTCTTATGCTTCATCCGGGCGGTGACTTCCTGCCCGACATAGCACCCTTTTCTAAAATCGACGCCGTTCAGGCCCTCGAATCCAGATTCAAGGATATAGCTGTCGGGGGTCAGCTCGATACCGGTTTCCGGTATGCAGTGTCGCACGCGGATGGCGTCCCAATCCGTACCATCGTCGCCTTCGGCCTCGACCGTATACGCCCGCCACCCCATATCTGGATGGCGCGGGTCGGGCAGGGCGCCTGCGGGTGCCGGGCCGGTGCCGCGTTGCAGATTCAGGCCGCTATCTTCGATCGAAACATCGGCGCGCAGCTTGTACATGCCCAGCCGCTTGACGAACCCGTCGGCGATATCCTCGGCGACATCCAGTAGCACCGTATCGCCGTCACGTTTCAGAAAGAAATCCGCCAGATACTTGCCCTGCGGGGTCAGCAGTGCGGCATAAACCAGTCCCTGATCCAGCCCGGAAATATCATTGGTGACCAGCCCTTGAAGAAAGCTGTCAGTGTCCGACCCGCTAAGGCGCAGAATACGGCGATTGGGCATGGGGTGGTCCTCGTCTTTTCCCTTGGCCCCGTGATATAGGAGATCGCGTCGCCATGACCAGAGGATATCCGCCTTGCCAGCACCAATCAGCATCGTCATCCCGACCCTGAACGCGGCAGAGGCTTTGTTGGAGTCCTTACCGGCTTTGATGGAGGGTTTGCACACGGGGTTGGTCCGAGAGCTGATCGTTACCGATGGCGGTTCAACCGACCAGACCCTTGAAATTGCGGAAGAGGCAGGGGCTGAGATCGTGACCGGGCCGCCCTCACGCGGGGGGCAGTTGCTGCGGGGCTGCGCGGTAGCCAAAGGTGAATGGCTTTTGGTTTTGCACGCCGATACCGTCCTGCAAGAAGGGTGGAGCAAGGACGTCGGAGAGCATCTGCCCACGGGCAACCCCGCGGCTTTTCGTCTGACCTTTCAGGCCAGCGGGTTTTGGCCAGCCTGGGTTGCGGGCTGGGCCAATCTGCGCAGCCGGGTGTTTAGCCTACCTTATGGTGATCAGGGGTTGCTTGTGCCGCGTCGCGCCTATGACAAAGCCGCAGGTTACCCGGACCAGCCGTTGATGGAGGACGTGGCGCTGGTGCGCGCCTTGCCCCGCATCACCCTGCTGAGCACCCGCGCGGCTACGAGCGCGGACCGCTATGCGCGGGCGGGGTGGGTGCGTCGGGGCGTGCGGAATCTGTGGACTCTGACAAGGTATTTTCTTGGAGCTGATCCGGAACAGCTGGCGCAGGCGTACCGACGCTAAGCGTTGTGCGCAGTTCGACAATGGATTTGCCCAATCGGAAGGGCGCGGCAAAGCTGACCAGACACAGGGCGACGATTTGCAACACCAGTATATGCGCGTTTTCCTGCAGGTATTCCCATTCGTCTTTTAGCTTTCCGACCTGTTCAACCAGGTCATCATAGCTTTGGGCAAGGATCAGATAATCCCCGGCAATGGCGGGCACTTTCCGGCGCATGTTGTCGATCGCAACCTGTGTTGCATCGTCCAGCGTGGTGAAAACAAGGAACTGATCGATGCTGAACGCATCGGCCTTGGCGGCCATAGCGCGAATTTCCTCCTGTTCATCTTTCGCTTGCCCGCCAAGTAGGAAATGCAACCCCTGTAGCGGCGCCACTTCATTGGTCACAGCGATGAACAAAGGCAGGTCAGCATTACTGGCTGTTGAGGCCGAAAGGAATTCAACCTTATCGCACAAAACGGCGGTGTCCGGGTCATAGGCCGGATCGCAGAACCGCAGTCGGAATCGCGCGGCGTCGCGATCAAAAGCAAGCGTCGCGGCATAAGCCACATCGATTTGCCGGTCCAACCGCGAACTGTCCGAGGTGTAGAGTCCGGCCAGAACCGCCACCAGTGCGCCGATCCCGCCCAGAACGACCCAGACAAGGTCGGCCAGCTTCCATGCCCGGTGCCCGGCCGGTTTGCGAAATAGAAACGCGGTGCCAACCGAGCCAATAATAAAGAACAATATCAGCAGGGGCAGTTGATTTTCGGTCACAAATGTCATGACACCAAAGTGACCGCGCGCCAGCGCGCTGGCAACACTCCTCACGTTCAGTTGTAGAGATTTCGCATCAATAGGGCTTGGCCTGCAGGGCAGCTATCTTGCGCTGGTCAACGGCACAATCACCGCTTCCTCCTGCGGTGGAAACCCAAACAGACTCACCGAAAACATTCTCAAAACACTGATCGAAGCTGCGTTGTGATCGGCCTCAACCTGTGCAAATAACTTAGCCGGTCCGATTTGCAGGACAGTTTCTTCCTTTACGAAAGGTTCGGATGTGACCCTGTTTGTCATTGCCATCATTTTGACGGCGGCGGTGTTGCACGCGGTTTGGAATGCGATTGTCAAAACCGCGGCTGATCGGACCACCACTCTGGGTCTGGTGGCGTTGGGGCATGTCATTCCAGCAACGGTAATGATCCTGTTGCTGCCACTGCCCAGTGCCGAAAGCTTTCCATACATCCTGATCTCAACCGTGGTGCATTTCGGCTATTATTTCATGCTCGGCAAAGCCTATCAGCACGGAGACCTAAGCGTCGTATACCCAATTGCCCGCGGTATCGTTCCGGCGCTTGTATCGCTGTGGGCGATGCTGTTGGTGGGCGAGGTGCTGCCGCTGCAAGCGTGGGGTGGGATCGCCCTGATTGCTGTTGGTATCCAGCTCAGCAGTTGGAAGGCATTGCGCTCTGGTGTGGGCCGTTGGGCCCTTGGATTTGCACTGGGCACGGGCTTTTGCATCTCGATATATTCGGTCGTGGACGGTATTGGCGTGCGCTTGTCCGGCAATACGCTTAGCTACTGGGCCTGGGGTGCGTTTCTGCATCTGTTTATCGCGGGGTTTGTTGGTATCCGTCGACGGAAGACCCTGGCTGAATTGCCTGCCAAAGTCTGGATGATCGGCATTCTGGGCGGGCTTGTTTCGATGACAGCCTATGGTCTTGTGCTTTATGCCAAGAACTTCGCACCGCTTGGTGCAGTTTCGGCGCTACGGGAAACCTCGGTTATTTTCGCGGCGCTGATCGGGTTTGTTTTCCTGAAAGAGGGGAACTGGATGCGGCGGCTTGGTGCAGCGGTTCTTATGGCTGTCGGAGTGGCGCTGATAGGCCTGTCCGTCTGATAGGCCTGCGACACAGCCTTGCTGAAGTCGCCCCCGATCTCTCATAGTAGCGAAAGAAAAGGGAGCGTTTTCATGACCAAAGAGATTGTTCTGATCCACGGTGCCTTTGCAGGGCCATGGTGTATGCAGGATTATGCCGGGTTTTTCCGCGACCGGGGCTGGACCGTTCACACCCCCGCGTTGCGCTATCACGGCGGGGACTCAAAGGCCGAACCCGACCCGCGCCTGACCGATACCAGCGTGATGGACTATGCCAACGACATAGCAGAGTTCGTGCAGGGGTTGGACAGCAAACCGGTTCTGTTGGGCCACGCCATCGCCGGAGTTGTGGCGCAGCAGGTGGCTTCACGCGGGTTCGCCAGTGCGCTTGTCCTTATCAACCCGAACGCGCCTTGGGGCACTTTGCCTGAAACCGATGACGAACGCGCCATCCCGCGTGCTTTGATGGAGGGCGGGGCCTTCTGGAGACAACCCATGCGGGTCGAGTTCGACCTGATGGCCCCCTTCGCGCTGAACAAAATGCCCGAGGCGCAACAGCACGCGGTGTTCGACCGTTTGGGCGCCGAAAGCGGGCGGGTGATGTTCGAGATGTTTTTTTGGATGTTCGACGATCACCACGCTATGAAGGTCGATATCGACAAGGTCGACTGCCCGGTGCTGGTCGTATCAGGGACTGAGGACAGGGCGGTGAACCCCAACACCTGCCGCGCCCTGGCCGATTTGTATGGTGACCGAGCGACTTTCATGCCCGTCGAGAACCACGCGCATTTCTTGTTTATGGAGCCCGGCTGGGAAAAGCCCGCCGCGCAGATCGCGGAATGGCTGGAGCAGAAGGTGGGCTAGCCCGCCCACCTTAAGCGTTCAGTTATTGGTCGAGAACGTGCTCTGCGGTTTCCACTTCATCGTGCCGTCGTCCTCACGGTGACAACGCAGCAGGCGTTCCTGGATCGTGCTGACCGTCTGGGTAACGGTGTTGTCGCCGACCAGCAGAACAAAGGCGTCCTGCGAATAGGCCATGCCGTTGTAGTAGCAGAACTTGGTCTCGGCCCCGTCCGGAATGGGGGATGCGGTGGTCAATGTCTGCTGCGCGGACGCTTGACTGGCCAGCAGCGCAACGGCCAGCCCAAGGGTTAGTGTTTTCATGTCGTCCTCCCGTTCGAAAATCTATTGTTGGTTTCATTGCGTCTTGGACGCTCGGAACCTCAATTGTCGTTCTTGAATGACGGTTTGAGAGTAAGTGTGAACGAGATCAACAGGTTAGGCAAGGGGGGTGTTTGGGAGCTGTTTGAGGAGGATCTCACGCCATCCACCCAATGCTTGATGCGACGCATCAAGCACGCGCCCGACTCGCCCCCATAGGCGGGGCACGAGGCTCGTCAGGTTACTATCAGATTTACGACCGTCCGGTTTTTTTTTGATTTCTCTTAAACAGGCCCGCTGGAGGTCAGGGAAACCCTACTTGGCGAAGCCTGTTAGCTAAGCTCAACTTCTTAGAGAACAAATGCGCACCCAAAGTTTTTGCGTGAAATGAAAGATAGTTCAATTACCAAATTTTTGATTCTTGCAGTTGCAATTTTTGCCGCTTCTATGCCTTTGGCGGCGGAAGGGCCTGAGGCTGATGTATGGACGGACTGCAGACCTACGGATACGTGTGAGATCGAATATGATCATCTTTCCAACCAATCCGCCGAGCCATTTTTATTTTTGGGTTACGTTATGGATAGTGAACAGGCGCGATGGAAACAGTTCCGAAAAGCTATTCGTAACTATCCAGATGTACAAAGCTGTTTGATCAAAGAGGAACAGAAGAAAGAAAGCCCAAACTTGCTGAAGCTGGATTGGAAAAGAGTAGGTTACGGGAGTGGCGTAGAGGTTTGCATTTTCCGTATTTCGCGAAGTCTGGGTACTCTAGATAGAATTCAAAGCTGGATGAGTTATCACGACTTCCGAGTGGTGGGATACAGCAGATACAGAAGTGAGAACTTTGTTCCTACTAGAATAAACCAACCTGTCGGGAATGTCGCAGGCTATTGGACCGTAGAACAGTATAGGGAAAGAAATCCTACGCTATTTTGGCGTTTATTTGAGTTTGACCTGATATATAGCTACGAAATTGTTTTGGGCATATCAGATGAGTTCAAAGTAGTGGGAACTCATGTCATCACGCCAACAAAATAGACTCACGCAATAGGCCTAAGCCAAATTGTCGTCCAAAACGTGGAGTGTTGGAGGCTCTTTAGGTCAAACATCCAGCTCCTCCACAAACCGCGCGTTCTCCTGAATGTACTGGACCGCATTTCGGGCTTTTCGCTCATCAGGCGCTTGCTCTTCAGTGTGGTCAATTTTGATCTCACCTATTCGATTTATTGAACTCATACAACGCGTTATGCAGCGACGCAAATGCACTATTGGGCTCAACAGGTGAGGCGTTGAACAACACGACAACAGTCTCTCCGTCCGAAAATCGAAAGACGGTTGTGAAGATGCCTCGGACCCCGCCCCAATGGGTCAGGTGCTGGCCGTTCTCTTCCGGCCAGACATGCCAGCCCGACGCGTAGAAATCACTTTTGTCGTCCTGTGATGCCGTCGCCTCGAAAAACGGTTGGGGCGCTGAGGCCATGGTCCAGACCGCCTCGGCCGTGCCGATTGCCCCACCAGCGATACCCAAGCCTGAAAGCCAGCCTTGATCGTCCTTAGAACTCAGCACACGGGTCCAACCGTCGCTGCGAAGTTCCCAATTGGCCCCGGCGGGCCCCTCCAGATGGATATCGGCAACCTGCTGCAGGGCGTCTTCAGCTTCCGCCCCCAGCAGATCGGTCAGAAGGCAGAAGCCAACATTCGAGTACGCCGTCTTGCTGCCCGGCGTGTGATCCAACGGCATGGTTTGCCACACGGTCCGGGCCACTTTGGCGCAACTGGCCGACCAGTCAAGGCCAAGCCGATCGGGCGCGAAGATCGGATCAAAACTGATAGTTCTATCGAACCCACCCGTATGCGCCAAAAGCTGCCGCGCCGATACTTGTGCGGCCCGCGGGTCATGCGGCGGGGGCAGGTCGGCAAGCTCGGCTATGGGACGATCCAGGTCGATTTGGTCACGTTCCTCGGCTTTGATCAGTGCTCTGGCTGCGATGGGTTTTGTGACCGAGGCCAGGCGAAATGGCTGGTCGGTCGACATGGGCGTGTTCTCAATCGGGTCTGACACGCCAAACGCCACGACTTTGGGCTCTGCATCCGAGGGGCCGTAGGCCAGCACAGCCCCCGGAATATTATGTGTCTGAAGAAAGGACTCGACGATGTCTTCAACAGTGGCCGGTTCGCGGTAGCGACCCGCGAACATCACAATCACACCAGCGAGAACAAGAATACCAGTTGACCAGCACAGTCTTGCCTTACGTGATTTGAACATTTGGCCTCTGCACTGATTGATGTCTTTCGCGTTCGATCGTCTTAGACGTCCAACTCCTCCACAAACCGCGCGTTTTCCTGAATGTACTGGAACCGCAGTTCGGGTTTTTTGCCCATCAGGCGCTCGACCAGATCGCCGGTCTCGCCGGGTTCGTCCTCGTCGATGGTGACGCGGATTAGCTTGCGCGAGGCCGGGTCCATCGTAGTTTCTTTCAGGTCCTTGGCGTCCATTTCGCCCAGACCCTTGAAGCGTGACACGTCGATCTTGCCCTTGCCGCCCAGACCTTTCTCAAGCCATTCGTCGCGCTCGGCCTCGTCCAGACAATAGACGCGTTTTGCGCCTTGGGTCAGGCGGTAGAGGGGCGGGCAGGCCAGATACAGGTGTCCCGCGTCGATCATCGGACGCATCTGGGTGAAGAAGAACGTCATCAGCAGCGAGGCGATATGCGCCCCGTCCACATCTGCGTCGGTCATTATGATGACCTTGTCATAGCGCAGGTCGTCGACGTTGAATTTGGTGCCAAGCCCCACTCCCAAAGCCTGCGTCAAATCGTTGATCTCGGCATTGGTGCCCAGTTTCGAACTGGCCGCGCCCAACACGTTCAGGATTTTGCCGCGCAGGGGCAGCAGGGCCTGTGTTTTGCGGTCCCGGCCCATTTTGGCGGACCCGCCCGCCGAGTCCCCCTCGACGATGAATAATTCCGTGCCGTCACGTGTTGAACTAGAGCAGTCCACCAGCTTGCCGGGAAGACGAAGTTTCTTAGTGGCGGATTTGCGTTGTGTTTCCTTCTCGGCCCGTCGGCGCAGGCGTTCCTCAGCCCGCAGGATGAGGAAGTCCAAGATAGCGCCGGCGGATTTCGTGTCCGCGGCCAGCCAGTTATCGAAATGGTCGCGGACCGAATTCTCGACCAGCCGCTGCGCCTCGACCGTAGCCAGACGGTCCTTGGTCTGGCCGACGAATTCCGGTTCACTGATGAAACACGACACCAGCGCACAGCCGCCGGTAATCAGGTCGTCGCGGGTGATCTGACCGGCTTTCTTGTTGTTGATCAACTCGCCATAGGCTTTGATCCCCTTGAGGACCGCGGCCCAGAACCCCGCCACATGGGTGCCGCCTTCGGGCGTAGGGACGGTGTTACAGTAGGACTGGATGAACCCGTCGCGTGAAGGCGTCCAGTTGATCGCCCATTCGACCTTGCCGGGAGTGCCGAATTTCTCGTTAAAGTCCACGGTACCGGCAAAGGGTTGCTCAGCATAGGTGGACGAGCCATTCATCGTCTCTTTCAGGTAATCGGACAGGCCACCGGGGAAGTGGAAGGTCGCTTCGGTCGGGGTCTCGCCATCGTCGATGGCGGACTTCCAACGGATTTCGACGCCCGAGAACAGATAGGCCTTGGAGCGGATGGATTTGAACAGCCGCGCCGGTTTGAATTTGTGATGGCCAAAGATCTCGGCATCGGCGTGGAAAGTGACTGTGGTGCCGCGTCGGTTCGGGGCCGCGCCGACCCTTTCCACCGGGCCTAAAGGAATGCCGCGTGAGAACCGTTGTTCGAACAGCGTTTTATCTCGCGCCACCTGCACGACCATCGAATCCGACAATGCGTTTACCACAGATGCGCCCACGCCATGCAGACCGCCCGAGGTCTGGTACGCCTTGCCCGAGAATTTGCCGCCCGCGTGCAGGGTGCAGAGGATCACCTCCAACGCTGATTTGTCGGGAAATTTCGGATGCGGGTCGATCGGAATGCCACGCCCGTTGTCGCGTACGGTCAGGGCGTAGTCGGCGTGCAGTTCAACTTCGATCCGGTTGGCATGGCCCGCGACGGCTTCGTCCATCGAGTTGTCGAGGATTTCGGCCACCATATGGTGCAAAGCGCGCTCATCAGTGCCGCCGATATACATACCGGGGCGTTTTCGGACCGGCTCAAGACCTTCCAGTACCTCAATCGAAGAGGCGTCGTAAGTGGTGGTTGCGCTTGGCGTCAACAGATCGTCGGGCATCGGGGCTGCTCTTGTTTTTAGGTTGAGACCCATTATGGCAGGTGATGTGGTCCGGGGGAAGAGGGGCGCGAGGTGTTGTGGGCGATTGGCTGTGATCTTGATGAGTGACACCCCTGCACGAAGCCGAAGTTATTAAGGTTTTTCCGCTGTCAATCGTACCCCGCCGATCCTTCTTTGTTTCACGTCGCTGACAAATTGCGCGTACATTTTTAGGAAAGTATCCCCCTTGGACGGGTTGCCAGCGCGTTCGGCCTCGGCATCCAAGGTTTGATACATGCTAAGCCGACGCGCCAGAATTTCGCCCCAGGACGCCGTTACATCGTTGGCTGAGGCAACCGAAAATCCAGTTTTTTTCAACACAGTTTCGTACTCGGGAATGCTCAGCAGGGACTGGCAGGCAAAACGTTGGTGGTACAATTCCATCTCATCATCGGGCAGGGGCTCATGCATCACCCAATCGGTAAAGGCGAACCGTCCGCCAGTGCGCAGAACGCGGAACACTTCGGATAGGGCTTTGAGCTTGTCGGGGATATGCAAGAAGGATTCCTGACTGACCGCCGCATCGAAATGCGCATCGTCAAAGGGTATATCCATCGCACTGCCCAGAATTGGATGCACCTGATCCTGTAGTCCGACAAGCGCGTTCAGTTCCTTGGCACCGTCGACGCGGTTGGGGCTGATATCGAGGCCAGTGACGTCAACGTCATGCTCAGAGGCGTACCATCGCGCAGGTCCACAAAGCCCGGCACAAACGTCCAGAACGCGATCACCAGATTTCATCCGGACCTTGTCGGCCAGTCGGGCGTTGGCATTCAGGCCGTCATAGTGATCCTGATCATAAGGGTAGAGCTCTTGCGGGGTCACATCCTCAAGCGATCCGCGAAGGCTTGTCAGCTTGGTCAGGATATGCGGCGCGGAAATTGGGTGGTTGGCATAGAACTCAGTGACAGTTTTCTCCGCCATTTCCATGAGATACTCCCTTACTTGCGTTTCGTCAGCTTAGCCTGACATGGTGGGGCGATCCAGTTTTGTCTCAGAAGGATACGAGTGCGAAACTGGGAGGCGAAGACGCGGCACGACAACAGGGCGAGGACCATATGAGCTGGATTAAGACTGTTCCATTTGACGAAGCCACCGGCAAGCTGAGAAAGCTTTACGAGCGGGTCACCGGGCCTGACAAAAACGTGGACAACATAATGATGGTGCATTCTTTACGGCCGCATTCGATGGAAGGTCACATGGCGCTGTACAAGAACGTCCTGCATCACTCGGCCAATAAAGTCCCGAAGTGGTTTCTTGAGGTGCTGGGGGTTTGGGTCAGTTCCCTGAACCAGTGCAGCTATTGCATCGAGCATCACTTTAGCGGGTTGCAGCGGTTGTTGGCAGACGCGGAACGGGGCGATGCCATCCGCTCCGCGATTGAGGCCGGAACGCCGGATTCCGCACCGCTGGACAACGCCCAGATCGCTGCTATGTGCTATGCGCGCAAGCTAACCGAAGCACCTGCGCAGATGGTTCAGGCTGATGTTCGCGCCCTGCGGGACGCCGGGTGGGACGATGGCGAGATCCTCGAGATCAATCAGGTCTGCGCGTATTTCTCATACGCGAACAGAACGGTTCTTGGGCTTGGATGTTCTACCACAGGCGACGTTCTGGGTCTTTCACCCAACAACTCGGATGATCCGGCGGATTGGGGGCATAGCTAGAAATCTGCCGCAGCGTGTTGAACTTCATTAGTGGAAAATTTCCTACGCTACGGCTCAAAAATTTGACCCGTGTCAAAGCGAAAATCTGCGCCTTTTGCTAGACGTTCCTGCGGATAGTGAAAAAGGAAAAATTGAATGGAAGCAGCGGCACAAATTGAACAAAAACAATCCTCTGTCAAAATTGTCCCAACACCCAATCCTGAGCCATCGCAACCCAGCCCCGAGCGAATTCGGCAGGCGTTCGAAAGCGGCAAGTATCCCTACGATCGCAAGATGGCGCGGGGCAAGTACGAGGCGCAAAAGGCGCAATTGCAGGCCGAATTGCTTAAGGTGCAGCTTTGGGCGCAAGAGACGGGGCAACGCTTTGTTCTGCTGTTCGAAGGGCGTGATGCAGCAGGCAAAGGCGGTACGATCAAGCGGTTTATGGAACACCTGAACCCAAGGCAAGCCCGCGTCGTGGCCTTGAACAAGCCGACCTGGGAAGAGAAAGGCCAGTGGTATTATCAGCGCTATGTTCAGAAACTACCTACGGTCGGTGAAATGGTGTTCTACGACCGCTCTTGGTACAACCGTGCGGGCGTTGAGAGGGTCATGGGCTTTTGTTCTCCCAACGAGTACCTTGAGTTCATGCGACAGACGCCCGAGTTGGAGCGGATGTTGGTCCGCTCGGGTATTCAGCTCTATAAATATTGGTTCTCGGTCACGCAGCCGGAACAACAGCGCCGCTTCAAAAGCCGGGAAACCGACCCGTTGAAGCAATGGAAGCTGTCGCCCATCGACAAGGCGAGCCTGGATAAATGGGACGACTATACCGAAGCGAAAGAGGCGATGTTTTTCTATACTGACACCGCCGACGCGCCTTGGACCATCGTCAAGTCGAACGACAAGAAACGTGCGCGTCTGAACTGTATGCGCCACTTTTTGTCGACGCTGGATTACCCGGACAAGGACCACAATATCGTGGGGCAGCCCGATCCCATGATCGTAGGGCAGGCGCATCACGTCATTCATCAGTCCGAGCATATTCTGGGCACTTCCCTGCATCCTGACGCGCGATGAACCAAGCGGCCAATTGCCGGCAGAACTAGTCTCACCTTGAAATTTCACTGATCACCTCTTGTCCCGGCCTCTGGCCGGGCATAAGGCTGGTGAAATGAATAAGGTAATGACATATCGCGCCCACTTCCGGGCCATTGCAGTTCTGGGCCTGCCGCTGGTCGGCGGGCATCTGGCGCAGTTTGCCATTGGTTTGACCGACACGATCATGCTGGGCTGGTACGGGGTCGAGGCATTGGCCGCAGTGACGCTGGCCAGTAGCTTTTATTTTGTGCTGTTCCTGTTTGGCGGCGGTTTCGGACTGGCGGTGATGCCCATGGTGGCGACTGCGGTCGCCGAAGAGGATGAGACCAGCATTCGCCGCTCGACCCGCATGGGGGTGTGGCTGTCCTTGTTATACGCGGTGCTGGTTATGCCTTTGCTGTGGTGGTCCCACCCGATTTTGATTGCTGCAGGGCAGGACCCGCAAGTGGCCGAGACCGCGTCGCAATATCTACGTGTCGCAGGATGGGGCCTGTTCCCGGCGCTGGTGGTTATGGTGCTGAAATCTTATCTGGCCGCTTTGGAGCGCACTCAGATCGTTTTGTGGATCACTGTGACGGCCGCTGTCGTCAACGCACTGACCAACTATGCGCTGATCTTCGGCAATTGGGGTGCGCCTGAACTGGGCGTGATGGGGGCGGCAATTGCCTCGGTGGTGACGCAGATGGTGTCGCTGGTTGCGGTCGTGGTCTACGCCGTGCGCGTATTGCCCGAACATAACCTGTTCCAACGGTTCTGGCGCCCGGATTGGGAGATGCTGTACAGCGTGCTGCGTCTTGGCATTCCCATTGGATTTACATTGCTTGCCGAGGTGTCGCTGTTCGCCATGTCCGCCTTCATGATGGGTTGGATCGGGCCGGTGCCGCTGGCGGCGCATGGGATTGCGCTGAATCTGGCCTCGGCCACGTTCATGGTGCATCTGGGGCTGTCTAACGCGGCCACGATCCGTGCGGGGAACGCCCTTGGGCGCAAGGATCGACCACATCTGGAAAAAGGTGCGAAGGCGGTGACCGTGATGTCTCTGCTGGTGTCTGTTCTGACGATTATCTTGTTTGTGACCTGCGCCGAGCCGCTGATTTCTGTATTTGTCGAACCCGACGATCCGCAGCGCCCGCAAATCCTGGCCATCGGAACGGGCCTGCTGGCCATGGCCGCTTTGTTCCAGTTGGTCGACGGGGCACAGGTGATTGCACTGGGCCTGTTGCGCGGATTGCAAGATGCCAAGGTGCCGATGGTTATGGCCGGGCTCAGCTATTGGGTGGTTGGGATACCGGCGTCCTATTACTTTGGCTTTGTGCAGGGGATGGACGGGATCGGCATCTGGATGGGTCTTGTACTTGGGCTTGCCTGCGCGGCCGTCTTGCTGATGGCCCGTTTCTGGATGCGCTCGGTTCAGACCGTAGGGGTGCCTGCGGAATAGCCGCGGCTTCAGCCTTTGCTTAGGCGATCTGCCTTTTTGCGCACCAGAACGCTACGCAGGTCGTGCATCGCCAGCAACAACCGGTCGGTGACATCCTCAAGCTGTTCGTCCGACGCCTTGGATTGTGCCCATTGCGTGGTCAGATTCAGATAGTCGACCGCGCGGTGTATGTCGTCGATATCCCGTTGCGCCAGCAGGGCTTTGCGCGCGTCCATCCATCGTGCGATTTCCGCCTGATCCGCCGCTGTCAGGGTGCGCTGGCCCTGTGGCTTGACCTCGCCATTGCGGATGTTGATGACCGCGATCTGATCCATCTCGATCCGCCGTTGACGGTTTTCGGTATCGATCCGAAAAACCGCCGCGCCATTCTCGCGGACACGAAAGTAGTATTCAGGCAGTTCTGCGGTCATCAGGGGCCTCCGGATCAGGTCAGGGACGCGCAAAAGCGCTGGATACGGGTGCAGGCCTCGGTCAGGGCTTCGTCCGAGGTCGCATAGCTGACCCGGAAATTCGGTGACAGGCCAAAGGCCGCGCCAAATACAACGGCCACGTCGGCCTCTTCCAGCAGGGCGGTGGCGAAGGCCTCATCCGAGTCAATTCTGGTGCCGGCCGGAGTGGACTTGCCGATCAGGCCCGCGATCGACGGGTAGACATAGAACGCGCCTTCGGGCGTGGGGCAGGTGATACCGTCGATCTGGTTCAGCATTTCGACCACCAAGTTTCGGCGGCGTTTGAACGTCTCGTTGTTCGGGGCCAAAAACGCTTGCGTTCCATTCAGCGCCTCGACCGCCGCCCATTGGCTGACCGAGCAGGGGTTCGAGGTCGACTGTGATTGAATCTTGCGCATGGCCGCGATGATTTCGACCGGACCCGCCGCATAGCCAATGCGCCAGCCCGTCATGGCATAGGCTTTCGATACGCCGTTGCAGGTCAAGGTACGGTCATAGAGGCCCGGTTCGATCTCGGCCGGAGTGCAGAATTCGAACCCGTCATAGGCCAGATGCTCGTACATGTCGTCGGACATGATCCACACATGCGGGTGGCGCATCAGTACATCTGTCAGGGCTTTTAATTCCGAACGGCTATAGCCCGCTCCCGTAGGGTTCGACGGAGAGTTGAAGATGAACCACTTGGTCTTGGGCGTGATCGCCGCCTCAAGCTGTTCGGCGGTCAGTTTGAAGCTGTTTTCCAGCGTCGTCTCGACCACGACTGGCGTACCTCCGGCCAGCAGAACCATGTCCGGGTAGCTGACCCAGTATGGCGCGGGGATAACAACCTCGTCTCCGTCGTTCATTGTCGCCATCAACGCGTTATACAACGTCTGCTTGCCGCCAGTCCCGACCGAGATCTGTGCGGGCGTGTAATCCAGCCCATGATCACGCTTCATCTTGGCGCAGGCGGCTTGTTTCAATTCGGGAATTCCGTCAGGGGCGGTATACTTTGTCTTGCCCGCGGCAATGGCTGCAACAGCCGCGTCCTTGATGTTCTGGGGGGTGTCGAAGTCAGGTTCACCCGCGCTCAGGCCAATCACATCACGCCCCGCCGCCTTCAACTCGGCTGCTTTGGCGGTCATCGCGATGGTTGGTGATGGTTTTACGCGTGACAGTGTCGCAGACAGGAAAGTCATGATGGCCTCAGTTTGTATGTTCAACCTGTCTGTCATAGGGTGCGCCCGAATGACGATCAAGCGATATGAGGCCGAGACATGGAGACCCTGATGACCGACGAAAATGACTGGTATAGCCCAGAGGCAGCGACATTCGGGGACCGGCTGGCAGGCGCGCGCGAGGCCGCTGGTATGACCCAGACCCAACTGGCGCGTCGGCTGGGTGTCAAAAAAGCGACTATTGTGGCCTGGGAAAACGATCTGTCCGAACCGCGTGCCAACCGTTTGTCGATGATGGCGGGTATGATCAACGTTTCGATCATGTGGTTGCTGACCGGCGAAGGCGAAGGTATGGACGCCCCCGTCGAAGACGGCGAGGTCAATATCGAGCTGGCGGATGCGGTGGCCGAGCTACGCGCAATCCGGGGCGAGATGCGCGCCAGTGCCGAACGGGCCGCGCGGCTTGAGAAGAAGCTGCGCTTAATGTCGGAGCAGGGAAAGTGACCGAAACACGGGAAGTCAGGATCAAACGCATGAAAATGCGGTCCATGCGACGCGGGATCAAAGAGATGGATTTGATCCTTTCGGCCTATGCCGAACGTAATCTCGACGCGATGGATACAGCGGGTCTGGATCAGTTCGACGCGCTGCTACACGAAAATGATCAGGATCTGTATCAGTGGGTCACTGGGCAGGCCCAGCCGCCCGAGGGGTTTGTCCATCTGGTTTCGCATATCGCGCAGACCTTTCAAAAATAAAGACAATCCAGCTTAACCGATTCTTGGGGATTTCGATTCATGCTGCCTGAAACAGCGCGACTGAATCGGAGGATCGGATGAGTATGGAAATGCAGGTCTCCGCGCCGGAAACCAAGGGTTTCATGACCAGCTATCTTGAAGCGCTCGCTTTGGTCGAGCGGCTGCACCGTCTACTACTGGACGTTATCAAGGATGAGTTCGAGCGCGTGGGCGTGTTGGAAATCAACGCCGTTCAGGCCCTGCTTCTGTTCAATATCGGCGATCATGAGGTGACGGCGGGTGAGTTGAAAAGCCGTGGCTATTATCAGGGCAGCAACGTCAGTTACAACCTCAAGAAGTTGGTCGAAATGGGCTATATGCACCACCAAAGGTGTGAGATCGACAGACGCTCGGTCCGGGTTCGGTTAACGCCACGAGGACGCGAGATTCGGGATATCGTGACCGAGCTGTTCTCGCGCCATGCCGAGGGGCTGCAAACCCGTGGTGTGCTTGGACTGGAGGGGATAGACGACATCACAACCTCTCTACGCCGGGTGGAACGGTATTGGACGGACCAGATCCGGTATATCTACTGATCAGGGGCGCGCATCGGACAGGATCAGCCCTTCAAGCTCTCGGATCAGCTTTCGGGTCATGGCGTCCTCATAAGCGTCAAACCCCAGGGCAACCTCGACAAAGGCATCTGGCCCCAGGATGACCCAGGCGGTGTAATAGGCAGACAGCTCTCCAACCTGCACATAGCGTTTGTCGCCGTGGCTGGGATCATCCGCGCCGATGACCAGGCCGTTGATGGTGATGCCCGAAGCTTCAAGCGTGCTTTTGGCTTCGCGCGGGTGAGTGCCCAGATTGTGTTTGCCGTCGCCGGACAGATCGAGTGTTCGTTTCCAGCAACTCGTTTGGTCGGACAGCAAGTCAGCCCCAAACAGCATCGCTGAGCCAACAGCCGTACCTTGCGGGGCGGCACTGCGCTTGGTCCGGTTCAGTAATAAGGCGATCCGGTCAAGATCGTTGCCCGAACGTATGGCGATCCAGTCTTGCAACAGACGCTGATGGCCCGGCTCGCTCCACTCGAAAATCGCCAACCGCACAGGGGCAGCAGGGTTTGACAGCAATAGCTGCACCACTTCAGGACGCTGCAAAGCAGCTGCCACACCGTCAAGTTGCAGCCGGTATTCGTGACTGTCCACCGAACCAGAAACATCCAGCCCCAGCGCCAGAGCTTGTCGACACTCTGCCGTGGCCGAACCAGCGATCAAACTAATGACAAATGCCAATAGCCGCGTCATCTGGGCGCGAAGTCCTGCAGCACGCCGATTTGCAAGCTTGTCAGTTCACGTTCCAGCTTCCGCCGCATGGCGCGTTCGAAATCCTCGAACCCCTGTGCGACTTCTAGAAATGCGCCAGGTCCGTACAGAACATTGTTTTCGAAGTAGGGAATCAGATGAACTTCGCCCTCGAAATCGGCAGCATTGATAACCAGCCCGTTGACCACAATGCCCTCGAACGGAAAGTGGCGATAAGCGGATGCAGGTTGGAAACCGTCATTATTTGCGCCGTCCCCAGACAGGTCGATGGTCTGGAACAAACATGGTGGTGCTTGCTGCATCAGGGTCGCACCAAAAGCCAAAGCTTGCCCCATGGCAGTGGCCGAGTCACCGTCAGATCGGACTGAACGCTGTATGGTCTCTGCCGCTGTAAGCAAATCAGCTTGCGTGTTGATCATCGTCCAGTTCAGGATCATGCGCTGGGTCGAGCGGCTGCCCCACTCATACACAGCCAATGCCACGGGCAAAGGAGAGGAAAAGAACGCCTCGGTCACCTCAGGGGCGATCAGGGCAGCGGCCAGGCCCTGCCGCTGCAGGGTATCCTCGGTTGCATCCACCGAGCTTGAGATATCCATAGCCAACGCCAGGGCCAGGCGACAGGTTTCGGCCCGAAGCGGGCTGGCCAGTCCGGCCAGTCCCAGTGCTGTCAGCCAGCGGATCACCAGTGTCCGGTGCTTTCCATGCTGACCCAGGGTTCGGCGGCTTCCAGCGCGTCACCGTTCTGTAGCAACTCGACCGAGATATTGTCGGGCGACCTTACAAACGCCATACGGCCGTCGCGGGGCGGGCGGTTGATCACCACACCATTGTCCTGCAAGTGCTGGCAGACCTCGTAAATATTGTCGACGCCATAGGCCAAATGCCCGAAATGCCGACTGTCGCTGGGCAGCGCATCGTCACCATCCCAATTGTGGGTCAGCTCAATTGGGCGATCCTCTTGCCCCGGGGGCGCCATGAAGATCAGCGAAAACCGCCCCGCCTCGCTGTCATAGCGGCGGGTTTCCTTCAGGCCCAGCAACTCAAAAAACGCCATCGACTTTTCCAGATCCTTCACGCGGATCATGGTGTGAAGATATCTCAGCCCCATTGTGGCTTCCTTTCCGTTCAGGTGATGGGCTGCAGCTTAGCGCGCGGAAAATGCGTGTCGAGGGGCAGGGCGGACACAATTTTGAAAATGCGCCGCTGGGTGTACATGTCGCGGTTCCGGTCGGGGAATTGCCGATATATAGTGGTGGGCGACTCATTGCTGGAAAGGAACTTTTATGCCGCTGTCCTCTGACCAACTGGCCGAGATCGAAGCGCAACGGGCGCAATCGCATCCAACACGCCGCGTTGTGGCTGCGGGTATGGAAGATCACCTTTATACCGCTCATCAGGTGCTGGACCACGGCTTTGTGCGCGTGATCGACTATATGGGTGACGATGCGGCGATCTGTCAGGCGGCGCGGGTGTCGTATGGCAAAGGCACAAAATCGGTGCAGAACGATGAGGGTCTGATCCGCTATCTGATGCGTCACTGGCACTCGACCCCGTTCGAGATGTGCGAGATCAAGCTGCACGTCAAGCTACCTGTCTTTGTCGCCCGGCAGTGGATTCGTCACCGCACGGCAAATGTGAACGAGTATTCCGCGCGCTATTCGATTCTGGACCGCGAGTTCTATATCCCCGCACCCGATCACGTTGCCGCGCAGTCCGAGGTAAACAACCAAGGCCGGGGTGATGCGCTGCAAGGGGAAGAGGCCGCGCGAGTTCTGGATATCCTCAAGGCCGATAGCGCCCGGTGCTATGACAACTATGAATCGATGATCAACCAAGACGGCCAACAGGGTCTGGCGCGTGAACTGGCGCGGATGAACCTGCCCGCGAATATCTATACGCAGTGGTATTGGAAGGTTGATCTGCACAACCTGTTCCACTTCTTGCGCCTGCGTGCCGACCCGCATGCGCAGTACGAGATCCGGGTCTATGCGGATACCATGTGCAAGATCGTCGCCGACTGGGTGCCCTTCGCCTACAAAGCGTTCGAGGATTATCGGCTGGGTGCGGTGAACCTTTCGGCTCAGATGGTCGACAGCCTGCGCCGAATGCTGGTCGGGGAAAATGTCACGCAGGAAAACTCGGGCATGACCGCTCGGGAATGGCGCGAGTTCGAAGCGGTCATTCGCAAAAGCTGATCTCGCGCATTGCGCATTATAGTGATGGAAAAAGCTAATCCTCTCGCGCCTAAGCCGACCCGGCGCGAGGGTAAGGTTTCTAACCTTTGAATATTGGTCAACGGCCGGAAATTGGCCGTTGGCCTGTTTTGATCACCCGCAGCATGCGGGACTGTTTTACAGTGGCTTTAAATCAGATGCCATTTGTCGGCCGTCGCGTCCGTCTTCCAACTCATACGAGACTTTCTGATTGTCAGCGAGCCCGGTCAGACCGGACCGTTCAACGGCCGAGATATGAACAAATACGTCCTTGCCGCCCTCATCAGGGGCAATAAACCCGTAGCCTTTCGTGGTATTAAACCATTTCACGGTGCCAGTTGGCATTTCCCGTGTCTCCTTCTACTTACGCGTTGTCCCACATAATTGGTGGGGGCAGTGATTGACGTCGCCGCAATTGATCACCGTATCGCCGTAACGATACAGCGCGAATTGCGAGTTTCGTCTTTTTCAACATTGCATGGTGAAGTAAAAAATCAAGAATTTCTGAAACGTGCAGGCAAATTTGCTGAAAATTGAACCAGATACAGGAGACACCCGAAATGCGCCTTTATGGTCTGAAAAACTGTGACACGTGCCGCAAGGCTTTGAAATCACTTCCAGATACTGAGTTTGTCGACGTTCGGACCGATGGCGTACCCAAAGCGATGCTGACGCAGGCGCTGGATCGCTTCGGCGAGGCTTTGCTCAATACCCGTTCGACAACCTGGCGTGGATTAGACGATGCACAACGCGCGCGGCCTCCGCTGCAACTGCTGGCAGATCACCCGACCCTGATGAAGCGCCCCCTGATCGAGCAAGACGGAACCCTGTATCTGGGATGGACGGCGGAAACGAAGGCAGGGCTTGGCGTTGCGTGACCTGATGACTATCTGAATTGACGCAAGTTAGAGGATTTTGAATGCGTAACGCTGCTATGATTTTGGGTGTCATCGCCGGTTTGATCGGGATGATCGTGGGCTTTTTCGGCTATGGCTATGTCGAACTGATTGATCGGTTTGGTGAGATCGACGGGCTGGCCGAGCAGGTGGACAACGCGCAACTCATACAGTTCGCGTCGATCATTGCGCCGCTATTGGCGATTGCTGGCGGTGCAATGGCCCATGCACGGGCCCTGATCGGAGGGGTCTTGTTGCTGATCTCAGCGGCCGGGATGTATTACGCCTTTGGTTTTAACGTGTTCACTATGTTCCCGGTGGCATTTGCGGGTGTTGCGGGCCTCCTTGGACTGGCCGCGGGTAAACCGGACGAGCCCAAGGCGCATTTCTAGATCACTTGATGTGCAGGATGCGATCAACGGACAGCGGCCCTGCGCCGTTGATCACGATCACTGCCAGCAGGAAGGACCAGAGTGTCCGATCATCCAGCAGGCTTACGGCGTTGGTGAAGTAGCTGCCCAATTCCGTGCCGTGGCCCGTGACATCTACGATCGTCTGAACCCAGACAAATGCCAGCATACCCAATGCTGCGAACCGCGACAGAAGGCCGATCACGATCAGCGTAGGTAGAAGAAACTCAGCCCAGGTCCCCGCAACAGCAATGGCCCAATGCATGATCCCCAATTGCGAGCTGTCATAGCTGACGGCTTCCATGGCTTTGGGGAAAATCTGCACATAGGCACCGTCGGACGGGAACAGGAACCCAAAGAATCCGCTACCCAGTTTGGTGGTCGCCGAATTCCAATAATACACCAGCAATGTTGCCGCAAAGACCAGCCTGGCCAAGGTCGGTGTCAACCAGCCAGAGGTCATCTCTAACCGTCCCAGGGTGTTGTTGTGCAATGAGATCAGGGCAGTCATGTTGCCAGCCTTTCGATAGTCACAGAGGTTATTGCGCCGCCTTGTAAAAGCAGCGCCAGAGTGGCCCCAAGGTCAAATTCGGGGAAATGGTTTACAGTATCTTCAAACGCGCCACCAATGGTTTGCCCGGCCTGAAGGCCCGCAATCCAGTGCGCGCCGCCTTCGGGCAGCAGATGTGGAACCGGGTCATACTCGGCCCGGGTGATCAGAACGTCTTGGGCGGTGGGATCGGGTTTGGGGGCGTCGACTTCGGTGTTGAAACGCCAGATCGAATAAATCGGCCAGTCCGAGTGCAGAACCCGCATCGACGGGGCAAATCCCAGCTGTGCCCGCATGATGTCTTCGGGCGGAACAGCCAGTGCGTCCGCCGGGGCTGGTTCGCTGTCAGCGGCGTGGTAGGAACGGCGCAAGGCAAGCTCCAATTGCGCCACGTCAGGCAGGTATCCAATATGCGAGAGCTGCTCCATTCCGGCAAGAAATTCGGGGAATTCTTCACCGTAAAACATCATCAACGGCGATGAGGGGGGATGTTTGCGCAGGAAAATACCCGACAGCCCATCCATGTTCTGAGCCCCCAGCAATTTGGTGATGACCGGAAATGCCTGATGCATCGCTTCGGTCAGCGACACCGCCACGTTGTTGCGATACACACTGAACCGCCGCCCGGCAGGTTGTGCGACCGCGTCCAGCAGTCCTTTGGGGATGGCGGCTGACGGGTTCATCAGCGCGGCGTGAAAACTCTCTTGCGAAACGCTCATGCCGGGACGCGGTCCAAGGCCGCCTGCGCACGGTCTGCTTCGGCCCGCAGCACGGGCCATTCTGGAACGTCCGTGTCCCATTCGACCAACACGGGTTTGGGACCAGATCGCTCTAGAACGTAGTCCAGCAGCGCCCAAACCGGATCAACGACTTCGCGCCCATGGCTGTCAATCAGCAGGGGGCGACCATGGTCGTCCTCATCCTCATCATGCCCGCCTAGATGGATTTCCCCCACCTTCTCAAGAGGGTAGGCATCGATATAGCCCTGCGGAGAGAATTCCAGATTGGTGGCTGAGACAAAGACGTTGTTCACATCCAGCAGCAGGCCGCACCCAGTGCGACGTGCAACTTCGCGCAGAAAATCGGGCTCGGACCAGGTGCTTTCTTCGAACGCCAGATAGCTGGACGGATTCTCCAACAACATTTGGCGACCGACGGTTTCCTGTACCTGATCGATATGCTCGCAAATGCGTGCAAGCGAGGCATTAGTATAGGGCAGGGGTAGTAGGTCGTTCAGAAAATGGCTGTCATGGGTCGACCATGCCAGATGTTCCGAGAAACTGGCCGGTTTCAGCCAGCCAACCAGGTGTTTCAATCGTGCCAGATGGTCGGCATCCAGCGGGCCTTCGCTGCCGATGGACAGGCCAACCCCATGGACCGAGATCGGAAACTTTTCCGAGAGATGGCGCAATTGCGCCAGGGGACGACCACCGTCACCCATGTAGTTCTCGGCGTGAATTTCCAGCCAGGCAACTGGCTGTGCGTGTTCAAGGATCTGTGCGAAATGCTGCGGCTTGTACCCGACGCCGGGTGCCAAAGGCAGGCGGTTCGAACGGAGTGTGTCATCCAACATTTGGCAGCTCCTTGTTCTAGAAGTAAGGGGCGGGCGAAGTCGCCCGCCCCCTGACTAGCCTAGGCCAGACTTATGCCGGTAGATCGCGGTCCTGAGCTTCCAGCGAGCCTTTGCGCGGTGTGCCGTCAGCCTCGGCCGGCAGTTCGATATCGGCGCAGGTACCTGCATCGACCAGAGTCCAGGCGTTGCCCTGATAGTCTACGGTCGAGGTGCCCGCGCAGGTTGTGCCGGGGCCCGCGGCGCAGTCGTTCTGACCGGCCAGCGAAATGCCATAGCATTTCTCTTTGGCTTGTGCGGTGGCAGTTGTGGCTGCGCCCGAAACGGCGGCTGCGACTGCGGTTGCGATAACCAGTGATTTTGCGGTGTTCGACATCTCGGTAATCCCTTTTGATGACTGCGTATGTCTGCTTGTGACAATGACAAAGGTAGTGGCTTGCGGCCCAGAGTTGAATTCACGAGCCCGTGTCTCACAAGCCCGTCAGGGCGCACAATGCCCCCTTGTAAGTTAATATACTGTTTTTGAATAAGAAAAGAGGAAATATTTCAATTCGGCCCCAAAAGCGGGGCCGAATTCATGGCAATTCCATGCCGAATGTTACAACAGATCCGGCGGTGTCGCGGCCTGTGAAAGCTCATTTGTTACAGCTTCAAGCGATTGAACCTGCGTTTGTTTTTCGCCCAGCCGGCGAACGCTGACGGTGCGTTCGTCAACTTCGCGATGACCGACGGCCAGAATGACCGGAACCTTGCCGACCGAATGTTCGCGAACCTTGTAGTTGATCTTTTCGTTGCGGATGTCTGCCTCGGCGCGGACACCGGCGGCCTTGAGCGTCTCAACCACTTCGGCCACATAATCATCGGCTTCTGACGTGATCGAGGCGACGACGACCTGACGCGGGGCCAGCCAGAACGGCAGCTTGCCTGCGTGTTCTTCGATAAGAATGCCGATGAAGCGTTCGAACGAGCCCAGCGTAGCCCTGTGCAGCATGAACGGGCGGTGCTTGGCGCCGTCGGCACCGATAAAGCTGGCATCCAGCCGCTCGGGCAGGTTGGGGTCCACCTGCAGGGTCCCGCATTGCCATGTCCTGCCGATCGCGTCGGTCAGAGTGAACTCCAGCTTGGGCCCATAAAACGCGCCTTCGCCTTCTAGCAGCTCATACTCATATCCGGCGGCCTTACAGGCATCGCCCAGCGCCTTTTCGACCAGATCCCAGCTTTCATCCGACCCGATCCGTTTTTCCGGACGAGTAGACAGTTTGATCGTCCAGTCATGGAAGCCCAGATCGGCATATACCTTAGACAGGAAGGCAATGAACTTGGCGGTCTCGGATTCGATCTGATCCTCGGCACAGAAGATGTGACCATCATCCTGTGTGAATCCACGCACGCGCATGATTCCGTGCAGCGCGCCCGAAGGCTCATAACGGGCACAAGACCCGAATTCGGCCATTCGCAACGGCAGATCACGATAGGATTTCAGGCCCTGATTGAACACCTGCACGTGACAGGGGCAGTTCATCGGTTTCAGCGCGTTGATTGCCTTTTCGCGGGCATGTTCCTCGTCGACTTCGACGATGAACATGTTTTCCTGATATTTGTCCCAGTGGCCCGAGGCCTCCCAAAGTTTGCGGTCGACAACCTGAGGCGTGTTCACCTCGACATATCCATCGCGCTCCTGCATCCGGCGCATATAGTCCTGCAGGGTGGTGTAGATTTTCCAGCCGTTCGGATGCCAGAAGATTTGGCCGGGGGCCTCTTCCTGCATGTGGAACAGGTTCATCTCGCGGCCCAGCTTGCGGTGATCGCGCTTGGCGGCCTCTTCCAGCATGTGCAGGTGAGCTTTCAGCTTTTCCTTGCCGGTGAAGGCCACGCCATAGATACGCTGCAGCATCGCGCGGTCGCTGTCACCGCGCCAATAGGCACCGGCGATGGACATCAGCTTGAACGCATCGCCTGGAACCTGACCGGTATGCTGCAGATGCGGGCCGCGGCACAGGTCCTGCCAGTCGCCATGCCAATACATGCGCAGCGGCTCGTCGCCCGGAATGGCGTCGATCAGTTCGACCTTATAGGGCTCGTCATTGGCGGTGTAGAAATCTATCGCACGCTGACGGTCCCAGACTTCGGTGGTCACGGGGTCGCGCTTGTTGATGATTTCCTTCATCTTTTTTTCGATCAGGCCAAGGTCTTCGGGCGTGAAAGGTTCCGCCCGATCAAAGTCATAATACCAGCCATTTTCGATGACGGGGCCGATGGTGACCTTGGTATCGGGCCAGATTTCCTGTACCGCGCGAGCCATGATGTGCGCCAGGTCGTGGCGGATCAGTTCATTGGCCTGAACCTCATCCTTCATGGTGTGAATGGCGATATCGGAATCGGATTCGATGGGCCATTGCAGGTCCCAGTGCTGGCCATTCACCGTGGCCGAGATGGCCTTTTTCGCCAGCGAGGTCGAGATATCGGCAGCCACCTGCGCGGGCGTTACGCCTGCGTCATAAGAACGTGCATTGCCATCGGGAAAGGTGAGTGAGACGGATTTTGCATCCAGGGCCATATCGGCTCTCCTCGTCGGTTTGGCGCCCACTGAACGCCCGGTTGCGGGTTATGGTGTCCGGCTCATGTGGCAGGTGCAGCAAAACCTGTCAAGTGTCGAAGGAAGCAGGACTGACGCTGCGAGACTGCAAAAATCGGGAATTGCGACCACTGGTCTGCCGTGCATGATGTGATGCAAATGGAAAGAGGGTTTCATGGCAGCTACGGAATTTCTGATCACCGCAAAAGACCGGCGGTTGGCCTATCACAAAAGTGAGGGCCATGGCCCGACCGTCGTTTTTCTGGGCGGGCTCAAATCTGACATGGAAGGCACCAAAGCGGTGCACCTGGAAGACTGGGCACAGGCGCGCGGGCAGGCGTTTTTGCGGTTCGACTATTCCGGTCATGGTGAAAGTTCCGAGAAATTCACCGATGGCTGTATCGGCGATTGGCACGAAGATACGATTGAGGCTGTGGCAGCCTTGACCGAAGGGCCGTTAATCGTTGTCGGATCATCCATGGGCGGGTGGCAGGCGCTGTTGCTTGCCAGAACGATACCCGAACGGATCGCTGGTATGGTGACCATTGCCGCCGCGCCTGATTTCACTGAGGACGGCTATTGGGCGTCGTTCAGCGCCGAACAAAAGGCTGCGCTAGATAGTGTTGGGCATGTGGAACTGCCCTCGGATTATATGGAACCCTACATCATCACCAAGCGGATGATCGAAGACGGGCGTCAACGGTTGGTGCTGCGCGACGCGCTAGACCTGCCTTTCCCGGTGCGCTTTCTGCAGGGCACGGCGGATACGGCGGTGTCCACCGAAACGGCTGTGCGGTTGCTGGAACACGCCAGTGGGCCAGATATGCGTTTATTGCTGGTCAAAGACGCAGATCACCGGTTCTCGGACGGCCCCTGTCTGGGGTTGATCGAAAATGCGGTGCTTGAGGTGATGGAGGCCAGCTGATGCAGCGCTTTGGGTGGTTTCTTGGGCGTCTGCTGCTGGCACTGATTGTTGTCGGTGGCCTGATCTATTGGTTCGGGCCGCGTGAACAGGTCGACCTGCATCCCCGCTTTGATCCGCGCAAATTCGGCGAAGGGGTTCAGGTCTACTTTGAAAGCACAGAATCCGCCTATGACGACATCGTGCCCGGAGTGGAAAAGCGCGTGGTCTGGCAAGACGGGTTCAAAGAACAACGCACGCCTGTTTCGGTTCTCTATGTGCATGGCTTTTCGGCCTCGTCCGAGGAAATCCGTCCGGTGCCGGATAAGGTGGCCGACGCACTGGGGGCCAATCTGGTCTATACGCGCCTGAAGGGACATGGTCGCGATGGCCCGGCAATGGCCGGAGGGACGGCTACGGGCTGGATGCAGGATATGGCCGAGGGGTTGGCCGCGGCGCGGGCCGTTGGCGACAAGGTTGTTGTCATCTCAACCTCGACCGGCGGAACGCTGGCCGCAGCAGCAGCGTTAGATGAAGAACTGAGCCAAGACGTGGCGGCTTTGGTCTTTGTGTCTCCGAATTTCGGGGTGAACACACCGGGCGCGTGGATTCCCGGCTTGCCCTGGGCGCGGAAGTGGCTGCCCTTGGTGATGGGGGAGGAACGGAATGTCTCTGGCCCGGACCCGGAGGTAAACACCTATTGGACCTCGGTTTACCCGTGGGAGGCTGTGGTGCCGATGACCCTGTTGGTCGAGGCTGTCTATGCCTTGGACTTCTCGAGCGCGCAGATTCCAGCGCTGTTTTGGTTTTCGGATGACGATCAAGTCGTGCGTCCTGACCTGACGCATAAAATGGCCGAAAGATGGGGTGGACCGAAGACGGTCAATCTGGTGACAATGGGGCCAGGGGATGATCCAGCGTCGCATGTGATCGCGGGTCGGTTGATGTCCCCGGGGCAGACGGACGCGACTGTTGCAGGTATTCTGGACTGGCTGAGTGAGCAGGGGATCGAATAGTGGACCAGCGAGTGAGCTTGATCACAGTTGGGGTGGATGACCCCGAGCTTGCCGCCGGGTTCTATGAGGACATGGGTTGGAAGCGGGTCAGCAGCCCCGACGGGGTAATTGCCTTTGACCTTATCGGTCAGACTTTAGGATTGTACCCGTTGTCTGCATTGGCTGAAGAGATCGGAGTTGACGTAGACTCTTTGGGTCATGGTGCGCTAACGCTCAGCTACAATTGCCGATCAAAGGACGAGGTTGCGCAGGTGTTGGACAAGGCCGGAGAAGCCGGAGCCGAGATATTGAAACCGGCATCTGATGTTTTCTGGGGCGGGCATCATGGGTATTTCCGCGCCCCCGATGGGACGATCTGGGAAGTGGCCTTCAATCCCTTCTCTGCGCTTGCACCGGACGGTGCCTTTTGCTGGAACGGGTATGGGTAATGCGCAAGCCGGGCAGCATGTGGAGCCTTGAAACGCTTGGGCGTGTACGTCTGTCCCGGCATTTCTTCATGCGGGAATTCCTGTATTCTGAGATTGGAAATTTCCATGAAAAGCAAAACCTTCCAGACAATCCTGACCTTGCCATCGAAACGGGGCGCGCCTTTTGCCAGACCCTGCTGGACCCGCTTGAGGAAACCTTTGGACGTATCGCGGTCCGGTCCGGGTATCGGTCACCCTCGTTGAATCAATTCGGGAATGAGAACCGATTGAACTGCGCCCGCAACGACAACCCGTTGGAATGCCATATCTGGGATCGGGGCGAAGGGGATGCCCGGATCGCCGGGGCGTCAATCGTCATCCCTTGGTTCGCCGATCAATACGATGCGGGACGTGATTGGCGTGATTTGGCGTGGTGGATGCACGATCATCTGGACTATTCCGAAATCTGGTTCTTTCCCAAGCTCTGCGCCTTTAATCTGGTGTGGAGGCCACACCCCCATCGCCGGATCGACAGCTATATTGCGCCGCGGGGGTGTATGCTGCGCGCCGGGGCTGAGCCGGGCGAAGACCTGAAAACCCGTCGCAACCGATATGCAGATTTCCCGCCTTTCCGGGACATCAAATATCCCTGAAGTTTAACTTGCCCGAACCTGCAAAACCCCTCATCCTGAGTGCAAAGAGCATTGCTTATAAAGTTGAAGTGTTGCGAGGCCCCGCGTGATCGAGCCGCTGGTTTTACTGCCTGAAATGATGTGCGACGCACGGTTGTTTGAACCCCAGATCAACAGCTTGTCGCGGCAGCGCGCGGTTACGGTTGCACCGATTTCACTGGGCGAACGTATCGAAGAGATTGCGTCGTCCCTTCTGGATCAACTGCCGCGACGATTTGCGCTAGCTGGGTCGGGTATGGGGGGCGTGGTTGCGCTGGAGCTGGTTCGGCGCGCGCCGGATCGGGTGTCGCGTCTTTGCCTGATGGCGACGGATGCGCAGGCCGATACACCTCAGACCGCGGCGGCGCGGGAAGAGTTGTTGGTCGCCACGAAAATGGGTCGGCTGGAAGAGGTGATGCGTCGGATAATCAGCTCGAACACGTTGGCACCGGGACCGCGGCGCATACCCATTCTGAACGATTTGGTCGCAATGGCGCTGGATCTGGGGCCCGAGGTGTTCGAACGTCAGATTCGCGCTTTGCAACGGCGTCCCGATCAGCAAGGTGAGCTGCGGCGCATCAAGGTGCCAACACTGGTTCTGTCCGGCGCGCATGACATCCTTACACCGCTGCGCAAACATACCTTTATGTCCGAACTGATACCGGGTGCCGATTTGAAAGTTATTGACGAGGCCGGGCACCTGCCGACGCTCGAAGCGCCCGATTTCGTGAATGACGCGCTGACACAATGGCTAAGCGCACCCGCTCGCGCAGCTTACGTGTAGAATTTCGCGCGCTCAGTCTTGCAGAGTATCGTCGGTGCGACCACAGGTTTGCCGTCGCCTAGGTCAAAAAATGGCGTGTTTCTCCAGCTTCCGGACAGCCACGATTTGCTGAGGCGCGTCAGCATCCCAACCGCTGCATAGCGCAGTTTTTCATGCGATTGCTTGCCGTTCGGCTGCGGAACAAAGCCACGGGTTGTGATCGGACCAAGCCCGCTTGGATCGGAGATGCGCTTGACGTCGAACCCCGCAAAAGGAAACTTCGCGGTCCGCGCGGTAGTCGCCAGCGGCGCATTGCAGCAACTGGTATACCACCGGAACATCCCTTTGGGGCTTAGCTGCATCAGCGCAAGTTTTTCCGAGCCCCCTTCGAAGCAGATCTCCTCTGGGCTCATCTGTAGGATGTTGACATGGCCGGGAGCTGGATCGGGTTGACCGAAGTACAGCTGTGCTGCGCGGCAGTCGCGGCAAAAGCAACCGACATGGGTGCCCGAATGCACTCCTTCAGCGGTGATATGCCCGTGCAAAGTACCGCATTCGCAGGAGAAGGGCATTGGGTGGGCCGCTCTCCTACGCATTTTTGTCAGGCGATCTTGTTCTTATTGGCGGCCCGGCGTTGTGGTTTGCGGGCGTTGGCGGTCATGAAGTCGATCACCAGTGGCCGGATATTGTCACGCCAGCTGCGTCCGGCGAAAATGCCATAGTGCCCGGCTGCTGGTTCAACATGACTGGCCTTCTTCGATGCGGGCAAACCGGTGCAAAGGTCCAACGCAGCGATACACTGGCCGGGGGCCGAGATATCGTCATTTGCGCCTTCAACCGTCTTGACCGCAACATTGGTGATTTTGCCGATGTCCACCTTGTGGCCCGCGACGACGAATTCGTTCCGCGCAATTTCGCGGTTCTTGAACACACGCTCAACCGTCGACAGATAGAATTCGGCGGTCATGTCCATAACGGCCAGATATTCATCGTAGAAACGGTTATGCGCATCATGGTCCGAAGCTTCGTCTTGCATAACGCGCTGAATCTGCTCTGAGAACGCTTTGGAATGACGCTCTGCGTTCATCGACATAAAGGACGCTAGCTGCAACAAGCCGGGGTAGACCATGCGGCCAACGCCTTTGTACTTGAAGCCGACACGCTGGATCATGGTCTCTTCCAGCTGCCCCATGGTGACGCGGCGGCCAAAATCGGTCACATCGGTCGGGGTGGCATCGGGGTCTACCGGTCCACCTATCAGGGTCAGCGTGCTGGGTTGCGCTTTGGGCTCAACCTCGGCCAGATAGGCCGTGGCGGCCAGAGTCAGCGGTGCAGGTTGACAAATCGCCACCACATGAGTGTCGGGACCAAGTTCTTTCATGAAATCGACAAGATAGAGTGTATAGTCCTCTACATCGAACTTGCCTTCGGAAACAGGAATGTCGCGCGCGTTATGCCAATCAGTGATATAGACTTCGCAATTCACCAGCAGGCTTTTCACCGTCGAGCGCAACAACGTCGCATAATGCCCGGACATCGGCGCCACCAGCAACACCTTGAGGGGCTGTTCCTCGCGCCCATTGACCCGGAAATGCACCAGATCACCAAAGGGACGTTCGACAACGGTCGTGATATCGACCAGATGGTCTTTGCCATCCTCGCATGTAAAAGTGCGTATGCCCCAGTCCGGTTTGACGATCATCCGTTGGAAAGTACGTTCGGTGACATCACCCCAGGCAGCCATCATACTAATTGCGGGGTTGGGAATCATGGAAAACGCGGGGTAGGATGCGATTGCGCTGGCAGTTGCGCCCATCCATTGGTTGGTATTGCGCATCGTTTCCATCAGGTCGTATGTCATCATGTAGCGCATGGAAAAAGGGGCCTCCTAGATGTCAGCCAATAAGATTGGACCATTCGCCGCTTTGCCCCCCGACACCCACGACGTTATTCTGCGTAGCAGCGAGGTTAGGGGGGAATTGTTAAAATGACAACAAGTGAAGATCAGATGCCAGAACTGACCGAAGAAAACGTTGAACGCCTTAAAGAAAATATGGAAAAGGTCGAGGCGCTTTCGAAGCGGCTGATCGAAGTCATGTCGGCCAAAAAGCCTCATACCCCCGCTTTGGACGGCCCGAATCAAGAGCTTTTCGCACGAGCAGCAACAGCTTATTGGGCCGAAGCTTGGCAAAATCCGGCAAAATTGCTGGAACAACAGATAGAATACTGGGGCAAGTCGGTTCTGAACTTCGCCGAAGCCCAAAAAGCAATGACCACGGGCGAGGCTGACGATGACCAGCCCAAACCCCAGGACAAGCGTTTTTCCAACCCCTTATGGGAAACCAACCCCTATTTCCGTCTGATCCGGCAGCAATACCAGACCAACGCAGAAGCCATCGCGCAGGCCGTGGCCTCGGTTGAGGATCTGGATGCCAAGGACAAACGCCGCCTCAAATACTTCTCGCAGCAGATTGTCGACATGATGTCCCCCACGAATTTCCTGGCGACCAATCCAGACGCCCTGCAAAAGGCGGTTGAAACCGAAGGGCAGTCATTGATCAAAGGGCTGGAAAACCTTGTCTCGGATCTTGAGGCCAATGACGGCGAGCTGGTTGTCAAACTGGCCGATGAAAGCGCGTTTGAGGTCGGCGGCAATCTGGCGACCACTCCGGGCGATGTGGTCTATCGCAATCGTATGATGGAACTGATCCAGTACAAACCCGCGACTGAAACGGTGTATGAAACACCGATCGTGCTGTTCCCGCCCTGGATCAACAAGTTCTATATCCTTGACCTTAAGGCCCAGAACAGCCTGATCAAATGGATCACTGAAAAAGGCTATACACTGTTTGTGGTCAGTTGGATCAATCCTGATGAAAGCTATGCGGATGTTGGGATGGAAGATTATATCGAAGATGGCTTTCTGACCGCGATCGAAGAAACTAAGAAAATCTGCAAGGTCAAGCAGGTGAACGCGATTGGTTATTGCATTGCTGGTACTACTCTAAGTTTGACCCTGGCGTTGCAGAAGCAGCGCGGCGACAAGTCGATCAAATCGGCCACCATGTTTACTGCGCTGACGGATTTTTCCGAACAGGGCGAGTTTACGCCATTTCTGCAGAACGACTTCATCGACGGGGTTGAAGCAGAGGTAAACAAAGAAGGCATTCTGCGCTCATGGATCATGGGGCGCACCATGTCCTTCCTACGTTCGCGCGATCTGGTCTACGGTCCAGCCATCCGCAGCTATATGCTGGGCGAGATGCCGCCAGCCTTTGATCTGCTGTACTGGAATGGGGACGGGGCCAACCTGCCTGCCAAGATGACGGTGCAATACCTGCGCGGGCTATGCCAGCGCAATGAGTTCGCCGAAGGCGGGTTCGAACTTCTCGGGCACAAGCTGCATGTCAGTGACGTGGACGTGCCGTTGATGGCGATCACCTGTCAGACGGATCACATTGCTGCTTGGAAAGACTGCTATCGTGGTGTGCAAAAGATGGGGTCACGTTCCAAGACTTTTGTCGTCTCGGAATCCGGTCACATCGCAGGCATCATCAACCCGCCCAGCAAGAAGAAATACGGCCACTACACCAACCCCGATCTGAAGGTGGACGCGGACACCTGGATGAAAGAGGCCGACTTCCACGAAGGTTCGTGGTGGCCCCTGTGGGAGGCCTGGTTGAAGAAGCGATCCGGCAAGCAGGTTCCTGCCCGCGATACCGGCGATTCGGATCACCCACGGCTTGTGCCAGCACCCGGGACCTATGTGGTGGCCGATCCAAACAACTGATTTCATTTTGAAACTTAAAATTTTCTGCAATGCAGCAAGAAAAAACTTGCAATGCTGCATTGCAGCAATCATATTGTCCTCAAGCTGATGAAAGCCGGGGTGGGCCCGGTTCGGCAAAAAGGATTAGGACAATGGCAAAGACTCAAGACTTTACCGCGACCCTGAAAGACATGATGGGTGCATTCCCCGTTGACACCACCGCTCTGGAAGGTGCCTTCAAATCGACCGCTTCGCTGAACGAAAAGCTTTCCGGTGTTGCTCTGGAAGCAGCAGAGAAGTCGGCTGAAATCTCGAACAAATGGACCAAAGACACACTGTCCAAGCTGACCGAGATGTCGAAAGCAAAGGCCGAGCCTGCTGAATACGCAAAAGCCGCAACCGACTTCGCAAGCGCGTCGGCTGAAGTTGCCGCTGAAAACATGGCTGCTTTCGCTGAAATCGCGAAAAAACTGCAGACTGAAACCGTCGAGCTGCTGATGGCTGCTGGTAAAGACGCTGCTGAAGAAGCAACCGTTGCTGTTCAGAAAGCCACCAACGACGTGACTGCTGCTGCCAAAAAAGCTGCAGCCACCAAGTAAAATTTGGGCGCGAGGCGCACCCACTCCTCCCATTTGGTGCAATCGCGCAGGGCAGGTCTTAGGACCTGCCCTTTCTTTTTGTTCTGCGGTCGCATAATCTCTGCTGCAACGCATCATCCTTGGGGAGGGCAAACGGTGCCAGAACAAGAAAAACCGCTGTTGATCAAGCGCTATGCAAGCCGCAGGCTGTATAACACCGAGACCAGCGACTATGTTACGCTCGAAGATATCGCGACCTTCATCCGCGATGGGCGCGAAGTGCAGATCATTGACCTGAAATCTGGCGACGATCTGACCCGGCAATATCTACTGCAAATCATCGCCGAACACGAAAGCCGGGGTGAAAATGTGCTGCCGGTCAACGTGCTGAACGATCTGGTGCGCAGCTACATGATTCCGGGTGGCGGGATGATGCCGCAATTCCTGCAAAGTTCATTTGAAATGCTGCGCGAAAGCCAGAGCAAGATGATGGAGAATATGAATGCCATGAACCCGATGTCGCAGATACCGGGTTTCGAAGCCATGCAGGCGCAGCAACAGGCATTCCTCAAGGCGATGACCGGGGGGCTGTCAGGCAATTGGTCAGGCCCAGAAGAAGGTGAAGATGCCAATTCGGAATCGAAAGAAGATCTGGATGACATCAAAAAGCAGCTGGCTGAGTTGCAGAAAAAGCTCTCCAAGTTGAACTGACGTCTGTTGTGTTGCGCTGGCTGGTCCTGAGTGTTGCGGTGCTTTGGGCCCACCCGGTGTCATCACAGGGCGTTTTTTCAGAAGGCTGGTCTGCGGTTTGCACGATGGGCACCCAATCCGAAGAAGGGTGCGATGCCATTCGTGCGCGCGAGATCCTGGATGCGGATCAGCCCCCATGGCGTGCCATTGGGCGCCTCAATTTCGCCAGCAGGGATCGGCGGTCACATTGTACTGGCGTATTAGTGTCTGACCGGCTGGTCCTGACTGCTGCGCATTGCCTGTACAATTCCCCACGCAAACGCTGGATACCGCCCTCTAGCATCCGGTTTGCCGCTGGCTATCAACGCGGAGAGGTCACGGCCGTTGCGGGTATCGATGGGTATAAGTTGCATCCGGAACAAGGCGCTGACGGGGCGTTCGACGACCGTACCGAATTGGACTGGGCGGTTCTGGAATTGACCGAGCCTATTGGTCAAACGGTTGGTTATCTGCCGTTGGCATCTGCGTTGACGCCTTCGTCGTTTGTTGCGGGGTATTCCGGTCTTCGGCCTCATGTCCTCAGTCGGACTTTGACCTGTGCGCCGCGTCCGCTTGAAGGTGGAATGGTCTTGTCGCTGTGCCCGGTCATGATGGGAGATTCCGGTGCGCCGCTTTTAGTGGACACGCCGACCGGCCCCCAAGTCGCGGCGATCCTGTCGCGTGTGGGTGTAACCCCCGAGGGGATTACAGCCCTGTTTCTGTCGACCGAGTTGTTTGACCTCGATCCGTAAGCCTTATCAAGTTCCGTAGACGGGAACCGGACCGGTCACCTCGCCGACCGAAGCCAGTAGAATATCGGCGATCACGTCTAGTTCTTCCTTGGTCAGCCGTACAGGCAGACGGACGTCGCACGCTTTCATCAGCATGTCCCGTGTCTGCGGCAAGTCGAACTTCTCGGGCAGGAATTGCCAGTTCCAGAAGGCGCGGGCGTTGTCTTCGCTCAGGCCGAAAACCTGAACTTTGACACCGCGTGCCTCTGAAGCCGCCGCAAAGGCGCGGATTTCGGCCTCATTCATTCCGACCAGATTGAACTGGATCGAATCCGGCGCCCGGCGTTCGGGTGTCAGGGGGGCAGGGACGTCGATATGGGACGAGGTGTTCAGCCGTTCGGCCACGTAGTCGTGGTTAGACAGGCCATCCCGCACACGCCGCGCCAGTTCGGGGATCTGCGGTCGGATCACGGCAGCGCTCAGGTTGCTCATCCGCAGGTTATACAGCGGCAACTGGTTCTGCCAGCGGGCAAAGGCCTGCTCCAACTCGGGCGAGTTGTCGCCATGCGGAGTTTTGTGCTTTTTCCAGTTATGCTCATAAGCACCCGACATGATCACGGCCTGGGCCACCAGGTCGGCATCGTCGGTGATCAGGATGCCGCCTTCCCCCGCGTTGATCATCTTGTAGGACTGGAATGAAAAGCACCCCACCTTGCCGATGGTGCCAATGTTCTGCCCATGCCAGGTTGTGCCCAGCGAATGAGCCGCATCCTCGATCACCGGGATGTCGCGTTCGTTGCACAGCGCCATGATGGCATCCATGTCGGACGTGTGGCCGCGCATATGGCTGATGATTACGGCCTGTACGCCGTCCAGCTTGGTGGCGAAATCTTCCATGTCGATGCGATAATTCTCGCCGACCTCACACAGCACCGGAATGCAATCCGCATGCACGACAGACGAGGGCACGGCAGCAAAGGTAAAGCCGGGGATCAGAACCCGTGCATCCCGAGGCAAGCCCAACGCTTTGAGAGACAGGAACAATGCGGCCGAGCACGATGACACGGCCAACGCGTATTTTGTTCCCAGCAAAGCGGCAAATTCCGCCTCGAGCAGAGCCACCGGCGCATCCTGTGGCGCGGTATAGCGAAACAGGTCTCCCGATTGCATCAGAGCGTCGATGGCTTCTTTTGCAGCTGCGGGGATGGGTTCGGCGTCATGAACGTTTGGAGGAAGCGTCATATTTGATTTTCCCAAATTCTAACTTTGGGAAACGTAAAGCTAAACGAAAAGTAATCCAACCCCTCAATCGCCATGTGGGCAAAATTTCACCAATCCGTCACAATCAAAGGGTCACTGGTTGGCTTGCAATATGCCCCAGGTAATTGTTTTGAGCTTGCAACTTTTGAGAAAGTAAGGTGCCAATTACCCAACTTTTGCGTTGCTCTAGGTTGCAAGGTGGGATCACTATTTTGATTATCGGACGGTTCATATTTCTCTTGGCGCTATTAACGTACGCGCCAGTGGCAAATGCTCAGTTTGTTCTGTCAGACGGCGTGGAAGTGGCTCCGCTTGAGATATTTCAGGAATGCTATGTTTGCCCTGAAATGATTGCCTTGCCTTTGGGTGAATTTCTGATGGGTGGCCCTCCGGGTGAATCGAAACTGCATTATAATTTCGATAAAGAGGGCAACTGGATACGTACCACCCCAGAATTGTCCTACAGCTCGATTCACGAAGGGCCGGTTCACAAGGTCACGATAGACTTGCCCGTGGCGATGGGCCGAAACGAAATCACCTACGATCAATGGATGGCTTGCATGGATGATGGTGGTTGCGGAGGGTATGAGCCGGAGGACTTTATTCGGTTACCCAAATCACAGCGCGCAAAGGTCATTGGAAACCATCCAGTTATCATGATTTCTTATCTGGACGCTGTTTCGTACACCGATTGGCTAAACAGTAAAGTGGGGAAGGATGTCTATCGCTTACCGACAGAGGCTGAATGGGAATACGCCGCGCGCGCCGGGACGCAGACCCCTTTTGCACAAGGCGAGGAAGTCACAACCGATCAGGTGAACTTTCTGGGAAGCGCAACAGAGATCATGCTGGGGGAAGAGCGCCCAGACCTCGTGTCCCGCGGAGTCCCAGTACCGGTGGATTTGCTGGACGCGGCCAATGCCTGGGGCCTGCGCCATATGTCCGGCAATGTTGTGGAAGTAACGATGTCCTGCAGGACGGATCAATATGCCGGTTGGGAGACGTCCAGCCTTTACCTGGAAAAGGCACTTGAACCCAATTGTGAAAGACGCGTCACACGGGGTGGAGCGTACTATGCCGCAATGGACGCCTCACGTGTCGCTGGACGAGGGAGTGGTTTGGAAAGCTCTCGGACAGCCGGGGCAGGGTTCCGTGTCCTGAGAGAATTTAAGTAATCAGGTTTGCCTGAGTTCACACCCCTAACCGATCCCTCAGCGCAAACCATGTCATCGCCAACACCAGCAGCGGGCTGCGCAGGGCAGGACCGCCGGGGAAGGGCAGGGCGGGGACGCGGGCCATGGTGTCAAAGCCTTCGGCTTGTCCTTGGAGAGCCATTGCCATCAGCTGACCGGCATGGGTAGCCGTGCCGACACCGTGGCCGGAATAGCCCGAGGCGGACAGGATATTCGGTGCAACCCGCGCCAGATAGGGCATGCGACGCATGGTGATGGCCAAAGTGCCGCCCCAGGCATAGTCGATCTTCACATCCTGCAGATGCGGGAAGATCTCTGTCATCGGTTTGCGCACTTTGGCGGCAATGTCGCTAGGGAAGCGATAGCCATAACTCTCACCACCGCCAAACAGCAGTCGGCCATCCGCGCTGAGGCGGAAGTAATTAACCACGAATTTCGTGTCGGCGACCGCAACGTCCTGCGTCAGGGCGCGGGCGGCGTCGGCCCCCAATGGCTCGGTCGCCGCGATGAAGTTGTTGATCGGCATGACCCTTGACGCCACCCTGCGGTTCAGATCGCCCAGATACCCATTGCAGGCCAGAATAACGTGGTCGGCGGTGACCGTTCCGTTCGCCGTCTGCACCTTGGCAGGTTGGCCTTCCTCAATCCCGGTCACCTCGGTGCTTTCAAAGATGCGCACCCCGGCCTTTGCCGCGGCTTGTGCCAGACCCAAGGCAAAGTTCAACGGGTGCAGGTGTGCCGCGCCCATGTCCAGATACCCGCCTTTGTAAGAGGGCGATGGGCACAGCGCGTGGCCGGCGGCCTCGTCCAATAATTCGATCTGATCGTAACCGTAACGGCCGGATAGATGTGCGGCATGTTCGTGCAGGTCTTGCTGCTCGCCTGCGCTGAGGCCCAGAACGGCAACGCCCGGTTTCAGGTCGCAGTCGATCTGGTGCTTAGCGATGAGCGATTTGACCAGATCTTTTGCGTCCTCTGCCAGATCCCATAGCTTGGCCGCATCATCGTTTCCAACCAACCGCTCGAGGTCTTCCTGGTCCATACGCTGGGCGCTTCCCAACTGACCACCGTTGCGACCGGACGCGCCGAACCCCACACGGTGCGCCTCAAGCAGCACCACGTTGAGCCCGGCTTCGGCCAAATGCAGCGCGGCGGACAGGCCGGTGTAGCCTGCACCAACGACACAGACATCGGCTGTCTCGTCTTTGCGGAGTGCCGGAAACCGATCCACCGGGTTGGCCGTCGCCGCATACCAACTGGCCGGATACTCGGCCTTGCGGTCGTTGGAATAGAGCAGGTTCATCGCGCACCTCAAACGTTCAGCAGCAGATGCTCACGCTCCCACGGAGAGATCACCTGCAGGAATTCCTCGTATTCTGCGCGTTTGACGATGCTGTAGACGCGGGCGAATTCTGGGCCAAGGACCTCATGCAGGGCGTCGGCCTCATCAAACAGGTCAAGCGCGCTGCCCATAACCTGTGGGATATCGCCTTCGCCTTCATAGGCGTCGCCATAGAATTGACGGCGGGGACGTTCCTGCTGTGTCAGGCCGAGATAGCCACAGGCCAGCGACAGCGCGATGCCCAGATAAGGGTTGCAGTCCATCCCGGCGATACGGTTTTCGACCCGCCGCGCCTCAGGCCCGGACAGGGGTACGCGGATACCGGTGGTGCGATTATCACGTGCCCATTCCAGATTGATCGGTGCGGCGTGGTCTTTCACGTAGCGACGGTAGGAGTTCACGTAAGGCGCCATCACGGCCAGCCCGGCGGGCAGGTGGTTCTGCAGCCCGGCAATGAAGTTATAGAACGCGTCCGTCTCACCGCCCTGTGGACCAGAGAATATGTTTTGCCCGGTCTCAGTATCGATGATCGAGTGGTGGATATGCATGGCCGAGCCCGGCTCATCCTCGATTGGCTTGGCCATGAAGGTGGCAAAGCAATCGTGACGCAAAGCGGCTTCGCGGATCAGGCGTTTGAAGTAGAACACCTCATCCGCCAGCTTGACCGGATCGCCATGGCGTAGATTGATTTCCAGCTGACCCGCGCCGCCTTCTTGCGTGATGCCGTCGATCTCAAACCCTTGGTGTTCGGCGAAATCATAGATGTCGTCGATCACCGGGCCGAACTCGTCCACCGCCGTCATCGAATAGGCCTGACGAGCCGCCGCCGGACGCCCCGAACGCCCCATCATCGGCTTGATCCCCTGCGCCGGATCGACATTGCGGGCGACCAGAAAGAACTCCATTTCAGGCGCGACAATCGGCTTCCAGCCCTTGTCGTGATACATCTGCACCACCCTTTTCAGCACGTTGCGGGGACTGAAGGGGATCGGCTCTCCATCCCGGTCATAGGCGTCGTGGATCACTTGCAGTGTCCAGTCGCCCGTCCAGGGCGCGGCTGAGGCGGTCGAAAAGTCAGGCTTGAGGATCATGTCCCGTTCGATAAACCCATCCTCGCCGGCGGCCTCACCCCAATCACCTGTGATGGTCTGGTAGAAAACGCTGTCAGGCAGATGGAAATAGGCCTGCTTTGCAAATTTTGAGGCGGGCACAGCCTTACCACGGGCGATACCGGGTAAGTCCGAGATGATGCATTCAACCTCATCCAGCCGTTGGCCGTCGATATAAGTTCGGGCTGCCTGTGGCAGTTGATCTTTCCAGTCGGCCATCAGGCCCTCTCTTTCTTCAGAAACTCGGCCATCAACTGCCCGATCTTCGGATTGTCATTCTGGGCGGGCAGGCGGTTGGCTGCCGCCTCCATCAGTGCATCGGGCACAACGCCTTTTCCGCGTGTGTTCATGAGGCCCTGAATGAAGGCATCGCCGTATTCCGGATGCGCCTGCACCGTCCAGACGTTGTCGCCATAGGCCACCATCGCGTTATGGCAGAATGTGTTTGTGCCCAACACGCGCGCGTCTTCGGGCAATTCAATCACCTGATCCTGATGCCAGGCGTTCAGCGTTATGGTCTGGCCGTCATATTCATAGTCCGTGCGTCCAACGGCCCAGCCGCCTTGGAATTTCTCGACTTTCCCGCCAAGCGCCTGCGCAATGATCTGGTGGCCGAAACAGACGCCGATCAGGGGGCGTCCGCTTTGGCGAATGGCGCGGATCAGATCTTCAAGAGGCGGTATCCACGGGTGGTTCTCATACGCGCCGTGGCGCGAGCCAGTGATGACCCAGCCATCGGCCTGAAACTCATCTTTTGGGAACTGCCCGTCCACGACAGCGAAGGTTTCATAGGTAAAGCCATTGCCGTCCAGAAGCGCGCGAAACATCGCGTCATATTCGTCGAACTGGTCCTGCAATACGTCAGGAGGGTGGCCGGTCAGTAGGATGCCGATTTTCATGGGTCACCAAATTTGATCAAATTTATTCTAGCCCACCGGGTTCACGCGGGCAAGAGGGTCATACCGCTTCCAGATAGCTTAGCCAGTGTTCTTCCGCCGGGCGGTCGGCAAAGCGGCGCATTTCCTGCCGCTTGGTCATGGCGAAAAAGCGGATCAGATCGGCGGGGAAGATGCGCGCTACGTTCGGGTCGGTTTCGAACGCGGTAATGGCTGTACCCCAATCTGCCGCCAGTTGCGGCAAGCCGTCGATCTCATATGCATTGCCCGAGATTGGGGCGGGGGGTTCGGTCTCGTCCTCGATCCCGTTCAGCGCGGCACCCAGCACGGCCGCCAGCATCAGATAAGGGTTGATGTCGCCGCCCGCGACGCGATGTTCGATCCGCCGCGCGGCAGAGGCACCGCCGGGAATGCGAAGGGCGGCGGTGCGGTTTTCATAGGCCCAACTGGCACCGGTCGGGGCGTGCGCGCCGGGTATAAGGCGCGTGTAGGAATTGCCGTGGGGCGCAAATATCAGCGTGCAGCCCGGCATCGCCGACAGACATCCGGCAACGGCCCAGCGCAGCAGATCAGTGCCCTCAGGCCCGCCATTGTCGAATACGTTTCGGCCTTCCTCATCAACGACCGAAAAATGCACGTGCATCCCGTTGCCCGCGTCATCGGCGTACGGTTTCGACATGAATGTGGCCGTAAACCCATGTTTGCGGGCAAGGCCACGCGTCAAGGTCTTGAAAAGCCACGTATCATCGGCGCAGCGCATGGCCTCCTGATGGTTCAGGTTGATCTCGAACTGGCCGATGCCGCTTTCGGATATCGCTGTTTGGGCTGGGATGCCCATTGCCGCGCACCCGTCGTAGAGATCGGTGAAGAACGCGTCGAACGCGTCCATCTCGGCCATGGACAACACCGCCTCATCCGCCAGCCGCCGATCTGTGACCGGGTTGATTGGAGGCTGCGGCTGGGGGCCGGATGCGTCCAGCAGAGTGAACTCCAGTTCGGTCGCTGCGATGACAGACCATCCGCGCTGAGCATAGCGTTCCAGCACCGCAGTCAGCGCATGGCGGGGATCACCTGTAAAGGGTACACCTGCGTCATCATGCAAGCACATCGGGACCAGCGCGGTGTCTGCTTCCAGCCAAGGCATCGGCACCGGCCCGCGGTCCGTCGGTAGCAGCATTCCATCGGCGTCACCGGATTCAAAGACCAGCGGGCTGCCGTCGATATCCGCGCCCCATAGATCCACATTCAACGCGGAAAAGGGCATCCGCACCGCGCCTTTAGTCAGCTTGTCGGCATATGAGGGCGGCACTCGCTTGCCGCGCATCTGACCGTTTAGGTCACATGCAGCAACGCGAAAACTGTGCAGGGCGCTCAGGTCCATCGGGGTCTCCATCCTTCGAGTTACCCGAGATGTAATGGGTTAAACGCGCCTTGTCACTAAATTTGATCAAATTATTGCCGCGGTGGTTTTGCAGCAAGTTGCTCCGCGCCAGAGGGGGACGGCGCGGAGCAGGGGCTTTAAACGAAGCTGACGCCGTTTTCAGCCATTGGCAGTTCGGCTACGTGCGTGCCTGACAATGCGTTGATTGCATTGGCCAACGCCGGTGCCGAGGGTGGGGTGCCCGGTTCGCCAACACCTGTGGGTGCCTCGGCTGATGGAACGATATGTACGTCAATCGCGGCGATGTCGCCAATCCGCAGCGGCTCATAATCCGGGAAGTTGAATTGATCCACAGTGCCATCTGTCAGCGTGATCTGATCGCGCATGACATGCCCGATGCCGTAACCGATGCCGCCTTCCATCTGCGCGCGCACCACATCAGGGTTCACCGCAATGCCACAATCGACTGCACAGGTGACCTTTTCGATCTTGATGCCGTTTTCCGGATCGCCCGATACCTCGACAACCTGAGCTGCATAGGAACCAAAGGACTTGTGAACTGCGATACCCTGCGCGCGACCTGCAGGCGCGTTGCCCCAGTTGCCTTTTTCAGCCGCCAGTTTCAGAACCGTAGCTTTGCGTGCCTGATCCGGGTTGCTGGCGTCGGCAAGGTGCAACAGTCGGAACTTCACCGGATCGCGCCCTGCGGCCTCGGCAACTGCATCCATCATCGTCTCCATGACATAGCCGGTGTGGGTGTGGCCCACAGAGCGCCACCACAGTACCGTCGTTGCCTTCGGCGTGTCGGTCAGCCCAAGCGCCATTCCGGGGATGGCATAAGGACTGTCGGCGATACCTTCGATCGAGCTGTGGTCGATCCCGTCATGCACCAGAACGGACTCGAACGGCGTGCCCTTGATGACCGATTGGCCAGCCACCTGATGTTGCCAGCCAACGATGTCGCCATTGGCATTCAGGCCCACACGGACCTTGTGACCAAAGGCAGGGCGGTAATAGCCGCTGCGGATGTCATCCTCACGCGTCCAGACCAGCTTAACCGGGCGCGAGCGGTCGGTGACCACAAAGGCCAGCGCTGCCTCGACTTGGTAATCCGCATCAGGTGTCGCGCGACGCCCGAACGACCCGCCTGCCAGCATCGTCTTGATGTGAATCTTTTCGGGCGGCAGTTGGAAGATTTGCTGATACGCCATGTGCGGGCCGGTCGGCATTTGCGCACCGTCATGCAAGACGATGTCGCCCTCGGCGGTTTGTTCGATGGTGCAGTTCAGAGGCTCCATCGGAGCATGCGCCAGCAGCGGGAAGTAAAAGGTCTTTTCGATGACCTTGTCTGCCCCGTCGATTGCTGCTGCGACTGCTGCGAAGTCCGCCTTGTTCACGTTATAAGTTGGTTCGGCATCCAGTGCGGCCATGATCTCGGCCTTGATCTGATCCGAATGGCGGGTTTCCGCGCCCGACATATCCCAATCAACCTCAAGCGCGTCACGCGCCTGGATCGCGTCCCAGGTGTTTTCGGCGTAAACCGCGACCCCTGCCTGATTGGGCAGAACGGCGGCTGAGATATAGCCTTTGACTTCTTTCGACGCGCTGTCGTCAAAGCCGTTGGCGATACCGCCTTTTGACACAGGGCGCTTGATCATGGCGACCATCTGGTTTGGCAGGTGAACGTCCATGGCGTACATGGCCTGACCGTTGCCTTTGATGGCAGAATCCTTGCGGCGCACGGATTCGTTGCCGATCAGACGGAATTCCGATGGGTCTTTCAGGCGCGGCTCGGCGGGCGCGTCTAGCTGAGAGGCCGCAGCCACAAACTCGGCAATCGGGGCGGATTGGTCGCCCGCTTTGACGATGCCCTCGTCGATGGTGATACCTGCGGCATCCACGCCCCAGCTTTGGGCGGCGGCGGCGATCAGCATTTCGCGCGCGGCGGCACCAGCCTGACGATATTGCATCCACGAATTCGCCATCGCGGTCGACCCGCCGGTGCCCTGAAAGGGGCCGAACAGAAGGTTGTTGTAAACCTGCGCGTTAGATGGCGCGAATTCGTAGTTGATCTGATCCATGCGAAGACCGATTTCTTCGGCGATCAACGTCGGCAGGCCGGTTGCGGGACCCTGACCTTTTTCAAAGTGTTTGACGATGGCCGTCACTGTTCCATTCGCATCAATCTTGACGAAGGGGTTGAATTGCGCAGTCTCGGATGAGGTCGCAGCCAGCACGCCATCGGCACGCGCACCAACCAGCAGAACAGCACCGGCAGCGGCGGCCCCTTTCAGAAACCCACGGCGAGAGGTGTTGATGGTCATAGATCAGGCCTCCAGAATTTCGGACGCGCGCTGAATGCCGGCGCGAATGCGTTGATAGGTGGCGCAGCGGCAGGCATTGCCGTGCATGTAATCGTCAATCTCTTCGACGGATGGGGTGGGATTTTCGGACAACAGCCCAACGGCCGACATCACCTGACCCGATTGGCAATAGCCGCACTGAACGACGTCCAACTCAACCCAGGCCTGCTGAACGGCGGCGCCGATCTTGTCATTGCCGACGGCCTCGATTGTGGTGATCTCGGCATCTTCGACGTCTTCGATATAGGTCTGGCACGAGCGTACGGGCTCGCCATTCAGGTGTACGGTGCAGGCACCGCACGAGGCGACGCCGCAGCCGAATTTGGTTCCAGTTAGTTTTAATTCATCCCGGATTACCCACAGCAAGGGCGTGCCGGGTTCGGCGTCAACCGTGTGGGTTTCGCCATTCAGTTTCAATGTCAGTGCCATGAGGGGACCTTCCGTGTTGGGCTGGTTACCTGAGTCGGTAAACTGGCGCGTTTACTAGTGGCACAGAATATCGCCATTGTAAACTCCTGCGTTTACCTAGGATTTGACCGCCCCCTGTCAATAGGTCTATAGCTCTGACATGACCGAATGCAGCGCACCGAATGCGACCAAATACGCGCAGATCATCGAAGCTGCTGTGGCCGAGTTCCAGGACAAGGGCTTTGCCGCAGCCAGCATGGATCGCATCTCGGCGCAGGCCGAGGTGTCTAAGCGTACGCTGTATAAGTATTTCGAAAGCAAGGAAAACCTGTTTCGCTCGATTGTGATCGAGCTGTCCAGCCGCTTTGCCGAAGTGGTCGAAATCCGGTACAAAAAAGGCCGTGATATTCGCGAACAACTGACCGAACTGGCCTGGGCCGAAGGGCGCATCCTGATGATGCCGGATGTGATGGCGATGTCCCGGATGGTGATCAGCGAAACCTTGCGCAGCCCGGCCCTTGCTGCCGAGGCGACGGGCAAACTAGACAAAACTGCCGCCTTCATCGGCATGATGCGGGATGCAGCCGAGGACGGGCAATTGCGGATCGACGATCCGGAACAGGCGGGGCGCGAATTCATCGGCCTGATCAAAGCGCGCGCATTTTGGCCCCTTTTGTTCACCGGGTCTGTGCTGAGCGAGGCCGAAATGGCCGAAACCATCGAAAACAGCGTCGAAATGATGATCAGCCGTTATGCGGTGTGAGGGTCAAAACCCGTCACATATCATCCGCCCTGGCTGAGATTCGTCACGAAACTGACAATTTGGCATTCCGAGTGGCACTCGATCCCGAAATAGTGCTACAGGGCTGTTCTGAAATGATCCCCTGAGGAACAAGGCCAAGACGGGCGCGGAAAGTATGTCGAATTTAGCAGAAAACACAGCCCTGAAAGGGGGTGGACTTAGGCGCGCGGCCCGTCTGTCCGTTGCCCCCATGATGGACTGGACGGATCGGCACTGTCGCTATCTGCACCGGCTGCTCAGTGGGCAGGCGTTGCTTTACACGGAAATGGTGACGGCCCCAGCGCTGGTGCGCGGTGGGGCGATGCATTTGCTGAGATACAGCCCTCAGGAACACCCCGTAGCGCTGCAACTGGGCGGGTCCGACCCAAAAGAATTGGCGCAGGCAGCGCAGCTTGGGACCGAGGCGGGCTATGATGAAGTCAACCTGAACTGCGGCTGCCCTTCGGATCGGGTGCAGTCCGGCACGTTTGGGGCGGTTTTGATGAAGGACCCGGGCCGGGTTGCCGAATGCGTATCTGCTATGTGTGAGGTTGTGGATGTTGACGTGACGGTCAAATGCCGGATCGGCGTGGATGAACAAAACCCCGAAGAGGTTCTGCCAACATTTCTGGACCAAATCCGCGCGGCCGGTTGCGAACGGGTGACAATCCACGCGCGTAAGGCTTGGTTGCAGGGTCTCAGCCCCAAGGAAAACCGCGATATTCCGCCTTTGGATTATGATCTGGTTCACCGGATGAAGGCGGCATTTCCCGATCTGCATATCTCGATCAATGGGGGCATTACCTCTCTGGATCAGGCGCGAACGCATCTTGAGGCAGGGTTGGACGGCGTCATGATCGGGCGCGCGGCCTATCATCAGCCGACCGACATTTTGGCGGAAGCCGACCCGCTGATCTACGGCACCGGGCAGGCCGCTGATCCCGTCGAAGTTGTGCAGAAAATAGTTCCCTATGTCGAGGCTCACCTTGTCGAAGGGGGCCGGTTGCACCAGATCACTCGTCATATGCTGGGCTTGTTTGCCGGTCGCCCCGGTGCGCGGGCCTGGCGGCGGGCCTTGTCCGAAGGCGCGGTGCATGAGGGCGCGGGCCCCGAGGTGATGTTGCAGGCACTGGAGCGCGTGGCGCCTCTGGTCGAGGTTTGAGCGGATCAAGTTACGGCCACAGGCCGCTATGGGGGGAAGATGCCCGAGACGATGTTGCTGGCCCAGATGCTGGGCCTTTTGCTTGTAATCGGGGCGCTGGCCGGTGTGCTGGCCGGATTGCTGGGGGTTGGCGGGGGTATCGTGCTGGTGCCCGCCTTTTTCTATGCCTTCCAGACGCTTGGATATGGCGGCCCGCAGTTGATGCAGCTGTGTCTGGCGACCTCTTTGGCGACGATCATCGTGACCTCTTTACGATCGGTGCTGTCGCACAACAAAAAAGGCGCAGTGGATTGGGATATCCTGCGCGGCTGGGGGCCTGGGATTGCGGTCGGCGCGATCATCGGCGTTCTGGTGGCCTCGGCGCTGCGGACCGAGGTTCTGCAGATTTTGTTTGGCGTGCTGGGGATGGTCATCGGGGCCTATCTTGGGCTAGGCAAATCTGAATGGCGGTTGGGTGACGCCATGCCCAAAGGGATCAAACGTGCCGTACTGTCGCCCCCCGTGGGCTTTCTTTCGGTGTTGATGGGGATCGGAGGCGGCAGTTTCGGCGTGCCACTGATGAGCCTTTACAACACGCCCATTCACCGCGCCGTGGCAACTGCTGCCGGTTTTGGCGTGATCATCGCGGTGCCTTCGGTTCTGGGCTTTCTGTTTCTGGACGTTCCGCCGGAACACCGCCCGCCTCTGACCATCGGGGCGGTCAATCTGGTCGCATTTGGTATCGTTGTCGCCATGACGACAATCACCGCACCGTGGGGGGTAAAGCTGGCTCATGCGATGAACCCAAAACCCCTCAGACGCGTGTTTGCCGTGTTCCTGACGCTGGTCGCCCTGAACATGCTGCGTAAGGCACTGGGGTTATGAGCGATTTTCACGAAAATGGCTGGATCAGGTTCCCCTTCGATCCTGTGCTGGCCGAGTGGGTGGGGCACGCGCTGCCCGCTGCCCGCGCATCTGTCACTGACCCAGCCCATGCCCAATGGCTGGATTGTGAGGGGACATGGTTTATTGGCGTCGACGCGCTGGACAATGACCCGCGGGGCAGGGTTGGGCAATCGGGGGTGTTGTCCGGCCAAGCCATGGATTTCATCACCGATCAGTACGGAGAACTGCCGCTGCACAAGGGGCAGGTCTCGGTCATCTATCCCGGCTATCCACGCCCGCGGCAGGGCGAAGGCACCAGCGCCGGGCAATATCGGTTAAAGCGGGACGCGGCACATGTGGACGGGTTGCGGCCTGCGGGACCGGATCGGCGGCGGCGGGTGGATGAGCCGCATGCGTGGATATTGGGCATTCCTCTGAACGATGCCAGTATTGATGCCGCCCCCATGGTGCTGTGGGAAGGCAGTCATAAAATCCTGCGCGCCGCGTTCAAACACGCGCTGGACGGGCACCCACGCAATAGTCTGCATCAGGTGGATATAACCGAGGCGTATCAGGCTGCGCGCCGCGAAGTATTCGACACTTGCCCACGCATCGAATTGCCCGCCAAACCCGGTGAGGCCTACCTGTTGCACCGTCATTGCCTGCATGGGGTGGCCCCATGGGGCGCCAATGCCTCGGCCGGGGCGGATGGACGCATGATCGCCTATTTCCGCCCCGAGTGCGCCGGGGGAGTAGCCGAATGGATCGAATCCGCCTAACCTCCTGCCATTATTTGGATTTGGAGGTTTTTTGATGATTACGGTCCACAGGAATTCGGACGGAGCATTGCTGGAAGTCGAACTGTCCGGCGAGGTGACCAGCACTGATTACAGCGAGGTTCTGGTGCCCGCTATCGAGGCCGCATTGACCGAACATGACAACGTGCGTCTGCTGGCCGTCGTTCAGCCGGAATTCAAGGGTTACGATCTGAGTGCCGCTTGGGCCGATACAAAGCTGGGGCTGAGCCACTGGCGCGGATTTGATCGCATTGGCGTGGCGGCGGATCAGGGTTGGGTAAAGACCAGTATCCGCCTGGCTGCCCCGATCCTGCCATGCCCGGTGCAAGTCTTTGCCCTTTCCGAACTAGAAGCCGCCCGCCGCTGGATGCGCGAATCTTTGGGGTCGATTCACGTGGTTGATCTGGGTGGGCCGTGCATTCAGATCAGCCTCTTGGGAAAGCTGGACCCCGACGAATTCAGCCGGGCGGAACAGGACCTCGATAACCTGTTGCAAGCCAAGGAGGGGTTCCGGTTGTTGATCGACTTGCGGGAATTTGACGGCTGGCAGGGTCTGTCAGCGCTGGCATCGCATTTCAAACTGGTTCGGAAACATGCCGGGATGCTGGATCGCGCGGCCATCGTTGGGGACAAAACGTGGCAACATATGGCGCAACGGGCGGCCAGTCATGTTCTGGGCACGAGAACTCAGTTCTTTGCATCTGAGGATATCGAAAATGCCAAATCCTGGCTGGCTGCCGGGTAGGCCAAGATTAAACCTGACGCTTACGTCAGGTCATGCTAGGTCAGGCTTTGTTTTTCTTGATTGAATGGTCAAAAAACGATTAGCAATGCCATGTTCTTCCGCGTAACCACTTCGGAGGAACCTGAAAACTGAAGCGCGTCGCTGTGGGTTGCCACTCACTCACCACAAGTGTTCGAACTTGATCCCCCTCGAAGTTCAGACCAACCTGCAGCGGCGCAGATTCAGTCGATCCCCTTGATTTGGATTGGATTAAGTATCTTTCAGGCGTGCCGCACGGCCGCCCCGGCGTTTGGTCAGCTGGGGTTTGCGTGAGGGCAGGTTTTCCATGATCTCAGCACGCTCGTTGCTGTCCATTTTGGACCATCGCGAGATTTCATCAATCGTGCGGTAGCAACCGGTGCAGATACGTTCGGTCGGGTGAACGACACAGATCTGGATACAGGGGCTTTCGACCTCGTTCCTTTTCCAAACCATGTTCGTCATTGCCGTATCCCGTTGCAACTAAAGAAAGCGCAGCCTGTCCAGCGCCCCTTGCAGAATATAACCAGCCGCGACGTGATCGATAACCTGTCCGCGACGTTTTCGTGTCGTATCCGCCTCAAGCAGTGCCTTTTCGGCCGCAACCGTGCTGAGCCGTTCGTCCCAGAACCCGATGGAAACTTCGGTCAGCCGCGACAGGTTTCGGGCAAAGGCGCGGGTGGATTGGCAGCGGGGGCCTTCGGTTCCGTCCATGTTTTTCGGCAGACCCAGAATGACACCGCCAATCTCGCGGTCAGCGATCAGTTCCAGCAATCGCGCGGAATCCAGGGTGAATTTTTTGCGCCGCACCGTCTCCAACGGGCTGGCCACACCGCGCATCCGGTCCGAGACGGCGACCCCGATGGTTTTTTCGCCCAGATCCAGACCCATCAGCGCAGTCATCGGCGGCAGGGCGGCAGCAAATTCTTCGAATGCGTCGTGAATCATTGTGCGATTCCGGCCTGCAATGCGGCGGCGTCGATCAGTTCGATGGCATCGGCATTTCCCGCAAAGACTTCCATAGCCTCGTTTTTAATGTCGATGGCCCGCTGACCTTCGCCCAACACGCCAAGGGCTGCAATCAGACGCGCCCATTCCTCGGGTGAACCGCCCTCAGAGGCCAGACGTTCAGACAGTTGGTTGACCATGCCCTTGATCATTTCTTGCCGTTCTTCCGGTGTCAGTTCGGCTGCGGCGTCGACGTCACCCTGACTGGGGCCGGGGGCAGCAGGTATTTCAGGCGCGTTGAATACCCCGGCGCGGAAAGCCAGCTCGTCCAATTGGGCCCGAATGGCATCGGCCCATGGCGCGCCGGCAGGGGCATCGCGGAGGGCATCGACCCAGACCCGGTATCCAACGTCGGGGCGTCCGATCTGCACCATCATCTGCCCTAGATAGTATTGCGCCGGCCCATGGCGCGGGTCGCGTTTCAGCGCCTGCCTCAATGCCTCTTCGGCCTCGGGCGAGACATAGCCGCCCACGGACAGGATCATCATCTCGGCCAGATGTGAAAAGGCATCGGCGGGGATATCGTCGCCAGACAGCTCGATCACACGTTGCTGGGCTGCGTAAGCAGCGGGAAAATTGCCTGCATTCGCCTCGTGTTGAGCCAGCAGGATATGGCCCTGCAGATCATCGGGGCGTGCTGCAACAGTCTCGCGCAACTGATTCAGAAGATTGGCATAACTCTCATCCAGCTGCGGCAATTGTACGGGCGGGGCGGCTGCTTCGGCTTCGGCCTGGCTGGGGCGTTCGGCACGCAGAGTTTCGGCTTGCTCCAGCCGCAGCGACAAGGGCTGATCCGGCAGCCCTGCGGCACCCATCTGGCGATACATCCAGATCGCACCGCCCACGACGACAAGCGCGATAACAGCAAAGGCGGTTACGCTGGCCCAGCGAGGAGGTCCGGCGCGATCAACCCCGGCCTGCATCTGCGCGTCGGCGGCCAGAATGCGGCGTGAGATTTCCGTGCGGACCCGGTCTGCGTCGGCCTCGCCGATAACGCCACGGGCCAGATCCTTGTCCACGCCCGCCAGCTGCTCGCGATAGACACGCAGATCATATGCCGCCGCAGGCTCACGCGTTTTGCGGCTGCGGAGCAGGGAAAAGCCCAGGAACAGGGCAATCAGCAGTGCGGTTAGAATGGTGACGACCAGGAACGACATGGTTTCTCCGATATGGCTGCCCTGACTTAGACCTCTCGGCGGGGCGACAAAAGGGACAAATGGCCGCGAGAGGACGTCATGTCGCAATAAAAGGGCGGATGTCGCAATAGTTCGATATTGTGGCGCTGTGCGGCAGGGGTAAAGTGTTCGCGCACGGCATATCTGCGCCAATCACCGAACCGGATGGATTCGCTCATGAAACACTACTCAGCCTTTGCTGTGGCGCGGGAGGCCCTGCGCTATCACACCGGATGGGAGCGCGCGTGGCGCTCGCCCGAACCGAAAAAGCGGTACGACGTGATAATCGTCGGCGCAGGGGGGCATGGTCTGGCGACCGCCTATTATCTTGGCAAGAATTACGGCATCCAGAACGTCGCCGTGATCGAAAAAGGCTGGCTGGGCGGCGGCAACACCGGGCGCAACACGACCATCATCCGGTCGAACTATCTGCAGGACCCGTCGGCGGCGATCTATGAAAAGGCGCGTGGTCTGTACGAGGACCTGAGCCAGGACCTGAACTATAACATCATGTTCAGCCCCCGCGGTGTGATGATGCTGGCGCAGACACAGCACGAAATCCGCGGTTATCAGCGCACCGCCCATGCCAATGCGCTGCAGGGCGTGCAGACGGAGTGGATTGGGCCCGAACGTGTCAAACAGCTGGTTCCGATCATCAATATCGACGGTCCGCGTTATCCGGTTTTGGGGGCGCTGTGGCAGGAACGCGGCGGCACCGCGCGGCACGATGCTGTGGCGTGGGGCTATGCCCGCGCGTGTTCGGCCATGGGTATGGACATCATCCAGCAATGCGAAGTCACAGGTGTGCGTTCTCAGGACGGCCGTGTCGTTGGCGTAGATACCACCAAAGGCGCGATTGACTGCGAAAAGCTGGGCATCGTGGTCGCAGGCCATTCAGGTCAGCTGGCGGAGATGGCGGGCTTCCGTCTTCCGCTTGAGGCGATCGCTCTGCAAGCGCTGGTATCTGAACCGATCAAGCCTTGCATGGATGTGGTCGTGATGGCCAACACCGTGCACGGTTACATGTCTCAGTCCGACAAGGGAGAGATGGTGATTGGTGGCGGTACTGATGCCTATAACAACTTCACTCAGCGCGGGTCCTTCCACCATATCGAGGAAACCGTCCGCGCGCTGGTCGAGACCTTCCCGATGATTTCGCGTCTGAAGATGCTGCGCCAGTGGGGTGGTATCGTGGACATGACCGGTGACCGCTCGCCCATCCTGTCGAAGACGCCGCTACAAGGCTGCTTCATCAACGGTGGTTGGGGCACAGGTGGCTTCAAGGCAATCCCGGGGTCCGGCTGGGGGATGGCGCAGTTGATGGCCACCGGCCATTCGCCGCTGACCGAAGCGTTTTCGCTGGACCGTTTCAAAGAGGGCCGCTTCATCGACGAAAGCGTTGCTGCCGGGGTGGCGCACTAGGGGCGCTGCTCGAGGTTGCCCACAAACAGAATTCAGGTCGGCCATTGTGCCGACCGACCGCCAAAAGGATGAACACATGCTGATCCTGAATTGCCCGTATTGCGGCGTCGACGCCGAAGAAACCGAACTGGCCGCTGGTGGCGAGGCGCATCTGAAGCGTTTCGGTCCGGGCTCGTCGGATGACGAGTTCCACGACTACCTGTTCATGCGCGAAAACCCCAAAGGCGTCCATTTGGAACGCTGGCGCCACGCAAATGGCTGTGGCAAGTGGTTCCACGCCGCGCGCTGTACCCAGACGCTTGAGGTGTTTGGCACGTATTCCGCACAGGTCACCGAACCTCCGAAAGAGATTAAGGATGCCATCTCGGCCAAGCGCCCCGGCTGGACTTGGAGAGAGTTCGAATGACCCGCGTCACCACCCGTAATTCCGCCTGCGAAAGGTCCGCAACATGAGCACCCGTCTCGCAAAACAAGGCCGGCTGATTGACCGGTCGAAACAGGTCACCTTTACCTTCAACGGCACCTCGATGCAGGGGTACGAGGGCGATACGCTCGCCTCGGCTCTGCTGGCCAATGATCAGATGATGATGGGCCGGTCGTTCAAGTATCACCGCCCGCGCGGCGTTGTCGCCAGCGGCGCGGAAGAGCCGAACGCACTGGTCGGTCTGGGGCAGGGCAACCGGTTTGAGCCGAACCAGCGCGCCACCACGACCGAGTTGTTTAACGGTCTGACCGCGATTTCACAGAACCACTGGCCGAACCTTGAATTCGACATCGGGGCGGTGAACACGCATCTGTCTCGCTTTCTGCCGGCTGGCTTCTACTACAAGATGTTCATCCACCCCAAGCCGTTCTGGAAACACGTTTATGAGCCGTTCATCCGCCAGTCGGCCGGTCTGGGCAAAGCGCCCGACAAAGACAACCGCGACGCGGACACCTATGAGCATTTTTATGCCTTCACCGATGTTCTGATAATCGGCGGTGGTGTGGCTGGTCTGCAGGCCGCAAAGGCGGCGGCTGCGTCCGGCGCCAAGGTGATGCTGATCGAACAGACAGCCCATTGGGGCGGGCGCGCTCCGGTCGATGGGGGCACCGTTGATGGCGCACCTGTGGATAAGTTCGTGGATCAATTGGTTTCCGAACTGGAAACAATGGACAACGTTACCATGCGATTGCGCTGCATGGGCGCGGGTGTCTATGACCACGGATATGTGCTGGGATATGAGCGTCTGACTGACCATACTCCGGGCATTCAGGGCCCACGCCACCGCCTGTGGCGCATCCGTGCCAAGCAGGTTGTGACCGCAACCGGTGCAATTGAACGTCCGCTGTCTTTCGCGGGCAACGATGTTCCGGGTGTGATGCTCGCTTCGGCCATGCGCGACTATGTGGTGAACTGGGGTGTCACCCCGGGCGAGCGCGTGATCGTTGCCACCAACAATGATGATGGGTATCGCACCGCGATCATCCTGAAACAGGCCGGAGTGGACGTCCTGCGCGTGATAGATGCACGTGCCGCTGCGGGCCCGATGGCCGAAGAGGCGCGTCAGCTCGGTATCCGGGTGGACCCCGGAAAAGCCGTCGCCAAAGTCAAAGGTGGCAAGCGCGTCAAAAAGGTCGCGATCTGCAATCAGGAAGGTATCGGTGGCGCTCGCGAAGAAGTTGAGTGCGATGCCGTTGCCATGTCGGGTGGCTGGTCTCCGGTCGTTCATTTGTGGTCGCATTGCGGTGGCAAACTGATCTGGGACGACGCGAACGCCCATTTCCGTCCTGACCCCGAACGTCCACCGCTGGGCGCGAACGGCGAGGGCTTTGTCGTAGCTGCCGGTTCCGCCAACGGCCCGCTGGCGCTGGGCGATGTTCTGGCTGACGCACAAACCGCAGGTGAGGCCGCAGCCAATGGCGCGGGTTTCAAACCCAAAACAGCCGACGCGCCGAAGGTTGAAACCACGGCCGAGGCCGCGATGGAGCCGGTCTGGCTGATGCCCGCCAATGCCGAGGTTCAACTGCGCATGAAGTCCTGGCTGGATTTCCAGAACGACGTCAAAGTGTCCGACGTCCAACTGGCGGCGCGTGAAGGCTATGAAAGCGTTGAACACACCAAGCGCTACACGACGCTGGGTATGGCAACGGATCAGGGCAAGTTGAGCAATATCAACGGTCTGGCGATCCTTGCTGATGCGTTGGAGTCCGAGATTCCGAAAGTCGGTACCACCACATTCCGCCCGCCTTATACTCCGATCTCGATGGGGTCGATTGGCGGCGAAGCGCGGGGCGACGTGTTCCAACCGATCCGTCAAACCCCGATGCACGACTGGCACGACAAAAACGGTGCCGATTGGGAGCCGGTCGGCCACTGGCGCCGGACCTATGCTTATGTCCGCCCCGGTGAATCCGTACATGACGCGGTGAATCGCGAGGTCAAGAACACGCGCGAAAACCTCGGCCTGCTGGACGCATCGACGCTGGGCAAGCTGATCGTCAAAGGCCCGGACGCAGGCAAGTTCCTGGACATGATGTACACCAACATGATGTCCACGCTGAAGGTCGGCAAATGCCGCTATGGCCTGATGTGCTCGGAAAACGGCTTTCTGATCGACGATGGCGTTGTTGCCCGCATCGATGAGGACACATGGCTGTGCCACACAACCACCGGCGGAGCGGAACGTATCCACGGCCATATGGAAGAATGGCTGCAGACCGAATGGTGGGACTGGAAAGTTTATGTCGCCAACGTGACCGAGCAATACGCTCAGGTGGCCGTTGTCGGCCCCAACGCCCGCAAGGTATTGGAGAAGCTGGGCGGCATGGATGTGTCCAAAGAGGCGCTGCCGTTCATGGAGTGGCGCGATGGCAAGATCGGCGACTTCGACTGCCGTGCCTATCGCATCTCGTTTTCGGGCGAGCTGTCCTATGAGATCGCCGTTCCTGCGTCTCAGGGGCAGGCGTTCTGGGATGCTCTGGTCGAGGCAGGGCAGGAGTTCGGAGTGATGCCTTATGGCACCGAATGTCTGCACATTCTGCGGGCCGAGAAGGGCTTTATCATGATCGGGGATGAGACCGATGGCACCGTGATCCCCCAAGATCTGGGGCTGCACTGGGCACTGTCCAAGAAGAAAGAGGACTACCTCGGCAAACGCGCCCATTCGCGCACCCATATGGCCGATCCGGACCGCTGGAAACTGGTGGGGCTTGAGACTGTGGATGGTTCCGTTATTCCCGACGGTGCTTACGCAGTAGGCGACGGCGTCAACGCCAACGGTCAGCGTAATATGATCGGTCGCGTTACCTCGACCTATTACTCGGCCAATCTGGGCAAAGGCATCGCCATGGGCTTGATCAAGCACGGACCCGACCGGATGGGTGAGATCGTCGAGTTCCCGGGTACCGACGGCAAAACCTATAAAGCCAAGATCGTGGACCCGATCTTCTATGACAAAGACGGGGAGAAGCAGAATGTCTGAACCCATCAGCGCACTGAATCACGCCGGCTATGACGGTATTGTCAAAGTCGAGGAATGTGGCCTGCAGGGTATGATCACCCTGCGGGGCGACCTGTCCGATAAGGTGCTGGTCAAAGCGGTCAAGGATGCCACAGGCCAGAAAGTACCTGGCCAGCGTGAATCTCTGGTCAATGGTGACACCGGCGTTTGCTGGATGTCCATGGACGAATTGCTGGTGCTAGTGCCGTATGCCGAGGTGGAGGCCAAGTTGGCCGCAATGGCAAACGCGCTTAGCGGCACACACGCGTTGGCGGTCAATGTCTCGGACGCGCGGGCTGTTTTCCGCATCTCGGGCGCCAGCGCGCGCGAGGTGGTTGGCAAATTGGCCCCGGTCGATCTGTCGGTCGAGGCGTTCCAACCTGGCCAAATCCGCCGCTCGCGTTTGGCGCAGGTGGCAGGGGCGTTCTGGATGGACGACGCCGAGACCTTCCGTGTTGTCTGTTTCCGGTCGGCTGCGGATTACGTGTTCAAACTGCTCAAGGTTGCGGCGCAGCCAGGCAGTGAGGTTGGGTTTTATTGACCTCATAAACCCCGCAGAAAAGTTACAAATAACAGCCGCCTTTCCCAAAAAAGGCGGCTATTTTCTTTTTCATCTTGCGCAACATTTCGATGCCCTTTTATGAGAGAGGTGCAAAGGCAGTCTCCCCTTAAGATTGTATTGAATTTTAAGTGGGATAAGGCTGCAAGCTATAGTGTTATTGGTAAAACTTGAAAGCTTAAGAAGATGAAGAAAGCGATAGCCGCCTTGGCTTTGACCTTGGCTGCAACCACAGCGAAAGCTGAAGTCGTCACCTATGACTGCAACTTGCACCGGATGGAAGAAGGATGGATCGCCGAGCGTGTGATCCTGAGTGTTGATGCGGAAAACAAGCGTGCGCGGGCTTATGACGCCTACATTCATCACTATGATGACAAGCAGCCCAAAGATGTGAAATTCAAAACAACCCGCACGGGCGAATACAGGCTCATGTGGAAAATGAAAATCCCCGCCAGAAATAGCGGTCTTGTGTATGTAAGTTATACAGCCACACTGAACCCGGAAAAACAGCGTCTGGACATGATCGCAAGATTTCCTCAAGCCAATGTGCTTAACCGGCCATCGGGTTTCGGAGAGTGTTCAATAAACACGATCGAGTCGCTTTACGCTTCCTGAGTTCTGCAAGCTCGCTGGTTTTGTATACTCAAAAAAAGAAAATCCCCGGGAATTCCGGGGATTTTTTTTTTAACTTTCAACGCTGCAAGTGCCAAGACCGTAAGGCTTGTTAGAGGCGTTTGTACTGACGAAAGACATACGAACTTTGAGGCTGTTATCAGCGGTATTTAGGTTTGCCTGATACTTGACACGCAAATTACCACCGGCAGAAGCGCGTCGTGTTTCGGTCCAGACCATCCGAACACCCTTGTTGCCACGGCTTTTGTATTTAGTGTCGATCCATTCAGGTCTGCTCGCTACCTTTGCCCAGCCGTCTTCGGCGTCCACTTGAAAGGCATAGCTCCGCGCGATCCAGCCGTGGCTGTCCTGTTTGGTCATTTTGCAATTGTAGGTAACTGTTTCCGCCATGGCGCCGTGTGCAAAAAATGCGGCCAAAGCAACAATGCTGAGATATTTCATATTTTTCCGATTTCCTTGTATCCGGGTACAGGAAATTTCAAAAACGGGCAGAAAGAACAAGAGGTTCCAGGCAGTTATTCAGAACGTTTTTGGGATACTGTCAATTGCGCAACAACAGTGTTTTGTATTGCGCAAGAGCGTTCGGATTCAATAGTTGTTCCGCTGTAATTGGTTGGGAGTTTTCGTCAGCAACCGCGGAATAGAAACCCAAAAGATCCAACAGGTTTTTCGTCTTCTCCAATCGATTATCCGTTGCCAACAGCGGGGCGTGCAGTGATAGCAGCAGGGCGGGGCGCTGTTTCTTCAACCAGGCAATCAGAGTGGGCAATACGAAATATTCGGCCCCTTCGATATCCATTTTGACCAGAGATACGCCGGACAGGTCATTTGCGGCCTCAAACTGATCCCATGCAATTGTCAGGGCGTCGCTGCCATGCTTGCCGTCATGCAGTAAGGAACTGGTAGAATCGCCCGGCTCGCCGCGTACCGAGGCCATGCGGGCCACGCCGAACTGGTTGGACAGCGCCACCCCAAAGGCCGACACGTTGTGGATGTCGTTCAGGTCCAGATTCCACGCCAGATACCTAAATGCAGTCGGATCGGGCTCAAAACACCACACGTGCCGGGCGCGGCGGGCACCGTAAAGCACGGTGGGGCCGATCCAGGCGCCGATATCCAGATAGTCGCTGTCGGACGAGAGATATTCGTCGAGAATGGCGAAAGTTTCGGGCTCCCACGCACCGGCTGAGGCTTTGCGCCAGAATTTCGAATGATAGGGGTCCAGATGAAACGGCTCGCCATTCAGGCTGCCTGCATAGTACCCGCGGGCGCGGTAAAACATCTTGCGCGCCTGTGTCAGCATCGCGGACCTCCGGGTTTTATTGTCACGGGCCTTGACCTATGGCGACTGTCAAAGCATTTAACCTTGGGAACCGCAACTTACATTTATAACAGGGGGCCGACATGGCTTTTGAACTTCCTGATCTTCCTTATGCACATGACGCGCTGGCAGCCAAGGGAATGTCCGCAGAAACGCTGGAATATCACCACGATCTGCACCACAAGGCATATGTCGACAACGGCAACAAGCTGATCGCCGGAACCGAGTGGGACGGCAAATCGCTGGAAGAGATCATCGTTGGCACCTACGACGCAAACGCAGTCGCGCAGAACGGCATCTTCAACAACATCAGCCAACTGTGGAACCACAACCAGTTCTGGGAAATGATGGGCCCCGGAGGCAACGCCATGCCTGGTGAGTTGGAAAAAGCCCTGACAGAGAGCTTTGGCTCGGTTGACGAATTCAAGTCGCAGTTCAGCGCTGCTGGTGCTGGTCAGTTCGGTTCGGGCTGGGCGTGGCTGGTCAAGAACGCGGACGGTTCGCTGGCTGTAACCAAGACCGAAAACGGCGTGAACCCGCTGTGTTTTGGTCAGACAGCGCTGCTGGGTTGTGACGTCTGGGAGCACTCGTATTACATCGATTTCCGCAACAAACGCCCGGCTTACCTGTCGAACTTCCTCGACAATCTGGTGAACTGGGAAAACGTTGCATCGCGGATGTAATCCTTGAACCGCAGAAGGTTCATAAAGGGCCTGCTGGCGACCACGCTGGCAGGCCTGTTTGTTGCAGCCTATGGGTTTTTTATCGAGCCCTCGCTGCGATTGCGCGTGCGCAAGTGGCGCGTGCGGCGCAAGGATTGGACAGCGCAGCCGCTACGGATCGCGGTTCTGTCCGATCTGCACGTTGGTGAGCCTTATGTCGGCCTTGATCGTGTCCGGCAGGTAGTGCGGCGTACCAATGCACTGGCCCCCGATCTGGTCTTGCTGTTGGGGGATTATGCGGGTCACTACGACGGCATCACCGCTAAAGTCGAAGCTGAAGATCTGGCTCCGGTTCTTGGACAGCTTGAGGCGCGCAGCGGAGTTTATGCTGTTCTCGGAAACCACGACTGGTGGGATGATGAGGATGCCCAACGGCGTGGCGGTGGGCCGAACAAATTCGCCACCGCGTTTCAGGGGCAGGGCATCACAGTGCTGTCCAACGAGGCAATGCGCCTGGACGATTTGGGCATCTGGCTGGCCGGGCTTGAGGATCAACTTGCCTTCAGACGCAATGGCAAGCTTGTGGGTCTGGATGATCTGCCGGGAACCATGGCGCAAGTGACCGACGACGCGCCCGTGGTAATGATGGCGCATGAGCCTGATATCTTCCCCGACATCCCGGAAAATGTGGCGCTGACTTTGTCCGGCCACACGCATGGTGGGCAGGTGCGGCTGTTTGGTTGGTCGCCGGTGGTGCCGTCCAAGTACGGCAATCGTTATGCTTATGGGCATGTACACGAAGACGGGCGCGATTTGGTCGTGTCTGGTGGGATCGGGTGTTCGATCCTGCCCGTGCGCTTTGGGGTAACGCCCGAGATCACGGTGATCGAACTGTCAGCCTGACAGGAGAAAACCCGCCTATGAACAAAGTTTCATACTGAGACGGGTTTGCACGCAACCTCGCAGTGCCTACCTTGGGTGTGGCGGAGGGAGAGAACCGCTAACCATATGAAAATGCACAGGCAACGCGCCGGAAACCTATGGTTGCGTCGGGGTAAACCTATGCCTGTTAATTGAGGGATGGCCGTAGAAACATGACAGGAGATCACGATGGTCGCACTTGAACAGGGAACCTGGGTTGTTATTGCCGATGGGGAAAAGGCGTTGTTCGTCGAGAACATCACCGATGCCGAAGACCCCAATCTGGTGGTTGTTTCGGTGGAAGAACAGGATGGGGTTAGCCGACCCACCGACCGGGCCGGGCGGCGCTTTGATACCGGGCCGAACCAGAAATCGTCGGTTGAAGAGCCGAACTGGAAAACCCACGCCAAATCCCTTTTCGTGCAGGATGTTGCCAATCTTCTAAACCGTAAGGGATTGAAAGGGGCCTTCAATCGGTTGGTTCTGGTTGCCAGCCCGCATGTGCTGGGCCTGCTGCGCCGTCGCCTGCACAGCGAGGTACTTGCCAAGGTCGTGGCTGAGGTGGACAAGACCCTGACCAACCACCCAATGCACAAGGTCGAAAAGCTTCTGACCAGCCGCCTGAACCCGGCAGTTTGACCGATTTGTCCCCCGGTGGGCGGTCTCAGCCGTCCGTCCACCGGTCAGGTCAGGAACCCGCGCAGTGTCGACATCGCCGAGGCCGGATCATCAACCCAAGTGATGTAATCCGCCAACGACTCATCCGCGAACCCCTGACCGATGACGCGCTGCACCAGCTCGTGCAGCGCGTCCCAGTAGCCACCCACATTCATGACCAGAATGGGTTTGTCATGCAGGCCCAGCTGCCGCCATGTCAGCGCCTCGAACAGCTCATCCAGCGACCCCGGGCCGCCCGGAAGCACGACCACAGCATCTGCATTCATGATCATGACCTTTTTGCGCTCGTGCATCGTTTCGGTGACCACAAAGCGGGTCAGGTCGGTTTTGCCGACCTCGCGTTTCAGCAGGTGAACGGGGATCACGCCGAATGTGTCGCCGCCAGCGGATTGCGCAGCACGGGCAACTTCGCCCATCAGGCCGACATCCCCGGCGCCATAGACCAAACGCCAGCCTTCTTGTGCCAGCATCGTTCCGAAGGCCCTTGCGGCTTCGGAATAGGCGGAATTTGCGCCATTGCGTGACCCGCAATACACACAAACAGATTTCTGAGACATCGTGAACGCTCTCCGGGGTTGTGCCTGGGCTTTTGACCCCTGATAGCGGGATTGATAGATTGGCTCAACCGCCGGGCAGAATGTGTTGAAGGCACGGCACTTGCGCTGCGGAGTGAAAGGAAAAGAATGAACGCCGAGTCGGGAAGCGGAAGCTCTGGCACCTTCACCTGGGGGGTGATCGCCGGTATCGCAGTTTTAATCGGAGCGGGTGGATTGTACTGGTCCGGTATGGTCGGGGGGGACTCGGAAGAACCGGCACCAGAGGTTGAAGTCGCAGTTCAGACCCAGGAGGACAGCGCTGAGCCCGCTGAGCAACCTGCCGAAAGTTCCACACCACCTGCCGCAGAAGATGAGCTAAGCGTCGAGGCTGCGACCCCACCTGCTGCCGAAGAGGCGGTGCCTGAAACACCGGCTGAGGAAGAGACAGCCCAAGCTGAGCCGCCTGTGAAACCGCTGTTGGATCAAATTTTTGTTGAATCGGACGGCAATACGGTTCTGTCAGGTTCTGCCGAACCGGGTTCCGAGGTCAACGTGCTGCTGGACGGAGAAGCGGTGCATAGTTTCACGGTCGATCCTAGCGGTCAGTTTGCCGAATTCGTTTCGATTCCATTCGCCGATACAGCGCGCGGTTTGACGTTGGAGACGCAGGGCGATCAACCGGTGCGCTCGGACGACTACGTGATTGCTGCACTGCCCGAACCTGAAGCTGCGGATGACGCTGTTTCTGTCGCGGATACGGCTGAGGATGCAACGCAAGAACCCGAAGTGGCGCAGGCAACCGAAACGGATCAGGCGGCGTCGACCGACACGGATGCCACTGACTTGCCCTCTTCCGACACGGCTGAAACTGACGCGCCGTCGACCGAAGATCAAACGGAACAGGTTGCCGAGGCTCCGGCTGAAGACACGCCGGACCAACAGGTCACTATCCTGCGGTCTGGGGAGGACGGGGTTGAACTGGTGCAAGGTCCAACAAGCCAACCGCAGGAACCGGAACAGATCGCACTCGACACCATTGGGTATTCCGATGCTGGCGAGGTTGAACTGACAGGCCGGGTACCGGATGGATCGGCTGTGCGCCTGTATTTGGACAACCGGCTGGTCGATGATCTGTCCCCGGCCAATGACGGCAAATGGCGCAGCGAGTTGGACGGGGTCGAACCCGGCGTCTACACCCTGCGCGCTGACGAGGTTGCACCGGATGGTACCGTCGTTAGCCGTATTGAAACGCCATTCAAACGTGAGGCCACCGAAGTGCTGCGCGCCGCCGAGGCGACGGATAGCCCCGAGGCAGCAGAGGATGCCCCACCGATCCGGTCGGTCACTGTGCAGAAGGGTGACACGCTCTGGGCCATTTCCCGCGAACGGTTTGGCGACGGTGTTCTTTATGTGAAGCTGTTCGAGGCCAACCGGGCTGCTATACGTGATCCGGACCTGATCTACCCCGGACAGATCTTCACGATCCCCGAATAAGCTTTAGCCTCTGGCCCCTGCGGGGGCGGGGGGCTATCTCTGACCGCAGACCAGGAACGTGATGAGACGATCAGCCCCGATGCATTCAGACGATACGCCAGAAACGAACGAGCGCCGCTCAGGTTGGCGCACGATCCGCAAGGTATCACCATACCTCTGGCCCGAGGACGAACCTTGGGTCAAACGCCGTGTTGTGTTGGCAATGGGAATGTTGGTTCTGGCCAAGCTAATCGCGGTGTACACGCCAATTTTGTACAAGGGCGCGGTCGACGGTCTGGCGGGCGAAGGCGTGCCGCCACTGGCGCTGGGTGCGGTAGGATTAACCGTAGCCTACGGTGTTGCACGGATGATGACCGTGGGATTTCAGCAGCTCCGCGACGCGTCTTTTGCCCCGGTCGGGCAACGGGCGTTGCGGGCGCTGGCGCTGGAAACCTTCCAGCACATCCACCAACTGTCGATGCGCTATCACGTAACCCGCCGAACCGGCGGTCTCAGCCGGATCATTGAGCGCGGGGTGAAGGGCGTGGAATTCCTGTTGCGGTTCCTGCTGTTTTCCATCGGGCCGCTGATCCTGGAATTGCTACTGGTCGCGATCATCCTTATGTGGCTGTTCGATGTCTGGTATCTGGTCGTCGTCGCGGTGACCATTGCGCTTTATATCTGGTTCACCTTCGCGGTGACTGAGTGGCGCGTTAAATTGCGGCGCGAGATGAACGATCAAGATACTGAGGCCAACCAGCGCGCTATCGATAGTCTACTGAACTTTGAAACTGTCAAATATTTCAACGCTGAACAGCGCGAAGCTGAACGCTATGATGTCTCGATGAAAGCCTATGCTGGCGCGGCGCTGAAAACGGCTTATTCGCTGGCCTTCCTGAATTTCGGGCAGTCTTTTCTGATCACCTGCGGACTGATCGGCGTGATGGTTTTGGCCGCCATCGGTGTGCAGAATGGTACGCTGACCGTGGGTGATTTTGTCATGGTCAACGCCTACATGATCCAAATCACCGTGCCGTTGAACTTTCTGGGCACGGTGTATCGTGAAATCCGTCAATCGCTGGTCGATATGGGGCAGATGTTTGATCTGCTGGAACAACCTACCGAGGTAACAGACAAGCCCTGCGCGCCGAACCTTGCGATCAATGGCGGTGAGGTGACGCTGGACAACGTGCGGTTTGGTTATGATGCGGATCGTGAAATCCTCAAAGGCATCTCACTGACCGTTCCGGCGGGGCAGACCGTGGCTATTGTCGGGGCCACCGGTTCGGGTAAATCCACCATCGGGCGGCTGCTGTTCCGGTTCTATGATGTGACTGGCGGAGCGCTGAGGATCGACGGGCAGGATGTGCGCGACGTGACCCTGAACAGTCTGCATGCCGCCATCGGTGTGGTGCCACAGGATACGGTGCTGTTCAACGACACGATCCGCTACAACATCGCCTATGGCCGCGATGGCGCCACTCAAGAAGAGGTCGAAGCCGCAGCCAAGGCAGCCCAGATTCACGAATTCATTGTAATGCTGCCCGAAGGGTATGACACCAAGGTTGGTGAGCGTGGGCTGAAACTGTCCGGCGGTGAAAAACAGCGTGTCGGCATTGCGCGCACGCTGTTGAAAAATCCCCCGATCCTGTTGCTGGATGAGGCGACCTCGGCACTGGATACTGACACCGAGCAGGACATCAAGGATGCTTTGGCGCGGGCCGGAGAGGGGCGTACGGTTCTGACCATCGCGCATCGTCTCAGCACCATCGCCGAGGCCGACCGTATCGTTGTTTTGGAGCAAGGCGAGATATTGGAGCAGGGCACCCATGATGAGCTGCTGCAACGCGAGGGTCGTTATGCGCAGCTGTGGAGCCGTCAGCAATCGGATGCGCAGGCTGCCTGAACCGAAACCGGCCTCCGACTGGACTATGTGATATACTGAATGGGTTTTTGGAGGAGTTGTTTTGATGCGCAGATTGAAAAGAACCTCTGTTGTTCTGGTCGTTATTGCCGTGCTCATGCCAGTGATGGCGGCGGCTGATCCCATTGTCGGTGTCTGGAAAACCGAACCGGATCGCAAGAACCTGATTTCGCATATCCAGATATCTGCCTGCGGAGACAAGTTCTGTGGTCAGATTCAATCGGCCTATGACAAATCTGGGAAAGAGGTGCAGACCCCCAACATCGGCAAAAAGTTATTCTGGGATGTGGCCAGCGAAGGGGGCGGCAAATATGGCGGTGGTGATTTCTGGATTCCCATGGTCAATGTGGATGTGGTGCCGCAAATGACGCTGAGCGGAGACACTCTGACCGTGCGCGGATGCGAGCATGTTGTGTGCGGGCACCAGAAATGGACACGTCTGTCCAAGTGATCCGCTCCTTCTGACAAGATTTGTTGCAACTAAGTCTTGCGCTACGACCAGCACTCTGACTGTGGGTGATTGCCGATTGACCGATGATATTGCTCCGTTATGACGGGCAGTACCAACCGAGTGGTGTTGGGCAATAAATCAGGGAAACACTAATGAAGAAGTTCTTTGCTGCGCCGATCGTTCTGGCGTCGCTGTTCGCGTCGACCGCCTCCGCCGAGGATCTGGTATTTTTGCTGGGTAATGAAAGCAGCGTCGATCTGGTCGAATTCAATGCCTCGGCAAGTGCGTCCAATGAATGGGAAGCAAACTTGCTGCAAGGCGATTACATCGCGCCGGGATACGAAGCAGACGTGTTGATTGCTGACGGTCTGACCACCTGCGTCTATGATATTCGCGGCGCGTTTTCCGATGGTTCTAGCGCCGAAGATTACGGCGTAGACCTGTGCGATCTGGGTGAATACGTCTTTACTGACTAAGCCTGTCTGAAACGAATAATGGCGAACCGTTGGGTTCGCCATTCTTTTATTCTGCCGCTTTCAGGGGTGATCCCGGCGGATGTTCGGGCGCCTGGGCATCTTTGGACGCAGGGGGCGTTTCGTCGCCCCAGACCACCTCGGTCGCTTGTGCCTGACGGACGGCTTTGCCAATCGCCATATCCTGCGCCAATTGGCTGGATCGACCGGATGTCGCGCGCGCCAGTGCCCGGCCCAGCCATATCGTGTAGGTCGAAACCCAAACGCGCAACGCCAACAGTGAAGGCGTCACGATCAGCGTCAGAACCGTCGCAATGCCCAATCCGAAGACCACCGCCGTGGCCAGCTGCTTCCACCACAACGCGGTGGGGCTGTTGATCGAATAACCACCATTGATGAAGTCCAGCGACAGGCCGAACATCATGGGTGTCAGACCAGCCATCGTGGTCAATGTGGTCAGCAGAACCGGACGGATACGCGCCTCAGCCGTGCGGATGATGGCTTCGATCCGGGGCATGTAGCGGCTGTATTCCTGATAGGTGTCGATCAGAACGATGTTGTTGTTCACCACGATCCCTGCCAGCGCCACGATGCCCGTGCCGGTCATGATGATCGAGAACGGTTGCCCCATAACGATCATTCCGATCAGAACCCCGGTGGTCGACAGAACAACCGCCAGCAGCACCAGTACCGAGTTGTAGAACGAGTTGAACTGCGCCAGCAGGATCACGAACATCAGGCCCAAAGCACCCAGGAAAGCACTTTGCAGGAAGGCCCCGGATTCCTCTTGATCCTCCTGATCGCCGGTCCACTCCCAGGCTATCGTGTTCGAGAAGGGGCTGGTGTTCAGCCATTCCGTCAGCACAGCGATCCGTTCATTCGGGTTGACCAGCGCGAACCGCGCTCCTTCTTCCGCAATAGCTGTGCGCAGGTCCTCGACGGTTTCGGCACCGGTTAGTTGGAACAGCTCAAATACCGTGCCATCGGAGCTGGTGATGGTTGTCCCGTTGGCGTCCGCGCCTTCTTCGACCGCACGCACAACGGCCAGTCTCTGTTCGGTTCCGTCAGGGCCGTCGACTACCACCTTGGACAGGCCCGGCTCGACATCTGCTTTGACGTCATAGTAACGCTGCTGGTCGATCCGGTTGATCTCGGCAAGCTTGGCCACCGGTTGGCGGGCGACAAAGTTGGACAGCGGCACTAGCCCGTCAGGAGTGCGGACCTTGAGCGAATCCAATGTGGACAAAACTCGGTCCTGTTCGGGCAGGCGCACGCGAATCTCGACTTCTTCATCGGTGTTGTCCGGACGCATCTCGCCGAGAAGAATGCCACGGGTGACCAACTGTACCATTGCGCCAACCGTGGCGACATCAGCCCCGAAACGTCCGGCCTTGGCGACGTCCACGTCGATCTGCCAGTCGATACCGGGCAGGGGCATGGTGTCTTCGATCTTGATCAGACCGGGCGTTTCGTCAAACACAGCCCGCGCGGCTTCGGTCGCTGTGGTCAATTCCTCCCAACCGTCGCCTTTGATACGCAGATGCACGGGCTTGGCCGAGGCCGGACCCTGTTCCAGCGGCAGGATTTCCACGATGAAACCGGGCAGTTTGGCAAGTTCTGCATTCAACTCATCCAGAACGAAATCACCGTCGTATTCCGGGGCGATGATTTCACGTTCGAACAGTCCGAAAAACGCCGGTTCGGTCAGCGTTGGTCGGTCCTCCCACGGAGTGATTTCGAACTGCACACGACCGACGGTATCGGCCGGCGCTTCGGCACCGCCGTTGTTCTGGTTCAGGCCGCCTTCACCGGCAAAAGCGAACACGTTGGTTACGGCTGGGTGTGCCCCGATCACCTCTTCGGCGGCCAGCACCATCGCGTCTTTTTCCTGCAATGACAGGTTGCCCCGTGCCCGGACATAGGCGGTGGCCTGTTCCGGTTCGGTTTCGACAAAGAACTCAACGCCCTTGGATTCATTGGGGTACCAGATGAAGGCCACAAAGAATACAGATGCAAACACGACCATCAGCGAGACAACAGGCATGATCGGGTTGCCGACCAGGAACTTGACCAAGTAGCCGAACACAGAGTGTTCACGCGCTGTGTGGACGCGTTCTTCCTTTTGCCGCTCGATTTTGGCGGCGCTCAGGGTCACCGACCCTGCAAAGCCACCGAAGACGAACAGCAAGGCACCCGACAGCACGCCCCCGGGCAGCAGATAGTCAGGATTCAGCATCTGCATCGCGCCCAAGAAGATCATGTACAGCGATGGGGGGACCATAATTGCGCGAACCCACCACGGGGCCACACTGCGCAGCCAATTCGAAGTTCGATCGAACGTGCGGCTCATTCGTCCGGATACGCCGCCGACGACCGGCAGGTAGATCAGCGCCACGATCAGCGAAGAGGACAGAACGAAGATCAACGTGATCGGCAGCATCTTCATGAATTCGCCGGGCACGCCGGGCCAGAACAGCATCGGCAGGAAGGCACACAGTGTCGTCGCGGTCGAGGACACGATGGGCCAGAACATCCGCTGCGCCGCCTCGACATAGGCGTGCATCGGGCCGATGCCTTCTTTGATGCGCTTGTCGGCGTATTCAACCACAACAATGGCACCGTCGACCAGCATCCCCACCGCAAGGATCAGCCCGAACATCACCATGTTCGAGATGGTGACGCCCATGACCGCAAGAAAAGCAAAGCTCAGCAGGAACGAGGTTGGGATTGCAAACCCGACCAACAGCGCAGCGCGCGTACCCAGCGAGGCCAGAACGACGATCATCACCAGCGCGATCGCGGTTAGGACCGAACCTTCAAGCTGACGCACCATCGAATCGACAATGCGGCTTTGGTCGTTCGAGGTGCCAACATCTACGGCGGCCTGCAATTCGGCGGGCCATTTCTCTTGCGCTGCTGCAAGAGTCGCTTTGACGTCGTCCACTGTGTCGATCAGGTTGTAGCCTTTGCGTTTGACCACCTGAAGTGCCACCGTGGACTGGTTGTCAAACCGCGCGGTGCCTTCACGGTCTTCGAAAGTATAGTTGATCTGCGCAAGCTCACCCATCGTCACCACGCGGTCGCCATTGACCTTGACGGGTAGGCTGTAGACATCTTCAGCGGTTTTGAATGAAGACGGGATTTTGACCGAGAAGGTGCCTTGTGCTGAATCCACCTCACCAGCAGCGATCAGCTGGTTGTTGTTTTGGACAACTGTGATCAATTCGTCGGCCGAGACGTTGTAAGCCTCCAGCCGGAGTGGATCGATAATCACCTCGAGCAATTCGTCTCGGTTGCCCGCAATCCCGGCTTCCAGAACGGAATCCAGCGATTCAAGATCGTCCTGCAAGTCTTTGGCGATACGCGCCATTGTTCGCTCGGGGACTGCGCCAGTTAGGTTGACGATGACGATAGGGAATTCTGAAAAGTTAATCTCGAAAAGCGAATACTGCTCAGCCCCTTCAGGGAAATCGGCCTGAGCGCTGTTCATCGCGTCGCGTACATCCGCCATGATCGCGGTCTTATCCCAGCCGAATTCGAACTCCAGCGCGATACCGGCATACCCTTCGGCAGCAGTGGCGGTCATTTCCTTGAGACCGTCCAGATCTGCCAGTTCAGTCTCCATCGGCTTGATCAGAAGGTTCTCAGAATCCTCGGCGGAAATGCCGGGAAATTGGACCGAGACGAAAAGCGCCGGGATTTCGATATCCGGTTCACCCTCTTTAGGCAGGCTGACATATGCAAACCCGCCGACAATCAGCGAGATAGCGATGAAGGCCAACACCATACGGGCCCTGTGGGCGGCCCATGCAACCAATCCTGTCATTGTGCAGCTTCCTGGTAGGTTGGTTCGACCTTAACGCCTTGCGTCACGAATTCCTGGCCGATCACAATGACATCAGAGGTTTCCGGTAGCCCATCAACCCAGACGCCTTCTGCGGTGTCGCGCAATAGCAGAATCGGCATGAATTCCACGATCTGGTCAGCGCCGACCGTGCGCACACCGATCTGCCCTTCGTTGTTCAAGGTCAGGGCGGATTGCGGCAGCAGATGGGCCTTTGCCCCGTCGGCGGCTATACGGATATTGGCCGTCTGACCATCGCGAATGGCCAGTTCCGGGTTTGGAACGGTGATTTCAACTTCGAAGGTGCGGGTCGTTTCATCCGCCGACCTGCTCAGAAAAGTCACGCGGCCTTTGACCTCAAGACCCGTGATCAGGCGCGCCGATGCTTCCGAACCGACGATGATCTTGTTTACATCCGTTTCGGGCACGAACCCCACCAGCTTGATCGGGTTCAATTGAATCACGGTCGCACACAGCGATCCGGGCTGCATCAGGCTGCCCAGTTCGGCGGTATCGCTTTCCAGCAGGCCCTTGAATGGGGCTTCGATGGTCTGACGGTCAATCTCGCGCTGGGCGGCTTTGACCTCGGCAGTGGCGGCTTCGATCCCGGCGCGGGTGGCCTCCAGTCCGGCCTCGGCGGTTTTGACGCCCGCTTCGGCAGAGCGCATCGCGGCTTCGCTGGAAATCCGTCGCGTTTCCGACCCAAACCCGGTTTCCGACAGTTTCTGTGCGGCCGTCAGGTTGATTTGCGCCTCAGCAACCAGGGCATGCGCCTCTTCCAGGCGAGCTTCGGCCTCGGGGATGCGGCTTTCGGCTTCAAGTTTGGCGGCCATAGCCTCGGCCAGGCTGGCGGGGCGGGTGCCTGGGTCAAGCTCGCACAGCAGGTCGCCCGCTTCGACGAACGCACCCTTGCGCTTGGGTTCCGAAATCACGGTCGATGTTGTTTCGGCCAGAACTTCGACCTGGCGATTGGCTCTGGTCTGGCCGCGCAACAACACGGCGCTGTCAATTTCCCTTGCGGAAGAGCGCAAGACGACCACACCGATTGTATTCTGCGCCGTCTGGGGATCGGATACAGATTCTACTTCGGATGACGTATCTGTTTCAGAGTCGCCGCGACCGGCAAATGCAAACAATGCGTCGCGTTCAAAGACCAAAAGGAATAACGCGGCAATCACCAGAATCGCATTCACGAATGAAATCAATCGCATACGGGGCCTCTCTAAAAATTCTTTGCCGATTGTCCTTCGGCGTGCATGTTTAAAAGTGGGGGCAGGCACGCGCGTTTTCTACACTAAACTGAATAGTTCGGTTCACTTTTTTTCGCAAGGGCAGCGTGACGCCGCGAAAATGTGCGAATTCCGGCCCTTGGCTTGGCAAGGTCGCCGGGGTATGACATGGCGCCATAGAAAATGTGACAGCCCAGGGAGCAGGGATGAGCGACGTCGACAGTTTTATTGATGAGGTGACCGAAGAGGTTCGCCGTGATCGCCTGTATCTGCTGCTGCGTCGTTGGGGCTGGATCGGCGTTCTGGCCGTGGTTCTCATCGTTGGCGGGGCCGCGTTTAACGAGGTTCGCAAGGCCCGTACCACCGGTCAGGCTGAAAAGCTGGGTGACGAGATTCTCAGCGCGCTTGCGCAGAATGACTCGGCCGAACGTGCAAGCAGCCTGGCCAGCATTGATGCGGTAACACCCGGCGGTGATGCGGTTCTGAACATGTTGTTGTCTTCGTCGCAGGTTGAGGCCGGGTCGCGGCAAGAGGCTGTGGACAGCCTGAACGCCATCGCTGTTCAGGGTGATCTGCCGGAAATTTATCGTGCGATTGCTACATTCAAGGCTCTGCTGCTGCAAAGTGACACTTTGCCCGTGGCGGATCGCCGTCAGCAGTTCGAAGCGCTGTCTGCGCCGGGCGCACCGCTGCGCTTGTTGGCCGAAGAACAACTTGCACTGATTGATGTCGCCGAGGGGAATGCGGACGCAGCAATCGAGCGTCTACAGGCGATGCGGCAGGACGCCGAGATTGGCGTGGACCTTCAGCAACGCGCCGCGCAACTGATTGTCGCGCTTGGCGGCGAACCGGAACCACTGGTGGCCCAGCAGGGCTGAACCGGCGGCAATTAGAATGACAGGCGAGTTCGGAGTATCATGGTGACAAGTCTTTTCTCCCGCATTGGATTGACGGCTGCGGCCCTATCGCTGAGTGTTCTTGCCGCATGTGAGGAACCCGAGGTCATCCTGCCAGGTGCCCGTGAAGACATTCGGCCCACCTCTGACAACGTGACTTTGGTAACCCAGGGTTCGAAACCGATCAGCCTGCCTGCGCAAAAAGCCAACGCCAATTGGTCGCAAAGCGCCGGGACGCCCGCATTTCGCACCGGCAACGCGGCACTGCGCGCGACGCCTCAGCGTGTGTGGTCGACCTCGATCGGGGATGGGGATTCGCGCAAGCGTCGCATCACCGCAGAAGCTGTTGTGGCCGGTGGCCTGATTTATACGCTGGATGCAGGCGCGACCGTTTCCGCGGTTACACCGCAGGGACAGGTGGCCTGGAGCAAGAATCTTATCCCGGCCAATGATGGCGACGCGGACGCGACCGGCGGCGGATTGGCCTATGCCAATGGTGTGCTTTACGTGTCGTCCGGGTTTGGGCGTCTGACGGCGTTGGATGCGAAAACTGGGGCGATCAAATGGCAAAAACGCCTGAATGCCCCAGGAAACGGCGCACCTTTGGTCAATGATGGTTTGTTGTATCTGGTAGCAGGTGATGAAACCGGCTGGGCCGTGAACACCAAGGACGGCCGCATCGCGTGGCAAGTTCAGGGTACGCCAAGCGTGGGCAATGTTCTGGGGGCTCCGGCCCCTGTGATTGCACAGGAGTTTGCCGTCTTTGCCTTTGGTTCGGGCGATATTTCCGCGTCTTTCCGCAAGGGTGGTATCGGGCGCTGGAACGCTTCGGTCGCGGGCGGGCGTCGGGGGCGTGCGGCCGCACAGATCGTGGATGTGACCGGTGGACCCATGGTAGTAGGCGATACGATTTATATCGGTAATCACTCGGGCCGCACCGTGGCATTTAACGCCACCTCGGGCGAACGAATCTGGACGGCGGATGAGGGGGCTGTGGATACGGCATGGCCTGCGGGTGATAGCCTGTTTCTGATCAGTGACCGCAGTCAGTTGGTCCGGTTGAACAGGGCAGACGGTTCGATCATCTGGGCGCAGGATTTGCCCGGTTTTGTCAAGGACAAGCCCAAGCGCCGTGGTCCAATCGTTGCGCACTATGGCCCGATCCTGGCCGGTGGGCGCATCGTTGTCGCGTCGAATGACGGTTTCCTGCGATTCTTTAACCCGGTCGACGGCACGCTGGTCAACAGCGTCGAGGTTCCCGGCGGCGCCACCACGGCCCCGGTAGTGGCCGGGCAGACGTTGTATGTCGTTTCGACCAAAGGTGATCTACACGCTTTCCGTTGATCGCAAGATGCGCTAAAGGGCGCGTCTGAGTCTTGAAAGTTGAGTATCATGTCGCTGACCCTCGCCATCGTGGGGCGCCCGAATGTGGGCAAATCCACTCTGTTCAACCGCCTTGTGGGCAAACGCTTGGCCCTGGTCGACGACCAGCCCGGCGTGACGCGCGACCTGCGCGAGGGCGAAGGGCGTCTGGGCGATCTGCGCTTTACCGTAATCGACACAGCGGGTCTTGAGGACGCGACCGATGACAGCCTACAGGGGCGGATGCGTCGCCTGACCGAGCGCGCGGTGGATATGGCCGATGTCTGCCTGTTCATGATCGACGCGCGGGTGGGGTTAACCCCAACGGACGAGATGTTCGCCGAGATCCTGCGCAAACGCTCGAAACATGTGATCCTTGCCGCCAACAAGGCCGAAGGAAGCGCGGCGGATGCGGGTGTGCTTGAGGCGTATAATCTGGGTCTGGGTGAGCCCGTGCGCCTGTCGGGTGAACACGGCGAGGGGATGACAGACCTTTATGCGCAACTCATGCCGCTGGCAGATGCCGCGGCTGAGCAGGCCGAGGATGATGCCCCGCAAACCGATATCGAACTGGACGAAGACGGCGAGGGCGAGGCGCCGCTGATCACAGCCGCCAAGCCGCTGCAGGTTGCGGTAGTCGGGCGGCCAAATGCCGGAAAGTCCACACTGATCAATAAGATCATCGGCGAAGATCGCCTGTTGACCGGCCCCGAGGCTGGTATCACCCGCGATGCGATCAGCCTGCGGATTGACTGGGCCGATCCCGATGGCGACAGCACCCCGATGCGGATTTTCGACACGGCGGGCATGCGCAAGAAGGCTAAGGTGCAGGAAAAGCTGGAAAAGCTTTCGGTGTCCGACGGTCTGCGCGCCGTAAAATTTGCCGAGGTCGTGGTGGTGTTGTTGGACGCAGCCATTCCGTTTGAACAGCAGGACCTGCGCATCGCTGATCTGGCCGAGCGCGAAGGCCGCGCCGTCGTTGTCGCAGTTAACAAATGGGATATCGAAGAGAACAAGCAGGAAAAGCTGCGCGATCTGAAAGAGTCCTTTGATCGTCTGTTGCCGCAATTGCGTGGCGCACCGCTGATCACCGTATCTGCCAAGACTGGTCGGGGGCTGGAACGTCTGCGCGCTGCCATCCTGCGTGCGCATGACGTTTGGAACCGTCGTGTACCCACAGCAGCACTGAACCGCTGGTTGACGGCCATGCTGGAGCAGCACCCGCCGCCAGCCCCGCAGGGCCGCCGGATCAAGCTGCGCTATATGACTCAGGCCAAGACCCGTCCCCCTGGATTTGTGGTGATGTGTTCACATCCCGACAAGATGCCAGACAGCTACACCCGCTATTTGGTGAATGGCCTGCGCGAGGATTTCGATATGCCCGGGTCGCCTATCCGCCTGACATTGCGTGGGCAGGGTGACAAAAATCCCTATAAGGGGCGACGCAAGAAAAACGCGGGCGCTCTGGCCAAACATCTCAAAGGTCGCGCGTAACTGCGCCAATCTTCAGCACTTTCGGCTGAAAGGCGTGACAGTCCCGCTGCCGCAGGCTAGCATTCGCCTGTGTGCATCTGTTTTTTGTGCGCGCTGCTTGATTACAAGCAAAACGCAAATAGTTTCGTGGTGATATTAGTTGGGCCAAACGTGGGGACAGGCTGAATGAATTTGCGGGAATATACGCGACAATATGCGGTACAGGACAATCGGCTGGCCGCGCTAAGCTATTTTGGGACCTTCGCCGTTTATTTCGCGTCGCTGACGCTGGCAATTATCTTTGTCGACCGCTGGTACATCATGATCCCTGCTGGGATCGTGTTCGCCTTTTCAGCTGTGCGTCTTTACGTTTTGCAACATGATTGCGGCCACCATTCCCTGTTTGAGACCCGCGAGCAGAATGAATGGGCCGGGCACGGTTTGTCGCCCTTCACCTTTGCGCCGTTCGAAGTGATGAAGCAGAACCACAACCTGCACCATTCGGGGATCGGTAATTTGGAACACCGCGAAACGGGTGAGATTCACACGATGACCCTGCGGGAATGGAACGCTGCAGACTGGAAAAAGCGTTTGTTCTACCGGCTTTACCGCAACCCGTTCATTCTGGTTCCGGTTGGTGCGCTTTTCACCTACTTCATTCGCTACCGCTGGCCCAAAAACACGGTACGGTTTGGTGTGACCGGAGTTCTGCTGCACAATCTGTCGATCGTGATCTTCCTGGGGCTGCTTTATCTGATCGCGGGCACGACCGGTATTCTGGTCTGGCTGGTGTTCTCGTTGCTGGGGGGGATGCTGGGTGTGTTCCTGGTCTACCTGCAGCATAATTTCGAAGATACGTATTGGGACCGCCGTCCGGACCTTGATCCGCAATTGGCAGCCTTGCAGGGGTCTTCTGCTTTGGATTTTGGTTGGTGGTTCGACAATGCGGTGGCGTGTATCACGCTGCACGACATCCACCATTTCAACGCCCGTATTCCATCCTATCGGCTGCGGGCGTGCCACTATAACCTGCCGCCTGAATTCACCCCGCGTCGGATCAAGTTCCCCGAGGCGGTGGCGGCGCTGAATTTGAAACTCTGGGACGAAGATGCCAAGCGTCTCGTGCCATTCCCCAAAGAGGATAGACCCGGCACTCTGGCTCACGGCAATTGACGCAAAGACGTCGCCGAAACTGCTCGCCGATTAGCAGGCGCCTGTGCCCAGCGTGCATTCAATTGAAAATGTAGGGAGAGAAAGGAAGGCTTAGTAATGACCGCAGTGACCGATGTTAAAGGTGTAGGAAAGGCGCTTGGGCAGGCGCTGATCGCCAATGGGTACAAAACCGCTGAAGCCCTTGCCAAAGCCAACCCTGCCGACCTGGTCAAGGTTCCCCGAATTGGTGCCTCTAGCGCGCCTCTGTTGATCGCCGCGGCGAAAGAGGCGATTGCAACCAAGCCCGCAGCGAAAGCGGCTGCGGCAAAACCTGCAGCCAAAAAGCCAACTGCGGCCAAGACTGCCAGACGCGCGCCCGCGCGCAAACCTGTGACGCGCAGGCCTGCCGCCCGGAAAACCGTTGCAGCCGCCGCTGCCGAGAAACGTGCCGAAGAGGCCGCGCGCAAAGCTGCCGAGGAAAAAGCCGCCGCGGAAGCCAAGGCGCGCAAGAAGGCGAAAGCCAAGGCCAAGGCCGAAAAGGCCGCCAAAAAGCTGCAAGAGATGGAAGCCGCGATCTCAAAGGCCAAGGACAAGGTGAAGGCCAAGGCCAAGAAAGACAAAAAGTCCAAAAAGGACGGTAAGAAAAAAGATCAGTCCAAGAAGGGCGGTAAGAAAAAAGACCAGCCCAAGAAAGACAAAAAGAAGAAGGGTAAGAAAAAGACGAAGAAGTAATCCTCCTTCGCCTTACGTTCTGCAAGACCGGCTCTACGCAATGCGGGTGCCGGTTTTTTTATGCCAGCGTGCCGTCCAGCTGCAGTGTTCGTTTGCCGCCCAGGTATGGCGCCAGCACTTCGGGCAGGGTCACGGTGCCATCCTCGTTCTGTCCATTTTCCAGAACCGCAATCAGGCAGCGTCCAACCGCCAGCCCAGAACCGTTCAGGGTGTGGACATATTCCGGCTTACCGCCACCTTCGGGGCGGAAACGTGCGTTCATGCGGCGGGCTTGGAAAGCACCGGTTGTCGAGACCGAGCTGATCTCACGGTACGTGTCCTGCCCGGGCAGCCAAGCCTCGATATCAAAGGTGCGGCGCGCGCCAAAACCCATGTCGCCCGTACACAGAACGACGGTGCGGTAGGGGATGCCCATTTGCTCCAACAGGTCCTCGGCGCAGCGCAGCATGCGTTTCTGTTCCTCATCCGACTTGTCGGGATGCGTGATCGAAACCATTTCGACCTTTTCAAACTGGTGCTGGCGTAGCATCCCGGCGGTGTCCTTGCCCGCGCTGCCGGCCTCGGACCGGAAACAGGCCGTGTGGGCGGTCATGCGGATGGGCAGGGCGGCTTCGTCCAGAATGTCACCGGCCACTGAATAGGTCAGCGTCACTTCGGATGTGGGGATCAGCCACCAGCCATTGGTGGTCTGATAGCTGTCATCGCCGAATTTCGGCAGTTTATCAGTGCCGTACATCGCCTCATCGCGGACCAGAACCGGAGTCTGCATCTCGGTCAGACCGTTCTTGTCGATATGGGTGTTCAGCATGAATTGGGCCAACGCACGGTGGATACGCGCGACACCCTTCGACAGGTTTACAAAACGGCTGCCGCTGGTCTTGGCGGCGGTTTCAAAGTCCATCGCAGCGGCAACGGCGGGAATGTCGAAGTGTTCTTTCGGAGCAAAATCGAGTTCGCGCGGGGTGCCCCAACGGTTCACCTCGACATTGTCGTTCTCATCCACACCTTGCGGCACATCCTCGGCGGGCAGGTTGGCGATGCGTGCCAGTTGGTCGGTTAGCAGCGCGTCCAGATCCTTGGCCTCGTTCTGCATGCGGGCGATTTCGGTCTTTTTCTCAGACACCAATGCGCGCAGACGCTGGAATTCATCCTCGTCCCCGCGCGCTTTGGCGGCACCGACCTCCTTGCTGGCCTTGTTCTGCTCCGCCTGAGCGGTTTCGGCGGCCAGAATCTTGGCCCGGCGGCTTTCGTCCAGCCGCAGCACATCTGACGACACCGGCGCATCCCCACGGCGCGCAAGGGCGGCGTCGAAGGCGTCAGGGTTTTCGCGAATGGCGCGGATGTCGTGCATGGTTCAGATCCTTAATGCGTGAATCACTAGGATCGCTTATGCACCATCTGAAAGGCAGGGTGTAGCACCGGTTACGACTTATTGGTGTCCTCGTGTGTTTCATGCGCCAGATGCCCGTCCCATTCTTCGACGGGTATCTTCGGTTCGGGCGGATCGGCCATGTAAGACGGCGTCATGATCTGCACGTTGTTTTCGTTGAATACCGCCACGATGTTGCGGTGCAGATCCGAGCGGATTTTGGGGATGATACTGCCCCGCGTCGTATAGCCATTGATCTGATAATTTATCGCGTAGTCGGCCAGTGCAGTCCACAACACGAACGGCTCGGGCTTGGCTTTGATCCCCTTGGTGCGCTTGGCGGCTTCGATCAGCATGGCCTCGACCTTCTCAGGTGGCTCCTCGTATCCGATGCCGACTGTGGTGTGCAGTAAAAGCCCACTACCATCTGTTTTCTTTGAAAAATTCACGACATCCGAATTCATCAATTGCGCATTGGGAATCGATATAAGCTCATTCTTGATGGATTTCAGGTGGGTTTCCATTAGCTTGATCTGCACCACATCGCCAATGTGGTCCCCGATCTGAATACGGTCCCCGATCGAGGTTGAGCGGCGGTAGATAACGAATAATCCAGCCAGCATGTTGGACACGACCGAATTCGCCCCCAGCGATAGCATAGCGCCAACCAATATGGTCAGGCCCTGAAACGCGGCCGAGTCCGACCCCGGAATGTAAGGAACGGCGAAAACCAGCGCAATGAGGATGACGACGACGCGGGCGATATTGAAGGTCGGGTTGACCCAGTGCTTCTCGAAATCGCCCATATCGAACGACCCGGCCTCAACGGCATCAAAGAACACGCGCATGCCCTTGATGATGTACATAGTGACCCAGGCGATCAGGGCCAGCATGATCATGTTGGGGATGTAAGAGAGAATGCCTTTGAAAATCAGCAGAACCGGTTCGGTCAGGTAGGTCAGTAGCAATTGCGCAAAATAGCGGGTTTCGGCAAAGGCGAGCAGAACAAAGGACAGGTAGTAGTAGAAGCCCAGGAAGAAGATAATGAGCAGAACGAAATTCAGACCATACCTGACCAGTGCGGCAATCGCCTCGGCCTGAACACTTTTGGCAGTGGCGGTTTCCACATCCCGCAAGTGGCGTTTGACAAATTTTAGCGTGCGCCGCCTGATCCTGCGATGCATCCACAGGATCGCAACGATGAAAACGGCAAACCCAAGGGTCCACGCGGCGGCTTCGATCGCGCCGGATACGCGGGCCTGTTCCGTGCGATTAGCCCGATAGCCAAGGATGGCTTCTTCGATGGCCTGACCGTGTAGGAAGCTGAGAACATCCAACTCCATCTGGTCCAGATCAGCATCTGCCACGGTCACAATGGACACGATCACACCATCTGCGCGAATTCGGATGCCAAGCTCGGTCTCTTCGAATGAAATGTCGACCGAGGGGTCTTCTGAGGCCTCGGCAACCTCGATGATCTTGTTCTGGACACTTTCCGCCCGTTCCGGCGCGGGCAGGGCGCTAGAGCCGCGCAGGAAGAACAGCATATCGCCGTCCACGATGACGGGGGCTTTGAAACTGTCTGTTTCCTCGGCCTCTGGTTCAACGATATCGGCGGGCGTTTCCTGTGCCCCAAGCGGTGCTGCAAGACACAATATCAAGGTCAGCAATGACAGCAAAAGCGTCAACGATTGGAATGGTTTGTAACGAGCTGTCATTGTCCCTCCTCAGGTTTGACTATAGCTGAGTTCAGGCCTCTGGCTAGGACATATCTGCAACGCTTTGACGCGAGTTCATGCGTTGGGATCAGGTTCAGGTGGGTCACAGCACCGCCTTTGCTTGCAAAGGCGCATCTCAGGGCATAGGTTCCCGCCAAATTTGCGGAACCGTGCCGCAATCCAAAGCAAAAGGAATATCCCATGGAAGGTGGCGCATTCGCCCAGTTTCTCCCGCTGATCCTGATCTTCGCGATCATGTATTTCCTGCTGATCCGTCCGCAGCAGAAGAAGATGAAGCAACATCAGGCCATGGTCGAGGCCGTGCGCCGGGGTGATCAAGTTGTCACCCAGGGCGGTCTGATCGGCAAGGTGTCGAAAGTCAAGGAAGGCGAGAACGAAGTCGAGGTTGAACTGGCCGAAAACGTCAAGGTTCGTGTGGTCAAGTCGACTATTGCGCAGGTTCTGAACAAGACCGAACCGGCGAAGTAACTTCGCGCGACAATTCCTTGAAAAGGCAGGGTAATGCTGCAAATTAATACCTGGAAGCGGGTTCTGATCTGGTCGGTCTGTGTGATCGGTCTGCTGATGGCCCTGCCGAATGCGTTTTACACGCGCGTCGAGCAATCCAACGATGCCAAAGCCGCGATTGAGCTTGGCATCGACACCCCCGAGATGCAGGCCCAGGCCGCACAATGGCCCAGCTGGTTGCCGTCGTCGCTGGTCAATCTGGGTCTTGATCTGCGGGGTGGTGCGCATCTGCTGGCCGAAGTGAAGGTCGAAGATGTTTACGAATCCCGGATGGAGGCGATGTGGCCGGAAATCCGTGACGCGCTACGCGATGAACGCGCGACTGTTGGTACGATCCGCCGGCAGGATTCGGCACCGGATGAGATTCGCGTTCGCATCAGCCAGCCCGAGGGCATGTCCCGCGCGCTGGAGGTTGTGCGTGGTCTGGCCCGTCAAGTGCAAACGCTGACCGGTGTTGGTGCCACTGATATCGAAGCTCGCGCAGACGGTGACACCATCGTCGTGCAGTTGTCTGAGGCCGAAAAGCTGGCCTCGGATGATCGCACCGTGCGGCAGGCTCTGGAAATCATCCGCCGCCGGATTGACGAGGTCGGAACGCGAGAGCCTACAATTCAGCGTCAGGGTGCAGACCGCATCCTGATTCAGGTGCCGGGCATTGGCAGTGCAGGTGAACTGAAAGAGATCATCGGCACCACCGCTCAACTGACTTTCAACTCGGTCGTCAGTCGCGGCACCGACCCGGACGCTGTTCCGGGGATAGGGCAAGAGGTCGTCCCGTCCATTGACGAAGATGGCGTTTATTACATCATCGAATCCGCCCCGGTTGTGACGGGTGAGGAACTGGTCGACGCGCAGCCTTCGTTCGACCAGAACGGTCGCCCGGCAGTCAGCTTCCGGTTCAACACGTCCGGCGCACGCAAGTTTGGCGACTACACGCTGGAAAACATCGGCGCGCCCTTTGCGATTGTATTGGATGACGAGGTGATCTCGGCCCCGGTGATCCAAAGCCATATTCCGGGCGGGTCGGGTATCATCACCGGTAACTTCACCGTTGAAGAAAGCACCAATCTGGCGGTTCTGTTGCGAGCGGGTGCATTGCCTGCGGGGCTGGAGTTCCTTGAAGAACGCACCATCGGTCCTGAACTGGGGCAGGACAGCATCGATGCTGGTAAGGTGGCAACCATCGTGGCCTTTGTCGCGGTGCTGACCTTCATGGCGCTTAGCTATGGTTTGTTTGGCGTGTTTGCCAACATTGCGCTGATCATCAACGTCGGGCTGCTGTTCGGCCTGCTGTCGCTGATCGGGGCCACGCTGACCCTGCCGGGTATTGCGGGGATTGTCCTGACGGTCGGTATGGCGGTGGACGCCAACGTGCTGATTTTTGAGCGTATCCGCGAAGAACTGAAATCCGCCAGAGGCCCGGCGCGTGCCATTGAGCTGGGTTATGAAAAAGCCCTGTCGGCTATTCTGGACGCAAACGTTACCACTTTCATCACCGCCGTGATTCTTTTTGCCATGGGCAGCGGGCCGGTGCGCGGGTTCGCGATTACGCTGGGCTTGGGTATTCTGACCTCGGTCTTTACCGCGATCTTCGTGACGCGTTTGATGATCGTGATGTGGTTCGAACGCCGTCGTCCGAAAATGATCGAGGTTTGACATGAGACTGAAACTCGTACCCCAGAACACCTCGTTCGATTTCTTCAGCCGCTGGAAGGTCTGGCTGGGTATCTCGGCCCTGATGATGGTCGTGGCGTTTACGTCTTTCATGCTGCAGGGGCTGAACTTCGGTATCGATTTCCGTGGCGGGACCACGATCCGGACCCAATCCGCACAGGAAATCGACGTCGGCGCCTATCGCGACGCGATCTCTCCGCTGGAGCTGGGCGACGTGAGCATCACCGAGATTTTCGACCCTACCTTTGGGCCGGATGAAAACGTCGCCATGATCCGCATTCAGGCGCAAGCCGATGCCGAGGCCGTCTCGGCCGCGACGGTTACCGCCGTGGAAGAGGCGCTGAAGGTGGCAGCGCCGGATATAGAATTTGTGTCCGTCGAATCCGTCGGCCCGAAGGTCTCCGGTGAGTTGATCCAGACCGCCGTGATCGCGGTGGTTTTGGCGATTGGCGCCGTGCTGGTCTACATCTGGCTGCGCTTCGAATGGCAATTCGCTTTGGGAGCAGTTGCCGCGTTGGTCCATGACGTGATTCTGACCATCGGTATTTTCTCGGAACTACAGATCCGGTTCGATCTGGCCATTATCGCGGCGCTTCTGACCATCGTGGGTTATTCGCTGAACGACACTGTGGTCGTGTTCGACCGCGTGCGTGAGAACCTGCGGAAGTACAAGAAGAAAGATCTCAAAGAGGTTCTGAACATCTCGATCAACGAAACGCTCAGCCGGACGGTGATGACCTCAGTGACCACGCTACTGGCGCTGATTTCGCTTTACGTGTTGGGTGGGGATGTGATCCGAGGTTTCGTCTTTGCGATGATCTGGGGTGTGATCGTGGGAACCTATTCTTCGGTCTTTGTGGCTTCGACCATCTTGCTGTGGCTGGGGGTCAAACGCGACTGGTCCAAGCCGTCCAATACGGCGGGCAATCAGTTTGCCAACATCGACGCCTGATATATTCGGCCAGTCCCCAATGGGGCTGGCCGTTATCATTTTAGCGGCTTTCCTCGGCGGCGTTGTTCGCGGGTTTTCCGGATTCGGCACCGCACTGATTTTCCTTCCTCTTTCCACACCATTCCTTGGTCCATTCGGAGCCATCATCGGCCTGACCATAATGGACATCTTCGGCCCATTGCCGAACCTGCGTCGTGCTTGGCATGTTGTGCATCGCAAGGATCTGTTGCGGCTGTTGGTGGGCTGTGCGCTGTTGCTTCCTGTAGGGTTATGGGTGCTGACCAAGGTTGAACCCGAGGTTTTCCGCTATGCCGTCAGTCTGCTGGCGTTGTTTATGCTGGCCGTGCTGATCCTTGGCTTGCGGTATCACGGCCATGTTGGCCGGGGGATGGTTGCGGGAATTGGTGCAGCGGCCGGGTTTCTGGGCGGCGTGGCGGGCTTGCCCGGCCCGGCGGTAATCCTGTTTTACATGTCGCGCCCCATACCGGTCGAAGTTATCCGCGCCACGATTTTATTGTTCCTCTTCGGGTTCGATTTCCTCCTCCTTGGGTTCCTGACCGGGATGGAGCGGATCACTTGGGCGGCGGCGGCATTGGGTCTTGCATTGGCCGTGCCCAATTTGCTGGGCAACTGGCTGGGCGGTTGGTTGTTCCGGCCCGCGTATGAAAAGCTGTATCGCGCTGCGGCTTACCTGGCGATTGCGGTTGCGGCCTTGTCGGGCCTACCGCTTTGGGGCTAGAACACGGCCATGCGCCTGAATGAGATTTCCTATACCAACGCAGTCCCGGTTGACGGGTATGGCCCGGGCTTTTTTCGGATCGGTGGGCAGGTTTATGAGGGAGCCGTTCTGACAGGCCCCGCCGGAACAATGACCTGGGACGGGTATGAGGACAACGCGCCGCTGCTGGAACTTTCCGATACCGTGGACGTTTTGTTCGTCGGCACAGGGGCTGAACTGAATCACATTCCTGCTGATCTGCGCACGGCCCTGGAAAATGCCGGGATCGGAGTTGAGATCATGAACTCTCCGGCTGCGTGCCGCACGTATAACGTGTTGTTGTCCGAAGGGCGGCGCGTTGCGCTGGCCTTATTGCCGGTCTGATCTGTCGGCAGGGCCTGCGTCAAATCTCACCTTTTGCGCCTGACGGCAATGAGATAAGCGGGACCCATGACATTGACTGTGACCGATCTGGCCATCGCCCGTGGCGGCGTTCCTGTGCTTGAAGGGCTGAGCTTTGCTCTGCCGCCGGGCAAGGCGTTGATTCTGCGCGGGCCGAACGGGATCGGTAAGACGACCTTGCTGCGCACACTGGCCGGGTTGCAGCCGCCGCTGGCGGGGCGGATTGACGGGGCCGAGGATCAGATCGCATATGCCTCGCATTCCGACGGGTTGAAGCCGACATTGACGGTGGTTGAGAATTTGACCTTCTGGGCCTCGGTCTTTGGCACTTATGAAATTCAGCCCGCGCTAGACGCCTTTGCGCTGAACGAGCTGTCCGACCGTCATGCAGGCAACCTGTCGGCGGGGCAGAAACGGCGGTTGGGTCTGGCGCGCATGCTGGTCACGGGGCGGCCAATCTGGATGCTGGATGAGCCCACCGTATCACTGGACCGTAATGCAGTGCAGATGTTCGCTGATGCCGTTCGCGCGCATCTGGGGCAGGGCGGTTCTGCCCTGATCGCCACTCATATCGACCTTGGCCTGGACGGAGAAGTTCTGGATGTCGGCCGCAACAAGGCGAAACCCAAACCCATAGAAGATTTCGACGGAGGCTTCCTGTGATCGCCCTGTTGCTGCGTGACCTGAAACTGGCCTTCCGCGCGGGCGGGGGGTTTGGTCTCGGTCTGGCTTTTTTTCTGATCGTGACTGTTTTGGTGCCATTTTCAGTAGGGCCGCAATCCTCGCTGCTGTCGACCATCGCGCCGGGTGTTCTGTGGTTGGGCGCGCTGCTGGCCTGTCTGTTGTCGCTGGACCGCCTGCTTGCACTGGATTGGGAGGACGGCTCGCTTGACCTATTGGCCACCGCGCCGCTGCCGTTGGAGGCGGTAGTGACCATCAAGGCGCTGGCCCATTGGCTAACCACTGGCCTGCCACTGGTTCTGGCCGCTCCGTTTCTGGGCGTGTTGCTGAACCTGCCGGTGCCGGGGTTTTTCTGGCTGGTCGTATCGCTGTTGATCGGCACCCCGGCAATGAGTGTCATCGGCACTTTTGGCGCGGCCCTGACCGTGGGCCTGAAACGTGGCGGATTGCTGCTATCCCTGCTGGTCCTGCCGCTGTACGTGCCGACCCTGATCTTTGGGGCCGAAGTCGCGCGCCGTGGGGCGACGGGGATGGAAACCCAGACCCCGCTGTTGATGCTAGCGGGGATCACCGCCGCGACAATCGCCCTTTTGCCCTTTGCCAGCGCAGCGGTGCTGCGCATTAACCTTCGCTGACGTGGTCAAACTTTGACTGATGTCAATTGAGAACGAACCCGACTCGGACTAGATAAGGCCCATGTCTATCGCAGCCAAAGCCAACGCCCTCTGGGAATACGCCAATCCGCGCAAGTTCCTTGCCACCAGTGAACGGGTGATGCCGTTTTTCTGGGCATCATCGCTTGCCTGCATCGTGGTAGGGCTGGTGTGGGGGTTCTTCTTCACACCGGATGACTACAAGCAGGGATCGACGGTCAAGATTATCTATCTGCATGTGCCTGCTGCGCTGATGGCAATCAATTGCTGGCTGATGATGCTGGCGACCTCGCTGGTGTGGCTTGTGCGGCGCCACCATGTCAGCGCGCTGGCGGCGCGTGCAGCGGCCCCTGTGGGTATTGTGATGACCCTGATCGCGCTGGCGACCGGGGCGATCTGGGGGCAGCCAATGTGGGGCACCTGGTGGGCCTGGGATCCGCGCCTGACCTCGTTCCTGATCCTGTTCCTGTTCTATCTGGGCTATGTCGCACTGTGGGAAGCTATCGAAGACCCTGATACGGCGGCCGATCTGACCTCGGTCCTGTGTCTGGTCGGGTCTGTCTTTGCGCTGCTCAGCCGCTATGCCGTGAATTTTTGGAATCAGGGGCTGCATCAGGGCGCATCCGTGATGCGGGCCGCCGCCGTGACCGGGGCGGATACCGAAGAGAAGGTCAGCAATATCTATTTCTACCCACTTTTGCTGTGCATCATCGGGTTTGTACTGCTGTTCATTGCTCTTGTTTTGTACCGCACGGGCACGGAAATTCGCGCGCGCCGGGTCAAGGTGCTGTTGGCGCGGGAAAGGGTAAGCGGATGATCCCTGATCTCGGAAAATATGCCGATACGGTTCTCTGGTCCTATGCGGCCTCGATCGGATTGCTGGCGCTGCTGATTGTGTTCAGCATCGTACGTGGCCGCAAGGTCCGGGCCGAGATGGAAAAGGTCGAACAAAGGATGACGCGCAATGGCTAAAATCTCACCCCTGATGATTGCGCCACCGCTGATTTTTGGCGCTTTCGCCGTTCTAGCGGGCATCGGCATGTTCCGCGATGACCCCAACGCGCTGCCCTCGGCCCGCGAAGGACAACCCGCGCCGCCGGTGGTCCTGACGGAATTCGCGGGCAAGACAGGGTTTGATGATGCCACGCTGCGGGACGGAGAAGTCAAGCTGGTCAACTATTGGGCCAGCTGGTGCGCGCCGTGCCGGGTTGAACATCCCAACCTGCAGGCCCTGTCAGATGAGGGCATCCCCGTTTACGGCATCAATTACAAAGATCAACTGGCCAACGCCGAAGCCTTCCTGACCGAACTGGGCGATCCCTATGCCGGGATCGGACGGGACGAGCAGGGGCGTATGGGATTGGACTGGGGCGTTTATGGCGTGCCCGAGACCTATGTGATCGATGGTGAGGGCACGATCATCCTGCGCTTTGCCGGGCCGATAACTCAGCGCGTGATCGAAAGCACAATCCGTCCGGCGTTGGAAAAAGCGGCAGGCAACTAAAGCCGCGATGGTTTAACCAAATGAGAAATGAAAAAAGGCGTCCAATCGGACGCCCTTAATTTTATAGCGCGCAGATTTAACCAGCTTTCGCCAAGTTCCGCAGCACATATTGAAGCACACCGCCGTTTTCGACGTATTCGATCTCGGGCGCGGTATCTATGCGGCACTTGAGGGTGATGGTCTTTGTGGTGCCGTCGCCATAGGTGATAGTGCAGGGCACCTCTTGCAATGGTTCAACCTTATCCAGACCATCAATCGAGACCGTCTCATCCCCCTTTAGCCCTAGAGATTTCCGGGTGTCGCCGCCGGTAAATTCGAAGGGGATCACGCCCATGCCAACCAGGTTAGACCGGTGGATGCGTTCAAAGCTTTCGGCGATCACGGCCTTGATGCCCAGCAACGCGGTACCCTTTGCCGCCCAATCGCGTGAGGACCCGGCGCCGTATTGCTGCCCCCCAAACACCACAAGCGGAACGCCCTGTTCCTGATAGGCCATCGACGCGTCGTAGATCGAGGTCTGCTGACCGTCCAGACCTTTGGTATAGCCGCCCTCGACGCCATCCAGCATCTCGTTCTTGATGCGGATATTGGCGAACGTGCCGCGCATCATGACCTCGTGATTGCCCCGGCGCGAACCATACGAGTTGAACTCGCGCGGCTGGACCTGACGCTCTGTCAGGTACTTACCCGCAGGCGAGGTTGCCGCAAAGGACCCCGCAGGTGAGATGTGGTCGGTGGTGACCATGTCGCCCAGAATGGCCAGAACCTTGGCGCCGTCGATGTTCGAGATGGTGCCCGGTTCGGGGCTCATACCCTGAAAATATGGCGGGTTCTGGATGTAGGTCGATGTCGGCGGCCAGTCATAGGTTTCCTGTTGCGGAACTTCGACCGCCTGCCATTTGTCGTCGCCTTTGAACACGTCGGCATATTTCGACTGAAATGCCTCGCGGGTGACGGTTTCCTGCACCAGATCGGCGATTTCCTTCTGGTCGGGCCAGATATCTTTCATGAACACATCATTGCCGTCTTTGTCCTGACCGATCGGTTCCGAGGTCAGGTCGATATCCATGGTGCCCGCCAGCGCATAGACCACCACCAGCGGAGGGGAAGCCAGATAGTTGGCGCGCACATCCGGCGAAATCCGACCCTCGAAGTTGCGGTTGCCCGACAGAACCGAGGTGGCGACCAGATCGCCCTCGGCAATCGCTTCGCTGATTTCCTTCTGGATCGGACCCGAGTTACCGATGCAGGTGGTGCAGCCATAGCCCACAAGGTTGAACCCGATGGCGTCCAGATGCTGTTGCAGCCCGGCGGCCTCAAGATATTCGGTCACAACCTGCGATCCGGGGGCCAGCGAGGTCTTGACCCAAGGCTGACGGTTCAATCCCAGCTCATGCGCCTTTTTCGCCACCAGACCGGCCCCGATCATCACATAGGGGTTCGATGTGTTGGTGCATGAGGTGATCGAGGCGATAACCACCTTGCCCGATTCCATAGTGTAGTCTTCGCCTTTGACCGCGACTTCCTTGGCCATCGGGCGTTTGAAGGTCTCAGCCATTTCCTTGGTGAAAGCGGCTTTGGCGCCAGTCAGCGCGACATAGTCCTGTGGACGTTTCGGACCCGATATGGCTGGAACGATAGTGCCCATGTTGAGCGACAGGGTGTCCGTGTAGATCGGGGCGTAGTTTTCATCCCGCCACAGGCCGTTCTCTTTGGCGTAAGCCTCAACCAGCGCCAGGCGATCCTCGTCGCGTCCGGTATTGCGCATATAGCGCAGGGTTTCGCCATCAATCGGGAAGAAACCGCAGGTCGCGCCGTATTCCGGTGCCATGTTGGCAATGGTCGCGCGGTCAGCCAATGGCAGGCGATCCAGACCGCTGCCGTAGAATTCGACGAATTTGCCAACCACGCCTTTTTCGCGCAGCATCTCGACTACTTTCAGAACCAGATCGGTGCCGGTAGTGCCCTCGACCATCGCACCGGTCAGCTCAAAGCCAACAACCTCGGGGATCAGCATCGAAATCGGCTGGCCCAGCATCGCGGCCTCGGCCTCGATCCCGCCAACGCCCCAGCCCAGAACGGCCATGCCGTTGACCATGGTGGTGTGGCTGTCGGTGCCGACCAGAGTATCGGGATAGGCAACTTCCTCTCCGTTCTGGTCTTTGTCGCTCCAGACGGTTTGGGCCAGATATTCAAGGTTTACCTGATGGCAGATGCCGGTGCCGGGTGGCACAACGCGGAAATTGTCAAACGCCGACTGCCCCCATTTCAGAAACTGATAGCGTTCCATGTTTCGTTCATATTCGCGATCCACGTTCATCTGGAACGCGCGCGGATTGCCAAACGCATCAATCATGACTGAGTGGTCGATGACCAGATCCACCGGGTTCAACGGATTGATCTTTTGCGCGTCACCACCCAGCGCCTTGATCCCGTCACGCATTGCGGCCAAATCGACGACGGCCGGGACGCCCGTGAAGTCCTGCATCAATACGCGGGCAGGGCGATAGGCAATCTCGCGCGGGTTTTTACCACCATTTGCGCCCCATTCGGCAAAGGCTTTGATGTCATCAACCGAGACAGAAAACCCGTCATCCTCAAACCGCAGGATGTTTTCCAACACTACTTTCAGTGCCGCAGGGAGTCTGGAAAAATCACCTAGACCGGCCTCTTGCGCGGCGCGAATCGAGTAATAGGCAATGGACTTGCCGTTCACGCTCAGGCTGCGGCGTGTCTTGGCGCTATCCTTTCCAACGGAAATGGGCATTGTTGGCCTCCCTTTCAAAATATTGGGTTTGGGGATTTGCTGATTGTTTTCTGGAGCATCATTGCCGGGCATTCAAGGCTTAGATACCTTGACTTCTAAGTTGTATGCTAAGGTATACAATTCAAGGGCGATTGTTTTAAATCTCAAGAAACCTTGATTGGCGGTTGAGCGTCGATCCGTTTAAACCGGATAAGCACCCCAAAAGCCCGAGATTTCATATGTTCAGAATTACTCCTGTCACTGTGTTTGTTTCCCTGTTTCTGGCCACCTCAGCCCTAGCCGAGAATGACCCGGTTGTGGTCGAACTGTTCACATCACAAGGGTGTTCGTCCTGCCCGCCAGCCGATGAGTTGATGCATGATCTGGCACAACGTGACGATGTGATCGGACTGGCCCTGCATGTGGATTATTGGGACTATATTGGTTGGAAGGACGAATATGCCGATCCCAATCACACCTTGCGTCAGCGCGCCTATGCGCGTCAGGGCGGGCGGTCGATGATCTACACGCCGCAGATGGTTATCAACGGTCAGCAGGATGTGGTCGGTGCAAAGTCGCAGGAGTTGGAGTATCTGATCGATGCCCATCTCAAAGCTGCGCCCGAGGCCGAAGTGGTGGCGACCCGTTCGGGCAACGATGTCACGGTCGATGTGACGCCGGTCGAACTGCCAGAGGGTGAGCTTTTTGACGTGCGCGTGGTGCAGTATGCGCCGATGCGCCATGCCTCGATCCGCAGAGGAGAGCTGGCAGGGCATGAGCTGGACTATGCAAATGTTGTAGATACCTGGCAGGTCGCCGGGCAGTGGGACGGGGTGGCGCCGCAGAAGTTTTCGGCGGTGTTGACCTCGGACCTGCCAGCAGTCGTACTTGTGCAGAAGGTTGGGCATGGCCCAATCGTTGCCGCCACCAAGGTCAAGTGATCAGGGCATATCCTCGGGCTGAACGCCAAGTCCGTTCCAGGCTTTCCAACGTCGGTGAATCCAGAACCATTGTCCCATGTGCTGCCGTACCATGGCCTCAAGATCATCATTGGTGAACTGGGTCATGGTCTTGGCGTCAGTATGCGGAACCGGGTCATGCAGGACGATTTCGAAATCAATGCCATTAGGCTGGCGGATCGCATAGCACGGGATCAGTTCGGCTTTGTATTTCATCGCCAATTCGGCGTTCAAGACGGATGTTACGGCCGGTTTGCCAAAAAACGTCAGTTCTTCCCCGCCGTGGGCGTGCAGGTCTGAGACGATGGCAATGATACCGCCACTCTTGAGGGATCGCACCATCTCAACCATCCCGCGGCGGCCCTGTTCGAACATGGGCGCGCCGGTTTTGTAGAACGCATCTACATACATGTCGTTGAAATACGGATTAGCCATACGCCGATAGAGGCATCCTATGGGCTGTCCACTGCGAGTTTGCAGGGCGATCCGCGCTGCCAGGTAGTGACCGAAATGCGCGGTTATCATCATGACGGGTCGCCCTTCGGCCACGGCGGCGTCAAAGGCAGCAATGCCGGGGCCGGACACCTTGGCGCTGGCCTGCCGTTCCGTGAAGCCTTCTGGCGAAAAGTGCTCCATGATGGCGCGACCTGCATTGTCGGGTACAGCGCGACAGATGCGATTTACCTCGGCGTCCGACAGGTCGGGGCGGGTGAGCTTCAGGTTGCTGCGCACGCGCTTGGTGAACCCGACCAAAGGGGCAAGCCCGCGTACGATGGCCCCCATCGTTGCGATACGCCGTTCATACGGCAACAGCCGCATTGCCCCGATTACACCTTTCAGAAACAGGCCGGTGACATAATATTTTCGAAGCGCCCCGCGGCTTAGTTCCGACTTTTCGACGGGCATAATCTGGTCTCACCGGCTGTTGCGTTTTGCCGGGTCAGACATACAAGGCACATTCCGCGACCACAAGCATTCCTATGGCTTAAGTCGTGGTGCTTGCCTATTCCTCATTGTCTTCTTCGATAAGGGCGATCGTTCCTTCGTCAACCAGGGCACGAATAGCGCCAACAATCTGTGTCATGGCCTCTTCAGCCTCGGACTGCTTGACTTTGCCGCGTTCGCCGATTTCTTCGCGCAGGTTGTCGGCCATTCGCGATGACATGTTGGACAAAAGGAATTCGGTTGTATTTTGGTCATCCTCCGCAGTGGCCCCGGCCAACGCGGTGACCAGATCTGCCTGATCCACACTGCGGAGAACCGCCGGGACGTCGCGTGACAGAATACGGGCTGGGATATGCGTAAAGGTAAAGATCGAACGGCGCACGACACTGGCGAAATCCGAATCCTCTTCGTCTAGCGCGGTCAGCAACCCGTCTCGGGTTGAGGCCGCCGACTGGTTCAGAATTGCGCCCACGCGCTCCCCGGGACCATCCGCAAACGCCTGCGACGGCCTTTGGTCCAGCTGAGCCGCCAGCGACCAGCCGATGCGTTCTACCGCCTCGGGTGTGACATTGGCGGTTTTCGAAACCGCATAGGTGATCTGACGGGCAACAGGACCGGGCAGATTCCCCAAAAGCTGCGCGGCCTTTGCGGTTTCCAGTTTCGATAGCATCACGGCGGCGATCTCGGTGCTTTCTGCTTGTGCCATGGCAGCCAGGTCTTCGGTTGGTACCTCGCGCAGCCGTTGCCAGGGATCACCAATCTGGCGCACTCCGGCCACCTTACGCAGCCGCGCGGCTGTAGCTGGGGCAATCTTACCATCCACCGCGTCCAAAGCACCGGCCAGACCGTGCGGGAAAGACAGGCCGACGCTGTCCAGCGCCTGTGCAAACTCCTGCGCCACTGCGTCCAATGTCACACGATCCACCAGCCCCATCTCACCCAGCTGATGGGTCAGTTTTTCCTGCAAATCGTCGGGTAGATCCTCTAGCGGGATATCCGCGCCTTCATTCAGCAGCAGCCGCACGACCACGGCGGCCTTCTGTCGGTTGCTGAGCGCGCGAGGAATGACGCGAGGCGCTTCACTGTCCGCCTGATCTGTCACCGGAGCCGCCCCCGGTGCCACCTGTATCAAAGTGTTTGTATCCTGCATCTGCCTGCGGTGCCATAGTTGCGTTCCACAGGCAAATTACGGAGAGTCGGGTAAAGAAAGGCTGAAGCTTAGTAGTTATAGGTCAGCCCGGTGCGGATTGCCTCGCGCAGCGACGCCTCGGCCCAGGTGCCTTCACCACCGCGCGCCTTGATCTCGCGCCATTGTGCAATTGCCAAATCGGTTTTCCCTTCGGCCACAAAGCCCTGACCCATATAGCTGCGTGCTAGGATATTGTCGGGGTTGGTTTCGATGGCGTTGGAATAAAAGACGTTAGCCAGTTCAAGCTCACCCATTTTGCGATAGGTAAAGCCCCAGTAGGTCAGCACACGATCATCGTCTTGATCCATAATGCGTAGAATATTCTGAGCGTTTTCTAACTGGCCGTCATATGCCAATTCCCGCACGGCTTCATACAGCTCATCTTGGGTGAAGTTGGTCTTGTCCGGCTTGACACAGCGCCCGGCATCCTTGTCGTAAACGCGGCCAAACAGGCATTTCTTGGTTGTGTTCGTTGGCTTGGGTGCGGCGCCGCTTCCACCGCCCGCAGCGTATGCCACCGGTGCAAACACAAAGGCCTGAAGGGCAATAGCTGAAACTAATACAAGACGCATTTTCCTACTCCGTTCTCTGGGCTGCTCTGATCAAGCATAGTGCGATCTGATAAAAAGCTAACAATCGCGGCCTCGCTTTTATTCACAAGTAGGAAATAAAATTCTCAGCTGTTTACAATTTTCGCGCATGTTTGGGTTTCGGAATCCCAATATGTCCCGTCTGCGCAGGACTGGGTTTGCTTGGAATGGCCAGTACAGGCCAAAGCGACCGAAGCTGAAAACGTAAGGGCCAAGGCGCAGAGAATGGTGCGTATCATGCTATTTCTCCCGTTCGGACATATAGGCGCACCATAGCTGATTTTGACCCGTCTGGCAAAAGAGCAGGGCCCGGATCGCGTTGTGCGAACCGGGCCCTTTGAACTGACTGAACGGTCAGGCTTTATTCGCCAAACACGCGGGCGAAGATCGTGTCGACGTGTTTGGTGTGGTAACCGAGGTCGAACTTCTCTTCGATTTCTTCAGGGCTCAGCGCTGCGGTGACATCGGCGTCGGCAAGCAGTTCTTCTTTGAAGTCGGTGCGATGTTCCCACACTTTCAACGCGTTGCGCTGAACCATGGCATAAGCATCTTCGCGGCTGACCCCTGCTTGCGTCAGCGCCAGCAGAACCCGCTGGCTCATCACCAGACCGGGGAACTTGTTCATGTTCTCCAGCATGTTCTCGGGGAAGATTAGCATCTTGTCGACCACGCCGGTTAGGCGGGTCAGCGCAAAATCCAGCGTGATTGTCGCATCCGGGCCGATCATGCGTTCGACCGACGAATGCGAGATATCGCGTTCATGCCAGAGCGCCACGTTTTCCATCGCCGGGATCACCGCTGCGCGCACCATGCGCGCCAGACCGGTCAGGTTCTCGGTCAGGACCGGGTTTTTCTTGTGCGGCATGGCCGAGGAGCCTTTTTGGCCCATCGAGAAGAACTCGGCACCCTCCAACACCTCGGTCCGCTGCATGTGACGGATTTCGATGGCGATGTTTTCGATGCTGCTGGCGATGACGCCAAGGGTCGCAAAGAAGGCCGCGTGGCGGTCACGCGGGATGACCTGCGTGCTGATCGGTTCAGGCACCAGACCTAGCTGATCGCAGACATGCTCTTCAACGCGGGGATCGATATTGGCGAAAGTGCCGACCGCACCACTGATCGCACCGGTGGCGATTTCCGCACGGGCGTCGCGCATGCGTGACAGGTTGCGGTCCATCTCAGCATAGAATCGGGCAAAGGTCAGACCCATTGTGGTGGGTTCCGCATGGATGCCGTGGCTGCGACCGATGCGGACGGTGTTCTTGTGTTCGATCGCGCGGCGTTTCAGGGCGGCCAGCAGGCTTTCGAGGTCAGCAATCAGCAGGTCCGCGGCGCGGGTAAGCTGTACGTTCAGGCAGGTGTCAAGTACATCCGAAGAGGTCATGCCCTGATGGACAAAGCGTGCCTCTTCACTGCCGACATGCTCGGCCAGATGGGTCAAAAAGGCGATAACGTCGTGCTTGGTGACGGCCTCGATCTCATCAATGCGGGCCACGTCGAATTCCACGTCCTTGGCCTTCCACACCGCCTCGGCGTTTTCGCGCGGGATGACGCCCAGATCGGCCATGGCGTCGCAGGCGTGAGCCTCGATCTCGAACCAGATGCGGAACTTGGTCTCGGGCGACCAGATGGCAACCATATCGGGGCGGGAATAACGTGGAATCATTGGCGGTGAGACCTTTTTGTGTTTGGGATAGAGCGTTGGCGCGGGGTTTAAACCCAGCCGCACAAGGGAACAAGGCACGAGTGCAAGTATGAGACGGTTTGCCCTGATTTTGGCCGTTTGGCCCGGTTTTTTGGCCGCGGAAGAGTTCCGGACACTGACCGGAGACGAGATTCTGGATGCCCTGACCGGCCAGAAGCTCGATTACGGGGACGGCGTCTGGCAGACATTCGATGAAACGATGCTGACGCAGTATTACTCGGGTCGCCCAAGCGCGGGCCGTTGGGCGGTGCGCGAGGATCGGTATTGCTCGGTCTGGCCGCCCTCTGATTTGTGGGCCTGTTATGACGTTCAGAAAAAGGGTGACGTGATCCGGTTCGTCGATGACAGCGGAGGCACCACCGACGGGACCTATGCCGAATGACCCAGCCTCGCAGCCTATCCGAGTTCGAAGGGAGCTGGAGTCTGAGCCGAACCATAAACGACGCGCGGGCAGGGCAGTTCGTGCAAGCCGAAGGTCACGCGGTTCTGCGCCCGGCTGAAAATGGGTTAATCTATGATGAAGAGGTCACGCTGCGTATTCCGGGTCAGGCCGAGATGACAGGCACCCGGCGCTACCTGTGGCGGGATGAAGGCGAAGGGATTGCGGTTCATTTCGAAGACGGACGGTTTTTTCATACATTGAAGCTGGAGCATTCGCAGTCTAGGGATCATCATGATTGTCCGCCAGACAGCTATGACGCGGTTTATGATTTCTCAGCCTGGCCGATTTGGTCCGTCCACTGGACGGTGAACGGACCGCGAAAAGCCTATGAAATGAAAACCGAATACCGCCCTCGATAGCGCAATCATCTTGAAGTCTCGATGTGAAATGGGCCATCCTGTGCCCCAATTTCCATCCGAACGTGGAGAAACGAAAATGACTACAAATGTTCTGGCCGAGGCAATCGGTCCGCGCGAGGGCACAGCGCTGCGCGTGAAACAGGTGGCCTTGGTCGCGGTGGGTATCGTTACGCTGGCGATTGCCGCAAAGATTAAGGTTCCGATGTGGCCGGTACCGATCACTATGGGTACCTTTGCTGTTCTGACCATCGGTACCGCTTATGGTGCGCGTCTGGGTCTGATCACCATGCTGGGCTATCTGTTGATCGGCGCGCTGGGTTTTGACGTCTTCGCCGGGTCCTCGGCCGAGAAATTTGGGCTGACTTACATGATGGGCGGCACTGGCGGCTATCTGGTCGGCTACCTGATGGCTACCGTACTGCTGGGTGCGTTGGCCGCGTGCGGTTGGGATCGCTCGGTCGGGAAACTGGCGCTGGCGCTGGTGCTGGCAAATGTACTGATCTATGTGCCGGGCCTGCTGTGGCTGGGTCAGCTCTATGGTTGGGATAAGCCGATCCTGGAATGGGGTCTGACGCCCTTCCTGATGGGAGATGTGATCAAACTGGCGCTGGCCGCTCTGCTGATCCCCGGCCTGTGGAAACTGGTTGGCGACGCCCGCAACTGATCTCCGAATAACTTTGTGAATGACACCGCGCCCAAAGCAATCCGGGCGCGGCTTTTTTTGACCTATTCCAAGAGATGCTGGACAAAACCGGCCACCGCAGTCCAAGCTGCATTCAACGAAAACATCAGGTTATTTAGAAATGAGAATTTTTACTGGCTCGACTCTGGCCGCCTGTGCCGCCCTGTGGTTAGGGGCTTTGACACCGGCGTCTGCGGATACTCCTGTCACATACACCGAAGCAGGGCGCGCCCTGTTTGGCTTTTCGGTGCCCGACTATTGGGTCGTGCGAACGGGCGGCCCGCGTGAGATTGAGGATACGGAACTGGGTGATCTTCGCGCTGTCGCACGTGTCATGGCCATACGGCCTTTGACCGATGACAACGTCTGGATGGGGTTCGTTTCACCTGCTGGCGTAAAGTCAATTAAAGACGGCCTGCAATATCTTGAAGATATTGATAAGTTTCTTGTTGAAGATCCCGAAGTTACCAACACTTCCGACACACGGATTGGCGGTTTGCCGGCGCGAGTGATCCGGGGTACCGGCACCCGCGACGGGCGTGGCATCAACTTTACGGCCTCGGTCATTGACCTGCCAAACGGTCGCGTGGCCGTTGTTGTCGCGATCCTGCGCAATGGCGCTGATCCGGCATATGTTGACGACCTGAATGCCGTTTTCGCGTCGTTTCGGGCCACGCAGTAAGGAGATGTGCCGATGATCACAAAACGTATCAAACGTACAATCCTTGCGCTGGGGCTTGGTGTTTCAAGTTTTGCACTGTCAGCATGTGACGGTGTTTCAGTTGGTGTCGGCTATGGATACGGTTACGACCCGTTTTATGACTCGATGCTGTGGAATGACTACTATCGACGCGATGTTGACGTAGATATTGACGTCGACCGGCCTCCGCGGCCGAAACCGCCTGCTGGCAAACCTCCGGCAAGACCAAAGCCGCCGGTTGCAAAACCACCTGCGCGACCGCGTCCGCCAGTGGCGCGACCACCCGCAGCCAGACCGCCGATCCATCGCCCGGCGCCACGACCGCGCAGATAGTTTCAGAGGGTCAGGTCAGAAGTTCCGTAGTGATATGGGCTGACCCTTCCAACGTTCTGTGTACAGGGCATTTATCTGCAATCTCCAGCAGCCGGGTACGCTGTTCCTGATCCAGCGGTCCTTCCAGGCGGATTTTGCGGCGGAACACGTCGATCTTGCCGTCTCCGGCAAGACCGGCATCCTGACCATGTACTTTGTTGTGGCAGACATCGACCGAGATACCCGTCAGTGGCCACCGCTTGCGCCGCGCATACATGCGGATCGTCATCGACGTACACGCCCCCAGACCCGAGGAAACAAAGCCATAAGGCGACATGCCCCGATCCGTACCGCCATAGGATTCAGGCTCATCCGCAACCGCGTGATGCCGGGGGCCGGATTGGATGTCCTGCAAATACCCGGAGGGATCAACTTCTGTCACGCGCACCACGCCCTCGGGCGCGCCCGGCGGTGGTGCCGGTGGGCAGAGTGTGACGTATCGCTTGACCCATGCGGCGATCACATCCGCCGCGTATTCCGCATCCGAGGCCCGCGTGATCAGGTGATCGGCATCGTCCAACGTAACAAAGCTTTTGGGATGTTTGGCAGCAAGAAAGATGGTGCTGGCATTGTCGATGCTGACGGTTTCATCCCGGGGGGCGTGCAGGACCAGCAGGGCAGCTTTCAGGTCGCCAATGGCAGGAGACAGAGCCGTTTCTGAAATGTCGTCGACAAAAGCCTTGCCGATGCGGAACGGGCGACCGCCCAGCATGACCTCGGCTGATCCCTCCTGTTCGATCTGGGGCAGTGCAGCCTCAAAATGGTGCGAGACATGTCCGGGATCAGCAGGCGCGCCCAGCGTGACCACTGCCTTGACGCTTGGGATACCTGCGCGCGCGCGTAGAACGGCAGCCCCACCCAATGAGTGACCGATCAGCAAGGCGGGAGCCATGTTTCGCCCGGCCAGATAATGCGCGGCGGCAATCAGGTCTTCTACATTCGAGGTAAAGGTGGTGTTCGCGAACTCACCGCCCGAATGACCCAGACCGGTGAAGTCAAAACGCAATACAGCAATGCCCATAGCCGCCAGACGCGCAGCAATACGGCGGGCGGCGGGAATATCTTTGGAACAGGTAAAACAATGCGCAAACAACGCGGTCGCAAGTACCGGTCCATCCGGCAAATCAAGGCGCGCAGCCAGCTGGTTGCCGTCGTGACCGGCAAAAGTGATGCGTTCGGTGGGCATGACAATTCCTTACCTATCGGGATGGCCCCAATAGTGTGTGCTTCGGTCTAGGCACTCAACCCCATTGTAAGAAGCGTCACGGGAAGGTGAGGGGAATACAGATATTTGGGTCGGATTCTTGGGAGAATTCGAGGTTCAATATTTGTGATGCTTGATCAATCAAATATTCGTTTTAATTATTTCTCTCTGATGTCCATCTTGCAGGTGTCACACACAGTCAGCCAAGGAGGCTCAAATGGCACATACTGCATCCGCCCCGCGTGGCGTTGTTATTCGTCCCGATCTTTTAATCATCATTGCCCTGACCGGAATTCTGGGGTTCTCAGTGGGGCAAAATTGGCCACAGGCGGCACCGTCTACAACCGAAGCCGCCATCCCACACGAGGACTGGCATGGTAACGTCCGCCGCTCAACCTGGCCGGACTAATCCTTTATGTTAGACCCATAAGCTGAGGATCAAACGGGTATGTGCTGAGGTTTTCATACCCGTCCTCGGTGATCAGCACCTGATCTTCCAGCTTGATCGAAAAATCGCCCCCAACCTCGCCACAGGCGGCTTCGACACACAACACCATGCCGGGCTCAAGCGGATAGTCGTATGAGCCCGCAACCGCCTTGTCCGGATAGGCAACCAGAGGCCATTCATCACACAGACCCACGCCATGCATCAGGCAGCCGTATTTTTGCGCCTGAAACTTGTCGTCCAGCTTGTGTGCATTGGCGGTCAGTTCCGGAATCATCACGCCGGGTTTCAACATCTCCATATTGGTCATGATGTGTTCATGGGCGTGCTGCATGGCATAAACCATGTCAGGGCGGGGTTTCTCATCCCCGATCCACCACGTGCGCGAAATATCGATGCAGATACCGTAAGATCCGATCAGATCGGTATCAAAGGCGATGATTTCGTTCTTTTGCGTGATGCGTGGGCCGCATTCCTGAAACCAAGGATTGGTGCGCTGCCCCGAGGCCAGCAGGCGGGTTTCGATCCATTCCCCACCGCGCCGGATGTTTTCGGCATGTAGTACGGCCCAGATGTCGTCCTCGGAGGTCTTGCCGTCACCCACATTGGCGCGCGCGAACTTCTCCATCTCGGCTACCGCGGTTTCACAGGCGTGATTGGCACAGCGCATGGCCAGGATCTCATCCGGGCCTTTTACGGCGCGGGTCTTTTCGGTGACCTCTTCACCCTCCATGATCTCGAACCCTTGCGCCTCAAGCGCGCGTAGGCCGTGCAACATGATCTTGTCGACGGCCAGACGTTTGTTGCCATCGCCATGTTCGTCGATCAGCAGCCGTACCTCGTTCGAGAACACGTCGGCCTGAACATCCACCTTGTCACCACGGTCAAAATAAAACAGGTCCGCTCCCGAGCGTTGTTCACGTACTAGAGGATTGAATTTCGACAGGAAGGGAGAGTTTTTATAGTCCCAGATCACCATGTAGCCATCGGCACACAGCAGCACGGCGCGGAACGGGTTATGGGTGTTCCACAACTGCATATTGGTGCTGTCCGTGGCATAACGGATGTTAAGCGGATCGAACATCAGCAGCCCACCATAGCCACGATCCACGATGGCCTTCGTCAGGCGCTTCCACCGGTATTCCCGCATCCGCGCCAGATCGGGCAGGGCAAGCCCGGCGGCTTCCCATTCAGCAAAGGCCAGCTGCGTCGGCCCGATCTCAATCCGATCATTCTCGTTCGGGGTGCCGTCGCCAAGCGTAGCGCCCTTTGCCGGGTCAATCTTGCGGGTGTCGCGATAGTGCTGGTTCATAGTGGGTCTCCCTGCCTGCGGTCGAGCGTGGAGAATCATTTCCCCCACGTCTTGAAGGATTGCGACCGGGCATCCGTCGCTTTTTGACCGACAATCCAGTAAACTGGTGTTAGGTCAAAGGCATGACGATCCTCCAGACCTCAATTCCTTATGATCCGCTTGCCCCACGTCCTTTGCCCGGTATCCAACCGGGCAGCATGGATGATTGGCTGCATTGTGATGATGTGTTTGCCGCGCAGATGCAGCGGCGCACGACGTTGTTGGCCGAAAGACGGGCAGAGGTTCTGGCGCTGGACCCAAGTGCCGTACCTGCGGCGCAAGAGCTGTTGGACCTTGTCCTAAAGCACGCTTACCCTGGGTGTTTGGACCGGGTCATACGCCCGGACGGGCAGGGTGTTGAAATCGACCGCTCCAACCCCATGGATATGCTGTGTCGTCTGGTGCAGGAAGATTTCTGCATCCTTCAAAAGCACGGGGATGAACACGTTCTGACCGGTGCCATCCTGTGTTTTCCCGCCAGTTGGCGTTTGTCTGAAAAATTCATGCGCCCCTTGATCGACATTCATGGGCCCGTCGCCAGCTATGATGCCGATATCGCCCGCCGCGTGCAGCGCCTGTTTGATGGAATACAACCTGAACGTCCGCTTTGGCGCTTCAATGCCTTGTGGTACGAGGACGCGGAACTGCACCAACCCCGCAGTGCCAGCGCACCGCGTGATGTCCAAGAACCTGGGGTCGCGCAGTATCTGCGCAGCGAACGACAGACGCTTTTGCGTCTGCCTGAAACGAAGGCCGTGGTCTTTTCAATCCATACTTATGTGCTTGAGGCAAAGCGCCTGCGCAAAGCGGAAAACCCCGCCTAAGTGGCGGGGCTTCCAAGGAGGGTCTTCGGTTTAGTGCTACATGCCAAACGCGTTTGCGACACCGGCAATTGCCCCGCTTGTGCTGAGAGCGGAGATTGCGACGGAGTAGGCAAGTACCTGAGTATTAAGGCGAAAATCTTCACCTTTGATCAGGTTCACTGCGGCCAGAGAGACCGCGATCGGAACTGACACGCTTGCCACGGCCCCGGTCAATCCCCAACTGGACAGTCGCAGGATATCGCTGGGCTTATCGTGGTCGAGGGGGGGCGTATCTTCGTCCCGATCAGTAGGTTGCTCGATAGGTTCTGTCCGGAAAGCGATGCTGAGCAACTGCTCATCCGACAGCTGGATCGGCCGGGCTGCTGGTTTCAGCGCCTCTTTTTGTGGCTCATCCAGGTCTTCTTCAGTAATGGCCAGCCCCGCGAACGGGCCTGTCACTGCCTCGAAAATCTGTTGTCTGTTGCGTGGTTTGGAAGGCGTCAGCGTGTTGAACGCGCTCATGAACTGTTCCACGGTCAGAACTGTGTTGGGCGACAGCCATTCGACGCGCTGCGTCGCGCAGATATCAACCATCCGATACAGGATGACCACCAACATAAGCTCTGAGATTTCACTGTCATCCAGCAGCGCTGATACCGGAGAGATTGTAATTGCCAAACGGCTCTGCGGAAGGGTCACGATCGGCCGATGGGCGGTCTTTAACCCGGCGGCACGGTCCAACCGCTCAAAACGGTCTTCTGCTCCGGTCGCCTGAGTTTCCAAAGTCAGGCGCACCAGATACTGGCTGGAAACGATGCTGGCTTCGGTTGCGCTTAGCATGGTCTTACGCTCGACCAGATGGCCATAGTCTTCCAATGTCGTGGCGACGATGGCACCGAACCGCTCGATCGCGCCGTCGGTCTCACCGTCGAATTGAAGACCACCATGATAGCTGTGCTTCGTTGTCACTGCGCTGTCCCTTGTCGCATCCTGTCTTACCAAACAGGTTAACAAGCGATATGGGGCAGAATTTGGCAGAAATGGAAAAAAATCCAAAATTGGCAGGATTGATTACTCTATGGAAACCTAGACATTTTAGCGGCCACTTAATGTCTGTGGCAACAATGTGGCCGGATTGGGGTGTGCAGGCGCAGATTTGTGGCAGGTCTCAGCCGTCGATTCGGGCTGCCATAATCGCAATGGATTGCTGATAGACCGTGGCAGCGTTCCATTGCTGAATTACAGCGAAGTTGGGTTGCCCCGGCTGGTAGCCACGCCCCGGTTTCCACCCTTTTTGGCGTAGAAAATTGGCGGTTGAGGCAAGCGCGTCTGTCATATTGTAGAAATCGACCTGGCCGTCACCGGTTGCATCGACCCCATAGGTCAACGCATTGCCCGGCAGGAATTGAGTGTGCCCCAATTCGCCATGTTTGGCCCCTTGGGTTGCCGTCGTAATACTGCCTTGATCGACCAGTTTTAGCGCACCGATGGCATGTGGAATAAAGAAGTCAGAACGGCGACAATCATAGGCCAGTGTTGTGATCGCGGAAACAACCTGACTGTCCCCCATGAAATTTCCGAAACCCGTTTCCATTCCGTGAATGGCGATAAGCACTCCGCTGGGGACGCCGTATTGGCGCTCCAGCGCGGCATAGAACTGCGGGTTGCGGGCCTTGCGCTTGCGTCCTTGCGACACGATTGCGTCGGCGCCGCGTACCCGCATGAATTTGTCCAACGAGTATTTAAAGCTTTTTTGATTGCGGTCTGCCGCGATTGTACGGGTGGCGTATTGGCTTTGCGCCAGCGCCTGCAATCCCTTCTTTTTGACTCCCGCGCGTTTAGCCTGTTTGGCAAAGTCCTTCTTCCAAACCTCAAACCCGCTGCTGGTATTGCCGCAAGGGGCGCTGGCCGCAATTGTGGGCAGAGCCAGCGTAAGGGTCAGTAAAATTGCAAATCGCTTCATGAAAAGAATCCCTTAATAAGATAAGTCCAACCGACCCCGCGATCCGAGTGGCACTTATAATGCACGCTGCAGATCCTCGGCCGTCAGGACGGGCTGAATTTCGATATTGGCGTTCAATGCGGCAAACAGGGGCTCGTTGATTTTCGGCATGCGGGCCTGATCGCTTTCCTCGAAAATGACAATGCCCATGCGTTTTCCGTGTTCCAGCGCAAAATAGGCGGCCTCGGCATTGACGTCTTTCACAAGCGCTTCGATGGCTTTTCCCAGCGATCCGTCCCGTTCTGCTTGATTGCCTTTTTCAACCGGTATTGTGAATTTCAACATCAACCGCACCGCGCCCTCCCAAAATCCTCTGATCAATACTTTGGGACGAGGCTCGGACGTTCGTGCGTGTCAGTCAAGAAGTGTTACCCTGAACGGCAAAAGGGCGCCCGGTAGGACGCCCTTTTCTTTTCTTAAGTTCAACCGCCGCTTAGCAGCTGTAGTACATGCCGTACTCAACCGGGTGCGGAGTATGCTCGTAGGTTTCGACCTCTTCCATCTTCAGTGCGATGTAGCCGTCGATCTGGTCTTTGGTGAACACGTCGCCTTGCAGCAGGAAGTCGTGATCCGATGCCAGAGCTTCCAGAGCTTCACGCAGACTGCCGCAAACGGTCGGGATATCGGCCAGTTCCTCGGCGGGCAGATCGTACAGGTTCTTGTCCATGGCTTCGCCCGGATCGATCTTGTTCTTGATGCCGTCCAGACCGGCCATCAGCAGTGCGGCAAACGCCAAATAAGGGTTCGCAGCCGGATCGGGGAAGCGGGCCTCGACGCGCTTGGCTTTCGGGCTTTCGGTCCACGGAATACGGACACAACCCGAACGGTTACGGGCCGAGTAGGCGCGCAGAACAGGAGCTTCGAAACCCGGGATCAGGCGCTTGTAGCTGTTGGTCGACGGGTTGGTGAAGGCGTTCAGGGTCTTGGCGTGCTTCAGAACACCACCGATGAACCACAGGGCTTCGTCCGACAGATCAGCATACTTGTCGCCGGCAAACAGCGGCTTGCCATCTTTCCAGATCGACATGTTCACGTGCATGCCGGTGCCGTTGTCGCCTGCAATCGGTTTCGGCATGAAGGTCGCCGACTTGCCGTAGGCGTGGGCAACGTTATGGATGACGTACTTGTATTTCTGCAGCTCGTCGGCCTGTTTGGTCAGGCTGTCAAAGATCAGACCCAGCTCGTGCTGGCACGAGGCAACCTCGTGGTGGTGCTTGTCGACCTTCATGCCCAGACGCTTCATGGTCGACAGCATTTCCGAACGCAGGTCCTGTGCTTCGTCAATCGGGTTGACCGGGAAGTAGCCCCCCTTGACGCCCGGACGATGGCCCATGTTGCCCATCTCGTACTCGGTGTCGGTGTTCCACGATGCGTCGGTCGCATCAACTTCGTACGATACTTTGTTGATAGTGTTTGAGAAACGAACATCGTCGAACAGGAAGAACTCAGCTTCGGGGCCCATATAGGCCACATCACCGATACCCGATGCCTTCAGGTATGCTTCGGCTTTCTGAGCGGTGCCGCGCGGGTCACGCTCATAAGCTTCGCCAGTGTCGGGCTCAACAACCGAGCAGTGTACGCAGATGGTTTTTTCAGCGTAGAACGGATCGACATACGCGCTTTCGGTGTCGACCATCAGCTTCATGTCCGATGCTTCGATCGATTTCCAGCCCGCAATGGACGAACCGTCGAACATAAAGCCTTCTTCCAGGAAATCCTCGTCAACCTGATCGGCCATCAGGGTCACGTGCTGCAACTTGCCGCGCGGGTCGGTAAAGCGAACATCGACGTATTCGGCGCCTTCGTCCTTGATCAGCTGAAGAACTGCGTCCTTGCTCATACTCTTATTCCTCTATTGGGTGTTCGATTACAGGGCTTCCGAACCGGTCTCGCCGGTACGGATGCGAATGGCTTGTTCAACGGGCGAGACAAAGATCTTACCGTCGCCGATCTTGTCGGTTTTCGCGGCGGACACGATGGCCTCGATGGCGGCGTCAACCTGGTCATCGTCCAGAACGACCTCGATCTTCACCTTGGGCAGAAAGTCGACCACGTATTCAGCGCCGCGATAGAGCTCGGTGTGACCTTTCTGTCGGCCGAACCCTTTGACTTCGATCACGCTGAGGCCCTGGACACCTACGTCCTGCAGCGCCTCTTTCACTTCGTCCAGTTTGAACGGTTTGATGATCGCTTCGATCTTCTTCATCCCGGGCTCCTATAACTCTTGTCAGAAAGGCACTGATCACGTCTAAGATCGGTCGGCAATCTGATTGCGAAAATGGCCGGGCCCTTGTGGTGAGAAATTAAGCGGTGGGTGAAATTTTGATCGACTTGCACAAAAAGTAATCAGAATTGAATCGTCAGGGGAATTTGAGATGACGGAATTGCTGACAGCCGCACAGATGCGGGCCATCGAACAGGCCGCGATTGAGTCTGGCGAGGTGACCGGGCTGGAGTTGATGGAACGGGCTGGGCGCGGCGTTGTCGAGGCTATATTCGAAGAGTGGCCAGAGCTGTCGAAAACATTGGGTCGAGCCGTGGTATTGTGCGGTCCGGGAAATAACGGTGGTGATGGGTTTGTCGTTGCGCGGTTGCTGAAAGAGTGGGGTTGGGAGGTCGAGGTCTTTCTCTATGGCGATCCCAAGAAGCTGCCGCCAGATGCGCGAGTGAATTATGATCGATGGCTTGAGTTAGGGGAGGTTATACCGCTGACCGAACAGGACATGCGCAAAGGTGGTTTTGCTGATCTTTACGTTGATGCTCTGTTCGGGACGGGACTGAAACGCGGTTTGGACGGTGAATTGTTCAACGTCGTTCGACATCTTTCTGGTGTGAATGGGGACCACTACACCGACCGCATAATCAGCATCGACGCCCCGTCCGGATTGTGTCTGGACAGCGGGCGTGTGTTGCATCAAGAGGCTCCGAACCCATGGTCTAGCAAGTTGCTGGACAGTGTTCCTGCAGAGATACGGAGCAAGGCTGCCCAAGCGGGCGGCGCGCGTGCTTTGCGCGACCGTTTTGCGTGGCTGACTGTTTGTTTCGACAGCCCAAAGCCCGGGCATTTCCTGGCGCAAGGGCCGGATTTGTGTGGCAGGCTAGTTGTGAAAGACATCGGTATCTCCATTCAGCGTTGCCGCTTTAACGGTGAACCATATGACGATGCGTTCACATTAGGCCCAAAGCCTTTTCGCAGAGCGAACCGCCCTGCATTTCTAACCCTTGCCGAAGCACCGGGCCGCGTGAAGGACGAGCGAACATGGGGTGGGTTGCCGCTCTATCGCTTGCCAAAATCCAAACAGCATCACAAGTTCACCCACGGCCACGCTCTGATCCTTTCGGGTGGCGCAGTTAAAACCGGTGCTGCTCGATTGGCGGCGCGCGGGGCTCTGCGGATTGGGGCAGGGCTTGTGACGTTGGGGGTGCCTCCGGCGGCTCAGATGGAGGTCGCTGCGCAGGTCACAGCCATCATGTTGCAGAGGGTCGAAGGAGCGGATGGCCTGACACAAGTGCTGCAGGACGAGCGGCTCAACGCATTGTGCCTTGGCCCCGGGTTGGGGTTGGAACGTGCGCGGGATTTGGTGCCAGCGGCTCTGAACGCCAAGCGCGCGACTGTACTGGATGCGGATGCGTTGACAGCTTTTGCGGATGATCCCGCAGTCTTGTCCGCGCAATTGCATGAAAACTGCATTTTGACACCACATGGTGGTGAGTTTGCGCGGTTGTTTCCGGATATTGCCGAAAAGCTGTCAGCCCCTGCAACCAAAGGCCCGGCCTATTCCAAGGTGGATGCAACACGCGAGGCCGCCAAGCGGGCAGGGTGCGTGATCTTGTTCAAAGGGCCGGACACGGTGATCGCGGCGCCGAACGGACAGTGTTCGGTCAATGCAGCAGTCTACGACCGTGCGGCCCCTTGGTTGGCTACGGCCGGGTCCGGCGATGTTCTGGCTGGTTTTATCACCGGGCTGCTCGCGCGTGGGTTTGCCCCGATGCAGGCCGCTGAAACAGCGGCTTGGTTGCATGTGGAATGCGCGCGTGCGTTTGGCCCGGGGCTTATCGCTGAAGACTTGCCCGAGTTGCTTCCTGAAGTTTTCAAACAACTTAATATATGATTTTTAGGCGAGATTTGGCCGATCCACCCGATCTTCGGCAGCATTTGGCCGACTGGTTTGCGGTGTCATCAAATCGAGTGTTTGCCAGACGCATAGCCGGGCGTCAGAATTCGCTTGGAGGGGGTCTCCGGCTGCGGTCTTCCTGCAGATAATGCGTTGATTAAAATAGGAATTATTTCTGACTTTCCTGCTCTGAGTGGCGGACATGCAATACTTTGAAAGTATCGCAAGAGGCCTCTGGAGCTATGGCGGCATGCACGCGATTGATGAGCAACGAAAGCCGGAATTTTCAAGGTGAATGAAATGACCCAGAAACTAAAACTGTCCTCAATAGCTGCGATGTTGGTTGCGACAACGGCAATTCCCGCGGCAGCGGAACTGAAATACAACAACAACAGTGGCGGTTACGTTCTGTTGTACGGACAGCTCGATCCGGTGATCGTCTCGGTCGATGATGGCGAGGAAACGGAAACGCGCTTGCTGGACAATGACCTGTCCAACAGCCGCGTCGGCCTGCGGCTGATGCAGCCCTATGGCAGCAATGAATTCATGTTCCGTTTCGAAACCGGACTGGGTCTGCCGAGTACGGGAACGGCCAACCAGAATGGAACCAACAATGACGGGTGGTCACGGGAAGACATCCGACATGTCGATTTCTCGTTAAAAGGGGGATACGGCAAGTTCTCGGCCGGGCAGGGGAGCATGGCGTCGGACGGTGCGGCCGAGGTTGATCTGTCTTATGTTGGAACGGCTTTGTATTCCTTTACGAACGACGAAAACGGTGCGTTTTTCTATCGCGGCACGGACGGTGTATTAAGCGGTATCACCGTCGGTGACTCTGCCAGCAACTTTGATGGCGCTCGCCGTGGCCGGATCCGTTACGACACCCCCGACTTCAACGGTTTCTCAGCGGCAATTGCCTATGGTCAGAACATTCTGTCCAGCAGCGACGATGATGACTACTACGACATCGCGGTTTCTTACGGCAATACTTTCGCAAATGGCGTGGAGTTTGCCGCAAGCGTGGCCTATGCGGTGCGGGATTTCGACAATAGCTCGGGTGAACGCAAAGACACGATCGGGTCCGCTTCGGTTTTGCTGCCCAGCGGTTTCAGCTTTACGGCGGCCTTGGGTACGCGTGACGACACTGCCACCGGTGCCAGCGACCCGGACTATTGGTACACCAAACTGGCCTATGAAGGGGACTGGGTGTCCTGGGGGAAAACCGGTGTCGGAATCGACTATTTCGATGGTTCGGATTTCGAAAACGACGGGTCCAGCACAAAATCCTGGGGTGTCGCCGTCGTTCAGCGGATCGACAGCATCAACACTGATGCGTACCTGAAATATCGCAACCATGACTTCGACGACACGGTCGACTTTGACAAGAACGAAGCCTGGGTTCTGGGTGCGCTCTGGAAGTTCTGATCCCGACCTTCTTGGGAATAGGCGCCCCGGGTCAGTCCGGGGCGTTTTTTTTTGTTCAAATCGGCGGTAAAACAAGGCTGATCCGGGCTTTGCCCCCTTGCACGCAGGCGGCTGGGCAAATAGAAGGCGTCAAATTTGCCCGGCGCGCCGTTTTGCGCGCCCCGAATCCTATGGGGACTACCATAATGCAGGTTACCGAGACGCTGAACGAAGGTCTGAAACGCGGCTACAACATCGTTGTGACCGCAGCCGAGCTGGACGACAAGGTCAACGAAAAGCTGACCGAAGCACAGCCCGAAGTCGAGATGAAGGGCTTCCGCAAAGGCAAGGTGCCGATGGCCCTGCTGAAAAAGCAGTTTGGTCAGCGCCTGCTGGGCGAAGCGATGCAGGAAAGCATCGATGGCGCCATGAGCAAGCATTTTGAAGACAGCGGTGAGCGTCCGGCGCTGCAGCCTGACGTCAAGATGACCAACGAAGATTGGAAAGAAGGCGACGACGTTCACGTCGAGATGTCTTATGAGGCGCTGCCGGAAATCCCCGAAGTTGATCTGAAATCGGTCGAGCTGGAAAAGCTGATTGTCAAAGCGGATGATGAGGCCGTCGAAGAAGCGCTGAAAAGCCTGGCAGAAACCGCGCAGGACTTCAAAGCGCGCCGCAAGGGGTCCAAAGCCAAAGACGGCGATCAGGTTGTGATCGACTTTGTTGGCAAAGTGGACGGCGAAGAATTCGAAGGTGGTTCGGCCGAAGACTACCCGCTGGTTCTGGGCTCGAACAGCTTCATCCCCGGCTTTGAAGAGCAGCTGGTCGGTGTGAAGGCCGAAGAAGAAAAAGACGTGAACGTCAGCTTCCCAGAAGAATACGGCGCCGAAAACCTTGCCGGTAAGGACGCTGTTTTCACCTGCACGGTGAAAGAAGTGAAAGAGCCGGTTGCTGCCGAGATTAACGACGAGCTGGCCACCAAGTTCGGTGCCGAAGATCTGGCTGGTCTGAAAGCTCAGATCGCTGAGCGTCTGGAGGCAGAGTATTCCGGTGCGTCACGTGCGGTCATGAAGCGCGCGCTGTTGGACGCGCTGGACAAGATCGTTTCCTTCGACCTGCCGCCGTCGCTGGTTGAAGCCGAAGCCAAGCAGATCGCGCACCAGCTGTGGCACGAGGAAAACCCGGAAGTGGAAGGCCACGACCACGCCGAGATCGAGCCCACCGACGAGCACAACAAACTGGCCGAGCGCCGCGTGCGTCTGGGCCTGCTGCTGGCCGAGCTGGGTCAGAAGGCCGAGGTTGAAGTCACCGATGCCGAGATGACGCAGGCGATCATGAACCAGGCGCGTCAGTACCCGGGTCAGGAACGTCAGTTCTTTGAATTCGTGCAGCAGAACGCTCAGATGCAGCAGCAACTGCGCGCGCCGATCTTCGAAGACAAAGTCATCGACTACATCGTTGAACTAGCTCAGGTTGCCGACAAAGAAGTCAGCAAAGACGACCTGCAGAAAGCCGTAGAGGCATTAGAAGAGGAGTAATCCTCTTCCGCCCCCTGCCCACGGGGCACAAAAAAACGGAGCCGTCTGACAATCAGACGGCTCCGGTGGGTGGCTTTTGATCTTATGAGGTGAGGGGGTCAGGCCTCATGAGCAAAAGCACGGGGGGTACTCAGCAGAGCAGTCTTTTGCTCTGGCGTGAAACGATCTGACAGCGCTTCGATCAGTTTAAGCACGTCTTTGACTTCGTCTTTCGATTTTGCTGAATGCATCTGTTCGACGAAGTATTTCTCAAGCTCGGTCAGCGGTTGGTGATCGACATTAGCGGGTTTTTCGGCCTTGCCGAGCGCGAACAGACTCAGCGCCTGTTCTTCGGTCAGGAAGACGTCATGTTCGATTCCCGCATAGTCCCGAATGCCCGAAATTCGTTCATCCGAGCAATCCATCAACGCCGCCATCGCAACCACTTTGCCCATTGGTTTTGCACTACCGAGGTAATCATACGGGGCATTGCCCGACCGTTGCAGAACACGGTTCATAATTGGGTCAATCACAGCGATCGAGTCCAGTACGCCTGCGGTTTTGGCGTATTCGAACGAGCCGATCATGACCTCGCTGGTCACATAGGACACTGAATTTTTGCCGCGCCCTTGGCCCAGTCGTTTGGTGTCGACACAGAACCGGGTCGCTTCCCAGACCTGTGAACTGCGCAAGGGCGGTTCACCGTCCAGAATAGAATTGAAGACATCCGCAAGCATGTGTGGACCTGTGGTCTGCAACAGGCGCATACACCCAACGACTTCCCCCTCGTCGTTGATGCTGACCACGTGTGCAGGATTCAGGTCGTCGAACATATCGCGTTCACGGCCGTCTACTATGTTGACCTCCCAGCCCAAACGATCGCCGAACACGCGGGCTCGTAGTTTGAACATTTCGTCCAGGACATCACTAAACATATGCTGGTTGATACCATCAATTACGATGATCATTTCCATCCCCCTACAGTCTGGTTACCGTGACTCGAGAGTTAACCATGTCGCGGGCGGAAACTATTGGGGGTTTCCCGTATTTTTTTCGATTTTTTGCTTATCCTGGGGCGATTAAGCCCAAACCTATCGCCCGGCCAATGGCCTGAGGCGTGGTTAACGCGCCCAGTTTTTCGCGGCCAGAGCGCATGTGAACCTCGACGGTTCGGTGGGAAATCGACAAAATATCACCAATATCTTGCTGCGATTTACCCTCAGCGACCCATTGAAGGATCTCTTTTTCGCGTGTCGAAAGGGCGGGCAGGTACAATGCTTTGGCCAGAACCCCGGACTGCATAACCGTATCATGCGCATGCACAGCGGCCATTTGCAGGTCGCCCATAACTTCTCTTTTGAGCGACTCCCATTCAGCATCTGAACAATCGCGGGTCACGCTTAGTATTCCGCATTCGCCGTAAGGGCCGCGGACAGGAACGGTTAAGCCACGCGGGGTAATGCCGAAGTCATGTGCATCGCGGAAAACGGCATTAAATTTTTCGTCGTGATTGAAACGGCCCCAATCGACCGGTGCAATGCTGAGAACCGACTGGTATATTGTTGGATCGAAATGGTGGTATCCATGGCTGCCGTAATGGATTTTCCATTCGTCAGGGTAATTCGCATACCCCTGAACGTCACCTTTCACAGGATTTAAAGTGGCATAAGACGCATAGTCAAAGCCGAGTTCCTCGCAGACCGAGTTGATTATGTCTGCGGTCGACTTTTCCTGTTGGTCGAGCGCGGCCAAGTCTATGAGTTTCACCTGTCCAACCTTTTACATAGCGCTTTCCACCCCCCGAAAGCGCACAGTCTGTCCGTATTCAAGCCTACGTTGCGTCAACCGAGGTATTAAGCGCAAGGGAATTGTTCATATCGCGCAGGCATAATGCGTACTTAGAGCAACAGAACTGCGTGAAGCTGGGGTATTTGGGTGGAATTCCGCCGATTCTGACGCGAATTGGCATCGGATGTTTACGTTCTTTGTACAAGTTGAGCGGGAATTCATTCGGGTACAAGCCCAGTTTCAACCAGCATTCCGCGGGCTTTGGCTTCGGGCCAATACCCTTTGGCGTACAGGAAGATTGCCCTTTGCTGATCGCCATCCGAAAGCAACCAGGCGCCGCGCAGATACTTTCCGGCAAATTCCAGATTGGCATCGGCGTCCAGCAGCCCCTGTGCATTTCCGCTGTAGCCCATAGAGCGTGCCGTCGCAGGAAGGATTTGCAACAGTCCATAATAAGGCCGGTTCACAGCCCACGGGCGATGAGTGCTTTCCCGGATCGCCAGCTTGTGTACAAGCTCGCGGGGGACTTCGTAGTGATCCGCCCACTTATTGATCGAGGCCCGTAACTCAGGCGTTTCGTTGGGGTAGAGAGGGGGATCGAATGCGTCTTGCGACACCGTCTCCGGCCCTCCGCAAGCAGCGAAGGGGATCATCAGCATCATGGCCAGAGCGCTGCGGCGCAGGTAAGCGGTCATCTGTGTACTCCGAATTTCAGGGCGCGATGATAGGAAACGAGTGCCCATCTGCAAGTGTAGGCTTGAGATGTGGCCGAAATTTGCCCGTTTTGCGTGTGCATGAAAAAAGGCCGCACAAATCGGTGCGGCCTTTTCGAAATTCGATTGAACCAGATCAGGCTTTGGCTTCGTCTTCTTCAGCCGGAGCTTCTTCGGCAACCAGCTCTTCATCTTCCGAAGCAGCGGAACCGATATCGTCGAACAGTTCGGCGATTTCGAATTCAGCAGCGGCTTCTTCTTCAGCAGCCAGTTCCTGGATCGATTTGCCCGACGCCTGCAGTTCGGCTTCTTCTTCCGAACGGGCGACGTTCATCTTGATTTCAACTTCGACCTCAGGATGCAGTTTGACTGCGAGCGAGTGCAGACCCAGTTCCTTGATCGGTGCGATCAGGGCAATCTGTTTCTTGTCGACGGTGAAACCAGCCTCGGTTGCTGCGTCTGCGGCGTCACGCGGGGTGACCGAACCGTACAGAGCGCCGGCATCCGATGCCGAGCGAATCACGATGAACTGCTGACCATCCAGCTTTTCAGCCAGTGCTTCAGCTTCTTTTTTGGTTTCCAGGTTGCGGGCCTCAAGCTGCGCTTTCTGGGCTTCGAACGAGGCGACGTTTGCCTCGGACGCGCTCAGCGCTTTGCCTTGAGGCAGCAGGAAGTTGCGGGCGTAGCCGGGCTTGACGTCAACGACGTCGCCCATCTGACCCAGTTTCGCAACGCGTTCCAGAAGGATAACTTGCATGTCAGTCTCTCCTTACTTCACGGCGTAGGGCAGCAGGGCGAGGAAGCGGGCGCGCTTGATAGCACGGGCCAGTTCACGCTGCTTTTTCGCCGAAACGGCGGTGATGCGGGAAGGTACGATCTTGCCACGCTCAGAGATGTAGCGCTGCAGCAGACGGGTGTCTTTATAGTCGATCTTCGGCGCGTTGTCGCCCGAGAACGGGCAGACCTTGCGGCGGCGGAAAAATGGTTTTGCGGCCATGGTTTATGTCCTTTCGTCAGGCGTTGATCAACGGCGCTCGCGGCGGCCTTCGCGCTCGTCGCGCTTCTGCATTTGGACCGAAGGGCCCTCGGCATGCTCGTCGACCTTGATGGTCAGAACGCGCATAACATCATCATGCAGGCGCATCAGGCGCTCCATTTCCTGAACGGCGCCAGCGGGGGCGTCGGTCTTCAGGAAGGAATAGTGACCCTTGCGGTTTTTGTTGATCTTGTAGGCCATTGTCTTAACGCCCCAGTACTCGCTTTCGACGACGTTACCGCCGTTGTCCGCCAGAACGGTGCCGAAATGTTCGACAAGGCTTTCTGCCTGCGCGTTGGACAGGTCCTGACGCGCGATCATTACATGCTCATACAGCGGCATGTGTACTCCTGTTTCTATCAAGGCGCATTTCATAGGCGGGGCCATTTTGTCCTTCGCGACCCTGCCACGAGAGGCTGCGCGATTCATAAGATTTGCGAAGGATGGCCTCATATACACGTTTGAGCGTGAGGGGCAAGCCCCGCCACAGACGCCTTGGCGGTGTCGTGCTATTAACATCCAATTAACATTGCGCTGCCCAATTCCTGACGCTTTTCGGCTCAAAGTTGTTTTTCATACCGGGGACTATCCGGAATTACCGGACCCAGAACGGCAACCTGAAAAACAGGGTGAGAGAGATGACCGCGATGAATACGAATGCATTCGAAGAGTCCGCAACCTCAGCGAACTATGAGAAATCTGTACCAGTTCTGATCACCTTTGCACCGAACTGGAAGGTTCGGATGGTACTGGCCCGCGTCCTGGGCGCCTTTCTGATCGTGATGGCGTTTTCCATGTGGTTGGTGGCCGGTTCCGCAATGGCCGCCGAAGTCTGGCCAATCAAGCTGGCTGCGTCACTTATGTTTCTGCTGGTCGGGGTTAGCCTGCTGACGATTCAGCTGCTGGATGCCCGCCCGGATGCTTATTTCGATCCGATCCGCCGCGAGGTTCGGGTTCTGCAAAAGAACGAAAACGGCCGCCCGCAGACCGTTCTGCGCCGCAGCTATGACACCTTGGGTGGTGCCCGCTTTGCCGACGATCAGGTCGAATTGTACGATGTCGATGGCAGCCTGCTGATGAAACTGCCGCTGCAATCGGCGGATGTCAGCCGAGCGCTCAAGGGGCAACTCAGTGGAAGCGTAACAATCTTCGCGTGAAATTTATTCTGTTCATCTAGGAACAGAAACTGTTAGAGAATAATACTTGTGTGCTGCCCTTGGGCAGCACATTTTCGTTATCGAGCAACCCATTCGGGTTGCATCCATAATTTTTCGGAGATTGTTATGAAATCCACCCTTCTTGCTGCTGCACTGGCCGTTTCGGCAACTTCGGCGTTTGCCAGCGCCGAGAAATACGTTTTGGACCCCAGCCACAGCCAGGTCGTCTTCAGCTATAACCACCTGGGTTATTCCACCACGACCGGCATGTTCTCGGGCTTCGAAGGCGAGATCATGTTTGACCAAGAAGACCCTGCGGCATCCAGCGTTTCTGTTTCGATGCCCGTGATTGAAATGATCACCGGTTGGAAGCCACGCGAAGATCACTTCATGACCGAAGATTTCTTTGGCGCCGCCGAAGGTGACCTGGTCACCTTTACTTCGACTGGTATCGAAGTCACCGGTGAAAACACGGCCAACATCACCGGCGATCTGACCATGAACGGCGTGACCAAGTCGGTCGTTCTGGATGCCAAGTTGAACCAGGTGTCCGAACACCCAATGGCGAAAAAGCCGTGGGCGGGTTTTGACGCGACCACCACGCTGGTACGCAGCGATTTCGATCTAGGTCAGTTTGCGCCTTTTGTCGGTGACGAAGTCGAAGTCCGGATCTCGGTAGAAGCAGTTAAGGCTGAATAAGTCGCACGCGATCTTCTGAACAAAACCGCCGAGGCACGTCGCCTCGGCGGTTTTTTTATTCGGCTCGTTGCGCGACCAGTTCCACAGAAACTGCAACCACAAAGGCCAGCGAGTCCTCGCCGGGCATGGACTTGCCAACATCAAAATCCAGCCGGTTCAATTCCAACACCCCGGACATCGCGGCGGTGTTGTCCTGAAGATCAAGTGTGAAAGGCAGCACCACATCCATAGTTTTGTCGCGGATGGTCAGCGGACCGCGGGCCTCGTACCCGGTGTCGGTCTTGTAGAGGTCGGCCTTGAACTGGGCGGTCGGGAATTGGGTGCTGTCAAAGAAATCGGCCCCCATGGCCTGATCCGTAACCGTTCCAAGGCTCAGCGAAGGGATCGCGATTGTGACGTCAACTGTACCGGCTAGGCCCGGCTCAGATGGGTCTTCAAAGGCAATTGCTGCGGTCCAATCGGCGAATGTGCCGGTCACTGGGCTGCCCAGTTGGGTGATGGTAATGGACAGTGTGCCTTCTTGCACCTGCCAGTCCGATTGCACCTCGGACAGTTCTGCGGTGTCGGTTGCGGCGGCGGAGTGATCCGAGAATACGCCCGTGGACCAACCACCCAACAGGACCGCACCCCAAATAGCCAGCGCAGCAACAGCGGGTAGGGCAGAGTGATGTTGGTCTGGGGGCTGAGGCACGTCTGAACGGCCGGGTAGCATACGGCGTAGAGTGCTGTCCTTGTCGACCACATGGTGCTTGAGGGCACCTGCGATATGCAGGATTAGTGATCCCGCCAGAACCAGAATGAACAGCCAGTGCAGGCCCGCCGTAACCTCGGCGACATAGGGTGACTTGGGTACGAAGGGCAGATTTTGCCCAAAGGGCCACAGGATCGGGGCGAAACCTTCCGCTGCGGCATGGTGCAGCCAGCCAGTCAGGGGAACCAGAACCAGCGAGGCATAGAGCATCCAGTGTACGACCTCGGCGGCGAAGGCTTCGGGTTTGTTGTCTGCGTTCAACAGGCCGGGCTTGGTCTGGGTCATCGCCCATAAGATGCGGGCCAGCGCGACAAAAAAGACGGTGACCCCGACTGTTTTATGGAGCGAGAACAACTGAACCGCCCGAACAAGGTCCTCTTCGGTGGTGGGGATGGACGGATCATAGATTGCGTGGGCCAGATTGTTGGCGAACCATCCCAGCGGCAGGGCGGTAAAGATCAGCAAGGCGGTCAACCAGTGAAAGGTCTTGGCCACACTGCCATAGCTGGAAAAGGTGTTGGTCGTGGGCATTGGTTGCTCCGTACTGGGGTGGCTGCGTTCAACCTAAAGCCATGGGATCAGGACGCAATAGCGAGCCACGCACAGCAAAAGTGCCAGATTGCAGAGGTCAGGCAGTGCTTGTGCCGCGCCCGCGCACGGTTTACACCCCGCCGCAACCTAACGTCATCCAAGAGGTCGCAATGACACGCGCATTCGTTTTTCCGGGGCAGGGTGCCCAAACTATCGGGATGGGCAAGGCTCTGGCCGAGGCTTATCCGGCTGCTCAGGCTGTGTTCGACGAGGTCGACGAGGCGCTGGGTGAAAAGCTGAGTAGCCTGATCTGGGAAGGTGATATAGCGGATCTGACGCTAACGCAGAACGCGCAGCCTGCGCTTATGGCGACGTCAATGGCGGTGATGCGCGCGCTGGATGCCGAAGGTGTTTCGGTTACTGACGCAGCATTTGTAGCCGGTCACTCGCTGGGTGAGTATTCCGCGCTGGCCGCTGCTGGAGCTTTGTCGGTTGCCGATACTGCCCGCCTGCTGCGCACTCGTGGTCAGGCCATGCAAAGCGCCGTGCCGGTAGGCGAAGGCGCAATGGCTGCCATTTTGGGTTTGGATTTGGACGCCGTCCGCGTCGTGGCCGAGGAAGCCGCGCAGGGCGAAGTCTGTCAGGCCGCAAATGACAATGATCCGACACAAGTCGTGGTTTCAGGCTCCAAAGCCGCCGTAGAGCGTGCTGCCGAGATCGCTAAGGAAAAAGGTGCCAAGCGCGCAGTGATGTTGCCGGTTAGCGCGCCGTTCCATTGCGCTCTGATGCAGCCTGCCGCAGACGTAATGGCAGAGGCGCTGTCAGAGGTTGAAATCAAGGCACCTGCTGTGCCGCTGGTGGCCAATGTGCGGGCCGAGGCGGTCTCGGACCCTAGCCTGATCCGTCAATTGCTGGTCGAGCAGATCACGGGTTCGGTTCGGTGGCGTGAAAGCGTGCAATACATGGCGGCGCAAGGCGTGACCGAGACATGGGAGATTGGCGCAGGTAAAGCGCTGTCAGGTATGGTCCGCAAGATTGATCGGGCCATTGCGGGCAAGGCCGTCAGTACGCCGGAAGACGTGCAAAAGGTCATTCAGGCTGAATCGTAAGTTGAAAGCGTCGCAACGGACGCACCAAGAGGGAAACCGAATGTTTGATTTGACAGGTAAGAACGCGCTGATCACCGGCGCTTCGGGTGGTATCGGGGGCGAAATCGCACGCGCACTGCATGGCGCGGGTGCCACTGTGGGGTTGTCTGGTACGCGGGTCGAACCGCTGCAAGCACTGGCGGATGAGCTGGGTGAGCGCGCGCATGTATTGCCTTGCAACCTGAGCGACCCCGAAGCAGTTGCAGCGCTGCCGAAGCAAGCCGCCGACGCGATGGGATCTGTGGACGTTCTGGTGAATAACGCGGGCATCACGCGGGACAATCTGTTTATGCGGATGTCGGATGACGAATGGCAAAGCGTGATTGACGTGAACCTGACTGCCACAGCAAAGCTGTGCAAAGGCGTATTGCGCGGCATGATGAAGGCGCGTTGGGGTCGGATCATCAACATCTCGTCCGTGGTCGGCGCGACCGGCAATCCGGGTCAGGTCAATTATGCCGCGTCCAAGGCCGGTATGGTCGGTATGACCAAGTCGCTGGCCTATGAGGTCGCAAGCCGCGGAATCACGGCAAACGCAGTGGCCCCGGGATTCATCACAACTGCGATGACGGATAAGCTGACCGACGATCAGAAATCGGGAATTCTGGATCAGGTTCCAGCTGGTCGTATGGGCGAGCCGTCAGAAATTGCTGCGGCAGTTCTGTACCTTGCAAGCCCAGAAGCGGGATATATCACAGGAACGACCTTGCATGTGAACGGCGGTATGGCCATGTTGTGAGCGCACACCGGGGCAGGCGCGAAAGCGTTTGCGTCGGGCGTTGTCTGTGCTATAGGCGGCGCATGTATGCGGGGGTCGGCCAGTGGGTCGGCCTTCTACTTTCCCGGCAATCGGGAAACCAAACCGCCCGGACCGGGCAAAATCAAGCCAGCCTGAGCGGGCAAGGGCAGAACCGGGCGCTACGCCCTGAAATGGAATGAGGAATAGACATGAGCGACGTCGCAGATCGCGTTAAAAAGATCGTTGTTGAGCACCTGGGTGTTGAAGAAGACAAAGTGGCAGAAAACGCTTCCTTCATCGACGATCTGGGCGCAGACAGCCTGGACACTGTTGAGCTGGTCATGGCCTTTGAAGAAGAGTTCGGCATCGAAATCCCCGATGACGCAGCCGAGACCATCCAGACCTTTGGCGACGCCGTCAAATTCATCTCTGAAGCGTCCTAAGCGTTTCAAATCTCTAAAAGCGGCGCTTCTGGGCAACGGAGGCGCCGTTTTTTATGCCCGAAACAAATTCACTCTTGCTTGACGCTTTTCCGCTAAGCACTGTCTGAACAGAGGCAATTTTTTCCGAGCGGGCAGGGCATGATACGATCCACCCCGACGATAAACACTGCACGCTTGATGCTTTGCGCCATGCGTCCCGAAGATTTTAACCGGTTCGCCGAGATCTGGCGCAACCCGTGCATCGTGCGGCATATCGGTGGCAAACCAAGGTCGCGTGGTGAGGCGTGGGATTCATTCCTGCGCAATGCCGGGCACTGGCAGATGGCCGGGTTCGGGCATTGGGCGGTTTTGCAGCAATCGAATCGCCAGATGATCGGTCAGGCTGGTTTTTTCTACGGCAACCGCTCGATGGGTGAAGATTTCGACAGTTACCCGGAAGCCGGATGGATTTTGGTACCCGAAGCGCAGGGGCAGGGTTTGGGAATAGAAGCGGCCCAAGCGGCGCATGATTGGTTCGACCGCATCATGCCTGGGCCCTTGGTTGCAATGGTAAATTCGGCCAATGCCGTCTCGCAGAAACTGGCTGAGAAGCTGGGATATGTGCCGATGCGCGAAGATAAGTACAACGGGTCTGAGGTTGTATTGCTGCGCCGGAATGGCCCTCCGAAACGCCATTAGTTTTCAATCGCGGCAATGCCGCAAAATGTCCTCAGTTTGCCGAAACTGGTAAAATCCGAGATCGGTCCGGTGTGTATGGTACACTGGATTGACATGCGATTGAGCGAAGGAGCGGGCTCATGAGGATTTACCCTACTATGGAACTGCAGAACGGCCGGTGCGTGACGCTGGACAAGGGCCGTCTGGACAATGCCATGATCTGGCACGTGGACCCGGTTGAAACAGCGCGCAGTTGGTCGGCCGCCGGGGCCGAATGGATGCAGCTGACGGATTTCGACGCGATCGAAGGCCGTGACACCAATGCCGAGCTGGTCGAGGAAATCATCCGCTCGGCGGAAATGCCGGTGCAATTGGCCGGTGGGATGCGCGCCCGCGAACATGTCGAACATTGGATCGACAAAGGGGCCGGGCGGGTCGTCATAGGTACATTGGCTGCGCGCGACCCGATCTTGGTAAAGGAACTGGCCAAGTTTTACCCGGATCAGATCGTTCTGGCGGTTGATGTCTGGCAGGGCTTTGTCATGACCGAAGGTTGGCGCAGTCAAAGCGCCTTTACCCCCGAAGCCTTTATCGAAGCGTTCGCGGACACCCCGTTCGCGGGTATTGTGGTGACGGATATCGACAGCGACATGGAAGATGTCGAAGCGCAGTTGGGGCTGATCTCGGGTCTTGCGGAAAAGTCCCGTACCCCCGTTATCGCCAGCGGTGTGGTGCGCACGGCGGACGATATCTCGCGCTTGGCCTATATCCACAACATCTCGGGCGCGATTGTCGGGCGGGCGCTGTTCCGCAAATCGCTGAGCCTGGAAGATGCGCTGGAAGTTGCCAAAACCGCGCATGAGCCCGTGGCGCAGTTCCAGTAAAAGACAAGTCACCCGGAAATCGCCTTTTGCCCCGCGCGGGCAGAAGGCGGTTTTTCATTTCTGAACCCTTCCAACGGTGACAGGCGGATTTTCTTTCGGTTTTGGCAGGATGATGCCGGAAGGGATTGCGCCGTGGCTCTTGCCCCCGGCCCCCACGCCGGGGTATGAGCGGTTCTCAAATAGGAAGCAGGCAAGAGGCATTTCATGCGCAGAGTCGTTGTAACCGGTCTGGGATTAGTCACTCCGTTGGCCAGTGGGGTCGAGGAAAGCTGGTCACGGCTGCTGGACGGAGAATCCGGCGCGGGCCCGATCACGCAGTTCGATGCTGAGGCGAGCGGGGTCACCACGACCTATGCCTGCGAAGTGCCCCGTGGCGATGGTACGAACGGGACGTTCAATCCCGACGATTGGATGCCACCGAAAGAGCAGCGCAAGATCGAGGACTTTATCCTGTATTCCATCGCTGCGGCTGATATGGCCTGCCAGGATGCGAATTGGCTGCCTGAGAATGAAGAAGATCGCCTGCGCACTGGGGTTCTGATCGGTTCGGGTATCGGTGGGCTGGGTTCTATCGCGAACACGGCCAATCTGATCCGTGACAAGGGTCCGCGCCGCGTGTCGCCCTTCTTTATCCCTGGCGCGCTGATTAACTTGGCCTCGGGCCAGGTCTCGATCCGTCATGGGTTCAAAGGGCCGAACCATTCGGTTGTTACCGCCTGTTCGACCGGCGCACATGCCATTGGCGATGCCAGCCGTATCATCCGTGCCGGTGACGCGGATGTCATGGTTGCAGGTGGCGGCGAGGGTTGCATCTGTGAGATTGGCATTGCGGGCTTTAACGCGTGCAAGGCGCTGTCGACCAAGTATGCCGACGACCCTAAGAAAGCCAGCCGTCCTTATGACGTCGACCGCGACGGGTTCGTAATGGGTGAAGGCGCAGGCATTGTCGTGCTGGAAGAATACGAACATGCCAAGGCGCGCGGTGCGAAGATTTACGCTGAGGTTCTGGGCTATGGCATGTCCGGTGACGCCTATCACATCACCGCACCGTCCGAGGACGGCGATGGGGCAGAGCGTTCCATGAAAGCCGCCCTGCGCAGTGCCGGGCTAGAGCCAAAGGATCTGGATTATATCAACGCGCATGGGACTTCGACCATGGCGGATACGATCGAGCTGGGCGCGGTGGAGCGTCTGTTGGGCGATCATGCGGGCAACGCAACCATGTCTTCGACCAAATCGGCCACGGGTCACTTGCTGGGTGCGGCTGGCGCGATCGAGGCGATCTTCTCGATCCTGGCGATCCGCGATCAGGTGGCTCCGCCGACGATCAACCTGGACAACCCGGCGGTTGAGACACCGATTGACCTGGCGCCGAATGCCAAACGCGAGCGTGAGATCAACGTGGCCTTGTCGAATTCGTTCGGGTTTGGCGGCACCAATGCCAGCGTGATCTTCGGAAAGGCCAGCTAAATGTGGCGGGCTTTGGCATCAAACGCGCTGACCATCCTGGTGGTCGGCCTGTTTTTGATCGGCGGTCTGATCCTTTGGGGGCAATCGCAGTACAAGGCCGAAGGCCCGCTGGACACCGCAATGTGCCTACAGGTGAAAAGCGGCTCGAACATGACACGCGTCAGCCAGCAGCTTGCAGATGAGGGTGCCATCAGCAGCGCCATGATCTTCCGGATGGGTGCGGATTACACTGACAAGGCGCAGCAGCTGAAAGCGGGCAGTTTTCTGGTTCGCGAAGGCGCATCGATGGCGCAGATCATCGACGATATCACCAGCAGCGGTGCCAGCACCTGTGGATCCGAGATTGAATATCGCGTTGGTGTCACACGGGTACAGACCCGCGTGCGAGAGCTGAACCCGGCCACCTTGGAGTTTGTCGAAATTGCGAGTTTCGAGGCTGGTGAAGAGGAAGCCCCTGCTGAATACGTTGAAAAACGTCAGGACTCCGATACGCGGTATCGTGTTTCGGTGGCTGAGGGCGTGACCTCTTGGCAGGTGGTCGAGGCGCTTAAGGGCATTGACGCCCTGACCGGTGAGGTGTCCGAAATTCCGGCCGAGGGCATGTTGGCGCCCGACAGCTATGAGCTGGCCCCAGGAGATGACCGGGCTGCTGTGTTACAGGACATGCAGGCGAAGCAACAGTTGCGGATCAACGCGGTTTGGGAAAGCCGGCAGAACGATTTGCCGATTAGCAGCCCAGAGGAGATGTTGATCCTTGCCTCGATTATCGAGAAAGAGACCGGCGTTCCACATGAGCGCGGCCAAGTGGCCAGTGTGTTCGTGAACAGACTTGAAAAAGGCATGAAGCTGCAGACAGACCCGACAGTGATCTATGGTGTCACCAAGGGACAAGGTGTGCTAGGCCGTGGCCTGCGCCGCAGCGAGTTGCGCCGTGCAACCCCTTGGAATACTTATGTGATTGACGGTTTGCCGCCCACACCAATCGCCAATCCCGGCCTCGCGAGCCTTGAGGCCGCGGTGGCGCCGGAGGATACAGACTATGTGTTCTTCGTTGCGGATGGTACTGGCGGGCACGCGTTTGCGGAAACTCTGGATGAGCACAACCGCAACGTCGCCAAATGGCGAGAAATAGAAGCTGAGAGAAACAGCTCGAGCAACTAAGAAAAGGGCCGCGTCAAAAAACGCGGCCCTTTCTTTTTCTTATGCAGCGGGACGTCTGCGGGGGCGGCGACGTTTTGACGACGCAGGTTTTGACATCGAGTTCGCTCCGTGCGGTTTGCGCCCCCGGAACCCACCACGATTGCGCGGTTTTTTGGGCTCGGCGTATTCAGGCATGGTACCGCTGGCGACCGGAATTTCGATCTTCATCAGCTTTTGGATCTGCAATAGCTGGTCCAGCTCATCCGGTGCGCAGAAGGCAATGGCTTCGCCTTCACGACCGGCGCGGGCTGTGCGGCCAATGCGATGGACATAATTGTCTGGCACCTCGGGCAGGTCATAGTTGATCACATAGGCAACGCCGGGAATGTCGATGCCACGCGCGGCCACGTCGGTGGCAACCAGCACGTTGATCTCACCGGCGCGGAACGCCTTGATTGCGCGATCGCGCTGTCCTTGGCTTTTATTTCCGTGGATCGATGCCGCGTTGAAGCCATCGGCCACGAGACCTTTCATCAGCTTTTCAGCACCGTGTTTGGTGCGGGAGAAGACCAACGTCAGGGCGTCCATGTCAGCGGACAGAATTTCGCGCAGTTTTTGCGGCTTTTCGCCCCGGCTGAGGAAATGCACAGACTGCGTAATCTTGTCGGCTGCCTTGCCCGGGGGGGAAACCTGCACCCTCTGCGGGTTGGTCAGGTAGGATTGGCTAAGCTCCTCCATCTGTTTCGGCATTGTGGCCGAGAACAACATGGTTTGACGCGGTGTGCCCAGTGCAGGTGCGATTTTACGCAGGGCGTGGATAAAGCCCATGTCCAACATCTGGTCAGCTTCATCCAACACCAGATGACGCACTGAACTGAGGTCAACGGCACCGCGCTCCATCAGATCGATCAGGCGCCCCGGAGTGGCAACCAGAATATCGGTACCTCGCGACAGGAACGAGATCTGTTTGCCAATGGATTGTCCGCCAACCACAGTGGCCACGCGCAGTTTCGTCTTTTGCGTCAGATTGCGCAGGCTTTCCGCGATCTGGTTCACCAGTTCGCGGGTGGGGGCGAGGATCAAAGCCTTCACCGTTTTCGGCGCAGGTTTGCCCGGTTGCGCCAGCAGATGATCAATCAGAGGCAAGCCAAAGGCCAAGGTCTTGCCGGTGCCAGTCTGGGCCAGCCCAAGAATATCATGCCCGTTCAGCGCCAGCGGAATGGCCTGGTTTTGTATCGGCGTAGGTTGGGTAAAATTGGCGCGTTTCAGCGCATCGTTCAGGGCGGGCGCGAGGCCCAGCATGTCAAAGTCGAACAAATAACTATCCTTTGCAGCCCTCGGTATTAACCCAAAGGCAAGTCGTCACGGGCCGCATCTGCGACCGGCAGGGGTTGTACGAGACCTCGGGAAATGCAGGCGGCTCCTGCACCATCCGGTCGTCGCATCAAGAACCCTGCGTGATGGGGAACTATGGGTGGATCGGGCGCTGTGGGGCTGTTGATGGCCCGAATGCTCACGCGGCAGCGCTGTTTCATGGGCACATGCGGGTTGAGAGGTCGAATGTCAAGCTATTGGGCAGGGTTTTCTATGTCCTGTACGACGGTGTTGCTTGATTACTGACCCAACCCGACGGCCTGATGGATGGCAAAACCGGTTTTGACCGCGCGATAGGTCGGGAAGGGCATCCGCCCCGAGGTCTCGATATCGCGCTGGATCCAGTCGTGATTCTCTAACTGATGCAATGAGGCGGATAAGGCACGATCGGTGATGGTGATCAGATCCGACCTGATCGCTGAAAAGCGATGCGGGGTGCCGGTTAGGGCCAGGATGGGAACGGTCCACGACTTTCGAAGAAGCTTGTGCGTGGCGTCATCCGGGGCAACCTGAATGATCGCGCTGGCGATACGCGCGGCTTGGGTGCCTGCGGGGGTGAGGCGAAACTCGGGGCGTAGGGGATGGCCATGGCCGGGGTTACGCTCGAGCAGTTCGAGTTGGACGAGGTGATCGAGACTGGCCGCGAAGGCCGTTCGACTGGCGCTGGTTGCGGCGAGTAAAGGGGCTTGTCGCCCAGAAACACCGGAATGCATCAGCGCCAGAATGTTCAGTGACCATGCGCGGGAGGTGAGCTTGACAAGTAGAGCCATGTCCATAAAGTATAGTAACTATATTTAAATACAAAGGAAAGTTCAATGCCGCATGTTTCGTTAAAAAACACGATCACGTTTGCGATTTCAGTCAGGGATCGTCACGCCAGTGCGGATTGGTATCGTGACATGCTTGGGTTCGAACTTGCCCATCACATCGATGAAGCCGGGTGGAGCGAAATGCGCACCAATGTGGACGGAGTGACATTGGGTCTGGGAGAACAAGCCGAGCCGTCACCGGGTAATTGCGTTCCGGTCTATGAAGTTGGTGATATTGCCACGGCGCGTGGTGCGCTGGAAGCTGCCGGGGTGGCGTTTGATGGCCCGACGGAAACGATCGAGGGGATGGTCAGCACGGCCACATTCTATGATCCGGATCGCAATGCGATGATGCTGGCGCAAGATTTGACGGGCGGTTAATCTTAATACAGCGTACGATTGTTGTTGCGTTCGATGTTGCGTAACACATTGACTTTGCGTGCTTAATCACGTAGAAGTTATGTCATGCTAGAAGAGGTGGGCCACGGCCCCGGGGCGACCCGGTGGCCGTTTTTCATTTCTCTCGTGCGGAGAAAACTCACGCATGAGGTCACAGGCAAACATGACTTTGATTACCCCGGAAGAGCGGATTTCTCAGACGGCTGACTTGTTGCAGTCCCTTGAAAGATCCATTCGCGATCTGCGCCAAGCAGCGGAAGAACTGCGCCAGCAGATTGGTGCCGGGGAGGATGCAGACCTTGCCGGAGCAGGCAAGCAACTGGGGCAGCTAGAGGGGCTGATCCGAAGTTGTCAGAAAGTGGAGACAAGCTTTGTCGAACAACATCACAGACAAGCCGGAATTGCCCAAGGAGGGTATGCGATCGACCTTGAGCGCGCTCGATTTGAAATCGGGTGCAGGTTGGCTCGCCTCCGCAGATGCTGCGGTTCGGGAGAGATTTCTGAGTGAGATCGGGGAGGGGGGGCTGTGTGCCCTCCCTTTCCTGTTTGAGTTTTGGGCGCTGCCGCATCAGTTGCCGCCCGAGGGTGATTGGCGATGCTGGGTGATCATGGGTGGACGTGGCGCGGGCAAGACACGGGCTGGATCCGAATGGGTGCGGTCGATGGTCGAGGGGGCGAAACCGCTGGATCGGGGTGAGGCCCGCCGTGTGGCTTTGGTTGGAGAGACCTTCGATCAGGTGCGCGATGTCATGATTTTTGGTGACAGCGGGATATTGCGATGTTCGCCCCCGGACAGGCGACCCAGTTGGAAGGCATCTGAACGCAAGTTGATCTGGCCCAATGGGGCTGAGGCACAGGCATTTTCGGCAAATGATCCCGAAGGGTTGCGGGGACCCCAGTTCGATGCAGCTTGGGTGGATGAGCTGGCCAAATGGAAAAAGGCCGGGGAAACCTGGGATATGCTGCAATTTGCGCTGAGATTGGGTGAGCGGCCGCGGGTCTGTGTGACGACCACGCCGCGGAATGTGAAGGTTTTGAAAGAGTTGCTGGCGTCGCCTTCAACGGTGCAGACGCACGCGCCGACCGAGGCGAACCGGGCAAATCTGGCCGCATCGTTTCTGGACGAAGTGCGCGCGCGCTATGCAGGCACGCGGCTGGGACGGCAGGAGTTGGACGGGGTGTTACTGTCGGATGCTGAGGGTGCTTTGTGGACGGGCTCGATGCTGGAGGCGGCGCGGTGTGCGCAGGTGCCCGAATTGGATCGCATCGTGGTGGCGCTGGACCCGGCTGTGACGTCTGGTTCAGATGCGGATGCCTGCGGGATCGTGGTGGTCGGTGCGCAGGTGCAGGGGCCGCCCGAGGAGTGGCGCGCCTATGTACTGGCCGACCGGACGGTGCAGGGCGTTGGCCCGGCGGGCTGGGCGCAGGCGGCGATTGACGCGATGGACGAATTCGGGGCGGAACGGTTGGTGGCCGAGGTCAATCAGGGCGGGCAACTGGTGGAAGAGGTGGTGCGGCAGGTGGACCCTCTGGTCCCGTTTCGGGCAGTGCGGGCGTCACGCGGCAAGGTGGTACGGGCTGAGCCTGTGGCGGCGCTCTACGAGCAGGGACGGGTGTCTCATGTGGTGGGGCTGGACGCGCTGGAGGAGCAGATGTGCCAGATGACCGCACGGGGGTTCGAAGGGCAGGGCTCGCCCGACCGGGTCGACGCGCTGGTCTGGGCGCTGCATGAGCTGGTGGTGGGGCCTGCGGGGGCCTATCGGCGGCCTAGGGTGCGGAGTCTGTGACGCATGGTATCATCCGTCACCGGGCTTGGATTTTTGGTGGGAAGGTCGGTTGGAATGTTGACCTAGCAGACCGATAGAGTTAGCGATGAAACCCATATGCGGAGAGTATTCATCATTGAGGAATTGTACCGAAGTGACTAAAAATAATAGTGTTTTTTTGTTTGTTGGGCTTGTGCTGCAAGCGGCATGCGTAGAAACCACACCTGACGAAAGTTATGTACCTTCGAAGCAATCTCTGACCACTTTTGGACCCTATGAGGTTCGACAGCACTCAGACCAACCGCTGACCACGCGGGTGAGAAATGCGTTTGACCAAGCTGTGAGCCAAGGAGACGGAGCGTTTGGAGCGTTTTACATTCGACCGGATGGCGGCTCTTGGGCAGTAGTGACAGGTCGGTATTCAGAGCATGACGCAAAACGAATGGCGAAGATCGACTGTGAGATCGTGTCTCGACAGGATTGTATCCTCTACGCTACGTTTGTTCCTCAAGATAAACCTACAGCATCCACAATACCCAATGCGCACAAAAGTGAATTGGCCAAGGCAAAACGAGACACAGTGTCGGGTAATTACCTAGCGGTTGCAAACAACCCAGCAGGCTACACAGGATTTGGCGTCAATTATACCTCCCAAGTAGAGGCGGAAAACAGTGCAATGAAAGCTTGCGCTGAAGCGACCCAAACAGGTCTGGCAAACGAAATAGCTCGATTCAGATCAGCCTACGAGTCGGCTGGATTGCTGAGATGTAAAATTTTTGGTGTTTATCGTTAACAAGCTTTGATAACTTGTCATTCTTATCGGCTTTGTCCACGAATTGACGGTCTGAAGTCGTGACCGATCTGGATCGTGGCGCCAGGTCGAGAATGCCGTTGCCCACCCCCCGTACGCCCCATTCCCAAGCCTTAAACTTCTTTCCGTCATAACTCCTTTCAACAAGCCGGGCAGAGCGGCGGCAGAAAGGAGAACAGATGGTATTCGATTTCTTGCGTCGTGGGTCGGCTGGGAGCGCGCCGGAGGCGAAGGCGAGCGCGGCGGGGCCTGTGGTGGCGTGGCAGACGGGCGGGCGTGTGGCGTGGAGCCCGCGGGACGCGGTATCGCTGACGCGGACGGGGTTTTCGGGGAACCCGGTGGGGTTTCGCTCGGTTAAGCTGATTGCCGAGGCGGCGGCGGCATTACCACTGGTGTTGCAGGACCGTGAACAGCGCTATGAGACGCATCCGATGTTGACCCTCATGCGTCGTCCGAACGCAGCGCAGGGGCGGGCCGAGTTGATGGAGACCGTGTTCGGTCAGCTACTGCTTTCGGGCAATGCTTACATCGAGGCGGTGCAGGCGGAAGATGGGCTGCCGGTTGAGCTGCACGTTCTGCGCTCGGACCGAATGAGCGTGGTGCCGGGCGCGGATGGCTGGCCCAAGGCGTATGACTACAGCGTCGGTGGCAAGACGCATCGTTTTTCGGCTGAAGTCATCTGTCACATAAAGTCCTTTCACCCGCAGGATGACCACTATGGATTTTCGCCGATGCAGGCGGCGGCTATGGCGATTGATGTGCATAACAGCGCGTCTCGGTGGTCGAAATCGCTGTTGGATAATGCGGCGCGGCCTTCGGGGGCGCTGGTGTGGAAAGGCGATGGCCATGGGGTGATGGCCGAAGATCAATTCCGGCGTCTGTCAGACGAGATTGAGCAGAACTATCGCGGGGCGCGCAATGCTGGTCGTCCAATGGTTCTGGAAGGGGGGCTGGATTGGAAGCCGATGGGCTTTTCCCCTTCGGACATGGAGTTTCAAAAGACCAAGGAAGCCGCCGCCCGCGAGATCGCGCTGGCCTTTGGGGTCCCGCCAATGTTGCTGGGAATTCAGGGCGACGCGACCTATTCGAACTATCAGGAGGCCAACCGGGCGTTTTATCGCCTGACCGTTCTGCCCCTGGTGACGCGGGTGGCGGCGGCAGTGTCAGAGTGGCTCTCGGGCTTTTCTGGCGAGGATTTGATGCTGAAACCCGATCTGGATCAGGTGCCCGCGTTGGCTACCGAACGTGATGCGCAGTGGACCCGCGTCAGTCGTGCCGATTTCCTGACAGATGCCGAGAAGCGGTCTTTGCTAGGGTTGCCGGCACTGGCGGAGGATGCGGATGGCTGAAGGGTATCCGCCATTCGATTGCGCGCCGGGCTTGCGTCTGGCTGCGCATGAACGGGTGGCCGAGATTCAGCATGCGCACCTGTGCAAACGGTTGGATCAGATCGAAGAAATGATGGAGCGGTTAGAGCGCCGGTTGTGGCTGACGGTCTACGGTGTGGCCGCAGTGATCCTGGCACAGGCGTTTCAGTCGTTTTTGTCGGTAACACCATGAGTTCAGAGGCTTACGAGGAGTTGTTCATGGATTTGGAGCATAAGTTTGCGCGGTTCGGCTATGGGCTGTCTGTGTCCGAGGATGCAGTGATCGAAGGCTATGCCAGCCTGTTCGGTCAGGTCGATCAGGGCCGTGATGTGGTGCAAAAAGGCGCCTATCGTGCATCACTGGATGGGCTGGTGAAGGCTGGTCAGCGAGTTAAGATGCTGTGGCAGCACGACCCGGCGCAACCAATCGGCGTTTGGGACGAAGTGCGCGAAGACGATAAGGGCCTGTGGGTCAAGGGGCGTCTGCTGGAAAGCACACAAAAGGGTCGTGAGGCGGCGGAGTTGATCCGGGCGGGTGCGATGGATGGTCTGTCGATTGGCTATCGCACTAAGCGCGCCGTGAAGAATGACAAGGGCCAGCGGGTCCTGACGGAACTGGAGCTTTGGGAGGTGTCGCTTGTGACTTTCCCGATGCTGCCCAGTGCGCGGGTGGCGGCAAAGGGGGCGACCCTGGATGCCGAAGAAACCCTGCGCAGTATTGCCGAGGTGTTCAACGACGCCCGGCAGGAGCTGGCGCGACCCTAGCGCGCCTCAAACCCACCCAAGAATGGAAGTGCTGATGAGCAAGACCGAGACCCCGGCCTTGACCGGAGAGGGTGCGCCCCTGGTTCAGGAGGTGAAGCAGGCGATGGCTGGCTTCGTGAATGAATTCAAGGGCCTGAAGGCTGAAGTGAAAACCAAACTGCAACAGACAGAAGAGCGACTGACTATGCTGGATCGTAAATCAACCATCGCGGCACGCCCGCATCTTGCTGCCTCGATCACCGAAGGCGCACCGCACCAAAAGGCTTTTGACGCTTATGTGCGTTCGGGTGACGATGACGGCCTGCGTGGGCTGGATATGGAGGCCAAGTCGCTGACCAGTGCGGTCAACAGCGATGGCGGTTACCTGGTTGATCCGCAAACCGCTGAGATCATCAAATCGGTGCTGAAATCCACCGCCTCGATCCGTTCGATTGCGTCGGTGGTGAATGTCGAAGCGAACTCGTTCGATGTGCTGATCGACCACACCGATGTGGGTGCGGGATGGGCGGATGAGGGCTCGACCGCGACCGAGACTGCGACTCCATCGATTGACCGCATCTCAATCGCGCTGCACGAGCTGAGCGCGCTGCCCAAGGCCTCGCAGCGCCTGTTGGATGACAGCGCGTTTGACGTCGAAGGTTGGCTGGCCGGTCGTATCGCTGACAAGTTTGCCCGCGCCGAGGCGTCGGCGTTTATCAGAGGCGATGGTGTCGACAAGCCGAAGGGCATTCTGGACCACACAAAGGTCGATAATGACGTCTGGGCCTGGGGCAATATCGGCTATGTTCCCACCGGCATCGACGGTGGTGTCGAGGCGGATGCGATTGTCGATGTGGTCTATGCGCTGGGTGCCCAGTACCGCGTGAACGGCACCTTCGTGATGAACTCGAAGACCGCGGGTCTGATCCGCAAGCTGAAGGACAGCGATGGCCGCTTCCTGTGGTCCGACGGCCTGGCAGCGGGCGAGCCTGCGCGTCTGATGGGCTATCCGGTGCTGATCGCCGAGGACATGCCCGATGCGGCGTCCGACAGCTTCTCGATTGCCTTTGGTGACTTCCAGGCCGGTTACACCATTGCCGAACGTCCCGACCTGCGCGTCCTGCGCGACCCGTTCAGCGCCAAGCCGCATGTCCTGTTCTACGCAACCAAGCGCGTTGGCGGCGACGTGAGCGACTTTGCCGCGATCAAGCTGGTGAAATTCGGCACCGCCTAAGTGGTGGCGAATCCGGGGGGCGGGCAACTGGCCCTCCGGGCGGCGGGTACGGGCCGGGGTGAGATCCCTTGCGTTGTCTAGCTGCTCCCCTCCGTCCGAGCAACGTGGGGCGGCGCGTGCCCGTCAAATTCCTGAAGTGACGACCCCCGGAGGGGGCCGAGATTGCGGAGTGAATGGATGATGTTGATCGAAGAAACCGCCATCGCGGATGCGGCGCTGCCGGTGGATCAGTTCAAGGCGCATCTGCGGCTGGGCACGGGCTTTGCCGAGGACAATGTGCAGGACGAGGTGTTGAAGGGCTTTTTGCGGGCGGCGATCGCTGCGATCGAGGCGCGCACCGGCAAGGTGCTGATTGAACGCGAATTTTATTGGAGCCTGAGCGAATGGCGCGATGCTGCAGGCGAGGTGTTGCCGGTAACCCCGGTGGTGACTGTGGGCGCGGTGACAATCCGCGATGCGGCGGGTTTGGAAAGCACAATCGCGCCCGATGCCTATCGGCTGGAACAGGACAGCCAGCGCCCTAGGCTGCGCCCAAAGGGCGCAATGTTGCCGAACATTGCGACAGGCGGCTCGGTGAAAATCACCTTTGCTGCAGGGATGTCGGCAGATTGGGGTGGGCTACCTGCTGATCTGGGTCAGGCAGTTTTGTTGCTGGCCGCGCATTACTACGAATACCGCGACGAGACTGCTTTGGGTGCCGGTTGTATGCCCTTTGGCGTAACCAGCCTGATCCAACGCTATCGCGTCGTGCGCTTTGGCGCAGGGGTGACGCAATGAAGGCGCCGCGATTGAACCGAAAGCTGGTTCTCGAAGCGCCAGTCCGAACTGCCGACGGCGCAGGTGGGTACATCGAAACATGGGCCTCGTTGGGCACGGTTTGGGCTGAAGTCACTGCACGCAGCGGGTCCGAGCGTCAGGTGGCCGGGGTGCCAGTTTCGCGCGTGAGTTACCGCATCGTTGTGCGGGGTGCGCCCGAGGGGTCATTGATGCGCCCGTCGCCGGACCAGCGTTTTGCCGAAGGCATACGGCGTTTTGTTATTCGCGCGGTCGCCGAGCGTGATCCGCGTGGCCAGTACTTGACCTGTTTCGCGGACGAAGAGGTGGCGGCATGAGCTATGGCGTTTCAGCGGCTTTGCAAGCGGCGGTGTATCAGCAGCTTTCAGGCGATACGCAGGTCATCACGCTGTCGGGCGGAGCGATCTATGACGCGGTGCCGGCAGGGGCGGTGCCCCAGACTTATGTGACGCTGGGCCCGGAAGAGGTGCGGGATGCCTCGGACCGATCGGGCGCTGGTGCCCTGCATCGGTTCACGGTGTCGGTGATGTCCGAGGCCGCCGGGTTTGGCGCAGCCAAGGCCCTTGCGGGGGCGGTGTGCGATGCGCTTGAGGGTGCAGCACTGACCCTGGATCGCGGGCGACTGGTGGGGCTGTGGTTCGAACGCGCCTCGGCCCGCCGCACGGGAACCGGCGGTGCCATCCGCCAGATCGACCTGAGATTCCGCGCCCGCGTGGAAGACGACTAAGCAATCAACGGAGAGAACATATGGCTGCCCAGAACGGAAAAGACCTGTTGGTCAAAGTGGATATGAACGGCTCGGGCCTGTTCGAGACCATCGCGGGGCTGCGGGCCACGCGGGTCAGTTTCAACGCGGAAAGTGTGGATGTCACCAGCCTGGAAAGTCAGGGCGGTTGGCGCGAGCTGTTGTCGGGGGCCGGGGTGAAGTCCGCTGCGATCTCGGGTTCGGGCGTATTCAAGGATGCAGGCACCGACGAACGCGCACGACAGCTGTTTTTTGACGGTGAGACACCGAACTTTCAGGTGATCATTCCCGATTTCGGCATCGTTGAAGGCGCGTTTCAAGTCACCGGCATCGAATATGCGGGGTCGCACAATGGCGAGGCGACTTATGAGATGAGCCTGGCCAGCGCCGGCGCTTTGGCCTTCACGGCACTGTAATCCTATGGCCAATCCGTGGACGGGCGAGGTGGCATTGACCATCGATGGAGAACGGCGGGTGCTCAAGCTGACGCTGGGTGCTTTGGCGGAATTGGAACAACAGCTGGGCACCGGGTCTTTGGTGGAACTGGTGCAGCGCTTCGAAGGTGGGGCCTATTCCAGCGGTGATGTGCTGGCATTGATCGTGGCCGGGCTGCGAGGCGGGGGCGCCGAAGTCGCCCGATCGGATCTGCTGCGGGCTGAGATCGATGGCGGGCCGATGGCTGGCGCCAAGGCTGCGGCTGAACTGCTGGCACGGGCCTTCATGGTACCGGGTGACGCATGAGCGGGTTCGACTGGCCCGCCCTTATGCGGGCCGGTTTCGTCGGCCTGCGCCTGACGCCGGATCAGTTCTGGCGTCTGACACCGGCTGAATTGCGACTGATGTTGGGGCAAGGGGCCGGGATGCCAGCGATGAACCGGGCGGGGTTGGACGCTTTGCTGGCGGCCTATCCGGACAAGCAACAAGGAGAGCGTGATGACGGATCGTGACGGGTTGGATGACCTGCAGGAACGGGGTGAGGCGCTGGGCGACTCTTTGGGGGATGCGGCGTCGATGGCTGCGGCATTCGACAATCAGATGAAGCGGATCAGCGCAGCCTTTGAAGAAACCGGCAAGGACGTCGCCACGTTGGAGCGCGGTATGTCCGGCGGTTTGCGCAAGGCATTTGACGGCGTGGTGCTGGACGGCATGAACCTGTCAGATGCGCTGGATGTGCTGAAGAACTCGATGATCCGCACGGCCTATTCGGCGGCGATCAAGCCTGTGACCGATCACTTTGGCGGTATGCTGGCCAATACGGTTGGTGGTCTGGTGCAGGGAATTTTGCCCTTTGCCAATGGCGGCAGCTTTTCGCAGGGCCGGGTGATGCCCTTTGCCAATGGCGGTGTGGTCAGCGGCCCAACGACATTTCCGATGCGGGGCGGCACCGGACTGATGGGCGAGGCCGGCCCCGAGGCGATCATGCCTCTGGCGCGCGGGCCAGATGGCAAGTTGGGCGTGCGGACATCCGGCGGAGGGCGCGCAGTGAACGTGGTGATGAATATCACAACGCCGGACGTGCAGGGGTTCAGACGCAGTCAGGGTCAGATCGCCGCTCAGATGAGCCGCGCCTTGGGTCGCGGCAATCGCAACAGGTAACACGAGGGAGCAGCTCATGAATTTCCACGAGGTAAGATTTCCCGCCAGCCTGAGCTTTGGTTCGGTCGGCGGCCCCGAGCGGCGCACAGATATCGTGACGCTGGCCAACGGGTTCGAAGAACGCAACACGCCCTGGGCGCATTCCCGTCGCCGCTATGACGCCGGGCTGGGGATGCGATCATTGGACGATATCGAGACGCTGGTTTCGTTTTTCGAAGCCCGTCAGGGGCAGATGTTCGGTTTTCGTTGGAAAGACTGGTCGGATTACAAGTCCGGGGCTGCGACAGCAGACGTGGCAATGGATGATCAGGTCATTGCTCGTGGTGACGGTACAAGCACCAAGTTTCAGCTGGTCAAAACCTACAGCTCGGGCGGGTTCAGCTATATCCGCCCAATCGTCAAACCGGTTTTGGGTACCGTGCGGATCGGTTTGGAACAGGATCAAATGCGCGAAGGCGTAGATTTTGAAGTGGATCTAAACAGCGGTCTGATCACGTTTACAGCGCCGCCGCCTGAAGAGGTGGAAGTCACCGCCGGGTTTGAGTTTGACGTCCCGGTTCGTTTTGACACCGACAAGATTCAGACCAGTGTCGCTAGTTTTCAAGCGGGCGACGTACCCAACGTTCCAGTGGTCGAGGTACGTGTTTGATGAGCGGCGATAAGCAGGGGCTGCACACCCATCTGCAAACAGGGTTGACCACAACCTGCCGATGCTGGGCGATCCGGCGTGAGGACGGGCAGGAATACGGTTTCACCGATCATGACATGGTACTGAGCTTTGACGGGATGACCTTCAAGGCCAGCACGGGCCTGACGGCTACGGCTATCGAACAAGCCACCGGACTGTCCGTCGACAACTCTGAGGCCATGGGGGCCTTGTCCGATGCCGCGGTCACAGAAGAAGACATCGAAGCCGGTCGGTTCGACAATGCTCAGGTCCGGGCGTGGCTGGTCAACTGGGCCAGGCCTGAACAGCGTTTTCTGCAATTCAAAGGCTCGATCGGTGAGATGCGCCGCGCAGGTGGTGCATTTCACGCCGAATTGCGTGGTTTGACCGACCTGCTCAACCGACCGATGGGCAGGGTTTACCAGAAACCTTGTACGGCAGTTCTGGGGGACGGTGATTGCAAGTTCAATCTCGGCGCGCCAGAGTATCAGGCCGAGGCTGAAGTGGTCGCTTTAATTGCCGGCACTGTCCTGCAATTGAAAGGGGCAGAAGCACCGAATGAAGCCTGGTTCAGGCGGGGCAGATTGGATGTTTTGTCCGGGCGGGCAACCGGGTTGTGGGCCGCAATCAAACAGGACGACCGGATCGTGGGTGGGCGCAATGTTACGCTTTGGTCCGGGATCAGCGGCGGCCTGGCCGTCGGGGACCGGGTAAAGCTGACAGCAGGGTGCAACAAAAGTATGCACACCTGCCGGAAAAAATTTAATAACATCATCAACTTTCAGGGGTTTCCTGACCTGCCCGGTGAAGACTGGGTAATGGCGGTGCCCAAGCAAGGCAATCCCAACACTGGGGGAAGCAGACGATGAGCGGCCATAGGCAGGATATTGTCGACGAGGCGCGCGGTTGGTTGGGAACGCCTTACGTGCATCAGGCTTCGGTCAAAGGGGTGGGTACGGATTGTCTGGGCCTTTTGCGTGGTGTGTGGCGCGCGCTGCTGGGGCACGAACCCGAAACGGTGCCGAGCTATAGCATGGACTGGTCTGAGCCGCAGGGCGAAGAGCGCATGTGGGCAGCGGCCCGCCGTCACCTGATTGAAAAGAACCCCAGTTCTGCGAAGGCGGGCGATGTTTTGTTGTTCCGTATGCGCGATGGGCGTGTTGCCAAGCATGTTGGTATCGTCAGCGAAACCGCACCCGCGCTGCGGTTTATTCACGCCTATTCCGGCTATGGCGTCGTCGAAAGCACGCTGAGTGATCCCTGGCGCCGCCGGGTGGTCGCCTGTTTTGAATTCCCGCTGGAGGATGTGTGATGGCTACAATAATTCTGTCTGCAGCAGGAGCCGCGGTCGGCGGAGCGATTGGCGGCACCGTTGCGGGGCTGTCGACCGCGGTGATCGGCCGTGCCATTGGGGCAACGCTGGGCCGGGTCATCGACCAGCAGTTAATGAGCCAGTCGGTCATGGGCGGCGGCAGCGAAGTGGTCGAGACCGGGCGCTTGGACCGTTTCCGCCTGACCGAATCCGGAGAGGGTTCTCCGGTCGCTACGGTTTTCGGGCGTATGCGGGTGGGTGGTCAGGTTATCTGGGCGTCGGATTTTCTAGAAACCAAAAGCACAAGCACAACCTCGCAGGGTGGCGGAGGTGGCAAGGGATCTCCGAAATCGCCCGAGGTCACAACAACCACGCACAGCTACAGCTATTCGATTTCTCTGGCCATTGCGGTAGGGGCGGGGCAAATTTCGGACGTCCCGCGCATTTGGGCTGATGGAGAGGAGCTGGAGCTCTCAACCCTGAACATGCGTATCTATCGGGGGAACGACCATCAATTGCCGGACCCTCTGATCGAAGCCATTGAGGGCGCGGGCAACGTTCCGGCCTATCGTGGCACGGCTTATGTTGTGATTGAAGGTTTGCAACTGGCGCCGTTTGGAAACAGGGTGCCGCAATTTTCATTCGAAGTCGTACGTCAGGAACAGCCGGGATTGCCGGATACGCCGGATGCCCTGTTCAAGACCATCCGGGGCGTTGCCCTGATGCCGGGCACCGGTGAATATGCGCTGGCCAGCGAACAGATCAATTACACAAAAGGGCGTGGGCAAAGCTGGGCGGCGAATGTCAACTCTGCCTCGGGGAGGCCGGACCTGGTGACCTCGACCCGGGCGCTGCAACGTGAGTTGCCTTCCTGCGAGGCGGCCTCTTTGATCGTGTCGTGGTTTGGCGATGACTTGCGGTGCGGGCAATGTCAAATTCAGCCCAAGGTTTTGCGCAAAGACATCGAAGGCAAGAACATGCCCTGGCGCGTGGCAGGTGTGACCCGACAGACCGCCCAAGCTGTCCGGTGCGAAAATGACCGCCCCGTCTATGGCGCAACCCCTGCGGATCAATCCGTAGTTCAGGCAATCCGGCATATGAAAAGTATTAGCAAACGGGTTATGTTTTATCCGTTTATCCTGATGGATCAATTGCAAGGCAACGGTTTGCCAGACCCGTGGTCGGATGCCGCCAACCAGCCGCATTTGCCTTGGCGGGGGCGCATCACGCTTAGCACCGCGCCCGGTAGAAAAGGATCACCGGATAAAACGGCAACGGCCGACGCGCAGGTGGCCGCGTTCTTTGGACACGCACGCGCCAGTGACTTTGCCGTTGGCGATGGCGAAGTGACCTATAGCGGCCCTCAGGAATGGGGTTTGCGCCGCTTCATTCTGCATTATGCGGCATTGTGTAAAGCTGCTGGAGGGGTGGAGTCTTTTTGCATCGGTTCCGAAATGCGCGGGCTGACCCAAATCCGAGGTCTGACCGGCTTTCCAGCCGTTTCCCAAATGCAAGCCTTGGCCGCCGAAGTGCGCGAAATCTTGGGACCAGGCACAAAAATCGGGTACGCATCGGATTGGAGCGAGTATTTCGGCTATCAGCCGAATGATGGAACCGGGGACCGTTATTTTCACCTTGATCCACTGTGGGCAGATGAAAACATCGATTTCGTCGGCATCGACAATTACATGCCCCTGTCGGATTGGCGGGATGGTGAGGATCACGTGGATCTGAAAGCCGGCACAGACGCGATCTATGACCTCGACTACCTTCGAGGCAATATCGAAGGCGGAGAAGGCTATGACTGGTATTATGCCTCGTCGGAAGAGGCCGAAGCCCAGATAAGAACGCCGATCACGGATGAGGAGCATGATGAGGCATGGGTCTGGCGTTACAAAGACCTTCGCAATTGGTGGTCGAACCGGCATCACGAACGCATTGGCGGTGTACGTCAATCGAACCCGACCGATTGGGTGCCTGGCTCAAAACCTATCTGGTTTACGGAACTGGGTTGCGCGGCCATCGACAAAGGAACCAATCAGCCGAACAAGTTTCTTGACCCGAAATCCTCGGAATCCAGCTTGCCGAAATACTCTTCCGGTCGGCGCGATGATTTCATGCAGGTGCAGTACTTGAAAGCGATGTATGGCTACTGGTCTGATCCGGCAATCAACCCGCTTTCGGATCAATATGATGGTCACATGGTTGATATGGCGAACGCCTATGTTTGGGCATGGGATGCGCGTCCGTTTCCAACGTTTCCGAACCTGCGAAGCCAGTGGAGCGACGGGGCGAACTATCCCCGAGGTCATTGGTTGAATGGACGGTCAGGCACGCGGACTCTGGCCTCCGTGGTCACTGAAATCTGCTACGGTGCCGGAGTAAAGGATATCGACGTATCGCGTCTGGAGGGCGTCGTACGGGGCTATCTGGTTCAAGATGTCTCCAGCGCGCGCGCGGCATTGCAGCCCTTGATGCTGCGTTATGGGTTTGATGCGATTGAACGGGATGGTGTGCTGCTGTTTCAGATGCGCGACGGTCTGAAAGTGGTCGGATTGGATACAGACGATCTGGCAGACAGCTCTGATATCGAAGGCCGCGTGGAATATCGCAGAGAAGCCGAGGCCGAAATGACAGGCCGCGTTCGGTTGCGCTTTGTACAATCGGACGCCGATCATGATGTAGTGTCTGAAGAGGCCATCTTGCCGGACACTCGAACGCATTCGGTGGCCGTGAACGAGATGCCTCTATCGCTGACACGCGCCGAAGGCCGCCAAACCGCTGAACGCTGGCTAAGCGAGGCGCGGGTCTCACGCGAGACAGCGCGCTTTGCACTGCCGCCGTCGATGTTGCATCTGGGGGCGGGCGACGTCGTGAGCTTGACCAAAGACGGGCAGAGTGCGCGCTATCGCATCGACCGGCTAGAGCAGGCCGATCTGCAACTGGCCGAGGCAGTGCGCATCGAACCCGGCGTCTATGCGCCATCTGATCTGCCTGACGATCAAGTGTCGATCAAACCCTTTGTGGCACCGGTTCCTGTTTTGCCTGTGTTCATGGATTTGCCGCTGCTGACCGGCTCAGAGGCACCGCATGCCCCATACCTTGCTACTTCGGCCAACCCATGGCCCGGCAGTGTTGCCGTCTATTCGGCGGCCAGCGACGAAGACTATGCTCTGCAAGAGGTGATCTCGGGGCAAGCGATAATTGGATTAACCGAAACCCCGCTGAGACGGGCAAGCGCCGGTGTCTGGGATGAAGGAACGCCGCTGCGCGTCAATCTGGTTGATGGCCTGCTGGAATCGCGTCCTCGGGATGCGTTGCTGAACGGGGCCAATCTGGCCGCGATCGGGGATGGAACACCCGGCAATTGGGAGCTGTTCCAATTCGCCGACGCCACGCTGCAAGAAACGGGCATCTATACATTGTCCGGTCGCTTGCGCGGTCAGCTTGGGACGGATGCGATCATTCCCGATGTCTGGCCCGATGGGTCGATGTTCGTCCTGTTGGATCAGCGTATTTACCAAACCGGCTTGTTGCGGTCCGAGCGGCGTGTGAGCAAGCACTACCGCATTGGTCCGGCAACGCGCGGGTATGATGACCCGTCCTATGTACATCTTGTCGAGGCGTTCGATGGCAACGGGTTGCGCCCATACACACCGGTGCATCTGAAGGCGATGGGAACAGCCGCAGGTGATCAACTCTCGTGGATACGTCGAACCCGGCTGGATGGGGACGATTGGGCGGGGATCGAGGTTCCGCTGGCCGAGGAAAGCGAATCCTACCTTCTGCAAATACGAACCAACGGGACCCTGGTACGGGAACAGATCGTGAGCGTTCCAAACTGGACCTACACGTCAGCAATGAAAGCAGACGATGGGATCAACGGGCCTTATGAAGTCCACATTGCACAGGTTTCAGCCAGCTACGGGCCGGGACTATTCGCCCAAGTGACAGTCGGGTGATCCACTGAATGCGCCCTATCCTGCATGGAGATGTCGCAGCGGCGGCGCGGGCCTTGCTGGCCGCGCTACCGCAGGATCGCGACCGCCTTTGTACACGTCTCATCCAAGAAGCAGCGCTGGCCGACCAATATGTCGGCCAGACGGGTAATCTTCATCCATTGTTCGGGAATGGATCTTTGATGGCAGCCGCGCGAAACAGGCGGCTGGCGGATGAACCCGGATTTGATGATGTGCAATATTGTCGCTGTTTCGAACTGGTTTTGCAGCATCTGATCCGGTTTCAGATCAGCCGGACGCACAACTGACGCATTTCGTGGCGGCAAGGTTCAGATTCAATCGACCGCCAGGAATCTCATCGCCGCAATCTTCGCAATACCCGAATTCTCCGTCATGTATGCGGTCCAGGGCGGCTTGTAACCGGTGCGTTTCGATATCCCGATTGGCCTGTTGTGCCTTGGCCATCGCCTGATTCTGCAGGGCATCCATTCTGCTAAGGCGGCCGACGGCCTGCTGATCAAGCTCAACAATGGCCTGAGCCTGCTTTTCCGCCGCGGAATGTTCTGAAAGTTCAGCCAATCTTGCCTGAATTTTCGCTTCATAGTCTGCCAAATCTGTTTCATTCATTTTCGTTACTCTGCCGATCACGGGTTTGCGTTTGGCGTTTTTCCCACTAAATGGCATTCTAGGCGCAGCAAAGGATCAAAAGCCATGTTGGAAAAGCGCAGTCAGGTTACTCCGGTCGACCCGGTTTGGGATCGTATCACGACCGAAGCTCATGCAGCGGTCGAAAGCGAACCATTGATGGGTGGTCTGGTTCACGCTTGCATCCTGCACCACCGAAGCCTTGAGCGGGCCCTCTCATACCGGGTGTCGGCCAAGCTGTGTTCGAACGAAATGTCGATGATGGTGCTGCGTGAAATCGTGGATGAAGCCTATGCGGATGACGCTTCGCTGCTTGAAGCGGCCCGTGCGGACCTGATGGCAGTCTATGAACGTGATCCGGCATGCCACCGATTGTTGCAGCCGATCCTTTATTTCAAAGGCTACCAAGCGATGCAGGCTTATCGCGTGGCGCATTGGCTGTGGAAAAAAGGGCGCCACGATCTGGCGTATTTCTTCCAGATGCGCTCGTCCGAGATTTTCGGGATCGACATTCACCCGGCTGCGAAAATCGGCAAAGGCATCATGATCGACCACGCTCATTCGATTGTCATTGGTGAAACCGCTATTGTCGGTGACAATGTCTCGATGCTGCATTCCGTGACACTGGGTGGCACAGGCAAGGAAGAAGAGCAGCGCCACCCGACCATCGGTAACGGTGTGCTGATCGGGGCCGGGGCCAAGGTTCTGGGCAACATTGTGGTCGGCCATTGCAGCCGCATCGCAGCGGGGTCTGTGGTTCTTCAAGAGGTCCCCGCCTGTAAGACCGTGGCAGGCATTCCTGCAAAGATCGTCGGAGAGGCCGGTTGCGACCAGCCCTCGATTTCGATGGATCATATGCTGGGCAAAGACCAGTAATTCAACCTTAGTTCGAGCGGTTTTTCTTTCTGTTCAACCGCTCGAGCCGCTTTTCCTCGCGGCGCTTTTTGCGTGCTTCGATACGTTTGGCGCGCTCAGCTTTGCGCTTGGCGACTTCAGCGGGATCCGGGTTATAGGTCGAGTTCTCGCCCGGATAGCCGTTGGGCTTTGCGATCGCAGCAACGGGCAGCGACGTCGCCAACAATGAAACCACCAGAAAGCACTTGGCCGAGTTCACGAGGGTCATGGGGCACCTTTGCATCAGAACTATAAATGCAATCAAGGTGGTCTGTTGCGTGTGTCTGAGCAACTATCGCAGCGATCACGACTGCTCACAACATGGCAGTGATTTGGTAGGCCACGCCAAGGAATGATCCGGCGTGGCCTGTGTTCAAAAGGCTTTACGCCAGCATAACCATGGGGTTTTCAAGGTTATCGACGATGGCTTGCAGCAATTCCGCACCCAACGCGCCATCAATGACCCGGTGATCCACCGACATGGTGACCGACATGACTGTGGCAACGGTAAGTTCGCCATCGTCGCCGACAACCGGTTTCTTGACGCCCGAGCCCACAGCCAGAATGCCGGCGTGAGGCGGGTTCACAATGGCGTCGAAATTGTCGATGCCGAACATACCCAGGTTCGAGATGGCAAATGTGCCGCCCTGATACTCGTGCGGTGCCAGTTTGCGTTCACGGGCGCGACCCGCAAGGTCTTTCATCTCGGTCGACAGGGCCGACAGGGATTTGGTGTCGGCATCCTGCAGGACCGGAGTGAACAGGCCCCCCTCAATAGCAACCGCAACGGCCACATCCGAAGGTTTCAGTTGCAGAACCCGGTCTTCGGCCCAGACGGCATTACATTGCGGTACTTGCTGCAGGGCGTTGGCGACGGCCTTGATGATGAAGTCGTTTACACTCAGCTTTATGCCTCGGCCTTCCAGCTGTTTGTTCAACTGGCCGCGGAACTTGAGCAGCGCGTCGAGCTTGATGTCGCGGCGCAAGTAGAAATGCGGGATGGTTTGTTTGGCCTCGGACAGGCGCGCGGCGATGGTCTTGCGCATACCGTCCAGCTTGACCTCTTCATACTCTCGCCCTTCGTACATGCGGGCCACGGCATCTGCCGAGGGACCAGCCGGTGCCGCAGCGGGTGCGGGTGCCGTAGCAGGGGCCGAAGCGGCAGCAGTGGCCGGAGCAGCCGTGGCGCTTTCGACATCTGCCTTGACGATACGGCCATGCGGACCGGACCCTGCGATTTGCGTCAGGTCCAGACCTTTTTGTGCCGCAATCCGGCGGGCCAGCGGAGATGCAAAGATACGACCGCCATCCGCCTTGGCCGGAGCAGCTGGGGCAGGGGCGGGCGCCTCGGACACCGCTTGCGCGGCGGCCTCGTTGCCCGCGGCGGCTGCGGGGGCAGCCGCAGGTGCGGCGATGGGCGTGGACGCGATATCATCGGCGCTTTCGCCATCTTCCAGCAGAACTGCGATGGCGGTGTTGACCTTGACCCCTTCGGTGCCTTCGGGGATCAGGATCTTGCCGATGGTGCCTTCGTCGACGGCTTCGAACTCCATCGTGGCCTTGTCGGTTTCGATCTCGGCCAGCAGGTCACCGGACGAGACGGTATCGCCTTCCTTGACCAGCCATTTAGCAAGCGTGCCTTCTTCCATCGTCGGTGACAGGGCGGGCATCAGAATTTCTGTGGGCATCTATCTGTCGCTCCTTACCGGTAAGTCACTTGTTTGACAGCGGCGATCACCTCATCGGTGGTGATCAGAGCCAACTTTTCAAGGTTGGCGGCGTAGGGCATTGGCACATCCTTACCGGTGCAATTAATGATGGGCGCGTCGAGGTAATCGAACGCCTCCTGCATCACTACGGACGAGATGTAGCTGCCGACCGAACCTTGCGGCCAGCCTTCTTCTACGGTCACCAGGCGGTTGGTTTTCATCACTGAGTTGATGATCGCGCCGGTATCCATGGGGCGGATGGTGCGCAAGTCGATCACTTCGGCGTTGATGCCTTCCTCGGCCAGCTTGTCGGCTGCTTCCAACGCGAACTGCATGCCGATGCCAAAGCTGGCGATGGTCACGTCCGAGCCTTCGCGCCAGATACGGGCTTTGCCCAAAGGGATGGCCAGGTCATCGACCTGTGGCATATCGAAGGAGCGGCCATAGAGGATTTCGTTTTCCAGGAAGACCACAGGGTTGGGATCGCGGATCGCTGATTTCAGCAGGCCTTTGGCATCGGCTGCAGAATAGGGCATCACTACCTTCAGGCCGGGGACCTGCATGTACCATGCGGCATAGTCCTGAGAGTGCTGTGCGGCCACGCGGGCAGCGGCACCGTTAGGGCCACGGAACACGATGGGGCAGCCCATCTGGCCGCCTGACATATAGAGCGTCTTGGCGGCCGAGTTGATGATCTGGTCCATCGCCTGCATGGCGAAGTTGAAAGTCATGAACTCGACAATCGGTTTCAACCCGCCAAAGGCAGAGCCAACCGCGATACCGGCGAAGCCATGCTCGGTGATTGGGGTGTCGATCACGCGCTTGGACCCGAATTCGTCCAGCAAGCCTTGGGAAATCTTGTAAGCGCCCTGATATTCGGCGACCTCTTCGCCCATCAGGTAGACATCTTCGTCGCGGCGCATCTCTTCCGCCATGGCGTCGCGCAGGGCTTCGCGGACCGTTTCAGATTTCATCTCGGCGTCGGCAGGCCAATCGGGCGACAGATCAACAACTGGTGCTGCCGGCGCCGTGGATGGAGCGGGGGCCTCAACCGCCGCCGGGGCGGCCTCGGCCACCGCTGTGGCTGCAGGCGCAGCCGCGGGCAGGGCCGAGGCGTCTTCGCCTTCCTCGACCAGAACCGCGATTGGGGTGTTAACCTTAACCCCTTCGGTGCCTTCCGCGATCAGGATCTTGCCGACGATGCCTTCATCGACCGCTTCGAATTCCATTGTCGCCTTGTCGGTTTCAATTTCGGCCATGATGTCGCCGGAAGAAACGGTATCGCCTTCCTTGACCAGCCATTTGGCCAATGTGCCCTCTTCCATCGTGGGCGAGAGTGCGGGCATGAGAATTTCGGTTGCCATGTCTTAATCGTCCTCTCAGGCGTAGATATCTGTCCAGAGCTCATCCAGCGACGGCTCGGGGCTTTCTTTCGAGAATTCGGCGGCCTGGTTGACGATCTCTTTGATCTCTTTGTCGATCGCCTTCAGATCCTCCTCGGTCGCGTGTTTGCCGGTCAGCAACAGCTCGCGCACATGTTCGATCGGGTCGCTTTGTTCACGAACCTTCTGAACCTCTTCGCGGGTGCGGTACTTGGCCGGGTCGGACATCGAGTGGCCCCGATAGCGATAGGTCTTGATTTCCAGAATGTAGGGGCCTTTGCCTGCGCGGCAGTGCGCGACGGCTTTTTCACCTGCGGCTTTAACCGCCAGAACATCCATGCCGTCGACCATTTCGCCCGGTATCCCAAAGGCTTGACCTCGGTGGTAGATGTCAGCGGAAGACGTCGAACGCGCCTGAGCGGTGCCCATGGCGTACTGGTTGTTCTCGATCACGAACACCACCGGCAGTTCCCACAGCGCGGCCATGTTGAAGGTCTCATAGACTTGACCCTGGTTCGCTGCGCCATCACCGAAATAGGTGAAGGTCACGCCGCCGTTTCCCTTGTACTTGTCGGCAAAAGCCAGACCTGCACCCAATGGCACCTGCGCGCCAACGATACCGTGGCCGCCGTAGAAGTGCTTCTCTTTCGAGAACATGTGCATCGAGCCGCCCTTACCTTTGGACAACCCGCCTTCGCGCCCGGTCAGTTCGGCCATCACACCACCCGGCTCCATCCCACAGGCCAGCATGTGGCCGTGGTCGCGGTATGAGGTGATGCGCTTGTCACCTTCCTTGGCTGCGGCCTCAAGGCCCACAACGACAGCTTCCTGCCCGATATACAGGTGGCAGAACCCGCCAATCAGGCCCATGCCGTAAAGCTGACCTGCTTTTTCTTCGAATCGGCGGATCAAAAGCATTTCGCGGTAGTAGGTTTTAAGCTCTTCCGCAGAAACATTTGGTTTCTTTGTGGTTTTTCGCGCAGCCATCGTGGCGATCTCCCCCTTCCGGACAGATAGTTTAGCGTTAAACTATCTCATAAAGCATTTCCGGCAATCTGGCGAGAGTAAATATGACGCATCGTCATTTCGCGCGGCTTCAGGCCGGGGGAACCCTCGGGTAAAGTTGAATTTCCAAGAAAAATGTCGGTCCGGCTTAGCGGATGACAATTTCGTCCGAACGGATCATGCCAAGAACCGAGCGGGCCTGCTGATCCAGCAGATCGAGGTCCAAATAAGTGTCGGACAAACGGCGGGTCAGGTTATCCATCTCGGCGATCTCGGCCTTAAGCTTGGCCAGGTCTTGTGACAGGGCGTCCCGTTCCGCTGCGATCTCGACCCGTCTGAATAGGCCATAGTCGCCCTGCACGGCGGCGAAGGTGAAATACACACCCAGCATGAAAGCCACCATGAAGAATACAACTGCGCCCAAACCGGGCCGATGGGAACGGGACACTCTGTTTACCGCCGTATGAAGTCTGCCTCAAAAATGTGCCCTTTGCGGGCATCTGTTCGCACTATGTCACAGGTGATTCGGCTTGTGAATCCCTTGATTCGCACTTTTTCGCGAATGGTCGGATTAAGTTTCTCAGCGCGCAGACTTTAAGATCTGATTGCGCGTCAGGGTTTGTTGTTCCATGCAATCCCAATAGAACATTGGCGCCGCGCTGCCGTCACTATCCAGTTCCGGGTCGCAGGCTGCGTCGCGCGCTTTCAGCCAGGCGCGCTGTTCGTCCAATAGGGCCTGACCGTTTCCGCGTGCATCGGCCATTGGTTTGACCTCAGCCCAGATACGGTTCAGTTCGCGATCAGCGATTTCCCACTTTTCCTTGGCGCAGAAATTGGCGTCGAGTTGCGTTTGCCCTTCGCAGCTGGATTGTGCCGCAGAGTAGGCAGGTATCAATATGGTGACCAGGCAGACTATGAACCTCATGACAAAATCTCCGATTCAACAAGGAGAGACTACCATGAGGCCCGAAATGCGACCAATTTTGACCTTACGCCTGACCTTCCAAGGCGGCGACGCCGGGCAGGGTTTTACCTTCCATCCATTCCAGGAACGCGCCGCCAGCGGTCGAGATATACGAGAAATCCTTGGCCGCACCGGATGCATTCAGCGCCGCGACTGTGTCACCGCCGCCAGCGACCGAAACCAGCTGTCCCGACCGTGTCAGCGCCGCCGCTTTTAGGGCCGCTGCATTGGTGGCGGTGTCAAAGGGTTCGATCTCGAACGCGCCCAGCGGACCGTTCCAGATCAGGGTCTGGCTCTGACCAAATATGTCCGTAATGGTCGTTACGCTTTCAGGACCAGCGTCCAGGATCATTCCGTCTTCGGTGCATTGATCGGCTGGCAACACCTGATGTGGGGCATTTGCCTCGAATTTCTCGGCGACCACAACGTCCGAAGGCAGTACGATCTTACAGCCCGAGGTTTCAGCCTTGGTCAAGATCTCGGCTGCGGTGTCCTTCATCGCTGTTTCCGCCAATGATTTGCCAACGCTAACTCCCTGAGCGACCAAAAACGTATTCGCCATACCGCCACCGATCACCAGGTAATCAACCTTGTCGATCAAGTTGCCCAGCAGCTCTAGCTTGGTTGATACCTTTGCCCCCCCAACAACCGCTGTCACAGGGCGCTTGGGCGCACCCAGTGCGCCTTCCAGCGCTTCCAGCTCGGCCTGCATTAGGCGACCGGCACAGGCGGGCAGCAACCGCGCGATGGCCTCGGTCGAGCTGTGGGCGCGGTGAGCAGCCGAGAAGGCGTCGTTGCAATAGATGTCGCCCAGCTTGGCCATGCCGGCGGCCAGATCGGCGTCGTTCTTGGTTTCAGCGGCGTGAAAGCGGGTATTCTCCAGCAGCAGCACCTGACCGGGCTTCAAGGCTTTGGTGGCCAGATCAGCCTCGGTGCCGACGCAATCGGCGGCGAATAGAACTTCGGTGCCAAAGGCGGCTTCAAGCGTGGGGATCAATTGTTTGAGCGACAGGTTCTCGCGCCGCTCGCCACCAGGGCGACCGAAATGGGCCAGCAGGATAGGCTTGCCCCCGGCTGCGAGGATATCGCGAACGGTCGGGACGATACGCTGAATACGGGTCGCATCGGTCACAACCCCGTCAACGACCGGCACGTTGATATCGACGCGCACCAGCACGCGTTTGCCGTTCAGGTCCATATCGTCCAGAGTTTTCCAGCCCATCGCTCTATCCTTGCCATTACAACAGATTCAGGCGGTTCTTTTCCTGCATTTTGCCTTCAGGTCAATGCGTCACTTGGCATTCACGCGCGTGGCGCATAGGTATTTGCGCAAGATAAACGACAGGAGGGCCTCATGGCCGAGATCAAGGATCCCGAAAACACGATCATCATGGAACTGAAAGACGGCAATGTCGTCATCGAGCTGCTGCCGGATGTTGCCCCGCAGCACAGCGCCCGGATGAAGGAACTGGCGCGTGGTGGTGAGTATGACAACGTGGCCTTCCACCGTGTGATCGACGGTTTCATGGCGCAAACCGGCGACGTGCAGCACGGCGATATGGAAGACGGGTTCAACCTGCGTATGGCGGGTACTGGCGGCTCGTCTTTGCCGAACGTCCCTGCAGAATTCTCGAAGCTGCCACATGACCGTGGCACCTTGGGTGCGGCCCGTTCGCAAAACCCGGACTCGGCCAACTCGCAGTTCTTCATCAACTTCAAAGACAACCACTTCCTGAATGGCCAGTACACCGTTTACGGCCGCGTCATCGACGGGATGGAGCATGTAGATGCCATCGTGCGTGGCGAGCCGCCTGCAAGCCCCGACCGCATGATCAGCGTCAAGGTTGCGTCTGATGTATAAGCTGGCCGCCGCTTTTGCCCTGCTGGCCAGCCCTGCGCTGGCCACGGGCCTGCAGATCGAGATCGAAGGTGAGGGCGCCAACGGCACCGTCACCGTTGACCTATTTGATGACATCGCCCCCAAACATGTCGAGCAGATCAGTGCTCTGGCCTCTGAGGGCAAGTATGACGGCGTGGTGTTCCACCGTGTCATCGACGGTTTCATGGCGCAGACCGGTGATGTTGAATTCGGCCGTATCGGTGGCGACATGCGTCGTGCCGGAACCGGTGGATCTGATCGCCCCGATTTGCCTGCCGAGTTCTCGGATTTCAACTATGACCGCGGTGTCGTCGGCATGGCGCGAGCGCAGGATCCAGACAGCGCGAATTCGCAGTTCTTCATCATGTTCGAACCGGGTCCGTTTCTGAACGGCCAATACACAGTTGTCGGTCAGGTCACTGACGGCATGGACGTGGTGGACGCGATCAAGCGCGGCGAAGGCCCGAACGGCGCAGTGACCGGTCAACCGGACGTGATGAAAAAAGTCACCGTCACCGAATAAAAAAAGCCCCGATGCGCATCGGCATCGGGGCTTTTTTGTCTCAGTCATCACCCATCATTTGCCAAATCAGCGCCCCGATGGCTGCGCCGATAAGTGGGGCGACCCAGAACAGCCAGAGCTGCGCCAGCGCCGGGCCATCAGCAAACAGGGCCACGCCGGTAGAACGCGCCGGGTTGACCGAGGTGTTGGTCACCGGAATCGAAATCAGGTGGATCAGGGTCAGGCAAAGGCCAATCGCGATCGGAGCGAACCCGTCAGGTGCAAAGTTGGATGTTGCGCCCAGTATGACCACAATGAAGAACGCGGTCATCACGATCTCAATCACCAATGCGGACATCATTGAATAACCTTCGGGTGACGCTTCGCCGTACCCGTTCGAGGCGAACCCGCCAACACCTTCGAACCCTGGTGCGCCGCTGACGATCAGGTACAAAACGGCCGCAGCAGCAATGGCGCCGATCACCTGCGCGATCCAATAGGGGATCAGTTCTTGCGCCGGGAACCTGCCTCCGATCATCAAGCCAAGGCTAACCGCCGGGTTGAAATGCCCGCCCGAGATATGTCCAACCGCGTATGCCATAGTCAGAACCGTCAGGCCGAAGGCAATGGAAACGCCCAACCAGCCGATGCCTACGTCAGCAACGCCAGCCGCCAGAACGGCGCTGCCGCACCCGCCCAGTACCAGCCAGAATGTGCCGAAGAACTCGGCCATGAGTTTAGGTGCCATGAAAATCCCTCCTGAAAACACTGGTTTAAGCGTAATTCAAAAATCACAATTTGTGAAATGTCAGGATAAGGAGAAAATTCTCCAACTGTGTTCAGGGATGACTTTTCACGTCCCTGTTGGCTTCATTTCTTTGCGTTGTCCCAACTGGCTGGATCCAGCCGAAACAGCTTTGACAGCTGTTTATAAACATCGGGAACAGCGGCCTTGAGCTGCCGGGGTTGTTCAAAAAACACCTCGACCGACACGGCAAAGAACTCTTCGTGACCCACAGCACCATAGGGATCGATAACCGTATGTTGGCTATGCTCGACTGCGCGAACATGGGCGTCATAGGCTGTCAGGAAAACACGTTCCCACTCCGCAAAGCTCTGACCGTCGCTCAGAATCGGAACGCCGTTGGTGCCCCCAGACAGGTCATCGACCTGATGCGCAAACTCGTGCAGGACGACGTTCTGCCCATCGTGATCATTCGCGGCGCCTTGCTTGCTGTGTGACCAGGATAAAATGACCGGCCCGCGATCCCAGCTTTCGCCGGTGCGTACGATCTCTTTCTCGCTGACGACATAGCCATCCTGCCGGCGCTGACGTGATTTGAAGGCGCTAGGATAGATCAGGATGGTTGTCAGGTGATCGTACCAGAGGTCGCTGTTAACCAACAAAAGGCTGGCTTGCGCAGCAATGGCCAGCTCCATCTCTTCGGTGACCTCCAGCCCGTCGCAGCCGTGGAACTCCACCTGGTCCAGAAAAAGGTTCACCTTGCCGTCCAGCTTGGACCGCAGATCGGCGGGAAGGCGGCGGATCAGTGGTACTTGCTGCTCGATCAGCCTGCGCTGGTGGTCGGTCAAGGGCGTGGCCAGCAGGGCCTGCCGCGCTTGGGACTTTGACCAGTGGCGGTACAGAAAGAAGCCCGCAATCAACAGAAGGATAGAGAAAAAGATCAACATGTCAGAACCCTATACCGACCACAGCAACCGGCAAGGACAAAAGAAAAACGCCGCAGGCTGACCCGCGGCGTTTGCTTATTCATATTTAGGGGCAGTGTTACTGCTTGACCTCGGCCGCCGGGTTGGCGCCCGACTTGCCGCTGCGGCCAGGATTCAGCGGGTCGTCCTGACGCTGCACTGAACCTTCGAAATGCGCGCCGCTTTCGATGGCGATGGTCTTGTGAATGATGTCGCCTTCGACACGGGCGGACGAGGTCAGGCGCACCTTCAGGCCACGCACGCGGCCCACGATGCGGCCGTTGATCACGACGTCATCAGCGGTGACTTCGCCCTTGATGGTCGCGGTTTCGCCGATGGTCAGCAGGTGCGCGCGGATGTCGCCTTCTACTGTGCCTTCGACCTGGATGTCGCCCGTGGTTTTCAGATTGCCTGTGATGTGCAGATCCGAGGACAGAACCGATGCCGGAGGTTTGGGCTTGGGCGCGGTGCTGGCCTTGGTTTCCGCCGGTGCAGGGGCAGCCGGTGTCGCCGGAGCAGCAGGTTTTGCTGTCTCGGGGGCGTCGGATGCGGGCTCGTTGATTTTGCTCTTAGAAAACATTTCTCGCAGCCTTAATGTAAGTCATTGGATTTCTTGGCACACCGTCGACGCGAACCTCATAGTGCAGATGCGTGCCGGTAGACCGTCCAGTGCTACCCATATCAGCAATATGATCCCCGCGCGAGACCCTTTGGCCAACCTTGACCCGGATCTTGGTATTATGAGCGTAAAGAGTCTCAACCCCGAACGCGTGCTTGATTTTCACCAGCCTGCCGAACCCGGATTGCCAGCCCGCATGGGTGACGATTCCGTCGGCGGTGGCAAAGATGTCGGTTCCGTAGGCACCGGCAAAATCCGCCCCATTGTGCATGCGCCGCCCCCCGGTTTTTGGATCCCGTCGCGTGCCAAAGCCGCTGGTAAAGCGCACCACATCATGCACCGGGCTGGCAAAGGGGGCTTTTTCGGCGGCAATGCGGTACAGGTTCAGCTGGTCCATCTGTTGCAGCAACACATTCGCGCGGATTTCGTCGGGGGTCAGGTCCTCTCCGCGCGTGCTGAATGAGATGGGGGTGAGGGGGCCACCCATACCGCTATAGCCGCGGCGGACTTCTTCGATAATACGGTCGGTGGGCATACCGGCCTGGCGGAACATTTTGTCCAGAGGCTCAACCGAGATAATCATCGCCTCTTCCAGCTGGCGGAAAATCTCGTCGCTGCGTTCCTGCATCAAACGGATTTCCAACTCAAGATCGTCGCGCTGTGCCAGAGCATCCTTTGCATCGGCGGCGATTTGGTCGCGCTCTTGTGCCGTCCGGACCAGAGCGTCGGTCATGAAATTCATTTGTTCCGGGTCGCCTGCGGCGGTCATATAAATGTCGCCGTCATCGGTCTCGACCTGCATGCTGGCTAGCTCAGTGCGGGCCTCTTCGCGCTGTTTCATCGTGGCGCGCAGGGTGGTCTGGATGACCTCGATCCCGGTCTCAAGCTCGCGGCGGCGGTTTTCCGACGCCAGCAGCTCCGATTGCATCGCCGAGATCTGTTCCAGCGCCGCGTTGAACCGGTCTTGCGCGGCCAGCGCTTCTTGCGCCCGGGCATCCCGTTCCGTCGACAGGATGTTCAGACGGTCTTGATAAGTCGCCTGATCGCGCTTGGCTTGCTCGCGGAAATTACCCGATCCGATGCTGTCCATTAGCAGGATCGCCGTGGCGACGGCGGTCCAGCCAACGAATACTGCAACGCCAGCAACGGCGAAAATCTGCGTTTCCGAGCTGAGCCGGATAAACCGCGTGTCGTTGTCAGATTTAAGAAAGACTCGGCGTTCGGGAAAATGCCGCTCGAGCAGTGAGTGTAACTTAATTGCCAGACGTGTTCGCACGCGTCTTCACCTCTCATCCCCAAGATTCGGGACCGGTCGTGAGTGATAGCCGTCCCTTTGGCGAAGTGCATAGAGGGCACGCGGGATTTGGGCAAGTTTGTAAACTAGTTCACACATGAAACCGCGTTATTCCCGCTAAATCTCGGCGGGAAATTGCCGATAACATCAATTTGCGCGCGTTTATTGCGCCGAGCCGGGCGCGGGCAGCTCCTCGGTCAGGGGCCAGTAGAAATCAGGCGGCAACCCGGCCTCGGCGCGTTTTTCTTCGTTGAAAGGTGGCTTCAACACGCCGTGAAAGTACCGGCGAACCAATTGGTGAAACACATCCTTGGGATCGGCATTCTCGCGCCCACACAGGAAATGAAACCATTTTGAGCCATAAGCCACATGCCCGACCTCTTCGGCATAAATGACTTCCAGCGCAGCAATAGCTTTTTCGTCCTTGGCCTTGCGGAATATGTCGATCATGCCGGGGGTCACGTCCAGCCCGCGTGCCTCAAGCACCATGGGAACCACGGCTAATCGACCCATCAAATCTTCGGCGGTGTCCTCGGCCGCGCGCCACATCCCGGCATGGGCGGGCAGAGCGCCATAGTTGCTATCCATGGCCTCAAGGCAATCGCACACCATCTCGAAATGACGCGATTCCTCTTCGGCGCATTTAACCCAGTCGTCATAAAACCCGACAGGCATAGGTACATGACCAAAGCGGGCGATGATGTCCCAATGCAGATCGACGGCGTTCAACTCGATATGCGCGACGGCGTGTAGCAGGGCGATACGGCCCGCTTCTGTACCCGGTTTCCGTTTCGGTACCTCGCGCGGGGAAAGCAGTTCAGGTTGATCCGGGCGTGCGGGTTGCAGCGGCGGCGTAGCGGTGCCGATCTCGATCTCTGGCGCGTCACCGCTGCGCGATGCGAACCACGCGGCGGCATGACTTTTGGACAGGGCGGTTTTTTCCCGACCATCCGCCGTTGTCAGAACCTCAGTAGCCATCTGGGTCAGCGTTTTGGGCACCATGTTTCTCCGCTTGATTGCACGCGCGGCTCTTAGACCGGATGGCGCGCGTGGTCGAGGGGCGTTACATCGCCCGTACGGCTTCCAGCACTTCATCCACGTGACCGGGCACTTTAACCTTGCGCCAGATCTTGGCGATTTTGCCATCGGCATCGATGATGAAGGTCGAGCGCTGAATGCCCATCGATTTCTTACCGTACATATTCTTTTCAACCCATACGCCATAGTCCTCGCAGACCGACGAGCCCTCATCCGACAACAGCGGAGTGGTCAGATTGTGCTTGGCAACAAACTTGTCGTGCTTGGCGACGCTGTCCCGCGAGATGCCGAAAACGTGAGCGCCCGCGTTACCAAAGGCTTGAAGTTGTTCCGAGAAACCGATGGATTCCTTGGTGCAGCCCGGCGTATCATCACGAGGATAGAAGAACAGAACGACGGTGCCGCCGCGCAGGGCTGACAATGTGACCTCGCCGCCTCCGTCGCGGGGCAAAGTGAAATCAGGGGCGATGTCTGAAACGTCGGGCATTGGAAACTCCGCTAAAGTTTTTTAAGGGCTGCCAGACATCATAGGGCGGCGCGGGCGGGTTGGAAGACGTGGATAGAAAATTGGTGCAGCACGAAGACAAAAGTGCGTCGCAGCCCAAAAAGCCCCGGCGTCGCCGGTCCCGTCGTCGTATTGCCGCGCATTTTTCCGGTTGGACGGTCCTGTCGCTGGGGCTGTTGGTCTTTGTGGGCTGGTTTTTTCTGATCGGCCAGAATCTTCATGCACCCGAATGGTTGCGAAAGCAGGTTGAACAGCGCCTTGAACACAGCCTCGGAGGGCTGAAAATCCGGTTTGGCGACGTCAACTTTATCGTGAATGAGGAATGGCGTCCCCGTCTGCAGCTGAGCGACGTGACGATCAGCGACGCAGCCGGGCAGCAGATTGCGCAGGTTTCGGACCTGCGCACCCGATTGTCGATGCGCGGGCTTTTACGGGGTCAAATCCGCCCGCGCCGCATCATCCTTCGCGATGCACAGATCGCGCTGACCCGGGGCCTGGACGGAGCATTGTCGCTGACAGTTGGTTCGGGCAGCGCCCCTGTGCAGCAAGCACCGGACCTGGCTCAACTGATCGAGCAATCGGATGATGTATTCCTGTCGCCTATCCTGTCCGGGTTGCGTTCGGTCGACTTGGAATCGCTGACGCTGGATTATCAGGATCTGCGTCTTGGGCGGGCTTGGGTATTCGACGGGGGGCATATCACTGTGACCCGCACCGGCGATGAGATGCATCTGGCCACTGGGTTTTCCGTGCTGACCGGGCGCGACTATGCAAGCTCGATCGAGGCGAACTATACCAGTGTTCTGGGTACGCCACAGGCACGGTTCGGCATTTCGATCACCGACCTGCCAGCCGAAGACATCGCCAGCCAAAGTCTTGCCCTGTCGTGGTTGCAGGTTCTCAAGGCACCGATCTCTGGGGCGTTGCGCGGCAGCATTGACGACAGGGCGGCGTTGGGGCCGCTGTTTGCAACGCTAAACCTTGGAGCAGGCGCGGTGCAGCCTACGCAGGAAACGCGCCCCATTCCATTCGAGTCCGCCAGAACCTACTTCACCTACAACCCCACGCGGCAGGAGCTGGACTTCAACGAAGTTTCGGTGGTGTCCGCATGGGGCGCGTTTCATGCCGAGGGCAAGGCGTTCCTGCGTGGAATTGAAAACGGTGCGTTGGAAAGCCTGACCTCGCAGCTGAGCCTCAGCAACATCAATATCAACCCGGCCAACCTGTTTCCAGAATCGCTGAACCTGGCACGCGCCGAACTTGATATGAAGATGAAATTGGCCCCGTTCGAATTGCGGTTGGGTCAGATCATGGTCGAAGACGCCAACTATCGGTTGCTGGGTTCTGGCACGCTGATCGGCGAACCCGAGGGTTGGGCGGCGCAACTGGATGCACATCTGGACAGCATGAACGGGGATGAACTGTTGAACTACTGGCCTGAACGCCTGGCGTCAAAACCACGGCTTTGGGTCCAAGAGAATTTGTATGAAGGGCGGTTCTCGGACGTTGACTTTGCTTTGCGGCTGCGGCCAGACAGCAAACCAGATATCTATCTGGATTTCGGTTTTGACGAGGCAAAGATTCGGTTCGCCAAGACCCTGCCGCCGCTTGAGAATGCGCAGGGACAGGCCAGTCTGATCAATCACCGTTTCACCGCCACCGCTGAATCGGGTGTTGTCATCGCGGATGAGGGGGGCGCAGTTGATGCCACGGGCACGTCCTTCATCATCCCCGATACCGAGATCAAGGGGATTTCCCCGTCGATTACCCGGATCACGGCCAAAGGGAGTGCGACCGCTGCGTTGTCGCTGCTTGATCGCCCGCCGCTCAGCTTGCTAACCAAAGCGAACCTGCCGGTTGATCTGGTCGAAGGTACTGTAAATCTTGCCGGAACATTGTCGCTGCCAATGAAGAAGGGGTTGAAATTCGAAGACACCGAATTCCACTTTCTTGGTGATATCGACAATGTAGAAAGTGACAAACTGGTTCCTGGTTTTTCGGTTAGCGCCGATCAGCTGGCGCTTGAAGGCAACCAAACCGGAGTTGAAATTTCCGGCGAAGGTTTGTTTGGCGACGTTCCCATCCAAGCTGCCTGGCGACAACCAATCGGTGGTACCGAAGCGCAGCGCAGCGAGATGACAGGTCAGATCGAACTATCCCCACGATTGATGACAGAGCTGAATGCTGGGCTTCCGCAGGGGATGCTGACGGGACGGGGGACGGCTGATATTGCGCTGGGAATTGGCGCAGGAACGCCGCCTAAGCTGACCGCATCGTCCGATTTGAAAGGCGTTGCGCTGGCTATTCCCGAACTGGGCTGGCGCAAGGGAGCGGGCACAACAGGCGCGATGACGCTTGAGGCCACCCTGGGCGACAAACTGCGTGTGGATGAACTTAAGCTGGATGCAGCCGGATTGCGTACCACCGCGTCGATCTCGTTCAACGATGGTGATTTCGACCGGGTTCAGTTCAGCTCGTTTGATCTGGGCAATTGGCTGGCGGTTCCGGCCGAACTGATCAATCGAGGTGGGGCAGTACCGGATATCCGGGTGCTGGGCGGTGTGATGAACCTGGGCCGTGCGACCTTTGGCAGTAGCAGCGGTGGTGGCTCGGGCGCGGGACCCCGGATGGACGTGACGTTGGACCGTCTGCAAGTGACCGAGACCATAGCCCTGACCGGTTTCAAGGGCGCGTTTCAAACCACCGGTGGCGTCAACGGCTCTTTCACCGCAAACGTAAACGGGGGTGCCCCCGTGCGTGGACAGGTCTCTCCGCGCGCAGGTCGCAGCGCAGTGACGTTAACCTCGGGGGATGCCGGGGCAGTTTTGCGGTCTGCGGGCATGATCACACAGGCGCGAAGCGGGTCGCTGAACGTGCAACTGGAACCGGTTGCGGGGCCTGGCAACTATGACGTGATCGCGAAAATTACCAATACATACATCAAGGATGCCCCGGCCATGGCCGCGCTGCTGAACGCTATCAGCCTTGTTGGTCTGGTCAATGAAATGGCCGGGCAGGGCATCTTTTTCTCGTCCATCGAAAGCCGGATGCGCATCACCCCGACCGAGGTCAAAGTTCTCAGCGGCAGTGCGGTCGGGCCGTCGATGGGATTGTCCTTTGACGGCACCATCAACACGGTTGCCGGAACGCTGAACCTGCGTGGCGCGATTTCTCCGATCTATCTGGTGAACGCGATTGGCAGTGTTTTCACTAAGAAAGGTGAGGGCGTCATTGGTTTCAACTATACCCTGACCGGACCGTTGCGAGACCCAAAAGTCTCGGTCAATCCGTTGTCTGGGCTGGCACCACTGTTTCTGCGAAACCTACTGAGGGCTCCAGCACCCACGGTGTCCGATGGGCCAAATGCACAGCCGATAAAACCGGATGAGCCGAAACGAACTTTCGGGGCACCACCATCAGACCGTTGAATTGGGAAGTGGGGCGCTGTATGGCGCGGCCATGAAACTCAGCGACTTTGATTTCCACCTGCCCGAAGACCGGATTGCCACACGACCTGCCAGCCCGCGCTCGTCCGCGCGACTGTTGGTAGCCAATGGCGATGCGGTATCGGATGCACATGTGTTCGATCTGCCGGACTGGCTGCAACCTGGCGACCGGCTGGTGCTGAACGACACACGCGTCATCCCTGCGCGCCTGATTGGTCGCCGACGTCGCAACAGCGCCCAGGGGCCGGTTTCGGCGGCGATCGAGGCGACCCTGTTGGACCCACAGGCCGACGGCACTTGGGCGGCGCTGATCAAACCGTTGAAAAAGGTCAAGCTGGGCGAAGAGATCACGTTTTCCGATGACCTCAGCGCCACGCTGGACCGGGTTGAAGACGGGCAGGCCTATCTGCGGTTCAACCTGACGGGTGAGGATTTCGACACCGCGCTGGAACAGGCGGGGGCAATGCCACTGCCTCCGTACATTGCCGCCAAGCGCCCGGCGGACGAACAAGACAAGACCGATTATCAGACGATTTGGGCGCGCAACTCGGGTGCCGTCGCAGCCCCTACTGCGTCGTTGCATTTCGATCAGGCACTGATGCAGGCGCTTGCAGCCCGCGGCGTCACCATCAGCCATGTGACCTTGCATGTGGGGGCGGGGACCTTCCTGCCGGTCAAGGTCGAAGATGTAACCACCCACAAGATGCACGCCGAATGGGGCAAGGTCAGCGCCGCGGCCGTCGAAGAAATCCGCGCTACCAAAGCCGCCGGAGGGCGGGTGATACCTGTGGGCACCACCGCGCTGCGCCTGATCGAAAGCGCCGCACGGTCCGGGCAGATCGAGCCGTGGGAGGGTGATACTGATATCTTCATCTATCCCGGTTTTGAATTCCACGTCACCGACGCGTTGATGACCAACTTCCATCTGCCGAAATCCACGCTGCTGATGCTGGTTTCGGCACTGATGGGGCAGGACCGGATGCGTGATGTCTACGCGCATGCGATTGAACAGAAATATCGTTTCTTTTCCTACGGAGACGCGTCGCTTTTGATCCCATAAGGGGCGCGTTGTCGGGATCGTCTACCTGCAATGTCGTAGACAAGCGCGATCAGAGCCGTTTTTCATATAAAAACGAATCCAGAGTTCAGGTCGGCATTTTTCGGAGGCCCCAATGATTCAGGTCCTGTCCAGCGCGTGGGCGCTTCTTCTTGGTATGGGCTTGCTAATGGTCGGCAACGGCCTGCAAGGCACGATCCTGGGAGTTCGGGGCGAGATCGAGGGCTTTTCGACCCTTGAGATGTCGTTCGTAATGTCAGCGTATTTTATGGGTTTTCTGGGCGGTTCGCGCCTTGCACCGGAAATGATCCGAAGGGTCGGACACGTTCGGGTGTTTGCTGCACTGGCGTCTTTCATTTCGGCCGTCATGATCCTTTACCCGTTGATGACCAATCCGTTTGTCTGGATTCTGGGTCGCTTCGTAATTGGGTTCTGCTTTTCCGGCGTGTATGTCACCGCCGAAAGCTGGCTGAACAATGCGGCCAGCAATGAAAATCGTGGTCAGGCCTTGTCGCTGTACATGATCTTCCAGATGACTGGCATCATCACTGCCCAAGGGTTGGTCTTGTTGGGGGACCCAGCTGGTTTCGACACTTTTGTTGTCGCATCTATTTTGGTTTCGATTTCTTTTGCTCCCATTCTTTTGTCAATTTCACCAACACCAGCATTCGATACTACCAAACCGATGACACTGCGCGAGCTTTTCAAAAGCTCACCTTTGGGCTGCGTCGGCATGTTCCTGTTGGGTGGTGTGTTCTCGGCTCAGTTCGGTATGGCGTCGGTCTACGGTGCCCGCGCAGGCCTGACTCTGGTTGAAATTTCGACCTTTATTGCTGCGTTCTATATCGGTGCCTTGGTGCTTCAATACCCGTTGGGCTGGATGTCGGATCGCATGGATCGGCGCTTCCTGATCATGTTGGTTGCAGGAGTGGGGACGTGTGCAGCATTGGCGGGCATGTTGTTCGGAGTCACTTTTCCAATCCTGCTGGGCGCGGCCTTCGTGATCGGAGGCATGTCGAACCCGCTGTATTCGCTGTTGATTGCCCACGCGAACGATTTTCTGGATCATGAAGATATGGCCGCAGCCTCGGGTGGTTTGCTGTTCATCAACGGTCTTGGCGCGATTGCCGGCCCGCTGATCACCGGCTGGTTGATGGGGGACAGCGTCTTTGGCCCGCAGGGGTTCTTCCTGTTCATCGCCGCGTTGCTTGCGACGATGGCTGTTTATGCGCTGTACCGAATGACGCAGCGTGCGGCGATCCCGGTGGATGAGACCGGCACCATGTCTCCTGTCTACGCGACAGCCTCGCCAGTTGCGGTCGAAGTGGCGCAAGAGGTTGCCATTGAAGCCGCCGAAGCCGAGGCCGAAACGCAAGATGTTGCCTAAGACACAAGAATATGTCGCGAATGTTGCAATTTTTTACTGTTACAATCCTGAAAAACATCCTTAAATGACCTTACGTCCCTGGGGAGGGCAACACGACGGAGTTAGGGCAATGGTAGGGCCTGAAGAAGTATTGAGTTATTGGTTAGATGAGATTGGTCCCAAAGGTTGGTATCTACAGGACGATGCCTTGGACGCAGACATTCGCGAACGGTTTTTGACCACCTGGGAAGCCGCGAATGAAGGCAAATTCTCTCTTTGGTTGACGTATCCTAGTGGGTCACTGGCCTACATCATTTTGATGGACCAGTTCCCGCGCAACATGTTCCGCGGTAGCGCCAAGGCTTTCGCGTCAGATCGCGCCGCATTGTCGGCCGCGAAATGTGCGGTGGACAAGGGGTGGGATCTCAGGATCGACGAACCAGCGCGGCAGTTCTTTTACCTGCCGATGATGCATTCGGAAAATCTGTGTGATCAGGAACGCTGTGTCCGTTTGATGTGCCAGAACATGAGTGACAGCGATAAAAGCAATCTGCTGCACGCACGAGCACATCGTGAGGTGATACGCAAATTTGGGCGTTTCCCTTATCGGAACGAAGCACTGGACCGTCCGATGACCGAACACGAAGCCGCCTATGTCGACATGGGTGGATATGGTTCGACGGTACGCGAATTGCAGGCGTCCCTCTAGGACTGCGGCACGCAACCTCGAATGGCAATAATTCGGTCGGCGACCACGTCGGCCGATTTCTCTATGGCGGAATTGATCAGCTTGTCCGGAGAGTCGGTCAACTCGGCAATGCTGGCTTGCGCGCCTTGCATTCTTTGTTCCAGATTATCCAGTTTTACCAGCGCCGTGGATATCCGCAGTTTTTCGGCAATATCTGTGACTGAGCCGCTTGATTGCACCTCGGCAAGATCATTGCGTAGCGCCGCAAGTTCCCCCCGAACGCCGAGAATTTCGTCCTTCAAGGGCGCGATAATCTGGACTTTTTCCGAGAAGACCGTGGTGACGCCCTCGACTGTCGATGCCAGTTTCCAACCTAGAAATAAGCAAAGCGCCACGAGGATGAGTGTCGCGTTGAGCAATGCAAGCAGCAGATCTTTAAGTGTTTTGGCCATGGTAAGCCTCTCGAATGATTTGCGTTTATGAAATGGCGGGCGAACCCGACATCTATGTTCTAGCCATTGAAGGATGCCCGGTATAGGCTGAAAACCGCATAAACTGATACCGATGATCCCACGTCGTATTTGTCGCGGGAATGGTGTGTTGATGCGTTTCGGAAATTAGTTTAATGGTAAACTAAATTTTCAACCGTCCTGCGCCGAGAGGGAAACATGGCTGCACAATCTTTTGATCTGATCGTAATCGGCGCTGGTCCGGGCGGCTATGTCGCTGCCATTCGTGCGGCGCAGCTGGGCCTGAAAACGGCCGTGGTTGAACGTGAGCATCTGGGCGGCATCTGCCTGAACTGGGGATGTATCCCTACCAAGGCACTGCTACGTTCGTCCGAAGTGTTTCACCTGATGGAGCGCGCCAAGGATTTCGGCCTCAAGGCGGACAAGGTCGGATACGATCTTGATGCTGTCGTTAAACGCTCGCGCGGTGTGGCGGCGCAGCTTTCAGGCGGCATCGGTCACTTGCTGAAAAAGAACAAAGTCACCGTGGTGATGGGGCAAGCGACGATTCCTTCTAAGGGCAAAGTCTCGGTCAAAACCGAGAAAGGAACCGAAGAGCTGACGGCCAAAAACATCGTACTGGCCACCGGCGCACGAGCGCGTGAATTGCCGGGGCTTGAAGCTGATGGCGATCTGGTCTGGACCTATAAGCACGCGCTGCAACCGCCGCGGATGCCCAAGAAACTTCTGGTCATCGGCTCGGGCGCGATTGGTATCGAATTCGCCAGCTTCTACAACACGTTGGGCGCTGACACGACCGTTGTCGAAGTGATGGACCGCGTGCTGCCGGTGGAAGATGCCGAGATCAGCGGGCTGGCCAAGAAAGCCTTTACCAAGCAAGGCATGACCATCATGGAAAAAGCGATGGTCAAGCAGCTGGATCGCGCCAAGGGCAAGGTCACGGCGCATATCGAAGTGAAGGGTAAGGTCGAAAAGCACGATTTCGATACCGTGATCTCTGCCGTGGGGATCGTCGGGAATGTCGAAGACCTTGGGCTTGAGGCTTTGGGCGTGAAAATCGACCGCACCCATGTTGTAACGGATGAGTTCTGCCGCACCGGAGTTGACGGTCTCTATGCGATTGGTGACATCGCGGGCGCACCGTGGCTGGCGCACAAGGCAAGCCACGAAGGCGTCATGGTCGCCGAACTGATCGCAGGCAAACACGCGCATCCCGTAAAGCCCGAAAGCATCGCCGGCTGCACCTATTGTCAGCCGCAAGTGGCTTCAGTCGGATACTCCGAGGCAAAAGCCAAAGAGTTGGGTTACGACATCAAAGTCGGTCGTTTCCCCTTTATCGGAAATGGCAAGGCCATTGCGCTGGGTGAACCCGAAGGTCTGATCAAAACAGTATTTAACGCCAAAACCGGCGAATTACTGGGGGCCCACATGATCGGTGCCGAGGTGACCGAGCTGATTCAGGGCTATGTGGTTGGTCGTCAGTTGGAAACCACGGAAGAAGACCTGATGAACACGGTCTTCCCGCATCCGACACTCTCAGAGATGATGCATGAAAGCGTTCTGGACGCTTATGGAAAGGTCATCCACATGTAATCTACGGTGGGTGGGGACTTTGCCCCCCGCCGCCCGTTCCGGGCGACTCCCCCGAGATATTTATAGCCAGATGAAGCAAGGGATCCTTAACTTCATCTGGCCGAAAACACCTCGGAGCGCGAGGCAGAGCTTCGCATGGACTCATCAGCGCGTCAGCGCGTCCAGAATGCGAGCCCAGGACCGGATGCCTTTGTGAAAGCTTTTCACGTCGTATTTTTCGTTCGGCGAGTGAATTGCATCGTCATCGTTGGCAAAGCCAACCAGCATCGAATCCAACCCAAGTTCAGTGTTGAAATAACCGACGACGGGGATCGAACCACCCATCCCGGTGAACACGGCTTCGCGCCCCCATTCGTCCGACAGGGCGCCGCGGGCGGCTTCGAACTCGGGGCGGTCCAGATTCATAACCGAAGCGGGGGACCCTTCTAGATCATTGTCCCAGTCGACCTTGGCGTCGGGCGACAGACGCTCTTGCACATGTTTGCGGATTTTGGTGCGCAAAGCGTCAGGGTCCATGTCACCGACCAGACGGCAGGTGATCTTGCAATGTGCCTGCGACGGGATCACGGTTTTCGAGCCTGCACCATTGTAACCGCCCCACAACCCGTTAACCTCAAGCGTAGGGCGCGCCCATTGCTGTTCCAGCGTCGAATATCCTTTTTCGCCATGGGGTTGCGAATAGCCGACCGAGCTTAGGTACTCGACCTCGTCAAACCCACAGTTTTGCCACTGGCGCAGTTGCTCGGCGGGCACTTCGTGAACGCCTTCATAGAACCCCTCGACCGCAACACGGCCGGTTTCGTCGTCATAGAACGAGGCGATGATCTTGGACAATTCCCGCAGGGGGTTCAGGCCGGGGCCGCCGTAATGGCCCGAATGCAGATCGATGCGGGGGCCAGTGATAGTGAATTCATCCTTGAGCATGCCGCGCAGTTGCGAGGAAATTGACGGTACGCCGCGAGATACCATCGAAGTGTCGCACACCAGTGCCAAGTCAGCTTTCAGCTCGGCCGCGTTTTCCCGCAGGAAAGGCACCAGAGACGGCGATCCTGATTCTTCTTCACCCTCGAAGAAAAAGGTGATGCGGCAGGGCAGGGAGCCATTGACGGCCTTCCAGGCCCGGCAAGCTTCGACAAAGGTCATCAACTGGCCTTTGTCATCCGACGACCCGCGACCGCGAATGACGGGGCCGTTGTCGGTGTCTTCAATGGCGGGATCGAACGGGTCGCGTTTCCACAGCTCAAGCGGATCAACGGGTTGCACGTCATAGTGCCCGTAAAACAGCACATGCGGTGCGTTGCTGTCCTCTCCGACATGGCCGACGACCATGGGGTGGCCGGTGGTTTCACGCTTTTCCGCTGCGATGCCAATACTTTGTAGGTCAGCGACCAACCAGTCCGCGGCTTGATCCACTTGCGCGTCATAGGCCGGGTCGGTCGAGATGGATGGGATGCGCAGCAGCTCCATCAGGCGATCGATTGAGGTTTGCAGATCAGTGTCGATGCGGTTCAGAACGGCGTCCAGCGACATGGGGTTCTCCTGCTTTCAAGATTTGGCAGAACCTATCAGCGCAATCGGCGCCGTCCAGTGCGCTTTGGCGGGAATATGATATAATATCGGAAACTCCGAGTGGCGCCTGCGTCGTTTCCTCGCGCCCGATGGCCGTAACTTTACTTGTCGATGCGAGTGCGAGGGGATATTTGATGCAAATCAAATGTGTGATCCCAATGTTGTCTATACGTACGGGGCACAAGGGAACGCATTGGCGTATTATCGGATTCGTCCGGTGAGAGCGTCAGAAATTTTGTCCGGCTGCAAATGCAATGGGTCGGGCATGTAAGGAGATACCGGTGGACTATACTGCTCAGCTCGATACAGCGATTGCCAAGCTGCATGATGAAGGACGTTACCGGACCTTCATCGACATCGAACGTCGCAATGGTCATTTCCCGCATGCGGTGCGGACCCGCCCGGACGGGTCGCAGCAGAATATCACCGTGTGGTGCGGCAATGACTATCTGGGCATGGGCCAGCACCCGGTTGTTCTGAACGCAATGCACGAAGCCGTTGACGCCGCCGGCGCCGGTTCGGGCGGGACCCGCAATATCTCGGGGACGACCGTCTACCACAAAAAGCTTGAGGCCGAGCTGGCCGATCTGCATGGCAAAGAGGCCGCGCTGCTGTTCACCAGTGCTTATATCGCCAATGACGCGACGCTCAGCACTTTGCCGAAATTGTTCCCCGGTCTGATCATCTATTCGGACGAGTTGAACCATGCCTCGATGATCGAGGGCGTGCGCCGCAATGGTGGGGCCAAGCGTATCTTCCGTCACAACGACGTTGCCCATCTGCGCGAATTGCTTGAGGCCGACGATCCCAAAGCCCCCAAACTGATTGCGTTTGAATCCGTTTATTCGATGGACGGCGATTTTGGTCCGATAGAAGAGATTTGTGATCTGGCCGATGAGTTTGGTGCGCTGACCTATATCGACGAGGTCCACGCAGTTGGCATGTACGGCCCGCGCGGTGGCGGCGTGACTGAGCGCGATGGCCTGGCGCATCGCATCGACATTATCAACGGAACCCTTGCCAAAGCCTTTGGCGTAATGGGCGGTTATATCGCCGCTAGCGAGAAAATGTGCGATGCCGTGCGTTCTTATGCACCGGGCTTCATCTTCACCACCTCGTTGCCGCCTGCAGTGGCCGCAGGGGCAGCGGCCTCGGTCGCTTTCCTGAAAACGGCGAGCGATCTGCGTGAGCAGCATCAGACACAGGCCAAGATCCTTAAGCTGCGGCTCAAGGGGCTGGGCATGCCATTGATCGATCACGGTACACATATCGTGCCGGTGATTGTTGGAAATCCGGTACACACCAAGATCCTCAGCGACCAGCTGCTTGATGATCATGGCATCTATGTTCAACCGATCAATTTCCCCACTGTCCCGCGCGGAACCGAGCGTCTGCGCTTTACCCCATCTCCGGTACATGGGCCTGACGAAATGAACCGTTTGGTACAGGCGATGGACGAACTTTGGTCACATTGTGCGCTAAATCGCGCCGAACTTGCCGGTTAACCTCACGCTAAAGTGTGCAACGCGTTTGCCGCGTGTTAAGCTTAGGCTAACAAAAGTATCGGACGAATCGTTAATGGGATGATTCGCCGTTAGCGCGAAACGCGCGCAGGCAGAATGGGGCAGCAGGGATGATTGGGCGCAGATCTCAGCGCGATTCCAAGGACGAAGCCGACGTCAGGCCAAAGGGTTTTGACGATTACGAAGTGCGGCTTGGTGACAGGATGCGCGGCGAACGGGCAACGATGGGTAAGTCCCTATTGGATGTTCAGCGCGAACTGCGGATCAAAGCCAACTACATAGCTGCAATCGAAGACGCCGATCCTGACGCGTTCGACACACCCGGCTTCATTGCCGGGTATGTGCGTTCTTATGCCCGGTATCTGGGGATGAACCCGGATGAGACTTTTGCCGCCTTCTGTAAGGAAAGCGGGTTCGAGGTTGCGCATGGCATGTCGGCCGAGGCTTCGGTTGTTCGCAAGCCTACGGGCGCGGTTCCGGCGCGCGGTCCGATGGGGCGTGATCCGTTTACCTCGCCCAACACGCCATACATTCCCGGCCGCGAATCCCTTGTCAGCCAGATTGAACCGCGGGCTATCGGCTCGTCACTGGTTCTGGTCGCAGTGATCTGCGGCATTGGCTATGGCGGCTGGTCGGTGCTGAACAAGATTCAGCAGGTACAGGTCAGCCCGGTCGAGCAGGCCCCGGTGGTTCTTTCCGATCTCGATCCGCTGGATGCGGCGCGCGACAGTGCCGAAACTGAGGTTGCCGTTGCGGCCACCCCCAGCGCCGAGGCGTTGGACCGTCTGTATCGCCCACAGGCGCTGGACGTTCCTGTTCTGGTCGCCCGTGATGCTCCGATCTCTACCTTGGACCCGCGCACTGTGGGCACCTTCCTGCCACAGGAATTGCCGAAGGTTGAGGTCGCCGAGGTCCACACTGTCGAACGCCCGGCCTTGCCGCAGGTGGTCGAGCAGATCGACACCACCTTGAAAATTGTCGCCGTGAAACCAGCCTGGATGCGGGTCACCGCAGCTGATGGAAGCGTAATCTTCGAAGGCACCCTTGGCACGGTTGAACAAGGTAATGTGTTCGAAGTTCCGCTGACGGAAGAGCCGCCTCAACTGCGTGCAGGTGCTTCGGGTTCGGTGTTCTTTTCGATGAACGGCGAACATTACGGACCGGCGGGCGCGCCGGGGACCGTCGCCAAAGGCGTTGTTCTGTCCAAGGACGCGGTTGCCGAAACCTATGCGGTTGCCGATCTTGAGGCTGATCAGAACAGCGCGCTGAAACAATTGGTGGCTGAACTTCAGGCACAGGTTTCAGAAGACCCCGCCGAGTGATCTAGCCATTGCGGTGTCCTGGCAGGCGGACTATCTAAAGACGCAACTTAGGTTGTCTTGGACCCGTCCTCATGTCGCTCAATCACGTTCGCCCGTGGCGCAATATCTACCGCCGCAAGTCCCGTCAGATCATGGTTGGGGATGTTGCTGTCGGTGGTGACGCACCCATTGCCGTTCAGACGATGACCAACACGCTGACAACCGATGTTTCGGCGACCGTGGCACAGGTGCAAGCCGCTGCCGAGGCCGGTGCCGATATCGTACGTGTGTCTGTCCCAGATGAGGCGTCATCAAAAGCCCTGAAAGAGATCGTACGCGAAAGCCCGGTGCCGATCGTCGCTGACATTCATTTCCATTATCGCCGTGGGATTGAGGCTGCCGAGGCTGGTGCTGCCTGTTTGCGGATCAATCCGGGCAATATCGGTGACGAAAAGCGCGTGAAAGAGGTCATCAAGGCGGCGCGCGACCACAATTGCTCGATCCGGATTGGCGTGAATGCGGGCAGTCTGGAAAAGCACCTGCTTGAGAAATATGGCGAGCCTTGCCCCGAAGTGATGGTCGAAAGCGGGCTGGAGCATATCCGCATCCTGCAGGACAACGATTTCCACGAATTCAAGATCAGTGTGAAGGCCAGTGACGTATTCCTATCCGCCGCTGCCTACCAGGGTATTGCCGAGGCCACCGACGCCCCCATTCACCTAGGGATAACCGAGGCAGGGGGGCTGGTGTCCGGCACCATCAAATCGGCCATCGGGCTGGGTAACCTTTTGTGGATGGGTATTGGCGACACAATCCGTGTCAGCCTGTCTGCCGATCCGGTCGAAGAGGTGAAGGTGGGTTATGAGATCCTGAAATCTCTGGGCCTTCGCCATCGCGGCGTGAACATCATCTCATGCCCGTCCTGCGCGCGGCAGGGGTTCGACGTGATCAAGACGGTCGAGGCGCTTGAGCAGCGGCTGGAACACATCAAGACCCCGATGAGCCTGTCCATTATCGGCTGCGTAGTCAACGGCCCGGGTGAGGCCTTGATGACCGATGTCGGCTTTACCGGCGGTGGGGCTGGGTCGGGTATGGTCTATCTGGCGGGCAAGGCCAGCCACAAGATGTCCAACGACCAGATGATCGACCACATCGTTGAAGAGGTCGAAAAGAAGGCTGCCGAGCTGGACGCCGCGCAGGAAGCGGCAGAATAACTTAAACTCGGGTGGGCAGTATTAGATCGCAGGCATCTGCTGTGTTGCACAGTGAATCCCGCCGCCAGATTGCCCTAATACGTCCACATTCAGGGCAACGACCTCGCGCCCAGGATAGTGGCGAGCAATTGCATCATTCGCTAGTAGGTCGGTTTCAATATCGCCGAACTCAGGCATGATCACACCATTATTGCACACATAATAGTTCACATAAGACGCGACGAAATCCAGGTCTCTGATGCGCGGTGAATGGGGCTCTGGGATCACCTCGATTTGCAGCCCTTCGGCGGCCAATCGGTCATGTGTATCCAGTGCAGACAGATGAAACGGGTCCCGCATGTCGGGCTCATCGGGCAGGTTCATCAAAACGCGCCCCGGTCCCGTGAAACGAGCCAAAGAGTCGATATGGTAGTCGGTGATATCTTCGCCCCATACCCCCTCGGACCAAATCATGCGATCTGCTCCGTAGGCGGCCAGCAAGCGCGTTTCGACCTGGTCCCGCGATAGGCCGGGATTGCGGTTCTTGTTCACCCACGAGCTTTCATGCGCCATGAGCAGCCCGTGCCCGTCCTGTTCAACCCCTCCAGCCTCGCCTTGTAAACCGCTTGGCAGCAGGGGCAGGTCCAAGTGTTCCGCTACGCGACCAGCGATGCGCGCGTCATGCGTATGGACCTGCTTCTTGCCCCAACCATTGAATTGAATCTGACGGATCGCCAACTGACCGCTTTCATTAACGACGAATACCGGCCCAGAGTCGCGACACCAAAGATCTTCGGTCGGAATGTCCCAGAGTTCGATGGCTGGCGAGAGCTTTCGCTTTGCCGATGCATGCTCAGCCGCAGAAGCCAGCATGACTACGGGCTCAAATGCGGATATGGCGTTGGCTATGTCGGCGATAGCCTGTTGCGTGTCTTCCAGATGGGCTGCATCCCAATACACCCGTCGGCTGTTAGGCCATTGCATAAAGGTGCGCTGATGGCGGGTTTCCTCGGCGGGTACAAAATAGCCCAAGTCCGGTTGCGATGCAGAGTGATTGGACCAACCCATCAATCCCAGCGCGCCTCCGGTCAGGATCAAATGCCTTCTGTTCATGGCAATCTTATATCGGTTCCCGGACGTTAAAGCACGTCATCGTTTCATGGCCCGAAAGTATTTAGGGTTTTGGACCTTCCGATTGACGCAGTGTAGGCTGGCCAGTGCGAAGGCTTGCAGGGTCGAACCCTTAGGGTCAAAGGCATTGGCATTTCGCACCATCCCTGACCCAGTTTCCCCCGCATAGCGGATGACCTTACTTGATGGATGAGTGCTTGGCGTGCAGATCAAACCATCCAACAACAACGGCAAACAGGTTGTCAGGGGAAAGGCCCGCGGCAATATTCAGCCCTTCTTGAACCTTTACAGCATCTTCATAAGATATCCATTTTCCAGGTATGTCTTCACCAAACACACCCGATGCACTGGTTATAAACTTGTGATCGGGAACCGGTCCGTGCGGCGATGAAGGTGAAATCGTTTGGTGCTCTACATATTTCTGGTTGGAAAACTTGAACCTGTCATACCCGTTCTCGTGCAAAGTCTCGAGCATATCCAGGCTTCCGTTTTCAACCGACACATATTTCGGCAGATTGGGCAGGTTCATAATTTGCGAAAGCGCAACGCTGTCAAGGCCTTCTATGTCGATCTTAACGTAAAGGATTTGCTTGGAAACCGGCCCCAATTCCTCGGAAAGATCAACCGCCGGAACAACGATCTTTTCGGCCCCGTCCTTCCGGCTTCCGATCCGCTCATTGACCGAGCTCCAGGCCGAATTGAATTTGTTTACGTAGAAAGTGACCTCATCCGATGTGCCGTCGGTTACAGCAAAATTTCTGATATCGACGCCGTCCACGCCCAGGTCTTCGAAATGCTTGGTTACCGCAGCGCACAAATCTGGGATGGCCTCTACGGCGATGACGTTGAACCCTCTTTTACGGTAATAGACCGTGTCTTTGCCGTCATTCATGCCGATGTCGACGATAATGCTTTCGCGGGCTTCGGGATACAAAGATTGAACTGAAGTTCCGTCTTCCTTAGGCAATGGCTTGGCAATCGGTTTTTTCTTGCCACGCAGAACACGACCTGCTTCGCGTACGCTTCGCGCCGCGCGGGACAGTCCAGATTTCTTGTTATCGCTCATGCGTGCCTCTGACTTTGGATAAATTACTTTAGCGTGTTCAATGCCCGAGACCAAAATCTCGTTCAACACAAAAATTTGGATTTCAAACCTTGATAGGTTTGCGTGGCAATAGGTTGCTGAACAAGTCCGACCTATTGCCCGGATACTTACACCAAAAGCGAGAGGGGGGCGGGTGAACCGCCCCTTTACTCAGCCTTGTTCAGCGCGCACGCCTTTGGCGATTTGCAGCATTTGATCCGCAGGAAGGAAGCCGCGCAGCATTTCGGTGCCCAAAACAAACGACGGCGTTCCCGAAATCTGCATCCGTTGTGCCAGGGCGCGGGTGCGGGTGATCTCATCGGTCACCTGATCGCTGTCCATCGCCTCGACGATTGCATCGCTGTCCAGACCCAAACCATCGGAAATGCGACGCAGAGAAACCTCGGTCGGTTCGCCGCCAAATTCCAGCAGCGCGTCATGAACTTGTTTATATGCGTCGTCGCCGGCCACATGTTTGGTCGCCACCGCAAAGCGCGAAGACAGGACCGAAGCTTCGCCCAGGATTGGGAATTCCTTGATCACCAAACGGATATTGCCGTCCTCAGCCAGCAGGCCGGCCACTTCAGGCACCGCACGGCGGCAATAGCCGCAGCGGTAGTCCATGAATTCGACCAGAGTAATGTCGCCTTCTGGATTGCCACCCACCCAGCTATAGCCGTCATTGAACAGTTCTTCGGCATTGGCGGCCACTAGTTCTTGGTCAGCGGCGGCCTCGGCAACCGCGTTGCGTTGTTCAAGGATGTTGATCGCCTCGATGATCACTTCGGGGTTCTCCAGCAGATATTCGCGCACCTGGGCGCCGAATTCTTCCTTTTCCGAGGCGCTAAGCGCGTTCAAATCCAACGCTTGCGCAGGGCCAGTGATCAAGGAAAGCCCCAGTAGGGCAGGTGCTGCATGTCTGAGGATCATTTCCGTTTCCTTTTTGCTTTCTTAGCGCGTTCCGAGGCAATCAGCACATCCTGCGCCCTTTGCCAACCCGGAGAGCCTTCGGGCAGTTGCCCTAAGGCCCGTTTTGCGTGAATACCCGCGTCGGCCAACCGGCCGCGCAAGGCATATCGTTCAGCGGTCACGACCGAAGCCATGCCATTATTGCCGACCTTCGCATAAGCGACCCCGAGGTCCTGCATCAGTCGGGCATTTCGGTAATCTCTTTGACGTGCCTTTACAAGCATTTGCAAGGCGTTCTTTGTCTGACCTTGCGCCAGCAATGCACGCCCGTACCCAGCCAGGATCAACGCGTCATTCGGGGCCATTTCAACAGCTTTGCCATAGGCTTTCACGGCGTCCTGCATTTGCCGGTTTTCCAGTAAAATCTGGCCCTTAAGCTCATAGTAAAACGGATCATTTGGGCGAATGGCCAGGGCGCCATCTATGGCGGCGCGGGCGTTGGCCAGATCATGGTTCTGATGATAGGCCGATGCCTCACGCATCAGGCGGATGTCTTGCGCGTCTTCCTCTTTTGCGCGTCGCATGGTCCATGTTGGGGATCGGAGGAAAGCCGACAGCTTACCCTTGACCCGTGCGAACCAATAGTCGGCATTTGGGTCCGATTTGGACCAGTCGCCAGATTGCGCTAGAAACCTTTCGGCCACGCGCAGGCGCTCGCGGCTGGTGGGGTGCGACCGCATATAGGGGTCTTGATTGACCGCGTTTAGTAACTCTTGACCTGCGAATTTTCGATGCAGTTCAACCATCCCGATGGGCGAGATACCGGCCCATCGGAGGTAACTGGCGGCGCTTTGGTCGGCCGAGGATTCTTCGGCGCGGGTATGTCCCAGAAAACTGCGCAGGGCAGCACTTTGGGTTCCTGCGGCAATGCCTACTGCGGCCTCACCACCTCCGGCGGCAGCGGCAATTAGGGCCAGCGCAGTCCCTAACCCCGCCTTGCGTTGCGCCGCGCGCAGGTTTTGCGTCCGCCGGGCCAGATGGCCATTGGCGATATGCGCGGCCTCGTGCGCGATCACGGCCTGCAGCATTTCAGGGCTTTCGACGGTCAGGATCAGCCCGTAATTCAGGTAAATCGCGCTGTAATCGATGACAAAGGCGTTGAACGTGCGGTCATTGACGACAAATATCTTGACCCGATTGGTGTTCAGCCCGGCCGCACGCAGGATCGGAAAGGCCAGTTCGCGCAGCCCATGTTCGATATCGGGGTCTCGGATCAGGCCCTGAGCGTTTGCCGGAACAAGGCTTGCCATCCATGTCACTGCCACCAGCAACAGGGTCGGGATTGACGCCACCCTGGATAAGCGTTCAAAAGCCATGGCTGAAACATGGGAGATTGGCATGAGAAACTCAACCCGGTCCGGGGTCGATCCCTTTATCGTGATGGACGTGATGGAGGCCGCGCGCCGCGCCGAAGAGGCCGGGCGCCACATAATCCATATGGAGGTCGGCCAGCCCGGCACCGGTGCGCCTAAGGGGGCTGTTAAGGCTCTGGGGAAGGCCATAGAGCAAGCCCCGTTAGGTTATACGGTCGCGTTGGGATTGCCTGAGCTGCGGCAACGGATCGCACGTCTGTATGGCGATTGGTATAATGTTGATCTGAACCCCGAACGCGTTGTGATTACTCCGGGATCTTCTGGCGGATTCCTGCTGGCCTTCACCGCGCTGTTCGACAGCGGTGACCGCGTTGGCATCGGCGCGCCGGGCTATCCGTCTTACCGGCAAATTCTGAAAGCACTGGGTTTGGTGCCGGTTGACCTGCCCACTGCGCCGGAAAACCGCCTGCAACCGGTGCCTGCAGATTTCGCCGGGCTTGATCTGCAGGGGCTGATGGTCGCGTCACCTGCCAATCCGACCGGTACCATGCTGGATCATGCGTCAATGGGCGCGCTGATCGAGGCTGCGCACGGGCAGGGGGCCTCGTTCATCAGCGATGAGATTTACCATGGTCTGGAATATGAGGCCAAAGCCGTCACTGCGCTGGAGTTGACGGACGAGTGCTATGTGATCAACTCATTCTCGAAATATTTCTCGATGACCGGCTGGCGTGTTGGCTGGATGGTCGTGCCCGAGGATCAAGTGCGCGTCGTCGAGCGTATCGCCCAGAACATGTTCATCTGTGCGCCCCATGCCAGCCAGTTGGCAGCACTAGCCGCGATGGATTGCGACGCGGAATTGCAAGCCAATCTGGATGTTTATCGCCGCAATCGCACTTTGATGTTGGACGGTTTGCCCAAGGCCGGGTTCACCAATATCGCGCCGCCTGACGGGGCGTTCTACGTTTACGCCGATGTCTCGGACCTGACCGAAGACAGCCGTGCCTTCGCGGCCGAGATACTGGGCAAGGCCGGGGTGGCCGTGACTCCGGGGCTGGATTTCGACCCAGTGCGCGGGCACCGCACGCTGCGGTTTTCCTATGCGCGATCAACGGCAGATATCGAGGAAGGTCTGATGCGGCTTCAGCGTTTCATGGTTGAACGCGGTTCGATCACAACTCCGGCGTAACCCGTTCACAAATTAGCTTCGGTCCGCTAGTCTGACCGCCAAACGATCTCGGGAAAACTTGAGGCCATGAGCAGGATTTTCTACGCCATCGCGCTGATCTGGGCGCTGAGCAGCGCTGCGCTCGCGCATGATTTCAGCGCGCTTGCGCGGGTTTTGCCCGACGATAGCCGCATAACTCAAGATGGCCGCGCCGGAGTTCGCGTTGAACTTGGCCTCAGTCAGGGCGTTCCTTACCGTGTCTTCACACTGCGCGATCCGTACCGTGTCGTGCTGGATTTTCAGGAGGTCGACTGGACCGGCCTGGACGCCGACACTTTCCTGCAAACCGACCGGATCAGTGGTGTGCAATTCGGCGCCTATGTTCCCGGCTGGTCGCGCATGGTGTTGGAGCTGGGCGCACCACTGGCCGTTGATACCTCTGACTTGAGGGTGGATCAGGTCAATGGAACAGCGCACCTATCGCTTGGTCTGAGCGGCACCGATTTCGACAGTTTCGCGGCCAGCGCCGGGGCGCCGCGCCAGCCAGGATGGGACCTGCCGGAACCGTCGGTGACGCCTGCCAAGCCCGGTCCAAACGGAACACGCCCTTTGCTGGTGATGCTGGACCCAGGCCACGGCGGTATTGATCCGGGGGCCGAGGTCGCGGGAACAAACGAGAAGACCCTGATGCTGACCTTCGCGCGCGAGTTGCGGGAAACACTGCTGCGGGCCGGGGGATATCAGGTGGTAATGACCCGTGTGAACGACCATTTTGTCAGCCTCGAACGGCGCATAGCTCTGGCGCATCGGGCGGGTGCGGACGTGTTTATCTCGCTTCATGCCGATAGTCTCTCCGAGGGTCGCGCGCATGGTGCGGCGGTCTATACGCTGTCCGACGATGCCTCGGACGTTGCCAGCCACAAATTGGCCGAACGTCACGATAGGGGCGATCTGATCTCGGGCGTGGACCTCAGCGGTGCCGACGACCAGGTGGCCGACATCCTGCTGGATATCGCGCGGCAAGAGACCAAGCCACGCACCGACGCGTTGGCGCGGGCCGTGGCCGACGGGATGACGCAGCAGGGCGGGCCGATGAACAACAGACCGATCCGCACGGCATCTTTTTCTGTACTAAAGGCGGCGGATATCCCGTCGATCTTGGTCGAGCTTGGGTTTCTGTCCAGCCCCAGAGATCTAAAAAACGTCACGAATCCAGAATGGCGCAAACGGATGGCGCGCGGCATCCTGGCCGGGCTAGAGCAATGGCGGCAGGACGATCTGGTTAAACGCGCCCTGATTGGGCAGTGACCCTGCGGCGCAAACCGGCTAAAATTGGCCATCGTGTTTTGACCCTGCGCCGGGGCACCACTATATAGGCGGCAGCGCGAGTAAAAGGCAGTAACGTGATCCGTTTCATTCTTTCGTTTTTCGGGGCGATCTTCAGCCTCGTCACCCTGGGTATCTTCATGGCTGCGCTGGTGATCGGCGCGGTGTTCTGGATGTATGGGCGCGACCTGCCCAGCCATGAATCGCTGGCGCAATACAAGCCGCCGACGATCAGCCGGATTTATTCGGGCGAAGGTCAACTGATCGACGAATTCGCGCAGGAACGCCGCTTGTTTACCCCGTCCGAAGAAATTCCCGACCTGGTGAAGCAGGCTTTCATCTCGGCCGAGGATAAGAACTTTTACACGCATCAAGGCTATGACCCGCGCGGCATCATCGCTGCCGGTGTCGAGGCTGTGAAATCCAAGGGTGAAAACGTGCGTGGTGCGTCCACGATCACGCAGCAGGTGATGAAGAACTTCCTGCTGTCCGGCGACCGCCGGGCCGAGCGCAAGATCAAGGAAATCATTCTCGCCACCCGGCTTGAGGATACGCTGGACAAGGAACAGATTCTCGAACTCTATATGAACGAGATCTTTCTGGGCCAGAACTCGTATGGTGTGACGGCTGCGGCGCAGACCTATTTCAACAAGACGTTGCAGGAACTGGCCCCGCATGAGGCGGCCACACTGGCCGCAATGCCTAAAGCGCCGTCCGATTACCATCCAGTTCGCCAGAAAGAACGCCTGCTGGCGCGCCGTGACTACGTGCTGCGCGAAATGCACCAGAATGGCTATATCGATAAGGCGACCTATGAGATCGAGGTCGACCAGCCGCTGCGCTCGGTCCAGAATGGCGATTTCGAAAGCTTCCGCACTGCGCTGCCACCACGTGACTATTTCACCGACGAAATCCGCCGCCAGCTGAGCGAGGATTTCGGCGAGGGTGAGTTCTTTACTGGCGGCTTTACCGTCCGCGCCTCGGTGGACGAAGAGATGCAGGTTGAAGCGGCCAAGGCCCTGCGTACCGCGTTGCAAAAATACGACCGCTCGCGCGGTAAATGGCGCGGCACGAAAGAAGTGATCGCCGAAGATAGACTGACCGATGAAGCCCAGTGGCGCGAGGCGTTGGCGATCTTGGAAATCCCGCGCGACGTGGTGCTGCCAACGCAGTGGTATCCGGCGGTGGTTTTGAACGTGGCCGATCAATCCCTAACGGTCGGTATCGAGAACGGCCCAGCCGACGGCGTTGTGCCCCGTTCCGATATCAAATGGATGCAGGGCGATTTCGCCGCCAATTTCAAACGTGGTGACGTCATCCTGGTCATGGCCGGCGAAGAAGGTCAGTGGTCGGCGCGTCAAATTCCCGAAGTACAGGGCGGATTTGTCGCGATGGACGTGAATTCGGGCCGGGTTCTGGCGATGCAGGGCGGGTTCTCGTATCAGGATACAGTGTTCAACCGCGCTACGCAGGCGCAGCGCCAGCCGGGGTCCAGCTTTAAGCCTTTTGTTTACGCAGCGGCACTGGACAGTGGTTATAGCCCAGCAACAATCGTGGTGGATGCCCCGATCGAGGTAAACACGCCGCAAGGTTTGTGGCGGCCCAAGAACTCGACAAACAAGTTCTATGGTCCGACGCCACTGCGCACCGGGATCGAGCAGTCGCGGAACCTGATGACGATCCGTCTGGCGCAAGAGGTCACGATGCCGGTTGTCGCGGGTTATGCTGAACGGTTCGGCGTTTACGACCGGATGGGGGCATTCCTTGCCAACTCGTTGGGGTCCGAGGAAACCACGCTATACAAGATGGTCGCGGCCTATGCGATGTTCGCCAATGGTGGCGAACGGGTCGAGCCCACTCTGGTCGACCGAATTCAGGACCGGTTCGGCAAGACGATTTACCGACATGACGACCGCCAGTGTGTGGACTGTAACTCTAGCTGGCTTGAGCCGGACGAGTCGCCCACCATTGTGACCGATCGCTGGCAGGTCATGGATGCGATCACCGCGTATCAGCTGACGTCGATGATGAAGGGCGTGGTGGATCGGGGAACTGCGTCGAGCGTCGTTAATCTGCCCGTGCCCACAGCGGGTAAAACCGGTACGACCAACGAATCCAAAGATGCGTGGTTCATCGGCTTTACGTCCAATATCGTGGCCGGTTGCTATATCGGGTATGACCGCCCGCGCCCGATGGGACGGGGGGCCTATGGCGGCACAATGTGTGGCCCTGTTTTCCAAAGCTTTATGGAAAAAGCTGTCGAGAAATATGGCGGCGGTCCGTTTGAAGTGCCCGAGGGTGGCCACTTTATCAAAATCGACCGTTTCAGTGGCGCGCGCCTGCCAGCGGATGCGACCGGGGATTATGTCGTTGCCGAGTATTTCCGCGATGGCGTCGACGGCTTTATTGACCGCGTGTATGACGGCGGCTTTGCGGTTGGTTCGGACCTGCCGCTGTTCGAAGAGGTCAACACCGGCCGTCAGGTGACCACATCAACCGGGAATACCGTCACTGTTGGCCCCAATGCCAGCCAGGGTGATCTCTCGACCGGTGGGCTTTACTGATAACCGATATGTTTCGGGGCTCCGCTGTCTTGTGGTGCCCCGAACCTCTTGCTATCACGCAGGCCTGATTGAGCAAGTTGGGACAAGACCATGCGCGCCGAAACCCAGAATACCGTGGCGGAAATTGAAAAGTCGCTGGAGCTGCTGGCGCAGCGTATGGACTATGAAACTGCGCCCCACCGCCTTGAGGAATTTAATGCGCGCGTCGAGGACCCCAACCTTTGGGACAACCCCGAGAACGCGCAGAAACTGATGCGCGAACGTCAGATGTTGGTTGATGCCATCGAAACCTATGAAACCATCAAAACCGATCTAAGCGACAATATCGAATTGATCGAACTGGGCGAGATGGAGGAGGACGAAGAGGTTGTCACCGACGCTGAAAACGCCATCAAAAGCCTGAAAGCCAAAGCCGCCAAGAAAGAGCTGGAGGCGCTGCTAGATGGCGAGGCTGATGGCAATGACACCTTCCTTGAAATCAACTCGGGCGCTGGTGGCACGGAAAGCTGCGACTGGGCCTCGATGCTGGCGCGGATGTATGTGCGTTGGGCCGAGAAAAAGGGCTATACCGTCGAGCTGCAATCCGAGACCTCGGGTGAAGAGGCGGGGATTAAATCCGCCGCCTACAAGATTTCCGGTCATAACGCCTATGGCTGGTTGAAGTCTGAAAGTGGTGTGCACCGGTTGGTGCGGATTTCACCTTATGACTCGGCGGCTAAGCGGCATACGTCGTTCAGCTCGGTCTGGGTTTATCCGGTGGTTGATGACAATATTGAGATCGAGGTGAACCCCTCGGACATCCGTATCGACACATACCGGTCCTCGGGCGCGGGCGGTCAGCACGTGAACACCACCGACTCGGCAGTTCGGATCACGCACATTCCGACCGGGATCGTTGTGACCAGTTCCGAGAAGTCGCAGCACCAAAACCGCGATATTGCGATGAAAGCGCTGAAGTCGCGCCTGTATCAGCAAGAGCTGGATCGCCGCAATGCGGATATCAACGCTGCGCACGAGGCCAAGGGCGACGCGGGCTGGGGAAACCAAATCCGGTCCTATGTCCTGCAGCCTTATCAGATGGTGAAGGATCTGCGCACCAACCATGAGACATCAGACACCAAGGGTGTGTTGGATGGTGATCTGGATGGGTTCATGGCAGCCACACTGGCGTTGAACGTGGCGGGCAAAAGCCGGTCCGAGGCGCAGGGCGACTAAGGCGGGCAGGGGCTTTGCCCGGTCTCCGCAAGCAATGCCTCCCCCGATAAATTTTTAGCCAGATGCAACGGATCCCGGCTTTCTGTGGGAACGGAAAAGATTCATTTAAACAGTGGGTTTAAATGGGGGGATGCCCCGGCTAGGTTGACCTTGCAAAAGGGACGAACCTGGGATGAATCTGAGCCAAGCAACTGCAAGTGACCTGTTGAACGCGCTGACGGACCGGCAGATGTCGGCGCAAAAGGTGATGCAGCAAACGCTGGAGCGGATTGGCGGGGTCAACGAGGCCGCGAACGCCATTGTGGCTTTGCGCGAGCGGGATGATTTGATGACCGAGGCCCGCGCTTTGGATTCTGGTCCAATCCGTGGCCCCCTGCATGGATTGCCGATTGCGGTCAAAGATCTGGTGAACGTGGCGGGGATCGTAACGTCGCAGGGATCTCCGATTTTTAGGGATCACGTTGCGCAAAGGGATGATCTGATTGCCGCGCGGATGCGGGCGGCCGGGGCGATCCTGATCGGCAAGACCAATGTTCCCGAATTCGGGCTGGGGTCCCATACTTTCAATCCGGTCCATGGCGCGACGACGAACCCTTATAATCCGGCCCGGACCTGCGGCGGGTCATCCGGCGGCGCGGCGGTGGCGCTGGCGACCGGGATGGTGGCGCTTGCGGATGGGTCAGACGCGATGGGCAGCCTACGCAACCCGGCGGCCTGGAACAATGTTTACGGGTTTCGGCCAAGCTGGGGGCGGGTGCCGTCGGAACCGGTAGGTGATGGCTTTCTGCATCAGCTGTCCACGCTTGGCCCGATGGCGCGCAGCCCAGAGGATCTGGGCCTGTTGCTGGACGTGATCTCAGGGCCGGATGTGCGGCAGCCGTTTGGTGGGGCCACCCCCATAGTGTCGCCGGTGCAGGCGGCAGACATGCGCGGCGTGCGGATTGGGTGGCTGGATGACTGGGGAGGGGCTTATCCATTTGAGGATGGCGTACACGCGCAATGTGAAAGTGCTTTGAATGTGTTCACTCAGCTGGGGGCCGAGGTCATCCCCGTTGCGCCGCCATTTGAGGCCGAGCGCCTTTGGGAGAGTTGGATAACCTTGCGATCCTGGAGCGTGGCCGCAAGCCTTGCGCCGCTTGCAGATCAACGTGACGTGTTGAAAGACACGGCGCAATGGGAGTTGGACCGAGGGCAGACTCTGACGGCGATGCAAGTGCATGAAGCCAGCGTCATCCGGTCCGAATGGTTTCGATGCGTGGCAGAGTTGATGCGTGGTTATGATGCCATGGTGTTGCCGTCTGCGCAGGTTTGGCCCTTTGAGATTGAGACGCCATACCCAACGGAAATTGCGGGGCGAAGGATGGATACCTATCATCGGTGGATGGAGGTCATGGTGCCAGTCAGCCTGATCGGCTTGCCCTGCCTGTCAGCACCGGCGGGTTTTGGAGCCAACGGATTACCGATGGGAATTCAGGTGTTTGGTCCACGCGGCTCCGACGCCCGCATCCTGTCGATTGGCGCAACCTATCACGCCGCCACCATGTGGCCGCAAAAACGACCGGCCCAACCATAGGGTCGGCAAGGGAGGAGGACAGAACATGGACAAGCCATTTGGTGTTCCGGAAATGGGGCCGGTGAATTTGGGGATGTTGCGCGAAGCCCTGCGCCGGGCCTGGACAGACTTTCGTCGGGCTCCGGTTTTTGGGCTTCTGTTTGCGGGGTTTTACGTGCTGGCCGGTTGGTTCATGGCCTGGATCACCTTGCAGACGGGCACGTCGTACTGGTTGGTTCTGGCTGCTATCGGGTTTCCTTTGCTGGGGCCCTTTGCGGCGGTAGGGATGTATGAAGTCTCGCACCGGCTGGAGCAGGGTGAGACCTTGGAATTCAAGTCTATTTTCGGAGTGGTGGTGCAGCAGGGGCGCCGTCAGTTGCCCTCGATATGCGCGATTATTGTGGTGATGTTTTTATTCTGGTTCTTTCTGGGCCATATGATCTTTGCCCTGTTCATGGGGTTGTCGACGATGACAAACGTGTCGACCTCGTTAGAGGTGTATTTGACCGCCAACGGGTTGACGATGTTGGCTGTGGGAAGCGTTGTGGGCGCTGTGTTTGCGACGGTGCTTTATATGATCACCGTACTTTCCATCCCCATGCTGTTGGACCGAGAGCTGGATTTCGTGACCGCTATGATCGCCAGTTTCAGCTATGTCCGTGATCATTTCAGCGTCATGTTGTTGTGGGGAATCTTTATCGCCATCCTGACTTTTCTAGCCATGATTCCGTGGTTTTTGGGCTTGTTTTTTGTGCTGCCGTTGTTGGGGCATGCTAGCTGGCATTTATATCGGCTGATCACTCAAGCGTCGGGCGAAAACGCTGCGTGACGTCAGCTTGCCGCTTGCTGAAGCGAGCGTTCTGCACGGCGGGCGGTTCGCGCCGCTGCCAGAACGGCCGAAGGGTCTTCGCCCAGATGACGCAGTAGAATGCGCCGGGTGGTTGTCTCGCTGGCGGTCGTTCTGGACAAGCAGATTGCCACGCCGCGCCACCGGTCCGAATGCTCATCGGTCCCGCGCGTCACCAGATAAATACGGCTGTTTTGCGAGGCTCGGCTGGACATCAGGATATAAATCTGCCGGCCAGCACAGGCGGCGATGCCTTGCACTTCACGTTCTGTCGGAGCGGCGCTCGGCATGCCAGGGCGCGGCTCATAACCACGCACCAGCGTGCATTGCGGCAACCGGCGTGCGTGAATCAACCGATGACGCGAGGGCTTAGGATCATCCAGTTCGGTCTCCGTCGCATAGTAGAACCCCGCCGGAAACAGGTTCTCGGTCAGTGTTGTGGGGCCCGAGCCCAGAAAATCTGTAAGGGCAGACGCTGCGGGATGTGTCGGAGAGCGGTCGATCTCGTCCAGCGGGCGCAGCAGAATACGGGCGTCCACTTCGAAAAACCGGCAAATCCGGTCAAGTACGTCAGGTCTTGGAAAACTCTCGCCACCAAGGTATCGGTTGAATTGCGTCCGGTTGACGCCCAATTGTCGGCAAAGTTCTGATACTGATGTATATTGCTGCGCAAGTTGTCTGAGATTGGCGCCGAACATCCTGCGCAATTCGTCCGGGTTGCGGATGTCTTTGGTCATAGGTGTCCCAGGTTCTCGCGACTTGTTTTATAGTACGCAACATGTTCGACCTGACGGTCGACATAACGCACATATCGTACAGATGACACGAACGGGCGCATCCCAACGCCACGTCACCCCCAGAGGCTAACGTCCAATCTTACAAACGCAATAGGCTTTATCTTGTTTTGTGTGATCTTTTGGGCGCTTTGGCGCCAATAAACGTTATTCGGCCAGTTTTAGCTTACAAGGCAGCATGACAGGCCAGAGTTTCCCCACCCATACGCGAGCCGACAGGGTGGGGTAAATGTTACTCGCCACGCAGCAGGGCCGCAACGCCAGTGCGGGCCACTTCGACCAGACCCAGAGGGCGCATCAGATCGGCAAAGGCGTCGATCTTGTCCGGGGCTCCGGTGATTTCAAAAATGAAAGAGTTCAGCGTGCTGTCGACCACGTTGGCGCGGAAGATATCGGCCAGACGCAGCGCCTCGACCCTTTTGTCGCCTGCGCCAACCACTTTGATGATCGCCAGCTCCCGCTCGACCGCGTCGCCTTCGACGGTCAAATCATGCACGTCGTGAACGGTGACGATACGACCCAGCTGCGCCTTGATCTGCTCGATAACCTGCGGCGTACCGGTGGTCACGATGGTGATACGGCTCAGATGCCCGGTGTGGTCAACCTCGGCTACGGTAAGGCTTTCGATGTTGTAACCACGGCCCGAGAACAACCCGATTACACGGGCTAGGACACCGGGTTCGTTTTCGACCAGAACCGCAATCGTGTGGCGTTCTTGCACGTCCGAAAAGGTCGGGCGTAGGTTATAGGCCGAATGGCGGGTAGAGCCTTTTTTGATATGTAGGGCAGACATTTACGTCCCTTTCATCATTCTTGTGGTGTTGGGCGCTCCGCCGCGCCCAACAAATTTCGTCAAACCAGAACCGAGCCTTTGGAATCGATCACGCCCTGTGTTTCGGCCTCGCCCAGCAACATCTCGTTATGTGCCTTTCCTGACGGGATCATGGGGAAGCAATTCTCGTGCTTTTCCACCAGACAGTCAAAAATCACCGGACCGTCATAGTTGATCATCTCCATGATCGCGTCATCCAGATCGGCGGGGTCAGAGCAAAGGATGCCCTTGGCGCCGAACGCCTCGGCCAGCTTGACGAAATCGGGCAGCGCTTCGGACCACGAATGCGAATACCGCTCGCCATGCAGAAGTTCCTGCCACTGACGTACCATGCCGAGGCGTTCATTGTTCAGGATGAACTGCTTCACCGGCAGGCGGTACTGAACAGCCGTGCCCATTTCCTGCATGTTCATCAGCCACGACGCCTCACCGGCCACGTTGATCACCAGCGCGTCCGGATGCGCCATCTGCACCCCAACAGAGGCCGGGAAACCATAGCCCATCGTGCCCAAACCACCCGAGGTCATCCAGCGGTTGGGGTCTTCGAAGCCAAGATACTGCGCCGCCCACATCTGATGCTGACCGACCTCGGTTGTGATGTAGCGGTCGTGCTTTTTGGTCAGCTCTTCAAGGCGTTGCAGCGCATATTGCGGTTTGATGGTCTTTTCGCTGTTGGTGAACGCCAGGCAATTCACCTTGCGCCAGTCGCTTATCTGGGCCTGCCACTTCTTGACGGCGGCCGCATCGGTTTTGCGGCCGCGCGATTTCCAGACCTTGAGGATATCCTCAAGCACATGTGCCACATCACCGACAATCGGGATGTCCACGCGGATCACCTTGTTGATCGATGACGGATCAATGTCGATATGCGCCTTTTTCGAGTTCGGCGAGAATGCATCAATCCGCCCGGTGATCCGGTCGTCGAACCGTGCGCCGACATTGATCATCAGGTCGCAGTCATGCATCGCCAGGTTGGCCTCGTACAGGCCGTGCATCCCCAGCATGCCCAGCCAGTTTTCACCCGACGCCGGATAAGCGCCCAGACCCATCAGGGTCGAGGTGACCGGAAAGCCCGTCGCATCAACCAATTCGCGCAGCAATTGGCTGGCAGCAGGGCCCGAGTTGATGACGCCGCCGCCAGTGTAAAAGACCGGCTTCTTTGCGGTCTCGATTGCCGCAACCAGTTCGGTGATCTCTTCCAGATCGCCTTTCAGAACCGGTTGGTAGTGCGATGTTGACGGTTTTGGCGCGGTATATTCACCCGAGGCAAACTGAACGTCTTTGGGAATATCGACCAGCACCGGCCCGGGGCGGCCCGAGATGGCGACGTGAAATGCCTCATGCATCGTCTCAGACAGCGAATCCGTGTCCTTCACCAGCCAGTTATGCTTGGTGCAAGGGCGGGTGATACCGACTGTGTCGGCCTCTTGAAAGGCGTCCGAGCCGATCATGAAGGTCGGAACCTGCCCAGTCAGAACCACAATCGGGATCGAATCCAGCAGCGCATCGGTCAGGCCGGTCACCGCGTTAGTGGCGCCGGGGCCAGAAGTCACCAGTGCAACGCCGGGTTTGCCGGTTGACCGGGCATAGCCTTCGGCGGCGTGAACCGCGCCCTGTTCGTGGCGCACCAGAACGTGCCGAATGTCGTTTTGCAGAAAGATCTCATCATAGATCGGTAGCACGGCGCCACCGGGGTATCCGAATACCGTGTCCACGCCCTGATCCTTGAGGGCCTGAACTACCATTTTTGCGCCGGTCATCTCACGTGTCATCTGCTTTGCTCCGTTCGCGACATGTGTCTTGCGTTTAGCATAAAAAAAGCCCCCGAGATTTTTCGGAGGCGCATGGGTTCGATTATGGTTTACCGTTACCGGCCCATGCGCGTGTTTCCTACGATTACGACTAGCGCTTTCATCGCCAGAGGCTCCTTTTCAGCTTGGCAGGGACATTATGGGCGGGCGAAAGGGGCGTCAACAGGCAATCGTACCAATTTTGTAACCTGAGATGCAGTTTTTGCGACATTTTATTGCGCAGATTGCCGCAGGTTGGGAATTTCCGCGAATTTTTGCCCGCTCATGATGATTTGGGCTGGCAAATGGCAGGTCTGAAAGCGTCAAGGCAATGTCTAAAATTGACATGAGCGACCCGGCTCTGTGCGGCACGCTGGTCTCAGTTGAACAGGTAAGGGAGGCGAAGAATGTTGCAGGACCTCATAGATCTAGGGCGGTATCCGATCGATCGGCCCGGGTCGCGGGGCTATGATCAGACGATTGCAGATGTGCGGAAAGAACTTGATCAAGACGGCTGCGCGGTTCTGCCAGGATTTGTGCATGAGGACGGTTTGGAGTTGCTGGTGCGCGAGGCGGATGAGGTTGCCCCACAAGCGCATCGCTCTTTCAACAGGACCAACGCCTATTTCACCAAAGATGATCCGCGCTTTGGGATCGGGCATCCGATACGCCGTTTTTATGACCGCTCAAACGCCTTTGTTCCCGCAGATAATTTCCCCACGTCGGGTCCTTTGCGGCGGATTTACGAATATGAATGGTTCATGCCTTTTGTCCGTGACGCATTGGACGAGCCCGAGGATCGGTTCTTTCGCTATGATGATCCGCTGGCAGATGTGATCATTAACGTGGTCGAAGAGGGGCAGGGCTTTCCCTGGCATTTCGACACCAACAACTACACCGTTACGCTGGCCATTCAGAATGGAGAAGTCGGGGGCACCTTTGAATATGTGCCGAACCTGCGCACGGCCGAGGACGAAAATTTTAAGTCCGTGGCCTCGGTTTTGGACGGAGACAGGGCACGGGTCCGAGAGCTGGAGTTGCAACCGGGGGACCTACAGATTTTCAAGGGACGGTACGCGCTGCACAGGGTGGCCCCAGTAACGGGTGCGCGCACCCGATACGTTGGGATTTTCTCATTCGTTGAAGCCGAAGGGATGTGCGGCGGGGTTGAACGCACACGACAGCTTTATGGGCGTGTGTTACCGCATCATCATGCGCGTGAAGGGATGCGAAAGGATCAATTGCTGGACTGAAAATTCTGGGGTTAAAATAAAGAGGTTTTCAGCGACCGGAGGGTCCGATGCCTAAGATTATACAGCTTACGCCATTTGTTCTGTGTTCCTCCCTGCAAAAGCAGATTGATTTCTATTGCGATCGTTTGGGATTTTCTTGCGGGTTTCGGCAGGACAATTACGCTTTTTTGTCATTGGGGTCCGTGGCCATTCGGCTATTGGAATGCCCGCCGCGCGATGATGGTCGCCCGTTGGGAGAAGATCAGTCGTTTTACATAGACGTCGACGAAATCGACGATTTGTACGACAGCTTGCTGCCGGGATTGGCTGATCTACCCGAAGGGCGCGTGCGCCCGCCGTTTGATCAACCCTATCTGCAGCGCGAGTTTCACGTTATCGACGAAGACGGGACGTTGGTATTCTTTGGACAGGATATCAGCCCGAGGGGGTAGGCCCTCCCGCCCGTTGTCAATACACCTGCGGCGCATCTCCTCCGGTTAGGCCGGGCAGCGCTGCGCGCTGCGGGCGTGTTTAGAAACCGGGGCTGGTGCCTTGCAGGACACCGTGTTCCAGCGCGTATCGGGTCAGGCCCGCAGTGGATGAGATACCCAGTTTGCGTTTGATGTTCTTGCGGTGAGTTTCCACCGTGCGCACAGAGATTTCCAAGGTCTGCGCCACCTCTTTGTTGGACTTTCCCTGCGCCAGTTCCAGCAGGATGGTCTGCTCACGGCCGGTCAGCGCCTCACGTGCGCTGTCTTGTTTGGGCTGCAGCGACCCGCTGGCACCGGTGCAAAGGTACTGTTCGCCGCGCATCACCGCGTCGATGGCCTGTTTGATCTCATCCGTCGGTACGTCCTTGAGGACATAACCCTTGGCCCCGTGGTTCAGTGCGGTCGAAATGTATTCGGGGCTGTCATGCATCGACAGGATCAGGATGCGGGTCTCGGGCAGGCGCTCCAAAATCATCTCGGTGGCGCTGAGCCCGCCTAGGCCAGGCATGTTCAGATCCATCAGGATCACATCGGGGGACAGATCGGCAACTTGATCAACGGCTTCTTGCCCGGTGCCTAGTGTGCAGACCACTTCGATGTCGGGATAGCTTTCAAGGATCGACTGAATCCCTTCGGCCACCATCGGGTGGTCATCCACGATCAGGACCCGGATCGACTGTGCGCTCATGTACCGGCCTTTCGGTTCGGAGTTGCGTCTTCCTGCGGCGGAAGCAAGTGGCTAAGCGGCAGGGTAACCTCGATCACGGTGCCGCCGTGCGGGCTGCGTGATGACAGAATACGCAGTGATCCGTCAAGCTGTTCGATGCGTTCCTGCATGTTGCGCAGCCCGATCCCGGTGCTGACGCCTTCAGCCTCGCGGGGCAGGCCGCGACCATTGTCGGTGATGCGCATGGTGGCACCCTTTTTGTGACCGCGCAGATCAATTGTAACATGCGTTGCGTCGGCGTGGCGTTCGATATTGGTCAGGGCTTCTTGTGCGATACGGTAAAGGGCGATCTTGGCGTCCTGATCCAACCGGTTTCGAAACACGACGGTCGAGAATTCGGTCTCAATCCCCGTACGCTCGCGGAAATCGTCGGTCAGCGCCTTCACTGCGGGGCCAAGGCCCAGATCGTCCAGCACACCTGGGCGCAAATCGCGGCTGATGCGGCGCACCTCGGTGATTGCGGTGCCGAGATGCTCTATCCCCTTGTCCAATGGGGCGTGGGCCCCGTCGTCATCGCCCCGCGCAAGCCGCCGCCGGGCATTGTCCAGCGCGTAGCGTACACCGACGAGTATCTGGCTGATCCCGTCATGCAGTTCGCGCGCCACTCGGCCCCGCTCTTCCTCTTGCGCGTCGAGAACCCGTTGCGTCAGTTCCTTCAGCTTGGCATCCGCCAGCCGCCGTTCCCGGAAATTCAGGAGCATGCCGGATGCAAAAACGACCAGCACTGCCGCCAAAGTAATTCCGCCGATATAATAGAATGTCCGGCGTACACGGGCCTCGACCTCGGCCCGGGCGGCGGCGATCGATGCGACAACATCGTCAATGAACACCCCGGTTCCAACAGCCCACTGCCAGCTGGGAAAGCTGGTGACGTAGGTGATCATCTGTGCCTCTTCCCCGGTCGAAGGTTTGGGCCACAGATAGGTGTGATACCCCGCACCTTGTCGGGCGATCCGGATCAGCTCGTCCACGACTGGTGTGCCCTCACTGTCGGTCAGGCCGCTCCAGTTCTTGTTGATCAGGTCGGTTTGGCGCGGGCTGACCAGATTGGTACCGTCATAGTCATAGACAAAAAAGAATCCGTCATCGCCGTAGATCATTGCCGACAGGATTTGCGCGACCTGATCCTTGGCCGCCTGATCATCGGGTTGGGCCGAGCCGTAGACAAAGTAAAATCCGTTGCGAGCTTGGGTGACATAGTTGCGCAGTTCGGCCTTTTTGGCTTCGATCAGCTGTGCCTCAAGCTGATCGATTTCACGTTCGGCCAGTTTGCGCGACTGATGCGCGACGAGAATGGCAATCGCCGCCACGGCCACAATCAGCGGCAGTGTTGCCAGCAGCGACAGCTTTTGCGCGTAATTCGGTCGAAAGACGTTGCGGAATCTCCCCATATCTCTGCGATAGGCAAATTTCACAAAAAAAGCAAAGTCGGACCGTTCAATGCCGGGAATAGGTAGGTGCCGAGTAAAAAATCGCGGTGAATCCAGCGGTTTGTCCCAACGAATGACCGTTTCTACGTAGTAGTAGGTATTTTCATCTTCAATTGCATGGATATGATCCGCCCCATCGACAACGATCAACTGCCCCAAGAGGCAGACCATGACTTTGGGAGGACTGACTATATGGATCGTCGTTCATTTTTGAAAACCACGGCACTAGGCAGCAGCGCGGCCGCAGCTACCGCGCTGGCAGCACCGGCATATGCGCAGGGCAAGCGGACCCTGACGATGGTGACATCATGGCCGCGTGGCTTTGCCGTTCTGGATGACGCAGCCAGCTATATGGAGCAGATGGTCGGCGAGATGTCCGACGGTCAGCTGACCATCGACAAGAAGGCCCCGGGTGAACTGGTGGGCGCGCTGGAAGTGTTCGACGCCGTGTCGTCGGGCCAGGCTGACATGTACCACTCGGCCGACTACTACTTTATCGGTCAGCACCCCGGTTACGCTTATTTCACCGCTGTGCCGTTTGGTGGTACCGCGCAGGAACTGACCAACTGGTACTACCATGGCGGCGGCGAAGAGCTGCACGACGAGCTGGGTCAGATCTTTAACCTCAAGGGCCTGCTGGCCGGTAACTCGGGCTCGCAGTCCGGTGGCTGGTTCCGTAACGAGATTAACTCGGCCGCAGACTTCAACGGTCTGAAGTTCCGTATGCCTGGTCTGGGTGGCAAGGTGCTGGGCAAACTGGGCGCCTCGGTTCAGAACATCCCCGGCGGCGAACTGTATCAGGCGCTGTCTTCGGGTGCGCTGGACGGTCTGGAGTGGGTTGGCCCGATGGCGGACGAACGCGCCGGCTTCCAGGAAGTTGCCAAGGTCTACTACACCGCGGGTTTCCATGAGCCGGGCTCGGGTCTGGCCGCATCGGTCAACCTGGATGTCTGGAATGACCTGACACCGGCACAGCAGGCAATCCTGCGCTATGCGTCGATGGCCACAACCCACTATCAGTTGGCCGAAACGCTGGCCAACAACGGTGCCGCACTGGCGCGTCTGCAATCGCAGGGCGTCAAAACGCTGCAATTCTCGGACGACGTTTGGGACGCGTTCGGCCAGGCATCCGCCGAGGTCATGGACGAGAACATGAATGACGAGTTGTTTGCCAATATCCGCGGTTCGTTCGAAGAGTCGCTGGCGACGTCGGCCTCGTGGATCAACAAGTCGGATGGATACTACGTCCAGCAGCGCGTTCGCGTTCTGGGTGGCTAAGTAGGCGCCGGAAATCTCAGAGGCCTCACGAAAGTGGGGCCTCTTTTCAATACATATTCTCTGAATCCTGCGACCCCTGCTAAGGTGAAAGTCACAGATATTCAGCTGAGTGAGGGACATCATGGACGACAGCAGCTCGGTTGGTTTGACCGACGCTCTTGCCGCAGTTGGCGGCGGGATTGTCTGGGTTCTGCAAAATCTGGCCCAAGCCTTCTACAACATTGGCTACGCACTGACCCATCCAAGCCTTTGGCTGGATTGGTCCGATAAAGAAGCTGTCATGCGCTTCGTCTACTATGGCGGATCGGTTGAGTTCTTCTTTGCCGTTTTTGCAGTTTTTCTGGTTATCACGATCATCGGCATGGTTCGCAACAACTTCATGTGGGGGTGTGTGCGCGGACTTGAGGGGTTCACCAACACGCTGGGCCGTTTCTTTGCCTGGGCCGGTCTGCTGATGGTGCTACAGCAAATCATCATCGTGATCATGCAGCGGATTTTCACCCGCCCCGACATCGTGATCGCCTTTGGCATTCCGCTGCAATACGACATCAGTTGGTATGCTGAAATGTTGAAGTTTTACAACGCTTTGGTGGTGTCTCTTTGTGTAGGGTACACCTTTGTGCAGGGCGGGCATGTGCGGGTTGATCTGTTCTATGCCCCGGCACGGTTCGGCACCAAAAAGGTGATCGACATGCTGGGCTCGGTGTTCTTCATGATGCCGCTGGCAGTGCTGGTCTGGATGTATGGCTGGTACTTCATGTGGCGGCACCTGATCGTGCCGAAACCCTCGGCCAGTGACACGCTGGAGCGGTTGTTGCTAAAATCGAAGGCGATGCGCTGGAATGTCGAAACCATCGGCTTCAGCCCCAACGGTTTCACTGCGTATTTCTTGTTCAAGATCATGCTGGTGGCCTTTGCCGGGCTGGTCTTCCTGCAAGCAATAGCATTCCTGTACCGGTCGTATCTTGAATACGTGGAAGGACCGGACAGTGCTGGAAAATACCTCGACAAGGATAGCCTTGGTGAGGGTGAAGAAGCCTACGAAGGCGCGCATTAGGGACGGAGAACCAGACAATGCTATTCGGACTTGATGGCGTCGAGATAGGCCTCATTATCGTATTTTTCTGCCTTTTCGGAGGCATCCTTTCCGGGTTCCCGGTGGCTTTTGCCATCGGTGGGGCTGGTATCATCTCATTCGGGATCATCGCGGCATTGGACAGTGCCGGGTTGCTGGTGCATCAGGCCATCGACTCGGGTACGCAGGCCTATCGGGATCTGGTGAATTCGGGCGTCAAACCTGACACCATATCTGTTTTCCGATACCCGGAATTGCCAACCATTGGCGAGCCGGTCTTCCCCTCTGGCTGGGAAACTGCGCTGGACCGCAACGTCTCGTTCATTGTGAACCGTATCAACGAACGTGTTCTGGCCGGGCAATCCATCGAAACCCTGTTGGCCGTGCTGATGTTCGTCCTGATGGGCATCACGTTGGAGCGTTCAAAGATCGCCAACGATCTGCTGACCACAATGGCGCGTGTTTTTGGCCCGTTGCCGGGTGGTCTGGCCGTGTCGATCGTGGTTGTGGGCGCGTTTCTGGCGGCCTCGACCGGGATTGTGGGCGCGACCGTTGTGACCATGGGTTTGCTGGCGCTGCCGACCATGTTGCGAAACAACTACTCGCCTGAACTGGCAACCGGTGTGATCGCGGCCTCGGGGACGTTAGGGCAAATCATCCCGCCCTCTATCGTGATTGTTCTGCTAGGCACGCTGGCTGGTGATTTGTATTCAACTGCGCAGGAAACCCGCGCGGTTGAGGCCGGGTGTACCGACGCGCTGACCTATCTGGGTGAGCCTGCGGTGGTCTCGGTCGGCACATTGTTCCAGGCGGCCTTGCTGCCGGGGATCATGCTGGCCTTGCTGTATGCGCTTTATGCCTTCGGCTATGCGTTGATGAACCCGGAAAAAGCCCCGGCCGTGGAACTGGGTGGCGGTGGCGGTGAACCGATCACCCGCGGTGAAGGCCTGACATGGCTGCTGGGCGCGCCCGTCGCGCTGATCGTGGGTGCCGTTCTGCTGGGCAGCACGGGTGTGATCGGCAGCCAGAACATCACTGTCTCGGCCTTTTCGGATATCGGCGAGGGTGCTTCGCTGCGCACCAACGTATCTGAGGAATGCAAGGTCTCGATGATCGAACTGCACGGTCAATCCGCCTGGGATCAGGCCGTGGCCGAGCAGCAAGCGTTGGATGAGGCTGGCGGTGTTTCTCAGGCTCAGCGCCTGACCGAAGAAGAGCTGGCCGCTGCGCAGGAGGCCAAGATTGCCGCTACTGCACCCATTGGTACTGGTGTCGCGGTTATCGTTGTGCTGCTGGGTCTGACCTTGCTGTTTGGTCGCGGCATAGCACCGTCGCAATCTACACAACCACTGATCATTGGATCCATCGGCCTGTTGTTGATGGTGCTGGTGGATGTGCTGCTGATTGCGCCGACGACCTCGTCAGGGTTGGCCTTCGTGATCATGGCGATACCGTTTGCGCTGGCGATCTATGGCTGCAAGTTCGCGGCTGAACGCTGTGCCACCAATGATCTGATCCGTGTGGTCTTTCCACCGCTTGTCCTGATCATCGCGGTGCTGGGTTCAATCCTTGGCGGCATTACCAACCCGACACCGGCGGCTGCGCTGGGTGCGGGCGGGGCGATCATGCTGGCGGCATATCGCAAGCTGCAGGATCAGGGGCGCTCGGGGAAGGTGATCATCTGGTCAACTTTCGCCGTCATCATCTGCATGCTGATGGGCATAAATTTCGATCTGCGCATCAATCAAGGCGATGTCTCGGTCGAAAGCTGGATCGCCTTCATCTTTGCCTACGCGGCTTACCTCTATGCGCTGTTCGGATTGATCTTTGCCTGCTGGGTTCTGTTCTCAAGCGGAGTTCTAACCCCGGTTGTGCGCGAGACGGCCAAGGTAACGTCGATGGTCTTTACCATCCTGATCGGATCGCAGTTGTTAAACCTGGTGGTGATCTCGTTTGGCGGCGAGCATTACATTCAGCAGTTCCTGCGCAGCTTTGACAACGAGTTTACGGTCTTCCTGATCGTGATGTTGGTGCTGTTCATCCTGGGCTTTGTGTTGGATTTCCTCGAGATCATCTACATCGTGATCCCCATCGTGGGCCCGGTGATCTATGGCGGATCGTTTGACCCGAAATGGGTGACAATCATGGTGGCGGTGAACCTGCAGACCTCGTTCCTCACGCCACCGTTCGGGTTTGCGTTGTTCTACCTGAGGGGGGTTGCACCGAAAGAGGTGACGACGGGCCATATCTATCGTGGGATCATACCATTTGTGATTATTCAGGTGGTGGGGATCGGTATCCTGTGGTCCTTCCCGTCGATTGTGACCATCGTGCCGGATCTGATCCCGAATTGATTGGTTACTGTGATCCAACGGAAAAGGGGGCCAATTGGCCCCCTTTGCTTTTTTGGATTGTTGAATGGGCCAGCCCCTCCTTGGCCTGCGGCCAATTCAACCCCGAGAAATTTTTTGGCCAGATGAAGGCAGATCAGGTGAACTGAATCAGGTCCCAGCGATTTCCGAACGGATCGCGCCAAACGGCGACCCAACCGTAGGGTTCTTGTCTGGGGTTTTCTTCGAAATGGACGCCTTTGGATAACATTTCGGCGTGATCGCGTTCGAAATCATCCGTTTGCAGAAAGAAGCCAACGCGGCCTCCGGTCTGATTGCCCACGGCGGCGATCTGGTTTGGACCGTCTGCCTGCGCCAGCAATAGTGACCCGCTATCTGATCCTGGAGGAGACACCAGCACCCAGCGTTTGCCACCGCCCAGGTCAACGTCTTGCGTCAGGGTGAAGCTGAGTTTTTGGGTGTAGAACGCAATAGCTGCATCGTAATCCGGCACCACAAGGGTGACGGCGTATAGTGTTTGACGCATGGAAGTTTAGCCCTTGGTCGGGTGGCGGTCGGGCAGTTGAATACTGGCGACCTGCTCGGCAATCGGCGCGGTCGATAGCGGGTGGTGCTTGCCGTCCGCCAGTTCAGACGGATTGTTGATACGCTTCCAGTTGCCTTGGATATAGGCTTCGAGCCCTGAAAACCGCGCCTTGTACCCCATCTTGGGACTGCCGGGTACCCAGTAGCCCAGATAGACGTAGGGCAGGCCAGCCTCTCGCGCGATGTCGATGTGATCGAGGATCATGTACGTTCCCAGAGAGCTTTGCGGCTGTTCAGGGTCATAGAAGGAATAAACCATGCTAAGCCCGTCATCCAAAACGTCAGTCAGGCTGACGGCGATCAGCTCTCCGTTTTCGGGGTCGGCATATTCCACCACGCGGCTGCGGATCGGAGTTTCTTCGATCATTGCGGCGAATTCGAACACATCCATATCGGCCATACCGCCATCGGCGTGGCGTGTGTCCAGATAGCGGCGGAACAGTTCGTATTGCTCATCAGTTGCCCAAGGCGAGTTTGCACGGCGCTGTAGGTAGGCATTGCGTTTGGCCGTGCGCTTTTGGCTTTTGCTGGGGCGAAAAGCCGACACGTCGATGCGGGCCGACAGACAGGCTGCGCAATCAGTGCAGGATGGGCGATAAAGCACGTTTTGAGAACGGCGAAACCCCTGTTGCGACAAGGAATTGTTCAGCTGATCGGCACCTTCGCCCTGTAGGGCGGTGAACAGCTTACGCTCCATCCTGCCCTCAAGGTAAGGGCAGGGTTGCGGGGCCGTCACATAAAATTGCGGCGCGATGGGCAGCGTGTGTCGCATGAAGGTTCCGTGTTTCCTGACACAGGATGATAACAACGGTTCCCTGAGCCGCCAAGTGATTCAATTGGCAGATATTTAAGCCCGCTGGTTGATCATGACCGTGCCAAGGAACGAATCCGTTAGGCCCTGACAACGTGCGCTGGTCAGCATCATGATGACCGAGATGATCTGAACCACGAAAAACGCCATGCTGATGAAATACCCGGCGGTATGAGCCACGGCTTTGCCCATATCCAGACGGGACCCGAATGCGTCCCGCAATTCAATGCCCATGAAACGCATGCCCAGTGTCGCCGATCCGTTGGCGATGGTAACAACGCGGTAAACAAAGCTGATGACGCCATAGATCAAGGGCAGAAACAGCAGCCCCGCGCCGAATGTCAGGAAAACCGGCACGATGCACAGCAGCGAAATGAAGGCGATATCAAACAGCCACGCGACAAAGCGTTTGGTTGCTACCGACTGGTAGAACTCAGGCTGGGTATCAGGGTCGGGCAGGTGGGTCATGTTGTAATATCCGGATATTGTTCGGAAATTACCCTGTCCCGGATGGCGGGACAGGGCAAGCTTTGATCAGGCGCGCTCGCCGTTTTCGGGCTCGTCGTGGTTTTCGCGGGCGCGTTCGTCCATGAACTGGTCGAATTCAGCCTTGTCCTTGGCGTCACGCAGGCGGCGCAGGAAGGCTTCGAAGTCCTGCTGTTCGCGTTCAAGCCGCGCCAGAGTGTCTGCCTTATAGGCATCAAACGCGCTGTTGCCCGAGGGTTTCATAGCGCTCATGTGACTGTGCCAGGACTTGCGGCGGCTGCAGGATTTACTGAACATGCGTTTGCTCCAGATCATGTAGGCCAACAGGGCCAGGCCAACGGGCCAGAAGAAGATGAAACCAAGGACCATGACGGCGATCCAGGCGCCTTTGCCTTTGTCATCAAGCCAAGTTTCGATGCGGTGCAGCCATCCCGGATTTTCTGGGACGGCGGGGTCGGACAGTGCGGTCATTTGGGGTCTCCGGGGTTGATGTAAATCGTTTTCACATTGATAAGATGGGAAGCAGATGGTTGGTTGCAAGGGGTCGATGTGAAAAAGATTTACATTATGCGTCGAGGCCGAGTTTGGTTGACGTCACCCAGAGAACAAAGCAGTTTGCAAAAATGTCTGTCGAAGAACGAAAAACCGCCCCGTCACTTGCCGAAATTCTGGAACTGGAAAAGCAAGTCTGGACTGCACTAGTTGAAGGCAATTCCTCGGCCGACCGGGCGTTGCTGAGCGCGGATTTTCTGGGGGTCTATCCCACCGGGTTCGCCAACCGCGATGATCATGTCGGGCAATTCGCTGATGCGCCAACGATGTCGCGGTACGAGTTGAGCGAGACAAAACTCCGGGTTCTGAACGCTGATATTGTCCTGTTGTCCTATCGTGCCGATTACCAACGCCCGGACAGTGATGCTTGGGAGGCGATGCTGATCTCTTCCCTGTGGGAGCGCCGCCATGACGTCTGGGTCAACAGTTTCAGTCAGGACACTCCATTGGAGGCGCAATGACCGGTCCGCTGACCATCCACCGTGTTCCGCGGGCGTTTGATGCATCGCTGGGTGATGAAGCGCTGAATGCGGTATCTGGTATCGCGCCTGAACAAGGGGAGCTGATTGCAGGGACGGCGGGTTCGAGTCCATACCTAAAGGGATTGATCGAACACGAACGCGATTGGTTGCCGCCGGCCTTGCAAGAGCCCGATCAGGCTTTTGCGGATGTGATGGATGCAGCGCGTGCCTTTCCACCGGATCAGTTGAAATCCGGTTTGCGGCAAGCCAAGCGGCGCATGGCTTTGCTGACCGCGCTGGCTGATCTGGCGGGCGCGTGGCCGTTAGAGAAAGTGACCGCTGCGCTGACGGATTTCGGTGCGCTGGCTGCGGATGTTGCCGCCAAGGCCGAGATCGCGGCACTGATCCGGCGCGGCAAGCTGCCGGGGATGACCGAAGATGATGTGGAAACCGCCGCCGGGATGATCATTCTGGCCATGGGCAAGATGGGCGCGCACGAGCTGAACTATAGCTCGGATATCGACCTGATCGTTCTGTTTGATGAGACCCGCTTTGACCCCGATGATTTCTTCGATGCGCGTCAGGGTATGGTGCGGGCCACGCGCAATTTTTGCGCCACGCTCAGCGACAAGACCGCTGATGGGTATGTGTTCCGCACTGACCTGCGATTGCGTCCCGATCCGGCGGTGACCCCGGTCTGTTTGGCGACCGAGGCGGCCGAGCGGTATTATGAAAGCCTTGGCCGCACCTGGGAAAGGGCAGCTTATATCAAGGCGCGCCCATGTGCCGGTGACATTGCCGCCGGGCAACGCTTTCTTGATGCATTGCGCCCCTTTGTCTGGCGCAGGCATCTGGATTTCGCCGCCATTCAGGACGCGCATGACATGCGTCTGCGCATTCGCGAGAATAAAGGCACCGGCGGCACGCTGACCATTCCCGGCCACGATATGAAGCTGGGGCAGGGTGGCATTCGTGAGATCGAATTCTTCACCCAGACCCGCCAGTTGATCGCGGGAGGTCGCGACCCTGACCTGCGCGTGCGCGGCACGGTGCCCGGTCTGGCTGCATTGGCCGGAAAAGACTGGATACCGCAGGACGTGGCCGAAAAGCTGACCGACCACTACCGCTCCCACCGCGAGGTCGAACATCGCATTCAGATGGTTCACGATGCTCAGACCCATAAGGTGCCCCAATCACCGGATGGGATCGAACGCGTTGCCTGCCTGATGGGGATGAACAGCGCCGAGTTGACCGCAGATCTGACCCGTCGTCTGACCGAAGTGCATGAGCTGACCGAGGGGTTCTTTGCCCCAGGATCTTCGACGCCCGCACCTGCCGGTGAGACCGGTTTTGACCAAAATGTCCTGGCCCGCTGGACCACCTATCCAGCGCTACGCTCGCAACGCGGCGCGCGGATCTTTGAACGTCTCAAGCCCGAGCTGCTCTCACGTCTGTCGAAAACTGCAAAACCGGACGAGGCACTGCGGGCGCTGGACGGTTTTCTTGCAGGGTTGCCAGCAGGTGTGCAGCTGTTTTCCCTGTTCGAGGCTAATCCCCACCTGATCGACCTGCTGGTCGATATCGTGGGCACCTCGCACGCATTGGCGGCGCATCTGTCCCATAACGCCGCCGTGTTTGACGCGGTGATTGGGGGCAGTTTCTTCAGCGACTGGCCAGGGCAAACGGCACTTCAGTCTGATCTTGAGCAGGCGCTGCAGCAGGAAACGGACTATGAAACGCAGCTGGATTTCGCACGTCGCTGGTGCAAGGAATGGCATTTCCGTATCGGTGTACATCACCTGCGCGGTCTGATTGACGGTGTGCAGGCCGGAAAGCAATATGCCGAACTGGCCAGCGCTGTTATAGCCGCGATCCTACCTTGCGTGACTGAACAATTCGCCAAGAAGCACGGACCTGCGCCGGGGCGCGGGGCGACTGTACTGGGTATGGGATCGCTGGGGGCAGGGCGGATCAACTCGCAATCCGATCTGGACATGATCGTGATCTATGACCCACTGGATCAGGACATGTCGGACGGTCCGCGCCCTCTGGCCACGCGTACCTATTACGCCCGGTTCACACAGGCGCTGATCACGGCGCTCTCTGCTCCGATGTCGCAGGGGCGGCTTTATGAGGTCGACATGCGCCTGCGCCCGTCTGGCAATCAGGGGCCGGTGGCGACCAGCTGGGCCAGCTTCACCAATTACCAGCGCAACGAAGCCTGGGTTTGGGAGCATTTGGCCTTGACCCGTGCCCACGTGGTCGCAGGCGACGCGGGTTTGACGCAGGATATCGAGAGCTTCCGCGCTGATTTTCTGGCGCAACCGGAAGACCGCCAGAAGGTCCTGCGCGAAGTGTCCGAAATGCGCGCCCGTTTGGCCGCCGCCAAATCCCCAGCGGGGATATGGGATGCCAAGAACGGCGCCGGGCGGATGATGGATATCGAACTGATGGCCGAAACCGGGGCACTACTGTCTGGTGTGACACAGCGCGACGTGCAGTCCGGGTTGGACGGCACTGTCGCTGCCGGTTTGCTGGACGTCGCGCAAGTGCAAACGCTCAAGGATTGCTACGATTTATGCTGGTCTGTGCAATGCGCTGCCCGGCTGCTGTCGGGTAAAGTGATCGAAGCGGACAAGATCGGCGAGGGCGGCGCGGCTTTCCTGTGTCGGGCCACCGGGTTCGAACAGGTCGAACACCTGCAGGGCGCGCTGCAGGACAGTTACACCGCCGCCGCCGGTATTATCGGTCGCGTGCTTGAGGAGGGGCAAGATGCCGCGCAATGACGATCCAAACGATCACAAGGGCCTGATCCGCGAGGCGTACCGCATCGACGGCATCACGCTGCCCGAATGCCGCAGCATTTTTCTGGACTGGGCGCTGAGCCTGCCTGCGGATCGCGATCAGACACAGGCCCTTACTGCATTACACGCCATCTATGCCGCGCAAGAGGCCGATCATCCGATGACACAAGTGCTGGCCGAAGGGCTACAATCGGCTCAGACACCCAAGAGGCGCGGCGGCTGGCGGTCCCGGTCTCGCTAGGGCTTTTCCCCCGGCGCGTTCACCACTATGAGGGCGTCATGACCCAAGCCACCGACCGCCCCCGTATCCGCCTGAAACCCAAAGCCAACGCGCGCGGCCTGCGCCATGGCTTCCCGTGGGTCTATGCCAACGACATTGTCACTGATCGGCGTACACGCAAGATACCGGTTGGTGCTTTGGCCGTGCTGGAGGATGACAAACGCGCGCCCATTGCGTTGGTCGCCGTGAACCCCGAGTCGAAAATCATGTGCCGCGTACTGGATCGCGACCTTGACGCCGATTTGAATGCTGAATGGTTCGAATCCCGCCTGCGCCGCGCTATGGACATGCGCGAACGCCTGTTTGACGCCCCCTATTACCGCCTGATCCACGCCGAAGCGGATGGCTTTCCCGGCGTGATCATCGACCGCTTTGGTGATGCCTGCGTGATCCAACCCAACGCCGCTTGGGCCGAGGCGCATCTGGAAGCGCTGACCGACGCGTTGGTTGCTGTGACGGGTGTTACAACTGTGCTGAAAAATGCCTCGGGCCGCACTCGGGGACTGGAAGGGCTGGATGACGAAAACCAGACCTTGCGTGGAACTGCGCCTGACGCTCCGCTGCCGGTGCCAATGAATGGCGCGACCTATATGGCTGATCTTACCGGAGGCCAGAAAACCGGCCTGTTTTACGACCAACGCCCCAACCATGCATTCGCTGCACGGCTGGTGCAGCCGGGTGCGCAAGTGCTGGACGTGTTCAGCCATGTGGGCGGTTTTGGTCTGGCGATGCTGGCTGGCGGCGCGGCGCAGGCCCTGTCTGTCGATGGTTCGGCTGCGGCGCTGGACTTGGCGACGAAGGGTGCCGAGGCTTCGGGATGCGCGGATCGATTTGAAACCCGTCAGGGCGATGCGTTCGAGGTGCTGACCAAATTGGGCGAAGAAGGCGCGCAATTTGGCGTCGTCATCTGTGATCCACCCGCTTTTGCGCCGTCGAAACAAGCCCTGGACGCGGGCCTGCGCGCTTATGAGCGTATCGCACGGCTGGCCGCACCCTTGGTAAAACCGGGCGGCTATCTAGGGCTTTGTTCTTGTTCACACGCGGCCGATCTGGGTCGGTTCCGCGACGCGTCCTCGCGCGGGATTGGTCGGGCAGGGCGGCAGGCACAATTGATCCACACGGGGTTTGCCGGCCCCGACCACCCGCAACTGCCGCAATTGGCTGAAAGCGGGTATCTCAAAGCCGTGTTTTACCGGCTGTGAAGGCAGTTCTGGATACCTGTGTCATCTACCCCACGGTGATGCGCGAGATGCTGTTGGGCGCCGCCAGATTGAGTCACTTCACGCCGATCTGGTCTCCTCGTATCCTCGAGGAATGGGCCCGCGCCGCCCGCAAACTGGGCCCGGAAGGCGAGGCGCAGGCCCGTGCCGAAATCGCCCTGACGCAGGCGCAGTGGCCTAAGGCCGAACGCGCGGCCAATCCGGGGCTTGAACAACGCCTCTGGCTGCCCGATAGCGCCGATATTCACGTTCTCGCCACCGCCGTTGAGGCCTCGGCCGATGTTATCGTCACCGTGAACGCCAAGGATTTCCCAAGAAATATCCTGTTGGAAGAAGGGCTTGAACGCCGCGATCCTGACGGCCTGCTATATGGGTTCTTGCTGGACGACCCCGACGGCATGGCGGAACTCGCCGACCGTGTTTTAGCCGAAGCCAACCGGCTGTCCGGTGATCAATGGACTTTGCGCGCGCTGATGAAAAAGGCCCGTCTGCCAAGGTTGGGCAAGGCGCTCAGCCATTAGACCGTATCCAACTTCATCTGGCTAATAATATCCCGGTGGGGCTGGCCCCACTCTTTCGAACCTAACTGCCCGCGCCCCAACGCTGCTCAAGGGCTTCCAGCGCTGCAATCCGCTCATCCGTTTTGGGATGGCTCATCAGCCAGGCCGGAGTAACACCCGCGCGCTGTTGTGTCAGGTCTTCCAACTTGTGAAACAGCGACTTTTGCGGCCCAATCCCGATCCCGGCCTTGGTCAGCAGAGCGGCGGCATATTCATCCGCCTCATATTCATCGCTGCGCGACAGGCGCGAGGCCAGCAGGTGGGTCAGCATATTGGCAATCCACGCGCCGATGAAGGGAATGAACCGGTTCAACAGCATCATCAAAGCCGCCCGCAATGCGTTCTGGCCGGAAAAATCGATCATCCGCCGCCGCGCATGCCCCAGCGCAACATGTCCCAGCTCATGTGCAATAACGCTGGCCATTTCCTCGGCCGAAACCTCTCCGTTACGGAACTTGCGATAAAAGCCGCGCGTAATGAATATCCGCCCGTCAGCAGCCGCCAGACCGTTCACCGGGTCGATCTCGTAGATGTAAACCGGGACCCGGTCGATCTCGAGCGCGGCGGCCAGCCTGTCAGTCATGCGTTTCAGTACCGGATCGGCCAGTTCGGTCGATTTGGCATCCAGCTCCCGATGTGTGCGCCAGACGGAAATCCGGTACATCACAAAGGCATAAGCAATCGCCAATAGGATCGGGGTCAATCGAAGCATGCAGTAGATATGGCTCTGAGTGGGGGAATAGGCAACCAGCCTTGATTATTTGTGCATTAAAGAGAGCGGACGTCCTATTTTCGTCGAAATTCTCGGGTAGCCAGGAATCGGAAAAAAATCACTAGGATTCAATTGATTATGAAGAAGTTTTGTTTTCGCGCGTACAGAGCTTGCCTGCGATCAATGGGACTATACGGGCTTCTAATGTGTTTCATGGCTGCTTGGACACTGACTTTCGGTTGGTCTCAGGGAATGAGTATTGGACCGATGGCTTTGGCCACGCTGACTACACTCGCTTTCAGTGTAGCAATGACCAATTCAAAACTAACGCCGAATTGGTTGGCTGATCCGGATGGCATTGTAAAAGCACTAATCGTCTTTGTGGGTTCAGGCCCACTTATGCTTGTTTTTGGCGTGGCGGCCATCGCTGTCATTGGACCATTGGGGTTTGAAACACAGTTGGGTAAATCGCTGTCCATTCTGGTCGCGTTTCCCGCTTTGGTGTTGGGAACTGTGATGGGTTGGGCGGCCCTATTCTACGGGATTTTGCCCAATATAGACCAATCCGTCACGCCAATGCGGCCCAGTTTTCCTCTGCCGGAGTAACCCACCAAAAACGCAATCCTGCGCGACCTGCGTCAATCGCGCACGAGCAGTTGATCCTGACTTAACGCGTCAATTCCTTCATTCCCTGCTCCAGTCCAGCCAGGGTCATCGGCACCATGCGATCCTCAAAAATTTCCTGGATCATGCCGATTGAGTGGGTGTATTCCCAGTATTTCTCGGGCACCGGGTTGATCCACAGGTTTGACGGCCATTGCTCGCGGGCGCGTTGCAGCCAGACCTGCCCGGCCTCATGGTTCCAGTGCTCGTTGGCGCCGCCTGGATAGGCGATCTCGTAGGGGCTCATCGAGGCATCGCCGACAAAGATGCATTTGTAGTCCGAGCCATAGGTGCGCAGCACCTCATGCGTGGGGGTCTTCTGATCCCAACGGCGGCGGTTGTCGCGCCAGACGCCTTCGTACAGGCAATTGTGAAAGTAGTAGTACTCCAGATGCTTGAACTCGGTCCGGGCGGCCGAGAACAGTTCTTCGACCACTTTGATATGCGGGTCCATTGAGCCGCCGACGTCCAAAAACAGCAGCACTTTGACAGCGTTGTGGCGTTCGGGGCGGGTTTTCACATCCAGATAACCATGTTCGGCTGTGGCTCGGATGGTGCCGTCCAGATCCAACTCTTCCGCCGCTCCTTCACGCGCCCAGCGACGCAGGCGTTTCAAGGCGACCTTGATATTGCGCGTGCCCAGTTCAACCGTGTCGTCCAGGTTTTTGAATTCACGCTTGTCCCAGACCTTGACCGCACGCTGATGGCGGCTCTCGTCCTGACCGATGCGTACGCCTTCGGGATTATATCCATAGGCCCCGAACGGAGAGGTGCCAGCGGTGCCGATCCATTTGTTGCCACCCTGATGGCGGCCTTTCTGATCCTTGAGCCGCTCGCGCAGCGTCTCCATCAGTTTGTCGAATCCGCCCATGGCTTCGATTTCGGCTTTTTCTTCTTCCGAGAGGTGTTTTTCGGCCATCTTTGCCAGCCAATCGGCGGGAATGTCGACTGCTTCAAGAACCTGTTCAAAGCTGATCTCGTCCAGCCCTTCAAAACTGGCGGCAAAGGCGCGGTCGAACTTGTCGATGTTGCGTTCATCTTTAACCATCGACACGCGGGCGAGGTAATAAAACGCCTCGACATCATATGTGGCCAGACCCTTTTTCATACCCTCAAGAAAGGTCAGGTATTCGCGCAAGGATACGGGAATGCCCGCTTTTCTGAGATTTTCGAAAAAGGGCAGGAACATGGGTCAGACCACAAAACGTATGAGTATAAGGGACAGAACAAGACCGACCAATGCAAAGGCAATGCCATACCCGGCTGCATATTGCGCCATGTCGGCGCCGGTGCCGTTGCGCTTGCGCGCTGTCATCGCCCCAAGGATTGCCCCCAATATCGCCATTCCCAGAATTACGACCATGCGTTATCCGCCTCTGTTGTTGGGGGATCCTTCCGCAACTTCCTGATTAAGCGACCGGACCACCGTTTCCGAGCCGAACCCGTAACGTGCCCATCCCAGACTGTCCAGCCTGACAGAGCGTGCCTCAGCCGTCCGGCCCGCCTGATTGAGGGCTTCGGATTTCAGAAGCAACAATGTCGCCAGTTGCGAGGCATTTTCGGCCCGCATCATCACGTCGATGGCCTTATCCAATTCGGGCAGGGCTTCGGGGCCTTTGCCTAGTGCTAGTGCGAAAGCGGCAGTCTGTGTAGTGATATAGGCCTGATGGATTTCGGTGCCGGGGGTTGCGCGCAAGTATTGCAAAGCGGTCTGATAATTGCGCAGCGCGTCCTGCGGTTTGTCGAACTGACCCATCCGCCCCATCAGGTAAAAGGGATAGGCGCGGCGATGATCGGTCCAGCCCTGTTCCTGACCGATCCGCGCGGCCTTTTGCGCGGCCCGCAGGCGCCGTTGCGTATTCAGTTGCGGGCGCAGGGATTTTTGAACCGCATTGATCCATTCACGCGGCGTTTCAGATAGCGGCTGCATTGGTATGTTCTCGCCACGCGGGTTCAGGCGCCTCAGAATGCCGGGTAGGGCGGCCTCAACCTGTTCGCTTGTCATGCCGCTGCGCAGTTCGGGTGCGTAGGCCGTGCGCAGGATCAGCATGTCAAATCCGGTAAGGACAGTATGGATATTGTCATCGTTGAACACTGAATCCGGCAGATGATACAGATCGTTCAGCGGTCCCAGTGACTGCGCAATCTCTTCATGCAGGCAATCGCGTTTTTCCTGCGGGCTGACGTCGTATGGAATAAAGATGCCCAGACGTTCGCGGCTGCGCAGCCGGCTCCAGCTGCTTATCTGTTTGCGCCGGTTGCGGCGGTACTCTTCAAAGCTCGAAGAGTTCGGCACCACGAAACAGGCCGCCTGTGGCAGAATTTCGTGGATCTCTGCCTGACTGACGGCTTCGATGGTGATGTTGGCCGTGCCGTCCGAAATCTGTTGAATGTCGATCCCGGCCTCGCGGCGCAGGCGGGTCAGCAATTGAGTCAGGTCGCGCTGCATCCAGGGCGTAGGTGAGCCGGTCAGACGCACGGTGATCGGCGTTTCAAACCGCGTGAATACCGGCAGTTTCGCGCCCCCTTCCAACGCGAAATGTAACGATACGAAATCCGCCGCGATATTGGCGTTCGACCGGCCCGGTGGCATCGGGAACGCGCGGGTGAATGTCTTGGCCGGGGGCAACGTCTCTTCAATCGCCTGCACGCGAGTTGGTACTTCGGTCGTCTCAACCGCTGCGCAGCCTGCCAGCGCCACACCTGCAACAAGGGCCAGCCATCGCATCATGGGCGCTGATACCGGATAAAGGGCGTCTGTTTGCCGATGCGGTCATAAAGTTTGCGGGCGGTGTGGTTGAAATCCTGCGTCAGCCAATAGACTGAAGGCGCGCCCTGTCGGTCGGCTTCATCATACACCGCCTGAATCAGAGCGCGGCCGACTCCGGAACCACGCGCCTGGGGGCGGGCGAACAGGTCTTGCAAGTAGCACACGGATTCAACCTTCCACGCGTGGCGGTGGAAAAGGTAATGCGTGAGACCAACAAGCCGCCCGTTTTGTTCCGCAACAAAACATGAGAAATCGTGCGGATCGTCGCCCAGCAATCGTGCGAAGGTGCTGTCATAGATCTCATCTGCGACCGTTGTTTCATAAAACGCCAGATAGTCGCGCCACATGTCGGACCATTCAGCGCGGTCTTCGGGCCGCAAGGCGCGGATGGTCAAAGTGTCAGTCAATCACAGGGTCCCGTCTGATCCGGTCATAGGTAGCCCGGATAAAACGGACCGCCACCTGCAATGCTGACAGCCAGACCTGTCCAAGGCAAGCAGCGATCACCAGATGCTCAACAGGTTTAGCGTTTGCTGCGCGCCATAAAGGCCAGTCGCTCGAACAGATGCACGTCCTGTTCGTTCTTCAGCAACGCACCGTGCAGCTTGGGCAAAGCGTTCGCACCATCGCGTTTCAGGTCTTCGGACGTCAGGTCTTCGGCCAACAGCAGTTTCAGCCAATCCAGCACTTCGGAGGTTGAGGGCTTTTTCTTCAGCCCCTGCGTTTCGCGGATTTCATAGAATTGCGTCAGGGCAGTGGTCAGCAACGCATCTTTGATACCGGGGTGGTGGACCTCGACGATCCGGCGCATGGTCGCCTCGTCAGGGAAGCGGATATAGTGGAAGAAACAGCGGCGCAGAAACGCGTCGGGCAGTTCCTTTTCATTGTTCGAGGTGATGATGACGATGGGGCGGTGTTTGGCCCGGATGGTCTCACCAGTCTCGTAAACATGGAACTCCATCTTATCGAGTTCCTGCAGCAGATCGTTGGGAAACTCGATATCCGCCTTGTCGATCTCGTCAATCAGCAGAACAATCTTCTCGTCGGCCTCAAACGCCTGCCACAGCTTGCCCTTACGGATGTAGTTGGACACGTCATGCACGCGTTCTTCACCCAGCTGACTGTCACGAAGCCGGCTGACCGCATCGTATTCGTACAGACCTTGTTGCGCGCGGGTGGTGGATTTCACGTTCCACTCGATCATGCGCAGCCCCAGTGCGCCTGCCACCTGTTTGGCCAGTTCTGTTTTGCCCGTGCCAGGTTCCCCCTTGACCAGCAAGGGGCGTTCCAGCGTCACGGCAGCATTCACCGCAATGGTCAGGTCATCGGTGGCAACATATTCGGCGGTGCCTTGGAAACGTGCGGTCATGGGCCCCTCGTTTGGTTTTGCGCAATCTGTGTTGTTCGGGTTACAGAGAGGCGATGATTTTGACAAGCGGGCCACGGCGTCGCGGGATCAGATTTTCGTAACGACTCCAATCCCTTTTGCGTGATTCGACGTCCGGCGGGTGCCGTGTCTGTTGGGGATCGCCTAATTTTCGCCTGACAATTTCCACAGTATAACAAGGTTTTGTTGTTATTTGTCTCATATTTAGACATGCCGGGGACGTGACGTATTAAGACGACGTTTGTGTAGTGACATTCGTGCGTGCGTCGGATACATGCACCGCAGAAGGGAGTGCCAAATGTCAGGTCAAACAACAGCAACCGACGTTACTGGCCATACCGAGGGAGCAAAAATGAAGCAGGAAGTTTTTCTGCCGGAGGATTATCGCCCGGCCGAAGATGAACCTTTCATGAATGACCGTCAGCTTGAGTATTTTCGCCGCAAGCTGCTGGATTGGAAGAATGAACTATTGGCGGGCAGCCGCGACACGATCGAAGGGCTGCAGGACAACACCCGTAACATTCCGGACGTTGCAGACCGCGCAAGCGAGGAAACAGATCGCGCGCTGGAGCTGCGGACCCGCGACCGTCAGCGCAAGCTAGTTGCCAAGATCGACTCGGCCCTGCGTCGCATCGAAGAGGGCGAGTACGGCTATTGCGAAAAGACGGGCGATCCGATTTCGCTGAAACGTCTGGATGCGCGTCCAATCGCGACCATGACGCTTGAGGCGCAGGAACGTCACGAGCGTCGCGAAAAGGTCCACCGCGACGATTGATCGCTGGAACTTTGGTACTAATTCAAACGCCGGGGCCTGTTGCTCCGGCGTTTTTGCGTTAAGCCGGTGCCATGGATATCAACGGTCTGAAATTCAATGTCATCGGCGGCGGAATAGGGGGGCTGGCAGCCTCTTTGGCACTGCGGCAACGCGGGGCGCAGGTCACGGTTCTTGAGCAGGCTCCGGCCCTGACTGAGGTTGGCGCAGGATTGCAGATCAGCGCCAACGGCATGGCGGTTTTGCGGGCGCTGAATGTGTTAGGGGATAAGCCCGAGGGCGGGCAGTTGTCTCACGGCACAATTCTGCGAGATTATCGCAACGGTCGAGTAATAAGCCGTATTCCCGCACCGGCGGCCGGACCGACCTACTATTACCATCGCGCAGATTTGCTGGACCTGTTGCGCCGGGCGGCTTTAGAGGCGGGCGTTACTATCCAGCTGGGCGCGCAGGTGGCGCAGGTTCTCCAACATCCGGCAGAGGCGGAAATCGTTATCAATGACGGCGAACGCTTGCGGTGCGACTGTGCTATCGCGGCGGACGGGGGCCGCAGCACCATACGTCCGACCCTGAACGGGCCAGAGGCCCCTCAGTTTACGCACCAGATTGCCTGGCGTGCGACTATCCCCTTGTCAGAACGAGAGGAGATGCCTTGCGCCTCACTGACAATGGGGCCTGGACGCCACGTCGTCACCTATCCGTTGCGCGATCAGCAACTGATGAATGTGGTGGCAATTGAGGAACGCTCGGACTGGCAAGAGGAAGGCTGGCGGCTGCAAGGCGATCCGAATGATCTGCGCGCGCGTTTTGCCGATTTCGGGGGGCCAGTGGGCGATATTCTGTCTGACGTGACCGAAACCCATCTTTGGGCCCTGTTCCTGCGGCCTGTGGCGCAAAGCTGGCAGAACGGGCGGTTGGCGCTGCTGGGCGACGCCGCGCATCCGACCTTGCCCTTTATGGCGCAAGGGGCCTGTTTGGCGTTAGAGGATGCGTGGATTCTAGCCCGCACCTTCGAAGAAAAACCCGATGTGACACAAGCTCTTGCTGCCTATGAAACCCGCCGTCGCCCAAGGGCCAAACGAGTTGTGGCTACCGCCGGAGCCAACGCGCGAAATTTTCACCTGCGCGGTCCCATGCGACTGGCGGCACAGATGGTGCTGATGGCCGTTGGACCAAGGCTTTCGAAAAAATATGAGTGGATCTATGCCTACGACCCGACCGCATGATTGATTACAGGTCGAGCTGAACCCAGACTGGCACGTGGTCCGACGGTTTCTCATGCCCTCGCACGGCTGCATCAATCTGGCAGTCTTGCATCAGATCGGCAGCCTGAGGTGTCAGCAGAAAGTGATCGATACGAATGCCATCGTTCTTGTTCCACGCACCCGCCTGATAGTCCCAGAATGAGTAGTGACCAGGTCCTTGTGTGCGGGCCCGAAACGCTTCGGTAAAGCCCAGATTGAGGATTTTGCGAAACGCCGCACGGCTTTCCGGTCGGAACAAGGCATCCTCGCGCCAGGCATCCGGGCGGGCGGCATCTTCGGCCTGTGGGATGATGTTGTAATCTCCCGCCATAAGTGCCGGTTCTTCGCTGGCCATCAGTTCGCGCGCCCGATGATACAGCCGTTCCATCCAGGCCAGCTTATAGTCGTATTTCGGTCCGGGTACCGGGTTGCCGTTGGGCAGGTACAACCCGCAAATCCGCAGCGCTTGCTTGCCGATCACGGTCGCTTCGATCCAGCGCGCCTGTTCGTCCTCGTCATCTCCGGGCAGGCCACGGGACACATCCTCAAGTGGAAGTTTTGATAAGATGGCGACGCCGTTAAAACTTTTCTGGCCGTGGGTTTCGACGTTATAACCACGTTCCTCAAATATCTCGCGCGGGAAGTTTTCATCGACCGACTTGATTTCCTGCAATAGGACGACGTCAGGTTGTGCTTCGTCAAGCCACCGGGGCAGAGCTTCGGCCCGCGCTTTGATGCCGTTGATGTTAAACGTGGCGATTTTCATGCGCGATCCTCCGGCTGACTGCCGGTTGATCTATCCCTCAACCACGCGGGCAGGGCAAGGTCACATTGAAAAAGACGTACCGCAGCCGCAGGATGAGGTCGCGTTGGGGTTTTCGATCACAAACCGCGCACCAATCAGTTCCTGCGTGAAATCGATCACTGCATTTTCCAGAAACGGCAGAGAAATCGAATCGACAATGACCTTTTGGCCTTTGCCTTCCAGCACAAGATCGTCGTCTTTGGGTTCGTCCAGCGCGATTTCGTATTGAAAGCCGGAACATCCGCCGCCTTCCACTGCGACGCGCAGGGCCTGACCCTGATCCGCTGCGCCAATCTCGGCCAGACGGTCAAAGGCGCGTTCTGTGACTGTGGGGGGCAGATTCATGCCAGTCTCCAAAGGTTTATTTCCTTTACGCCTTACAATATAGAAATTGCAAGGACAGGCGACAAGGATAAGGCCTTTGGACAGAGCAGGTTTTGCCTCGGACCCAGGCCGCGCAAGGGGGCGGCTAGTACCTGAGGAGGAAAGCAGTTTCCGATCATGCTTTCAGCGCGACCGGGATCGGATCATTCATGCCAGCGCGTTTCGGCGGCTGAAACACAAGACACAGGTGTTTGTTGAACATGAAGGCGACAGTTACCGCACGCGCCTGACGCATTCTATCGAAGTGGCACAGGTGGCGCGCACGATTGCCGGGGCATTGGGATTGAACCCCGAACTGACCGAAGCCGTGGCATTGGCGCATGATCTGGGGCACACGCCCTTTGGTCATACCGGAGAGGACGCCTTGCACGCTTTGATGGAGCCATACGGCGGCTTCGATCACAACGCGCAGGCCATTCGGATCGTCACCAAATTGGAACGCCACTATGCCGAATTCGACGGCTGCAACCTGACATGGGAATGTCTGGAAGGCATAGCCAAGCATAATGGGCCTGTGACAGGCGAATTGCCGTGGGCGCTGGCCGAGTGCAATGGCGGTTTTGACCTTGAACTGCACACCCATGCCAGTGCCGAGGCACAGGTGGCCGCGCTGTCTGACGATATAGCCTATAACAATCATGATCTGTTGGATGGGCTCAGGGCCGATCTGTTCACGGACGCTGAAATTCAGCAATTGCCCATCGTCGGTGATTGCTATGCGGAAGTGGACCGCAAGTACCCTGGTCTGGACCCGTATCGGCGCAGGCACGAAGCATTGCGTCGCGTGTTTGGAGTGATGGTTTCGGATGTGATCGACACCTCGCGCGACCTGATCGCTGATTCTGGGGCGCAAACGGTCGAAGATATCCGGCATCTGGGTTATCCGGTGATCCAGTTCTCGGCAGGGCTTTGGGCGCAACTTAAAGAGATCCGCGCCTTCCTGTTTTCGCGGATGTATCGTGCGCCCAGCGTCATGAAGGTCAGGGCCGAAGTGTCTGCGGTCGTTGAAGAATTATTCCCGATCTACTTGAACGATCCCAAACAAATGCCAGCCCATTGGCACGGCGATATAGAAGCAGCCCGGGATGAGACGGTGCTGGCACGGATTGTGTCGGACTACATTGCAGGTATGACCGACCGCTTTGCCTTGCAGGATCACAAAAGGCTGACGGGGCGGTCGTCACTCGATGCCGATATAGGCTAGCGCCCAAACCTGTTGCCCGGATTGCTCGTCTGCCAGATCAGCATCATCTGTGGGCGGAAAAACGATCATCGTAGGGCCATAGCCGCCGATCCCCATCGGACTGCCATCCGCATGCGTTGCCACGATGGGTTGGTGCGCCTGAATACTGTCCCATGGGATTTCGGACTGGTATCCATCCATCGCCATTGGTTTGGCAGTCTTCCCTTCGGCCCCTGCCATGACCATCAAATCCGACAAAAGCGGACCAGAGAAGGCGACGTCGCGCTGATTGTCTTCGGGGCCGTAGGCAATTGTGATCTCCACTTGCGCTAGACCGTCAAGCATCGCGGCGTCAAATCCGGCGCCGCCGCTGTGCTGCACTTCGAGATAACCCAGCAGACCACCGTCATTTTCACCCCGAGCCGGTAAGTTGGTTTCCGTCACCGCCCCGCCCAGCGTCAGAAGAACATGGCCCTGCGGCGCGGGCATATCGGCCCAGACCGGGATCGAAGTGGTCAGGACGAATGCAAGGGGCAGGGCAAGACGCATGGAACGATCTCCGAGGTTAGGAATTTCCTGTGACCTTAGCCCGGTTTACCGCTAATCCAAGCGGAAACTGATCGCTTCCATTGACCTTGCCGCTTTGCGTGGTAAACCGCCGGGCAAGCAAAAGGACATCCGAAATGAACCTGTTTTCCGAGATCCGCGGCCTTGTACTGGACGCGCTGGCACAGATGCAGTCCGAAGGCGCGCTGCCCGAGGGGCTGAGCTTTGACAATGTGGCGGTCGAACCACCGCGTGATGCCGCGCATGGCGACATGGCGACAAACGCCGCGATGGTGCTGGCGAAGCCGGCCAAGATGAAGCCGCGCGACATTGCCGATGTGTTGGCCGGAAAGCTGGCGGCGGATGACCGGATCACCAGTGCCGAGGTAGCGGGGCCGGGCTTTTTGAACCTGCGGTTGGCGCCTTCGGTTTGGCAGGGTGTTTTGGCGGCAGTGTTGGAGAAAGGCACGGATTATGGCCGCTCGACTATGGGGCAGGGGCAAAAGGTCAACGTGGAATATGTGTCGGCCAACCCGACTGGGCCGCTGCATGTTGGCCATACGCGGGGCGCGGTGTTTGGCGATGCGCTGGCAAGCTTGTTGGCCTATTCCGGCCATGATGTGACCCGCGAATACTATATTAACGACGGCGGTGCGCAGGTCGACGTGTTGGCACGCTCGGCCTACGAGCGCTATCGCGAAGCCAACGGGTTGAGCCCCGAGATTGCCGAAGGCTTGTATCCGGGCGACTACTTGATCCCAATCGGCGAAGCGCTGAAAGAGAAATACGGCGACAGCCTGATCGACAAGCCGGAAAGCGAATGGCTGGACGATCTGCGCGAGTTCTCGACCGACGCGATGATGGACCTGATCCGCGCTGACCTGAAGGCGCTGGGCGTAGAGATGGATGTGTTCTTCTCGGAAAAATCGCTCTATGGCACAGGTCGGATCGAGGCCGCGCTGGAGTCGCTGACCGAAAAGGGCCTGATCTATGAAGGCGTTCTGGAGCCGCCAAAGGGCAAAAAGCCCGAGGATTGGGAGCCGCGCGAGCAGACCCTGTTCAAGTCCACCGAACATGGCGATGACGTCGATCGCCCGGTGAAGAAGTCGGACGGCAGCTGGACCTATTTCGCCCCCGACATTGCTTATCATTATGACAAGGTGACCCGTGGTTTTGACGCGTTGATCGACGTATTTGGTGCGGACCATGGCGGCTATGTCAAACGGATGAAGGCAGCAGTATCGGCGCTGTCTGATGGCAAAGTGCCGCTGGATATCAAGCTGACCCAGCTTGTGAAGCTGTGGAAGAACGGCGAGCCATTCAAGATGTCCAAGCGGGCCGGGAACTTTGTCACCCTGCGGGATGTGGTCGATCAGGTTGGGCCGGATGTGACCCGCTTCGTGATGCTGACTCGTAAGAACGACGCGCCCCTGGATTTCGATTTCGACAAGGTGCTTGAGCAGAGCCGCGAGAACCCCGTGTTCTACGTTCAATACGCTCATGCCCGCATCATGAGCGTGCTGCGCCGAGCCGCCGAGGCAGGGATTGTCGCTGATGACGTGACCCTTGCGGGTGCGGACCTCAGCAAGAACGATCACGCCTCGGAACTGACCGTGGCCAAGAAGCTGGCTGAATGGCCTCGTTTGGTTGAGATCGCCGCGCGCACGAATGAGCCGCACCGGGTTGCCTTCTACCTGTATGAGCTTGCAGGAGACTTCCACGCGCTGTGGAATAAGGGCAACGACGAGACTCAACTGCGTTTCATCCAGGATGGCGATGTTGCCACAAGCCAGTCAAAAATCGCATTGGCCCGCGCCGTTTCTGTTGTGATTTCAGCGGGCTTGGGTATTCTTGGCGTTACTCCGGCGCAGGAGATGCGGTAACAAACACCGCCCGAAGCACCGGTACGAGGTAGGCAAGAAATGACCCGCGCGCCTTATTTTCTGGCGTGAATCGGGCGGTGAGGCGGACATGGCACGTTACGATTACTCGGGGCAGATGCGCCCCGAGCAGATGCATTACACGAATCAACCACATCCTCAGGATGGGTATGACTATTCCGACGACATGCACGGGTATGAAGAAGCGCCGCGCGCAGCGGGTCTGGGTCGTATCGTAAACGCGCTGGGCGCGGTTGCGTCCCTGGCATTGGTCGCTGGCATTGGTGTTTGGGGTTACAAGCTGGTGATGCGCGATGTTAGCGGCGTACCGGTCGTACGTGCCATCGAAGGGCCCATGCGCATTCAGCCAGAAAGCCCCGGTGGAACACCTGCCGATCATCAAGGACTGGCCGTCAACACGGTGGCCGCGGTCGGAACAGCCGCACCCCCGGCGGATCGTCTGATCCTTGCGCCGCGCCCGGTGTCCCTGTCGGATGAGGACACGCCGGTTGAGCCTCTGAAGCCCACCCCGGCCGTGCATGTGGTGCAGGAAGAGATTTCTGATCAGGAGGCTGCGCAATTGCGCCAGGGTTCGGTAGACGCTCTGGTCGCCGAACTGGCTGGTGATGCGGCACAAATCGACCAACCGACCGAGCAGGGCGTGCAACTGGCCTCTTTGGTCGTGCCCGAAGAAGAGCCCGCGATTGATCCCGCTGATCTGGCCGCACAGTTGCCCGATCCGGAACTGGCCGCACTGCCGGGGGTTCGCAGGTCTTTGCGCCCCAACACGCGCCCGGCCCGTTCTACACCCAGCGGGATCACCACCAGCAGCAGTACTGAAGACGCGATCAACGCTGCGGTCAAAGCTGCTGTGGGGCTGGATATTGACCCGGACACATTGTCCAAGGGCACGCGCATGGCCCAGCTTGGGGCCTATGAAAGCACGGATGTAGCGCGGGCTGAATGGGATCGCCTGAATGGCCGTTTCGGTGAGTATATGGATGGAAAACAACGTGTTATCCAAAAAACCTCACGTGGTGGACGGACCTTCTATCGTTTGCGGGTTCTGGGATTTGACGACCTAAGCGACTCGCGTCAGTTCTGCGCTGCCCTCGAAGCACAAGGCGCCGATTGTATCCCGGTGGCCGCTCGGTGAGTTTCGGCGCGGCAATCACTGATGCCGAAGGCTTGCGCCTGACGCCCGAAGAAAAAAGTCTGTTTCAAGAAATGAACCCGTTTGGGTTCATTTTATTTGCCCGCAACATCGATACCGCCGATCAGGTCCGTGCTCTGTGCGACGACTTCCGCGAGGCTGTGGGACGCAATTGCCCGATCACCATTGATCAGGAAGGCGGCCGCGTGCAACGGCTGCGCGCACCACTGGCGCGGGAATGGATGCCACCGCTGGATCATGTCGCGGGCGCGGGGGATCAGGCTGAACGCGCCATGTATCTACGCTATCGCCTAATCGCGAATGAGCTGTTTGAGCTGGGGATCGACAGCAATTGTGCCCCGATGGTGGATCTGGCGCGTGATGATACGCATGCCTTTCTGAAGAACCGCTGCTATGGATCTGATTCAACAACAGTTTCCGGGATCGGAAAGGCGGTTGCCAAGGGGCATCTGGATGGTGGTGTTCTGCCAGTGATCAAGCACATGCCAGGCCACGGCCTGTCCACGCTGGACAGCCACCACGACCTGCCACATGTCGATCTGACGCAAGACGCATTGGAAGAGACCGATTTCGCGCCGTTCCGTGCCTTGAACGACCTGCCAATGGGGATGACGGCGCATTTGGTTTATGACCGGATCGACCCACAACCGGCTACGATTTCACCCACAATGATCGGTCTGATCCGCGACAGGATTGGGTTTGATGGCCTGATCATGACCGATGATATCTCGATGAAGGCCCTCAGCGGCGCACCCGAGGAGATTGCCCGTCAGGCGCTCAACGCCGGGTGCGACGTGGTTTTGCATTGCAACGGCTCGTTTGAAGCCCGCGCCAAAGTGCTGGAAGCCGCCGGAGAAATGACCGAGCAGGCCGAGATACGCGCAGAAAAGGCGCTGGCAATGCGGCAAAAGCCTGCGGAACTTGACATCCCCGCGACTGAGGCGGAACTATCTGCCCTAATGGGCGGGCAGGTATATGAACGATAACCTTTTCAGCGAAGACCCGGTCTCGGTCGCGGATCGCCTTGCGGCCGAAGCCCTGATCGTTGACGTCGACGGGTTCGAAGGCCCGTTGGACGTGTTGTTGACCCTGTCGCGGACACAAAAGGTCGACCTGCGGAAAATCTCGGTTCTAGCGCTGGCGCAGCAATATTTGACATTTGTTGAAAAAGCCCGGGCTCTGCGGATTGAATTGGCAGCTGACTATCTGGTTATGGCGGCGTGGCTGGCCTTCTTGAAATCCCGCCTGCTGCTGCCCCCTGATCCGGATGACGAGGGTCCGTCAGGTGAAGAACTGGCCGCGCATCTGGCGTTTCAGCTAGAGCGCTTGCAGGCCATGCGTGATGCTGCGGCCCGCTTGATGGCGCGGGACCAGCTGGGCCGCGATTTCTTCAAACGCGGGCAGGGCGAGGACGTCACCCGCATCCGCACTGTGACTTATTCGGCAACCCTGCTGGATTTGATGCAGGGGTACGCTCGCATCCGCACACGCGACGAATTCCGCCCCTTCGTGATGGACCGTGACGCCGTGTTCACGATGGAACAGGCGCTGGAGCGGATGCGCCCCCTGATCGGCTTTGCGGGCACCTGGACGGATATGGAGACCTATCTGCCCGATGGTTGGGACGCGGACCCTGTCCGCAAACGCTCGGCCACGGCGGCGACCTTTGCGGCCTCGCTGGAATTGGTGAAAGAAGGACATATGGAAATCAAGCAGAGCGAGACCTTTGCCCCGATCCATCTGCGCAAGAGGACTGACACACGTGACTGACGCCCCCGAAGACGAAGGCACCGGCACCCTGTTCGAAGCACCGCCGCTGGCAGAGCAAGAGCGCATGGTCGAGGCCGTGCTGTTCGCCAGCGCCGAACCGGTGACTACCTCTGATCTTGAGGCCCGGATGCCCCATGGCAGCGACGCGGCGCAAGCCGTTGAAATGCTTCAGAAACGATATGAAGGGCGCGGCGTGCGGGTGGTCAAGGTTGGCGAGGCCTGGGCCATTCGAACTGCCCCCGATCTGGGCTTTTTGATGCAAAAAGAAACAGTTGAAACCCGCAAACTGAGCCGTGCGGCCATCGAAACGCTGGCTATTGTGGCCTACCATCAACCCTGTACGCGGGCTGAGATTGAAGAAATTCGCGGTGTTTCGGTCTCACGCGGGACGATCGACCAACTGCTGGAAATGGAGTGGATCAGGTTAGGCCGTCGCCGAATGACACCGGGCCGTCCGGTGACATTTGTGGTGACGCCGCATTTCCTGGACCATTTCGGGCTTGAGAACGCCCGCGACCTGCCGGGGCTCAAGGAACTGCGCGCCGCTGGCCTGCTGGAAAACCGGCCACCGCCGGGCACCATCCCACTGGGCGAGGGGCGCGAAGAAGAGCAGGATGAAGATCAGACCGAACTGTTCGAGGAAGAGTGATCAAACGCCCCTTTTGGTGTCACACAATTCGCCTATGTTGAGGGTCAGAAAACGGAGTTGAGCAATGAATGCCAATCGGATGATCGACATGATCGTACGTCAGGTCATGCGCCGCCTTGTCAGTAAAGGCGTTGACAAGGGCTTTGGTATGGCAAGCCGTATGGGTGGTAAAAACGAACAGCCCGGCGAGGCCAACCGTGCCAACAACAAAGGCCCACGCCCATCCCAGAACCTGAAACAAGCGCAACGAATAACCCGTCAAGCGCGCCGATTCATGAAGTTCTAATCAGCTAACCGCCTTGAAATGCTTGGACAATTTCAAGCCTTGTCCTTGGTAGTTTGAGGCGATGCCAGCCCCGTACAGCTGGGTGGGCATTTCGGCCATTTTCTCATAGACCAGCCGGCCGACGACTTGACCGTGTTCCAACACAAAAGGTGCCTCATGGCAGCGCACTTCAAGCACTCCACGTGATCCAGCGCCTCCGGCGGCGGCGTGGCCGAAACCGGGGTCGAAGAAACCTGCGTAATGCACCCGGAATTCACCCACCATGGCCAGATACGGCGCCATCTCGGCGGCATAGAGGGGCGGGATGTGGACGGCCTCGCGGCTGACCAGGATGTAGAAGGCGCCCGGGTCCAGGATGATGCGGCCATCGGTGGTGCGGACCTCTTCCCAGTATTCCTGCGGGTCGTATTCTCCGATCCGGTCCAGATCGATCACTCCGGTATGCGGCTTGGCGCGATAGCCCACCAGATCGGTGTCGGGCAATTGCAAGTCGACCGAAAAACCCAACCCGTCCTGAATCACTGCAGGACCGTCAACCAAGGGCGAGTCACTGTGCAACGCGGTCAGTTCTGCATCGCTAAGCACGGCCTGACCTTGGCGGAAGCGAATCTGATTGAGCCGCATCCCCGGACGTACCAGCACCGAGAAGGAACGCGGGCAAATCTCTGCGTAAAGCGGGCCGGTATAGCCCGCGGGCACGCGGTCGAACTCGGTGCCACCATCGGTGATGGTGCGGGTCAGCAAGTCCAGCCGCCCGGTCGAGCTTTTGGCGTTAGCCACAGCCGTCACGGTTTCGGGCAGGGCCAGCGATTCCATCAGCGGCACCAGATAGACGCAGCCTTTTTCCAGAACCGCACCGTCCGTGATGTCGATGCGGTGCATCTCGAACTCAGACAACCGATCCGCGACGGATCGGGTTTCGCCGGCCAGAAACGAGGCGCGAACACGGTAAGCCACTGTTCCCAAGCGCAAATCAAGGCTGGCAGGCTGAACCTGCGCAGTGATAATCTCGGGGTTAGCGGTGATTTCACCGCGCGCGATCATCGCTTCGATTTGCTGATTTGGGCATACACCTGTCATTCCGATCCCCCTTGATGCCAGAGCGGGATCTGGCCTGTCTGCCATAAACGTCGGTATGATTTGGTCGGGCTAGCAGGACTCGAACCTGCGACCTTCCGTCCCCCAGACGGACGCGCTACCAGGCTGCGCCATAGCCCGACGTTGAGGTGTTCATAAAGACTTTCCCGGCAGGGGCAAGAGGAAATCATCGCCTTTTTTTCTTATCCCGCCGTTCGGTTTTCAATGCGGTTAAGAACGGCGCGCAGGTCCTTTGCCACCGGAGCAATCTGTTTCAGCAGATCGTCATCGAAATCGGTGCGATTCCATGCCTGCGTTGCGATTCCACCCAGCAGAGGGGCCTCATCCAGAAACTCCGGTGTGGGTTGCGCCGCGACCGGCTGCGGTTTGGGTTCAGCAGGTTCCACCTTAGGGGCCTCGGCAACGGGTGCAGCGTCGTCCAGATTTAGGTTGATCTGTTCGCTTGTCTCGACTGGCTTAGAAGAGAAGGGCACAACTACACTGTCATTAGCGGTGGCGTCCGGTTTGGCCACCTCGTCCAACCCTTGCGAAAGCGCGGAAACATGCGCCACGCCCTGTTCGCGCAGGATACGCTGAACGCCTTTGATGGTTATCCCGTCCTCGTGCAGCAGTTTCTTGATACCGCCCAGCAGGCGCATGTCGTTGGGACGGTAGTAACGCCGCCCTCCGGCACGCTTTACCGGTTTGACCTGATTGAAACGGCTTTCCCAGAATCGCAGGACATGAGCCTGAACGCCCAGCCAGTCCGCAACTTCACTGATCGTGCGAAAGGCGTCGGGGGACTTGCTCATGACCGTGTCGTCCTGATCTTACTTACGGTTCCCTGCGGCGACGCGATCCTTCATCAGGTGCGACGGGCGGAACGTCAGAACCCGGCGGGGTTGAATCGGAACCTCTTCGCCGGTTTTGGGGTTGCGGCCGATGCGGGCAGTTTTGTCCCGAACGCTGAATGTGCCGAATGACGAAATCTTAACCTGCTCGCCGCGCACCAATGCGTCGGACATGTGGTTCAGAACGCTTTCGACCAGCTGTGCACTTTCGTTGCGTGACAGGCCAACCTCACGAAAGACGGCCTCGCTCAGATCCATTCGGGTCAGTGTTTTATCGCCCATACCATTTCCCCTGTTGATACCGCAGAATACGGTGAGGGGAAATTCGCTGTCAATATCAATGAATTGCAAGTCTGCGTGTAAGCCGAATTGCGCCGGTTACCAGCGCAGCACAACCGCGCCCCAGGCCAGACCGCCGCCGATGGCCTCGGTCACAAGCAGATCGCCCTGCTTGATTTGCCCGCGCTGTTTGCCGACGGACAAGGCAAGAGGAATCGACGCGGCCGATGTGTTGCCATGGTCCTGAACGGTGACGACGACGTTTTCCATCGGCAGGCCCATTTTCTTGGCGGTGCCCTGAATAATACGGATATTTGCCTGATGGGGCACAATCCAATCGACGTCAGTGTTGCTGAGGCCAACGCTTTGCAACGCGGTTTCTGCCGTTTTGGCCAGTTTTTCGACCGCATGGCGGAACACCTGATTACCTTGCATCCGCAGATGTCCGGTCGATTGGGTCGACACACCGCCATCGACGTAAAGCAGGTCCTTGTACCGGCCGTCTGAATTAAGGTCGGTCGCCAGAATGCCGCGATCCTGGGCACTGCCTTCGCCCTCTTGCAGCTCCAACACTAGCGCACCAGCGCCATCACCGAACAGCACGCAGGTGGACCGGTCCGTCCAGTCCATGATTCGCGAGAAGGTTTCAGCCCCGATGACCAGAACGCGCTTGGCCTGACCGGATACGATCAGGGCGTTGGCATTGGTCAGCGCAAAGACGAACCCGGCGCAGACGGCCTGAACGTCAAAGGCAAAGCCTTTGGTCATGCCCAACTGTGCCTGCACCATGGTTGCGGCAGATGGGAAAGTCAGATCGGCGGTCGAAGTTGCCACAATGATCGCATCGATATCGTCAGCCACTAGCCCCGCATCGGCCAGCGCGGCCTCGGCCGCTTTGGTTGCCAGATCGGACGTTGTTTCGTTTTCGGCGGCGAAATGGCGGCGCTCGATACCCGAGCGGGTCTTAATCCACTCATCCGTTGTATCGAGCCTCTTTTCAAACTCGGAATTCGGAACGATGCGCTCTGGCAAATAGTGTCCGACACCAACGACAACTGAACGGCCTGCCATGCTTGGGTACTGCCTTTTTGTTATTCGCCAGCCTTTGGCGGCGTGTGGGCGGCATCTTGTGCAAGCTCGGCTGTCGATGCAACCCGTGCCGCCAATTTTTCGGCGAAACCAGACTGGGCCAGGGTAAAGGCCAGTTTGACTGCTGCCGAGACTCCGATGGCATCCGCGCCACCATGTGATTTGACCACGGTTCCGTTGAGGCCAAGAAAAACGCCGCCATTCACTTGGCGCGGGTCGATACGCTTTTTCAAACGATTTAACGACGTGATCGCCAGTACCGAAGCGAGGCGTGACAGCGGTGAATACTTGAACGCTTTGCGCAACAGGTCGCCAATCAGGCTGGCGGTGCCTTCGCCGGTCTTAATGGCGACGTTGCCGGTAAACCCATCAGTGACAATGACATCCGCCTTGTCGCCGGGAATGTCGCTGCCTTCAACGAAACCGACAAAATCGAAATTCGCCTGCTCTGCGAATTCCGTGATCATAGCATGTGCTTCTTTAAGCTCGGCGCGGCCCTTGTGTTCTTCGGTGCCCACGTTCAACAGACCGATCCGAGGACGTTCCAGCGCCATGCCGTTGCGCGCATAGGATGCACCCATCAGCGCATATTGCAGCAGATCCTTGGCGTCGGCGCGCACATCCGCGCCCACATCCAGCATCACGTTGAACCCCTGCGGGTTGCGCGATGGCCACAGAATCGCAATCGCCGGACGATTTACACCCGGCAATTTGCGCAACCGCATCATCGACAGCGCCATCAGCGCGCCGGTGTTGCCGCAGGAAACGGCGCCATGCGCCTCACCTTGCCGCACTGATTCCAGCGTTGACCACATCGAGGTCTGCTTGCCACTGCGGACAACCTGACTGGGCTTGTCCTCCATCGTGACTACATCGGGGCAATCACGAAAAACGACGCGCCCCTGCAGGACACGCCGTTTGGCAACAAGTTTGCGCAGCGTAGGCTCAGGCCCGTGCAGAATAAACGCGATATCGGGGTTTTTGATTGCCGATTTGGCAATGCCCGCAACCACAGTCGCGGGCCCCGAGTCTCCGCCCATAGCGTCAACCGAAATGGTAATCCGTCCGGCGTGCGAGGGCTGTTCAGTCATGCCTTGCCTGCGCTTTTAAAGGCTTAGGCCGCGTCTTCGTCCAGGTCGATTTCGTCGGCCTGTGCGACGACTTCGCGGTCATCGTAGTGGCCGCAGGACGCGCAGACGTGGTGCGGGCGCTTCAGCTCGCCGCAGTTGGGGCATTCGTTCGGGTTTGCAGCAACCAGAGCGTCGTGTGCGCGGCGGTTGTTGCGACGCGACTTGGAAACTTTGTTCTGTTGGACGGCCATGGTCTCAACCTTTGTCTAACTAAGGGCCAACAGATTCGCTGTGGGCCGGGTTTCATTCTTCGTTTATCTCGTGGTTTGACGCGCGTTTAGGGGACGATCCCCGCAATGTCCAACCCAAATTCCGATGAGCGCGCGAAAATACTGCGATTCTCGACATGTTCAAGCGATTTTTCTGAGGGCCTGATATGACAGGAAAACAGACCTATGTCACTCGTCTTTTTTCAGCGCGTCGCGCAGACTGGCCAGACCGGCAAAGGGCTTGACGTCTTCGTCTGTCATGGCCTGTTTGCCCGGCTCGGTATAGTCGGCCTGTCCCAGTTCGGCACCGTCTTTACGTGGGTATTGGGGCAGGGCCAGCGACAGGGCCTCGACCATGACAAGCGCTGGGTCGATCTCAGCACCAAGCTGTTCGGTTTCATCACCTTCGGGAATTTCAAACTCGGGCTCTTCTGGATCAACCCAATCGGCCACATAGATTCGCGCGACCGGGATGTCGATGCGGGTGGTCACCGGTTCCAATGTCACCACGCAGGGCTGAATCACTGTAGCCCCCAGTTTTCCGTTCAATACCCAGTCGCGCTTGCCCTGTGCCCTTACGTCACCCACAAAGCTGAGCTTGCGTAGGCCAAGCAAGCCCAACTCGTCTCTGGTAGCCTCCAAAGCCTTGGCGTCTGGGCGCAACTCAAAGGGGGTTGGTGCATTTTGGGGCAGATCGGCCACCCGCAGAGATGTCTGGTTGCTCATTCGTGACCCTTTCCTGTGTTGAACCGGGGCTGCGGTTTGATGTAAGCGGATAGGGTCCGTAACGGGCCAAGGCAAGAGGGTGTGAATGTTGAAGGTTGTGAACAGGTTGAAACCGGCGTCGAAAACGCTTGTCTTTGCGGCCTGTCTGGCAGCGGCTGGTGCATGTTCGCCGGTCTTCAAGAATCACGGATATGTCCCAACGCCCGAGGACCTGGCCGAGGTCAAAGTGGGTGTGGACACCCGCGACAGTGTGATCGAGGCGGTCGGCGCCCCCAGTTCGTCCGGCGTGATCCGCGATTCCGGGTTCTATTACGTCCGGTCACGCATTCGTCATTACGGCCCGAAAAAGCCCGAAGTGGTCTCGCGTGAGTTGGTGGCGATCAGCTTTGATGACCGGGGCGTGGTTCGGAACATCGAACGGTTCGGGCTTGAGGATGGTATTGTCGTTACGCTGGATCGCCGGATTACCGAGTCCACGATTCAGGGTCAGGGCTTTATCCGTCAGCTGTTGGGTAACATCGGTAACTTTAACCCGGCCAATATTCCCGGCACGTCACAATAAGTTACAGCCACATCTTGCGATGGTCATGCGGCAATCACACATTGTGTGATAGGGGCATGGCAAGAGGAAACAGGTCAGCAACCGCGGAGGATGCGACCATGGCACTATTGCTTGGTAAGGGGCGGTATCGCGCCCGGCTGGCGCAGTCGCGGCAGGACCTGGCGGCGGCACAGCAGCTGCGGATGTTGGCCTTTGGGACAGAAAAAATCGATCAGGACGATTTCGATTCGGTCTGTGCCCATATTCTGGTCGAAGATGTGCGCGCAGGCGGGCAGGTGGTCTGTTGTTTCCGCATGCTGACCATGGCAGATGGCACTGAAATCGGCCGCAGCTATTCGGCGCAGTTCTATGATCTTTCGGCGCTTGCGGGGTTTAGCGGTCGGATGGTTGAGATGGGGCGGTTTTGCGTTCATCCGGACTGGACCGACCCAGACATTCTGCGTGTCGCCTGGGGGGCAATGACGGCCTATGTAGATCAGAATGATGTCGAGATGCTGTTTGGCTGTTCGTCCTTCGCTGGGACCGAAACCGAGGAGTATCTGGATGCGTTCGCGATTCTAAAGCACAGGCATCTCGCCCCAAAACGTTGGCTGCCACGGGTCAAGGCACCGGATGTATTCCGCTTTGCCACGCGTCTGCGTCGCAGGCCGGATGTGAAAAAGGCGATGTTGCGGATGCCGCCCTTGCTGCGTACTTATCTGATGATGGGCGGCTGGGTCAGTGACCATGCGGTCGTCGATCGGCATATGAACACGCTGCATGTGTTCACCGGACTTGAGATTGGTGCGATTCCCCCGGCAAGGAAACGTTTGTTGCGAGCGGTGGTTCGGTAATCCCCGTTGACCCCTTGGCCTTGCCGGTTTAGCTGGCGGGCATGGCGAGAATTCCTTTGTTGCAGATGTCCGGCATTTCCCTGACCTTTGGGGGTGATCCGGTGTTTTCGGGGCTGGACCTGGTGGTGCAGCCGGGCGATCGTGTCGCGTTGGTGGGGCGCAATGGGTCCGGCAAATCAACCTTGATGAAAGTGATGGCCGGTCTGGTCGAGCCAGACCAAGGCGACATTGTGATTCCGCCCGGTAAATCCGTGGGCTACATGGAACAAGATCCAACCATGCTAGGGTTCACCACGCTCGGCGACTATGCCTCAAGCGGATTAGAACCGGGTGAGCTGTACAAGGTTGAACGTGCCGGAGAGGGGCTGAAATTCGACCCGTCGCGCCCGGTCGAAACGGCCTCGGGCGGCGAGCGGCGACGCGCGGCTTTGGCCAAGCTGATGGCCGAGGCGCCAGACCTGATGCTGCTGGACGAGCCGACCAACCACCTAGATATCGAAGCCATCGCCTGGCTCGAGCGTGAGCTGGGCGCGACGCGGGCTGCGTTTGTTCTGATCTCGCACGACCGCGCGTTTTTGCGGGCATTAACCCGAGCCACGCTGTGGATTGACCGCGGAATGGTGCGGCGACAGGAACAGGGGTTCGACGCTTTCGAAACCTGGCGTGACAAAGTTTGGGATGAGGAAGATCAGCAACGTCACAAGCTGAACCGCCTGATTAAATCCGAGGCAAAATGGGCTGTCGAGGGCATCAGCGCACGACGCAAGCGCAATCAAGGCCGCGTGCGCGCCCTGCAGGAATTGCGGGCCGAAAAGGCGGCGCAAATCAAACGCCAGGGTTCGGCCGCTATGGCGCTTGAGGCAGGGCCGAAATCCGGACGAAAAGTGATCGAGGCCAAAGGCTTATCCAAGTCCTTTGATGCGCAACAGATCGTGCGGAACTTCGACCTATTGGTGCAACGCGGTGATCGGGTGGCTTTTGTCGGACCCAATGGTGTAGGCAAGACGACCCTGCTGAAAATGCTGCTTGGACAAGAGCAACCGGATGATGGGTCGGTGACCCTGGGTACCAATCTTGAGGTTGCGGTGTTCGATCAGACCCGCGCGCAATTGGACCCGGAAATGAGCCTTTGGGATAGTCTGACCGGCGACCCCGAGATGCGGGTTTCCGGCAAGGCCGATCAGGTGATGGTCGGTGGCCAACCCAAGCATGTGGTCGGCTACCTCAAGGAATTCCTGTTTGACGAACGGCAGGCCAGAGCGGCGGTTAAATCCCTGTCAGGGGGTGAAAAAGCGCGATTGCTGCTGGCCAAGCTGATGGCGAAATCCTCGAACCTGCTGGTGCTGGACGAACCGACCAACGATCTGGATGTCGAAACGCTGGATCTGTTGCAGGAACTGCTGGACGATTATGACGGCACCGTTCTGCTGGTCAGTCACGACCGGGATTTCTTGGACCGCGTCGCCACTACGACCATCGCGATGGAGGGCAATGGCCGCGCAATCGTCTATGCGGGTGGGTGGTCGGACTATATTGCACAGCGAGGGGACGTTGCGGAAAAGAAGGTAGAAAAATCAAAACCCTCAAAGCCAAAGGTCAAGCCGGAAAGTCAGGCGAAATCGGGCCTGTCTTTCTCGGAAAAACACCGGCTTGAGAAACTACCCGCCGAAATCGCCCGGCTTGAGGCCGAGATCGGCAAACTGGAAGACCTCATGTCCGATCCCGAATTGTTCACTCGCGAGCCGGTTAAATTCCAGAAGGCGACCGAGGCGTTGGTCGAGCGGCAGGAAAAACTGGCCGCAGCCGAGGATGAGTGGCTGATGCTCGAAGAAAAGGCCGAAGGCGCTTAGGACTGTTTCAGCGCTCGGGCAGGGTTTCCAACGACCGTTTCTTCGGCCGCGACGTCTTTGGTCACGACGCTGCCCGCACCGATGGTGGCATTGTCGCCGATGGTGATGCCGGGCATCAAGATGGCTCCACCGCCCACCCAGACATTCCGCCCAATCGTCACCGGAAGACCAATTTCAAGACCCTGCGCACGCTCAACCGGGTCTTTGGCGTGTTGAGCGCAATAAATCTGAACGTGCGGTCCGAACATCGTGCCGTCTCCTACACGCACCGCAGCAGTGTCCAGAACCACGCAGCCCGCGTTGAAGTAAACGCGCTGGCCTAGATGGATGTTCACCCCATAGGCGCAGTGAAAAGGAGCCTCGAGAAAGCAATCCGACCCGACGTTGCCGAACAACGCCAGCAATTCCGGTGCTATCGCACCGCGGGTATCCGGTGGACAGGTGTTATGCGCGTGAACCGCGCGCCGGGCTTGTGCGCGCAGGGCATCCAATTCCGGATTCAAACAGCAATACCACTCTCCGGCCTGCATCTTTTCGCGTTCGGTCATGAAACTGACCTAGCGCATTCGCAGGGCACCGTCGATGCGGATGACCTCTCCGTTCAGGTATCCCATCTCGACGATAAACCCGGCCAGTCGCCCGTATTCACGCGGATCACCCAGACGGGCCGGGTTGGGGACGTCAGCGGCCAGTTGCTGCTGTACCTCTTCTGGTAGACCGGCCAGCATCGGGGTCATGAAGATACCGGGGGCGATGGCCATCACCCGTATCCCGGTCGCGGCCAGATCGCGGGACATCGGCAGGGTCATCCCGACCACTCCACCTTTTGAGGCCGCATAGGCCGCTTGTCCCTTTTGCCCGTCAAAGGCCGCGATCGATGCGGTATTGATGATCACACCGCGTGCGCCGTCGGGCTCAGGGTCATTCTTTGCCATTTCAGCCGCAGCCAGGCGCGAGACGTTGAATGTGCCCACCAGATTGATGTCGATGGTGCGTTGAAAGGCGTCCAGAGGGTGGGGGCCGTCTTTGCCCACCGTCTTGATGCCATAAGCGATTCCGGCGCAGTTCACGGCGGCCGTGATCTGGCCCATATTGTTCATCGCCCGATCGATCGCTGCGGCGACGGATTCCTCGTTCGTCACGTCCGTTTCAGCAAAATGCCCTCCGATTTCCTCCGCGACCTGAGTGCCACGGACGGCGTCGCGGTCCAGAATAGTGACCTGCGCGCCGCGCTCGGCAAAGTGACGTGCGGTTGCTTCGCCCAGCCCCGAAGCACCGCCAGTGATGATCGCGGATGTGGTGGACAATTGCATGGCGGCGGTCTCCTCTCAGGATATGAACGTATGTTCAGTTAATCTGAGGATTTAGGTGATGTCCACAATTCGGACGAGATTTTTCAAAGTTTTATGCCGTTTCTCAAGCGATTCTCAGAGGAACTTTAACTGCGCTTAATGCGCAAGTCTCACATCGGTACCTATCAATTTGACGCGTCGAGGGGGCGCCGAACAAGGAGACAAGTGTTATGCGTAAGAGTTTGAAAGTCGGAATTCCTGTGCTGGTAACTGCACCTTTTCTGACTGTGATGGCGGTAAGCAGCGCCGCAGCTGCGCCAGAGGTGTGCAACTGGAAGACCGCCCGGGATGCTGCAAATCGGGGGGATTATCAGGCGCTGTGTGATTGTCAGCAGGTGACACCCAGCTTTCTGGAACGCCTGCAACAACGGTCGGATTTCGCGACCACATTGCGCAACACAACGGCGCAATGCCCAGGATTGGCTTCGTTGTTGACCGACCAACCAACGGGTTCGATTGGTGCATCGGGAAATCCAGGCGAGGCGCGGGGAAATGATCAGTTTGCCGGTCTTGATTCAGATAACGGAGGCGGTTCCGGGTCTGGCGGCGGAGGCGGAGGTGGTAACCCCGGCAACGGCGGCGGTGGCCCCGGTGACGGTGGCGGCGACCCCGGTGATGGTGGCGGTGATCCCGGTGACGGCGGCGGTGACCCAGGCAACGGCGGTGGCGGCGGCAACGGCGGCAACAACGGCGGCGGCAATGGCGGCAACAACGGTGGTGGCAACGGCGGCAACAACGGCAGCGGCAACGGTGGCAACAACGGCGGCCCCGGTAATGGTAACGGAAACAACGGGAATTCCGGCAACGGCGGTGGCAATAACGGCGGCTCTGGCCCCGGCACCGGAAACGGTGGCGGCAATAACGGCAATGGCAATGGCGGCGGTGGTCACGGCAATGGGGGCAGCAATGGCGGCGGTCACGGCGGAGGCAAAGGCGGCCACGGCGACGGTAAAGGCGGCCATGGCGGTGGCAAAGGCGGCCACGGCGACGGTAAAGGCGGCGGCAAAGGAGGCCATGGCGGTGGTAAGGGCGGCCACGGCGACGGAAAAGGCGGCGGCAAGGATGGAAAACGCTAAGCCCGTTTGCCACCTGCGCGTCAGCGCCTGAAACGAAAACGGCCACCCAATTGGGTGGCCGTTAGCCGTGTTGGAACAGTTTAGGCCAGCCGGACCAAGGCGTGCCGCTTCTTGCCTGCGCTCAATTTGACGGGTGAGGACAGAGCGCCTGCGTCGATCATCAGGCCCGCATCCGTCAAAGGGGCATCGTCCACTTTGGCGCCGTTTTCAGCAATCAGGCGTTTGGCCTCTTTGCCCGACTTCGCGAGACCGGAAATGACGAACAATTGCACGATCGAGATTGGGAGGGTGCCCTCGCCGACGATCACGGTCGGCAGGTCATCCCCAACGCCCCCTCTCTCAAACACTTCGCGTGCGGTGGCCTCGGCAGTCGCAGCGGCTAAAGCACCGTGGGCAAGGGTGGTCACCTCGTTGGCAAGACGGATCTTGGCCTCATTGATTTCGGACCCTTGCAGCGCGCCCAGGCGCTCGCACTCATCCACCGGCATTTCGGTGTAGAGCTTCAGGAACCGCCCGACATCCGCATCGGTGGTGTTGCGCCAGAACTGCCAGAATTCGTAGGGCGAGCGCATCTCGGCGTTCAGCCACACGGCACCGTCCTGAGATTTGCCCATCTTCTTGCCGTCGCTGGTGGTCAACAGGGGCGAGGTCAGACCGTAAATCTCGTGATCCAGCACGCGGCGGGTTAGGTCGATCCCATTGACGATATTGCCCCACTGATCCGAGCCGCCCATCTGCAGAACGCAGCCATAGCGGCGGTTCAGCTCAAGGAAATCATAAGCCTGCAGGATCATGTAGTTGAATTCGAGGAAGCTGAGCGATTGTTCTCGATCCAGCCGCGATTTCACGGACTCAAACGAAAGCATGCGGTTGACCGAGAAGTGCCGCCCGATGTCCCGCAGGAAATCGAGGTAGTTCAGGTCGTCCAGCCACTCGGCATTGTTCAGCATCAGAGCTTTGTTTTCGGCGTCACTTTCATAGTCGATATAGGCCGAGAACACCTTTTTGATGCCCGCGATGTTTTCGTCGATCTGTTCGGGCCCCAACAGGGGACGTTCATCCGCGCGGAACGACGGATCGCCCACCTTGGTGGTGCCGCCGCCCATCAGGGTGATCGGCTGATGGCCGGTTTTCTGGAACCAGCGCAGCATCATGATTTGGATCAGGCTGCCCACATGCAACGATTTTGCCGTCGCATCAAAGCCGATATAGGCCGGCTTGCACCCACTGATCAGCGCTTCGTCAAGGCCCTGATAATCGGTGCAGTCGGCGAGAAAGCCGCGCTCGATCATCGTGGCGATGAAATCCGATTTGGGGTGGTAGGTCATATCGTGCCCTTTGGGTTGATGTTGCGGGGCACTGTATAGGCGTCGCTTTGGGCAAGGAAAAGCCACCATTTCCAAGAAAAACGTGGGCAGTGTCAGCTTTTGACCGGAGGCAGGCGCAACGCATAGAGCATTGCGATCAGGTTCAGCGCGGCCAGTGCAAAGATCGGGGTGATTGGATCGTGCAGATGTGCCACCGCGCCCAGGATCGCAGCAAAGACCATGCCGATCAGTCCGGCGCTAACATCGCCAAGGGCGACCAGGTAGGGACGCTCCTGTTCCGATGTCTTTTCAATGATATAGAGATAGCGGCCATAAATGACGCCATTCCCGCCCAGTGACAGCAGCAGGATGACCAGCGCATAAACCCAGACGTTCTGCGCATAGCCAAGGAATGTGAAGGCCAGCGCCAGTATGGCTGAAACTGCCGAGATCAAGCACCCCAGCCACATCACCGGCTTGACCGAGATCCGACCGCTGAGCCAACCCCACAGGATCGAGCCCAGCACCATACCAAGACTGGCGGCCATCACGAAATAGCTGAGTGAGTGTTTGGTGCCCACGTGAAAGGTCGCAGCGTGGATTGTGTAAAACGGCATGGCCAGTTCAACCGAGACAAAGATCAGACGCGCCGTTAGAAACTTGCGATACCACGAATAAGCCATTCCGGTTTTGAAACCGGTCACCAACTCAGCCAGCGGTTTGGGTTTGCTTTTGGGTGCGGGGGCACGGGCTTGCTCTTGTTCCAGCAGCCGGACACCGGCAAAGCTGACGCCGGCGGCGAACATGGCGACAACGCCGCACCACAGGACGACGATGTGGCGCTGCATTGGTTCATCCGAGGCCAGCAGATCGCGCGTCACCCAGACCACAAGAATGGCCAGAATGCCTGAGATTGTGGCCTGTGCAAACACCATCCGATTTCGTTTCGCCTCGGGCACCGAGATGCCATAGATTTGGCTGGTGCCCAGACTGGTGATCCCTTGGCACAGTCCCATTACAACCGCGGTTGTCAGAAATAGTAACACAATCAGAAGATTGGGGAGGTTTGTTGCGAACAATGCCACGACCGACAGAATGGCGGCCGTCAGGATGTTCGGCACGTAAACCGCCAGTTTCGCGCGGGTCACCCGGTTGATGAACGGAGACATGAAAATCTCGGCAATCAGGCGCGATCCGGTCACGAAGGGCAGCAACAGGCCCGCGAAAAACGTAGGCGCCCCCAAGGCCAGATACAGGAAGGGCAGCACCAGATTGGGGTTCACCAGCTGCCCGCCAATTGTGGCCAGTGACCCTGACCAAAAGATAAGCTGGTAATTGCGCCCCTGCGCGGGCTGGTTGGGTGTCTGTGTGTCCGTCATGGTCGTCCGTTTAGGGTGCAGTTGGTCGCAATGCTTACTCAGGCCGTGCGCCGGTGCAACCGTCCCGTCGCTCGTGTTGTGGTTGCAGGCGCGCAGGTTGTAGCAAAAAAGCACGTGGACCGCGTGATGTGACTTGCCTAGTGGGGCGATGAACAGGCAGGTTGAGCGCCATAAAACAAGATAAATGAGGTGAGCGTGAACCGGGCCATCAGGAAAGGCGGGCCGATCAAAGCCCTGGGTGCAATGTCTGGCACGTCGCTGGACGGTGTGGATGCTGCGGTGGTGGAAACCGATGGGCATCACATCATCGGTTTTGGCCCAAGCGGCTATCGCGCCTATACCGAGGCCGAGCGCAGCGATCTGCGCGCGGCGCTGAGTCAATGGCACGGCCCGGACGTGGACAAGGCGGCTGAGCTGGTTACCATTGCGCACGCCGAGGCGCTCTCGGAATTTGAAGAGATCGATCTGATCGGCTTTCACGGGCAGACTCTGGCGCACGAACCACATGGGCGGGGTACGTTACAAGTGGGCGACGGCAAGGGGTTGGCGCAGGCTTTAGGCGTGCCGGTCGTCTGGGATTTCCGCAGTGACGACGTGGCGATGGGGGGGGAAGGTGCGCCCCTAGCACCATTCTTTCACTTTGCCTGCGCTAAATGGATCGGGGCGACCCAACCGCTGTGTTTTTTGAACCTCGGCGGGGTGGGAAACCTGACTTATGTGGACCCCGGCTTTGACGGCCCGGAAGCGCCCGGAGCTCTGCTGGCCTTTGACACCGGTCCCGCCAATGCACCCGTTGATGACCTGATGCAGGCGCGTCTGGGCCTGCCGATGGACCGCGATGGTGCGGTTGCGCGTGGCGGCACGGTCGAGATGGGCGCGCTCGAACTGTTTCTGGCTGAGCCTTACTTTACCCGAATGCCCCCTAAGTCTCTTGACCGGAACGACTTTGCCGAGATGATCCGGTTGGTTCAGGAGCTAAACGACGCCGACGCGGTGGCCACACTGACCGGCATGTGTGCGGCGGGCGTGCTGCAGGGGATGGAACATTGCCCCAAACCGCCTGCGCGTCTTCTGGTCACTGGCGGCGGGCGGCATAACCCGGTGCTGATGGAGATGCTGCGCGTCGCACTGGACTGCCCGGTCGAGCCGGTCGAAGCGGTAGGGTTGGACGGCGACATGCTCGAGGCACAGGCCTTCGCCTATCTCGCAGTACGCGTGGCACGTGGGTTGCCGACATCATGCCCTGGAACAACTGGGGTTAAAGCTCTTGTCGGGGGAGGAGTTGTCAGTACGGTTTCGATGGGTGCTGCTGGCTGAAGGGAATTTGGCTGGAACCTCAGATGATAGGCTTTCGTGTCGCTCGGCAGCAAAATTTGCATTCGATGTCGCATGCAGACAAACCCAAGTCTGAAAACTGGTTATCCTCGCTCTTTATGAGCAAAGAAGGCGTCTACCAGAATCTACTGCAACAAGCTCGGGATGCATATGTCAGCCATCCCCAGATGACGTCGTTCGCACCGTTTCCAGATGACATTCAAAGGCAGGAGATTGAGCCATATCATCTCCCGTGTGGCGACGTGTTGCAGCAGGAGGCGGGGCTGGTATCACAAACCTATGCTCGCCTGCAGGATGCGATCGTAAACGCAGCACCTTACGCGGTTTGGCGAGAGACCTACAAATACACAGATATCGGCGATTGTTTCCTGAATAATTTTGGATGTTATTCCATCGTCGGAGCAGGAGGGCCGTTCTTATCGAACAAACTCTGGCTTTGGATTGTTCACATGCCGCCTCAGCTTTACTATCCGTGGCATCATCATCCAGCAGAAGAAATGTACATGGTGATTTCAGGAACTGGCGTGTTCAATCGCGAGGGCTGTCCGAGTGAAAACCTCGGCGAAGGCGGCACTATGTATCACGAAAGCAATCAGCCGCATGCAATGGAAACGCAGGACGATCCGATATTGTGCCTTGTGGCCTGGCGCAACCGTTTCGATACGCCTCCTGTCCTGACCCCATCCAATTAAACGGTTGGATAGGGGGTGACTTTGACCAGCTTTTTTGTCGGAGGTCACAGGGTCACTGGAAGACGGATTTTCACTTCAGGGATTTCATGTAATCCAGTGAAAAATCGGAATACCCCTCAGAAGTCGATTTCAAATGTGCCCGGGTCCAATCGTGCAGCGCGGGCAATTGATGGAACGGCACGTTGGGAAACGCATGGTGCTCGGCGTGGTAGGGCATATTCCAGGCCAGAAACCGGACGATGCGGTTGGTGAAAGTGGTGCGAGAGTTCTCGAGCATATTGGCGACTGAGGGGCAGAGGCCATGTTCGGCTAATAGAAAGAGGCGCAAGAAGGGTTGCGCGATCAGCACCGGTAGAATCCATAGCCAGAACAATACTGAAGAATAGAGCAGGCTGAGACCGACAAGGACGTAGAGAACCAGCAATAGCCGCGCCTCAATACGCATGGCGCGGTGTTGGCGGGCAGGCAGGTAGGGCGCGTCGATCCGGCCAAAAGCGTTTTGCATCAGAACCTTTGCCATCCCGCTCCAATACGGCCATCCGCTTAGGTAAATCAGCAGGTCCCGCCAATTCCCGGGTCGTGGTTTGCCACCCAGCTCCGGGTCTTTTTCCGGGTGGTTGGTCCATTTGTGATGGGCCAGATGGAAATACCGAAACCACGTAAAGGGCAGGGCGGTAGGGATCGAAACCAGATGCCCGATGACATCGTTCAACCAGCCACTGCGAAACGGTGTCTTGTGCGTACACTCGTGACTGAGCGTAAACAGGAAAACCAGAAGGATGCCTTGGGGAAGGATAAACAGAGGCCAAAGCGGCACCCGCAATGCGATACAGGCCGAGGTGCCCGCCAGTACTATGCCATACGCCGCCAAATGCTTCAGCCCAGCGGCGTCAGATCGGAGCTGAAGCCTTTCTTTCGCCTCGGGCGGGATCGACGCTATGAGCGCGCGGTGGTCCACGGTTTACCCGCGCGCGATATCGAATTCCGGCGCGGCCAACACAAAGCCGTCGAATTCGAACCCGGGTGAGACGGTGCAACTGACCAGAGTGTACTCTCCAGTCGACTGCGCTGATTGCCAGTGGTTCGTGGGTACGATCAATTGTGGCGCGCCTTTGGTCAGGTCGGGGGTCAGCAGGTGATCGTTGGCAGGGCCGTCATCGGTAGCGCTGAGGGACAGGGTCAGTGGCGCACCGGCGTGATACAGCCAGATTTCGGTCGCATCGACGCGGTGCCAGTGGCTGTGTTCGCCAGCCTGCAACAGGAAATAGATGCATGTGCCGGTGGCGCGGCCTTCGTTATCGGCCCGCCAAGTTTCGCGGAACCAACCGCCCTCGGGGTGGCGCTGCAACTGAAGGTGGTCGATGATCTCTTGCGCGGTCATTAGGGCCTCTTGCTTGGTTGTGGTGATTATGCACGCAGGCGTGCGATCGGCTATGGTATTTACGTGTATCCACCATATGTTTGCCGCATGACCTTGAATATCCCGTTTGACAACAGCTATGCCCGTCTTCCCAAAACTTTTTTCGCCCGGCAAGTGCCGGTGCCGGTGCGCGCTCCGCGTTTGATTGCGTTTAATGAAGATCTGGCCCGCGTTCTGGGGGTAACTCCGGGCGATGTGCAGGAAATGGCCGAGGTTTTCGCCGGGAATGCCCTGCCTGAAGGGGCCGAGCCGATTGCTCAGCTTTATTCCGGCCATCAGTTCGGCACCTACAACCCGCAGCTCGGCGATGGGCGTGCGGTATTGCTGGGTGAGACGATCGGAACAGACGGCGTGCGGCGGGATATTCAGTTGAAGGGCTCGGGACAAACCCCGTTCAGCCGCCAGGGCGATGGCCGTGCGTGGCTTGGGCCAGTTCTGCGCGAATACGTGGTATCCGAGGCGATGCACGCACTGGGCATCCCGACCACCCGTGCGCTGGCTGCGGTTGAGACAGGAGAGATCGTCTTGCGCGAAGGCCCGATGCCGGGCGCGGTGCTGACCCGCGTGGCGCAAAGCCATCTGCGTGTGGGGACGTTTCAGGTGTTTGCCGCAAGACGGCAGGTCGACAGCTTGAAGCGGCTGACCGAATACGCCATCGCCCGACACTATCCGCAGGCCGAAGGTCCAATGGGCCTGCTGCGCGCGGTCCGGGACGCGCAGGCGCGGCTGATTGCGCAATGGATGAGCGTCGGGTTTATCCACGGGGTGATGAACACCGATAACTTCTCGATCGCTGGCGAGACCATCGACTATGGGCCTTGTGCCTTCATGGACATCTATCACCCGAATACGGTCTTCAGTTCAATCGACCGAATGGGACGATACGCCTATTCCAATCAGCCGGACATCGCCGTATGGAACCTGGCGCAATTGGCGACCTCTTTGATTCAGCAGGTCGAGGACCCCGAAGCCGCCGTTCAAGAGGCCACTGAGATCGTGCATGCAATGCCGGTACTGATCCAACAGGAATGGCTGGCCCGCTTCCGCGCCAAGATCGGTTTGACGACCGAGGATAAGGGCGACGAGGCGTTGATCACCGATCTGCTGACCCGGATGGCGCATAACAGTGCCGATTTCACCAATACGTTCCGTGCGCTGGGCAGTGACAAGGCCCGCGATCAGTTCGTGAACCCCGAAGCTTATGATGAATGGGCCGACGGCTGGCAGGCTCGGCTGGCCCGTGAAAATGACCCGCAGACGGTGATGAACGCCGCCAACCCGGCCTTTATCCCGCGCAACCACCGGGTCGAGCAGATGATACAGGCTGCTGTCCAAGGCGATTTTGCCCCGTTCCATCGGTTAAATGCGGTGCTTGCCCGCGCCTATGAGGATCAACCCGACGCAACCGACCTGACACATCCGCCGGCCGAAAGCGAAGTGGTCCACGCGACGTTCTGTGGGACATAGCGAATATCAAAACTTGAACGTCTAGTTTTTAAGCTGTCTAGTGGGCGTTCTTCTGAACATAATGCCAAGCGACTTACCATCGGCACATAATGCTGCATAATGGACGCAACCGGGGGAACTGCAGATAAAATCAGTTTTGTTTTAGGGAGCATAAAATGCGCTACGCCATTTTGTTGGAAGACGCGGACGGAGTGTCTTATTTTGAAAATTGTGAGATTGATTTCGAGCTCAAGACCTTTGCCCCCCCGGCCGCACCGTTTCTGGTCTCAAAAGAGGTCGATGCCGCGCGTATTGCCTTCTTGTCATTGCCTGCTGGGTGGAAAGGGGTTCAACACCGTTCCCCGAAACCCCAACTTGCGACGGTTCTGTCCGGTACGTTCCGTGTTCAGGCGGGGTCGGGCGAAATACGTGATTTCAAAACGGGTGACTTGTTTTGGGCCGAAGATGTCAAGGGAACAGGCCATAGCTCATCCGCAGAAGGGGGTGAGCCCGCCAACCTTATGATTACACAATTTAAATAGGGGCCGGGTGGCCGAGGAACCTTTGATGTCAGACACAGGATGCCAATGACCAAACCATCAACCCTGCGTATCGCCAGCTATAACATTCAGAAATGTGTGGGGCTGGATTTTCGGCGGCAGCCCCAGCGTATCATGCAGGTCATCGACAGCATGCAGGCCGATATCGTGGTGTTGCAAGAGGCCGACAAACGCTTGCCGCCCCGGCCTGCCGCCTTACCACATTTCATGTTGGATGAGGCCGGCTGGCAGATCGTCGATCTGGGTGGGGCCGGCAGTCTGGGCTGGCATGGAAACGCTGTGATCTGGCGCGGAAATTCGATTCAGGTTCGGCAGACCGGGCACCACGACCTGCCAGGGCTGGAGCCGCGGGGAGCCGTGCGTGTGGAATTCGACACCCAAATCGGGCCGCTGCGCGTGATGGGAATGCATCTGGGCCTGTTGCCCGCATCCCGGCGCCAGCAGATAACGCACATCCGCCGCTTTGACGATGATCTGGACAACATGCCCACCGTCTGGGCCGGGGACTTCAACGAATGGTCGCGCCAGCCTGTGTTGGACCATCTGGCCCCGGATATGCGCTTTTTGGCACCGGTTCCAAGCTTTCCGGCCGCACAGCCCCTGGGGGCGCTGGACCGGATCGCGCTGGGCGCAGGGCTTGAGGCGGTGCTGCACGGCGTGCATGACGCGCGGCCTGCGCATATTGCATCTGACCATCTGCCGATCTGGGCCGACCTGCGACGGGTGGCCTAGGATGCATTTCCCCTGTGGCGTGATCCGCACAGACGTATTAAGACAGAAACCCGAACTACTCTGAGGGTCACTTATGTCCGATACGATCATCGCCCGCTGCGAAGCAAAAGGCCTGCGCATGACGGGGCAGCGCCGCACAATCGCGCAGGTGCTGCAACAAAGTGAGGATCACCCGGATGTTGAGGAACTGTATGCCCGTGCCTCGAAAGTGGATTCGGGCATCTCGATCGCCACGGTCTATCGCACTGTCAAACTGTTCGAAGAAGCGGGGATTCTTGACCGGCTGGAATTCGGTGACGGGCGCGCACGGTATGAGGATGCTGAGCGTGATCATCATGACCATTTGATCGACATGCAATCCGGCAAGGTGATCGAATTCGTCGATCCCGAGATCGAAGTGTTGCAGGAAAAGATCGCGGCCAAGCTGGGGTATAAGCTGAAAGGCCACCGGCTGGAACTGTACGGCGTGCCGCTGGAACAGGACTGATTCATCACAAAACGCGAACCGCAGGCGCACGGGAATTCATGCTTTCCGGGCGGATAATGCTTGCCTGAACGGCTTACTTGCGATTTTGCTGAGAAAAGCGGCATTGGGGCCGCAGGATTCAACGGACACGATCATGAACAACGTACACGGCATTTTGCTGGTCGTCGGCGCGATGGCGGCTTTTGCGCTTGAAGATATGTTCATCAAGCATCTGTCGGTGACAGTGCCGACCGGTCAGATCATGGTTGTGTTGGGTGTGATCTGCAGCCTGGCCTTTGTCGTGATGTCGTTGGCCACGCGCAAACGTATCCTTGATCCGGTGGCGTGGCAGCCTCTGCCTCTGATGCGCGCCGGGACCGAAGCGGTTGGTGCGCTGAGTTTTGTGACCGCGTTGTCTCTGGTCGATCTGTCCACCGTGGCTGCCGTGTTTCAGGCGATGCCGCTGGCCGTCACCATGGGGGCCGCGCTGTTTCTGGGCGAGCATGTCGGCTGGCGACGGTGGAGCGCGATTGGCATCGGCTTCATCGGCGTGCTGATGATCATCCGCCCCGGGCTGGCCGGGTTTCAACCCGAGTCGTTGTTTGTCGTGGCCAGTGTGCTTGCCATCGCCGCGCGCGACCTGATCACCCGTAAGCTGGATGTTCGCGTGGCCTCGTCCGTGGTCGCCCTGCAGGCCTATGTCGCCGTGGCATTCGCTGGCGTGGCGTTGATGGTGTTTTCCGCACAACCCGTTGTGCCTTTACATACTTGGCAGATTGGTCCCTACTTGGGTGCCGTTGGCTTTGGTTTTCTCGGTTATTACGGCATCGTCATCGCCATGCGGATTGGTGAGGCTTCGGCCCTGACGCCCTTCCGCTATACCCGGCTGATCTTCTCGATCGCCGCGGGGATGCTGATGTTCGGTGAACGCCCGGACCTGATGACGCTGGCCGGGGCCACGTTGATCATGGGGTCGGGCATGTACACCTTTATTCGCGAACGCCGTTTGGCCCGTGAACTGGCGGTCGCAGCCTGACGGATCGTCGCACGTTGGCGCAAACAGGTAATTGTTAGCCCTAAAGGGCCGGGAATATACATGTTAGCGATAACATGACTGGTTTACTTTTTGCCCGGTGATGGTATGAGGCGTGCAACTGATTGCAGCCACAGGAACGGGCCTCATGAGCACCATTATCGACATCCACGCACGCGAAATTCTGGACAGCCGGGGCAACCCGACCGTTGAGGTCGACGTGATTCTGGAAGACGGCACCATGGGCCGCGCCGCTGTGCCCTCGGGCGCGTCGACCGGCGCTTATGAAGCAGTGGAAAAGCGTGACGGTGACAAATCCCGCTATCTGGGCAAAGGCGTGCTTGAGGCCGTCGCTGCCGTGAACGGTGAGATTGCCGAGGAGCTGGTCGGCTTTGACGCCACCGAGCAGGTTGCCATCGATGGCGCCATGATCGAACTGGACGGAACCGAGAACAAGGGTCGGCTTGGCGCCAATGCCATTCTGGGTGTTTCGCTGGCCACGGCTAAGGCAGCGGCGGATTTCACCACGCAGCCTCTGTATCGCTATGTGGGTGGCACCTCGGCTCGTGTTCTGCCAGTGCCGATGATGAACATCATCAACGGGGGTGAGCACGCGGACAACCCGATCGATATTCAAGAATTCATGATCATGCCAACTTCGGCCGTAAATATCCGCGAAGCCGTGCGCATGGGGTCCGAAGTTTTCCACACCCTCAAACGCGAACTATCGGCTGCTGGTCTAGCCACTGGTGTGGGCGATGAGGGCGGTTTTGCCCCCAACATCGCATCCACCCGCGAAGCGTTGGATTTCATCCTGCAGTCCATTGAAAAGGCGGGTTATAAACCGGGTGAAGAAATCCACCTGGCGCTGGACTGCGCTGCCACTGAATACTATCGCGACGGCAAATACGTTCTGTCGGGTGAGAATATCTCGCTAACCTCCGAAGAAAACGCCGAGTATCTGGCGGCGCTGGTCAAAGACTATCCGATCATCTCGATCGAAGACGGCATGTCCGAAGATGATTGGGACGGCTGGAAGGCGTTGACCGATGCCATCGGTGACCGTGTTCAACTGGTGGGCGACGACCTGTTCGTGACCAACCCCGAACGTCTGGCTGAAGGGATCGACCGCGGCTGCGCCAATTCGATGCTGGTCAAGGTGAACCAGATCGGCTCGTTGACCGAAACCCTGCGCGCCGTCGATATGGCGCACCGCGCGGGTTATACCAACGTGATGTCGCACCGTTCGGGCGAGACCGAGGATGCAACCATCGCCGATCTAGCCGTGGCGACCAATTGCGGTCAGATAAAGACCGGCTCGCTGGCGCGATCGGACCGGTTGGCCAAGTACAACCAATTGATCCGTATCGAGGAATCGTTGGGCGAAGTTGCCGAATACGCCGGGGCTTCGATCCTTAAGCGCTGAGTGTTATTCTGATCCTCGTACCTTATCGAGGATCGGCAGTTGCTTAGCATCATAGAACCCAGAACGCCGGACCACTTTGATGCGGTCCGGCGTTTGTGTTGGGAATACCGCGACTTCCTCCTGACGCTGGATGAAAAGTCGCAACGTATTGTTCAGACCATCTATTCGCAGGATAAATATGCCCGTGTGATGGAGGTCATTGAGGCCGAACACAGCCCGCCGAACGGTGGCGCGCGTCTTGCGCTGATCGGTGATCAGCCCGTTGGATGTGGCATGTTCCACACGATCGAGCCGGGCGTGGCCGAGATCAAGCGCGTATTCGTTCAGGACAGCGCCCGCGGTACGGGGGCAGGTCGTGCCATCATGCTGTCTTTGATCCAGCAATGTCGCCAGCAGGGGTTTGACCTGATCCGCATGGACACTGGCAAACCATTGCAGACAGCGACCCGACTTTACCTCTCAATGGGGTTCGTTCTGCGGGACGCATACGCTGAGATTCCGGAAATCGCCGAGGGTCATCTGCTGTTTTTCGAGATGAAATTGTAGCGGAACGGACAAGAAAGACCTTTTAGCCGAATTATTTTGCGCCGCTTTCTCGTTGTTAACGCGTGGAAAAAACATAACCCTAAATATTTCTCAGCATAATTCGCGTTATGTGTGAACTTTTTCCTATTTGTCTCAATTTGAGCTGACCTATTGTGACTGGATTACAGAAAAGGGGGTACACCATGACTGGTTCGAAATTCCTTCTCGTAGTTTCAGTGATCAGCACTGTATTTTTGGCGGCCTGCTCGGGGCCGGGGACTTATCCGGTATCGGGGATGCAGGCGTCGTCCACTGACCCGGTGATGGATATGGACATTCCTGGATTCGATATGGGCGTTGAGGCGCGCTAAAGCGGCTTGCTCATCAGCACATAGCGGTCTCGCGCTTTGAAACCGGTGCGCAGATACAGTCTTTGTGTGGCTTCATTGGTCCGGTCGACCTCAAGATGCAATGCGGTCAATCCTGCCCCGGCAAGGGCTTTGGGCAAGTCCAGCAGGACTTCGGTGGCGATCCCGCGGCCACGAACTGCGGGGCGGATGTAGATCTCGTCGACAAAGCCGTCCATACCGCCAAATTCGACCGACCAACCAAAGGTCAGCACGATATAGCCCAGCGGCGCGCGGCCGGGTCCGATCAGATAGACGCACCCGTGGGGGATGCCCTCAAGAAGCGGGGCCAGAGCCTCGCGACGTTGATCGGCGTCCTGTTCAATTCCGGCCTCGGCGTGAAAGGCCGCGACCAGCGACATCAGGCGATCCAGATCTGTGGGACGGGCGAGTTTCAGCGCGGCGCTCATAGGCGGGCCAGCCTTTCTGTTAGCAGGTCAAAGAATCCATCAGCATCGATATCCCCCATGAACAGGGCATTGGGGGGATGTTCAGTCACGCGCCACCAATCAGCGACGGTCATGCCAAGGGTCAGGTCGGATTGCGTTTCGATCTGCACATTGACGTGACGGCCCGAGAACAGTTCGGGCCGGATCAGATATGCGGTCACGCAGGGGTCGTGCAGCGGCGCGCCCTCTGAGCCGTATTTTTCTTTGTCGAAGCGTTCGAAGAAATCTGTCATTTCGGCAACCGCATGGCCGACTTTTGAATCGAGCGCGCGGAACGCATCGTTGCGATGTTTCGTGACTAAGGCGTCATGGGTGACATCCAGCGGCATCACGACGATGTGAACGCCGGATTTAAACACGATTTCAGCGGCTTCCGGGTCAACGTAGATGTTGAATTCGGCGGTGGGTGTGATGTTGCCCACCTCAAAATACGCGCCACCCATCAGCACGATTTCTTGCACGCGCTCGACGATATCGGGCGCTTTCTGAAAGGCCGTGGCGATATTGGTCAAGGGCCCCAGCGGGCAGAGCGTCACCGTCCCCGGTTCCTGCGCGCGCAGGGTGTCGATGATGAAGTCGACCGCGTGCCCATCAGCCAGCGGCATCTCCGGATCGGGAAGGACAGGGCCGTCCAGCCCGGTCTTACCATGCACATGCTCCGCGGTGACCAAAGCGCGGTTCAACGGACGGTCGCATCCAGCGTAAACAGGGATATGCGTATGCCCGGCCAGTTCACAAACAATCCGCGCGTTTTTGGCGGTCAGTTCCAGCGGCACATTCCCGGCAACAGCTGTGATGCCCAGCACGTCGATCTCATCAGGGCTGGCCAACGCCAGCAAGATTGCGACAGCGTCGTCCTGACCGGGGTCAGTGTCGATAATGATCTTGCGCGGTGCCATGATTTGCCTCCGGGGTCTTGAAGCGCGGACACTCGCAAGTGTCAACCCACTTGTCCAGCGGTTTCAGGCCTCGGTCGCGGCGTCCACAGGCGGGAGTTTGCCATTGGCGCGGTGCTCTTCGATCTTCACCTCATCCCACAGCGCATCCATTTCGGCCAAATCACTTTGCGACGGCGTTTTCCCGTGCGCGGCAAGACGTGCCTCGACCTGTTCGAAACGCCGCGTGAACTTGGCGTTGGTACGGCGCAGGGCGGCTTCGGGTTCGATGCCCAGGTGACGGCCCAGATTGACCATCACGAACAGCAAATCTCCAAACTCGTCCTCTAACGCATCGGTATCCATGCTGTTGCGGGCCTCTTCCAGCTCAGCTGCCTCTTCGGTGATCTTGGCGAGTACATGGCTGGCATCGGGCCAGTCGAATCCCACGCGGGCGGCGCGTTTTTGCAGCTTATGGGCTCGCAACAGGGCTGGCAGGTTCGCGGCCACTCCGTCCAAAGCGCCTTTTTGTTCCTTGCCCTCACGCTCGGCTGCCTTGATGGTTTCCCAATCCACCGTTTGCTGTTCCGCAGATTTGTCGCGGGATTCGTCGCCGAACACATGCGGGTGACGGTCGACCATCTTGTCCGACATGGTGCGCACCACGTCCTGAAAAGTGAAATGTCCAGCCTCTTCAGCCATTTGCGCGTGGAAGACGGACTGGAACAGCAGGTCACCCAGCTCACCCTTCAGTTCGTCATAGGCGTTGCGTTCGATGGCATCGGCGACCTCATAGGCTTCTTCGATCGTATAAGGGGCGATGGTGGCGAAATCCTGTTCGATATCCCACGGGCAGCCTGATTCCGGGTCGCGCAGGCGGCGCATGATTTCCAGCAAACGCTCGATACCCGCTTCGCTGTCGTGGATCAGAGGATTTTCGGCCATTGCGAACCCTTTCGTTCCGGTGTCAGATGCATCCATTCCGCAGTCAGGATCAGGAGTCCACCCCAGATGCCCGTCGTCAACCGAATTGCCGATTTCTCTGCCGATATGGCCGCATGGCGCCGGCACCTGCATTCGATCCCTGAATTAGAGTTCGAATGTCACGAAACATCTGCTTTCGTCGCCGACCGACTGCGCGAGTTCGGTGTGGATGAGCTGCATGAGGGCATTGCCAAGACGGGCATAGTGGCAATCATCAATGGGCAGGGTGAGGGGCCGACCATCGGCTTGCGCGCCGATATGGACGCCTTGCCGATCCCTGAGGAGACGGGCGTATCTTACGCGTCCAAAAACCCCGGCAAGATGCACGCCTGCGGGCATGACGGGCACACCACGATGCTGCTGGGTGCGGCCCGCTATCTGGCCGAGACGCGAAATTTCCGCGGTCGCGTGGCGCTGATCTTTCAACCCGCCGAAGAAGAGGGCGGCGGGGCCGGTGTCATGGTCGAAGAAGGGATCATGGACCGGTTCAACATCTCTCAGGTCTACGCGCTGCACAACGCGCCCGGATTTGTCGAAGGGTCTTTTTATACCACGCCGGGGCCGATCATGGCGGCTGTGGACACGTTCGAGGTTCATATTCAGGGCGTCGGAGGCCACGGCGCCATGCCGCATGAAACACGCGATCCGGTGATGGCGGCCTGTGGTATCGCGCAAGCGATACAGACTATTGTCAGCCGCAACCACTATGCGCTGGATGATCTGGTGGTCTCGGTCACGCAAATCCACACGGGAACGGTGAACAATGTGATCCCTGATACGGCCTTCATCAACGGTACAGTCCGGACGTTTGACCCTGCTGTTCAGAAGATGGTGATAGAGCGGATGGAACAGATCGTGCAGGGACAGGCGACCTCGTATGGGGTCACGGCGCGGCTGGACTATGAAAAGAACTATCCCGCCACGATAAACGACGCCGAAAAGGCTGGTTTCGCAGCCGATGTCGCGCGCGACATCTCGGGCGCTGACCAGGTAACCGCCAACGCTGGGCGTGAGATGGGGGCCGAGGATTTTTCCTATATGTTACAGGCACGTCCCGGTGCCTATCTGTTCCTGGGGCAGGGTGAGGGCGCAGGGCTGCACCACCCCAAATACAACTTCAATGACGAGATCGCGCCGGTTGGCGCCTCGTTCTTTGCACGGATTGTCGAAAAGGCGCAGCCTTTGGGCTGATGGGGGGAAGACATGGCACTGGAAGACGCAAAAAATCAGGTGGATGAGGCATTCACCAATCCGGACCTCAAAGGGTTATCGTTCGAAAACACGTTCGGCGGCGCGACGTCATTCCTGCGGCGGCTCTATACCAAAGAGCTGAAGGGCGTAGATATTGCCGTGACCGGCGTGCCGTTCGATCAGGCCGTGACCAACCGCCCTGGTACCCGTCTTGGCCCCCGCGCAATTCGCGAGGCCAGCGCGCTGCAATCTCCGGATGCGCCTTACGGCTGGCCCTTCGACGCGCTCAGCGAATTGGCAATCGTGGATTACGGAGATATGGCCTATGACTACGCCAATATCCCTGCCTTTCCCGATACGTTGACGGATCATATCCGTACTATTCTGGCGGCCGACGTGGCCTCGGTTTCGTTGGGCGGAGATCACTATATCAGCTTTCCGATTCTAAAAGCCTATGCAGAGAAGTACGGGCCAATGTCGCTGCTGCAATTCGATGCGCACACGGACACATGGGCCGATGACGACATGTCCCGCGTCGATCACGGGACGATGTTTTACAAGGCGGTGAAATCGGGGATCGTGGACCCTAAACGCTCGGTCCAGGTGGGTATTCGCACTACGAATGAGGACACGCTGGGCGTCAACATCATAGACGCGCGCGAGGTGTATGAATCTGGTCCTGCCGCCGTGGCGCAAAAGATCAAGGGTATTCTGGGCGACAGCCCCGTTTACCTGAGCTTTGACATCGACGGTCTGGACCCGGCCTTCGCCCCCGGCACCGGCACGCCCGTCTGGGGTGGGCTGACTTCGATACAAACGCAGATCATCCTGCGCGACATTGCCGGCATCAACATCAAAGGGGGGGACGTGGTCGAGGTCTCTCCGCCTTTTGATACGTCCGGTGCCACGGCGATTGCGGGCGCGCATGTGGCGACGCAGATCATTTGTCTGCTGGGGTGGAATAAGCTGGTCTCGGATTAATTCAACAGGCTTAACCATTGGTTAGACATCTTTCCGATATCTGGTTAACCAAAAGGCCGGACGGGAGAATGACGGGAATGACAGAATATAACCAACCCATCAGCGGCAATGATCTGGCGCGGTTTTCGGGACCGAACACGTTTATGCGCCTGCCGCAGGTGGATTCGCTTGCCGGGTTGGACGTGGCGGTGCTGGGCATCCCGATGGATATTGGCACCTCTTGGCGGTCGGGGACGCGGTTCGGACCCAAGCAGATCCGCAGCGAAAGTGCGATGATCCGGCCCTATAATATGGCCACGTTTGCGGCCCCGTTCGACAGCCTTCAAATCGCGGATATCGGCGATCTTGCGATCAATACATTCTCGTTGGCCGACAGTCTGAAAATCATCAAGGAAAGCTATGATGCCATCCTGGCACAGGGTGTGACGCCAGTGGCAATGGGGGGCGATCACTCGATCACCCTGCCGATCCTGCGGTCAATCGCTGCCAAACACGGGCCGGTGGCACTGGTCCATGTCGATGCCCATGCAGACGTGAATGATGAGATGTTTGGTGAAAGAGAAACGCATGGCACGGTTTTCCGCCGCGCCTACGAAGAGGGGCTGATCGTCCCTGATAAAACCTTTCAGATCGGCATTCGCGGCTCGGGCTACGCAGCATCGGATTTTACCGAGGCTAAGGGCTGGGGCTTTCGCCAATTCCCTGCTTGGGAGCTGTGGCAGCAAAATCTGACCGTGACAGGTGCCCAGATTCGCAAAGAGATCGGCGAGCATCCGGTTTACATCTCGTACGATATCGACAGCCTGGACCCTTCTATCGCCCCAGGCACCGGCACACCCGAGATTGCAGGGCTGACCACGCCACAGGCTTTACAGCTGATCCACGCGCTGGCGGGTATGAATGTGGTGGGCTGTGATCTGGTCGAGGTTTCCCCTCCGTATGACGCTACCGGCAACACCGCACTGACAGCGGCGAACCTGCTGTTCGAGATGTTGTGCATTCTACCTGGCGTGACGTCACGATAGCGGCAGTGGCGCCTTGCCACGACCAGCGATCCGAATATTGTTTTGCAAAGCGATGGGATCGGGATGAAAAGAATGTTTTTTTGGGGATTGGTTGCCTGCTTGATCGCCATGGCTGCCATTCGCTCAGCCCCATCAGACCCCAATCGTTGGCACGTCGCTCCTGTCGGAGACACGGATCGCGATATGCCGGGCGGCGTGTTTAGGGTGATCGAAAGTGACCCCGACCGTTTTGCGCGTCTGCATGAAATCGTGACAGATACTCCCCGAACCTATGTGCTGGCGGGATCCGTGCGAGAGGGGATGGTCACTTACATAACGCGCAGTAAAGTATTTGGCTTCCCAGATTACACCACGATTCAGCAGGATGGAGACACTCTACGCGTCTACGGTCGGTTAAGATTCGGTCGGCGAGATTTCGGGGTAAACCGAAACAGAGTCGATGGCTGGCTGGCTGCTTTGCAGCCCTGAGGACAAACACCCCTCTTGCACTTCGCGCCACATGGGGACGTTCAGGGACATTTGGCACTGGGCGGTGAACATGCGGCCGTCGACTTGTAGGCAGATCATCTCACCCAACTCGATGCGCGTTCCGGATTTGTCGGTGCAATAGCAGTCCTGTACCTTGCCTCCGGGACCGACGACATCGGCCATGGCCGGGGCTGCGCACAACAAAATAACAAGTGCCAAACGTGTCATAGCGTCAGCTTAGCACAGGGACGGCTCTTGACCAAAGCGCCGGATTAAGAGACACCGCGCGGATGATCCCCGAAGAACGCCTTGAACAGATAACTCAGCGATTCCAGTATCTCGAAGCAGCCATGGCAGATGGCGCCTCGGGCGGGGATATTGCGGCCTTGGCCAAGGAGTATTCTGATCTGAAGCCGGTCGTGGATCAGATCATGGCGTGGCGTCAGCTGGTCGCCGATCTGGCTGAAGCTGAAACGATGCTGGCCGATCCCGACATGAAAGAGCTCGCCGAGGAAGAAATCCCTGAGCTTCAGGCCCGTATCCCGCAGGCCGAACAAGCCCTGCAACTGGCGTTGTTGCCGCGGGACAAGGCCGATGCGCGTCCAGCGATGTTGGAAATCCGCCCTGGAACGGGCGGGGATGAGGCTGCGTTGTTCGCGGGCGATCTGCTGCGCATGTATCAACGCTATGCCGAAGCGCGCGGCTGGCAGTTTGAGATCATTGAAGAGCAAGCCTCGGACCTTGGTGGTATCAAAGAGGTGGTGGCCCACATCAAGGGCGACAATGTCTTTGCCCGCATGAAATACGAATCCGGTGTACACCGCGTTCAGCGCGTGCCCGAAACCGAAAGCGGTGGGCGGATTCATACCTCGGCAGCCACCGTGGCGGTTCTGCCCGAGGCCGAGGATGTGGACATTCAGATCGACGCCAATGACATTCGCATCGACACGATGCGCAGTTCGGGCGCGGGCGGACAGCACGTTAACACGACGGATTCGGCTGTGCGGGTCACACACCTGCCCAGCGGTCTGGTGGTGACGAGTTCCGAGAAGTCTCAGCACCGCAACCGTGAAATAGCGATGCAGGTCCTGAAAACGCGCCTGTATGATCTTGAACGCCAACGGATCGACAGCGAACGATCCGCTGATCGCGCCAGTCAGGTAGGCTCGGGCGACCGGTCCGAGCGGATCAGGACGTATAATTTTCCGCAGGGGCGGATGACGGATCACCGCATTAACCTGACACTCTATAAGCTGGATCAGGTGATGCAGGGCGATCTGGATGAGGTGATCGACGCGCTGACCGCTGACGATCAGGCCCGTCTGCTGGCCGAGATGGCACAATGATCGCTGCGTTGACTGCCGCCCAGGCCATGGTTGCCGCCACCGCCCGCTTACGCGCTGCTGGAGTCGATGATCCGGCACGTGATGCGCGGGTTTTGCTGGCCCATGCCGCACGGATAGAGGCCAGCCGAGTCACGTTGATTGCGCCCGAGGAACTGTCACCCGAGATTGCCGAACGGTACGATCACCTGATCTCGCTGCGGGCTATCCGCGTGCCGGTGTCGCACTTGCTGGGAGAGCGCGAGTTTTATGGTCGCAGGTTCCGTGTCAGCCGAGATGTGCTGGACCCGCGCCCTGAAACCGAGACACTGGTCGAGGCGGCGTTAAGCGAACCGTTCGATCATGTTCTGGACTTGGGCACAGGCTCTGGCTGTATCTTGATTACTCTGCTGGCCGAGCGCACCAGTGCTTCGGGTATCGGTGCGGATCTAAGCGAATCCGCCTGTCTGCAAGCCAGCGCCAATGCGGTGCAGCATCAGGTGCAGGACAGGGTCGAGATTTTACGCTCGGATTGGTTTGAAAATATCGAAGGGTTGTTTGACCTGATTGTTGCAAACCCGCCCTATATTTCGCTGGAGGAGATGCAGGACCTGTCCCCCGAGGTGCGTGAACATGAACCGCGTATGGCACTGACGGACGAAGGGGACGGGCTGGGCGCATACCGCCATATTGCCGCCTCGGCCCCGGATTTTCTGATGCCCGGCGGGCGGATTCTGGTTGAAATCGGACCGACACAGGGTAAGGCCGTTGCAGCCCTTTTCCATGCGGCTGGACTAGTTGATGCAGGGGTTATCCCCGATCTGGACGGTCGAGATCGTGTTGTTGTCGCCAGAATGCCGTAAAATTGGCGCATGATGAGGCTGAAATGCGCCGATCAATGTAAAAAAGCTGCGAATTTTTGGACAAACCTCTTGTCTGTAGGCGCTGGACATGCTTACTCAGAGTTAGTCGGAGAGGTTGACGCTGTTTCAGCGGGCCCCTGACGCCAAGCCCAAAAAAGTCGACATCGCGTGACGGCTAATGCCATTGAGCAGTGCAGGACGCGACTTGATCGGCACCGAATGACAAGGCTGACGTAAAGTACGATGAGATCTTCTAAATCCCGCTCGCGGGCCAAGAATAACCGCAATCGCCCCTCTGGCGGCAACGTTGTTAACCGGGTTTTCGATAGTTCAGGCCCCGAAGGCAAGGTGCGCGGCACGCCCCAGCAGATCATTGACAAATACAACCAGCTGGCGCGCGACGCCCAGCTAGGTAACGACCGTGTGGCAGCTGAGAACTTTCAGCAGCACGCCGAGCATTATCTGCGTCTGCTCAGCGAAGCGCAGCGCGAAATCGAAGCGCGCCGCGAAGAGCAAGAGCGCCAGAATCGCGAACGTCAGGCCGAGCGCGACCGGGAACGTGCCGAACGACAGGAGCGCGAAGCGGCCCGTCAGGCCGATCCCGCCGAGGCACCGCAACCCGACGTGATGGATTTCGGAGCCGAAGCTTCCGCCCCCGAATCCGGTCTGGTCGAGACCCCGGAAAGCAAAGATGCCGCCCCGGTGGTCGATGCGCCCGAGAAATCGGAGAAGAAAGAAAAACCTGCACGTCGCCCGCGTGCGCGCAAGCCCAAGGCTGCACCGGTTGAGGATGCCCCTAAAACGGATGGGGATGCGCCAGAAGCGGCGGAATAAATAAAGACCGCGAAATTGCGAAAGCCTTGGATTAATCCGGGGCTTTTTCTTTTACTCTTAGCTTTTTTTGACTTCGCGCGCTAAAGCACAAAACGCCTCAAGCGGGACCTGTTCGGCCCGTTCGGTGGGCTGGATACCAGCTGCGAGCAACCTGTCTTCGATATCCGATGCAACACCTTTTAACGATGCGCGCAGCATTTTCCGGCGCTGGTTAAAGGCAGCCGCGACGACGCGTGACAGTGTGGCAGCATCGGCCGGATAACGCGGCTCGGGCAGGGCGGTCAGGTGAACAACGGCGCTGGAAACCTTGGGTGGAGGGGTGAAGGCACCAGGCGGCAATGACATGGCGATCCGCGCCTCGGCCCGCCATTGGGCGAGGATGGCGAGGCGGCCATAGGCCTTGCTGCCAGGTTGGGCGACGATACGCTCGGCCACCTCACGCTGGAACATCAGGGTCAAGCTCTGCCAGAAGGGCGGCCATTTCGGTGGAGTTAACCAGCGAACCAGCAACTCGGTGCCGACATTGTAGGGCAGATTGGCTGCGATGCGAATCGGTGGAGTCAGGTGCGCCAGCGGGTCGATTTCAAGCGCATCGCCGTTGATCACCTCAAGCCGACCGGGGTAGGCGGCTGCGATATCGTTCAGAGCCGCGATGCAGCGTGTGTCTTTTTCCACCGCCACGACCTTGCGTGCGCCCTCTGACAACAACCCACGGGTCAGGCCTCCGGGGCCGGGGCCAATTTCCAATACGTCGCATTCCGTAAGATCTCCGGCCTGACGGGCGATCTTGGCCGTCAGGTTCAGGTCCAGCAAAAAATTCTGCCCCAGCGACTTGCGGGCCGAAAGCTGGTGGGTCGCGATGACTTCGCGTAGTGGAGGGAGATTGTCGATTGCACTCATGATCCGGTTGCCGTGACGCGGGGTGCGCCGATGATTTTGCCTTTGGTTGGGGTATTTTCAGCCAACAGAAGGGTCAAGCGCTTTGTGCCATGCGTTGGGCCAGCTTAAGTGCTTCGATCAGGCTGGTGGGTGTGGCGATGCCTTGGCCTGCGATATCCAGTGCGGTGCCGTGATCGGGTGAGGTGCGGATAAAGGGAAGGCCAAGCGTCACGTTGACCCCGCGATCGAAATCCAGCGTTTTGATCGGGATAAGTGCTTGATCATGATACATCGCAATCGCTGCGTCATAACGGGCGCGCGCAGCGGCGTGGAACATCGTATCGGCAGGGTGTGGCCCGGTAACGGTATAGCTGTCGTCAGGGAGGTCGGCGATCAGGGGCGCGATCCAGTCCAACTCTTCATGGCCCATCTTCCCGCCTTCACCGGCATGGGGGTTCAGACCCGCGATGGCAATACGAGGATGCGCGATACCGAATTGATTGCGCAGTCCTTGGACGGTGATTGCGATGGTGTCGTGCAGCAGGTCCGGGGTCAGAGCCGAAGGCACCCGGGACAGCGCGATATGGATGGTTGCTGGCACCACGCGCAATTGCGCGCTGGCCAGCATCATGACCACCCGGTCCCGACCGGCCAGGGCGGCGAGAAATTCAGTATGGCCGGGATAAGCGAAGCTGGCGCCGTCGATCAGGGCTTTCTTGTGGATCGGCGCGGTACAAAGCGCCGAGGCCGCACCGGATTGCACCAGCGAAACACCGCGCTCAATAGCGGCGATGACTGAGGGCGCGTTGGCCGGATCGGGTTGGCCGGGGACATTGGGCGCCGGAAAATCCAATTGCAGAACCGGCAGCGCCGAGGCGCTGATTTTAACAGATTCGGACGGGTCAGTTATGCGAACAACCGGCGTTCCCGGCGGCAAGTGGGTTGCATCACCGATATAGAAGAAGGGACATGTGTCGCGAAGGTCCGACCACGCTTTAGCTGCGATTTCCGGGCCTATTCCGGCCGGGTCACCACAGCTGAGCGCGATCGGGAATGTCATTGCTCGACGATGTTTGCTTCGGCGCGCAGCTGCGCCACAAGGCTGTTAGCAAAAGCCTCGAGACGTTGTTGCGTCAGCGCGTTGGCAACGTCCACTCGCGAAGTCTCTTCGCCCAGATCACGGGTGCGGGTGCAGAGCATCAGGAACATCAGGGTCTGGCCATTTTTGCGGGTCAGCGTGGTGGACACCTCATTCAGGTCAAGCTTGGCAAGCTCCAGCGCCACGTCACGCGGAATCTCACCGGGGCTGGCCTGAATCCGTTGCAATACTTCTGGTGGTTGGTCCTTGGCGATGCCGTAGAGGTCATCGCAGGTGTCAATTTCTTCTCTGAGTTTGGCCGCCCGTGCCAGGGTTTCAGCACTACGGCCACCGGCCATATTATAGATCGCGTAGTCTATCTCGGAATAGTTGGTCGCGCTGGTCGCGACCTCACGCAGTCCGCGCATCTGGAACAGCGCAATGGCGTTGGGCAACGAAAGCGGCTGTGTGATCTCTCCGTCCTTCAAACCCAGGATCACCGGTTGCAGTGCTGGCGGCAGGCTGGTGAGGCTCAGCCAGTCAAGTCGTCCACCATCATCGCGGGTGGCTGCCGCTGAATATTGTGTGGCTGCGGCGGAAAACGAGTCAAACCCCTGCAGTTGGGCAATCTCTTGGGCAAGCAGATCAGCCTGGGCAATGGTTTGCTGGTTCACTGGGATAATGATTTCGGACAGCAGCACCTGCAGGCCACCGCTGTCAGTTTGACCCAGGGCGCGGTTGATCTCGTCCTCGGACGGGCGAGCCTGTGACAGGAAACGCGCACTGACATAGTCGCGCCAAGCAACCTGATCGGCCACGAAATCCCGAACGGTTTCGCGATCAACACCCTGATCGGCGAGCAGTTGCAGGAACCGGTCAGTCGACAATTGCCCACGCGCGGCAAATTCGTCGATGCCGACCTGAATGTCTTCGGGGGCTGCCTGGATTCCGGCCTCGCGCATAATTTGGCGGCGCAACCTTTCGTCGATCAATGCATCACGGACTTCGGCGTCGGACGCACCGGGGGCACCCAGTGCGGTCAGGAATTGTTGCCGTTGTGACAGCTCGTACCAGGTGATGATGTCTTGATTGACTTTGATCGCCGGGGAAAACAGGCTTTGGGCACCAGCTTGTGGCGACGTCAAAGCCAGCGCAGCCCCGATCAGCATAGGGGCGACCGGTTTAAGCCAACCGGAGCGGAGGAAACTGGTGAAACCTGAAATCAACTGCATCTTCTCTTGTACTGTTGGCCGCCACTGTTAACGGAGTACCCCGTCAAGGCTACGGTAAAGCCGAATTCTGTCGAAGGCTCAATACTTGATGATGAAGTAAAGCGCCTACTGACATTCATGTTAACCTGTACGCATTCATTCTGATACGTCACCCCCAACCCATAGCGGATCGGTTCGGATTCGCTTAGGTCATAGCGCGCCAGGGCCCGTGTGTTCCAGTTCTGATCCACCCGGTAACGTCCGGTCAACCGAACTTCGGAAATCTCGTCGTCGATACCTTCAGCTGGGTCCGGCTCTTGCCAGCCATAGCTTCCGGTGAAGCCGACCCGCGGCTGTTGCCAGCCGACCCGCAGTTCGGCTTTGGAAAAGCTGAAATCTCCGTTCAACAAGCCACGGCCGGCCAGACGCCAGCCGTTATTGGTTTGAATCTGACCTGCCAGCAGCAAGTCTGAGGTTGTCCCCTGCAAGCCCGAGGTCAGGTTGAAACTGGGGTCAGCATCTGCACGGTACACCTGACCTATCGTGGCAAGAGCCCGCCAGCCGCCGGCTGCATAGCGGGACCAGTTCAGGCCCACAACGCCGGTCACGCCGTCTTCGCGCCGGTCGGGGGCTGGAAAGCGGGACAGGGACAGCAAGTTACCCTGATCGAATTCCTGAAACGTACTTTCGTCATTTGGCACGTCATCGTCCGAGACATGAGTCCAGCCGATCTGGGCAATCGGTTCCAATATCTGCGTCGCCCCTGATGACTCGCGCTTGCGCATCGGATAACGCAGTGTCAAAGCCGCACGTGGCGTGGTGCGCGTTACGTTGTCAGGGAAATCGCTGTCGTGACGAATGTTGAACGCATCGACCGACGCGCCAGCTCGCACCTCAGCCCGAAGGCCCGACGCAAAAGTCCAGTCGCGCAACCATTCGGCATCAAAGGTGGCACGAGCAACGTCACGCCCGACGATATCCTCGTCACTGGTGCGCTCATGCGCGTGAGTAACAAAGCCCAACCGAACCTCGCCGCCCACAGAGGTCGGGAACAGACGCTTTTCATAATAAAGATCGAAGATCCGTGACGGGATTTCGTCCTGTTCCTCGCTATCGCGCAGGGTTTTATAGTGGGTGAAACTGGTACGGAACGCCGTGTCGCGTTTGATCCGTTCCAGCGCAACTTCGCTACGCAGCCGATCCAGATCTGGCAGGCCATAATCGGCCAGATAAGCATCGTCTGACGTTGTTCTGATGTTGAAAAGGAACCGATAACCGTCGTTCAGGTTGAACCAGCCATTGGCAAACAAGTATCCGCGATCTTCACCCGGCTGCAGATCATCGCGGGTATAGGCGCCCTCAAGCTGGATGCGCCCCCTTTTAAAGGCCTGTCGATAGCGAAACCCAAGTGTATTGGTCTTGGACGAGACATAGGGCGTCAGTGTCAGATCCTTGTGGTCACCCAGCTTGATGAAATACGGCACCTGGACGCCAGTGCCCAACTGCGAGGTGGTTCGGATCGACGGTACCAAGAACCCGGTGGCCCGCTCGAGCGTCGGGTCCGGCAGTCGCAGATAGGGGAAATAGAACACTGGCACATCCAGCACCCGAAGCTGCGCCCCTTCAAAATAGAGTTGCCGTTCCAGTTGATCATGCGTGACCTTGCGGGCGCGGATCTGCCAGATCGGCGGTTTGCCATTCGCGCAGACATGGCACGAGGTGGCCGAAACTTTGCTGAACTGCGTATACCTGCCCGCCGCGCGCGTGGCCTGAACCGAAGCAATCTGCACCTGCTGGTCGAACACCATCCGCGCGCCGATCAGCAGGCCATTCTGAATACCGTCATCCAGTTCGGCCGAGTCCGCCAGGATTGTCGTATCACCGGCCTGATCGATGCGAATCGGCCCCTCAAGTGTCAGCGCGCCGGTATCGCGGTCATAGGTGATGCGGTCAGCGGTGATTTTGATGTCACCCTGAAAAGCTTCGACATTGCCTTCAGCCACCAGCACGCGTTCGGGTGTGATGAAGATTTCGTCAGCCACCAGCAGGGCGGGCTGGTCCTCTTGCTGGGTATCCTGCGCCGGGCCAGGGGCTGATTGGGTCTGGGCGGCGGCACCTGTTGGCATTGCCAGAGCCACAGCGCCGGACAGCAAAAGACTTGATATGAGCCGCATCAGCCGTCCTCCGCATGGAGAAGAAGGCCAAGGGAAAGAAGAATGGCTGCAAAGGGCGGAGCCCAGGCTGCGACGAAGATTGGCAATTGACCGTTTTCTCCGAGTATTTGGGCAAAGTTGCGAACGAAGTAGATTGAGAATCCCAAAAGCACTGCGGACAGAACCGCGATACCGGTGCCACCAAAACGGACATGGCGCATGGTAAAGGCCGCGCCGATCATCACCATGGCCACCAGAAAAAGCGGTCGCGCAAGTTGAACCTGCAACCAGACCTCATATTGCTTGGTGGAAAATCCGGCCTCGCGGAGATCACGGATAAGCTGCGGCAAGTCGTAGACGGATACGGAATCCTGCTGGCCCAGTGTGTCCAGAATGCGCTGGCGCGTCAGCGTGGTGGGAATTTCGATGCGCTGATGTGTTTGAGCCGTCGCCTCGGGGTTCATATCATCCGCCAGAGACCAGATCTTGGCATTGTGCAATATCCAAGACCCGTTCGACAGCTGTGCCCGATTGGCATTGATTTGCTGTGTTGGTTTACCATCCGGCGAAAATGTAACGATCGTTACGCCGGTTAGTTCCAACGCATCCGCATTCGTGGTGCCTCGCGCGTGGATGACCGATTGCCCATTTTCCGAACCCTGCCGCAACCAAAGCCCCTCGCTGGTGATCGACAGCGCCGAGTTGCCTTTGTCTTTGTAGGCATCAGACAGGCGTCGGTACTCCTCGGACGTGGCGGCGGTGATCGGGTTCAGCAAGGCCACCGCGAGGGTCCCAATGATCAATGCCAACGTGACCGGAGCCAGCAGCGCCCGGATACCGGACCGCCCGATGGCGCGTGTCACCACCAGTTCGGAATTGCGCGCCAAGCCGATGAACAATGCAATGGTGGCAAGGATAACCAGCAAGGGCAGCATCTCGCTGATCGCTGCGGGTGAGTTCAGCAAGGTCAGGTGCAGCAGCGTGCCAAAGGACAGCCCCTCTGAGTTGAACCGGCGGGCTTGTTCGACCAGATCGATCAGAATCAGCAGCGTTAGAAAAATGCCGCCAATGACCAGAAAGCTTTGCATGAACCGGCGGGCGAAATAGCGGTCGAGGATCACGATTGTGCCTCCGCCTTGATCCGGCAGCAGGTGAAATCGGCACCGAAACGGCCAGAATCACCTTCGCCTGCGCGGATGCGCAACGGCATATGCCTGCCCTGTCTCGCCAATTCGTTCTCCCCCGATCCTGCCGGAATTTTTCCGCGACTGTAATGCAATTGGCACGCGGGGAAAACTGCTATCTGGTCAAGCCGCGCGGTGCGGGCTAGGTCTTGGGGAACAGTTTTTGAGGAGTTCGCAATGAGCAGTCTTGTCCCGATCCGGTTTCAGCCCTTTGATACGGATGCAATGGCGCAAGCCGAAGGCCGGGTGGCGGTAATCATCCCATCGGACGGCAAGATGAGCCCCGCGGTGCGTCGGGCCAACCGTCTGACCCGTGGCGCGGTGGCGCGTCTGGTGGAAAGTTCCCGGTTTGAAAAGGTAAAGACGGGCGATGTGATCTCGATGGCCTGGCCTGGTGGCATGGCGGCCGAGGCGCTGGATATCGTGATCCTGCCCCGCCGTCCTGATCCGGCCGAGGCCCGCAAGGCGGGCGCGACGCTGGCCAAGCTGGCAGGGGGCAAGGACGTGCTGGTGATGGCAGGCAATCAGGTCCGGACCGAAGATCTGACGATGGGCATCGTGCTGCGTACCTATGATTTCGACGCGCACAAGACCAAAGAGGCGGAAGAGGTTGGCACCGTCACCATCAGTCACCAGAAACCCGACGAGGTCGAAGCCGCCTTTGCCCCACAATACGCCGTGGCCGATGGGGTGCGGATGACCCGTGATCTGACCAACGAGCCTGCAAACGTCCTGACCACCACTGAATTCGCCGACCGTTTGGCCGAGATGGCGGAGCTGGGCCTTGAGGTTGAGGTTCTGGAAGAGGACACACTGGCCGAGTTGGGCATGCGTACGCTGCTGAGCGTCGGGCAGGGTTCGGTCAGCCCCTCGAAGGTTGTGGTGATGCAGTGGAACGGCGGTGACAAGGACGACGCGCCACTGGCTCTGGTGGGTAAGGGTGTCGTGTTCGACACCGGTGGTATCTCGCTGAAGCCCGCAGGCGGCATGGAAGACATGACCATGGATATGGGCGGTGCCGGCGTTGTTGCTGGCACCATGCGTGCGTTGGCTAAGCGCAAGGCCAAGGCCAACGTGGTCGGTCTGGTCGGACTGGTCGAAAACATGCCGTCCGGCAATGCCAGCCGTCCGGGCGATGTGGTCAAGTCGATGAAGGGCGACACGGTTGAGATCATCAACACCGACGCCGAAGGGCGTTTGGTTCTGTGCGATGTGATGTGGTACACGCAAGAGCGGTTCCAACCGGTGGGCATGATCGATCTGGCCACGCTGACCGGCGCGGTGATCATTGGTCTGGGCCACGAGAATGCCGGTGTATTTTCCAACAATGACACGTTCTGCGATGCCTTCCTGAAATCGGCCAAGGCCGAGGATGAAGGCGCGTGGCGCTTGCCGCTGGGCGAAGGGTACGACAAACAGTTGAAGTCGCGCATTGCTGATATGAAAAATGTCGGCGGTCGCCCGGCAGGGTCGATCACAGCGGCGCAATTCCTGCAGCGTTTTGTGAAAGAAGAAACGCCTTGGATTCACCTCGATATTGCGGGTGTGGCCTCGGTGTCGTCGGAAACATCCTATGCGCCCAAAGGGGCAACCGGCTGGGGCGTTCGCGCGCTCAGCCGTTTGGTGCAGGATAACTTCGAGTAATCGTATGGGTGCCGTCTATTTCTACCACCTGACCCGTCAGCCCTTGGAACACACCTTGCCGGTGCTGCTGGACAAGGCGCGGCAGGCTGGGTGGAAGATTGCCGTGCGGGGCACAGATCCGGCACGGATGGACTGGCTGGATGAAAAGCTGTGGCTGGGGCCCGAGGACGGGTTCCTGCCACATGGGCGCGAAGGTGGCCCGCATGACGCGGCGCAGCCTGTTTTGCTGACGACCGGGCCAGAGGCAGCCAATGAACCGGCCTGTGTCATGGCCGTGGACGGCGCGCCGGTAAACGCCGACGAGGTGGCTTCGCTGGAGCGTGTCTGCATCCTGTTCGATGGCAATGATGATATGGCTGTCCAGCAGGCGCGCGGCCAGTGGAAAGCACTAACTAGCGCGGGTTGTTCGGCGCAATACTGGTCCGAGGAATCGGGCCGGTGGGAGAAGAAGGCCGAGACTTAAGAGGCTGATCTTAAAAGCTTTCCGGAGACTGACAAATGGAAACAAGACCATTAGGCCGCACGGGAATTTCGGCGACAGACTTATGTCTGGGTACGATGACCTTTGGCACACAGACGTCCGAGGCGGATGGTCACAAGCAGTTGGATATGGCGCTGGCAGCCGGGATCAATTTCGTTGATACGGCGGAGATGTATCCGGTGAACCCGATCGCAAGGGAAACCGTCGGTCGAACCGAAGAGATTCTGGGCAGCTGGAACGCTGCCAACCCGTCCCGTCGTGCAGATTACCTACTGGCAACCAAACACTCGGGGGCAGGGTTCGCCCACGCCCGCGATGGCGCGCAGATTTCGGGAAAGACGATCCCCGAAGCGATCGAAGGCTCACTGCGGCGGCTGAACACGGATTGCATTGATCTCTATCAGTTTCACTGGCCGAACCGCGGCAGTTACATGTTCCGGCAAAACTGGAATTACGCACCTTCGGGGCACAACACCAACGAAGTATTGGACAACATGCAGGATTGCCTTGAGGCCCTGCAAGTGCAGGTCGACAAGGGTAATATCCGCGCCTTTGGACTGTCCAACGAAAGCGCTTGGGGTACGGCGCAATGGCTGCGGATTGCCGAGCAGATGGGCGCGCCGCGTGTGGCCTCGGTTCAGAATGAGTATTCGATTCTATGCCGGCACTTCGATACGGACATGGCGGAACTCAGTGTGCATGAAGATGTGGGCTTGATGGCCTTTTCTCCCTTGGGGGCGGGATTTCTGACCGGCAAGTATCAGGGTGATGCGGTGCCCGTCGGATCACGTATGTCGCTGGTTCCCGAGATGGGCGGGCGCACCGGTCCACGCGTGTTTGGTGCCGTGACGGCTTATCTGGAGATTGCTGAGCGGCATGGGTTGGACCCGGTGCATATGGCACTGGCCTGGTGTCGGACGCGGCCGTTCATGATGTCGGCTGTTTTCGGCGCGACCTCGGTGGCACAGCTGGAGCATATCCTGGCCGGTAAGGACTTGCGGCTGTCCGATGAGGTCGTGGCAGAAATCGGTCAGGCGCACCGAACGCATCCGATGCCTTTTTAGGGGGCTCTGCCACCGACGCACTGCGCGCGCGCGCCCCGAGGTATTTTTAGCCAGATGAAGAAGATCTCGTCAGTGATGGGTGGGCTGGATGCGTTCCTGCCGCAGGTCACGGGCCGAGAGGCCGTGTGCGGTGCGGAAAGCACGTGCAAAGCTGGATTGTGAGGCGAACCCCGTAGCCAGGGCCACATCCATCAGCGGCATGTCCGTGTCGGTAACCAGGCGGCGGGCCTCGGCCAAGCGTAACTGCAGATAGTGGTCTTGCGGCGTTGTGTTCAGGCGCAGGCGAAATTGCTGCTGTAGGGTGCGGGGGCTGGTGCCGAGGGTTTCGGCGATGTCCGCCAGTGGCAGCGGCTCGTCCAGCGAAGATTCCATCAAGGTGTTCGCCTTGGCCGTCAGCGCCGTATGGCGGTGTGGGGCACCGGTCCGGCTTTGCGGTTTTGTGGGCTCGGGCGCACCGTCGTACAGGAAAAGACCCGAGACGCGGGCAGCAAAACCGGCACCGTGGCGGGCGGCGATAATGTGCAGCATCATTTCGACCGCTGGGATAGCGCCACCTGAGGTCAGGCGATTGCCGGATACGGTGAAACGATCGGGGCGAACGTCAACATCGGGGAATCGGGTGGCGAAATTGTCCAAGTCTTCCCAGTGAGTTGTGGCGGCGTGTCCATCCAGCAGGCCAGCCTCGGCCAACAACCAGGGGCCTCCGTCGATGCCCGCCATGGTGGCACCAGTGCCCGCAATACGGCGCAGTCCGGCCAGCAAACTGGGTGTGGCGTGTCGGGCCAGTTGGAATCCCGCGACAACGATCATCAGATCGCAGCTTTGCAACCGTGCCAGCGGAACACCCGGTACGTTCAGTGCGCTGGTCAACATCGCGGGTTCTGTCGTTGCCGTCACATAATCCCAGTCGAAAGCGGGACGATCCGCCAGACGGTTGGCAGCCCGCATTGGATCAACGGCCGAGGCGAAGCTGAGCGTGTTGCATTCGTCCAGAACCAGCACAGCCGTTTTCAGGGCGCGATGTTCGGGTTGGAGTATGTTTTTTGCGGATTTCATCAAGTTCGATTCGCATTCTGGCAAGTGTTTCCACAAGGCTGCGTCAGAGTCGGGGGTGAACGCAAATCGGAATCCGTGGAGAAGCCTGGGGAAAACTCACGGCAAAACCGGGTATAACTTGGGGAAAACACAATGCCTCTGGAAATGAACCGCGAAGTCTTCATCACTTGCGCCGTTACCGGCTCGGGAGGGACACAGGATCGCAGCCCACATGTGCCGCGCTCACCCAAGCAAATCGCCGACAGTGCGATTGCCGCAGCCAAGGCCGGGGCGGCGGTGGTGCATTGCCATGTACGCGACCCTGAAACCGGTGTACCCAGCCGCCGTCTGGACCTGTATCGCGAAGTCACGGACCGCATTCGCGAGGCTGAGGTTGACGTCGTTCTGAACCTGACCGCCGGGATGGGTGGGGACATGGTGTTTGGCCCAAGCGAATCTCCGCTGCCGCTGCGCGAGGACGGGACTGATATGATCGGTGCAGCCGCGCGGGTCGAACATGTTGCGGAATGCCTGCCGGAGATCTGCACGCTGGACTGCGGCACCATGAACTTTGCCGAAGCCGATTACGTCATGACCAACACGCCGGGCATGCTGCAGGCGATGGGTCGGATGATGACACATTTGGGCGTGAAGCCCGAGATCGAAGCCTTTGACACCGGCCATCTGTGGTACGCTAAGCAGCTGGTGAAGGACGGTGTTCTGGACAGCCCGGCTTTGGTGCAACTTTGCATGGGCGTGCCGTGGGGCGCGCCGGATGACTTGAACACCTTCATGGCGATGGTCAACAACGTGCCGGATGACTGGACGTTCAGCGCGTTTGCTCTGGGCCGCAATCAGATGGCTTATGCCGCGGCGGCTGTATTGGCGGGCGGCAACGTGCGCGTCGGGCTTGAGGATAACCTGTGGCTGGACAAAGGCGTGCTGGCCGAGAATTGGCAACTAGTCGAACGCGCCGGAACCATTATCGAGAACATGGGCGCGCGGGTGATCGGTGCGCAGGAAGTGCGCGAGAAATTGGGTCTGGTGAAACGGGCGCCAGTGGCGAAGTGAAGCCGTTCTGGTTGGTGTGCTTGATTTGTGCCGGGCCACTGAGTGCGGAAACTCCTGATGCTGTCGATGAATATTTGGCGATCCAGACGGGGCTGTGTGCACAATTGAAGGAAAACGTCTTTTCGGTGCCATTTTGGATACATCGGCACAGCCTGGGTGGATGTCGCGTGAACAGCGTACAACCACTTTCGGCGACCTATGTTCTTGACGTGGTTTGCGAAGATGAAGGTGAAGTCTTGCTAAACGAGACTTGGGAAATGGAACAGTTGGGCAAAACGAAATTCACAATACGTGACGCTGTCGGAGGGATCTTCGGCACTTTGGAATGTAGTGAGGAACAATGACAAAAACAGCAGCGATCATTGGCGGCGGCGTCATCGGCGGCGGATGGGCCGCAAGATTTCTACTGAACGGCTGGAACGTCCGGGTGTTCGACCCGGACCCCGAGGCCGAGCGTAAGATTGGTGAGGTTCTGGATAATGCGCGCCGCTCCTTGCCGGGGCTGAGCGATGTGCCATTGCCGTCCGAGGGATCTCTGACGTTCTACGAAGATATGGCGGAGGCCGTGCAGGGTGCCGCCTGGATACAGGAAAGCGTGCCTGAACGGCTGAACCTGAAACTGAAGGTCTACAAGGGGTTGCAGGAGGCTTGTGATCCAGATGCGATCATTGGGTCCTCGACCAGCGGCTTCAAACCGTCCGAATTGCAGGAGGGCGCGTTGAGGCCCGAGCAGATCGTGGTGACGCACCCGTTCAACCCGGTCTATCTGCTGCCGTTGATTGAGCTAGTCCCAACCGGCAAAAACTCGGCCGAGATGGTTGCCAAGGCACAAGAACTGCTGAAGTCCGTCGGGTTTTTCCCGCTGCACATCAAGAAAGAAATCGACGCGCATATCGCTGACCGATTTCTTGAGGCCGTTTGGCGCGAGGCATTGTGGTTAGTCAAAGACGGCATCGCCACGACCGAAGAGATCGACGAGGCCATCCGCATGGGCTTTGGCATTCGCTGGGCGCAGATGGGCCTGTTTGAAACCTATCGCGTGGCCGGAGGTGAGGCCGGGATGCGGCACTTCATGGCTCAGTTCGGGCCAGCGTTGAAATGGCCGTGGACCAAGCTGATGGACGTGCCGGACTTTACTGATGAACTGGTCGACCTGATCGCGGATCAGTCGGACGCGCAGTCGGGTATGCACTCGATCCGCGAGCTGGAGCGGATCCGCGACAATAACCTTGTGGGCATGATGCGCGCGCTCAAAGCGCAGAACTATGGCGCAGGGGCGGTGCTGAACCAGCATGACGCGCTGTTGAAACCCGGCGCGTTGCCAACGCTGGAACAGGCGGACCTGAGCCAGCCGATCCTGACACTGGCCCGCGCGGTGCCGTTGGACTGGACCGATTACAACGGCCACATGAATGAGGCGCGGTATCTGGAAGCCTTCGCCGCCGCGACCGACCGGTTCATGGAGATCATCGGCTGCGACGCGGATTACATCACCTCGGGCGGCAGCTATTTCACCGCTGAAAACCACATCCGGTATGTCGACGAAGCACACGCAGGCGCCAAGATCGAAGTGCGCACGCAGATGCTGTTGGGGCAGGGCAAGAAACTGCACGTGTTCCACAGCATGTATGAGGGCGACAAGCTGCTGGCCACGGGCGAAAGCTTCCTGCTGCATGTCAGCCTTGAATCTCGTCGCCCCAGCGCACCGTCGCCGGAAATCGAGGCCTCCATGACGCGGATCGCCGAGGCGCAGGCAGGGTTGCCCTACCCCGAAGGCGCGGGCGCCGCGATCCGGAAACCCGCATGACCCGGCAGGTTCTGATTACAGCTGGCGCCTCGGGCGTTGGCCGTGCCATGGCCGAAGCATTTGATGATGCAGGCTATGGTGTTTGGATCACGGATATTGACGAGGCTGCTTTGAATACGGTGCCGGATCACTGGGAGGCTCGTCGCGCCGATGCCGCAAGTGAGTCCGATATGAGTGCCGTTTTTCAGGATATCGCAGCCGAAGGTGGATTGGATGCGCTGTGCGCCAATGCAGGCACGGCAGGACCGACAAACGCGATCGAGGATGTCGGGTTGGCAGATTGGCGGACCTGCGTTTCGGTCAACCTCGAGGGCGCTTTTCTGGCCGTGAAACATGCAGCCCCTTTGATGAAGACCGCGCAGGCGGGCAGCATCACCCTGACGTCGTCAACTGCTGGTCAATACGGGTACCCGTACCGCGCGCCATATGCAGCGGCGAAATGGGCGGTGATCGGTTTGATGAAAACCCTTGCGATGGAACTTGGCCCCCACGGTATTCGCGCCAATGCAATTTGTCCTGGAGCGGTTGAAGGCCCACGGATGGAGGGTGTGCTGGCGCGTGAAGCGGCCGCAAAAGGTATGACCCGCGATCAGGTCTATGCTGGGTATGCTTCGGGTACCTCGATGGGACGCTTTGTTGAAGGTCACGATATCGCAAACATGGCCGTGTTCCTCGCCTCGGATGCGGCGCGGCTTGTTTCGGGGCAGGTTATTGCCGTGGATGGGCACACGGTGAATCCAGATCCGAAAATCTAACTCGGTTTAGAAAACACACAGAACCCCAATGCCCTGGCGCAATAAGGGCATTGGTGATCGGCTTGGGGCAGGGCTTTTTCGAAACGCTGAAGCTAGCCCTGATTTGGCCCGCGAATTTGGCGGATGGTCTGGCGGACAGCTTGCCAGTCTAGCGCTTCCTGTCTATTTCCGGCGGCTTCACATTCGCGCATCTTTTGTGCGGCTTCCGCCTCGGCCCGGTCGCCGTGAACTGTATATAAGGCCCGTGCGTATTGAGCGGTCTGTAGTGCGTCCATTCCTGTCGTCCTCCGTCTGTGATCGGAATACCCGAAGGTTCGCGCCGAACGACGATAGCACAAGACAGGCTTAGGTGCATCCTTTGTGGTCGGAAATTTGCGTGCGCAGCCGTTTAAGGTGTTCTGTGAAGTCGCGCGCAGTCAGGTCAGCCTCGCGAACCAGTCGGTCGAAATGGCGGGTGAAGGTTTCGATCCGATCACGGTCCCGAAAGGCCATATAGTGGCTGCCGGCGTAGAAAACACACAGCAAAGGGCCGAAGATCGTGACCGGAGCGGAATAAAGCCGTTTTGCGTCAAACAGATAGATTCTAAGACGCGGGTAGAGCTGTTGGCAAATCTCCAGCAGATGGTCGATCTGTTCCAACCGGATTTTGGGACAAAGACCGTCGTAATAGCCCCGCGCATGGACGAAACTATCGATTTCATACAGCGGCATGGCGATTTCATAGTCGGATTGCGCGCTGCGCATCCACATCAGCCGGTCAGCTGAGGCACCGATGGCCTGATCCGCCGTCCGCCCCAGATGCGGGGCATATTCCCACTCCAGCACCGCGCGGGTCTTTAACATGTCGGGCAAAGTCGCTGGAACATAACGGATTTTGTACCCTGCGGCTTCTTGATGCCACTCAAAGATGCGCTCATCCACCAGCGCACGTGGTGCTTCGGTCATTGTCAGCGAGCTGGCCAACAATTCCGCTGCGCTTTCGGGTCGGTCGGACAGGCTCAGAAGCCAATCCGCCGAAACCCCCAGCGCCGAGGCGCAACTGCCTACCACATGTGCATTTGGCAAGCGCGCGCCTTCACCCGTCAAAAGCTGCGATACGGTCGAACGGTCCACCGCAATCTGACGCGCCAGCGCACTTTGACTGACGTGTCGCTCCTCCATCGCCCGTGCTAGGCGAGTACGGAACTGTGCCGCGCGGTCTCTTTTGTCGATTTTTTCCTGCATATGTTTAAAAATATCACAGTTGATGAGTTTTGTTAATCATATTCAGAATTTTCAACGGATGCCGTGACCCGTAATTTTGAAGACACAACAATAATATGGGTGACGGAATGGAAACACGGCGCAGATCAGTCGTGAAAGCGGTGCTGTGGAATGCGATGGGCTTGCTGGTGATGACACTGGTCGGGCTGGTCGCGACTGGCTCGGCGGCTGTGGGCGGGACACTGGCGATTGTAAATACGGCCATCGGATTGACGATGTACGTTATTTACGAGCGCGTCTGGGCCAAAATCTCATGGGGGCGCAATGTCTAGGCCCGCTGCACCCGAATGGGGCACGTTCGCCCTGATCCTGGCTTGCTATGGGGCGTGGTTGGCGGTGATTTTCCTGATGCCGGTTTGGCTGGCAATTCCGGTGATGGGTCTGGTTGCGGCGCTCCATTCCTCGTTGACGCATGAGGCGCTGCACGGCCACCCGTTTCGTACAAAATGGCTGAATGAGGGCCTGATGGCGCTGCCTCTGACCCTGTTCATCCCGTATCAGAGGTTCCGCGACCTGCATCTGGCCCATCACCGGGATGAGACGTTGACCGACCCCTATGACGATCCTGAAACCAACTATCTGGATCCACAGGTCTGGGGCGCATTGGCCGGGTGGCAGCGATGGCTGCTGTCTGTGAACAACACATTGTTGGGGCGCATGGTGCTGGGTCCGGCGATTGGCCAATTCATATTCACGCGGAATGAATTGCGCGGTGCGTTGCTGGGCGACCTTGGCATCCTGCGGGCCTGGGCGCTGCATCTGGTTGGGGTGGCCTTGGTTTTGTGGGTGGTCGGGCACTCGGCAATGCCGATTTGGGCGTATGTTCTGTCCGCCTATATCGGGCTGGGGCTGGTGAAGATCCGCACCTTCCTTGAACACCGCGCGCATGAAAATCCGCAGGCCCGTACTGTGATTATCGAAGATCGTGGGTTGCTGGCTTTTCTGTTTTTAAACAACAACCTGCATGTGGTTCATCACATGAATCCTGGTGCGCCGTGGTACCGCCTGCCTGCGCTATATCGCGCCAGCAAAGACCGGTATCAGACCCGGAATGAGGCTTATGTCTACCGGTCTTACGCGCAGATCTTTAAGGCGTATTTCCTGCGGGCCAAGGATCCGGTGGAACATCCTCTCTGGCCAAAGCCTTGATTTAGCGACACAAGGGGGCCATGAGTTTATGGATTCCCATCACAATTGCTGCCGCCTCGTTCCAGACAGTGCGGTTCATGCTGCAAAAATCCCTCAGCACCGTAAAGCTAAGTGCGGCCGGGGCGACGTTTGCCCGGTTCGCGTATTCGATGCCACTGGCGCTTTTGGGGCTGATTGTGGCGCTGCAAGTGACTGGCTTCAGCCTGCCGCCGCTGACGGGGTGGTTCTGGGTATACGCTGTCATCGGTGGCACCGCGCAAATTCTGGCAACGATCTGCGTGGTCGCTTTGTTCAAACAACGAAATTTTGCGGTTGGGATTACCTTTAAGAAAACCGAAGTAATTCAGACCGCCATTGTCGGTTTTCTGGTGCTGGGCGATCAGATCTCGTACGGGGGTCTGGTTGCGATCTTGCTGGGATTGATGGCGGTGCTTTTGCTGTCCAAATCACCCGGAGGCGACGGGGCGTGGTGGAAACATCTGACCAACCGGGCCTCGCGCCTAGGGTTGGGGTCAGGCGTATTGTTCGCCTTTTCCGCCGTCAGTTACCGGGGTGCGTCGCTTGAATTGGGTGATATCGACGCGTGGTTTCGCGCTCTGATCACTCTGGCCGCGGTTGTGACGTTCCAGTTCCTCAGCATGGCGCTATGGCTGCTGTGGCGCGACCGGGCCGAACTGCTTGCGGTGTGGCAGACACGTCGAACAGGGGTGTTTGTCGGTTTGACCAGTCTGGGCGGATCGTTTTGCTGGTTCTTTGCGTTCACCTTGCAGAACGCGGCCTATGTCAAAGCGCTGGGGCAGGTCGAGCTGTTGCTCAGCCTGTTCGCATCGATCCTGTTTTTCCGCGAGACCATTACCCGGCGTGAGATCGCCGGGATGGCGTTGTTGGGGTTGTCGATCCTGGCGCTGGTGCTGGCGATTTAACCAGCACGGCGCTCGGCAAAGCTTAGGGCAATGAAGCTGGGCAGGTGATCGCCCATGCCCACAACCGCGTTGCCGTTATCCGAACGACGGCCGCGACCTTTAGGTTCTTTGTCCTTTTTGCGGTCGCTCTTTTTGCCTTCGCTCTTTTGCGTGTCGGCAGACTTGGTCTTTTTCTCAGGCTTCTGCGTGTCGGCTTTGGGTTCGTCCTTGACCGGATTGTCGAGCTTTGGAATGTCCTTCTGGATCAGCTTTTCAATCGCAGCCAGCGCTTTTTCGTCACGACCCGAACAGATAGTAATCGCCTTGCCATCGCGCCCGGCACGACCGGTGCGGCCGATGCGGTGAACGTAATCCTCGGGGTGGCCGGGGACGTCGAAATTGAAAACATGGCTGACCGACGGGACATCAAGGCCACGCGCAGCCACGTCCGAGGCAACCAGCAACCGCAACGAGCCGTCGCGGAAACCGTCCAGCGTTTTCATCCGCTGTGATTGGTCCAGATCGCCGTGGATCGCGGCGGCGTCATAGCCGTATTTCTTTAGCGACTTTGCGCAGATATCAACGTCTGTCTTGCGGTTACAGAAGATGATCGCGTTGGTGCATTTTTCACCCTCGGCATCGATCAGTGCGCGCAAGACCTTGCGCTTGGCGCTGGCCTCTCGATCGCGACGGCCGCCTTTGAACATGACCACGCCCTGTTCAATGGTTTCCGAGGCGGTCGCCTGTCGGGCAACCTCGACCCGCGCGGGGGCAGACAGGAAAGTGTCGGTGATGCGTTCAATCTCGGACGCCATGGTGGCCGAAAAGAACAGCGTCTGGCGGGTGAACGGCGTAAGCGAGAAGATGCGCTCGATATCGGGGATAAAACCCATGTCCAGCATCCGGTCAGCTTCGTCCACGACCATGATCTGCACGCCGGTCAACAGCAGTTTGCCGCGTTCGAAATGGTCCAGCAGTCGGCCGGGAGTTGCGATCAGAACATCGACGCCACGGTCGATCAGTGCGTCCTGTTCCTTGAAGCTGACGCCTCCGATCAACAACGCCTTGGTCAGTTTCAGGTGTTTGCTATAGGTGTCGAAATTCTCGGCGACCTGTGCAGCCAGTTCCCGTGTCGGGCACAGCACCAGCGACCGTGGCATCCGCGCGCGCGCGCGGCCCCGTGCCAGCATTGTGATCATCGGCAGCGTAAAGCTTGCAGTTTTTCCCGTGCCGGTCTGGGCGATCCCCAATACATCACGACCTTCCAGCGCAGGTGGAATTGCGCCTTCTTGGATCGGGGTGGGGGATTCGTATCCGGCTTCCTCAATGGCTTTGAGGACCTTCGGGTTCAGGTTCAGTTCGTTAAATTTTGTCATGTAAGTCCGGTTCATGCGGACATTAGACCTGGCCCGCGCGTCAAAGGTGTGCCGGGCCCGGATGGCCATACGCTGCATTGCGCAATTTCGGCTTGGAGGGGGACATAACAAAAACGCCGGGTATGGTCAAATGAAGACCTCTTTAAGGTTTTTACTGTGCTCGATCTGCGGATTTCTCGCAACAATTCAGTCACTTCCGGGAAAGTGTTTCCTGACTTTTTCGTCCAAATCCAGGGGCCGATATCGGATCAGGTCATGTTGTTCCAGACGGGTTCTCACGTCGGGGTCTGCACCGCTGATTTCGTCAAAAAATGCACGCAGCCCATCCATGCCGCCTTCGGCCTCGATCCAGCTGAGTAATTCGTTCATGTTCATGCCGCCCCGTTCACGTGGAACATTCAGGGACATTCCTGGCTGATACGAGCCACGCGCCAGGCGAAATCGAAGGTGAGCCTTAAAATGTTCCCAGTCGGGGGCGTGTCGATGGCACAGCTCCAACCCCGGCAATTCGAACTTGCAGGGCAAGAGTGTTTTTTCCTGGAACAGGTTGTGGATACGAAAACTCAGTTTCTTCAAACCCGTCCGGACGATCAGCTTACCTTGCAAATGGCTGAAGAACCCACCCAAAACAAACGCGCCATAACGCGGGTACAGCGATTGTACGAGGGCGTCACGGTGGGGGGTCTTTGGAAGATGCGCCTTAAAAAGATCCGTGCCACCGCCCACGGCTTCGATCGGGCGGACACGTACAGCGGGGATGTGGTTGGGAACATCGGTCAGTTGCTGGGGAATGGGACGGTCCGTCCACAGAAACTCGTCCATGTCGATATGGGCCAACCAATTCAGATTGGTCTTGCGATAGGTGAATGACGCATTTGCGGTCTGACGGTTTTGATGCCGTTCGGGCCGTTCACGCTTGCGGCTGGCCCAGAAGGCCTCATCGCATGTATGCACGTCGACCTTCGGATGCCGATCCAGGGCATCGAAAGCTTTGGAATTGGGTTCATCCAGATAGATGTGCATCAGGTCGACCCCAAGATCGAGGTGATAGGCAACAAATCGCAGGATATCCGGGGCAGGGCCCCGAACCGTTGAAACAATGCCCCAGCCAGAGCCGTCAGTCATCAATGTGATCCAACAGGGACTGCCGGGTCTTGTAGTGCTGGATGCGCCCAAAAATGCTGCGCGGGTCGTACATCACCAGTTTCAACATCCGGTACCCCAGCGGGCGCAACACCGCGTCGTTTTCTGCATGACGCCAAAGGCGTGCCAAAAGGTTGCGATCCAGATCGCCATTCCGTAGCGAATAGCCCGCCATGCCGAATGCCAATGGAACGTCGTGGTGTTTTTCACCCTGCGTCTCAAAGGCTTGATCGTTTGGACGAAGGGATACCCGACGCTCGCTATCATGCAGCTTGATCAGATCGTACAACAGGAACAGACCCTGTCCGCCCAAGCGCTGATCCAGTGTTTCGCCATGGTCGGCGAATGTGGTTGCCGAGGAAATAAGCCAACGCACAGGCAGGTCCCGCGCTAACTCTGAACCCTTTTCCCGCCACATCCGCAGAAACAGCGCCCGTGCCTCAGCCGGTGACGGATGCCGGCGCAGCAATGCGATGCACATTGCGTGAACAAGATGCAGCAGCGATTGGCCAGAAAATTCCTGCTGCAGCGCGTGGTACTTCCTGCGCGCGTCCTGCTTGTGGTCAAAGCTGGCGTCCGGGTCAGGTTTTTCTACGGGTGTTTGGGCAAGTTCACTCAGATCAACATCCGGCGGCGGCAGTACCCGTTGTGGATCGCGATAAGGAACCTCTTTGCGTTCCAGATGGCGCATCACCGAATAGAAGCCGCCGGGATAGTTTTCCTGATCCAAATCCGCCATGCTTCGGAACCCTAGAGAACGGTGCCCAAACTACAAGACCCGGATCAAACCATCATTTCCTTGGTCGCCGTCAGGTTCAGCTCGGGGTAATCACGCACGACCCGGTCGATATCCCATTGCAAGCGCGTCAGATAGACGATGTCGCCGTCATGATCATGGGCGATGTGCTGTTTATTAGCGTTGACGAACTTTTCAACCTCGGCCTTGTCACCGCTCACCCAGCGGGCAGAGGTGAACTGCGACGCCTCGAACCGGACGGGTAGACCGTATTCCATCTCAATCCGGCTGGCGAGGACTTCGAACTGCAGCGCACCAACGACGCCGACGATATAGCCCGAACCAATCGATGGCTTGAAAACCTTGGCTGCACCTTCCTCGGCAAATTGCATCAGGGCTTTTTCCAGATGCTTGGCCTTCAGCGGGTCGGCTGCCCTGACAGTTTGCAGCAATTCCGGTGCGAATGACGGGATCCCGGACACGCGCAGCGCTTCGCCCTCGGTCAGGGTGTCACCGATGCGCAGCTGACCGTGGTTGGGGATTCCAATGATGTCTCCGGCCCAGGCCTCTTCGGCCAGTTCGCGGTCAGAGGCCAGAAACAGCACGGGGTTCGAAATCGCCATCGGTTTCTTGGATCGCACGTGTGTCAACTTCATGCCGCGCTTGAAATGACCGCTTGCCATGCGGACGAATGCAACCCGGTCGCGGTGCTTGGGGTCCATGTTGGCCTGCACCTTAAAGACAAAACCGGCGACCTTCTTTTCATCAGGCGCAATTTGTCGGGGTTCAGCGGACTGGACCTGCGGCTGCGGGCCATAGGCGCCGATACCTTCCATCAGTTCCTTGACCCCGAACGAGTTGATCGCCGAGCCGAACCAGATCGGAGTCATGTGCCCCTCAAGAACCGCCTGCGGGTCCAGAGCAGGCAGCAGCTCGCGCGCCATCTCGACCTCTTCCAGCAGCTTGTCCAGCAGATGCTCGGGTACGTGTTCGGCCAGTTTGGGGTCGTCCAGACCGTTGATCTGAATGCTTTCAGCTACCTTGTTGCGGTCGGCGCGGTCCATCAATTCCAGTCGGTCGCGCAGCATGTCATAGCAGCCGATGAAATCGCGACCCACGCCGATCGGCCACGCAGCGGGCGTGACGTCGATGGCCAGCATCTCCTGAATTTCGTCGATGATCTCGAACGTATCGCGGCTTTCGCGGTCCATCTTGTTACAGAAGGTCAGGATCGGCAAATCGCGCAGGCGGCAAACCTCGAACAGTTTCTGCGTCTGGCTTTCCACACCTTTCGCGCCGTCGATCACCATAACGGCGGCGTCCACGGCGGTCAGCGTGCGATAGGTGTCCTCGGAAAAATCTGAGTGGCCGGGTGTATCCACCAGATTAAAACGAAAGTCCCCGTAATCGAAAGACATGGCCGAGGCCGAGACCGAAATGCCCCGATCTTTCTCCATCTGCATGAAGTCCGACCGGGTCCGCCGCGCCTCGCCCTTAGCGCGCACCTGACCGGCCATCTGAATCGCGCCCCCGTACAACAGGAACTTTTCAGTCAGCGTCGTCTTGCCCGCATCCGGGTGCGAGATGATGGCGAATGTCCGGCGTCGGGCAATCTCGGGCGGCAATACGGGTTGGTTGGTGGCGGTATCAAGCATGAACGCGCGTATAGGCGGGGAATCCTGCCGAAGCAAGACAAAGGGGGTGTTCAGAATCGTATGGTTATGCCAATAAGAACAAATAGTGAACAAAAGATGGAGAGGATCAATGAATTTGAAAGAAATCGCAGACGAACTGGTCGCTGGGTGTCGTGAGGACCGGGCCAAGGAAAACCTAAACAAATTATACGCGACTGATGCCGTTTCGGTCGAAGCGCAAGAGATGGAAGGCATGGGGCGTGAAACACACGGCGTCGAGGGCATCCGCGGCAAACACGAATGGTGGGAAGGCGCGCATGAGGTCTCGGGCGCGTCGGTCAGTGAGCCTTATTTGCACGGCGACGATCGCTTTGCCGTAATTTTCGAAGTGCAGGGCAAGGTTAAGGAAAGTGGTGAGACCTTCGATATGAAAGAGGTCGGTATCTATCACGTCGCCAACGGAAAAATCGTGCGCGAAGAGTTCTTTTACTGAAGCTTTGTGACTTCTGGTCTTCCCTGTCTGGCCGGTGCTAGACATGCGGGCAACAACAGATGGGGAGGATCAGATGGATCTGGGAATTCGCGGAAAGCGCGCGCTGGTTTGTGCAAGCTCAAAAGGGCTGGGCTTAGGCTGTGCCGAGGCGTTGGCCGAAGCTGGGGTTGATCTGGTGATGAACGCGCGCGGGGCCGAGGCGTTGGATGCCGAAGCTGCTCGTTTGCGGTCCGAATATGGCGTCGATGTGAAAACCGTGGCTTGCGATGTGACCTCGGTAGACGGACAGGCGCAAGTTATCGAAGCCGCGCAGGGCGTTGATATACTTGTGACAAACGCCGGTGGCCCGCCACCCGGACTGTGGTCGGATTGGGATCGTGACGATTTCATCAAGGCGCTGGATGCAAATATGCTGACACCGATTGCCTTCATGAAAGCCTTATTGCCGGGGATGATGGACAAGGGCTGGGGCAGGGTGGTCAACATCACGTCGCAATCCGTGCGTGCGCCGATCCCTGCTTTGGGTCTGTCGAACGCGGCGCGGACTGGTTTGACCGGCTATGTCGCTGGTACAGCGCGACAAGTCGCACCGCGTGGAGTGACGATCAACAACCTACTGCCGGGCATTCACGCGACGGATCGCGCGGAGTCGCTGGATGGTGGCGTGGCTGCACAAAAAGGAATTTCCATGGATCAGGCGCGCGCCGAACGCGCCGAGACGATCCCTGCACGTCGGTATGGGACGCGGCAGGAATTCGGCGCGGCCTGCGCGTTTTTGTGTTCGCAACACGCCGGCTTTATCGTCGGGCAGAATATACTGCTGGACGGTGGCGGAACCAATCTGACGATGTGAGTCATGGCACAGAACTTCTCGCTCAAAGATCAGTTGTTTAATGCGGAAAAGACCTGTTTTTTAGCGGACCTTTTCGCCGATGCTGATCCATCCTTTGATGCCAAGGCATTCGAGGCGCAGGTCATGTCGCGGCTGCTGGAGCTTGAACTGAAAGAGCGCATGGCCTGGATCGCCGACTGCCTGCAACAGGCCGTACCCGGAGAGCTGCCGACTGTCGCGCCAACCCTTCTGCGCGCACTGCCACCGCCTTTGGACCCAACCAAAACAGATGATGATTTCGGTGATTTCATCTTTGCGCCTTTGGGGGATTGGATCGTTTCAGTGGGGTTGGAGTATCCTGATCTGGCTTTGGACGTGCTTGAAGAACTGACCCAACGGTTTTCGATGGAGTGGGCCATTCGCCCATTCCTCAACCGCTATCCGGATCAGGTCTTGGCGCGGATGGAACTATGGTGCGGGCATGACTGCTATCACGTGCGCCGTCTGGTCAGTGAAGGCACACGACCACGGTTGCCTTGGGGGCAGGCTGTAGGGCTGGAACTGACCGACCCGCTGCCATTGTTGGACCGGCTGCATAGTGACCCAACACGCTATGTTACGCGGTCTGTGGCGAACCATCTGAACGACATCACCAAGAAAGACCCTGCGCTGGTGCTGGACCGGTTACAGGACTGGTCCGAAACCGGGACACAGGATCGGGACGAACTGCGCTGGATGACCTCACATACGCTGAGGGGGCTGGTGAAGGCAGGCCATCCCGGTGCCATGAAGATGTTGGGCTTCGATCCCGAGGCCGAGATAACCGCAAGCGTGCAGGTAAGCCAAGAGGCGCGGATTGGTGGGGCGCTTGAGTTCGATGTCTCGCTTAACGGTGCGGGGGATCAACCTGTTCTGGTCGACTATATCATTCACTTTCAACGCCCTGGGGGTAAAACCTCAGCCAAGGTGCATAAGCTGAAGCAAGCAGCCCTGCGCGATGGCGCACTTAGCCTGACCAAGAAACACAAGCTGAAAGGCAACGCGACCACGTTCAAGCTGGTCCCCGGCGCACATCGGCTAGAGATTCAGGTGAATGGGCGGGTTCGCGCCTCGGTCGATTTCGACCTGCTGGGCTAGGGCAGGACCCTCACGCTTTTGTCAAAATTGGCGGCAGCGGTTGCGCAGGTGACAATGCTGCATTAGCTGCGAAGCAGCCAGTGAGGAAAGGGGTGCTGCGATGAAGCATGAATCAGTGCAGAATTACTATGGCGAGGTCCTTCAGGGCAGCGCGGATTTGCAAACCAACGCTTGCTGTACTCCCGATGACATGCCGGACCATGTCAAAAAGATCCTCTCGAAAATTCATGATGATGTGCTGACGCGCTACTATGGTTGCGGCCTGATCGCGCCGCTGGATCTGGAGGGGATGAGCATCCTTGATCTGGGTTGCGGGGCTGGTCGCGACGTTTATGCCCTGTCTGCGATGGTGGGTGAAAAGGGTCGCGTGGTCGGGGTCGACATGACGCCGGAACAGCTAGACGTCGCTCGCGCGCATCAGGATTTCCACGCGCAGGCCTTTGGTCATGCCGCCAGCAACGTAGAATTCCATCACGGCTACATCGAAAAGCTGGATGAGCTGGACCTGGAACCTAGTTCCTTCGACATCATCGTCTCGAATTGCGTGATCAATCTGGCCACCGACAAAGAGGCCGTCCTACGCGGTGCCCATCGTCTGCTGAAAGAGGGTGGTGAGATGTATTTTTCGGACGTCTACGCCGACCGTCGTGTTCCGCAGGCCATGGCCGAAGATGAAGTTTTGTACGGCGAATGCCTGTCCGGCGCACTGTATTGGAACGATTTTCTGTCGATGTCGCGCAAGGCGGGATTCGGTGATCCACGCCGCGTCACGCACCGCCCGCTGACCATCGAGAACCCTGTGCTGGAAGAACGCGTCGCACCGCTGAAGTTCCTGTCGGCGACTTATCGACTGTTCAATCTGTCCGAACTGGAACCCGCTTGCGAGGATTACGGGCAGGCCGTCATCTACAAAGGCACCATCCCGCACGCGCCACATCTGTTCGAACTGGATGACCACCACGCGATCGAAACAGGCAAGGTGTTTCCGGTCTGCGGCAATACATGGATGATGTTGAACGATACCCGTTTCGCGCGGCATTTCGACTTTATCGGTAATTTCTCGACGCATTATGGCATCTTCGATGGTTGCGGCGGCGAAAGCCCGTTTGAAGCCACCGGCGCGATCACGAGCGCGTCGACCGGCGAGGCTACCTCGGGCGGCTGCTGCTGATCACTTGCACCGGACGGGCGGGGTTGCTATCCCCGCCTAAGCCCGATGAATTCGATCGGGAAAAGGCAACGAGGCCCATCGGTGACAATAGACGTAACTCCTCCTCGTCTGGAAATTCGCAATCTTAACGCACGGTACGAGGGGCGGGTTGTAGTTGACGACGTCTCTTTGACGGTTGAAGCAGGGAAAGTGACTTGCCTGCTTGGGCCTTCGGGGTGCGGCAAGTCGACCACGTTGCGCATGATCGCCGGGGTTGAGATGCAGGAATCCGGTGAGATCTATGTCGACGGCAAGCTGATCTGCGACACCGTGTTCCGGGTTCCGCCCGAACGCCGCGAGATCGGCCTGATGTTTCAGGATTTTGCGCTGTTTCCGCATTTAAGTGTTGCAGACAACGTGGCCTTTGGCCTGACGGGGCATAAAGAAGAAAAGCGCGCGCGCGTTGATGAGTTACTGCGCAAAGTTGATCTTATCCACTTCATCGACCAATTCCCGCATCACCTGTCCGGGGGCGAGCAACAACGTGTCGCTCTGGCCCGCGCACTGGCCCCGCGTCCACGGATCATGCTGATGGACGAGCCGTTCTCTGGCCTCGACAACCGGCTGCGCGACGGTATTCGGGATGAGACGCTGGCGATCCTCAAGGAAGAAGATGCCGCCGTTGTGTTGGTGACGCACGAGCCCGAAGAGGCGATGCGCATGGCTGATGAGATCGCACTGATGCGCCGCGGCAAGATCGTGCAGCAAGGTGCGCCTTACAACGTCTATACCCGTCCGGCTGACAAAGCGGCTGTGGCATTTTTCAGTGATGTCAACGTGTTGCAAGCGCAAGTGAATGGAGCGTTGGCCGATACACCCTTTGGTCAGTTTCTAGCGCCGGGCATTCCCGACGGCACAGATGTTGAGATTGTATTCCGGCCACAGCACGTGCGGTTGGACTTTGACCGCAATGGCAAAGGCCCGCTGCCGACGGCAACCGATGGCGTTGCGGCTCGCGGTACGGTCGAGAGAGCGCGGTTCTTAGGCAACGAAAGCCTGGTCGAGTTCCGCATGGACCATGATGGTTCCGTTCTGAAGGCCACGGTGCCGAATGTTTTCGTGCCAAATCCGGGACGGGTCATGTGGCTGACCATTCGCCGGGATCGGTGCTTTGTTTTCCCCATTTAGGGCCTGAAAACGTAGTTTAGGCTCAAGTGGTGCGCGAAAGCCTCAGATTGCAGGCGTGCTTTGCTTGCCGCCGCGCGGGGGCGGGTCTATCAAGGTCAAAACGCTGCGGTGGATGGGGCAAATGCGTATTCTTCTGACCAATGATGACGGCATCAACGCGCCGGGCCTGATCACGCTTGAGGCGATTGCCGCCGATCTGGCTGGGCCCGACGGAGAAGTCTGGGTGGTTGCACCTGCGTTCGAGCAATCGGGTGTCGGCCATTGCATCAGCTATACCCATCCGATGATGGTCGCCAAACTGGGGGATCGGCGTTTCGCCGCCGAAGGCTCGCCCGCCGATTGTGTGCTGGCCGGTCTGCACGACGTGATGAAAGACGCGCCGCCCGACTTGGTGTTGTCTGGCGTGAACCGGGGCAACAATTCGGCGGAAAACACGCTGTATTCCGGCACTGTCGGTGGCGCGATGGAGGCCGCGTTGCAGGGCATCCCGGCGATTGCCCTGTCTCAATATTTTGGTCCGCGTAATCTGGGGCTGGACGATCCGTTCGAGGCCGCGACCCGGTTCGGGGCGGATCTGGTGAGGAAAATTTTGGACGCGACCCCGGCCGAGCAGGGCGATTACCGTCTGTTCTACAACGTGAATTTCCCGCCCGTGCCCGCGGACGAAGTTCTGGGCACCCGAATTGCCCCACAAGGGTATCGCCGCGATACGCATTTCTCGGTTGAGCCGCACAGTTCGCCCTCGGGGCGGCGGTTTCTGTGGATCAAGGGTGGGTATCAGCACAACCCAACCGCGCCGGGCACGGATGCGGCGGTTAATCTGGCGGGCTACATCTCGGTCACGCCGATGCGCGCGGATCTGACGGCGCATGACGCGCTTGAGGCATTGAAGACGATCGAATGACCGGACCAGATCCAGAAACAATCATGCAGTTCCTGTTTGCCCTGCGATCGCGTGGGGTGACGGATGCGCGGGTGCTGGCCGCGATGGAGCAGGTTGATCGTGGCCGCTTTGTCAAAGGTCTGTTTGCCGAGCGCGCATATGAGGACACACCTTTGCCGATTGCCTGCGGGCAGACGATCAGCCAGCCGTCTGTTGTTGGGTTGATGACCCAGGCGCTGGATGTGCGCCCGCGCGATACAGTGTTAGAGGTCGGTACAGGCTCGGGTTATCAGGCGGCGATCCTGTCCAAACTGGCGCGCCGGGTCTATACGGTCGAACGACACAAGCGACTGGTGCGCGAAACTGGTGCGCTGTTTCGCGAGCTGGGGCTGACCAATGTTACCGCGATGCTGTCGGATGGCTCCTTTGGTTTGTCCGAACAGGCCCCGTTTGACAGGATCATTGTGACGGCTGCAGCAGAAGACCCTCCAGGGCCGCTCTTGGCGCAGCTTAAAATCGGCGGTATCATGGTTTTGCCGGTGGGACAGTCGGATGCGGTTCAGACCCTGATCCGGGTCAGGCGGACCGAGACCGGTCTGGACTATGACGAATTGTTACCCGTTCGTTTCGTGCCCTTGTTAGAAGGGCTTGGCAGGGACGGGGCGTAAAAGAATATTCTGCAACATGCGCCGGAACCCCGGAAAACACGGGCAGGCGTTGAGGACAGTACAATGAGAGCAGTTTCCAAATCAGCGATGCTCCGCTGCGTGACAGGTGTGGCGGCTTTGGCGATTCTGGCAGGGTGCGAAGGCCCGCTGGACTACGATCTGCGCGGGCAGGTCGGCGGATTTTCGACCGCAGATGCCGCGCGAGGGGTGACCGCGAACCGGCCAGCACCGGATGCGCGCGGGGTCATCACCTATCCGAACTATCAGGTGGCCGTTGCGCAACGCGGCGATACGGTCGCCTCGGTTGCTGCCCGCGTCGGTTTGCCCGAGGGAGAGTTGGCCGTGTTCAACGGTCTCAAACCGACGGACAAATTGCGCGACGGCGAGGTTATCGCCCTGCCGCGCACGGTCAGTTCGACCAGTTCGGTGGATATCGCCTCGATAGCCGGAACCGCGATTGATGAGGCGCCGGCAGATGGCTCGGTTAGGACATCGACGTTGGCGCCCGCCCAACCTGCGACCGCGCCTGCACCGGCCCCTGTGGCATCGGGGCCCGAGCCGATCCGTCACCAGGTCAAACGCGGCGAGACAGCTTATACCATTGCACGGCTTTACGACGTGCCAGTTGATGCGCTGGCCGAATGGAACGGGTTGGGGTCGGACTTTACCGTGCGGGAGGATCAGTTCCTGTTAATCCCGATCAAGAACCAGCCTGCTCCAAGACAAGCGGCTGTGCCCGCCAGCAATGTGACACAACCCGGCCAGGGCTCGCCCACGCCGACACCGCCAAGTGCCACGCAACCGTTGCCGGACGAGGTGATCGCTCCGGCCACACCTGCGCCCGACGTGACGGCCGAGGCTCCGACAAACCAAAGTAATTCTGCCTTGGGATTGCCAGTTACCGGGACGATCATTCGTACCTATGACAAGGGCAAGAATGAAGGGATCGACATCGCCGGACAGTCGGGAGCTGCGGTAAAGGCAGCCGAAGCCGGGACCGTTGCGGCGATCACCGCAGATGCGGATCAAGTGCCGATTATAGTGGTTAAACACAACAGCGACCTGCTGACCGTCTATGCAAACGTTGACAAGATCACGGTAAAAAAGGGCGACCGCGTGCGCCGAGGCGAACAGATTGCATCCTTGCGTGGCGGCGACAATTCCTATGTCCATTTCGAGGTGCGCAAAGGGTTCGAATCCGTCGATCCGGAACCTTATCTGAAGTGATTGGAATGGCCCATTTCGGGCCATATACCTGACAGCCGGGTTTAGGCGTGCGGGTCGAAATCGCTTAGTGTTTTGCCGGGCTCGTCAGCGAAGATTTCCGGTAGGGGTGAGACAGCTTCGATCAGGTCGATGCGAAACACGCGGAACCCTTCGCGCAACTCACACCATGCGGTCAGGGTCCAGACGCGGCCCCAGTACTCCATATGAAGAGGGCGAATGGTGCGGTCTGTCAGAACGCCGTCGATACGGCGATAGGACAGGTGCAGTTTCTGTCGGGTTTTGATCGCGGACCGAATCGGAGCCATATGCGCCAGCCCCCGCGCAGCGTCGGCAAAGGGGTAGACGGCGAATTTCCACGTGTCCGCCTCGGCCACGACCTGGGTGGGCAGTACAGCGTCAATCTTGTCGGCCAGGGTTTCTGCGGCGGCCTTCAGATCGGGGTCTGCGGCCTCGGCTACGATGGCCATGCCGAGGTTCAGCGCTTCAAGCTCGGCCGGGGTCAGGTTCAGCGGGGGCAGGGTGATTTGCTCGCGGACCATATAGCCTACGCCACGCTCACCCTCTACCGGAACACCCGAGGCCACCAGCGTGTCCATATCGCGATAGATTGTACGAACCGACACTTCGAGCCGGTCCGCAATATCCTGCGCGCGGTGCAGTTTGCCGTCGCGCAGGATCTGAATGATGTCGAACAGACGATCAGAGCGGCGCATGACACGCCGCCCGGACTGCGTTTATGCGGTCATTTTCCATTGCACATTCTCGTGGCGCATCTGGACACTGTCGGGTTGGATAGCGGCCATCAAGGCCGGGGCAAAGGTTTGCTGCGGGAATTGCGCCGCTGCGTCCTTGGCGGCCTTCATATCCGTCCAGATTACATAGTCGGTCCAACGGCCATCTTCACCCTGGCTCAGCTGACGGTGGGCAAAACCTGGGGCGTTGCGAACGAACGCCTCGGACGCCTGGCTGAGTTTGACGAACTCTTCCGGTGTTGTCCCGTTGGCGAGAGTGAAGGTGACGATTTCAGCAACATGGGTCATTTGATTCTCCGTTGACCAGGTTTCGATGCCCTGTTCCTAATGCCCTTCAACTGACATAAACCTGTCAGTTGTGAAATGCCAGCCTGCAAAATTTGCGTGATCGGATCAATTTTGAGCGCGGAATTGATCTGGCGCACTTTTGCGCAGGGCCATGCAGGCGTAGACACAGACCCAGATCACATTCCCGGCGCAACGCGTCGACGTACAAGGAGAAGAGACATGCTCAACAATATCGGCCTTCCCGGTCTGCTGCTGATCGCCGTTGTGGTGCTGGTGCTGTTTGGCCGCGGTAAAATCAGCTCGTTGATGGGTGAAGTGGGCAAGGGCATCACCTCGTTCAAGAAGGGCGTCAAAGAAGGCGCGGACGAGCTGGAGCAGGACGCTGCCGAAGTGGCCAAGGACGTCACGCCCGAGACCGACAAAGACAAGGCCTAAGCGCAGATGTTTGATCTGGGTTGGACCGAGCTTCTGGTCATTGGCATTGTTGCCCTGATCGTTGTGGGGCCAAAGGACCTGCCGGTTCTGTTTCGCAATGTTGGCCGCTGGGTTGGCAAGGCCCGTGGTATGGCGCGCGAATTCAGCAGCGCCATGAACGAGGCCGCGGATCAGGCAGGTGTGAACGAGATCAAAAAGGGTCTGAATGCGGCCGCCAATCCCGTCAGCACCGCCATGGACAGCGTTAACGAGGCGGCGCGGGACGTTGCCAAAAGCATCGATCCCACCAAGTTCGACCCCGACAGCGAAACAGGCAAGTTGGCGGCTGAGCGGGCTGAGCAGGCCAAGAAGATTCAGGCCTCAACTGCCCGTGCTGCGGCTGAGCGTAAGGCCAAAGAAGCGGCAGATGCGCTAGCCAAAGCCGAAGAGGCCGAGGCCGCGCTGAAGACTGAAAGCAAGACATGACAAAGACCGACGAGATCGAAGACAGCTCGGCCCCGCTGATCGAGCATCTGGCGGAACTGCGCACGCGGCTGATCCACTGCGTCGTGGCGTTTTTGGTCGGGATGATCATCTGTTTCACTGTGGCCACGCCGCTTTTCAACTTCCTTACGAACCCTTTGTGCGAAGTTTTGGCCGAACGCGGGCAGGATTGCGGGTTGATCTTCATCTCGCCGCAAGAAGGGTTCTTCGTTGCTATCAAGGTCTCGCTGCTGGGTGGCTTTATCTTGGCCTTCCCATATATCGGGATGCAGATGTGGCGCTTCGTGGCGCCGGGCCTCTACCGATCGGAAAAGAACGCGTTCCTGCCATTCATGCTGGCCTCGCCCTTCATGTTCCTTCTGGGGGCAAGCTTTGCGTTCTATGTCGTAACACCACTGGCTTACGACTTCTTCCTCGGGTTCCAGCAATTTGGTGCCGAAGGAGAGGCAGTGGTCGAAGGCGCAACCGCGGCTCCGCTGAGCGTGGTGTTCCAGGGCTCGGCGCAGGAATACCTGAACCTGACGATCAAGTTTATCGTGGCCTTTGGCCTGTGTTTTCAACTGCCCGTTTTGTTGACCCTTATGGGTAAGGCGGGGCTGGTTACGGCTGAAGGACTGGGCTCGGTTCGGAAATACGCAGTGGTTGCCATTCTGGTGCTTGCCGCGCTGGTGACACCGCCTGATGTGATTACGCAGGTTATTCTGTTTGTGGTGGTCTACGGCCTGTATGAGATTTCGATCTTCCTAGTCGCCCGGGTCGAAAAAAAGCGCGAAGAGCAACTGCGTGCCGACGGCTACTATGACGACGAAGAAGAAGCCGACGAAGAGATCGTGCGGGAAGAAGACAGCAAGTAACCCCGCTGAAAACCATGCAACACGCGCGCCTAACCGGCGCGCCTTTTTCGTGTCTGGCCCTTGTTGCGCCGCTTCGAACATGGTTTGAACCGCGCAAGACATGACGCCGGAGGCCCCAATGGACGACCAAGCCCTGAACCGTATCGCCGACGCGCTGGAACGGATGGCACCAGCCCCTTTGGACGCGCCCGATTTCGCGGCTGCCCCGGCATTTGTCTGGCATGTTGAACCGGATCGGCTGGAGCCCGTCACGCAGGTCAACCGCGTCGATCTGGATTTGCTGGTGGGCATCAACCGGTCCCGCGATACTCTGCTGGACAATACGCGCCGATTTGCTGCCGGCTTCAAAGCAAATAACGCGTTGCTTTGGGGCGCGCGGGGGATGGGAAAATCCAGCCTCGTCAAAGCTGTTCACGGGACGCTGCAGATGGATTTCCCAGATCTGAAGCTGGTTGAACTCCAGCGCGAGGATATGGGCTCAGTCGCCCGCCTTCTGAATCACCTGCGTGCCGCACCGCACCGGTTCATTCTGTTCTGCGATGACTTATCGTTTAGTCATGACGACCAGCACTATAAATCGCTCAAGGCAGTGCTGGACGGGGGTATCGAAGGGCGCCCGGAAAACGTCGTATTCTACGCCACCTCGAACCGCCGCCACCTAATGCCGCGCGATATGATCGAGAATGAACGCTCCAGCGCGATCAATCCGTCTGAGGCGGTCGAGGAAAAGGTTTCACTGTCTGATCGGTTCGGCCTGTGGTTGGGCTTCCACCCTTGTGATCAGGACGAATACCTAGCGATGATCGACCGCTATTGCGGGGCATATGGCGTGTCGGTTGACGCTGAAACCCTGCGTGCCGAAGCCATCGAATGGCAGGCAACGCGGGGCGCGCGGTCGGGCCGCGTGGCTTGGCAATTCTTCGTCGATCTGGCCGGGCGCAACGGCGTGCACATCGCCTAACCCGCCCGCTTCATCTTTTTTCCAAATACTCACGCCGGAGGCATGGCCCAAAGGGCCATTCCTTACAGCAAAGATAAAATCCGAGCGGCTTCGTCTGCCGTGCTGGTCAACGCATCGCGATCCTCACCGGGATGGAACCGCGCACGTACGGCGGTTGGCATCGGGGCAGGTTCGACAATTGAAACCCTCGGCCCGGTGCGTTTGGTCTCTTGTGCCCAGCCACGTGCCAACGCCATCTGCGCCGCCTTGGTTGCACCGTAGATGCCGTAAAACTTCTGACCGGCTTTCGGATCGTCAAAGAACACGGCATGGCCGGTTTCACCCAACAGGGGGGCAATATAGGGGATCAGAACTGACGTCGCCGTGGCGTTGGTATTTACGGCCTTAGTCCACTCTTTCGGGTCGATGAAATGCGTGGGTGTCAGGGCCGAGGTGTGAACGGCTGTGTGCAGCCACAAATCCACCTTGCCCCAGCGATCATGGATGCCCCGGCACAACGTCGCCATGGCGTTGGGGTCGGCGATATCCATCGGTGCCAGGGTTGCGGCACCGCCTTTGGCCCGAATGCGGTCATCCAGTTCTTCCAGCCCGCCGGTGGTGCGGGCAACGGCGACAATGTGATATTCGGGTGCCAGTGCCTCGGCCAGGGCAGCGCCCAACCCACGAGAGGCCCCGGTGACGAGGGCAATTTTGGTCTGATCGGTCATGACAGGGGTTTGAACCCCCGCACGCAGGGCGTCAAGACAGATTAACTGCCGGGTATGACGATCCGCTTGGTCTGGCCGCTTTGTCGCAGCATTACGCCGTCGGCATCAATGGCAACGATGGTGCCCGACGACACGCGGCTGCCCAGCTTGACCTCTTTCACACGTCCCGAAGACATACGCATAAGGGCCCGCATGTCCGATTTCGGACCAAAGACCCCCAGAACAGACAAAGAGCTTTTTTTCAGCGCACCTTTTTGCGTGGCCGCGCTTTTGACAGTGGCGTTTGACATGTATTCCGGCCTGACCACAGCGGCCCGACCCCTTGATTGAGTGGTTGGCAACCTGCGGGCTACCAAACCGGATCAGAAAGGAAAAGCCCGGTTGGCCGAGCGCTTCCCAAGGGGATTTTGCATTGCGGCGAAGCCCTTGCGATTGCAATTTCTTCACCGATGGGTTGTGGCGGAAATCTACCGATGCGGCCTGCCAGGCAGGCAGAAAAAGGCCCGCATCACATCGGTGAAACGGGCCAAAAGCAAGGTCGATTCGGATCAAATCCTATCCCGAGGCCAGCTTCGCGCTGTTCCACGAGCCGCCCGGAACCTGCATATCTGCGCGTTTCTTGCTGACCCGATTGCTGTTTTCGAGACTGTCCAGATAGTCATCGCTGACGCTGCCGGTGATGTAATTGCCATCGAAACAGGAACAGTCAAAGGCTTCGATTTCGGGGTTGCCTTCTTTGGCCGCCCAGATCAGGTCGTCGAGATCCTGATAGAACAGGGCATCTGCGCCGACTTCCTGACGGATTTCTTCGATATCTTTGCCATTGGCGATCAGTTCATGCTTGGTGGGCATGTCGATGCCATAGACGTTGGGGAATTTTACCGGCGGTGAGGCGCTGGCGATGTACACTTTTTTAGCCCCGGCTTCGCGGCACATCTGCACGATCTTCTTGATTGTATTGCCGCGCACAATGGAATCATCGATCAGCAGAACGTTGTGATCGCGGAACTCCAACGGAACGGCGTTCAGCTTGCGGCGCACCGATTTCTGGCGCTCTTCCTGGCCGGGCATGATGAAGGTTCGCCCGACATAGCGGTTTTTGACCAGACCTTCGCGGTATGGAATGCCGGTGGCCTTAGCGACCTCAAGCGCCACGGGGCGGGCGCTGTCGGGCACGGGGATGATGCGGTCGATCTCAAGCCCTGCGGCTTGGATCTGGCGGGCCAGCGTCTGACCCATGCGCATCTGGGTTTTGTAAACCGAAACGCCATCCAGCAGCGAGTCCGGGCGGGCCAGGTAGACATATTCAAAGATACACGGGGTCAGTTGACCTTCGACCGCCTGGAAGGTGTGCATGTTTCCATCCAGATCAATCAGTATGGCCTCACCGGGGTTAAGGTCGCGCAGCTTTTCAAAGCCGTTGATGCCAAAGGCCACATCCTCTGAGGCAAAGGCGTAATCGTCGCCGTCGCCGTCCACATCGCGCTTGGCGACGGAAAGAGGACGGATGCCATAAGGATCGCGGAACGCCAGCATGCCGACACCGGCAACCAGACAGATTACCGAATAGGCGCCTTGGATTCGCTCCATCGTCATCTTCACACCGGCAAAGATGTTGCGGATCGGTTCGCCGTTGCCGTTGACCTTGATCGCATCGGCAACCTTGTCGGCCAGCACGTTCAGCAGGATTTCGGAATCCGACGTGGTGCGCAGGTGACGGCTGTATTTGGCGGTCACCTTCTCACGCTGTTCGGCGGTGTTGGTTATGTTGCCATTATGAACCAGATAGATGCCATAGGGCGCGTTCACAAAGAACGGCTGCGCCTCGGACGCGCTGAGCGATCCTGCGGTCGGGTACCGCACATGACCCATGCCGATCTTACCCAGAAGGGTCTCGGCGTCTTGTGCGTTGAACACGTCCTTGACCAGACCATTTGCCTTCTTTTCACGGAAGAAGCCGTCGTTATAGGTGACGATCCCCGAGGCATCCTGACCCCGGTGCTGAAGCATCAGCAGCCCGTCATAGATTTCCGCAAAGACATCATGTGTCCTGCTTGCGATCCCTAAAATCCCACACATGTACGGGCTCCAATTTCCATGACGTTTTGACTAGCGGTGATGATCTGAACGTCTGCATGGGTATGCCAGTGCGCCTTGTTTCCATCCCGGCTGATGATGCAAACGCGCCAATGTCACGAGGGCAAGCGCGAGAGAAAACAGGTACAGCAAGATCGGTGGCTCCGATTCCATGTCAGTTCGGCCTCCACATAATGCCTAATGGGCCCTGTGTCATCAAAGGATCACATTCACCAATCGTCGCAGGTGCGTTTTATGAAAGGTGACTGGAATAGGTGACATATAGGCATGCTTGTGCTGTCATGGTGCAAGTAGCGGTTTTTTACCTAGTGTATGAGTTTCGATAGGACATTAGCCATGTGGGAACACAAGCAAGGAAGAAAAAAAGAAGACCCAGTAAAACGCCGGTGCCATCGCTGCCGTGGTATGGGCCGGTCGCCTTGTCCGATTTGCAATGGCTCTGGCGAGGTGATCAAAAGCCGCGATATCCACGGCAAACCCATAATGGGCCGCTGCGAGGGGTGCTTTGGCCTGAAGAACACCCGATGCACGGTTTGCGGTGGAGAAGGTTTTTTAACTGAATACGTCTGAAAGGCAGCCAAGAAAAAAGCCCGATCAATGCCGGGCTTTTTCTTATTCAGTTGCGGTCGGTGCCGTGGTTTCCGATGCCTCTGGCGCCTCGGTGCCGGCGCCACAGCTTGCCACGAGCTCTTCATATTGTTGGGTGACCCAACCCAGCCATTGCTCGGGGTTTTGTTCTTCGATGCGGTCGCTGAATTGTTCGAACACTTTGGCGGAACGGCTTTCGTCGACCATCGTATAAGATTGACCGGTCATGACCGTGTCATAGACAAAGAAGGCGATAGCCACCAACAGGATGCCGCGCGCGATGCCAAAGAATAAGCCAAGCGCCTGATCCAACCCACCAATGGCCGAGCGTTGCACGATCGATGAAAACAGCGGAGTAAAGATGCTGACCACGATTAGAGCGATCGCAAACACGGCGGCAAAGCCGGTGATCACCGACAATTCGCAGCTGTCGCGCAGGAAATCTCCAACGACCGGGATCTCTTTCACCAGCGGAACGGCCTGGGGTGCAAAAATAAAGGCCAGTACGGCGGCTGCGACCCAGCCAGCGATGGCCAAAACCTCACGTAAAAATCCGCGTGAATAGGCCAGCAGGCCTGACACGACGATGATCAGGGCAACCACCCCGTCGATAATTGTAAAACCTTCCATGGCCCTCGCCTGTACTTTTTTTCAGCCCCTCAAGGCGTTACCTTAACCTGCTCCGAAGGTTTCGCCAACAAACCCCACCAAATCAGAGGGTCGGGTGAGTGTCAGACCTGCCACAGTACCGGTTTTGCCGCCCGCCGGAGCGATTGCCGATGTGAAACCAAGTTTTTGGGCTTCTTTCAACCTGTTTTCTGTCTGTGGGGCCGGTCTAAGTGCCCCGGATAACGAGATTTCTCCAAAAATCACCGTATCAGCGGGCAGAGCTGTGTCTTCTCGGGCACTCAGCAATGCGGCCGCCACGGCAAGGTCGGCGGCCGGTTCGCTGATTTTCATCCCTCCGGCGACGTTCAGGTAAACGTCCAACCCGGCAAAGGGGATGCCACAGCGTGCTTCAAGAACGGCAAGGATCATGGCCAGCCGCCCACTATCCCATCCGACCACGGTCCGGCGGGGTTGGGAATGCGGGGACGGTGCCACAAGTGCTTGCAATTCCACCAAAACAGGGCGGGTGCCCTCAATTCCGGCGAAAACGGCCGAACCGGGGCTGGGGGTGCCGCGTTCCGACAGGAACAAGGCCGAGGGGTTTGTGACCTGCGCCAACCCTTTGCCGGTCATTTCGAACACGCCGATTTCATCAGCGGGGCCAAAACGGTTTTTCACGGCGCGTAAGATGCGGAACTGATGGCCACGTTCACCTTCGAAATAGAGCACGGTGTCGACCATGTGCTCGACCACGCGGGGGCCTGCGATCTGGCCTTCCTTGGTGACATGGCCGACCATGATGATTGATACGCCGTGTCGTTTCGCAAACGTTGTCAATTCATGCGCTGCGGCCCGGACTTGTGACACTGAGCCGGGGGCGCTGTCCACATTGTCGGCCCACATGGTCTGAATCGAGTCGATGATGGCCAGACCGGGCTTTTCAGCCTCAAGCGTCGTCAGGATGTTGCGTAGGTTGGTCTCAGCCGCCAATTGAACCGGCGCGTCCTCGAGCCCCAGACGGCGGGCCCGCATTCGAACCTGCGCGCTGGCTTCTTCGCCGGAAACATAGATGGTTTTGACGCCCGCACGGGAAAAGCGCGCCGCGGCCTGCAGCAGAAGGGTGGATTTGCCGATGCCGGGGTCGCCGCCCACCAGCAGGGCCGAGGCGGGAACAAGGCCACCGCCAAGCACGCGGTCCAGTTCCTCAACCCCGCAAAGCGTACGGGGCGGGGGTGTTTCTTCGGTCGACAGATCGGTGAGTGCGATGGACTGGCCGCGTTTGCCGCCCAAGGATTTCTTGGCGGGACCCGCCGAAAGGGGTACGTCCTGCGAAATGGTGTTCCACTCGCCGCATGCGTCACAACGCCCGGACCAGCGCGAATGCGACGCGCCGCAGGCCGAACAGGAGAAAGTCGTTTTTGCCATGCGGCCTTGGTGCCCGAGGATCGGCGGTTCTTCAAGCCCTTGCAAGGCATTCATCTCCACCGGTGGGGTGCCGCGTCCTCAGGCCCGATGGGCCATCGTCCGCAGCAAAGGCGCCAAGCGCCTATTCCGCCGCGCGGGGCGGGGACATGGCGACCACGCTTGAGGCTTTGGTCGAGCTGTCCTTGGGAGGTGTTTGCAGCTGAGCCGACAGTTCGGGTAACAGCTCAAACAGCTCATCCCGCAGGCGGGCCAGTTGTGACTTGGCGATGGTTTCTTCCATTTCGACATCGCGCGTCCATTGGCGCAATTCGTTCTGGATCACCTGGGCTTCTTCAAGACGCTTCTGGAACAGCTCAATCTCTTCCTGACGTTGTTGTAGGAAGGTTCGGGCGCGATTGATCCGCACGTCGCCATAGGTTTCAGCCAGTTCGTGGCTGATCTGGCTCATCTGTGCGGCCAGTTCCAGGATTTCGGGCTCGAGTGTCTGTAGGTCAGGGTGCTGGCGCAGAAAGGCCATACGTTCTTTGACCGCGTCAAACTCGGACGACATCATGAACAGGCCGCCACGGTCCGCTGCGTGGGCCATTTGATAGGCGTCTGATATGTCGTGCATGTTCAGGGCAAATTTGCGGTGATTGTTTTCCAATGCCATCATTCGGGCATTCGCTGGCAGATAGAATGCCAGCATGAGAATCAGAACGGTCAGGCCGATCTGGATAAACATCCCGGCGTCTTGCACTGGCCCACCGCCGAAACCGGCTTGCATGGATAACCAGGGCAATACACCCAAGGCAGATAATAATGTGGCTGAAACGGCAAACAGGGCTGCCGCGCAAATGAGGAAAAAAGTCAGTCTTAAAAAGGCATTCTGAAATTGCAATGTAATGTTATGGAGGGCAGTCATGTTCGACGAACTCCTTCTAGAACCGGTACACACCAGGCCCAAGCGGAGAGCATCCAAAACACACAGATTGATCCGCTACGGACCCGAAAACTACAAATTGTCACTGCTCGAAATATAAAGATGATACTCAGATGAGTGTTTTCAATCAATTACATCTGAGTATTTCGTGATTTGCGTGTCATTTCGGTAATGTGGCCCAACGCGAGCGAGGCCAGAATGCAAGCCGTGAACAGGTACAGACCCCATGCAGTTTCGATGGTCGCGTACGAGATGCCTTTGGCCAGAGTGATATAGAGCGCGATCAGAAAGATGTCGGCCATGGCCAGCTTGCCGAGGATGTTCAGCGCGGGTTGGACGCGGACATCCAGCAGGTCCCACTGGATCAGGGCGGTGCCGATGGTTTTGATGTAAGGTGCGACGAGGGCGAAGATGGTGACGATCAGCGCCAGAAAGACGTCGGATTTCCAAAGAGACTGGAGCCCGGTGATGACGCTGATTTCGGACAGGCCAAAGATCGGTAAGAGTCCGGCACGCATCAGCGGGGCAAACCATGCGATGGGGTAGAGGATCAGGAGCGAGAGGGTGGCGAGGCGGAGGGTCATATCAGATTGCCTTGCTGCAGCCTGAAGGCACTCCACCCAAACAAAACAGCCATGAGAACAAAAAACACGGCAACAAAAATGGCAGTTCTGCGGGCGTTCAATGATAATGTGAATAGCTCTTTGTGAAGAATAGAGGCAGAAACAGCGACACCGATAACGGCTGGAAGTGTCGCGAGTATACTTACAGAAGACGAACTAAACGCGATTACGTTCGAAATCAATGCACCGGGAATGAAGCCGTACAAAAGCGCCTTCATTACCGGTTTCATGGTTTTGAATGCGCGAATTGGAGAGAAAATCAAACCATGTATTGAAAAGATTGTGATGAACCAGACGATCAAAACTGAGTTGAAGTAAATTCCTGGCAACGAAAAGAAAAAAAATTGGGTTGAATTCATCACCGCACGGCCTCAATTGGCCCTTCAGCACTCCCACTAATGAACTGCTCCACATAGGGATCGCCCGAGGCATCCAGCTGTCCGACCGGACCGGTCCATTGGATGACGCCTCCATGCAGCATGGCCACGTTGTCGGCAATCGCGCGGACGGAGCTCATGTCGTGGGTGATGGTCATCGCGGTGGCGCCCATCTCGGTCACGATCTCGCGGATCAGATCATTGATGACGCCGGACATGATCGGATCGAGGCCGGTGGTGGGCTCGTCAAAGAAAATGATCTCGGGCTCGGCGGCGATGGCGCGGGCGAGGCCCACGCGTTTTTGCATGCCGCCTGACAGTTCGGACGGGAAACGGTCGGCCACGTCGGATTTCAAACCCACGCGGCGTAGTTTCTCGATAGCGATTTCGCGGGCGTATTCTGGCGGGCGTTTCAACGGCCCGCGCAGCAGGCGGAAGGACACGTTTTGCCAGACGGGCAGCGAGTCAAACAAAGCCGCGCCCTGAAACAGCATCCCGAACCGGGCCAGAAACTTATCCCTATCGCCCTTGGTGGCGTCTTTGCCATCTACATAGATCATGCCGCTGTCAGGCTTGATCAGGCCAAGGATGCATTTCAGCGCCACCGACTTCCCGGTGCCCGAACCGCCGATGATGACCATCGAGGTACCCTTGGGAATCTCAAGGTCCATGCCCTGCAGAACCCGATTGTCCCCAAATGCCTTTTGTACGTTCTCCATCCGGATCATAGCGAGAAGAACACCCCCGTCAGAATGAAGTTGGTGGCCAGAATCATGATAGCAGCGGATTCGACCGAGGATTTGGTGGCGCGGCCCACACCCTGCGCACCGCGGCCCGAGTTCATGCCGTAAAAGCAGCCCATGACCGCCGCGATCAGGCCGAAGGCTGCGCCCTTGGCCAGCGACGACATGATGTCATGGGCCTCAAGGAAATTGACTGTGTTCAGCAGGTAGGTCGCCGGATTGAAACCCAAATTTTGGGTCGCAACGACATAACCGCCTGCGATGCCAATGATATCTCCGATCCCGACCAGTAGCGGCACGGTAATCAGCGCGGCCAGAACGCGCGGGGCCGTCAGGTATTTCATCGGATGAGTGGACAGGGTGACCAGCGCGTCGATCTGCTCGGTCACTTTCATGGTGGCGATCTCGGCTGCGATGGACGAGGTCACGCGGGCGGCGATCATCAGGCCCACCAGCACGGGCCCCAGTTCGCGCACCATACCGATGGCAACGATCTGCGGAACCACGGCCTCGGCGTTGAAGCGAGCGCCGCCAGCGTAGATCTGCAGCGCCAGCGCGCCACCAGTGAAAATGGCGGTCAGGCCGACGACTGGCAGGGACAGCCAGCCGATGTTCATCAGCGCGACGATAAATTCGCGCGGGTAGTAGGGCGGACGAAAAATGTGCGAGATCGCATCAATCGTAAACAGCGCGACTTTGCCAAAGGTGGCAAACAGCGCCAGGACCGCGCGGCCCAACCCACCCAGCAGAGAAAGAGGATTCATTCCACGTAACCCCGTGAATAACGCGCGCCAAGCGAAGTGAGGATTTCATACCCGATGGTGCCTGCGGCCTCGGCCAGGTCGTCGACTGTCTGGTGACCGTTCAGGATGCGCAGGCGTTCTGGATCTTCGGGCAGGTCAGTGACGTCAATGGTGACAAGGTCCATCGATATGCGGCCGACCACAGGGCAGGGTTGGTCCCCGGCAAATGCGTCGATACCGCCGCCAATGGCCCGGTGCAGCCCGTCCGCATACCCTGCGGCCACGGTTGCGATTCGCGATGGGCGTCGGGCAACCCAGCTACCGCCATAACCGACGGTTTCACCAACTTCGACCGCGCGCACCTGAATGACGGGCAGATCGACGGTTACGACGGGCTTGGCGTCGGCAAATGGCATGCCGCCATAAAGACCAACGCCCGGACGGCAGAAATCAAAGTGGAATTCCGAGCCCATCAGCGTGCCCGCCGTTGCCGCCAGCGACCGTGGTGCGGTGACACCATCGGTCATATCGCGGAAGGTCTTAAGCTGTTGACGGTTCATCGGGTGGTCGGGCTCATCCGAGCAGGCCAAATGCGATATGACCGCCTGTGGGTTCTGGCTTTCCATCTCAGACCTCAGCGCGGCCCAATCGGCGGGCTCAAGGCCCAGACGGTTCATTCCACTGTCCAGTTGAACTCCGAATGGGTGACTCGGCATGGCCTGTTGCAGGCGTTTGAACTGTTCCGGAGAGTTGATCAAAGGAATCAGGTTGTCAGCAAAGTGCAGCCCGTTGTCACCTTCCATGAACCCTGAGAAGACAAAAATCTGGGGTTCGGGGCCAACGGCTTTGCGCACGGCAGCGCCTTCTTCTGCGGCGGCGACAAAGAACTTGCGAACGCCTTCTTCGGCCAGGGTCGCAGACACCGGTCCGGCACCAAGGCCGTAGGCGTCAGCTTTGACCACGGCGCCGGTCTCGACATCCGTTTTTGCATTGAGCGCCCGCCAGTTGCTGGCGAGCGCCTGAAGATTGATCGTTAAACGTGCGGTACTCATGGTGCTGTTCATGACATTGGATTGCGGCAGGTCAAGGGGGTAGGAGGCAATTCTTGTGCATATCGCGGTGTTCCTACGCAGCTTCTGGTCGGTATCGCAATATCATGGTTAAAAAAGGCTCGGACAAGGGCAGCCGAACTCTCGTCATTGTGTCCGACCTGTGATCAACTCGGCGCATGAAACGGGACCGTTGATCCACCTGAAAGGGGCCGTAATGCTGAACCTGACCGCCGACTACCGGGCCCGGGCTGCCGAACTGCCCGGCTTGTTTCTGGACGTCTTCACCGCCTCAGAGGGCGAAGGAGAGGGGCGTGCGGTTGCTGCTTTGGTGGATGACCTGCTGCTTTCAACACCCGATGGAGATCTTTTGGGCGTTTTGGCTTTGGATGACCGCAATCTGGCAGGTTGCATCCTATTCTCGCGGCTCAGCTATGATCAGGACCCGCGCCAGGTCTTTCTGATGTCACCGGTGGCCGTGCGCGCCGACAGGCAAAAGTCGGGCATTGGTCAGAAATTGATCGGCTTTGGATTGGAACAACTGCGCCATAACGGGGTTGATTTTGCAGTGACTTACGGTGATCCGGCATATTATTGCAAAACCGGGTTTCAACCGATCGCACAAACATTCGCACAACCGCCCATGCCGCTGAGCATGCCACATGGTTGGCTTGGACAATCCTTGAATGGCGACGATGCGCCGCTTATGGGCCCGTCCCGCTGTGTCAGCGCATTCAATAAACCTGAGATGTGGTAGGTCAGTAGCCTTCGATTTGGCCGTCCTGTTGCCAGGGTTTGACCAAGTTACCGAACCGGGTGAACTGAGCCTCGAACGACAGCTCGACCGTGCCGATGGGGCCGTGACGCTGTTTGCCGACGATAACTTCGGCTTTGGCGTGCAGGCGCTCCATGGCCTGTTTCCACTCTTCCATCTTTTCCAGCTCGTGATCGCCGGGTTTTTCGCGTTCCTTATAATATTCCTCGCGGAACACGAACATCACCACGTCGGCATCCTGTTCGATCGAGCCCGATTCCCGCAGGTCAGACAATTGCGGGCGCTTGTCGTCGCGGTTTTCGACCTGACGGCTCAGCTGTGACAGTGCGATGACCGGGATGTTCAGTTCTTTGGCGATGGCCTTCATGCCCATCGAAATTTCGGCAATCTCGTTGACCCGATTTTCGGCCATGCCACGGCACAGCTGCAGATAGTCGATGACCAGCAGGTCCAGCCCATGCGTCCGCTTCAACCGCCGCGCGCGGGCGGCCAACTGAGAGATCGGCAGGGCCGGGGTGTCGTCGATGAACAATGGGCAGGCTTCCAGATCCTTGGCCGCGTCGACAAAGCGGCGGAATTCGGATTCCGTCATGTCACCCTGACGAATTTTGTGGCTGGAAATCTCGGAGGCTTCGGCCAGAACCCGGCCCGCCAATTGCTCGGCACTCATCTCAAGCGAGAAGAAACCCACAACGCCACCGTCAATCGCGCCTTCGGTGCCATCCGGCTTGGTGCCGCGCTTGTACGCCTTGGCCACGTTGAACGCCACATTGGTCGCTAACGAGGTTTTCCCCATCGACGGACGACCCGCAAGAATAATCAAGTCGGACGGATGCAGCCCGCCCAACTGTTTGTCCAGGTCGGCCAGACCGGTAGAAATTCCCGCCATGCCACCACCACGTTGATACGCTTCGTTGGTGACGTTGACGGCTTCTGTGACCGCCTTGAGGAAAGATTGGAAACCCTGTTCGGTCTGGCCCTGCTCGGATAACTGATAAAGTTGCTGTTCAGCCTCGACGATCTGTTCTTTGGGCTCGCTGGATACATCCACCCGCGCCGCCTTGTCAGAGATATCCCGACCCAGCCGGATCAACTCGCGGCGAATAGCCAGGTCATAGATCATCTGGGCGTAGTCATGCACAGCAAACGCGCTGATCGAAGCCCCGGCCAGTTTCACCAGATAGGCGGGGCCGCCCAGTTCCTTCAGACCTTCATCTTCGGCCATAAAGGATTTCAGCGTGACGGGCGAGGCTAGCGCATTCTTGGCGATGCGATTGGCCGCAACCTCGTAGATGCGGGCGTGGACCGGATCATAGAAATGTTCGGACCCGATGATCGAGGCCACCCGGTCATAAAGATCGTTGTTGGTTAGGATCGCACCCAGAAGCTGTTGTTCGGCTTCAATGGAATGCGGCATTGTTTCGGCGTTTTGAATCTTCGCCGCTGCCTGCTCGATGCTGCTTATCTCGTTCATTTTGTCCCCGCTGCCCACGGTGTTCTTACACGCGACACTGGCGTGTCGGCTATCTGGAAATACTTGTGGGTAACTATGGGTAACGCCTTGGGATAAGTTTTGAAGACGCCATAGTTCCAGAATGGATTTGGTCTATTATGTAGGATATCACGCAGATGTCACTATATATTGTTTCCCCAAAGCCGATTCTCAGACGTTTATCCCCAAGTAATCCACAGCAAGTTTACGTGGATTTATTCGCATCCTGCCACTTGCGCGGGTCGTTAAGGAAGGCCTCGACACCATCAAGTGTTTCTTGGTCAAAGGCTTTCTGCGCTTTGGCCTCGGCCAAAACATCCCACCATGTGCAAAGGTGATGCAGCTTCACGCCGTGATCGCCCAGCGTTTTTTCGGTTTCGGGGAAAATGCCATAGTAGAAGATCACCGCCGTATGCCCGCAGGTCGCGCCGGTTTCACGGATCGCATCCACAAAGGACAGCTTTGAGCCGCCATCGGTCGTCAGGTCCTCGACCAGCAATACACGCTCACCTTCGCTCATGGCGCCTTCGATACGGGCGTTGCGGCCATAGCCTTTGGGCTTTTTGCGCACATAGGTCATCGGCAGAGCCATACGCTCGGCGACCATGGCGGCAAACGGGATGCCGGCTGTCTCACCACCTGCGATGTTATCAAACGCCTCAAAACCTGCATCACGCATTACGGTGACCGTCAGGAAATCCATCAGGGTCGAGCGGATGCGCGGGTACGAGATCAGCTTGCGACAATCGATATAGGTCGGGCTGGGCAGGCCCGAGGCCAATGTGAACGGTTCGCGCGAGTTAAAGTGGACGGCCTTGATCTCCAGCAGCATCCGCGCGGTCAGGCGGGCGATTTCGGTGCTATCGGGGAAAGAGCTGGGGATCATGGTGCAACCTCGGGACAAAATGACATTGCGGGCTGATAGCCTGTCCTTTGGGCCAGAGTCGAGAGGGCTGAGCCGCAAAAGAAAAGCGGACCCGCAAGAGGTCCGCTTTGCGCCCTTGCGGGCCGCGCAGGCTAAGGTGGGCTTAGCTGCTCATATCATAGGCCCGTTCACCGTGTACCGACAGATCTAGCCCGTTTGTCTCGGTTTCTGCGTCTACGCGAAGCGGGGTGATAAGTGCAACCAGTTTGATCAACACAAAAGTGACAACTGCCGTAAAGGCACCCACAATCACCAGCCCGCCAATCTGGGCAGTCCAAGCGCCCAAACCGAATACGGCGATCATCAGCGTGCCAAAGATGCCGCCCACGCCGTGAACGGCAAAGACGTCCAGCGTGTCGTCGATCTTGGCGATGTTGCGGATGACGTTGACCGCCTCCTGACATAGGACACCTGCGACTGCACCGATGATTAGCGCCTGCACCGGATCGACATAGCCCGAGGCCGGGGTGATCGAGGCCAGACCGGCGATTGTGCCGGTGACCAGCCCCACCATCGAGGCTTTGCCGTATTTGATGCGTTCGTACAGCGCCCATGTCAGTGACGCGGTCGCCGCCGAGATATGCGTGACAGTCATCGCCATCGCCGCACCACCATCAGCGGCCAGTTGCGAGCCGCCATTGAAACCGAACCAGCCGACCCACAACATCGCGGCACCAATCATGACAAAGCCGGGGTTGTGCGGCGGCGTCGTGCGATTGCGGCGTGGTCCAAGTGCAATGGCGATGATCAGTGCAGCCAGACCGGCGGTTTCATGGACAACGATGCCACCCGCAAAGTCGCGGACACCCACCTCACCAAGAATGCCACCATCGGTCAGCATGCCGCCGCCCCAAATCCAATGCACCACGGGCGCGTAGCACAGCAACATCCACAGGGCTGAGAATGTCAGGACAAACCCAAACCCCACACGTTCGACATAGGCCCCAACGATCAGGGCTGGGGTGATGATGGCAAAGGTCATCTGGAAGGCAAAAAACAGGACTTCTGGCAGGGTGCCCGACAGGCTGTCGGCGTCGACACCGTTCAAAAACGCTTTGCCCAGCCCGCCCCAAAGGCCCGACCCACCGTCGCCAAATGCGATGGAATAGCCTGCGACCAGCCACAGGATGCTCATCAAACAGGCGATGCTGAAACAGTGCATGAAGACGCTCAGCACGTTGCGGGCGCGCACTAGGCCGCCGTAGAACAGGGCCAGGCCCGGCAATGTCATGAACAGGACTAGGGCGGTTGCCACTATGATCCAGGCGGTATCGGCTCCATTCATCAGCCGGTCTCCTTTTTTGCGTCTTTTACGTGCGTGGAAGGGGTTGAAGCCGACAGCAGTCGCGGAAAAAAGAGGCAGACGCGGTTTTAGCGCCTGATTAACGGGCTTTTGGCCAAGCGGTGATAAAACAGGCACCTGATGGTGCTGGATGCCCAATAATTAAACAACTTGGGAAAGGTGCGTTGGCGCAGATCTACTGGCGTCACTAGGGAAACCGACGCGTAAGCGGGTGTCAGGCCCGCCAACTTATGACCCATTAGAAAGCGACCTGCGCTAAGGGATTGCTTGTCTTGGTTGAAAGCGGCTTCTAAAGTCGGTTGCGACGACAGGAGGGGCCGGAATGACGGTGGAGTTGGCAGGACCACGCATCCAGAATTTGGACAAAGTCCTGGAGGGCATCAGTGACATTCACGGCACAGGCTTGTTTGCGCGGTCCGATATCCAAACTGGCGCTGTTCTGGGTTATTTAGACGGCCAAATCGTCGACTATGATCGTCATCCCACGGTTCGCGACCTGGAGTGGAACGGGATTGGCGGAAGCAAGGTACTCTGCCGCCCATTTGCCACCCAATACGCTTTGATTAACCATTCGTTTACCCCCAATCTTTCAATACTCAGAACCGGTTGGGCCATTGTGGCCTGTAAGGATATTCGTGATGGAGAAGAATTGACGCTTGATTACCTCGAGCATGGCGTTCCCGAAACCTATCTAAATTCTCCACACGGAAATTACCTGCGTAACAATTGAAAATATGTTCACTCATCATCTTATTCATCCAGTGCATCTGGAAACCGAGACCCGTATCCGGCTGTCCTCTGTCATTCGAGAAATTGTCCCTTTAAGACCAGTGCTTTGCGGTAAAGCGGCCGAGGAGATCTCGGAGAACAGGCTTAACGCAAACCATACTGATGAATTACACGCATTCTCTGGCAACGCCTTCACAAAAAGTCTGACTGAACTGCGTCGCAATGCCTGCCTTGAGTGGGATCTGTCGGATCTGGTGACATCCCCGGAACCCAATTGCGACGCGTGGTATTTCAAACTTCTGCTGATGGTTTCTGGTGATATGTGTCTGGTCTATGGCGCGAGTTTCTCGGATCTTGCGCACTTGCCCGAAAACCCGCGGCCTTACTACCGCGACCACACGCTTCCCGAAGTTACAGAACTGGTCGACGCACTGGTTTCCGTTTTGCAGCTTCGCGTTGGGTCGCGGCTTGAGGCTGATCTGGACACATCCATTCAAGTCGTCCTTGGTGGGGTGGACGCGGCACCATTCCATGAACGCCTTTCGAAGTTGTTCGAAGAGGAAGGGCTGGTATTGGAAGATTGCGAGATGTCGGCGGCAGAAAATGGGGATTGGACCATCTACGGAGGCTGGAGTTATTCCGCCATCGTTCGCAAAGACCTGGCCGAGGAATTCTATTTCGTTGCGCTGATGTTCAGGTTGCAGCTGGACTGGATCAAAGCGCGCCGTATTCGCAACAAGATCGTCAATACTGCGGATGAGCGCGCCGAATCCTATCACGGAAGCAAAATTGGCGAACTCAATACCGCCCTGAATGAGTTAATCTTTTTCCTACAGGTGGCCCGCCAAAGGCGGGCTGATTACCGGGCGAACCTGAAACCCTGGCTTGCCCGGTGTTACGATTCGACCAACACGCGCTGGCAAATCGAAGATAACTTTGACAGCCTTTACAAAGCGGCCTGTGATTTTCGGAATTATGTCGGTTTTATCAGCGACGAAAAATCCAAGCTGCAACTCGAGATTCAGTCAAAACTGCTGTACTTCATCGCTGGTCTGGACACATTGGCGATATCCTCTTTTGCCATGACCTTGCTGTCTTTTCGGCGCGGTGACAGCCCTGTGTTGCCCAGCTGGATTCACCAATATGGCCCAAAGCTGCTGTTGTTTCTTGTGGCGTCGAATGTCGTTCTTTTGCTGGTGATTTTCGTGCTGGGCTTCATTCGAAAAAGATAAGCAGTTTTGGCTCCACATTAAGAAAACGCGCCAAGCCCTTGTGCTAGCAGTGCCAAAGCATGATCTCGCGCGGCCACGCGCACGTTGTCCCGACCTAATGCACCAAATTCGACGGTCTCGGTCAGCGTAGGATGGCCTTTCGCGGCCAACCCAAAACAAACCCGGCCTTCGGGTTTGAATTCAGAACCGCCAGGGCCCGCGATACCGGTTACGGAAACCGCCAATTGCGCGTCGGAGTGCGCCAGGGCACCGTCCGCCATTTCACCGGCAACCGGTTCCGAAACCGCCCCATGTGCGACCAGTGTTTCGCCCTGAACTCCCAGCATTTGCTGTTTCGCGGTGTTCGTGTAGGTGACAAACCCACGCTCGACTACGGCTGAACTGCCGGGGATATCGGTCAGCGCCGCCGCCACCATACCGCCGGTACAACTTTCGGCGGTGGCGATCATCACGCCCTTTGACTTGGCGCGGTCGAGGATTTCGGCAACGGTCACAGGCCCAGAACTCCGTGCGAGATACCGGCGAGGATCAGAACTCCGACCCCGGCGAGGATACCGGCAATGACATCGTCCAGCATGACACCCATTGCGTCGTCGCGCCGGTCGGCCCAGCCAACAGGGCCCGGTTTGGTGATGTCGAACAAGCGGAACAGCACGAAGCCGGCAATCCAGCCCGGCCAAAGTGCCGTGATTTCAATCCCGTGCGCCCAAGAGGGATAGGAAATTGCCCAAAGCGCGATGAACTGCCCGGCGACCTCGTCGATGACAATCTCGGACGGATCGTGATTGTCCTGGCCCGCTGTCATCACACGTGTGGCCCAGAGACCGCCAAAGAACGCGGCCAGTGTGGCGATCACCAACAGCGGAAAGCCACCCAGTGTATGCAGAACCCACGCCAGCGGCAGGGCGGCCAGTGACCCCCATGTGCCGGGCGCAGGTCGCAGATAGCCCACGCCGCAGACGGTTCCGATCAGTTGCGCGGCGGTCATGATTTCACCAGACAAGCTGTGGCGAGTGAGGCAATCCCCTCGCTTCGGCCAGTGAACCCCAGCCGTTCCGACGTCGTTGCTTTGACCGAGACCTGATCCGCGCTCAGGTCCATGATCCGTGCCATCTCGTTGCGCATGGCAGGCGCATGGGGGCCGATTTTGGGGTATTCGCAGACCAGTGTGCAGTCGACGTTCGAGATTTTGTAGCCCATCTGCCCGGCCAGTTCGACCGCATGGCGTAGGAAAATCTCGCTGGCAGCACCCTTCCATTGCGGGTCTGAGGGGGGGAAGTGCTGGCCAATGTCGCCCTGCGCCAACGCGCCATAGATGGCGTCAGTGACGGCGTGCATGCCCACATCCGCGTCTGAATGACCTTGCAGGCCGCGATCATGCGGAACCTTCACACCACACAGGATCACGTGATCCCCGTCGCCAAACCGATGCACGTCATACCCGTTGCCCAGCCTTACATCCATATCCGTTCCCAATATGCGTTCCGCCCGGGCAAAATCCTCGGGCCGTGTGATTTTGATGTTATCCGCATTGCCCGGCACGATGGCCACGTCCAGCCCGGCGGCACGGGCGACCTCGACATCGTCGGCAGCGCCTCCAGGGTGGGCCGCGTGGGCCGAGGCGATGGCGTCATAGTGAAAACCCTGCGGCGTTTGCGCAGCGAACAGCCCGGTCCGGTCCTGAGTTCCCGTCACGATAGAACCGTCTCCGGTCCAGAGCGCATCAGTGACCGTCAACCCCGGCGCGGCAGCAGGGTGGGTTTCCAGTGCTTCCAGAACCTGTTGAATGGTCTGAAGGTCAACACAAGGCCGCGCTACGTCATGGATAAGAACGCGATGCACCCCATAGGGCAAAAGCGCATCAAGTCCGTTGCGCACCGATCCGGCCCGGTCACTACCGCCCTTGGCAAGGATCAGATCAGAGTTTTCGAACTCGGCCCATGCGTCCCTGTCATCTTCGGACAAGACAAGCACTATCTGGTCGACTTGCCCTTGAAATTGATCAATCGTCCAATCCGCAACGCGGCGCCCTGCCAATGGGCGCCACTGCTTTGGTGTTCCCCCTCCGGCGCGCAAGCCGCGTCCTGCGGCGACGATGATGGCGGCGGTGGTCATGGGGGCGTTCTCTCCGATGGTTTGAGGCAATCTTTAGGGTGCGGTGAATGCAGAGGCAATCACCCACGTAAAGTTGCCTAAAAAATAGGCATATGATGATTTAGCGGGCTTGAAGGTCGCCGTTTTGTTGTTCATATGCGCTCAATTCGATATCAAAGCCGCAACTGCCCAAGGATTAAGCACGTTGACTCTGCTCCTCGCTGACAAAGCCCTGAACCCGCCGGTCTTGCTGGCACCGATGGCCGGAATCACCGACCGTCCGTTTCGCGATCTAGTGATGCGTTTTGGCGCGGGCATGGTCGTGAGCGAAATGGTCGCCAGCCAGGAGATGGTTCAGGCCAAGCCTGGCGTGCGGGAGCGGGCCGAACTTTCGGCAGATGTTGAGAACACCGCCGTTCAACTGGCGGGGCGTGAAGCGCATTGGATGGCCGAAGCCGCCAGGCAGGTGGTCGATCGCGGGGCGCGGGTGATCGACATCAACATGGGCTGCCCGGCCAAGAAGGTGACTAACGGTTATTCTGGGTCAGCCTTGTTAAAGACGCCGGATCACGCACTGACATTGATCGAGGCGGTTGTCGAAGCCGTTGATGTTCCGGTGACTCTTAAAACCCGACTGGGCTGGGACGACAACCTGCTGAATGCGCCCGACGTGGCGAGACGAGCCCAGGATGCGGGTATTTGCATGGTCACGATTCATGGCCGTACTCGTTGTCAGTTCTACAAGGGCAGTGCCGATTGGCGGGCGATCCGCGCGGTGAAGCGGGCGGTGTCGATCCCGGTTATCGCGAACGGGGATATCGTGGATACGGACGCCGCGCGTGTTGCGCTGGATCAATCCGGCGCGGATGGAGTGATGGTCGGACGTGGGGCGCAGGGCAAGCCGTGGTTGCCGGCGCAAATTTGTCATGATCTCTATGGCGCAGCCGCGCCGGAAGTTCCGGCGGGTGACGACCTGATCGAAATGGTACGTGCGCATTATCAGGCGATGCTTGGGTTCTACGGGTCCGATCTGGGCCTGCGCGTCGCGCGCAAGCATCTGGGCTGGTACATGGATGAGGCCGGCACGCCCGTCACCCTTCGCCGTGCCGTTCTGACTGCGCGCGATACCGACGAGGTGTTACGCCTGCTGGGTGATGCGCTGAACACAGATGCAGAGGCGGCGGCATGACCTCGGATCAGGATATTTGGACCTCGCTGCCGGTTCCCGCTTTCATCATCAACGCCGAAGACCGGATTGCCGATGTGAATTCGGCTGGCGAAGGGTTTCTGAACGCATCGCGCAAAGCTGTTGTCGGGCATCCGGTCTGGGATCAGATTGCCGTGGATGCCCCGCTGGAAGAAGCGTTTGAACGCGCGCGTGAACATGGCACGCCGTTGTTCGTGAACGATGTGGATGCAGGGTCGGGCAACCGGGCCCCGCTGCAATGCGCATTGCAGATTGCGCCTTTGGTCGGGCATCCCGGATCGATGATCATGATCATCTCACCGCGTGAGCTGGCCGGGCGAATGACCTTGGGCAATACGGTGAAATCCGCAGCGCAGTCCGCCATCGGCATGGCCGAGATGCTGGCGCATGAGATCAAGAATCCACTGGCCGGGATCACCGGCGCGGCGCAATTGCTCAGCATGAATATCCCACCGCAAGACCTTGAACTAACGGATCTTATTGTCGCTGAAAGCCGCCGCATCGTTAAGTTGCTGGAACAGGTCGAGCAATTCGGAAACCTGCAACAACCTGATTTCAAACCGGTCAATGTTCATGACGTCCTCGACCGCGCGCGCCGGTCGGCGCTGCTGGGGTTTGGCGCGCATATGAAAATTATCGAGGATTACGACCCTTCGTTGCCGCTGGCCTACGGAGACCCGGATCAGTTCCTGCAGGTGGTGTTGAACCTGCTCAAGAACGCCTCGGAGGCCGCTGACCCCAAGGGCGGAACGATCCGCTTGCGCACCTATTTCGAACACTCCTTCCGGCTGCGACGCAATGACGGGTCGGGACATTCTCTGCCGCTGCAGATCGAAATTATCGACGATGGCCCGGGTCTGCCCGAGAAGATCCGTGGGGATATTTTTGATCCCTTCGTTTCAGGCAAGGAAAACGGCACCGGCCTTGGGCTGGCGCTGGTCAGCAAGATCATCTCGGACCATGACGGCTGGATTTCTGCCGACTCGGTACCGGGCCGCACGGTGTTCCGCATCTCGCTGAGGCGGGCACCAAAAGACGCAATGTAAAACAAGGAGAGCACCCGATGGATGGTACAGTACTGGTTGCAGATGACGACCGCACGATCCGCACTGTTCTGACGCAGGCCCTGACGCGGGCAGGGTGCAAAGTTCATGCGACCTCGTCGCTGACCACGTTGATGCGCTGGGTTGGCGAAGGCAAAGGCGACGTCGTGATCTCAGACGTGGTCATGCCGGACGGTAACGGGTTGGAGATGCTGCCGAAAATTTCGCAGGACCGTCCCGGTTTACCGGTCATCGTGATCTCGGCCCAGAACACGATCATGACGGCGATTCAAGCGGCTGAGGCGGATGCCTATGACTACTTGCCCAAGCCCTTCGATCTACCCGATCTGATGAAGCGGACCGCTCGGGCGCTTGAGCAGAAGCAACATGTGCAGACCGAAGCGATCGAAGTTTCCGAAGATCGCCCCGAAGAACTGCCCCTTGTTGGGCGTACACCAGTGATGCAGGCGCTGTACCGGTTGGTCGCCCGGGTGATGAATACCGATTTGTCGGTGATGATATCTGGGGATAGTGGCACAGGTAAATCATTGATTGCACGCGCTATTCATGATTTCTCGGATCGGCGCACATTGCCGTTTTTAACCGCCACTGCGGCGGACCTGCGCGATCTGGAAGGGCCCGCACGCATCATGGCGCGCGTACGTGGCGGCACACTGTTGATCGATGAGATTGCTGATATCGAAGACGAATTGCAGGCACGCATCGTGCGTATGATGGATGCGCCCGGTGATCACGTTCCGCGCTTCATGGCCACCAGCCAGTCGGACCTGACCGAAGCGATGGAGAATGGGCGGGTGCGCCAAGATCTGTATTATCGCCTGTGCGGCGCAACGGTGCATGTGCCCGCCTTACGCGAGCGGGTGGACGACATCATCTTGTTGGCCGATCACTTTCTGGCGCGCGAAGAGCGTGAGCATGGCGCCAAACGCTGGCTCAGCCCTGATGCTGTAGAGCTGTTTCGACGTTATTCGTGGCCGGGCAATGTGCGGCAGCTGGAAAACGCCGTGCGCCGTCTGAGCCTGACCAGCCGCACCGACGAGATTACCAAATCTGAGGTCGAAATGGTTCTGGGCAGCCAGCCCGAGGCCGAACCGATTCTGGGCGATGGTGAACGTGAGAAATTATCGGCCTCAGTTGCCCGTCATTTGCGCCGATATTTCGACCTGCACGGAAATCTCTTACCGCCTCCGGGTCTGTATCAGCGGATTTTGCGCGAGGTCGAGGCGCCATTGATAGAACAGGCTTTGGACGCAACCGGCGGAAATCAGGCGAAATGTGCGGATCTGCTGGGGATTAACCGGAATACGCTGCGGAAAAAGATTACAGATCTCGATATTCAGGTGACACGCCGACGCAAACTGATGTAATATCGCCACACAAATCGTGGCATCTGGGTTCTCACCCGGCAAGGACCACGACATATGGCGGTACGTCGCGCAAGCGACACATCAGGATGAGGGCAGACGGTGGCAACCCGGGCACAGAGCGGGCCGATTCCAGCGATAAATCGGTGGCGGAAATCCCGAAAACTGCGCAATTTCGGCACTTTGGGGCTGGTCCTTCTGGGCCCCGCGCTGGCGTTGTCGACCTATCTTGTCATCGGTCCTTTTGATCTGGGGGCAACGGCCCCAACACTGCGCCTGATCCTTCTGGCAGATTTGGTTTATGTGCTGGTCGTGGCCGCCCTTGTTCTGGGGCAGGTCTTCAACCTGATCGCGGCGCGCCGGGCGAAATCCGCGGGCTCCCGTCTACACCTTCGATTGATTGGCGCATTCACGCTGTTGGCTCTGGTGCCGACTGTCACCGTTGCGATCTTTGCGGGGTTGACGGTGAATATCGGCTTGGAAGGGTGGTTTTCGGATCGCGTACGTCAGGTGGTGGGCTCGTCCCTGACCGCGGCCGAAGCATATGAGTTGGAACACCGGCAGGGTCTGACACAGGACGCAACCATTCTTGCGCGGTACCTGGATAATGCGCGTAACCGTGACTTTTACATTTCGGACGCGGAGCTGCGCGAAGTTCTTGCGCAAGGACAAGCGCAGATTCAACGTGGTCTGCGCGAGGCGTATGTCATTGATGGTATTGGCGAAATCAAGTCGCGCGGGGATCGTTCTTATCTATTCGATTTCGAGGCCCCCACACCTGAACAAATGATTCAGGCCACAGATGACGGCGTCCTGATCATCGCCGATTGGCAAAATAATGAATTCCGCGCGCTTGTTCCATTGCAGGCTTATCTGGACCGGTATCTGTATGTCAGCCGCGAGGTGGATGGACAGCTATTGACGCTGCTGGACGATACCAAGGAAACGGCGCAATTCTACCAACAGTTGGAAAGCGAACGGGGCAGGGTGCTGTTCGAATTCGGGCTGCTGTATCTGGGCTTTGCAGTGATCCTTATTCTGGCGGCCATGTCGCTGGGCATGTGGTTCGCCGAACGCCTCTCGCGCCCGGTGGGTCGATTGACCACGGCTGCTCAACGCGTTGGTGCGGGTGATCTTAGTGTGCAGGTGATCGAAGAGGCCAACGATGATGAAATTGCAATGTTAGGCCGTTATTTCAATCAGATGACGCGACAACTTAAAGGGCAGCGCGACACGTTGCTTGAGAATACCCGCCAGATTGAACGCCGTCGGCGCTTGTTCGATTCTGTGCTTAGCTCGGTGACTTCGGGCGTGGTTGGTGTTGACCCAGATGGCTGCGTGACATTCGTGAACCGTTCGGCTGAGCGGTTGCTGGACTGGATGCGCGTGGATGAGCAGCTTGCCATCGGAATTGCGGTGCCGGAGTTCCTACCGCTGTTTGAAAGCCTAAAGGAAAGTGGGCAAGAGGCCGTGCAGGGTGAGATCAAGGTCACCCGCAAAGGTCAACTTGAAAACCTGCTGGTCCGCATGGCGACCCGCCGTGGCGAAGATGGCGGGCTTGAGGGTTATGTGGTTGCTTTCGACGATGTGACCGATCTGGTCAGTGCGCAGCGGATGGCCGCTTGGGGCGACGTCGCGCGGCGGATCGCGCACGAGATCAAGAACCCGCTGACGCCAATCCAGCTGAGCGCGGAACGGATTAAACGCAAATTCGCACGCAAGTTGGATGAAGAGGATTGCGATAGCCTTGAATCCATGACCGACGTTATCGTGCGGCAGACAAATGATCTACGGCGGATCGTGGACGAGTTTTCGAAATTCGCACGGATGCCGGAACCAGACAGGCGCGAAGAAGACGTCGTCGGACTGGTGCGCGAGGCAGTACTATTGCAGCAGGCCGGGCAGCCGGACGTGCAAATCGATGCAACGCTGCCGGATCAACCGATATTGACGGATGTGGACGCCACGATGCTGAATCAGGCTCTGACTAATCTGATCAAGAATGCCGGTGAGGCCATTGAAACACTAAAACAAAAAGGCGCACCAGAAAACCTGAAGCCACAGATAAAGGTGGACGTGATCAGCGATGACGCGGGTACGGTGATTACCATCGCTGACAACGGCATTGGACTGCCCGAAGACCGGGCGCGACTGTTCGAGCCGTATGTGACCACAAGGGACGAAGGCACAGGTTTGGGCCTGCCCATCGTCAAAAAGATTATCGAAGAACATGGCGGGGCGCTCACTCTGGAAGATGCACCCGTCTTTGACGGACAGGACCATTTTGGTGCGATGGCCGTGATCCGTTTACCAGGGGGAAATCTCTCTCCGACCGCAGCGCCACAGAAGCAGGCAATTCATACAAACAAACTGAAAGCAGGCCAAAGATGAGTGACATTCTGATCGTAGATGACGAACGCGATATTCGCGAGCTGGTGTCCGACATTCTGGAGGATGAAGGCTATTCAACCCGGCTGGCTGGCAACTCGGACGAGTGCATGGCCGAAATCAATTCTGAACCGCCGGGGCTGTTGATACTGGATATCTGGCTGAAAGACAGCCGCATGGACGGGATCGACATTCTGAAGGCGGTGAAACGCGACAACCCCGACGTGCCAGTGGTGATTATTTCCGGCCATGGAAACATTGAAATTGCCGTGGCGGCGATCAAGCAAGGGGCGTATGACTTTATCGAAAAGCCCTTTAATATCGACCAGTTGATGGTGGTGATCCGACGCGCCATGGAAACCTCGCGCCTGCGTCGCGAGAATGCCTCGTTGAAGCGCAAAGAGGTCACCAATTCGGATATGATCGGCAAGTCCGCGTCTTTCCGCGCGATGCAAAGCCAGTTGGACAAGGTGACCAAGTCGAACGGTCGTGTGATGCTGAGCGGCCCTGCCGGATCGGGCAAGGAAATCGCTGCGCGGTATATCCACGCGCATTCCAACCGCGCCAATGCGCCCTTTGTGACCGTGAATTGCGCCGGGGTTGAACCCGAGCGTGTGGAAGAAGTTCTGTTTGGCCGCGAGTCCTCGGAACGCGGCATCGAGCCCGGCCTGTTGGAAGAGGCCCATGGCGGTGTGGTCTATTTCGACGAGGTGGCCGATATGCCGATGGGCACGCAGTCCAAGATATTGCGTGTGCTGGTCGATCAGCAATTCCAACGTGTTGGTGGGTCGGACAAGGTGCGGGTTGATCTGCGGGTAATCTCATCAACCAACCGCGATCTTGAAACGGAAATCGCCGCCGATCGGTTCCGTGAAGAATTGTATCACCGCCTGAACGTGGTGCCGATTGCGGTGCCGTCGCTGGAAGAACGGCGCGAGGATATCCCAGTTCTGGCGCAGCATTTCATTGAGATGTGTAATGAAACGCAGGGGCTCGCGATGCGTGAGATCTCGGAAGAGGCGGTGGCGCTGTTACAGACCATGACCTGGCCAGGTAATGTGCGGCAGCTCAAGAACCTGATTGAACGCGTGCTGATCCTGGGGGACGATTCTGGCCCGATCGAGGCCAAGGAATTGCCCGCCGAAGAAGAAAAGACCGACGACTCGGGTCGTGTGGTGCTATCGGGTGCGCTGGCAACTTTGCCCCTGCGCGAAGCCCGCGAGGCGTTCGAGCGGGAATACCTGCTGACCCAGATCAACCGCTTTGGCGGCAATATTAGCCGTACCGCCAGCTTTGTCGGGATGGAGCGCAGCGCGCTGCACCGCAAACTAAAATCGCTGGGGGTTGTGACCTCGAACAAATCGGGCGCGCGAGTGGCACAACTGGACGAACCGGAGCCGGCGGAATAATCCGCCGGGCCGTTACCCCGCCTGACCGGGATCGATGATCTGGAACGACCCGTTGTCGAATTTCACATAGCACGATTGGGTGCCTATCGGTGGCAATGTCGTGGTGGCCACGGCGGGCACCCGTGATTTCACGTTCTGCTTGCACGGCGGCAGGCTGATCGGGCGAAACCCTTTTTTGGCCATGCACTGGGCCTCGACCTGATTGCGCAATCCTTGATTTGCATCGACGCTGTAAACCTGACCGGGCTGCCACCAGCCGGGCGAGCGGTAACAGCGCCCCCGCCCATCACAATAGGTGCGCCCGGGCCAATACGTGGGCGGGCTTTGACGTATCTGAGTGGCTACCGGAACCTCTTCCAGCGCCTTAACCTGGCATTGAGTGGTCTCGGCTTGAAGGCGCTTAACGCTCTCACCTTCACGATAATACAGTGAAAGGGGGCCTTCGCATGCGGACAGGACCATCAATGGAATAATCAAACGAAGTACTGATTTCATAGGCTTATCTTGCCTTAGCTTTGCCGGTATGACAATTCAATTGACCGCTTTGGGGGCATCTGTCATTCAAAGATTTCAGGCAGAAGGGCCAAAAACATGAAGGTCATCATTTGCGGTGCGGGTCAGGTCGGCTGGCAGATTGCACGGCACCTTTCGGGCGAGCTGAACGATGTGACGGTGGTGGACAACAACCCTGACCTGGTGCGTCGCGCGACCGAAACGCTGGATGTGCAGGGGATTGCAGGGTTTGCCAGTTATCCGGACGTGCTAGAGCGGGCAGGCGCCCGTGACGCCGACATGATCATTGCCGCGACCCATTCGGATGAGGTGAATATGGTCACCTGTCAGATGGCGCACTCTATTTTCTCGATCCAGCGCAAGATCGCGCGCTTGCGCTCGAAATCCTATCTCGAGGCGATCCACTCGGACCTGTTTCGTCGCGATCACCTGCCCATCGACGTGGTAATCAGCCCTGAACGCGAGGTGGCAGCCGCTGCCATGCGCCGCCTGTCCGCACCTTCGGCCTTTGACACGGAAATGTTCATGGATGGTAAAGCCCAGTTGCTGGGCATCCGCATCGAAGAAGACTGTCCCATCGTCAATACGCCGCTACGGCAACTGACAGATCTGTTTTCAACACTCAGCTCTATTGTCGTGGGGGTTCGGCGCGACGGCAGCCTGTTTGCCCCGGAATCCGAGGACCAGTTGTTCGTTGGCGATGAATGTTATGTCTTCAGCAATGTTCAGGACGTTGACCGCACGATGGAGGTCTTTGGCAAGACCCAAAAGAAACAGGACCGCGTCGTGATCGTCGGTGGCGGTAACGTCGGGCTTGAGGTTGCGCGCACGCTGGAAGAGCGTGAAAGCCGAGTGCGCGCCAAAATCATCGAACGGGATCGCAGCTGCGCCGAACATGCCGCTGAAGCATTGGAACGAACGATTGTTCTGAATGGCGACGGGCTGGATGCCGCACTGTTGCGCGAGGCGGGCATCGAACGGGCCGATGCGATGCTGGCGGTTACTGATGATGACCGGGCCAACATGCTGGTCGCTGTGCGCGCCAAATCCGAAGGTTGTGCGCTGGCGATTGCGTTGATCAATGACCCCACTATGGTGGCGCTGATGGGCCCGCTGGGGATCGATGCTTATATCAACCCGCGTGCCACGACCGTCAGTTCAATCCTGCGCCACATTCGCCACGGGCGGGTGCGGCAGGTCTATTCCATTGGGGATGCCGAGGCCGAGGTGATCGAGGCCGAGGTGCTGTCGACCTCGCCGCTGGCCGGTCAAAAACTGCGCGACATTGATTTCCCCGAAGGCGTTCTGGTGGGTGCCGTACGCAAGGGGGATGAGGTGCTGCGCCCCACTGGCAGCCTGCGGATCGAGGAAAAAGATGTCGTGGCTATCTTTGCCATGGCTAAGGATGTGCCCGAGGTCGAGCGGTTGCTGCAGGTTTCGATCGATTTCTTCTGATGATGCGCGCGCGAACACAGCAGATCGGTTTGGTGCGGCGATTGCCGCTGTTCCTGCTGATCTGGGCGGTGTTTTCGCTGTCGATGTGGGTGCCGGCGATCTATGCGCTGGCGCTGGATGATCATGACACGTCGCGGTCGTTCTTCTATTCCGGTTTGTTGGGGCTGTTCGTGGTGGCCTCGGTCGGGTTGGCGTCATCGAACCGGGTGCCGCGAAGGGGCACGTTGGGGCAATTGGCGGTGTTGTTGGGGTGTTTTACGGTACTGCCCTTGTTTCTTGCCATTCCGCTGCACGATGCGTTGGGCAATACCACTTTCTTGAACGCCTATTTCGACATGGTCAGTGCGCTGACAACCACGGGCGCTGACATTTTCCCAGACCCTGATCGCCTTACGGCCCCGCTGCACCTTTGGCGGGCGCTGGTGGGTTGGATGGGCGGCTTGCTGATGTGGATTTCGGCCGCCGCGATTCTTGCACCGCTGTCGTTGGGCGGGTTCGAGGTGACCGCACGTGGGCAACCCGGCCGTCCAGTCTCTGGTGTTGCACAAAGTGAAAAGGTTGATCCGCGTGGACGATTGATCCGAGTGACTCGCACGCTGACGCCAGTTTATACAGGTCTGACGGCGGTGATCTGGCTTTTGCTGCTGATCGCAGGCGAGCAAGGACTGACCGCCATCTGTCATGCGATGTCCACAATGGCTACGTCCGGAATCTCTCCGGTCGGTGGGCTTGAGGGCGCACAGGCTGGTTTCACGGGTGAGGCGATCATATTCTTGTTCCTGTTCTTTGCCCTGTCCCGACTGACCTTTTCCACGGATACCGCCACCACCGGGTATTCGCGGCTGGACAAGGACCCAGAATTTCGGATCGGTCTGCTGATCGTCATCGCCGTTGCAACGCTTTTGTTTTTTCGTGTGTGGGCGGGCGTCAATGAAATCGGCGGGACACTGAGCCCGATTGATGCGGTGTATGTGTTCTGGGGTATGGTGTTCACGGCACTGGCTTTCTTGACGACGGCCGGGTTCGAAAGCGCCAACTGGAATGACGCACAGCAATTGTCGGGGCTGGGGACGCCCGGCCTGATCCTTATGGGGCTGGCCCTGATCGGCGGGGGAGTCGCAACCACGGCGGGCGGCGTCAAACTGCTGCGGGTATTCGCTTTGTACCTGAACGGAGCGCGTGAGATTGACCGGCTGATTTACCCCTCATCGGTCAGCGGCGTAGGGGGTGGTAACCGACGCATTCAAAGTGACGGAGCCTTTATCGCCTGGATCTTTTTGATGATGTTCGCACTGACGGCCGCCTTGTTCAATCTGCTGCTGGCGATGATGGGGGCAGGGTTCGAACAGGCCATGGTCTTGACCGTTGCGGCGCTTAGCACGACGGGTCCGGTGATTGAACTGGCCACGGATATTCCCATCCGACTTGTGGACCTGTCACTTGGAGCCAAACTGACAATGTGTGCGGCAATGGTGATCGGGCGGCTGGAAACACTTGCGATCATTGCCTTGATTACGCCAACCCTTTGGCGCGATTAAGCTTCGGCATTCCAGAATTGACTGATTTTTCATCTGGAATATCTGTGCGCAGCACTCCATACTCCTGCGGAGGGAGCGCGTTGGTCCGCAGCGCGTAGCAAGAACAATGGCGAGATAATAAAATATGGCTTCGGACAGACAGAATCTGCAGGACGCGTTCCTGAACAATGTACGGAAAGCAAAGGTCCCGGTCACAATATTCCTGATCAACGGTGTGAAATTGCAGGGTGTGATCACCTGGTTCGATAATTTCTGTGTGCTGCTGCGCCGCGACGGACAGTCGCAGCTGGTCTATAAGCATGCGATTTCGACCATCATGCCGTCGCAGCCGATCAGCCTGTATGAGGGCGAAGACGCCTCTTGATGGAACACGATAGGACGCGCACCCGGGCTTGGGTGCTGCATCCGGAAATCAAATCTGATGAACAGCGCCGCGTTCCCGAACCAGCGCTGGACGAGGCGGTGGCGCTGGCTGCCGCTTTACCCGATTTGGATGTGATCGGGTCTGAAATTGTGCGCTTGCAACGCGCCCAGCCGGGGTTGCTGTTCGGCAGCGGCAAGATCGAGGAACTGGCCGAGCGGCTTCATGACAATGAAATCGAATTGGTTCTGATCGACGGGCCGGTTTCACCCGTGCAACAGCGCAACCTTGAGAAGGCTTGGAAGGTCAAAATCCTCGACCGAACCGGCCTGATCCTTGAGATTTTCAGCGACCGCGCCCGCACCCGCGAAGGTGTGTTGCAGGTCGAGATGGCGGCGCTCAGCTATCAACGAACGCGGCTGGTGCGGGCCTGGACACACTTGGAACGTCAGCGGGGCGGATTGGGGTTTGTGGGCGGTCCCGGTGAAACCCAGATCGAGGCCGACCGCCGTGCGATTGATGAACAACTGGTGCGTCTGCGGCGGCAGCTGCAAAAAGTTGTCAAAACCCGCACGCTGCACCGCGCTGCCCGTGCCAAGGTACCGTATCCGATTGTGGCCTTGGTGGGCTATACAAACGCCGGTAAATCCACACTGTTCAACCGTCTGACCGGGGCCGAGGTGATGGCCAAGGACATGCTGTTTGCCACGCTGGACCCGACCATGCGCCGCGTTGAGTTGCCCGACGGTCCTGAGGTGATCCTGTCGGACACGGTGGGTTTCATCTCGAACCTGCCGACCGAACTGGTCGCGGCTTTCCGGGCGACACTCGAAGAAGTTCTGGGCGCCGATATCGTTGTCCACGTACGCGACATCAGCCATGAGGAATCCGATGCACAGGCGCAGGATGTCGAGGCGATTTTAACCTCGCTGGGCGTCGACGAAGAACGCCCCCGGCTGGAGGTGTGGAACAAGATCGACTTACTGAATGGCGACGAACGTGAGGCCGCGTTTAAACGAGCCAAACGTGATCCGTCGATATTCGCCATTTCGGCGGTAACCGGCGAAGGGGTAGACCCTCTGCTGGCCGAGATTGCAACCAAGCTGCAGGGTGCGCGACACGAAGAGATACTGTCTTTGGGATTTGCCGAGGGCAACAGGCGCGCCTGGCTGTTTCGACAGGATGTCGTGCGGTCCGAAAAGCAGACCGAAGACGGGTTCGAAATCACTGTATTGTGGACGGACAGGCAGGCGGCGCAATTCGCCGGGATTTAGCAATCAACCCCCATCAATCTGACGCTGCATATCCTCGACGTCGAACCAGCCTTGCGAGGATAGAACTTTGTGGTCTTCGGTCAGGTCCCATTCTTCCCAGCCCCGTGTGACGACAAGATTGCCGGTTTTGGTATGGTGGCCTTCGAAGGTCCAAACAAAGATAGCGTGGGGCCCAGCCCATCGCATCATGTCGCAGCGTAGCTCAAGATCGGGAAAGTCTGATTGAAATCCACGGGCCATTTCGGCGATCGCGGCGCGGCCTTTCAGCGGTTCAGCCCGGTTCATGGATATCTGCCCGTCGGCGGCAAAAAAGCTGGCGACTGCATTATGATCACCCGAACTCCAGGCGATTGCATAGTCGCGCGCAAGGTTGTTCAGCCTATCCCGAATACTCGCCATTTGTGCCCCCGGTCCCACATAATCCGCTGACAGATCGTATGCGAAAACGGCACTCGGCGTCCACGGGGGCGGGTAGCAGGGGGCAAGGTCTTGCCGAAACAGCGGAATTCAGCGCGGGATCAGGTTGGTCACTCCGACGGCCGCAGCGCGCGCCAAATCCAGGTCCAGTGACATCGGGATATACTCGCCTCGCCGCCATAGCTGAGCCTGATCATCATAATAGCGCGACAGGAAATGGCCCGACTGGCCGGTTGCCGTAATAAACACCGAGCTGTCCGGGTCCGCAAAGTCATAAACACCGCGATAACCTGCTCCATGTACGTTCTGAAACGGGTCCTTGCCCTCGCCCGAGGTACGCCCGCGTAGCAGGGTGTTGTCGCCGCCGCTGGTAGATTGCCGGATATTGACGAAGAACCGCAAAACCGGAACCGAGCCCAGTACCGGGTGATCGTGTGTTGCCTGATGCGCATCGCCCCAGCGCAGGGATTGCAGTGCGGTTCCATAGTTTTCGGCGATCCAGATCAGCGCATCGTCCAGCGCCAGCCGCGCCATGTCGGTGCAGGTCTCAGAGGGGGCACTTTGGCGTACGTCACACCAGACCGACGCGCCATCGATGTCGCGGTAGACGCGCTCGATGAACAGCGGCTCGACATGTTTGTATTCGGCGGCCAGTGGGCCCAGCTCGTCCGAGATTAGACGTATTTGCAGCGCCCTTAGCCACGCGGCATAGATCAGCGGTTCGGGCAGGTGCTCGTTCATCTCACCGTTCCATTCGGCCAGCAAGGACAGGGCGATCTGGCGCTGACGTTCCGGGGTGCCTTCGGGGGCGGATGCGCCGGTAAACCAAAGATCCGCGCCGATCAGCGGCAGCAATGAGCGGGCGGTAAAGCTGACGGTATCCAGTTGTGCCTCGATAAAGCTGTCGCGCGTGTGAACCTCGCGCGATTGCATCAGGCGTTCCCAGCGATGAACGCGCTGGGTGTCGCCCCATTCATACGAGACATGCAAGGGGAAGGGGCGGTCGATGATCTTGTTGTTTGTGTTGCCCAGAATACCACCTGCGGGGGCCACGAATTCGGGATTGTCGGCATAGGGCAGGCGACCTTGCCAGAGGTTTTCGGCCAGCCAACCGGGTGTTGGGATGCGGCCACGGCTTTGGTTGCGCAGGTCGCGTTTGGGCATTGCGCCAATCAATTTCAGACCGATCGTGTCCTTGTCGACCAGCGACAGGTTTTGCGAGGGCGAAATGAACAACTCGCCCACATCAATGGCCTCGCGAACAGTGTCGGCATTCATCAGGGCCATAGACGCCGTCATCGACGTGTCGCGCGGGCTAAGCGCCGTCCAAGACAACGAGGCGACATGACCCGGAGGCGTGATCGTATCCAGATTGTAATGACTTCCAGGCAGGACCGGGCCATTTTCCGTCCAACGCAGGGTCAGGGTGATGGGGGTCTCGTCCTTGATCTCGATAATCGAGGGGCGGGTGCGGAACTTTTTGAAGCCATCCGGCGACAGATATTCCTCGGTGTTGTCGGGGTTCAACTGCTCGATATGTACGTCCTGATCGTCCAGGTAGGACGACGTCAGACCCCAGCCTAAACGATCGCTGCGCCCGGTCATGATGGCAGGAACACCGGGAATAGTTGCACCAATCACGCCACCTTTGGCCAACTCCAGCCGCGCCAGATACCAGACACCGGGGGCAGTGAACCCTAGATGCGGGTCATTGGCCAACAACGTTCCCCCACTGGCCGAGCGTGAGGGCGCGGCGGTCCAGGCATTGGACGCTCCGGCCAATCCTCGTTTCGGAAAAGGCGACAGCGGCGTGTCGGGCATAGGTGTGCCGTGGGCGTAACGGGGCAGCCCTGGAAACAAAGCGGCATATTCTGGCAGGGCAGCAATACCGGCCCCCGGCACATTCGGCAGGATATCGGTCAACCGCGCCGGATCGTTCAGCATTAATGAAGTACGGGCACGCAGCACTTCGTCCTCAAGATGGCCGGACAGTTGCAGACCCATCAGCTTGATCACCGCAATGCTATCGCCCGGTTGCCAGGGCGAAACGGGCGCGTTGAACAAAAACATCTCGGGCGCACCACGGCCAAGGGCGGCTTCGTTGATCTCATCCAGTCGCGCGTTTACCCCGGCGGCATAGGCGCGTAAGGCGGTTTTGGTGTAATCGTCCTGCGCCTCGACCGAGCGGTGGGCCAGACCGTAAAGGTCCAGTCGGCGCAGCAGCTTGTCGATGTGGACGGTACGCGCGCCGAAAATTTCCGACAGGCGCCCCTGGGCGGTACGGCGCATGACCGTCATCTGCCACAGACGGTCCTGCGCATGGGCATAGCCCAGACCGAAGAACACATCCGGATCATTTTCGGCCAGGACATGAGGGACATTGGCGGTATCGCGGATGATCTCGACCGGGGCGTTCAGCCCCCGAACCGCGACCGTTTGATCGTAATCCGGCAGGGACTGGCTCGCCAGGAAATACACCAATGCCACAGCGGCCAAAGCCAGCAGGACCAGACCCGTTGTAATGCGTACGAGCCAGCGAAAAACAAATCCCATCTGCGGCCTACAATCCTGATCCTATTCCGATTGAGGTCAGACTAGATGATGGCTGGATCGACCGAAAGAGGAACAGCCCGGGAATATTCGTGTTTACAGCGCTATAAATGAAAAACCCCGCCGCAGCTGGGAACCTGTGGCGGGGACTAATGAGGGGGGAGTGGTAGTCCGATGTTTATGGAATGATCCGCGTGTATTTGGTGCCTTCGACAGTGGCGCCGAATTTCAAACCGGCTTGGCCGAATACCACCGCCAGCACAGGCGAACGCAGAGTCGTTGTGTCAGTGGACAGGGAGTTTCCAGTTGCATCAACCACATAGCCAATATCGGCACCGGCAGTCCATCCGCTGGAACGGCGGAAATCGTTCAATGCGTCCTGGGTCATGAAGAACAGGACATGTGCATATTGTTGCGCGCCGATTTGCAGGCCGGCGGTTCCGGAAATTGCAGAATAGTAATCAACCGTTGCGCCCTGAATGCGCAAGGCGCCTTGGCCGTAGGCGCCACCAAAGAAGATTAATCCGGCGTCGGTGATCAGGGGCATGATCAACATGCCGTTGGCTTTGTTTGCGATCTCAACCGTGTTGGGATATTTCGCATACATTTCGGTCAGTGTGGCATCGACGCGGGCATCGATGGTGGCGGCGTTGGAATTGCCGACACCGTTGCCGCAAGCTGCGGTTACCGTCAAACCGGCCATGCCAAAGGCAAAGCCACGACGGCTTAGTTGGGGTGCATTGGAACTGCTCATGTCTATTTTTCTCTGTATGACTGCCTGATATGTCGGGTGTTCCCGATCTTATGTGCAAGAATACGCCGATTGCCGTCGCGTGTCACGGGAAAGCTGAGTGACAGCGGATCACAATCGGCGAAAAATTGCGACAATTGGGGGCATTAGCCTTGCAAGGCGCGCGCGACCTGTGGGGCGAAATAGGTGAGGATGCCGTCGCAGCCAGCGCGCTTGAAGGCCAACAGGCTTTCCAGCATCACTCTATCACCATCGATCCAACCGTTCCGTGCCGCGGCCTGTATCATCGCGTATTCACCCGACACCTGATAGGCATATGTCGGAGCGCCAAAGGTGTCCTTTACCCGTCGGCAGATATCCAGATAGGGCATGCCGGGCTTGATCATCACCATATCCGCACCTTCGGTCAGGTCGCGTTCGATCAGGCGCAGGGCTTCGTTCGAATTGGCCGGATCCATCTGATAGGTCTTCTTGTCGCCCGTAAGCGCGCCCGAAGCACCGACCGCATCACGGAAGGGTCCGTAAAAGGCGCTGGCGTATTTCGCGGCATAGCTGAGGATCATCACGTTCTGGTGCCCAGCAGATTCCAACGCCCGGCGCATTTCACCGATCCGCCCATCCATCATGTCGGACGGACCGATGATATCGGCACCTGCCTCAGCCTGTGCCAATGTCATCCTGACCAGCGCTTCGATAGTCTTGTCGTTCACAATTTCGCCATCGATGACATAGCCGTCGTGACCGTTGATGTTGTACGGGTCCAGTGCCACGTCGGTCATTACCGCGATATCCGGGGCTGCGGCCTTTATGGCGCGGATGGCCCGGTTGGACACATTGTCAGGGTTCCAGGCCTCGGCGCAATCCTCGGTTTTCAGGTTGGCGTCGGTGTAGGGAAATATGCAGATCGCTGGGATTCCCAACGCCTGCGCCTCAACCGCGGCCTTAGCTATCAGGTCCACCGACCGGCGCATCACACCGGGCATCGAGGGTACGGGCTCCTCCACACCCTCGCCGTCGCGCACAAAAACCGGCCAGATCAAATCATCTGTGGTCAGCGTATTTTCCCGAACAAGGCCGCGCACGGCCTGCGATTGGCGCGCCCGGCGGAAACGGGTCAGGGGATAGGGGGCGATGGTCGGCTTCATGTCGCGCTCTCCTTGAATATTCCCGCATTGGGTGGCATGAATTCCACGTGGTCTCAAGGGTAACGATGGTCGCGCCTGCGCAGTGAAGGCCCCTAAGGACAGTGAACAAAGGGCTGACGCTTGGACTTATTCTCTACGCTTTTCGAAATTATCGACATGCGCAGCTTTTCGAATCTGTGGTATTGGATCGGGCTGGCCGTGCTGTGGTCGTCCACAAGCCACTGGACTCTGGGTGTGCCTTATGATCTGCTGGTGCGCGCGCGCCGTGTCGGCGGCGAAGCCGAGCGTGATTTTCTGGACATCGTGCGGATCAACAAAAACCGGATACTGTATATCGTTGAGGTATCGGGGCTGGCCATTCTCGGGTTGAGCTGTTTCATCTTCACCGGTCTGGCGATGCTTGGGTTCGTTTACGGGGTTGAATTCGCGCAGGCTGTGTTCTTGTTGTTATTCCCGGTCTGTATTGTGATGCTGATCAACATTTCGGCGGCGCGAAAGCTGCAGGCCGGCGACGGGACATTGGAGTTTACCGGCAAGATTTTGACCCGCTGCCGGATTTATACGCAGATTATCGGCATGATCTCGATCTTGATCACGTCGCTTTGGGGCATGTATCAGAACTTTTCGATTGGTGTTCTGGGGTAGGAAATTCGGAAAGGCGAGGCAATGACGGCTCCGAACCACGTAACAGTCGGCGGCGCCCCTGAGGGGTTTGACGCACAGCTTGTCCTGAACGAGATCACCCGATCCGCCGGGCCGGTTTGCCACGTCGCGCGCGATGACAAGCGGATGGAGGCAATGCGGGCAGCACTTGCCTTTTTCGCCCCGGACATGCCGGTGTTCGTCTTCCCCGGCTGGGATTGCCTTCCGTATGACCGGGTGTCGCCGAACGCGGATATCGCTGCGGCGCGGGTCGCAACACTGGCCGCGCTGGTGCATCAGATGCCCGAACGGTTTGTGTTGCTGACCACGCTAAACGCCGCGACCCAACGAGTGCCAGCGCGCGATGTGCTGCGTGAGGCCGCGTTTACTGCCCGGGTCAACCACCGTGTCGACGAAACAGCATTGCGGAACTTTTTGGTGCGCATGGGTTTCACGCAAAGCCCGACGGTTATGGAGCCCGGAGACTACGCGATCCGCGGCGGCATTATCGACATCTTCCCTCCGGGCGAATCTGGCCCGGTTCGGCTGGACCTGTTCGGTGATGTGCTGGACGGTGCGCGCCGGTTTGACCCAGTGTCGCAGCGCACGACTGAAAAGCTGGACGTGGTTGAACTGGCCCCGGTGTCCGAGGTCATTCTGGATGACGCCGCCATCACACGATTCCGCCAGAACTATCGCATCGAATTCGGCGCGGCGGGCACCGATGATCCGCTGTACGAGGCGGTCAGCGCTGGCCGCAAGCATCAAGGCGTGGATCACTGGTTGCCGTTTTTTCACGAAAAGCTTGAAACGCTGTTCGACTATCTGCCTGGTGCCACGATCTCGTTGGACGATCAGGTCACGCCCGCGCGCTTGGCCCGGTGGGAATCGATTGAGGATCAGTACGAAACTCGGCGGTTGGCGCTGGAAAACCGCTCGCGCATGGACACGGTCTATAAACCTACGCCTCCAGGATTGTTGTATCTGGACGATGCTGCATGGGAGCAGGCGGTGGGTGATCGGCGCGTTTTGCAGTTCAGCCCGTTGCCGCAGGCCAGCGGCCCCGGCGTGATCGACGCTGGTGGACGGATCGGGCGGAATTTTGCACCCGAGCGACAGCAGGAAAGCATCAGCCTTTTTGGCGCGCTGGCCAGTCATATCACAGACAAGATGGACAAAGGGCCGGTCCTGATCGCGTCTTATTCCGAGGGTGCGCGTGAACGCCTGACCGGATTGATCGAAGACGAAGGTCTGGCTGAGGCAATCCCCGTTTCCGACGGCACTCGCGTCGGTAAACGCGGGCTGCACCTGGCCGTTTGGGCGTTGGAGCATGGGTTCGAAACGTCGGATCTGACGGTGATCGCTGAACAAGATGTTCTGGGCGACCGCCTGATCCGCCAACCCAAGAAACGTCGAAAGGCCGAGAACTTCCTAACCGAAACCCAATCGCTATCACCCGGCGATCTTGTGGTGCATGTGGACCACGGGATTGGCCGCTACATGGGGATGGAGGTCGTGACGGCGGCGGGCGCAGCCCATGAGTGCCTTTTGTTGGAATATGCCGAACAGTCCAAGCTGTACCTGCCGGTCGAAAACATCGAGCTGCTGTCGAAATACGGGCACGACGAAGGTCTTCTGGATCGTCTGGGCGGCGGTGCATGGCAGGCCAAAAAGGCCAAGCTGAAAGAGCGCATCCGCGAGATGGCGGACAAGCTGATCCGCATCGCTGCTGAGCGGGCGCTGCGTAAAGCTCCGGTGATGGACCCGCCGCCCCATGCGTGGGAGGAGTTCAGCGCGCGTTTTCCGTATCAGGAAACTGATGATCAGCTGCGCGCGATTTCCGATGTGATGGAAGACATGCACTCGGGCGCGCCAATGGATCGTTTGATTTGCGGCGATGTCGGCTTTGGCAAGACCGAGGTCGCCATGCGTGCTGCCTTTGTCGCCGCGATGTCGGGCGTGCAGGTGGCCGTTGTGGCCCCTACGACGCTGCTGGCCCGACAGCACGCGGCATCGTTCAAGGAACGGTTCCGGGGATTCCCGCTTGAGGTTCGGCAGCTATCGCGTTTTGTCTCGGCGAAAGAGGCGCAACAAACCCGCGATGGGTTGGCGCGAGGCACAGTGGACATCGTGATCGGCACCCATGCGCTGCTGGCCAAGGGGATTCGGTTCAACAACCTCGGGCTGCTGATCATCGATGAGGAACAGCATTTCGGGGTGGGTCACAAAGAGCGCCTCAAACAACTGCGCTCGGACATTCACGTGCTGACCCTGACCGCGACGCCGATACCGCGGACGCTGCAATTGTCGCTGACTGGTGTGCGTGATTTGTCAATCATCGGCACGCCGCCCATCGACCGTCTGGCCATCCGCACCTATGTCAGCGAATTCGATGCGGTCACGGTGCGCGAGGCGCTGCTGCGCGAACATTATCGTGGCGGGCAAAGTTTCTATGTGGTCCCGCGTATTTCGGACCTGCCCGAGATTGAGGAATTCCTGAAGGACCAACTACCGGAACTGACTTACGTTGTCGCGCATGGGCAAATGGCGGCGGGCGAACTCGATGACCGCATGAATGCCTTCTATGACGGGAAGTATGATGTGCTGTTGGCAACGACGATTGTGGAAAGTGGGCTGGATATTCCGACGGCCAACACAATGGTCGTGCATCGCGCGGATATGTTCGGTCTGGCGCAGCTTTACCAGATCCGCGGACGGGTGGGGCGATCAAAGGCCCGCGCCTATGCCTATCTGACCACCAAACCGCGCCAGCGATTGACGGCCACCGCCGAGAAACGCCTGCGGGTTCTAGGCTCTCTTGATACACTGGGGGCGGGGTTCACGCTGGCATCGCAAGATCTGGACATTCGCGGTGCCGGCAATCTGCTGGGCGAGGAACAGTCGGGCCAGATGCGCGACGTGGGCTACGAGCTGTACCAATCCATGCTGGAAGAGGCGATTGCCAAAATCAAAGCCGGTGAGATGGAGGGTCTATCGGACGCAGACGATCAGTGGGCCCCACAAATCAATCTAGGCGTCCCGGTTCTGATCCCCGAGGATTATGTGCCCGATCTGGATGTGCGCCTGGGGCTGTACCGCCGCTTGTCCTCGCTTTCGACCAAGGTTGAACTTGAAGGTTTTGCGGCCGAGTTGATTGACCGCTTTGGTTCGCTACCAAAAGAGGTGAACACCCTGATGCTGGTCGTGCGTATCAAAGCGATGTGCAAACGTGCGGGCATTGCCAAATTGGACGGCGGACCAAAGGGTGCGACGATCCAGTTTCACAATGACAAGTTTGCCTCGCCTCAGGGGTTGGTCGAATTCATCCAGAACCAGCGCGGGCTGGCCAAGGTCAAGGACAACAAGATCGTCGTGCGCCGCGACTGGAAAAAGGACAGTGACAAGATCAAGGGGGCCTTTGCCATCGCTCGTGATCTGGCAGAAAAGGTTGTGGCCGAGAAGAAAAAGGCGAAGGTCTAGTCTCCGCTGACAAAAGTACACAACTGCCAGTCGCCCGCGTCTGACTTGACGAACGCGGCGCGGTGGCCGGTCATGGGCCAAAGAAAATCGGCGTGCATATAACCTTGCGTGCCGTCCGTCAGCAGGACGCGCTGATATTCGGCACCGTCTTGATAGTCACGTATAATCGCGATTTCGTGGCTGATCAGGCTTATAATGGACGAGTTGCGATCCGGTCTTTGACGTAGAGATACATCGGAACCTTTGACAAAGAACGCCAACTCTGGGTCCAGCGAGGCGGGCAGGGTGATCTGCCATTGATGCGGCATCCAGAACTCGCCTTCTTCGTCGAAGTAACCGGGCTGAGACAAAGTGGTTTCCAGGTCAGACCAGTATTGCGCGCGTAACGCATCCGCGTTTTCACGCTGTTCTTCCGACAGGGCTTCCGGGTCGAGGGTCAGATTGGAACGTAATTCCTCGGGGCCGCCTTCACCGCCATGGCTTAGGTAGATATCGGGGCAGGACGCCGCAACCACAGCGTCGGTATCCCGTGCAGCCACTTGGTCCAATAATGCCTCGCGAAAGGCGATCAACGATGGATCACGGTCTGCCTGATCGACCGGTGGAAAGGATTGACGGTCGGCAAGTGCTGGGCCGCAGATCACGGCAGCCAGCAGTAGCGCGTATCTCATTCGGCGGCCCTCATCGCGGCTTGGGCGCAGAAACAGGATGCTCCGACCGCGCGGTCGGCACGTGCCAGAGCCAAATCAAGACGTTGTTTGATTTGAGCGATTTCAACACTTTCGCCGCGCGCCTTCAGGCAGTCATGCAGACCTTTGAGGCTCCAAACATTGTCCGGATGGATCGAAGCACGGCTGAGGGTGGCGCCCAAGCCAAGGTCTTCGCGATAGACCGCTTCAGCCTCGGTTACGTGACCTTGTTCAAACAACAACGCCCCTAATGCATGGCGGGTTGGCTGCATCCAGCCCCACGGTTCGTCATAGGGCAGCGTGTCATCCAACTCGACCGAGCGTCGCAGATGGGCGTAAGCGATATCGTAGTTGCCCTTGCGATACTCAATCTCTCCACTCAGCATTTCCCGCGCGATTTCAAGCAGGTCAACGACGCGGTTGTTGTGTAGCAGGCGTGTTTCGGGCACGCAGGCCTTGGCCGACAGGAACAGTTGTTCCTCAGCTTCGGCTTCGGCGACGTCACCGGTTGCAGCATGGGCGATGGCGCGAGCATAGTGGATGGTGGCGGTCAACGTGCGATACAGGTCGGGGTCTGCGGGCAGTTTCAGTGCCTTGGCTTCCTCCCACTGGCCAAAACGGATCAGGATATGCGGCCCCATGGACATGTAGCTTTCGAAGTAATCCGCCATGGGCGGGCTTTCGATGCGCAACATATCTTCGGGGGTGGTGTCCCACAGGCCTTGATTGGCGCGCAGGGCCGGTTCCATCTGGCCCAGGAACAACGCCCCGTAGATGGCGAAATGGTAATTGTGCTGACGATAACCGGTATAGATGTTGAACGCGCCTTCGCGCTCGTAATATTTTAGATCGGCTATGGTGGCCTTTTCGTTCCAATAAACGACGTTGTGGTAGTGCCCGCACAGCACATCGATATGGGTGGGCATATGCACCAGATGGCCCGCATCCGGCACCAGCGTGCGCAGAACATCCCCGGCTTTTAATGCCTTTTCGGGGGTCGGAGACATCTCCATCAGGTGGACATAGAGGTGCAGCAAACCCGGGTGCGACATGGCTGCGGGATCATTTGCCATCGCGTCCTCAAGAACCTTCTGCGCCTCAAGCGTGGCGGCACCTTCGGCAGGTTTTCCGGTCTTCAGATCCCACATCTGCCAGGGGGTGAGGTTCAGCAGCGCCTCAACATATATCGTGCGCAGATCCAAGTGATCGGGTTGGTCGGTAAAGGCTGCGCGCATGGCATCTGCAAAATCGTGGTTCCAGCTGTTCATATCCGGGATCGGATTGCGTTGAGGGTAACGGGCGGGCAGGGCGTGGATCAGCGCCTGTTCAACGGGGGTGCAGGTGTCCAACAGGGCCACCGCTTGCTGTGTCGCGTCATAGGCTTGCGCGAGCGCTTTCTGCTGACCACGCGCGTCGCGTAAATCCCAGGGCAGGTTGTAATTCGGACCGGCGGCATAAGCGATGCCCCAATGGGCCATGGCGCAGTTCGGGTCATGCTCGGCAGCGCGTTGGAAACAGACAACGGCCTCGTCATGGTTATAGCCATAGGTCCAAACCAGCCCCCGATCGAACCAAAGCTGGGCCTCGGCTGAGGTCGTGCTGACCGGACAGGAATATGTGCCCAGATCGTAATAGTCGCTCATTGAAAATCTCCCCTCGGGTCGGGGAAAGATTAGCGTGATTCACCCGGGCTGCACAGGTCAGGCAGGCAGTCTGTTTTCGATCCGGCCCATATGCAGCATCAGTCCGAAACCGGCCACGCTCATCACCAGAATGCCGGTGGTCAGCGGATATAGCGAGCCATCGAACATTTGACCGATCGGGGCGGCGATAGCGGCGGCCAGAACGGTCGAAAACGCGCCGATGACCGACGCTGCCATACCGGCAATATGGCCCATTGGCTCCATTGCGATGGCGTTCAGGTTGCCCATCGTCATGCCAGCCATGAAAAAGATCGAGGTCTGCCAGAAGACGAACACCGCAAAGTTCAGATTGGCCGAAAGCGGCATCATGTTCAGCGTGATGACGCCAATCGTGATGGCGATCTGCGCGCCAAGGGCCCATGTCACCAGCCGCCGCATCCCCACGCGGATCACAAGCGCGGCGTTCAACAGGCTGGCGGACCCCGCCATCAAAGCCACAAAGCCGAACCAAAACGGGAAGCTGTCGGCGCTGTCATGGATCACGTCATAAACTGGCTGCACCATGGTCAGCATAGTGAACAACATGCCAAGGCAAAGGGATTGCACAAAGATTGATACGCGCACCGTGGGATGGGCGAACATCTCGCGTGCGGCCGCGGTCATCAAGGGCAGGCGCAGTGGGCGACGGTTTTCCGGCCTCAGCGATTCTGGTAGGCGCAGACCCAGCCAGATCACGGTGATCACCGAGAACAGGATGAACGAAACAAAGATGCCACGCCATCCCGCGATGGCGATCATTCCGGCCCCAAGCATCGGGGCGACGGCAGGCACCAGCGTAAAGATCATCATGGCGATAGAGACGATCCGCGCCATTTCCCGGCCCGAGTACAAGTCTCGGATGATCGCCATGGCGACCACACGCGGCGCGGCGCAGCCGATGCCCTGTGCCACCCGCGCGAACAGTAGAAGTTCCAGCGAAGAACTGGCCCAGGCCACGGCTGCCGACAAGATGTACAACGCCGAGCCGACATAGATCACTGGCTTGCGCCCAAACGCGTCGGACAATGGACCCACAAAGAATGTCCCGATGCCCATACCCAGAACAAATGAGGTCAGGATCAACTGAGCGTCGTTGATATCATCGGGGCTCAGCTGCGCGCCGATCTCGGGCAAAGCAGGCAGCATCGAGTCGATCGAAAACGCAATCGTCGCAAACATCATTGCGACAAGTGCGATGAACTCTCCCGAAGACATGCGATTGGCCATGGCGCCCTCCTGACCTGATTGCGCTATCACGGCTTTTCAGGTGGCGCTAGGGGGCAGGCTGCACAGGGACCTGTGCTATTTTGCAGGGGAAGCCTCAAGCTGAGACATAATCTCACCGATTACTTTTTCCCACATTTCAGGGGGTTGTGCGCCCGGAACCGCGTGCTGGTTGGCCACAATGAAGGTAGGAACAGAATTTACCCCCATCTGTCGCGAATGGGTGTCGCGGGTGCGGATATCCTCGCGATCAGCGTCGGATTTCAGCAGTTTCGATACCACAGCTGCGTCCATGCCGATACTGTCGGCGATATCGGCCAACACTTCGTGATCGCCAATATCACGTCCCTGCACGAAATATGCATCGAACAGAGCGTTTACGGCTGCGTCTTGCTTGCCCTCGATCCCGGCCCAGTGGATCAGGCGGTGCGCGTCCAACGTGTTAGGTGTGCGTTTCATCCCTTCGAAGTCGATGCTCAGCCCGGCATTCTGCGCATGCTCAACCACCGGGGCATAGGCGCGCACGGCACCGTCTTTGCCGCCGAACTTGCGCTCCAGATATTCGCGGCGATCCATGCCTTCGTTCGGCATGTCGGGGTTTAACTGAAACGGATGCCATTCGATAACGAACGGGTGGTCCGGGATAGCGGCCAGAGCTTTGTCCAGATGGGTTTTGCCGATATAGCACCATGGGCAGATCGGATCGGACATGATGTCGAGTTTGACGGTCTGAGTCATGGTGTATTCGCCTTGAAATAGGCCGGGAGCGCCCGACGCAGGAGTTTGCCATTACCACCGATTGGCAGCTCGGGCAGGTGAATGAACGCGCGTGGCTGTTTGTAGCGCGCCAGATTTGCCTCCACATAGGTTTGCAAAGCGTCTTCGTCCAGCTTTTCCGGACCGGTATAGAAAGCGGCTATCACGAATGTGTCCTGTTTAACCTCAACTGCCGCTGCACCCACTTGCGCGATGCCGGGGAATTTGGTTAGGGCGGCCTCAACCTCGACCGGGGACACGCGATAGCCACCCGCGTTCATCATATCGTCGTCGCGGCCCAGATAGGTGATCTGTCCGTCCATCGCCATGGCCCCTTGATCACCGGTCAGAAACCAGTCGCCCTGCATGCGGGCCTTGGCCTCGTCAGGTGCATTCAGATAGGTCAGCATCAGACCGGGGTCGGATCGGTGGATGGCAATGGTACCTTCTTGGCCACGCGGAACCGGCCCGTCCGGCCCCAATATCGCCACCCGGCGACCCGGTTGAGGTTGCCCCAACGCCTCGCCCCGCGCCGGATGTGCAGGGCTGGACGAGATGAAGGTCGAACATTCGGACATACCGAAGGCTTCGTACAATTCTGTCCCGGTCAGGTCGCTCCATTGCGCGTGCAGGTGCCGCGACAGCTTTTCGCCTGCGCACAGGCCGTGACGCAGGTCCGGTAAATGCAGATCAACGGCGGATTTAAGCAATTTGCGAAACACGCCGGGCGCGGCAGCAAAGATCGTTGCCCGATTTTGTCTTAACAGCTCTGGAAGGGCATCAGGGTCGGTGCCTGGATCGGGGATCAACGCGGTCGCGCCGATCGACCAGGGATCCATCAGCCCGGTGCCCAGAGTATAGGTCCAGTTGAACGCCCCGGCATGACACAGACGGTCCGTATCCCGCAACCCGTACCAGCCATCCACCATCATCTGGCGCGCCCAGATGGCGCGGTGGGCATGGGCCACAGCGCGTGGTTTACCAGAAGTGCCAGAGGTATAGACGACATAGGCCAACCGGTGCGGGTCACCGAGTTGGAACTCGGCAGGGGGCAGTGCGCGCATCCCCGACAGATCGTCCAGCGTAATCTGCAACGGATGATTGGCGCAGGCGACGGCTGGGTCGCGCAGAATGGCTGTGGGTTGCAGATCAGAAATCATGCGCACGGTTTCGGGCTCGGTCAGCTGTGACGAGGTGGGAACCGGCACGATCCCGGCAGCTATGGCCCCAAGATAGGCGATGGGGAAATCAACCGTATTCCCCAGTCGCATCAACGCAATGTCTCCGGGATTCAATCCGGTCTTCAACAGCCCGGTGGCGGTGCCCAGAATGGCCGATTTCAATACGCCATAGGTCCAATCCCGCGCCCCGTCATTGCCTAAAACCGACAAAGCGGTTTTGTCCGGGTGGTCATCCGCGTGCCGCAGAACGTGCGCGGCCAGATTGAATGGTGCGGGGCAGGCCGGAGGCGGCCCCTGATCGAAAACAGAAAGCATGGCCACTGGCTATCGCGGCGCTTGGCGCGTTGCAAGCCGGGCGGGCTGGTCCTATAGATTGGCGCATGAGTACTAATGAACAGCCATCTCTGATCCGAATTGCACGTGACTCGGGTGAGCACACCGATCCCGAACCACTTGATCTGGGTGCGCGCGTGCGTCAACTGCGCAAGGCGCGGAACTGGACGCTGGAACAAGCGGCGTCTCAGGCGGGGCTTGCGCGCTCGACCCTCAGCAAGATCGAGAATGGGCAGATGTCGCCCACTTATGACGCGCTGAAAAAGCTGGCGACCGGGTTGGAAATTTCGGTGCCACAGCTGTTCACCCCGCCACAGCGTGATCAGGTGATCGGTCGGATGGCAATCACCCGCATGGGCGAAGGCGCTGAACATCCGACGGGAACATACGAGCACGAGTTGCTGGCGGAAAACCTAACGAAAAAGCAGATGCTGCCCTATCGGGCTCGCGTGCGCGCGCGTTCAATGGACGAATTTGACGGCTGGGTGCGCCATGACGGCGAAGAATTCCTGTATGTGCTAACCGGGGTTGTGAAACTGTACACCGAATTCTACGAACCCGTCGAAATGCGCCGTGGCGACAGCGCTTATTACGACGCCAGTATGGGTCACAACGTGATTTCCGTCAGTGACGAAGATGCGACGATCCTGTGGGTAACGTCACTTGCTTAAGGAACGGCTGAACTCGCGGTTCAGACCTTCGGTGAATAGAAAATCCTCAAGTTCTTCGTGGGCTTCATTTACGGTCAGGTGGTGGCGTTCGGCTAGGTAGGCTTCGAACCCTTTTCGATCTTTGCTCAGCCGCACCTTGTCCTGATCGCGCAGATTCGGAAAACGCCGTTTAGCGCGGGAATACATAGCATCCCAGTCTTGCAGCAGGTCAGTCCAGTTCAACATCAGTCAGCTTTCCGTAATTCGGGTTTCACGGCTGCTCGGCCCTTTCATCAGGGTACGGAGATGGCGGGAGTCGATGCGCATGACAAAATGTCGCACCTGAGCGGCGCTGACGTAACGTCAAAAAGGCCCGTTACGCACGATACGCAACGGGCCTACGGACCTGAGGTTGGAGTGAGTGGAGGCCGGTCCGCAAAATCCAAGAGTGACGCGCTGCATGACAAGCTATCTAGCGAAATAATCAGAATTAATCCGGCCAAACAGCACGTTTAAATGACAATAGGCTATATCGTACAGATATGTTCAGTAAAGCCCCTTGTGGGTGTTTTTTTTAGTTAAGCTGGAATTTGGGTGATCAGCAAATTGTGGCGAAACTTCGTTCGAATACCCCTAGATGTAGTGTGGTTTGCGCCATGTGCCGAAATCCGCCGAAGGCTGCGGCGATATGGCAGAGCCGTCCTTTGGAGCCAAATCTTCAAATCCAAAGCACCAAAGCACCAAAGCACCAAACAACCTACAGCGGATTAATGCGGCAGTGGGGCTTATTTGGTCACTCTTCGTACCACCAAACCTGCGGCATATACTCGGGCCCGTCGCCATAGATCGGCAGGGTTTGAGGCTGCTTCAGTTCTTTGGCATGGGCGATGCGCCCGACGTCGAAGTTCCAGATCGGAATGACATAGCGACCAGCAGTCAGAACCCGATCAAGCGCGCGGGTGGCGGCCACGAAATCCTCGTGACTTTCCGAGGCCAGCATAGCGTCAATCAGCCCATCCACAGCGGGTGAGGCGACACCCATCAGGTTGCGCGTGCCCTGTACATCCGCGTTTTCGCTGCCCCAATACAGACGCTGTTCATTGCCCGGAGACAGAGACAGCGCACGGCGAAGGAACGTGATGTCAAAATCAAACTCGGCATTGCGGCCGACAAATTGCGCGCTGTCTACCTGTTCGACATTGACCTTGATGCCCAGACGTTCAAGCGCGCGGGTGTAGATTTCGATGGCCGTTTGTCCTTCGCTATCGCCCTGTTGCAGCAGAACGGTGATGGCAAAGTCCTGACCATTCTGGTTGCGCAGCACGCCGTCCTGAATGGTCCAGCCAGCCTCGGCCAGCAGCTTGTTGGCCTTGCGAATATTAGCGCGATTCCGGGCCGAACCGTCGCCGACGGGCAGGGCATAACCTTCAAGCGCGCCGGGCGGAAGGTCGTCGGCATAAAGTTGCAGCAGATCGGCGACACGCCCAGTGGCCGGGCCGGGTTGCATGCCCAGGTCAGAGCCCGAGAAATACGAAGTGATCCGTGGTTGGGCGCTGCCGGTGATCGTATCGTTGATAAATTCGAAATTGAACGCCAGCAGCATCGCCTCGCGGACTCGCCAATCATCGAAAGGGGCCTTGCGGGTGTTCATGACAAACCCGGTCATGCCCGAGGGTTTGCCGTGCGGGATTTCGGTCTTGACCACATCACCGCGCTGAACGGCAGGAAAATCGTACTGAGTGTTCCATTTGTCGGCGTTGAATTCGCGCACCGCGGTCAGTTCACCGGCCTTGAACGCCTCGAACAGGACGGTGCCGTCGCCAAAAAACTCGATCCTTATGTCATCCAGGTTCATGGTCCCGCGCCGGAACGGAATGTCAGCCCCCCAATAGTCTGGATTGCGCCGCAAATTCACATAGCGGCCCGCCTCATAGCTATCGATCACGTACGGCCCCGACCCGATGGGAACGTCCTGCAGCGCGGCGTTGGCGAAATCTTTCCCCTCCCACTGTGCTTTTTGCAGGATCGGACGCAGCCCGGCGATCAGTGCCAATTCCCGGTCGGGTTCGTTGAAAGTGATCCGCACCGTGCGGGGGCCGGTCTGTTCGATGCTGTCGATCTTGCCCCACAAACCGCGGTAACGCAGATGACCTTCGGTGCCCAGAGTTTCATAAGACCAAATCACATCATCTACGGTCACCGGATTTCCGTCAGAAAACCGGGCGTTCTCACGCAGGGTAAATTCTACCCAAGAGCGGTCCGGTGCAGTCTCAACTGATTCGGCTAACAACCCGTAAAGCGTGAAAGGTTCGTCCCAGGACCGGCCCATCAGACTTTCATGGGTCCAAAATCGCAATTGCCATGGCGAGCTGCCTTTTTGCACAAACGGGTTCAAACTGTTAAAGCCGCCGGTGTTTCCGAATACAACCTTGCCGCCTTTGGGCGCGTCGGGATTGGCATAGGGCAGGGACACAAAATCCGGTGGTAGGGCAGGGTCGCCGTACATAGCTATGCCATGGGCCGATTCTGCATGAGCGATTGTGACAGCAAAAATAAAGGTGATTCCCGCGATCACAGGGCGAACGGGGCGTAGAAAATTGGGGCGCATTTTGGAAACAGTCCTGCTCTGGCCTTATTTTGTTGGGATTCACCGTATCGATGATTTTTCTTATTTTCAAACTTTTAGCTTGGACGGATGCAAGGAATTGCTTATAAAGGATGCACTGCTCGATAGGTTTCTTGCCTGTATGAAACCTGCCTCAATAACTTAACGCCCGCTTCGTGCGGGCGTTTTTTTTTGAGGCGTTTCCACCCCGGATGCAGAACCCATATGTTTCCCCGTTTCCTTTGCAGTTGCAGCATGGCACTGTGCGGTCAAAGCAGATGTTGACGGAGAAAGCTCATGAGCGTGGCGGGAAAAACGGCGATCATCACAGGGTCGAATTCAGGGATCGGTTTGGGTGTTGCCCGCGAATTGGCCAAGGCTGGGGCCAACGTAATATTGAACTCGTTCACCGACCGGGATGAGGATCACGCGCTGGCCGCCGAGATTTCGCAGGAAACCGGAACCAACGCGCGTTACATCAAGGCGGACATGTCCAAGGGGGACGAATGCCGTGCCCTGATCGAAAAAGCGGGTGCCTGCGACATTCTCGTGAACAATGCAGGCATTCAACACGTCTCACCGATTGATCAGTTCCCGGTCGACAAATGGGATGCAATCATCGCGATCAACATGAACTCGGCCTATCACACTATGGCAGCGGCTCTGCCGATGATGCGCCAGGCCGGGTGGGGGCGCATTGTGAACATCGCCTCGGCGCACGGGCTGACTGCGTCGCCGTTCAAGGCGGCCTATGTCGCGGCCAAACATGGTGTGGTTGGGATGACCAAAACCGTAGCACTGGAGACCGCGCAGGAACCGATAACCTGTAACGCGATTTGCCCGGGCTACGTGCTGACGCCGCTGGTCGAGGCGCAGATTCCCGACACTATGAAAGAATACGGCATGAACCGCGAGGACGTGATCAAGAACGTCATGCTGGAACGACAGCCTTCGAAAGCTTTTGCAACGGTTGAGCAACTGGGCGGTACAACGGTCTTTTTGTGTTCGGATGCCGCCGCGCAGATCACCGGAACGGCAATCTCGGTGGATGGGGGCTGGACGGCTCTGTAAGTCAGGGGGCAGGTAATGAAACGCATCAATCTGGCACTGCAGGGCGGCGGCGCGCATGGCGCCTTTACCTGGGGTGTCTTGGACCGGTTGCTGGACGAGGATGATATCGAGGTCGCGGCAATCACCGGCACCTCGGCCGGGGCGCTGAACGGGGCTGCGTTCAAATCCGGCATGGTACGCGATGGACGTGACGGCGCGCGGGCCAGCCTTGATGGGCTGTGGGCGCGCATGGGGGCCGTCGGCGATATGCGCCTTGCCAATTGGATGCAGGCACTTGAGCCCGCTCAGATTGCGAACGCCATGGAGTATTCCCTGCCGTTTTCCGTGGGCGATGCATGGTCGCGGCTGGTATCGCCCTATGCTTATGGTCCGTTTTATCGCAACCCGCTGGAACCGGTGGTGGACCGGTTCAATTTCAAGGAAATTTGCGCCGATGAAGGACCGCGCCTGTTCGTCTGCGCCACCTGCGTGCGCAGTGGCAAGATCCGTGTTTTTACTGGGGATGAGGTCTCGACCGATGCGATTTTAGCATCGGCCTGCCTGCCGAACCTGTTTCAGGCAGTTGAGATTTTTGATCCCAAATCGGGCCGGACCGAAGCGTATTGGGATGGCGGCTATACCGGGAACCCGGCGCTGTACCCCTTGTTCAACACCGATCTGCCGGATGATGTGGTGATCGTGAACATCAACCCGCTGGAACGGGAAGAAGTGCCGAAAACGCCGCAACAAATCCAGAACCGGATCAACGAGATCAGCTTTAACTCATCCCTGTTCCGCGAATTGCGCGCGATCAGCTTCGTGCAGCGCTTGTTGGCCGAAGGCAAATTGAAAGCGGGTGAGATGAACCGGGTTCTGGTTCACATGATCGCCGATGACGCGCTGATGAACGATCTGTCGGTGGCAACTAAGACGGTGCCGAACCCGGTTGTTCTGCACAAGTTGAAAGAGGCCGGGCGCACGGCTGCGCATCGGTTCCTTTCGGACAACAAGGGCGATTTGGGGCGGAACAGTACTGTCAACCTGCCCGAGATGTTTGGCTGATCACTCAGGCGGTAGCGTCGGATCTTTGCCGTTAGGGTAAACCAGACCGGCAGAAATCACCAGCTTGGCCGCGTCCTCGATAGTCATGTCCAGCAGAATGACGTCTTCGGCAGGAAAGAACAGCAAAAACCCCGAGGTCGGGTTTGGCGTGGTCGGGATGAAAACGCTCAGCAATTCGCCCGCGGTTTCGGCGCGCTGGGTGACCTCGCCTTTGGCGGTGGTCGATACAAAGCCGATAGCCCAGATACCGCGGCGTGGATATTGCACCAAGCAGGCTTTTTCAAAAGATCTTTCTGTCTGGGCAAAGACCGTCTCGGATATCTGCTTGATCCCGGAATAGATCGAGCGGACAACCGGCATCCGTTCTACCAGGCTTTCGGTGAAGGAAATAAAGGACCGTCCCAGAATCCCCTTGGCGACCCAGCCCACCAGAACAGTGAACACCAGAAAGATGATGACGCCGACGCCGCGCAGGTTGATGCCTACATATTGTTGGGGCTGGAACTGTTGTGGGATCAGCGGCAGGACAGCACTGTCGATCCAGCCCACGACGGACCAAATCAACCAGATCGTCAGCCAGACAGGCGCAATGACAACGATGCCCGTCAGAAAAGACGCGCGCAGCCGGGAAAACAGGCCCGGTCCGCGGTGGGGTTCTTCGTCAAACGGTGTGTTCATTGCGATCCTGATTGGTTTGCCGATTTAGTTAAGCAGTCCGGCGTCTTGGTACAATAGGGTAGCTCTAGGCGGATTTGGTCAAAGCAATCGCGATACCGGCGGCTAGACGGGCATTGTTGCGCACCAGCGCAATGTTTGCGGTCAGCGAGCGGCCCCCGGTCTGTTCATAGATCCGTTGTAGCAGGTATGGCGTGACGCCTTTGCCAGTGATCCGGTGCGTATCCGCGTCGGATTGGGCGGCAGCGATGATGGGGGCCAGTTCCTCGGCCGGGATTTGATCGGCGTCCGGGATCGGGTTGGCAACCAGCTGACCCCCGGGCAGGCCAAGCGCGCGACGGGTGGCGTGAGCTTTGGCGATGTCTTCGGCACTATCCATGCGCAAGGGCGCGGGATAGGGGGACTTGGCGGACCAAAAGGCCGGGAATTCATCCTGTCCATGCGCGATAACCGGAACGCCCAATGTCTCGAGCACTTCAAGTGTTTTAGCAAGATCCAGGATGGCTTTCGCACCGGCTGCAACAACAGTAACGGGTGTCTGCGCCAATTCGTGCAGATCGGCTGAGATGTCAAACGAGGTCTCGGCCCCCTGATGCACACCACCGATGCCACCGGTCGCAAAAACCTCGATCCCGGCATAGCGCGCGGCGATCATCGTGGCGGCCACTGTCGTGGCCCCGGTGCCGCTGGTCGACATACAGGCCGCCATGTCCGCGCGTGAGATCTTGGCGACGCCCTGGGCCTGCCCCAAGGCTTTCAACTGGTCGTCTTCCAGGCCCACATGCAGTTTGCCTTTGATCACGGCCATGGTTGCAGGAACCGCGCCAGCGTCACGGACGTCCTGCTGAACCTGCGCCGCCACCTCGATATTCTGAGGGTAGGGCATACCATGGGTGATGATGGTGCTTTCCAGCGCAACGATGGGCTGACCTGCATCTTTGGCGGCGCGGACCTCGGCGGAATATTGGATGTCGATCACAGTGGTGTTTCTCCGGAAACATAGGTTGCGGCGGCATGCAGGGCGCGGCGTAAGGCTTCGTCATTGGACGCACCGTTGGCCTCGGACGCGATATGCGCCGCCATGAAAGTATCGCCCGCACCGGTCACACGGGTGACCAGAACGGAGGGCGGTGTTTGGGTCAGTATCTCGTCAGCGCTGCCAATGGTGGCCGAGTTGCCGCCGTCCGTGACCAGCACCCGCAGCGCGCCACGGTCCAGCAAGCCCTTGGCAGCGCCTTCAGAATCGGTGAATTCGCGCTGGCACAAGATGCCGGCCTCTTCAAGGTTCACATAAAGCGTGGCACGGGCGTGTTTCAGGAACGGCAGCAGACGTTCGGCCTTGCCGGGCGATGCCGGGGCCACGCGCAGGTCCGCACGCGCAAAGGCGGGGCTTTGGGCGATTTCTTCCAACAAGGTCAGCGTCAGATTGCCGTCCAATGCGATGGGACCCTGGAACGGAGTGTTCTCATAACCCAGCGGCCCATGCATCAAGGGGCGCAGGATTTTCGCCCCGGCGGCCTCAAGCGAATGCGCGTCAGCAATTGCCGCGATCAGGCCGTTGGCCCCTTCGACGGCCATGTACCTGTCTGTCGGCAAATCCTGCGAACGATAGATGTGGTCCGTGACCATGCCCAGCCGCGAACAGGCGATGACCAGTTCGTCGCCTTCGGGGTCGCGACCAATGGCTGTCAGAAGGGTCGGCGTCATACCGAAGCGTACCAGCGTCATGGCGATGTTCATGGCCACTCCGCCAGGCAGGCGGGTGATCCGCCCCGGCACGTCCGAGCCCTGACGCATGGCGCTGGCGGACCGCCCGATTATGTCCCACAGGACCGAGCCGATACACAGGATTTCGCTGTTCTGAGTCATGCCCGTGTCATGCCGCAGCCCCGAGGTGGGTGCAAGGGTTAACGCTCACATCGCATCGGTAAGAGTTTTAAGCGCGGCAAGCGGGTCTTCTTGCGACCAGATCTCATCGCCGATACCGAAGAAATCAGTGCAAGGGGTCAGGTCGCGGATCAGCTCAGGCGTCAGGCCACCTTCGGCCACAACCGGAACCTCGATCATCTCAGACCACCACTGAAACAGGTCTTTTTCAGCCGTGGTTCCGTCCCCCAACGTTGACGCGCCGACCGGGCCAAAGGCAACATAATCTACGCCAGCTTCGCCGGCGGTCATGCCATCATGGCTGGACGCGCCACAAAAACTGCCAACAATGGCATCCGCGCCCAACTCCTTGCGCGCGGCGCGCACTGAACGTGCGGCGTCGTCCAGATGCACCCCGTCCAACCCCAACCGTTGCGCCAGCAGAACATGGTTCGAGATGACCAGCGCCACGTCACGGGTATGGGCCACCTCGCGGCAAGCATCAGCAGCGCGCGAGATCGCGTCTTCGTCATTGCCTGCCAGAGCCAGTCGGATGCAGGCAATCTCGGCACCGTCCAGAACGCGGCTAAGCTGGTCGGGGAACGTGCTCAATGAGATGGTCGGAGGGGTGATCAGGTAAATCTGCGGCTGCTCGGGGGTGTCCATTGGCGCGTCCTTAGCTTTCAGTCTTTGGCGCGGTTTAGCGGATTGTGCCGGGGAAGCAAACTTTTATGCCGGTTTAAGGCGCAATTGACCAATCGGATGCCTTGCCCTGCGCCATCGCGCCGATTACAGCAAGCCAAGTTTTCCGGAGACAACCATGCCCAGCGATACATCCCAGCCGTCCTTTGTGCTCGTCCGCCCTCAGATGGGTGAAAACATCGGCGCTGCCGCGCGGGCGATGTGGAATTTCGGGCTGGACCGGATGCGGATCGTGGCACCGCGTGATGGCTGGCCAAACCCCAAGGCGGTGGCAATGTCCAGCGGGGCGGGGCGCTTGCTGGACGAAGCGCAGCTATTCGATGACCTTGCGGGCGCGCTGGCCGACAGCACCTTTGTCTTTGCAACCACCGCGCGCCAGCGTGGTCTGACCAAACCGGTCTACAGCCCCGAACGCGCGATGCAGATCGCGGCCGAAAAAGTGGCGGCTGGTGAAAAGGTCTCGGTCTTGTTCGGACCGGAACGGGCAGGGTTGGAAAACGAAGATATCGCCAAGGCAAATGCCATTATCTCGGTTCCGGTAAACCCGGAATATGCCTCGCTGAACCTTGGCCAATGCGTGTTGTTGACCGCCTATGAGTGGATGCGCCAGACAGGCGATGTGGTGCACGAAGCCACCGATCTGGGCAAAGGCGACTGGGCCACGGGGATCGAGGTCGAAAAACTGGTCGAACATTACGAGGACCGGCTGGACGAGGCGGGCTTTTTCTATCCCCCCGAAAAGGCCGAAGGCATGAAGACCAATTTGCGCAATCTGTGGTCTCGGATGCGGATGACGCGCGCGGATGTGCAGATGCTGCACGGGATCATGCGTCAGATGGTCCGTTGGAAGGATAAAGGCTGAGGCTGGACCTTAGCCCCCCTTCACCCTAGCTTGCGACGAAATCCAAGGCACAAGAGGACAGCATGAGCGGTAAGCGCAGCATCTTCGAAGACGTCTCAGACACAGAAAAACAACAGGCCGTTCAACCGGGCATGATTGACCGTGGTCGTGGCGGTGCACGCGGGGCAATTCGCGTCTGGCTGACGATCCTGTTCGCGCTGGTCGTTGTCATGATCGCCGTAGGCGGCCTGACACGCCTGACCGATAGCGGACTGTCGATAACGGAATGGCGCCCGGTCACTGGGGCCATCCCACCAATGACCGAGGCCGATTGGCAGGCCGAGTTCGAAAAGTACAAGCAGATCGATCAATGGCGCATTCAGAACCAATGGATGGAGCTTGATGACTTTAAATCCATTTACTGGTGGGAGTGGGGTCACCGTCAACTGGGCCGGGTGATCGGTCTAGTTTGGGCACTTGGGTTCTTTGGCTTCCTGCTGGCTAGGAAAATTCCGACCGGGTGGACCGGTAAACTGCTGATTCCAGGCGCTTTGGGCGGTGTTCAGGGCGCGGTTGGCTGGTGGATGGTTGCCTCGGGCGTGACGCAGGGCGAGGGGATGACGGCCGTTGCCAGCTATCGCCTGGCAGTCCATCTGGGTCTGGCCTTCGTTATCCTCGGGTTCCTTGCGTGGTACATCTTTGAGCTGGGGCGCGAGGAGCGTGACCTGATGCAGGCCCGCCGCGCGAAAGAGGGCAAACTGTTCTCGCTATCGACCGGGCTGATGCATTTCGCCTTTCTACAAATACTCATAGGCGCCCTTGTGGCAGGCATAGACGCTGGAAGATCATATACCGATTGGCCCCTGATCGGTGGTCAACTGTTGCCGCCTGACGCGACGATGCTTGAACCGATGTGGCGCAATTTCTTTGAAAGCCCCGGTCTGGTGCAGTTCATTCACCGCTGTGCTGGCTATCTTCTGTTTATCTTCGGCATCATTGTCTGGAGACGCGGCAGCACCAGCGCGCATCCGCAAACGCGGTTTGCGTTCAATGCAGCTTTTGCGGCGCTTTCGCTGCAGGTGGTGGTCGGGATTATGACGGTGATCTACGCGGCCCCCTGGCAGATCGCCATCTTCCACCAGTTCATGGCCGTTGTTGTTTGGACCCTGATCCTGCGCGCACGTTTCCTGACAGCATATCCAATCGCCACCTCAATCCGCGGAGCATGACCCTGATGACTGCCTATGATGACCTGATGGCCTTCCAACGCGAAACGTCGGCCCTCGGGCAAATCGCCGGGCGGCTGGGCTGGGACCAGGAAACGGTGATGCCGCGCGGCGCGGCCCCGCAACGGGCTGAGGAAATGGCCGCGATCGAAGCGGTTCTGCATGCCCGCCGTTCTGACCCGCGCGTGGCTGAGTGGTTGGAGCTAGCCGACCCACAAGACGACGTGGCCCGCGCCCAATTGCGCGATATCCGTCGAACTTACGAGCGGACGGCAAAAGTGCCAGCCGATCTGGCCAAGGCCATTGCGCGCGTGACGTCAGCAGCCCAGGGAACTTGGGCGCAAGCCCGTTCAGACGAGAATGTGGCTACCTTTCTGCCTGTTCTCGAGGAGGTCGTTGCCCTCAAGCGTGAAGAAGGCGCTGCACTGGCGCAGGGTGGTGATGTCTATGACGCCATGGTCGAAGACTACGAACCCTATACCACCGGGTCACAAATCGCCGAGATTTTCGATCAGATGCGCCCTCGTCTTGTGGCCCTGCGCGCGGCCATTTTGGATAAACCAGCACCGCACGCTCTGACCGGAAAATTCGACGAACAGATACAGATGCAATTGTCGCAGAAACTGGCGACCACGTTCGGGTACGATCTGAATACTGGGCGGGTGGACAAGGCAGTGCATCCGTTCAGTTCGGGCAGTGGCCTGGATGTGCGCATCACCACTCGCACCAGCGAGACCGACCCGTTCAACTGTTTCTACTCAACCATTCATGAGGTCGGCCACGCCGCCTATGAACAGGGTATCAACCCGGCCTATGCGCTGACACCACTGGGGCAGGGCGTGTCGATGGGCGTGCATGAAAGTCAAAGCCGGATTTATGAAAACCAGCTGGGCCGATCTAGGGCGTTCACGGAGTGGCTTTACAATCAAATGGTTGACGCGTTCGGTGATTTCGATGTCGCGGATGCCGATGCGTTCTATGCCACGGTCAACGGCGTACACAAAGGCTATATTCGGACCGAGGCGGACGAGGTGCAATACAACCTGCACATCATGCTGCGCTTTGACCTTGAACGCGCCCTAATGGCCGGAGACCTTCAGGTCAGCGATCTGGAGGCAGCGTGGAACGACCGGTTCAAGGCCGATTTTGGATATGAGGTCGACCGACCTTCGAACGGGTGTTTACAGGACGTCCACTGGTCGGTCGGATTGTTTGGTTATTTCCCGACCTACTCATTGGGCAATGTCTATGCCGGATGTCTGTATCAAGCGTTGCGCGCTGCGGTTCCTGATTTGGATGCGCAACTGATCAGGGGCGACACGTCTGGCGCAACCAGTTGGCTGTGCGAGAACCTACAGCGTTTTGGCGGGCTCTTCACCCCGCGCGAGACTATCCAACGCGCCAGCGGGATTGAACCGGGACCGGAACCGTTGTTGGCGTATTTGGAACAGAAATTTGGTACGCTCTACAATCTTTGAACGCACAATTTCCGGCCAAACTCGTTGTCACATGTGTGCCGCGTTGCCAGTTCTTTGCCTAAAGTAGCCCATAGGAACCGATCATTGCTAATCAGGCAGTAGATAGATGGTCAGATAGCATAATAGTTGAAAGCCCCCCTGAACCATATGGTTTTCTTCCAAATCAAAATTCATAACTGTCTGATCCGCCAGAAAAAAAGCAAGCCACAATCCTAGCGATGCGATAAACGCTGCGTCGACCCTCTTCTGCCAGCGATCCGTCTGGGAATACGGGGTAAATGAAGCGAACGCAAATAGCAGCGTCGAAAGAAATAGCCACAGTATGATCCCGACAAATAAAATTACATCAACGGCAGTAGAGGCACCAAACTGCGCCAGCGTTTTTTGCAGAAACGGAAAGTTGTGACCGTCAAACCAAGGGGTTGAAGTCAACCCCAGCAGCTCTAGCCCGCCGATGAAATCGGTCAAAAACGCGAATGTCCACCAGAGGAACCAAAAGATAACTAAACTTTGTTTGAACAAAATTCGCATTAAAACGACCTCTTGAAACTGCTGTTTCAAATATCATTGGTCATAGAATAGCGATTTTTAGGAAATACAGAAACCAGCGCCGATTTGATCGTTCTATCGGGCAAACCGTTGATTGCCACATTTTGAGAGATTGTTGGCGAAAACAAATCCAAGGCCCCAAAACACTGCGCTTTGGGACCTTTGTTGTAATCTTATCCCTCGGCCTCTTCGTCGCCTTGATCGGCGATCCAGGCGACGCTGACGACCACTTCGCCTTTACCGGTGTTGAACACCTTCACACCGCCCGCGCTGCGCGACCGGAACGAGATGCCTTCGACCGGCACTCGGATCGACTGTCCCTTGGACGTCGCCAGCATGATCTGATCGTCGATCTCAACCGGGAACGAGGCCACCAGCTCTCCGCCGCGCATTGCCTTGTCCATGGCAGCAACCCCCATGCCTCCGCGTCCGCGGACCGGGTAATCGTGGCTGGAGCTTAGCTTGCCCGAACCGCCTGCCGTGATGGTCAGGATCAGATTTTCAGCGGCCGACATCTGGGCATAGCGTTCCTGGCTGATGGTCGCCAGCGCATCGCCATCCTCGTCATTGGTTTCGACCTCTTCGGTCAGGCCGGCCACGGCGCGGCGCATTTTCAGATAGGCGGCGCGTTCGTCCGACGTAGCCTCGAAATGGCGGATCACCGACATCGACACCACGCGGTCGCCATTGCTTAGCCTGATGCCACGCACACCGGTCGACTTGCGGCCCTTAAAGACACGCACATCGGTGGTCTGGAAGCGGATCGCACGGCCAGAGTTGGTGACCAGCATCACGTCATCATCTTCCGAGCAGATGCGCGCGTTTACCAGCTCGACACCGTCGGGCAGATCCATCGCGATCTTACCGTTGCGCTTAACGTTGGTGAAATCGCTCAGCGCATTGCGGCGCACGTCGCCGGCACTGGTGGCAAAGACGATCTGCAGGTTCTCCCACTCTTCATCCGGGACATCCACGGGCATGATAGCCGCGATGGAAACACCTGTCGGGATTGGCAGGATGTTGACGATGGCTTTGCCCTTACCGGTCCGGCCCGATTGTGGCAGGCGCCAGGTCTTGAGCTTATAGACCATGCCGTCGGTGGTGAAGAACAGCAGCTGTGTGTGCGTGTTCGCAACGAAGAGGTTGGTAACAACATCCTCTTCCTTGGTCTGCATGCCCGACAGGCCCTTACCGCCGCGTTTCTGCGCGCGGAAATCGGCCAGCGGGGTACGTTTGATGTACCCGCCAGAGGTGACAGTCACGACCATATCTTCGCGTTCGATCAGATCCTCGTCTTCCATGTCGCCGGACCAGTCGACGATCTCGGTGCGACGGGGAACGGCGAACTGTTCGCGCACGCTGCGCAACTCATCGCCGATGATCGACATGATGCGTTCGCGCGAGGACAGAATATCCAGATATTCCTTGATCTTACCTGCTAGTTCTTCCAACTCGTCCGTGACCTCCTTGACGCCCAGTTGGGTCAGGCGCTGGAGGCGCAGGTCGAGGATGGCGCGGGCCTGAACCTCGGTCAGGTTATAGGTGCCGTCGTCGTTCATCTTGGACAGAGGATCATCGATCAGTCGCAGATAACCCTCGATCTCAGCGGCAGGCCAACGGCGCGTCATCAGCTTTTCACGCGCCTCGGCTGCGTCCGCGGATGACCGGATGGTGGCAACAACTTCGTCTACGTTGGAAACGGCCACGGCCAGACCACACAGGATGTGGCTACGTTCCCGCGCCTTGCGAAGGTCATAGGCGGTGCGGCGGGCAACGACATCCTCGCGGAAATCGATGAACGAGGTCAGAAACCGGCGCAGGGTCAGTTGTTCAGGCCGACCACCGTTCAGGGCCAGCATGTTACAGCCAAAGGACGTTTGCATCGGCGAGAAGCGGTAAAGCTGGTTCAGCACCACCTCGGGTGTCGCATCGCGTTTCAGTTCGACTACCACGCGGACACCGTTACGGTCGGACTCGTCCTGTACATGGGCCACGCCTTCGATGCGCTTCTCACGCACCGCCTCGGCGATCTTTTCGATCATCGCGGCCTTGTTCACCTGATAGGGAATTTCATCGACGACGATAGCGTAACGATCCTTACGCAGTTCTTCCACGCGGGTCTTGGCACGGATAATGACGCTGCCGCGACCTTCAAGATAGGCTTTGCGCGCACCCGAGCGGCCCAGCATGACGCCGCCGGTCGGGAAGTCGGGGCCGGGGACGTATTCAATCAACTGCTCGGACGTCAGGTCCGGGTCGTCGATCAGTGCCAGCGTGGCGTCGATCACTTCCCCCAGATTGTGCGGTGGGATGTTGGTCGCCATGCCCACGGCGATACCACCAGCACCATTGACCAACATGTTCGGGAAACGGGCGGGCAGGACGGTCGGTTCCCGGTCCTTACCGTCATAGTTGTCCTGAAAATCGACCGTCTCTTTCTCGATATCGGCAAGCAGCGACGCGGCAGGCTTGTCCATGCGCACTTCGGTATAGCGCATGGCCGCCGGGTTATCGCCGTCCATCGAGCCAAAGTTGCCCTGACCATCCAGCAACGGCAGCGACATCGAGAAATCCTGCGCCATCCGCACCAGCGCATCATAGATCGCGCTGTCACCGTGCGGGTGGTACTTACCCATAACGTCGCCAACCGGGCGGGCCGATTTGCGATAGGCCTTGTCGTGTGTGTTCCCGGTTTCGTGCATTGCATACAGAATGCGGCGATGCACCGGCTTCAGCCCGTCGCGCAGATCGGGGATCGCGCGGCTGACGATGACCGACATTGCATAGTCCAGGTAGGACGTGCGCATCTCGGATTCGATGGACACCGTCGGGCCGTCATAAACGGGGCGCTCGGGCGGGGTTTCGTCCATGTTTTCAGGAATATCTGGCGTATCGCTCACGTAAACTGCCCGTGTTTTGTTTTGGGTCTATATCTTGTGGATGCACCTTATCAGATCCGGCACATAAGGTGCAAGCAAGCAACGATTTTGCATACGAAAAACCCCGTAACACCTGAGTAACATATTGTTAACTAAGGGTTAGGGTGTTTTCGTGTTACCCTGAAGAGACCTTGCAACAAAATTGGAGGTCTGCATGGAGCAAAGCGAAACCGAACTAATGCTCAAAGGGTACGGGCTGACAACGGCAGAATTCTTCTACCGCATGCCCGATTACATTCACGTTCTGAACACGTTCATCTGGCAGGATTACGATCTGGCGCCGGATCATCCGAAATTGTTCGATTTCATCGACTTCTGGCAGCGCGAGATTGACGGTCCGCTGCATTCGGTCCGGTTTACGCATCGCAAGATGATCGCGCCCGGTGAATGGCGCAACATGGTGGGTGAATTCAGGGTCAATTGAATATCCAGCCTGTTTTTTGGTCAGTAACGATTGAGACGCGTTAAATTTATTAGTGCTTGGGTTATGGTGTCGACCAATCCATTGGTCACATACGGAATCGCTTTATGTCCCGAGCTTTGCTTTTCGCCGCTGCGCTGTTAACTGGCGGACCAGCCGTCGCCGAAGGCGTCTTTGATAAAATCAAAAAAGGTGCTGCGAACACAGCCGACGCTGTAGGGCGTGGGACTGAAACCGTGGGCAACACCATTCAGAAAGGTGCAAGCGCGGTTGAGGGGACCATCAACTCGACCACGGATTTGGTGACGAACGAGGCCACCCCGGAAGAGACGCGCGCCAAGCTGGACGCGATGGCCAGCGAGGTTCTTACCCAGTTATTAGCGGAAAACCCCGACGCAAAAGCGTTGTATGACGTAAGTGCGGGCTACGCCGTGTTCGACTCGCGCAAGGTTACGGTGTTTCCGGTCTCGGCCGGGTATGGGCGCGGGGTGGCCGTTTCAATGGATACCGGTCAGCACACTTATATGAACATGGGTACTGGCGGAGTGGGTGCCGCAGTGGGTATTGGTGGGTTTGAAACCAAGTTCGTGATCCTGTTTGAAACCCCCGCCGATCTGGCGAAATTTATCGAATATGGTTACGACGCAACAGCGGAAACCGGGGCGATGTACGGTGACGAGCGCAGCGGGGAAACCGTGCGGTTCACTGATGGCCGGTCCTTTTTCGTGCTGGGCAAGAAAGGCTGGCGCGTCTCGGCTGGGGCGTCCGGCACGAAATTCTGGGAATCGCCTGAACTGAACTGATCAGCCTGAACAGCTGGCCCCGCCCAGAACACAGAATTTGGCGCAATGGGGATGGTTGAGGTGTACGTCCGCCTCGGCCTCGGCCAGGGTGTGACCCATTTCGAATTCGGGCGCATAAGGTAAAAGTGTGCAGGCCAGAACGGCGGGGCGTTCCGCACCCTTGCGCTTTACCACCATACGGGCGCTGGCGCACATCACGGCGTCGGGTGATTTGTCCAGAATACCCCAGCAAGCTGTGGTGATTTCCGGCACTTCGATGGTTTCGTCCATCTCGGGGAACAGAACCGTCTGGCCCGGGTTTTGGGCGTCAATGTCAAAGCCGTGCTGCTTGAAAAACGCAGCATAGCCAGCGCGGCTTTCCGCGTCGCTGTCACCCCAGACAGTGCGCCCGGCCACGGCCATGTTTAAGCCGTTGTCACGCAGCCACTCCATCCCGGTCACGGTCTTGGCGAAGCTGCCCTTGCCACGTTCTTCGTTATGCAGATCGGAGCAGTAGTGATCGACCGAGATTCGCAGGGTTAGCTTGTTGCCGTAGTCACGCTGCAATTCCAGCAGACCCTCACGCATCTTTCGGCGCATCATTGGTTGCATGGCATTGGTGAGGATCAAAACCTCATACCCACGCTCCAGCGCGGCGCGGGTCATGTCGATCATTTCTGGGTTCATGAATGGTTCGCCACCAGTGAACCCGATTTCCCGAACCGGCCAATTTCGGGCTTCGATTTGATCCAGATAGTCCCGCACCTCATCGGCGGTGATATAGACCAGCGCATCGTTGGTCGGGCTGCTTGCGATATAGCAGTTGACACATTCGATATTGCACAAGGTACCGGTGTTGAACCAAAGCGTTTCAGGGTTGCTAAGCGCAACCGAGGCCCGTGTTTGCCCGTCAGCCGTCACCAATGTGTTCTGAAATTTGCCGATATTGGCAATCTGAGAGGCGTTGTCTTTCATTCCGGTATCCGGTTCTTTGCAGTCCTGCTGCTGACTTAGCCTTTCAGACCGAATTAGTTAAGGGTGCCACGGCCGACCTGACAGAGTTTTGATGATGGGAAAAAGTGTAATTTTGTTTGCGCTAACATTGGACATGCCCTCAGGGGTAAGGTAAGGGAAACGCATGGTTTCTCGCGTCATCCCCGTCGACCCGTTCGATCTGGTCATTTTTGGCAGTACTGGCGATCTTGCGCAGCGTAAGATCCTGCCTGCCCTGTTCCGACGCTATTGTGCCGGACAATGGCCCGAGGATGTTCAGATCATTGGTGCCGCCAGATCGGAATTGGACAGCGATGCGTTTCGGGATGTGGTCGCGCAATCGTTGCGCGAACATGCGCCCGCGCATTGTGCGGATGCCAAGGCATTGAATGCGTTCTTGCAACGGGTTGATTATGTCGCGTTAGATGCGCTTACGGATGAGGGGTGGGGTCAGCTTGCAGCGAAGCTCACAATTGATCGGGTACGGGCGTTCTATTTCTCGGTTGGGCCGCGCCTGTTCGGACCGCTGGCCGAACGGATCAAAGCTAATGATCTGGCCACGACCCAGACACGGATCGTTGTCGAAAAACCCTTTGGTCATGATCTGGGCAGCGCGCAGGCGTTGAATGCGACGCTAGCGGCACATTTCTCCGAAGGGCAGATTTACCGGATCGACCATTATCTGGGCAAAGAAACCGTTCAGAACCTGATGGCCGTTCGGTTTGGCAACATGCTTTTCGAACCATTGTGGAACAGTCAGTATGTCGACCACATCCAGATCACCGTGGCCGAATCCGTCGGCATTGACGGGCGCGAAGAGTATTATGAGCGCGCAGGCGCCATGCGTGACATGGTGCAGAACCACCTGATGCAACTGCTCTGCCTGATCGCGATGGAACCGCCGGCCAAGTTCGACCCCGACGCGGTACGGGACGAAAAGCTCAAGGTGATCCGCGCATTGGACCCGGTCGAGCCGCACCACATTGTGCGCGGTCAGTTTGAAGGTGGGCTGAGTGGACGCAGCTATCGGGATACTGTTGGTAATCCACGTTCGACCACGGAAAGCTATGTGGCGCTGCGGGCTCACGTCAGTAACTGGCGGTGGGCGGGTACACCGTTTTATTTGCGTACGGGCAAAAGGCTTGTGGCGCGATCTTCGGTGATCAATGTGATGTTCAAAGACGCGCCGCATTCGATCTTTGGCGCAGATGCCGGGCGCCATGCCAACGTTTTGTCGATCCGCCTGCAGCCGAACGAAGGCATTACGCTGAAGGTGACGATCAAGGAACCGGGGCAGGGTGGGATGCGCCTGGTCGACGTGCCTCTGGACATGAGTTTTGCCGAGGCATTGGGGCCCGAAAACCAGGACCCGCCGGACGCTTATGAGCGGTTGGTGATGGATGTGATCCGCGGCAACCAAACCCTGTTTATGCGCGGAGATGAGGTCGAGGCCGCATGGGCCTGGACCGATCCGATCATCGCGGGCTGGCAGGCGCGCGGGGATGTTCCCAAACCTTATGAAAGCGGCAGCACTGGCCCGGGCGACGCCGAGCTGCTGATGAAACGAGACGGTCGCCGCTGGCAAGGGATAAACCCATGAACATACAGGAATACGCCGACCGGGATATGCTGGCCATCGACGTTGCAAACGTGCTGGCGGGTGAACTGGAATCCGCCTTGCTGCATCACGACTTTGCCTCATTGGCTGTCCCCGGAGGCACGACGCCTGGCCCGATGTTTGATGTTCTGTGCGCGGCGGATTTGGAATGGGACCGGGTGTGGGTTCTGCCCACCGATGAACGCTGTGTGCCGGGTGATCACGACCGCTCGAACGAGCGTCTGATCCGCGAGCGGTTGCTGACAAATCGGGCGTCGGTGGCGCAATATATACCTCTGTATGTGCCGGGGAAGGAGCCCGAAGATGTCTTGCCGGAAATCGAAAGCCTGATCACTCCGATCCGGCCCTTGTCGGTGCTGGTTTTGGGAATGGGCGAGGATATGCACACCGCGTCCCTGTTCCCGGGTATGGATGGGCTTGAGGCCGCGTTGGGCGGTCACGCGCGTCCTCTGGCGGTGGCACGGACCGAGGTTCAGCCGGAACCCCGTATCACGCTGACTGCGCCTGTTTTGGATGGTGCCTTGTCAAAACACCTGATCATTTTCGGGAACGCGAAACGGGATGCTTTGGAACGGTCCATGTCCCTGCCACCGGAAGAGGCCCCCATCGCAGCGGTGCTGAGTGGCATGACCGTACACTGGGCGGAGTAGACGCTATGCAACTGGAGACACTCAAAGCACTGGCAGCAGAACGGAAGGGGCAGCCCATTCTGGGTCTGTTCAGTAAGGATGCAAACCGGGCGCAGGGGTATTCGGCCTCAACCGGTGACCTGCTCTTTGATTACTCGAAAACCAGTATTGACGCGGACATCCGTGACGCTTTGATCGGGCTGTGCGATACGGCGGGTCTGGCGGAACGGCGCGACGCCATGTTCTCGGGTGCCAAGATCAACGAAACCGAAGGGCGCGCGGTATTGCACACGGCGTTGCGTAACCTGGATGGCGGACCAGTTGAGGTCGACGGTCTGGATGTGATGCCTGACGTGCTGGACACGCTGCACCGGATGCGGGTTTTCGCCGAAGAGGTGCGCGGCGGCGCGATTTCCGGGACAGGTGGCAGCTTTACCGACGTCGTGAATATCGGCATCGGCGGCTCGGATCTTGGGCCAGTGATGGCCACGCACGCGTTGGCCCCGTATCACGACGGGCCAAACCTGCACTATGTGTCCAATGTCGATGGTGCGCATATCGCGGATACGCTGCGCCCACTTGACCCGACCCGGACGCTGGTGATTGTCGCATCCAAGACATTCACCACCATTGAAACCATGACCAACGCCCGGACCGCCCGTGCTTGGTTAACGGATGGCGGTGGCGATTGTGGAAAACAGTTCGCAGCCGTGTCGTGTGCGGTAGATAAGACCGATGCCTTTGGTATCGCCCAAGATCACGTATTTGGTTTTGCCGATTGGGTAGGGGGGCGCTATTCGGTCTGGGGGCCGGTTGGGCTACCGGTGATGATCGCCGTCGGTTCGAACGCGTTTGATGCCTTTCTGCGCGGGGGACAGGCGATGGACGTCCATTTCCGCGCTGCTGACTGGATCGAGAACATGCCGGTAATGCTGGCTCTGGTTGGGGTCTGGCACCGCCAGGTTCTGGGATATACCAGCCGCGCGGTTCTGCCCTATGATCAACGACTGCTGCGTCTTCCCGCCTATTTCCAACAGCTTGAGATGGAGTCGAACGGTAAATCCGTTGCAATGAACGGCAGCGCCTTGACCATGCCTTCGGGGCCTGTGGTTTGGGGTGAACCGGGCACCAATGGCCAGCACGCCTTTTACCAGTTGATCCATCAGGGCACCGATGTGATCCCCTGCGAATTCATGGTGGCCGCCGAAGGGCACGAGCCCGAACTTACCCACCACCACCGCCTTTTGCTGGCCAATTGTCTGGCCCAGTCCGAAGCGCTGATGCGCGGCCGGTCGTTGGATGAGGCGCGGCAGCGCATGGCCGAACAAGAGTTGGCCAGTGAGGAGCTTGAACGTCAGGCCCGTCACCGTGTGTTCCCGGGCAACCGGCCGTCCTCGACCCTGATTTATCCGAAGCTCACACCGTATGTGCTGGGCCAAATCATCGCCATGTACGAACACCGTGTTTTCGTCGAAGGGGTTCTGCTGGGAATCAATTCATTCGACCAATGGGGGGTGGAACTGGGCAAGGAATTGGCGACCTCGCTGGGTCCGATAGTGGATGGTGAAGTTAGCGCTGACGGCAAGGATGGCTCGACCGCCTCGCTGGTTGCTTATGCGCTAAAACACCGCGATTGAGGGTTCGATTTTACCACCTGCCGCAACGGCAAATCGCATTCTTTTATTGTCAGACAATTAAATGCTTGGCAGGCTCTGCCTAAGGAAAAGCCATATCGCCCGATGTGATTGCGGGCACAAAGTGGCACCGCCATAGGGAGGACGCCCATGCTGGGACAGATGATGACGCAGCCCTTGCTGATCTCGTCGCTGATTGATCACGCCGACCGCTTTCACGGTCAGACTGAGATTTATTCGGTTGAAACCGATGGTACAGTTAGCCATAGAAGTTGGTCGCAAGTGGCTGAAAACGCGCGGAAACTGGCCTCGGCACTGTCCAAGTTGGGATTGGAACCACAGACGCGGATTGCGACGCTGGCTTGGAATAACCGGCGGCATCTTGAGATCTACTATGCCACTTCCGGGGCGGGGTTCGTGTGCCACACCGTCAACCCGCGACTGTTTCCCGAACAGCTGACCTATATCATCAACCATGCACAGGACCGGGTTTTGTTTTTCGACGCAACCTTTATTCCTTTGGTCGCAGCCCTGCACGAGCATTTGCCCGATGTTCAACATTTCGTCCTGATGGGGCCAAGAAACGATGACGCAATTGCGCAGATACCGGGTGTGCAATTTTACGACGATCTGATCGAGACCGGTGAGGCCAGTTTTGAATGGCCCAGCTTTGACGAAAACACTGCATCCGGCCTGTGTTACACATCTGGCACAACCGGCAATCCAAAGGGGGTGTTGTATTCGCATCGCTCCACCGTGCTGCACAGTTTCGGATCGAACACACGCGACGTTATCGGGTTTTCGGCGATGGATGTGGTCATGCCGGTGGTTCCGATGTTCCATGTAAACGCCTGGGGGTCCCCATATGCTTGCGCCATGTCGGGATCGCGGATGGTGTTGCCGGGGCCGGGTTTGCATGGTGAGGCGCTGGTGAATCTGATCGACACTTACGGCGTCACTCTGGCCATGGGCGTGCCGACGATCTGGCAAGGGCTGTTGGCTTTTGCCGAGCAGTCTGGCAGCAAGCTGGCCAGCCTGCAGCGGACGGTGATCGGCGGGGCCGCGTGCCCGCCTTCGATGATCGAAACCTTCCGCGAAACTTATGGCGTCGACACCATCCACGCCTGGGGGATGAGCGAGATGAGTCCGTTGGGGACCGCAAATCACCCTCTGGCCAAGCACTTTGACCTGCCGGAAGACGAGCAGCACGCCATTCGAGAAAGCCAGGGAAGGCCCTGTTATGGTGTCGATCTGAAGATCGTCGACGATGACGGCAATGATCTGCCGCATGACGGCGAAACCCAAGGTGATCTGCTGGTTCGCGGGCCGTGGGTTCTGGACAGTTATTTCCAGATGCAAGATGAAGATTTGCTGCGGGATGGCTGGTTTGCCACTGGTGATGTCGCAACGGTGGACTCTGACGGCTATATGACCATCCGCGACCGGTCCAAGGACATCATCAAATCCGGGGGTGAGTGGATCAGTTCGGTCGAGTTAGAGAACATCGCCGTCGCGCATCCCAAATTGGCGACCGCAGCCGTGGTTGGCGTACCGCATCCAAAGTGGGACGAGCGCCCACTGCTGGTGGCCGTACGCGCCGAGGGGGAGGACCCAAGCGAAGAAGAGGTGCTGACATTTTACGACGGCAAAATCGCTAAATGGCAGGTGCCGGACAAGGTGGTGTTTGTGGATGCCTTGCCTCTGAACGCAACGGGTAAGGTTCTGAAACGCAACTTGCGCGCGGATTTCAAGGACGCCTTGGTGGGCTGATCTTTAAAAAACGTGGGAAATGGCTCCGGCGGTAGGGATCGAACCTACGACCAATTGATTAACAGTCAACTGCTCTACCGCTGAGCTACGCCGGAACGGTCCGCGCCGTATAGCAACCAGTTTCTGCGGCGTCCAGAGGGCGTATAGTATTTTTCGTCGAAAAATCTTGCGCCGCAAACGACCGTTGGTGATTGGGATTCAAGGTGGGGAGAATTTGGCTCCGGCGGTAGGGATCGAACCTACGACCAATTGATTAACAGTCAACTGCTCTACCGCTGAGCTACGCCGGAACTGAGGGCCGTATAACAATCCCGATTTTTGCCGTCCAGAGGGGAATTCGACGTTTTCGAAAAAAAGTTCTGGCGGCTTAGGTTTGTCTGATGAAACGGGTGTCAGCTGACAGTTTTCCTTCGGAAGTGACCTGAGATTTCCCAATCAGATCAATCAAATGGGCCAAAACATTCCGTTCAGCAGCAGGCAAAAGGGCGGTCGGAGTGTCGAGGTAAATTCGCTCGGCCAGTTCTCGGGCCGTACCGGGGTGATCTTCCAGCGTAGACAGAATCTGTGCTTCGCGTGCCAGGCGGTGTTTGATCAGCCAGTCCAGACGCGCTGCGGGATCGGCAATCGGCGCGCCATGCCCGGCGTGAAAGACGGCCCACTCGCGTGAGTCCAGACGATGGCAGGCCGCCATGAAATCCGTCAGGTCACCGTCTGGGGGCGAAACCAGTGAACTGGCCCATCCCATGACGTGATCACCCGTGAAACAGACCTCACCCCAGCCAAGCGCGATGTGATTTCCCAGATGGCCGGGGGTGTGAATCACCTCAAGCTGCCAGCCGTCGCCTGAGATCAAAGCCCCATCCGCAAGTTCGATGTCGGGGCGAAAGCTGGTGTCGATGCCTTCACCGCCGCCGACTAAACCGCTCTCGGCCAGTTGAGTCATAACTACGCTACGCCCGGCCTCGGGCCCTCCAAAGGCCATGATCGGTGCTCCTGTACGATCCGCCAAGGGTTGGGCCAGCGGAGAGTGATCCAGATGGCTGTGGGTAACGATGATATGGCTGATCCGCTGTCCGGGTAGTAGTCCCGCCAGAATCGCATCCAGATGTTCATTGCTGAGCGGACCAGGGTCGATCACGGCAAGCTCGGTGGTGCCCACCAGATAAGTGTTGGTCCCGCGATATGTCATTGGGGATGGATTTGGCGCCAGAATACGCCGCAATCCCGGCTGCAGCTCGACCGCCGGGCCGGCGGGCGGATTGAAATCGTCAGGCGCCTGCATTCTGACCTCTTTCTCTTGTCGTAACAGCCCGTTAGGTTTAGCGCATGTCCGCGCTTTGGCTCAAACACTATATGCCGCGCAGCCTCTATGCCCGTGCTGCACTGATCCTGGTCCTGCCGGTGGTCGTGGTGTTGCTGGTGGTGGGGGTCGCGTTCCTGCAAAAACATCTGGAAGACGTCACGGCGCAAATGACACGCGCTGCTTCGCGCGAAGTGATGTTGATCACGGAAGTCATGGAAGAGACGGAAACGCAACAACAGGCGATGGCGGCTGTTCGGCTTGACCTGCAAGCGCTTGAAATGAAGGCCCGGTTTCTGGGCATTAACGACGAACCAAAGGTTGGTCACCGCCGTTGGTACGATTTCATTGCACCCCAGGTCGAGGACGATCTGCGGGCCTTGCTTCCAGATTTGATTGCGGTTGCCTTGCCCAGCGGACAAGAGGCGCGGCTGTATCTGCAGACGGATCTGGGCATTCTACAGCTGACTTTTGATCGCCGTCGTCTGTCTCCGGTGGCGCCACACCAGTTGATCGTGACAATGGTGTTCTTTGCGGTTGTCATGACCACGATTTCTTTCCTGTATATGCGCAATCAATTGCGTCCGATCACTCGTCTGGCCGAGGCTGCGCAGGCCTTTGGTCGGGGCAGGGTGGTGCCGTATTCTCCCGGTGGGGCCATCGAAGTACGCGCGGCGGGCAGTGCTTTTCTGGATATGCGTGCCCGTATCGAGCGCCAGATGGAGCAGCGCACCATGATGCTGTCGGGGGTCAGTCACGATCTGCGCACACCGCTGACGCGTTTGAAACTTGGCCTTTCGATGTTGCCCGAGGATGAAGCAGCCCCTTTGCAGCAGGATGTCGATGAGATGCAATTGCTGCTGGATGCGTTCCTTGAGTTTTCGCGCGGTGCGGCCGAGGGCGCTCCGGAATCTGTCGATCCGAAGGTGCTGTTGGAGCAAATCGTCAAAGACGCGCGTCGTGCAGGGCATGAGGTCGATTTGATCTCGGTCGAGGGGGAAGGGACGGTCATGCTGCGTCCCACTGCCATGCGGCGCGCCGTGGAAAACCTGATTGGAAACGCCGTGCGGTATGGCAATCGCGCGGATGTCAGCCTGTCCATCACACCCAAATCCCTGCGTATCCGGGTCGAGGATGACGGGCCAGGAATTCCACCTGAACAGCGATCCGAAGCGGTCAAACCGTTCGCGCGCCTTGATCCGGCGCGCAATCAGAATCAGGGTACCGGAGTGGGGTTGGGCCTTGCCATCGTTTCAGATATCGCGCGGGCCCATGGGGGCGTGGTGCGTCTGAGCAAAAGTGAGCGGCTGGGCGGCCTCTGCGCTGACATTATCATCGGTCGCTAACGACCCTGTACATGCGCTGCATCACCAGCGGAGTCAGGTACATCGGAATTTGATAGGCCCCGATGAACACCATGATCGGCGCAGTAACCTCGGGCGCTAAAGCCACGAAGAACAGCGCGATATTGCGGTTGCCTGCGATCAGCGACACTGCCGTCGACGCGGCTGTGGGCATACGAAGCCGGGTCAGTCGAAAACAGACGACCTGAACGCCAAAATTGGCCGCGCAGGCGAAGGTAATCCAAAGGAACGCTCGTTTCGGATCGGTCAGGATGACCTCGCTGACTGAGGGCATCAGACCAATGACGAAGAGAGCCAATGTGATGTTGGCAAGGCCTTCGAGCGCACTTTCTGTTGTGGGCGATGGGTCTCGCAACAGCGTTTTGCGAATAGCGACTGCGGTCAGCGTCACCAGCAGGATTGTGATTAGCAGTTTTAACGCGGCCCAAAGCACCGTATCGAATCCGCCCAGTTGCGGCGCGAACCAGAAAACCGGGGCTATGGTCATTGGCAGTACTGCAGTACCGATCACCAAAAGGCGGAGCGCGTATTCAGATGGGTGCCCCATCATCCGACACATATTTGGGCTGCCAGCGATGGAGGGAGCCGCGGTCATGACCAACAAGGCAAACAGGGCGGGGGTGTCGAGCCACCCGCCCAATGCACCGACCGTCAGAACTGTCAGGGGCATCGCAAGCTGTAGACCAAGAACTACCAAGACAACGCGGGGCAGATCACGCAGTGATCCGAATATGCGCGCGGGCTCCATTCGTAGCACGGTGACGAACAGCAACAGCACAACCATCGGCGGCAACAGCGACCGCATCGGTTGCGCCAACCCCGGCAGCAGCAACCCCGACAAAAGGCCCGCCAACAGAACATACGGTCCGTGGCGGGCAGCGATGTGCAGCGGGTTCAAAGGCAGGCTACCCGGTTGGGCCTTGCCGCAGGTTATTCGGTAGCCAAGTGGCCAAATCCGGGAACCAGATCAGGACGAAAACCATAACAACCATGATCAGGAACATCGGAATCGCAGCACGGGCGATATAGCTCATTTCATGATTGGTCATGCCCTGCATCACAAACAGGTTGAACCCGATAGGCGGCGTGATTTGCGCCATTTCGACCACGACGACGATAAAGATACCGAACCAGATCAGGTCGATTCCGGCGTCGCGGATCATAGGCTCGACCACAGCCATGGTCAGCACGACCGAGGAAATGCCATCCAGAAAACACCCAAGGATGATGTAGAACACAAGCAGCACCATCAGCAGTTCGAACCGCGTCAGTTCCCATCCGGCAATCAGATCGGCCAGACCGCGTGGCAGGCCGGTAAAGCCCATCGACAGCGACAGGAAAGCCGCGCCCGCAAGGATCAATGCGATCATCGCGCTGGTGCGAGTGGCCCCCATGAGGCTTTCAGTGAACGTCTTCCAGTTCAACGAACCCTGACCAGCGGCGAGCAACAGCCCTCCGATCACACCAAAGGCGGCGGCCTCGGTCGCGGTGGCATATCCCAGATACATCGAACCGATGACCACGACGATCAACAGGATCACAGGCAGCAAAAAGCGCGAGTTCTTGATCTTCTCGGCAAAGGTCAGTTTGTTTTCCTGGTTCGGGTTCCAGTCCTTGCCGATTTTGGAATAGATCGCGACATAGCCCATGAACATGCAAGCCAGCACCAGACCCGGCAGGATGCCAGCAAAGAACAGCTTGGTAATCGATTCATTGATGGTGACGCCATAAACGATCAGCGTCAGCGAAGGCGGGATCATCAGGCCCAGCGTCGCAGCACCTGTCAGAGTGCCGATGATCATGCGTTCGGGATAATTGCGCTTGCGCAGTTCTGGGATCGACATCTTGCCAACCGTGGTCAGCGTCGCCGCGGACGAGCCCGACACGGCGGCAAAGACCGTACAGCCGACGATATTGGTATGCACCAGACCGCCGGGCAGGGGGGCCATCCACGGTGAAAGCCCCTTGAACATGTCTTCGGACAATCGCGTTCGATACAGGATTTCACCCATCCAGATAAACATCGGCAGCGCCGTCAGCGTCCATGAGGACGAGGCTGACCAGATGGTGGTGATCATGACGTCGCCGACGGGGCGAGTAGTGAACAGCTCCATCCCGACCCAGGCGACGCCCATCAGTGCCAGCCCGACCCAGACGCCGGTGCCCAACAGAGTGAATAGAACAAAGAGGAAGAGGATGATGATTGATGCGTTTTCCATGCTCTCACTCTCCGTGGCTTTGATCGGCAAGATCGCGGGTGATGCGGTGATCGCCGCGGAAGATCACGTGAATCAGATGATCAGTCAGGGCGATGGCCAGAATGACCGCGCCGATTAACATGGCCGATTGCGGTATCCAAAGCGCGGTTTTGTCCTGTCCCTGGCTGATATCGTTGAACTTCCAGCTCCAATAAACAAAGCGGTAGGCGTACCAGCAGAAGTACCACATGACGGCCGTGCCGATACCAAAACACCAAATCTCCAGCACCCGGCGAAATTTATCGGGCACCGCATTCAACAGGATCGACACGCGGATATGGCTGCCCCGGTTCAGCGCATTGGCAAAAGCCAGGAATGAGGCCGCGGCCATCGCATACCCGGCATAGTCGGGCGCGCCAGGGAATACCTCGCCGGTCCAACGGGCCAGCATCTGCACCACAATTAGAACCAGTATGGCGATAAGGCTCAACGCCGCTAGTACGCCTGCTGCCAGGTAGATGAAATCCAGTACGGACCGAAGCCCTCGTAACGCTGCCATACTGTCCCCGCTTTTCTTTTGGTTGGATAGAGAACGGGCGGCAGATCGCTGCCGCCCGCGTCCATTTGGTTATTGTTGTGCTTGGAAGGCGTCGACAATGGCTTTGCCTTCGTCCCCGGCGGCCTCGAGCCATTCATTGGTCATGGTTACGCCGATTTCTTTCAACTCGTTGGTCATCTGCTCGGACGCCGGACCAACGGTCATGCCGCCGTCACGCAAGCCTTGCAGGGTGAACCCGGTATATTCCTTGGCCCGCCAGTTCCCCGCATATTCCGCCAGTTCGGCGCAGGCTTTGATGACGTTCTTGTTCGCGTCAGACACGCCCGCCCAGATATCCGAGTTCACCATCACGTAGTTGCGCGGCAGCCAGGCATCTACTTCGTAGAAATAATCCAGGCTTTCCCAAACTTTGCGGTCATACCCGGTTGAGCCAGAAGATACCATGGAATCGGCAACGCCAGTGGCAAAGGCCTGGCTGATCTCGGCCGCTTCGATGGTCACCGGCAGCATTCCGGTCAGCTCGGCCAGACGTGACGTGGCGTTGTTGTACGAGCGGAACTTGATGCCTTTCATGTCAGCGACCGAGTTCACCTCGTCCTTAAAGTACAGCCCCTGCGGCGGCCACGGCACTGCATAAAGCAGCGTTAGGTTCTGTTCGGCCAACAGGTTCTCGATCGAGGGTTTTGCAGCATCCCAAAGCTTGGCGCTGTCGTCGAAAGACGTGGCAAGGAAGGGGATTGAATCAAATCCAAACAACGCGTTTTCGTTCTGGTGGCCGGACAGCAGACGCTCTCCAATAGGGGCCTGGCCGGTCTGAATGGCGCGTTTGATATCCGCCCCTTTGAACAGGGAACCCGAAGGGTGGGTGACAATCTCGATCTCGCCGCCGGTACCGGTGGTCACGCATTTGGCGAATTCAGCACCTGTGGCCGAATGGAAGTTCGACGCCGAATAGGCCATCGGCATGTCCCATTTTTCAGCTGCGACCGGCAGGGCTGCGGCAGCGGTCAGTGCGGTTGCTGCCATAAGGCTCGTCAGTTTTTTCATTTTAGTCTCCCAGTTGGTATTGATTCTGCCGATGTTGTTCACCGGCTTTGCTAATTTGCGTATCGCGACGGGGCGTAAACGCTGACATCCGTGTTCGGAAGTCTGCCCGCGATCATTTGCGCCAACAAACGCCCTGTTTTCGGCCCGCCCGTCAGACCGATGTGATGGTGGCCAAAACCCATATACGCGCCGTCAATCCCCGGAACTTCACCGATAACCGGTATCGAATCTGCGGGTGCGGGCCGGTGCCCCATCCATTCCACTTCATCCTTCCATGTCACACCCGGAAAAGCCGCCCGGGCATTCTTGCGCATCAATTCGAACGGCGCCTTCGAGGGTGGCGCGTCCAACCCGCCGAACTCGACAATCCCGGCCAGACGGATGCGACCCTCTAACGGAGTGGCGACGAATTTGCCTGACGCTACCATAACCGGGCTTTTCGGCATCGCGGAAGGTTCCACTAATTCAAGATGATACCCGCGTTCGCTTTCAAGAGGAACAGAAATGCCCAGCTGGTCAGCCAAGGGGCCGGACCAGACCCCCGCCGTTATAATCGCTGAGTCGCAGGGGATGGTTGTACCGCCTGCGCGCACACCTGTAACTTTGCCGTTGTCCCGAACCACGTCTTCGACTGCAGCGCGTATAACTTTGCCTCCATTGTCCTCGACATGGGCGGCCAGATCTTTGACATAGCGCCCCGGATCAGTGATGTGGCCATGATCGGCAAGCCGGGCGGCAAACCCGAGGTCTTTGCTGAAAATCGGGTCATAAGCGTGAAAGGCTTCGCCTTCTAATTCGTCCCACGCAAAACCATGCTTGCGCCGGATGTCCCAGCCAAGTGCATCACTCTCAAAATGTTTCCGGTTTTCGTAAAGGAACAGATAGTCGGACGGGACAATCCACTTCTCGGCCCCGGTGCCGTGCGCCAGTGTCTTATGGTCATTCAGGCTATCGCCGACAATAGGCGTCAGCGCAGCAGCAATGCGTTCAACGTCGCTCGCGTTGGCATGTTTCAGATAGCGCAGTAGCCATGGCAACAGCTTGGGCACGTATCCCCATTTCAAGAACAGTGGCTGGGACGGATCAAACAACATCCTTGGGGCCTTTTGCAGCAGCCCCGGAACCGTGACTGGAATGATCGAGCAGGAAGCCAGAACTCCGCCATTGCCGTGCGACGTACCCTCGCCAGGTCCAGCCTTGTCGATCAATATGACGTCATGCCCGTCACGTTGCAGCCAGACCGCTGTGGACACGCCAACAATACCGGCACCGATTATGGCAATGGTCTTGCGCTCACTCATGCCGCCACCGCCTTGGCCAAGGCATAGTGGTTCAGCTTGTCCAGATCCGGTCGGCCACCAATCCCGGGCATGTCCGGCACGATGACTTGCCCGTTCTGCACCACGAAGGGGTCTTCCAGAATGTCTTCTTTCAGGAAATACGATGCCTGATAGAACTCGCATCCCAGCTTTATTTCGGGTGTTGCAGCGATCATGTGGGTTCCGGCCAGATGCGCCAGACCAGCCTCGAACATATCTCCACCATAGGCGCTGAGCCCATGAGCCGCGGCGATGCGGGCCACAGTCTGACCCCGGCTAAGCCCACCGGACTTCATGATCTTGACCGACACGCCATCGCATATGCCTTCTCGCGCGGCACGCTCCATATCCTCAGGGCCAAACACGCTTTCGTCGGCCAGCAGGGGCAGGTCGATCTGACCTCGCAGTTTGGCCATCATGCCATAGTGATGCGCCCGCACTGGTTGTTCGATGAAATCGGGTTTGAATTGAGCAACATCGCGTACCTGAGCAGGAGCATCCTCGATAGACAGACCTTGATTGTAATCCACGCGCACAGAAAACTCGGGGCAATGTTGCGCCAGATGTTCAAGCCGCATGATGTCGAACGCATGGTCCTTGAACCCGGTCTTCAGCTTGACGATGCGAACCCCGTCCTCGCGCAATTGCTCGAGTAGCGCAATGTCCTGCGCGAAATCAGGATTGGCGATCGAACAACTCAGCGGAATCGAGTCCCGGCATTTGCCACCCATCAGTGCCCAGACCGGCACGCCGCTGATACGCCCTGTCAGATCCAGCAAGGCGGTTTCCAGTGCGGCCTTGGCCTCGGTGCAATGTGCGACGGCATAGGCGGCCTTGGCCATGATCCCAGCCCGATCTGCCACACGTGACCCAACAACCAACGGCCGGAAATAACGATCCAGCGCTGCGTAAGTTGCTTCGGGTGTTCCGGTAAAAACCGACCATGGCGACGCTTCGCCAAATCCTTCTGATCCGCCCTCTGAGGTCAGGCGCAAGATCACAATTTCGCAGCTGCCTTCGACCGAGCCGATTCCATGATCACGCCGTGATGTAACAGGCAGTTCAAGGTGCCAAAGGTCAAACCCTGTGATGGTTTGGTTCAAGTCGGTCATTGGTCCTCCGGTCGTTCGGGGGAACCGTGCCGCGATAGCTATATCATTTCAAATACTATATTGTGGCAAGGGTATCAGAAAAAATGATGTGGGAATGTCAATGTCTTTAAGGTTTCGGCAATTGCAGGCGTTTCACGCGATTATGGAGACGGGAACGGTGACAGGGGCGGCTTCGGTTCTGGGGATATCACAACCCGGGATCAGTAATCTTCTAGCTCAACTAGAACGCGAAGCTCGTCTGCCGCTGTTTGAACGCAACAAGGGCCGTCTGTTACCAACCCCCGAAGCTGATTTGCTGTACCGCGAGGTGGACACCGTCGTGCGTGGGCTGGATCACGTGGCGCAGGCCGTGACGGATTTGCAGAACAAGCATCCCGGTCAGCTGCAAGTGGCCGCACCGCACATGCTGTCGTTTGGATTCATGCCAAGGGAAATCGCGCGTTTCGCCGCCAGCCGCCCCAATCTGTCGGTCAGTTTTCAATCGCAATACTCGTCCAAGATTCAGGAATGGGTGATCTCGGGCCTGTTCGAGGTCGGCATTGTCGAGGTGCCAATTCTGCACGATACGCTCAATGCTCAGGTGTTCCGCTTTGAAACCGTGGCCACATTTCCCGAAGGCAGCCATTTGGCCCAATACGACGTGCTGACCCCTGAGTTGCTAGAGAACGAGCCCTTTATCGTGATGGGCCCCGAGCATCAGACCTATCGTGGGACACGGGATGTTTTTCAAGCGGCGCACCGGACTTGGCGCACGCAAATTCATACACATCTGTCCGAAAACCTGCTGAGCTTTGTCAAACAGGGCATGGGGGTTGCAGTCATCGACCCCTTTACCGTCGCCTTTGATACTGAGCGCGGATATCAGACCCGCCCATTTCGGCCCGCGGTGACGTTGGAACTGGCGATTATCACCGCCAAAGGGCGTCCTTTGTCGACCATCGCGCGGGAGTTTCTGGACCAACTTGTGCCCGCGATGGCGTCTTTTTCCACCAACGCGCATGGCGGCGACAGCGTTTGAATGCCAAGCGCTCAGTTTTTGCCTATTGACCTTTATCCGGTCTGTGCAAACTCTGCCCACGTCGTCGCGTTTCGAATGGCGAACAGACCCCTGCAGAACGTGTCCGGAAATGAAAAGGTTTGAGGAATGATCGCAACTGGTGGCAAATCACTTTACGGCGCATCGGTGGGTATCCTGATGCTGGACGCACGCTTTCCCCGCATTCCCGGCGACATGGGCAACGCGCTGACTTGGCCGTTTCCGGTGCATTTCCGCATTGTCCGGAACGCCTCACCCGATCTGGTGGTGCGTCGTGGAGCGCAGGGGATGCTGGACGCCTTTGTCGATGCCGCGCGCGAGCTGGTTGACGAGGGCGTCGACGGGATCACCACCAATTGCGGGTTCCTGTCGCTGTTTCAGAAAGAGCTGTCTCAGGCGGTCCCGGTGCCCGTTGTCACATCCTCGCTGATGCAGGTCGAAATGGTGAACAAGGTATTGCCTGCGGGCAAACGGGCAGGGGTGCTGACTATCTCGGCCTCGACCCTGACCGAGGCCCATCTGCGCAGCGCACAGGTGCCAGAGGGCACGCCCATCGGCTCGACCGAGGGCGGGCAGGAATTCACGCGCGCGATCTTGGATAATGAACTGACGCTGGACGTAGACAAGGCCCGCGCCGACAATGTCGAGGCCGCCCTGGCGATGAAAGAGGCCCATCCCGACCTCGGCGCGTTGGTGCTGGAATGCACAAACATGTGCCCCTACGCGGCCGATATTCAATCGGCGACGGGGCTGCCGGTGTATTCCATCGTCTCTCTGGTCAGCTGGTTTCAGGCAGGGTTAAGGCCGCCGGTTTACTGAGTGGCTAACGCTGAGCGGCGACGTGTTTTGCATCCATTCAACGCGCTACGTGCCCGTGCAAGTTAAACGATGAATTTCACGCGGATTCGACACCTCGAGTCGGTTTTATTGGCGTAATTGCCGTAGTAAATCTTCTTCACTTTGCAGGATTTTCTAGTGGCCGGTGCCGGCACTTGGAGACGTCAGTCGCGCGATCACAGATCACGCGAATGAGATATTGCAGATGATAAGATGATGCAAATTTTTGGTCTAAAGCACCGATCGACCCGTATTCCTTTTGTAATGGGAGGAAGTCATGACCAATAGTTTCGACGTAAAATCGACGTGGGATTCGGTAATGGATGAGACCAAGAACCCACTCAAGAAATACTCTCTATCTACAGCGCATATGCTGATGCAGATGTTGGCGTGGATGTGGAGTGCAATTTTTTCACTTATGATTGGCAGCTATTTCGTTTTCGGAATCACTGCGGTGGGCCACATGCTGCTGATTGGTGGATTGTTTGTAACGTTAGCCGTTTTCCAAAAAGCCGAAGCGGCTGATCCCAAAGAGTGACCTTGCCTCCCCCCAATGATGGGGAGCCATCGTAATCCGGGGCATTTGGTCCAATCCCTGACGTGCTCCGAATAGCCTACACTACCCCAAACTGTCGCCGCGTTGTTTGTAAAGGTACATCTCCGAACAACGCGGTTTTTTTGGTTAGGGAATGCATGTGAAGGCTCTGCAGTCGAGTAAGGCGTTTTGTATCCACTAAACTTGAGGCGATTTTTTATCTTATAGTGACGAAATGTTTTTCGCGGTCGGGGATTAGCAATGGACAACACTGTATTATATTTTTTAGTTGGCATTTTTGTCGTTGGGCTTTTGACGCTCGGCTATTACTCAAGAAGTAGCGGCGCATTGATATCTATTGTGATCGTGATTGGCGTAATTGCCTCGGTAATAGCCTATCTTGGTGGTTATTTTGGTGAGCCTCCAAATTAGAAATCCTACTGAGCATCGAAAGCAGCGAGTGATCCAGCGCCTGCGTTGCCGCGTATCCTTTTTGTCCCTTTAGTCTGGGCAACCCCTGACCAGACTATGGCCCGCGTTGCTCGCCATCCCAGATTTGGGCAACGCGGGCACTGTTAATCCAGTTCTTAAGGTAATCCGCATCGTATTTTTCCCCAACTGCGCACAGTGTAGGCCATTTAAGTATCCTTCAGGTCAGCCGGGGATCTTTGGGTTCTAGGGGTATCTAGCTTCTTGATACGATTGACCGGCCGGGCAAGTGATTTCTGGTCTATCAGTAATGCGTGTTGTTCTGGCTCGGTCTGATCCGACTTTGGATCACGCAACAACCACAGAAACAGCGTTCCCTTGCTTGCCTTCTGAAAACCAGTTTTGCGGTGTTTTGGTAGGCCCGGCAGGACTTGAACCCGCAACCAAAGCGTTATGAGCGCTCTGCTCTAACCAATTGAGCTACAGGCCCGCCTGAGCGCTTTGAGTATCACGGTGAACGGCCGCGTCAAGCCTGACCGTTGCAAGATGCCCAACAATCGACTAACCCGCGCGGGAACCATTCATAAGGGGCTGGCCATGACGACGGGCAAGAACGGAATCACCTATGCCGATGCAGGCGTTGATATTGATGCGGGGAACGCTCTGGTCGACCGGATCAAGCCTGCGGCCAAGCGCACCAACCGCTCGGGCGTGATGAGCGGTCTGGGCGGGTTCGGTGCCTTGTTCGATCTGAAAGACGCCGGATATCATGACCCGATTCTTGTGGGCGCGACCGACGGTGTGGGCACCAAGCTGCGGATTGCCATTGATACCGGAGTGGTCGACGGTGTGGGTATCGACCTGGTGGCAATGTGCGTCAACGACCTGATCTGTCAGGGGGCCGAGCCGCTGTTCTTCCTGGACTATTTCGCCACGGGCAAGCTGGACACCGACACCGCCGCGCGGATCATCGAAGGTATTGCCGAGGGCTGTGTGCAGTCTGGTTGCGCCCTGATCGGCGGTGAAACGGCCGAGATGCCGGGCATGTATCCCGATGGCGATTTCGATCTGGCTGGCTTTTCGGTCGGCGCGATGGAGCGTGGCGCACACCTGCCTGCGGGTGTGCAGCGGGGCGACGTGCTTCTGGGGTTGGCCTCGAACGGGGTGCATTCCAACGGCTATTCGCTGGTGCGCAAGCTGGTTGAAATCTCGGGTCTGGGCTGGGATGCCGCATCGCCTTTTGGCGACGGGTCGCTGGGTGAGGCGCTGCTGACGCCGACGCGGTTGTACGTGAAACCCGCCCTGCAGGCGATCCGGGCAGGGGGCGTACACGCGCTGGCCCATATCACCGGCGGCGGTCTGACCGAAAACCTGCCGCGCGTGCTGCCAGAGGGGTCGGGTGCGGAGATCGACTTGAACGCCTGGGACCTGCCGCCCGTCTTCCGCTGGATGGCGGAAACCGGTGGTATCGTCGAGGCCGAGATGCTGAAGACCTTCAACTGCGGCATTGGCATGATTGTCGTCTGCGCCGAAGACCGCGCCGATGAACTGGCCGCTCTACTGGCCGAGGCCGGAGAAGCAGTTGCTCGCATCGGCACCGTGACCGACACGCCCGGCATGGACTATTCGGGCAAACTGTTGTGAGTCACAAGCGCGTCGCCATCCTGATTTCGGGGGGTGGGTCCAACATGGTGTCGCTGGTCGACAGCATGGTCGGCGATCACCCGGCACGCCCGTGTCTGGTTCTGTCGAATGACGCTACGGCGGGCGGGCTGAAAAAGGCCGCGGACCGTGGCATCCCGACGGCTGCGGTAGATCACCGCCCCTTCAAAGGCGACCGCGCTGCGTTTGAAGCAGAGCTGCTGAAGCCTTTGGAAGAGGCGCAACCGGATATTGTCTGTCTTGCGGGGTTCATGCGTGTTCTGACCGGTGATTTCGTTTCCCGCTTTCAGGGGCGGATGCTGAATATCCACCCCTCACTGCTGCCGAAATACAAAGGCCTCAACACCCATGCTCGCGCGATCGAGGCCGGGGATGCCGAACATGGATGTTCGGTTCACGAGGTTACGGCAGCGCTGGATGACGGCCCGATCCTGGGGCAGGCGCGGGTAAACATCGAAGCCGGTGACACGCCCGACGCTTTGGCTGCTCGTGTGCTGGTTTGGGAGCATAAACTTTATCCTGCAGTGTTGCGCCGTTACGCCAGTGGCGACCGGACTCCGGTGTTGCTGCCCTGAACGTCCCAGAGTGATTTACACGCGTGTTAAAATCGGCCTATGGTCTGCACTACGGCTAGGTACGGAAGAGACGATCAGCCGAAGAAAACAAGAGCAAGAACAGCACCGCGCATGAAAACCCTGACAACGACGCAAGAGCTGGCCAATTTCTGCGAGGCCGCGGCGGAATATGACTATGTCACCGTAGATACCGAGTTTCTGCGCGAACGGACCTATTATTCAAAGCTTTGCCTGATACAGCTGGCCGTTCCGTCTGATGACGAAGACAGCGCGGTTCTGGTCGATCCGCTGGCTGATGGATTGTCTCTGGACCCGCTTTATGAGCTGTTCGGCAACGACGATGTGGTCAAGGTCTTCCATGCCGCGCGTCAGGATCTTGAAATTTTCTGGGTCGAAGCAGGTGTCTTTCCGAAACCGCTGTTCGACACGCAAGTTGCAGCAATGGTTTGTGGCTTCGGTGAGCAGGTGGGGTATGAAACGCTGGTGCGCAAGATCTGCAAGCAGGGGGTCGACAAGACCTCGCGGTTTACCGATTGGTCCCGCCGCCCACTATCCGAGGCGCAAAAGACCTATGCGCTGGCGGATGTCACCCATCTGCGCCAAATCTATGAATATCTCGCAGCGCAATTGCAAAAATCGCAGCGCAGTCATTGGGTGGCAGAGGAGTTGCGCACGCTGACCCATCCTGCGACCTATGACATTCACCCCAAAGATGCATGGAAACGTGTAAAGACCCGGACGAATTCGGCCAAATTTCTGGCCGTGGTGCGCGAACTGGCGCAGTTTCGCGAGGCTTATGCGCAGGAAAACAATGTGCCGCGCAGCCGGGTCTTCAAGGATGATGCGCTGATCGAGCTGGCATCAACCAAGCCCAAATCGCCCTCGGATCTGGGCGGCTCGCGCTTATTGCTGCGCGAGGCCCGAAAGGGCGCGATTGCCGATGGTATTCTAAGCGCCGTCAAAAAAGGGGTGAATTGCCCTGCGGATCAGCTGCCGCAAGTCGACAACAGCCGGGACAAACTGAAGGTGAACCCGGCTCTGGCGGATTTGCTGCGGGTGTTGTTGAAATCGAAAACCGAAAGCTCGGGCGTGGCAGCCAAACTAATCGCCACCAGCTCGGAATTGGATCAGATCGCAGCGGGTGAGCGGGAACTGCCTGCGATGTCAGGTTGGCGGTTTGAGGTGTTCGGCGAAGACGCCTTGAAACTGTGTGAAGGTAAAATCGCGCTGGCGGCCAAAGGTCAGAACGTCAAAGTTGTATCGCTTTAGCGCCGATTAACGGCGCCGCGATTCCAATGCGTTCTGCTGCCCTACAACCCGCACCAGACGAGTTTTTTCCAAGTCTTTCTTGCTGATATTGATTGCGTCGGACACCATTCGAGACCGTTCGGTTCCCGTATTCGTTGCGCGCGCGGGATAGGTTACCCGGAAAGTGAACTCCAAAACGCCGTTCTTCTGGTTTTCTTCACTGTCTACGCGAACCAGTCGAGCGTCATAAGCACCTTGCCGGATTGCCGTCCCCGAGGCGTAGACGATTGCACCGTTCGGGGTCGGCTCAATCCTCAATTCATCAATCTTGGCGATCGGAACGCTTGTATCCTCGGGGGTTGGCCTTGAGAGCAACCCACCGCCTTCCCTTGTTTCGGGCACAAGAGCGTTCGCGTCATAGGTCGCTGTTTCCGGCGGCGGGGCTGACGTGCTTGAACCGAACCAGTTGGACGGGTTCACCCGTGACTCGCGCCAGCTGTTGCAGGCAGACAGGGCCAGGGTAGCCACCAAGAGAACAGTAAATGATTTTTGCATGGTCCCAACGTCCAGAGCTGTAAGTCCAGCAATGGGTTATCGCAATTTCTGTTGATTGAAAAGCCGCGTAGGGGGGTGGACAGGCATAGATCAGAGGCATAGTTCACAATTGTGATTGCAACGAAAGGACCGCCGCGACATGGCAACGCCTGCCTTTGAAGAGATCGTCGAGGATTTCGAATTTCTGGAGGACTGGGAAGACCGGTACCGCCACGTCATCGACCAGGGCAAAGCGATGGAGCCGCTGGAGGACGCACTAAAAGTGCCGGCCACCAAGGTCCACGGCTGCGCAAGCCAGGTCTGGTTGCACCCGATCATCGAAGATCGGGTTTTCCGGTTCGACGGGGACAGCGATGCGCTGATCGTACGCGGTCTGATCGCGGTATTGCGTTCCTTATATAACGGGTTGCCCGTCAGCGAAGTCCCCAAGGTGGACGCAGGCGGAGAGCTGGCGCGCTTGGGTCTGAATGATCACCTTTCTGCTCAGCGATCGAACGGGTTGCGGGCAATGATTGAACGCATCCGCGAAGTGGCGCAGGAAAACGCCTGACGCTATTCAGGCTTTCGGCTTACGTTTTGCCCAATCGGTCAGGGTGGTTTCCAAATCGCCATAGCCGGTCAGGCGACGTTCGAATTCCAAACCCATCCGCTCGGCACATTCACGGGCACGGGCCGTCAGGTCCGGATCGTCGATTTGCGCCTGATAGACCAGCTTGGTGTAGTTGCCGAAATACATGCTAAGCAACTCGGGGTGTCGGTCCAGCCCCAGCGGCTTCCACACAAAGGCATCGAACTGCCGGGCCAGAAAATCGGTCAGGTAAAAGGCGGTGGTTTCCTCATCACCATGTGCTTCAAACGCCTGATTTCCTTCGAAGAAGGAATAACAATGGGGGCCTTTGACCATCTCGACGCCCAGGTCTTCGCAGGCTTGCTGCAGCAGGCCACCCGTTCCGCAATCGGCATAGACCACAAAGATCTGGTCATAGTCGTCACGGTGTTTGGCGACGGCCTCCTGTACCGCCGGAATGATCTTGTCAGGCTGGATGTGAAAAATCGCGGGCAGGCAGGTCAGCGCCATGTGATCCCAGCCATTGCGTTGCTTCAGGTCCAGAATCTCACGCGCCAGCGCGCCACAGGCCAACAGCAGGATGCGCCCGTGCTCACCGGATTGGTAGCCCTTGGTCGTCAGGCTGGCATCGTCTGGCAATTTTTCCTGCTGCATTGGGTGCCTCTCGGATTCTACGCGACTGTCAGTGTAACAAAAAAGGCCGCCCGAAACCCGGACGGCCCCAGAATAACCTGCGCGTCCGGTTAGCCGGCCAGTTGGTTGTGCTTGCGCGAGACGAAATCCTTGGCGGTTTCAACCGCAACGGCTGCGTCACGGCAATAAGCATCCGCACCGATGGCTTTGCCGAATTCCTCGTTCAGCGGCGCGCCGCCAACCAGAACGATATAGTCTTCGCGCTTACCTTGTTCGACCAGCGTGTCGATCACGACCTTCATGTAAGGCATGGTCGTGGTCAGCAGGGCGGACATGCCCAGAATATCTGGCTCTTCGGTTTCAAGCGCTTCCAGATAGTTTTCAACCGGGTTGTTGATGCCGATATCGACCACTTCAAAGCCAGCGCCCTCCATCATCATCGACACAAGGTTCTTGCCGATGTCGTGGATGTCGCCTTTGACCGTACCGATCACCATCTTACCCACGCGCGGCGCGCCGGTTTCGGCCAGCAGCGGCTTGAGGATAAACATACCGCCCTTCATGGCGTTTGCAGCCAGCAGAACCTCGGGCACGAAAAGAATACCGTCGCGGAAGTCGTGGCCCACGATGGTCATGCCACCGACCAGAGCCTTGGTCAGGATGTCGTAAGGTGTCCATCCGCGTTCAAGCAGGATGTTCACACCTTCTTCGATCTCTTCTTTCAGGCCGTCATAAAGATCGTCGAACATCTGCTCGACAAGTTCGTCGTCATTCAGTTCGGACAGGACGATGTCTTCTTCTTCAGACATGGGGCGTTTCCCTGAGCTGTGCGAGCCATAGGCTCGTGGTGGCATTTTTTCCGTTTTGGCCAAAACGTCGCAGTTTGACTGTGACGATTGCGACCTCAGTCGTTTCGGGACCGACCTATACGTCAAATTTTCGCGTCTCTCGACAGAATTATCTGCAAGATGATCCTGCATCTGGTTCATTTTACTGGTGGATAACCACGCGGTTGATACCTGCGCGGCCTCGAATGCTGTGCTTGCGAGTATTCGGGATTGCCGTTATACCCAATCAAAGGAACATAACGAGAACAAACATGGTTGCACCGCATATTCGCGGCCGAGGAGCCGCCACAAATACCGCTGGACGGTTCGAACAATTCGACACCATCCCTTGCGACGATGGCTGGGATATCGACGAGGACCTGCCGCCTTTGCGAACCGATGTTCGGGACGAGGTCGCGCGCAGCCTGATTACCTATAACCGTTCGCCGGATTTGCCGTTTGATCGCTCGATCAACCCGTATCGCGGGTGTGAGCATGGTTGTGTCTACTGTTTCGCCCGCCCGAGCCATGCCTATCTTGGGCTATCGCCGGGGCTGGATTTCGAAACCCGCCTGATCGCGCGGCCAAACGCAGCGGATATCCTGCGCAAGGAGTTGTCGGCCAAAGGGTACAAGGTTGCACCCATTGCCTTGGGTACCAACACGGACCCTTACCAACCGATTGAGAAAACCCACGCGATTACAAGAGGCTGTCTGTCGGTTCTGCAAGAATTCAATCACCCCATCGCCATCGTCACCAAGGGGGCCTTGGTCGAACGGGACTTGGACATCCTGGCGCACATGGCTCAGCAAGGGTTGGTGCGGGTCGGGATATCCCTGACCACTCTGGATGCTAATCTGTCCCGTCGGATGGAGCCGCGCGCGCCCTCACCACAGCGCCGATTGGCCATGATACGCCGCTTGACCGAAGCTGGGGTGCCGGTGCGGGTCATGACGTCTCCCATAGTGCCTGGTCTGACGGATCATGAGTTGGAACACCTGCTTGAGGCGGGGCGTGAGGCGGGCGCGGATGCTGCCAGTTGGATCATGTTGCGCTTGCCGCGTGAAGTATCGACGTTGTGGCAGGAGTGGTTGCAGGATCACGAACCCGCGCGGGCGGAAAAGATCATGTCCAAGCTGCGCGAAATGCACGGGGGCAGGGACTATGACCCGCGCTGGGGCCACCGGATGCGGGGTGAGGGTGAATATGCTGGGTTGATTGCCAAACGGTTTGCCTTGGCGGTCAAGCGCCTAGGCCTTGTAACGCGGACACCGCCCCTGCGATGCGACCTGTTTGCCCGCCCGGCTCAGATCGGCGATCAGTTGAGCCTACTATGAAAGAAGCCCCGGACGCAGGTCCGGGGCTTAAGCATTTCATCGCTGCAATCAGCGGTTTTCGATATCCACGTAATCACGCATGGTTTCGCCCAGATACAGCTGGCGCGGACGACCGATCTTGTTCTGTGGATCGGCGATCATCTCTTTCCATTGGCTGACCCAGCCAACGGTGCGCGACAGGGCGAAGATCGGCGTGAACATCGAGGTTGGGAAACCCATCGCCTCGAGGATGATGCCCGAATAGAAGTCCACATTCGGGAACAGCTTTTTCTCGGCGAAATACGGATCTTCCAGCGCTTCTCGCTCAAGCTCTTTGGCGACCTGCAGTTTTGGATTGTCTTCGATGCCCAGCAGATCCAGCACTTCGTCAGCGGATTGCTTCATCACCTTGGCGCGCGGGTCAAAGTTCTTGTAGACGCGGTGGCCAAAGCCCATCAGGCGGAACGGATCATCCTTGTCCTTGGCGCGGGCAATGTATTCAGGGATGCGATCCACTGAACCAATCTCTTCCAGCATCTCCAGACACGCTTGGTTGGCGCCACCATGGGCCGGACCCCACAGACAGGCGATACCGGCCGCGATACAGGCAAACGGGTTCGCACCCGAGCTTGAAGCCAGACGCACGGTCGAGGTCGAAGCGTTCTGTTCATGATCCGCGTGCAGGGTAAAGATGCGGTCCATCGCGCGGCTGAGGATCGGGTTAACATCATACTCTTCGGCCGGAACGCTGAAGCACATGCGTAGGAAGTTCGACGCATAGTCCAGGTCGTTGCGCGGATACACGAAGGGCTGACCGGTGTGATACTTGTATGCCCAGGCTGCGATGGTCGGCATCTTGGCGATCAGACGGTGCGACGCAATCTCGCGCTGACGTGGGTCATGAATATCTGTCGAGTCATGATAGAAAGCCGACATTGCACCGACGACGCCAACCATGATTGCCATAGGATGCGCATCGCGACGGAACCCGCGATAGAAATACTGCATCTGTTCGTGCATCATGGTGTGGCGAGTGATCGTGGTCTCGAACTTCTCCAGATCTTTTGCGACTGGCAGCTCTCCGTACAGCAACAGGTAGCACACTTCGAGGAAGTGCGATTTCTCGGCCAGTTGGTCGATCGGATAGCCGCGGTGCAACAGTTCACCCTTATCGCCGTCAATATAGGTGATGGTGCTGTCGCAGCTGGCTGTCGAGGTGAAGCCCGGATCATAGGTGAACACACCCGCATCACTGTACAGTTTGCGAATGTCGATCACATCCGGGCCAACGGTTGGCGAGTGAACCGGCAACTCGTAATTTTCACCATGTACGGTAAGAGTGGCTGTTTTTTTGCTGTCGGTCATCGTTGTCCCTTCTTCGTTCATGAGCACGCCGGGTGAGCGGCCTGCGCGCGGTCAGCGGTCACACACCAAAGTGTTGACCGGTCGTAACGAAGCAGCGTTACCTGAATATTAAGCCAGGGTCATTTTGCTGCGTCGGAAAGCCGTGCCAAGGTTTCTTCACGCCCCAGCACAAGCATCATGTCAAACACCGAAGGAGTCACTGCCCGACCCGCCAAAGCCGCCCGCAAGGGCCCAGCCAGCTTGCCGAACTTGATGCCTTTCGCTTCTGCAAAGGCATTGAGGGTTTCCTCCAGTTCGTTCCGCAACCAGCTAGCATTTTGCACATGCGGCGTCAATTCACTTAGTATACCGTCGGATACTGTTTGCAGTGATTTTGCCGCTTTCTCATCCGGCTCAATCGGGCGGGAAATCAGCGCAAAGTGTGCTTTTTCAAGCAATTCCGGGAAAGTTCGGGCGCGATCCTTCAGACAATACATTGCACGTTCAAGAACACTAGATTGTGTCTGAGTGAGAGCAGGAAGGCCCGCCGCATCCAGATAAGCTTCGATTTCATGCCGCAGCGCAGCATCATCAGACATCGCGATATGCTGACCGCAGAGATTCTCAAGCTTTTTCAGATCAAAGCGGGCCGGACTTTTGCCGATTCCGTCCAAATCAAACCACTCTTTGGCCTGCTCGTCGGTAAAAAACTCATCGTCGCCGTGGCTCCAGCCCAAACGCGCGAGATAGTTGCGCATGCCAGCGGCAGGATAGCCCATCGCCTGATATTCCTGTGCGCCCAAGGCACCGTGACGCTTCGACAGTTTCTTACCGTCTGGCCCGTGAATCAGCGGGATATGTGCCCATACCGGAACGTCCCAGCCCATCGCCTCGTAGATCATCATCTGGCGTGCGGCGTTGTTGAGGTGATCGTCGCCCCGGATCACGTGCGTCACGCCCATGTCGTGATCATCCACCACCACAGCCAGCATATAAACCGGTGTTCCGTCCGAGCGCAAAAGGACCATGTCGTCCAGCTGATTGTTGCGAATGGTCACATCCCCCTGCACCTGATCGCGGATCACGGTGGCGCCGTCCTGTGGGGCCTTGATACGGATTACAAAAGGTGCATCGGGATGGGTTGCCGGATCAGCGTCACGCCAAGGGCTGCGAAACAGGGTGGACTTGCCGTCGGCCCGAGCTTGCTCACGAAAGGCTGCAATTTCATCCTGGGTTGAAAAACACTTATAGGCTTTACCTTCGGCCAGAAGCTGGTGAGCGACTTCGGCATGGCGTGTGGCACCCTCAAACTGGCTGATTACATCACCATCGTGGTCTAGGCCAAGCCATTCCATACCTTGCAGAATTGCGGCTGTCGCCTCAGGCGTCGAGCGTTCGCGATCTGTGTCTTCGATCCGCAGCAGGAACTTACCGCCACGACCACGAGCATAGAGCCAGTTGAACAACGCAGTGCGGGCACCGCCGATATGCAAAAAACCGGTGGGCGAGGGGGCGAAACGGGTGACGACCTGATCGGACATTGTGTGGATTAACCTTTTGGTAACCGTGTCGGGCATAGTTTGGCGTCTGTCTAACGAGCCCGAAGGACGGGGGCAACCATGCGTGTTCTGACACGGGTCGACGCCGCTTTGCTGAACCAGACAGGGTATTTGTTCCAGTGGTCTCCGATTTGTCTGGCAGTTGGCATCGGCCTCTATTTCAGCCTTCGGTTTGAACCGGAATGGCAGGTCTATGCCTGTCTTCTACTTGGGATCACGTTGCTGGTCTGGGTTGGCCGCACGCGGCGCACTGGCTGGGCTGCGTTGGCAACGGGGGGCGCGCTGATCGCGTCCGGTTTTATACTGGCCGGCGCCCGAGCCCATACGGTCGCAGAGCCGGTCCTGTCCTGGCGTTACTACGGCCCGATCGAGGGGCGGGTCGTAGCCATGGATCGCTCTGCGTCGGACGCGTTGCGGGTCACGCTGGATCGGGTGCGCATAGGGGATGTGCCCGCAGATCGCAGACCGCAGCGCGTCCGGCTTTCACTGCACGGAGGATCGGTTTCCCTGGCGCCTGGGCAAAGGATCATGACCACCGGGCATCTCTCACCGCCGCAAGGGCCGGTTGAACCCGGAGGGTTTGATTTCCGCCGTCATGCCTGGTTTCAAGGGCTGGGCGCGGTTGGCTATACCCGGGTGCCGGTGATGACCATTGCCCCCGCAACTGACGCGACCGAAGGGGTCCGGGTAACTGCCTGGCGTATGGCTATCTCGGAAAGGGTACGTGCGATCCTGCCTGGTGAGATCGGTGGGTTCGCAGCCGCCGTTACAACCGGAGATCGCAGTGGCATGGGGCAAGAGACGTTAAAATCCCTGCGGGCCTCGAACCTAGCGCATTTGCTGGCGATTTCGGGCCTTCACATGGGGTTGCTGACGGGGTTCGTTTTTCTGGTGTTTCGGTTGGGCTTATCAGCCATTCCTTCAGTGGCCTTAAGGTTGCCCGTCCGCAAGTTGGCGGCAGTTTGTGCGTTGATCGCGGCCGTCCTTTACCTACTGTTGTCCGGGGGCAATGTTGCAACGGAACGCGCTTTCGTCATGGCCAGCGTAATGCTGGGGGCGATCCTGATCGACCGCCGTGCGATTTCTTTGCGGGCCGTGGCCGTGGCTGCCATAATCGTGTTGATTCTACGGCCAGAAACATTGTTGAGCCCAGGCTTCCAGATGTCCTTTGCTGCCACTACGGCGCTTGTCGCGGTGTTTGGGCTGTTGCGGGACTATGGCCCAATGCCCGGTCCAAAATGGCTGAAACCGGTGACCGGCTTGCTGTTGTCCTCGGCGATTGCAGGGCTTGCGACCGCACCTATCGGGGCGGCGCATTTCAACACGATGTCACACTATGGGTTGCTGGCCAATATGCTCTCGGTCCCGGTAATGGGCACGATTGTGGTGCCCGCCGCCTTTGTCGCGGCATTGCTGACCCCTTTCGGGCTAGAGGCGGTCGCATTGAATGTCATGGGTCTGGGGTTGGAGTGGATTCTGATCGTTTCAGACAAGGTGTCAAACTTAGATGGCGCGCAAGGCTATGTCGTTTGTCCGCCACATTACGTGTTGCCCATGTTTGCGCTGGGGGCGTTGTGGCTGGCGCTGTGGCAGGGCCGCGCAAAATGGATTGGGATTATCCCGGTTGCGTCCGCATTTTTGTCGTGGGGGCAGGGGCAAAGACCCGAGGTTCTGATCGCGGAATCAGGCGGGCTGGTGGGGGTCATGACTGAACATGGCCGCGCGCTGAGCAAAGAAAAAGGTAGCGGTTTCATCGCTACGGTATGGTTGGAAAACGATGGTGACGGAGTAGATCAGAAGAAGGCGGCCAGCCGCTGGCCTGATGCAGAAAACGCTGTTCAGCGCTTTGATTGGCAGGGCAAGGAAGTGATTCACATCACCGGAAAACGTGCGGCTCAAGGGTTTGAAGAATGCCAATCAAACCAGATCGTGGTGTCTGCAGTTGAGTTGAACCTGAACGGGGATTGCGGTCTTTTCGATCCGAACCGCCTGAAAGAGACCGGAAGCCTGGCGTTTTCAAAAGGACGCATAACAACCAGCCGAGAGGTAATCGGCCATCGCCTGTGGTCCCCGGCCATCGCCGAGAACCGCAATTTAAAACGGGATCAGTAGCTGCGGATCAACCCGACCAGCCGTCCTTGCACCTTGACCTTGTCCTCGGGCAGAACGCGGGTTTCATAGGCGGGGTTCGCAGCCTCAAGCGCGATAGCATTGCCGCGGCGGAAAAAGCGCTTCAGGGTCGCTTCCTGATCTTCGACCAGAGCCACGACGATATCGCCATTATCGGCAACCCGAGTTTCACGGATCACCACGACATCGCCGTCATTGATACCGGCATCGATCATCGAGTCGCCACGTACCTCAAGCGCGTAATGTTCACCTTTGCCCGAAACCATGCTGCCCGGGACCGCCACACGGTGCGATACGTGGCTGATCGCCTCAATCGGGACACCAGCGGCGATACGGCCCATGACCGGCAATTCCAAGGCATCTACAGTGACCGGTTCGAAATTCGCCGGGCGGGGACCTTCGGGCCTGTCGCCTTCAATCACGCGAGGTTTGAAAGCGGCTGTTGGTTCGCCGCCGAGACTCTCGGGCAGCTTCACGATCTCAATCGCGCGCGCCCGGTGGGCAAGGCGACGAATAAAGCCACGTTCTTCCAGCGCAGTGATCAGGCGATGAATCCCGGACTTCGACCGTAAATCCAGCGCGGCCTTCATTTCGTCGAAACTAGGCGGAACACCGTCCGCCTGAACGCGTTTGTGGATGAATTCCAACAAATCCAACTGTTTCTTGGTCAGCATTGCTCACACCTCGTCGGTCATGCGTTTTCTTTTGTTCTACGCATGTTCACGTTTTGTGTCAACGGATTTGAGCGTTGCCTATATCGGCAGGTACAGAACCTCATCCCCCGCGGGGCGCGCCGGATCATTCGGCTCACGAACCAAAAGCGCGTTGGCCTGCGCCAGAACGCTGAGAAGCGAGCTGTCCTGATCGGCACAGGCGCGAATGCCATCCTCACCGAGGACAGCTCGCATATAATGTTCGCGTGGGCCGTTTTTGCCGATGGGCTCGGCCAGCTTGGCCTGGCGAAACGGGGTCAGGGCTTGTTCGATGCCCAACATGCGACGCAACATGGGGATCAGGAAGAGATAACCGCAAACCATTGCACTCACGGGATTTCCCGGCAGCCCAACCATCGCTGTGTCACCCAACTGACCCGCCATCAGGGGTTTCCCGGGGCGCATGCGGATTTTGTAGAACGACCGCTCCATCCCCAATTTCTGAGAAACGTCCCCGACCAGATCGTATTCTCCGACCGAGGCACCCCCGATTGTCACGACCAGATCGGCGCCACTTGCCAGCCCAAACGCCGTTTCCAAGGACGCGACAGTGTCGCGCGCGATCGGTAGAATTCGCACATGTGCACTGGCATTCTCTAGCATGGCTTTCAGGCCAAAAGTGTTCGAAGCGATGATTTGATCCGGGCCTGGGATCTCACCGGGCATAACCAGTTCATCTCCGGTCGAAATCAATGCGACCACGGGTTTGCGTCTGACCGGCACTGTTGCAATATTCATTGCTGCCAACAGCGCGACGTCTTCAGGGCGCAAAAGGCGCGGAGCGCTGATCTTGGTGCCGACGGTAAAGTCGACACCTGCAGGTCGGATATTTGTTTTCAGTCCGGGATCGTCGGTGATTGTAAGCAAATCCCCGCGCCGTTCCGTATCTTCTTGAATAACAACGAAATCAGCACCTTCCGGCACCGGAGCGCCGGTAAAGATACGAACGGCCTGACCGGGGCCTACGGTGCCTTCAAAACGACGCCCGGCAGCGGATTCGCCAACTACTTTGAACATGGCGTGTTGTTCGACTTCGGTCGATTTCAGCGCATAACCGTCCATGGAAGAGGCTGCAAATGGCGGTTGATCGCGCGTGGCGCTGAGGTCTCCCGCCAGCACGCGGCCAGCAGATTCGGCAAGCGGAACTGTTTCGGCGTTTAGCGGGGAAACAAGATCAAACAGTAGCGACCGGGCTTCTTCGACCGTAATCATCTCGCCTCGTAACGGCCTGATTTACCGCCATCTTTCAGCAGGACCCGGATACCGCCGATCTCCATCGCCTTATCGACTGCCTTGGTCATGTCATACACAGTCAGCGCCGCGGTTGAGACCGCAGTCAACGCCTCCATCTCAACCCCGGTCTGGCCTGCGGTCTTGACGGTGGCTTCAATCTGTACGCCCGGCAAATCAGGGTTCAGGGTCAACTCAACCGCAACCTTTGTGACTGGCAAGGGGTGGCATAGCGGGATTAGGTCGGGTGTTTTCTTCGCTCCCATGATGCCTGCCAGCCGCGCAATACCCAATACGTCGCCCTTTTTGGCGCGTCCTTCTGAAATTAAATCAAAGGTTTCCTTTGCCATCTTGATGTGGCCAGCCGCCACCGCGACGCGGTCAGTAACAGCCTTGTCCGAGACGTCGACCATATGGGCCTGTCCCTGTGCATCGAAATGGGTCAGAGGCATCACATCACTCCGGGGATCAGCGGGTTTGCCAGCAATTGCCGGGTGGCGGCGGTGACATCATCCTGACGCATCAGGCTTTCCCCAATCAGGAAACACCGCGCGCCATAACGGGCGATATCGGCCAGGTCTTCGGGTGTACTCAGACCGCTTTCACAGACAATCGTCCGACCGCCAGGAACCAGTTTCGACAGACGGCGCGTGGTATCAAGTGTGGTCTCGAAGGTCTTGAGATTACGGTTGTTTATCCCGATCAATGGGCTTTTCAGTTGGGTCGCACGTTCCAGTTCAGCCTCGTCGTGAACTTCGATAAGAACGTCCATCCCCCAGTCAAAGGCCGTTTGTTCCAGCTCGGCCGCCTGACCATCTTCGACCGAGGCCATGATGATTAGAATGCAATCGGCACCCAAAGCGCGCGCTTCGACCACTTGATAAGGGTCGTACATGAAATCCTTACGCAGGGCTGGCAGCGACGTTGCTGCGCGTGCCTCGGTCAAGTATTCCTTGGCGCCTTGGAAGCTAGGCGTGTCGGTCAGTACAGACAGACAGGCTGCACCGCCTTCTTCATACGCCTTGGCCAATGCAGGCGGGTCGAAATCGGCGCGGATCAACCCCTTGGAGGGGCTGGCCTTTTTGACCTCGGCGATCAGGCCATACCCCTTGCGGGTCGCTTTCCGCAAGCTTTCGGCAAAGCCGCGCACTTCGGATGCAAAACGTGCCTCACTTTCCAGTTTTTCCAAGGACTTCTCAGCCTTGTCTGCAGCTATTTCTTCCAGCTTATAGGCTTTGATCTTGTCCAGTACCGTCTCGGTCATGCGGTCTCCTGAGTCATGCGGGCCAGAACCGCGATTTTTTCTTTGGCTTTTCCGCTGTCGATGCTTTCGACGGCTTTTTCGACACCATCCCGCAAATCTGTTGCGGCGTCTGCAACCACCAGCGCGGCGGCAGAGTTCAACAGAACCGCATCGCGATAGGCCGAGGGCTGCCCGTCCAGCAGTGCGCGGAAGGCGACAGCATTTTCTTCGGGTGTTCCGCCGATGATATCCTCGAACGGATGAACCGGTAGGCCCGCGTCTTCGGGGTGAAGTTCCACCTCCTTAACGCCACCATCCTCTAGTGCTGCGACCCAACTGATGCCAGTGATGGTCAGCTCATCGGTCCCGTCTGATCCGTGTACCAGCCAGGCGCGGTCAGACCCCAGCAGACCAAGCGTTTCGGCCATTGGGCGTATCAGGTCGCGGCTGAAGGCTCCGGTCAATTGGCGTTTGACGCCCGCAGGGTTCGTCAAAGGGCCGAGAATGTTGAAGATCGTCCGGGTCCCAAGCTCTTGCCGCGAGGGCATGACATGCGCAATGGCTGGGTGGTGCATCGGGGCCATCATAAAGCCGATACCGGCCTCTTTCAAAGCCTTTTCAACTGTTTCCGGGCCAACCATGACGTTGATCCCCAACTGCCCCAAAGCATCCGCTGCCCCGGATTTTGAGCTGAGGTTGCGGTTGCCATGCTTGGCCACGGTGACACCGGCACCAGCGACAACAAATGCCGTGGCGGTTGAGATATTGAGCGTGCCTTTGCCGTCCCCTCCGGTTCCGACGATATCCATTGCACCGTCGGGCGCGGTGACGGCATTGCACTTGGCGCGCATCACGGCGGCGGCCGCGGCGTATTCCTCGACCGTTTCGCCACGGGTGCGCATGGCCATCAGCAGGCCACCGATCTGGCTGGGCGTGGCTTCACCGTCAAACAAGATACCAAAAGCCTGTTCGGCTTCGGCACGGGTCAGAGGCCGATCGGCGGCGGCTCCGATCAGCGGTTTCAGAGCGTCGCTCATGCGGGAACTTTCATCTCAGACAGGAAATTCTTGAGCAGGGCGTGACCATGCTCGGAGGCGATGGATTCCGGGTGGAACTGAACGCCGTGAATCGGCAATTCTTTGTGCTGCAGACCCATAATGGTACCGTCTTCCAGCTCTGCCGTGACCTCAAGACAGTCGGGCAGGGTGTTGGGGTCGACCACCAAAGAATGATAGCGGGTCGCCTCAAATGGCGAGGGCAGCCCGGCAAACACACCTTTTCCGGAGTGGTGCATCGTTCCCATTTTGCCATGTACGATTTCGTGGCAGCGGATGACGTCGCCCCCAAAGGCCTGTCCGATGGTCTGATGGCCAAGACAGACTCCCATCAGCGGCGTTTTCGTTTCAGCCGCTGCTTCGGTCAAGGCCAAGCAGATACCGGCCTGATCCGGATCACAGGGGCCGGGGCTGAGCAGGATGCCGGATGGGTTCATGGCCATGGCTTCCTGAACGTCCAAGGCGTCATTCCGCCGAATGACCATCTCGGCGCCAAGTTCGCCTAAATAATGTACCAGGTTGTAGGTAAACGAGTCGTAGTTGTCGATCAGCAGCAGCATTTGGGCACTTGTCTCGGCTTGGGCATTTCGGGCTGGCGATGCAGCCCCGAGCCACGGTATAATGTCGGGACATACATGCTCAGGCTTGCGCGGCAGCGTCAAGGGGACATCCCGTTCTTGGCGCTGCGGCAAGCAAATGCCGCAGCAGACGGCGAACATGTGATCGATGCAGGGCCAAGACGAGAGGCAATTGTTATGGGCGGATTTGTCGGCGGAATGATCGTGGGAACGGTCGCTGTTCTTGTGCTGGGGGCGGTGCTGTCTTTGAACATGCCTTTGACCAGCAAACCGAACGTGGCGGTTTCTGCGCCTGAACCCTCTCTGGCTGATGTCCCGGATACAGTGGCGGACGCGACGGATACCGGGGGTGACCCCGATGTGCTGGACTTGCCACCAACCACACCTGAATCTGTCGGCGAACAGACGGACACGCTGGCTGAATTGTCAGATGTCGAGGTTGAGCCCGATGCCCAGCCCAAAGTCAACCTGGACCCGGCGCAAGTCGATGCGCCCAGCGTTGCTCAATCAGCTCCTGTAATTGCAACCACTGTGGCCCCGGTCGCTCCACAGGCCCCGCCGTTGTCGCAGGTATCCCCAAATGCCGAAGCCTTGCCTGAGGTGTCGCTGGAGGTGCCTGAACCTCAGCCTGAACCGGCCGTCGAACAAGAGCCCGAGGTTGTGGAGGCCGAGCCGAAACCAGAACCCGAGGTTGCCGAGGGGGCTCAGAAATCGGACCCTGTTGTTGCCGACAGTGCAGCACAACCGGAACCCGAGGTCGCCGCAGCCGCCGATCCGGAAACCGAGGAAAACCCATTTGTCGACAGCCCAATCGCCGTAGAAGGTGATGAGGATACAGCACCGCGCAATTTGCCCCGGATCGCGTCGGTTCCGCAAATTGGCGGGGCAAGCGAAGCGACCACAGTCTCGACAGTCGGAACGCGCGTGGTTCCATTAACGGAACGTGATGATGTTATTGAGGTCAGCACGACCAACGTGGCGGCTGTCCTTCCGGGCAAGCCGATCGAGGCTTATGCGGCGGAATTCGAAAACCCCGAATCCAAGCCGTTGATGTCAATCATTCTGATCGACGATGAAGGTGCCTATGGGGCTGAAGCTCTGCATGATTTTCCTTATCCGCTGAGTTTTGCCGTCAGCCCGTCTGATCCGGACGCTGTGGAAAAGATGGCGCGTCACCGCGAAGCCGGGTTCGAAGTTCTGGCTCTGGCTGATCTACACGAAGCCGCCAGCGCGCAGGATGCCGAAGTATCGCTGGCCGTATGGCTCGACACGCTGCCGGAAACGGTGGGTATTCTCGAAGGCGTGGATTCTGGCATTCAGGGCAATCGCAAGCTTGCCGACCAAGTGGCCGCAATTGCTGCCGGTACAGGGCGTGGTCTGATCACGCAGGACAATGGTCTGAACACTGTCCAAAAACTGGCTGCGCGCAACGGTATTCCATCGGGTGTGATTTTCCGCGATATCGACGGTGCGCGCCAGGACCCCAAGATCATGCGTCGTTTTCTGGACCAAGCGGCATTTCGTGCCGGGCAGGAGGGGACGGTTGTAATGCTGGGCCGTCTGCGCCCTGACACGATCTCGGCTTTGTTGCTGTGGGGGCTTGAAGATCGGGGCAGCCGTGTGGCGATGGCCCCAATCTCCGCAGTGATGATGAAAGAGGTTCAGTAACCTCGGAACAACGAAAACGGCTGGCCCTGAAAGCCCGCCGTTTTTTTATGTGTTGCCAGATCCTGTGAACCGGGACGCATCGGCAGCAGCGCGGCGAATGGCGTTTGATTTATGGACGGTTTCCATAAACTCTGCCTCGGGGTCGCTATCAAAAACAACACCGCCGCCCGCCTGAATATAAAGCTTGTGATCCTTCACGATGGCCGTTCGCAGAGCAATGCACATGTCCATGTCGCCGCCGGCACTGAAATAACCAACGCCGCCGCCATAGATACCGCGCTTTTCAGGCTCCAACTCGTCGATGATCTCCATCGCACGCACTTTTGGCGCGCCCGAGACGGTGCCAGCAGGCATCCCGGCAAAGAACGCGTCCAATGCGTCTTTGTCTTCGGCCAGCTCTCCGACCACGTTCGACACGATGTGCATCACATGGCTGTAGCGTTCGATGATGAACTCTTCGGTTGGCCGCACCGTTCCGATCTTGGCCACGCGGCCGGTATCGTTGCGGCCCAGGTCCAGCAACATTAAGTGTTCGGCCAGCTCTTTCTTGTCGGCCAGCAGATCGACCTCGTTGGCCTTATCCTCTTCGGGGGTTGCGCCACGGGGTCGGGTACCTGCGATGGGGCGGATTGTCACCTCGTCGCCAAAGACACGCACCAGAATTTCTGGGCTGGCACCGACCACCTGAAAGCCGCCAAAGTTGAAATAGAACATGAACGGAGAGGGGTTAGTGCGCCGCAATGACCGATAAAGTGTAAAGGGCGGCAGTGGGAAATCCTGTGTCCAACGCTGAGCTGGTACCACCTGAAAGATGTCACCTGCGCGGATGTATTCCTTGGCCTTTTTAACCGCTTCTATATAGCCGGATTTGGTGAAATTCGACACCGGAGGCGCGACTTCAGAGGCATCGCCCAGATCGCGAGTCTCGGCGGGCATGGCGCGTTCTAAATCGCGCACTGCGTCCATCACACGCTCAGCGGCTTGCGCATAGGCAGCCTTGGCGGATTGCCCCTCGGCGACCCAGGCAGGGGAGACGACCGTGACCTCTCCCTTTACACCGTCCAGAACGGCGATGACCGATGGGCGCAGCATAATCGCATCGGGTAGGCCCAGTGGGTCTGGGTTCACATCCGGCAGATACTCTACCAGACGCACCATGTCATACCCAAGATAACCGAACAGCCCTGCGGCGGCTTGAGGCAAATCGTCAGGCAGCTCAATCCGGCTTTCGGCCAGCAAGGCACGCAGATTGTCCATCGGATTGCCATCCTGAGGCGAAAACGCGTCGGCATCGAACCTGGCCGAGCGGTTCAATTCGGACGTCTCACCCCGGCAGCGCCAGATCAGGTCCGGTTTCATCCCGATGATTGAATAGCGGCCACGCACCTCGCCTCCGGTCACGGATTCCAGCATAAAGGCGTCTTTCTGCGCGCCCGTCAGCTTGAGCATCAGGGACACAGGCGTATCCAGATCGGCTGCCAAGCGGGTGTAAACGACCTGATTTTCGCCAGCCTCATAGGCGCGGGCGAAGCTGTCAAACTCGGGGGTCAGGGCCATGTTCGGTCTCTTTTAATAGCTCGACTGCACGGCGTTCAGCGCGCGTTGGTCAATCACGGGACGGGCGCGGGTCTGCGCGTCGCGCACATAAGCGTCAAAGATGTTCTGGGCCAGCGCCTGATTTAGCTGTGCTTCCAGCGCGGTTTGTACCTGGCGCAGTTCATCAGTTTCGGCGGGCGGTAGCAATTCTTCAAGACGCACGACGAACGCCGTGCCATCGCCAGGAATGACTCGCAGCTCACCAGGCTCCATCTCGAACACCTGACCCATGAAATCTGCCGGCACATCCTCAAGGAAAGCGGTGCGGGTCAGCGCATTTTCAACCCGGAACGGCAAACCGGTGGCGGTGAAATCGCCGTCAGCATTCAGTTGCTCCAGAGCGGAATTTGCATTTTCAGCCAACGCCTTGCCGGTTTCCACCTGCGTCCATGCGGCGGCCACACGATCACGTGCGCTTTCCAGAGGCTCGGGGCGTTGGGGCAGCACCTCGTTCAAACGCAAAGCAAAGATCGAACCGTCTTCGAGGAACGCAACCTCGGGGAAATCGCCTTCGTTTACGGCTTCGGCAGCGGCGCGGAAACCGTCATAGGCGGCGACGCCTTCACCGCTTTCGCGGGTCCAGTCGATCTGGCCCAATTCCATTTCGGTCTCGCCGGTCAGTTCTTCCAGCGTTGCACCACCAGCGAGCAGATCGTCAATGTCTTCGGCCTGTGCTTCGATTTGACGACGCGCGCGGTCGGCGGCCAGTTCTTCGCGCAGGGCAGGGGCGGCATCTTCGAACGGCGTGTTGTTTTCGGCCAGCGATCCGTTGATGCGGAACAGCGCGGGGCCGAAGGTCGAGGGCAGCGGGCCAACAACCGCGTCCAGATCGGCGGCAAAGACGGCATCAGCAGCTTCGCCCAGATCTTCGCGGGTGACGTCGCCAAGGTCGATATCGCTCAACTCTAGCTGGCGATCTCGCACGAGGTTTTCGAACGTGGTGCCACCGACCTCAAGCTGCGCAATCGCATGCTGTGCGTCTTCTTCGTTCGGATAAGTCAGACGTTCGACCAGACGTCGCTCGGGCTGATAGAATTCCGAGGCACGCTGATCATAGAGGCGACGCACCGCATCCTCATCAATCTCGACACTGTCCAACAGCATGTCGGGCGACAGAATCGCATAAGTCAGTTGCTTGGTACTGGGCAGGGTGAACTGATCCTGATTCTCATCATAGTAAGTCTGGATCTGCTCATCCGTGGGTGCAGGAACAGGCGATGTCAGGGCGTCGGGCCCGACCGTCGCAACGGTAAAACTGCGGCGTGCGCCGACATAGTCCGTCAGCACTTGCGTCAGAAGCGAAGGCATCTCAACCCCGCTGATCACCGCGTTTTGCACGATGGTGCGCGAGGACTCCTTGCGCAGATCCGATTCGAATTCGGTATCCGTCATGCCAGCCTGTTCCAGCTGGAACTGATAGGCCTCGCGGTCAAACGTGCCGTTGACGCCCTGAAAAGCCGGGATGGCGACGATTTCTTCTTGCAGGTTCTCATCCCCGATCGAAATGCCCAGCTCACCGACTTCGTTGTCCAGCGCGGCCAAAGCGGTCAGGCGCGACAGGGCCAACTGATCCAGACCGAACTCATGCGCCTGCGACATTTGCAAGGGCTGGCCGGTCTGGCTTTCGACCGCGCGAATTTCGCGCTGCAATTCGCGAACGTATTGGTTGATCGAAACCTCTTCGTTCCCAACTTGTGCGACGGTGCGCACGGTGCCGGTCAGGCTTGTTGCGCCAAAGCCCGCAAGGCCCAGCATCAATAGGCCCATGAGAATCCAGACAAAGGTCTTCGATAGGTTTTTCATGCCTGCGGCCATGGTGCCCTCTTAATCTTGTGGCAAGGAACTGCCCTGTCGGTTGCGGCCCTGAATACGACGCGCACCGCCGGGGGGCAAGCTCAGAAGGACAGGGCTTGCAACCGTTCGAACAATTGCTGAATACCGGCGCGGTCGAGATTAGCGAATGCAATGCGCATCTGGCGTTTTCCGGCGGGATCATCTGGCGGCATAAACATCGTTCCGGGCAGCAGAAGGATGCCGGCCTCCGCCACCAGACGGCGGGCCAGTTCGTCCGAGGGGATATCGAACGGATGTTCGAAATAGGCGAAATAGGCGCCCAAGCCTAACAGACGCCAACCCTTGTTAGTCAGGTTTGGCAACTGCTCTTGGATAGCCGCGCGGCGATCGAGGATTTCGTCACGCTCTCCGGCGACCCATTGCGACAGGTTCCGCATGCCCCAAAGGGCCGCGAATTGGCCGATCTGACCGGGGCAGATCGCCACCGTATCAAGGAATTTTTCTACCTCGGATAGCAGGTCAGCACCGGTTGCAATGGCACCAACCCGGTGGCCGGTCAGGCGATAGGCTTTGGAAAAGGAATAGAGGTGAACCAGCGTCTCGTCCCAGCCGGGCTGCGCGAACAGGTCATGCGGCGGGCCGCTGCGGCTGTCGAAATCGCGATAGGTCTCATCGACCAGCAAGCGCAGACCGTTTTCACGGGCCAGTTCGTAGAACGCGCGCACCAGATCGGCCGGGTATTCCACACCACCCGGGTTGTTCGGCGTCACCAGAGCGATGGCGCGGGTTTTGTCGGTGATCAAAGCGCGGGCGGCATCAGGATTAGGTAACAGATCATCACCGGTCTTCAGGTCAACGGCATGTACCCCGGCCATGTCCAACCACATTTTGTGATTAAAATACCATGGGGTTGGCAGGATGACCTCATCCCCTTCGTCAGTGATAGCCGAGATTGTGGCGGCAAATGCCTGATTGCAGCCCGAGGTGATTGCGACCTGATCCGGTGCGACCTCGACGTCATAGTGCTGACCAATTTGCACCGCCAGTTCGGTGCGCAGATCCGGATTGCCCAGCACGGGCCCATACAGATGGGCCCGATCCTCGGTCACCGCAAATTCGGCCATGGCCTGACGCAAGGCCAAAGGGGGCGGATCGACCGGCGCGGCCTGGCTGACATTGATCAAAGGCTGGTCGTCAGGGAAATTCGCGCCTTCCAGCCAGCGCCGCGCCTCCATCACCGGTGGGGCGAAGGTGGCGGCGGTGCGTGTCCGGGTCATGCGAGATCCTAGATGTTCAGGAAAAGATCAGTCTGTGCCGCGGTAGGGCTCGACATATTGCAGGGCCATATCCCACGGGAAGAAGATCCACGTATCCTGGCTGACTTCGGTGATGAACGTATCCACCATCGGGCGGCCTTTGGGTTTGGCATAGACAGTGGCAAAATGCGCCTTGGGGTACATCGCACGCACCAGTTCCAGTGTTTTGCCGCTGTCGACGAGATCGTCGATGATCAAAACGCCTTCACCATCACCCATCAGATCGGCATCAGGGGCTTTCAGCACCTCGGCTTCGCCTTGTTCCTGATGGTGATAGGACCGCACGCTAATCGTGTCGACGGTGCGAATGTCCAGCTCACGGCTGGCGATCATGGCTGGGGCCATACCACCGCGTGTGATCGCAACAACCGCGCGCCAAGCACCGTCGTCCGGTCCTTGACCATCCAGCCGCCATGCCAGAGCACGGGAATCGCGATGGATTTGGTCCCAACTGATGTGAAAGCCTTTTTCGTGAGGCAGACGGTCCTTGGCGCTCATTGCGTTAACCCTTTTCAACGTCCGGGGCGTCGACGGCTTTCATACCGACGATGTGATACCCCGAATCTACGTGCAGATTTTCGCCCGTGACACCACTGCTGAGATCGGACAGCAGATACAGCGCTGATTTACCGACATCGTCGATGGTCACGTTGCGGCGCAGGGGCGAATTATACTCGTTCCACTTCATGATATAGCGGAAGTCACCAATACCGCTGGCTGCCAGCGTCTTGATCGGACCGGCCGAGATCGAGTTCACCCGGATACCGTCTTTGCCCAGATCCTCGGCCAGATATTTGACCGATGCTTCCAGCGCGGCCTTGGCGACACCCATGACGTTATAGTGCGGCATAACCTGCTCGGCACCGTAATAGGTCAGAGTGATTGCACTGCCGCCTTCGGACATCATCTTTTCCGCACGCTGCATGACGGCGGTGAAAGAGTAGACCGAAACATCCATGGTCAGCTTGAAATTCGCCCGGCTGGTATCGACGTACCGACCACGCAGCTCATTCTTGTCGGAAAAACCAATCGCGTGAACCACGAAGTCCAGCTTGCCCCATTTCTGTTCCAATTCCGAGAACAGAGCATCAATCGAGTCCTCGTCACCCACATCACAGGGAAGAACAATTTCACTGCCCAGCTGCGCCGCCAGCGGATCGACCCGCTTTTTTAGGGCATCGCCCTGATAGGAAAAGGCCAATTCGGCCCCGGCATCGGATAAAGCGCGGGCAATGCCCCATGCGATCGATTTATCATTGGCCAGTCCCATGATGAGGCCGCGTTTGCCGGCCATCAACTGATTTGACATGTTTGGTTCTCCGCCTGTCTTCGCGATTTGTTGCGTTGGTTTATGCCATTGGATGCGCTGCATCAAGGCCGCGTACTCTTGCCCGCAGCGGGTTCTCGCCCTAGGGTGGCCAATAATAGTTTCCGGGGGATGGAAATGACCGAGCGTGACGGCATCTTCGCCGGCTCCGATCCGTTTGAAATAGCGGGGCGGTGGCTGGGTGAGGCCAAAGACAGCGAACCGAACGATCCCAATGCAATAGCGTTGGCAACCGTCGATTCTGACGGCATGCCGAACGTGCGTATGGTGCTGTTGAAAGAAATCGAATCCGGTGCCTTTGTATTTTACACCAACTACGAAAGTGCCAAGGCGGCCGAATTGAATTCGGCGGGCAAAGCAGCTTTTGTAATGCATTGGAAATCATTGAGGCGGCAAATCCGTGTTCGTGGTACAATAACCCGCGAAAGCGGGGCGCAAGCCGATGAATATTATGCGTCGCGCTCGCTAAAAAGCCGTCTTGGGGCTTGGGCTTCGAAACAGTCTCAGCCTCTCAGCAGCCGGGCTGCTTTGATGGCAGAAGTTGCAAAGGTGACCGCGAAATTAGGGCCGAACCCACCGCGACCACCGTTCTGGGGCGGGTACAGGTTAGTGCCGAGCGAGATTGAGTTTTGGGCCGATGGTGCATTCCGGTTGCACGACAGGTTTCAGTGGCGCCGGGATCAGGAAGACTCGGCATGGGATGTACAAAGGTTGAATCCATGACATTCGCGTATCGTGAAATGCAACACAAAGAAATCAAAGGATTTTTTCAGCTTGAATTTGCGAGCCAATCCCATACACATCGGACCCTTAACGAACTATTAATTTTCGCGATAGGAATGCTGTGCCGGAAGACCTGAACAATATGTACCGCGTTCGAGGACACGTGAAATGGTTTGACCCCGCTAAGGGGTACGGTTTCGTTGTGTCCGACGAAGGTGGCCCGGATATTCTGTTGCATGTGAACGTGTTACGTAACTTTGGTCAAAGCTCGGTCGCCGATGGCGCCGGGATCGAGATCATGACGCATCGCACTGACCGCGGCGTTCAGGCGGTTGAGGTTGTCAGCGTAGACCCACCGGCGCGCACCGACTCAATGATGTTGGCTGATTTCGCGGAACTTGATCCGGTTGTGATCGCGGAGGCTCCTTTGGAAGCGGCGCGGGTGAAATGGTTCGACAAGGGCAAGGGTTTTGGCTTTGCCAATGTTTTTGGTCGGGACGAAGACGTTTTCCTGCATATCGAGGTGCTGCGCCGATCTGGTCTGGCTGATCTGCAACCAGGCGAAGCGTTGGCGATGCGCGTCATTAATGGCAAACGCGGGCGTATGGCGGCTCAGGTCCTGGCCTGGGAAGCTGCACTGGACGAATAATACCAGATGATCAGACTGTTAACGGTTCTTGCAAGTGTGACAATGCTGTGGGCCGGTAACGTGCTGGCTGCGTGCCAGGTGGATCGTGTCGGGCTGCGGAACGACAAAACTCAGGTCAGTTTCAACGTCGAGCTTGCAATCAGTCCGCAGGATAGGGCGCGTGGATTGATGTTTCGCGAGTCGCTGCCGCAACGGTCTGGAATGCTGTTCGTGTTCGATCCGCCGCAGCCAGTCGCCTTTTGGATGAGAAACACGCTGATTCCCTTGGATATCATTTTTCTGGATCGCACAGGCGCTGTTGTTCATGTGCATGAGAACGCGATTCCCGGGGATGAATCACTGATTGAAGGCGGAGATTCGGTTTATGCAGTCCTGGAAATCAACGCTGGATTGGCGGCGCGTTACCTGATCACCCCAGGAACACAGATGCAGCACGAAATTTTTTCGCAAGGTCCTGCAATTTGGCCGTGTTAGGGCTTTTCAAATCAGAATGGCAACGTTAGGAAGGCGCACGGTCCGGGGCGTGGCGCAGTCTGGTAGCGCACCTGTTTTGGGTACAGGGGGTCGTAGGTTCGAATCCTGCCGCCCCGACCACTTCTTCCTCTTATGTTAGTGAACCACCCATCTTTTGGAACAGCGCGCCCAACGCTTGATCCAGTGCTTTGCTCTCTACGGGAACTTTGACGGCTGGGCCCTGTTTTTGCGGCACATTGAAGAACAATTCGGCATCCACGCGATACCCGGTAGTGTTCTTGGTCGACGTCATGCGCATGACGCTTTTGGGCAGGTCCTGCGGGTAGCCATCATAATTGAGAATCAGAAACGCGGTGGTGTCCGGAGGAAGAAACTCCTGGCACTCAAACACCCGATTCCCCACTTTTTCGAACTTTTCTCCTGGCCCAGCGCACTGAGTCTCAAAGGTGTCAAACAACCGTTCGGGATATGTTTCAAACTGCGCGCTGCGGGTCGGAGGGGGCATATCTTGTGGTGCGCAGGCCACGATAAGGGCCATTGCGGGCAGAAATCGAAACGCGGTCATCCACTCTGACACTCTCGATTTTCTATTCTGCACGTTATGCCTCCTGTCTGGCCGCGCGACCGGTGGTGTTGTGATTCTCATTCAGCCTATCCACCTTACAACGAGATTATCAAATGCCGGTAACTCTGCTGATAAAAACAGTTAATCCTGTTGTGCGATTTTCAAGTGCAGTGCTTTATCCCGTGGATGAACCTGTGGAGGAATCGGAATCCAACGCCCGCGGACCCTTTGGAACCGTTTGGTCAACAAAAAAGATTTCAAAAATGAATGAAAATGGCGTTGACGATCTATGGCCGAATACGCCAAGTTGTATGGGCCGAAAGACATGCCACTAAATCTGGTAGCATAACCAGGGTAAGGCATAGGGCGAGGGTCGGAAAGCACATCTATTAAACGTGCAACCGTATAAGCGGTTTCGCGCTGTTAAAGACAGCGACCGGTCATTTGCGCCCAATTTTCAGGCATGGCGTGCGGATCGCTGAAATGCATCTGACGCGAACGGACAAGTTGATTGAATCTAGGGCTGCGGACATGAAGATTGACAGGAAATTCACCAAATCGGGGCAAGATGCATACGCAGAACTGGATTTTGTCTCTGCGACATCTGAGATACGGAACCCGGACGGCACCATTGTTTTCCGACTGGATGAAATCGAGATCCCCGCAAAGTGGAGCCAGGTCGCCAGTGATGTCATCGCTCAGAAGTACTTTCGTAAGGCTGGCGTTCCGTCGGCTCTGAAAAAGGTCAAGGAAAAGGACGTTCCCGAATTTCTGTGGCGCTCAGTTCCTGCAGAAGGTGCTGAATTCGGTGGCGAAACCTCGTCCAAGCAGGTGTTCGACCGCTTGGCGGGCGCTTGGGCGTATTGGGGTTGGAAGGGCGGCTATTTCTCGACCGAGGAGGATGCGCGCGCTTACTTTGACGAGATGCGTTATATGCTGGCGACTCAGCGCGCCGCGCCGAACAGCCCGCAGTGGTTCAACACAGGTCTGCACTGGGCCTACGGAATCGATGGCCCTGCGCAGGGTCACCACTATGTCGATTACAAGACCGGCAAGCTGACCAAATCGAAATCCGCATACGAGCATCCGCAGCCGCACGCGTGCTTCATCCAGTCCGTCGATGATGATTTGGTGAACGAAGGCGGCATCATGGATCTTTGGGTGCGCGAGGCGCGCCTTTTCAAATACGGCTCGGGTACCGGGACCAACTTCAGCCATCTGCGTGCAGAAGGCGAGGCGCTGTCGGGTGGCGGCAAATCCTCGGGCCTCATGGGCTTTCTCAAGATCGGCGACCGCGCCGCTGGCGCGATCAAATCAGGCGGAACAACCCGTCGAGCAGCAAAGATGGTAATCGTCGATGCTGATCACCCTGACATCGAAAAATTCATCGAATGGAAGGTGATCGAAGAGCAGAAGGTGGCCTCGATCGTTGCCGGATCGAAGATGCACGAGAAGATGCTGAACGGCATTTTCGAGGCCATCCGTAGCTGGGACGGCGCTCAGGACGACGCGTATGATCCCAACAAGAATGACAGCCTGAAGAAAGCGGTTCGCGAAGCCAAAAAGGTTGCGATCCCAGAAACTTACATCAAGCGCGTTCTGGATTACGCCAAGCAGGGCCATGACAGTATTGAGTTCCCAACCTATGATACGGATTGGGATTCGGAAGCCTATAGCTCGGTGTCGGGCCAAAACTCGAACAACTCGATCCGTGTGACCAACGCATTCCTGACCGCCGTCGAGAAAGACGCGGATTGGGAATTGATCAACCGCACCGATGGCAAAGTCTCGAAGACCGTCAAGGCGCGGGATCTGTGGGAAAAGGTTGGCCACGCCGCATGGGCTTGCGCCGATCCCGGCATTCAGTTCCATGACACAGTTAACGAATGGCATACATGCCCGGCGGACGGAGAGATTCGCGGCTCGAACCCTTGCTCGGAATACATGTTCCTCGATGACACGGCTTGTAACCTGGCGTCGATGAACCTGCTGACCTTCCTCAAGGATGGTGAATTCCAGGCGGCGGACTATATGCACGCTTCGCGTCTGTGGACACTGACGCTGGAAATCTCGGTGACTATGGCGCAGTTCCCGTCGAAGGAAATCGCGCAATTGTCCTATGACTTCCGTACCTTGGGTCTGGGATATGCCAATATCGGCGGCCTGCTGATGAATATGGGCTACAGTTACGACTCGGATGAGGGGCGCTCGATCTGTGGCGCGCTGACCGCGATCATGACCGGTGTCGCCTATGCGACCTCGGCCGAGATTGCAGGCGAGCTTGGACCTTTCAAGGGGTATGAGCGCAACGCTGAACACATGCTGCGCGTCATCCGCAACCACCGTCGTGCATCGCAAGGCGTGACCGATGGTTATGAAAAACTGGCCGTAAAGCCGGTGCCACTGGACCATGGTAACTGCCCGGACAAGCGTCTGATCGATCTGGCCATGTCCGCTTGGGATGAGGCGCTGAGCCTCGGTGAGAAGAACGGCTACCGGAACGCGCAGGCCACCGTGATTGCGCCCACCGGCACCATCGGTCTGGTGATGGATTGCGACACCACTGGGATCGAGCCTGACTTTGCGCTGGTAAAGTTCAAGAAGCTGGCCGGTGGCGGTTACTTCAAGATCATCAACCGTTCGGTGCCTTCCGCTCTGGAAAAGCTGGGCTATTCCTCGTCGCAGATCGAAGAAATCGTCGGTTATGCGGTTGGTCACGGCACTATCGGCAACGCGCCGGGGATTAACCACACCTCGCTGACCGGTCACGGTTTTGGCCCAAATGAGCTGGCCAAGGTGGACGCCGCGCTGGAAAGCGCCTTTGATATCCGGTTCGTGTTCAATCAGTGGACACTGGGCGAGGATTTCTGCACCGGAGTTCTGGGCATCCCGGCGACCAAGCTGAATGACCCGACTTTCGACCTGCTGCGCCATCTGGGCTTTACCAAGGCGGATATCGACGCGGCGAACGATCATGTCTGCGGAACCATGACGCTGGAAGGCGCGCCGCATCTGAAGGAAGAACACTATTCGATCTTTGACTGCGCCAACCCGTGCGGCAAGAAAGGCAAGCGTTTCCTTGGGGTTGATAGCCACATCACCATGATGGCGGCGGCGCAGAGCTTTATCTCGGGTGCGATCTCGAAGACGATCAACATGCCAAATGACGCGACCATCGAGGACTGCCAGAAGGCATACGAACTGTCATGGTCGCTGGGTGTGAAGGCGAACGCGCTGTATCGTGATGGTTCGAAACTGTCGCAGCCTCTGGCGGCGGCGCTCGTCGAGGATGACGATGAAGCCGCTGAAGTGCTTGAAAGCGGATCGGCGCAGGAGAAAGCCGTCGTTCTGGCCGAAAAAGTGATCGAGAAGGTTGTGGTCAAGGAAATCATCCGCAGCCACCGCGAGAAACTGCCACATCGCCGCAAGGGCTATACCCAGAAAGCGATCGTGGGCGGCCACAAGGTCTATCTGCGAACCGGTGAGTTCGAAGACGGCAAGTTGGGCGAGATCTTCATCGATATGCACAAGGAAGGCGCTGGCTTCCGGGCGATGATGAACAACTTTGCCATCGCTGTCTCGGTTGGCTTGCAATATGGCGTACCGCTGGAAGAGTTCGTCGATGCGTTTACCTTCACCAAGTTCGAACCGGCGGGGATGGTACAGGGCAACGACTCGATCAAGAATGCGACCTCGATCCTGGATTACATCTTCCGCGAACTGGCCGTGTCTTATCTGGACCGAACCGATCTGGCCCACGTGAAGCCCGAAGGTGCAACCTTCGATGATCTGGGCCGGGGCGAGGAAGAGGGTGTCTCAAACGTCTCTGAAATCAGTGAAAGTGCAGCGACTAAGTCGCTGGAAGTGCTGAAACAAATCAGCTCAACCGGGTATCTGCGCAAGCGTCTGCCGCAGGATCTTGTCGTCTTTAACGGCGGTCAGGCCGAGGTGAACGGCATGGCGGAAACCGCCGCATCGTTCGAGGCTCCGGTCGCGGAAACAGCGGTTGCCACAGGCATGGATGCTCGCACCAAAGCCAAGATGCAGGGCTACGAAGGAGACCCGTGCGGCGAATGTGGAAACTATACGCTGGTGCGCAACGGCACCTGCATGAAATGCAACACCTGCGGCGGGACCAGCGGGTGTAGCTAAGGCAAACGCCCCGCCACGCGGGGTGTAGGGACCTGAATTTCCCCTCGGATATTCGGTCCCGACGAATACGGGGCAAGGCATAGCCTGAGACTTACCACTAGGCGTCTTGCTCCACTCGGTCGACATGCCCGTGTCGGCCGGGAACAGGGTGGGGCGGAATATTTGCTCTTTCCCACTCTTTCACGGGGCGGGTGCGCTCGTCCCATGCGCAGTCCAGGCCGCAGGCAAAAAAACACCGGGCGGTCAACGAAATGAGCCTGGAAGGCGAAACTGACAGGGGGCTTCGGCCCCCTTTCTTTTTTCAACCGTGAATGGGAAATTAGGCAGGGTTCTGCCAGATTGTGCATTCCTCATCGGGCAAGACCCGCCGAGACGTGATGGGGGAATTTTGCCCAGCGGCTCGCCGCAGACGCGACTCGGAAAAACACGCAAAGATTGGCGCGAAAGTGGCTTAGTCCCGCAATGCGGGTGACAGCAGCCCGGCGTGCGGTGTTTGTAGGGCTTGTCCGGACGCAAACATGCAAAAAACTCAATCAGGAGGCATCACAATGAAACCACAAACTCTGGCCGCTATTTCCGCCCTTGCCTTTGGACTGCCGACGCTGGCCGTCGCACAATCCTCGGCAGATACAAATGGAGACGGCGTTTTGACCATCGAAGAGGTGCAGGCGGTTCTGCCTGAAGTGGACACGGATGGTTTCTCGGCAATGGATGCCAACGGCGACGGCGCGCTGGATGAGGCCGAGATTGCCGTGGCACAGGAAGCAGGATTGCTGCCGCCAACCGACGGCTAACACATTAAAGAAAGCGGCCAGAGGATTTCTGGCCGCTTTTCAATATCTTATTGGGAGAGGTGAATATTGAATCTGGTCCGAAGTTCAGCATCCAGAAGTGGATCAAAGCGCGCCGGTGACGGCATCGACAAGATCTCTTCCTTCCGCTTGATCGCCTTTTCGATCAGATCGGGTTTGCCAAGCTCGGCCCATTCCTTGGGTGAGGTGCGGTCGCCGAAAACGGGATAGACATAGTCCGCCTGCATCCGGCTGAGCGTGGCATCGGTGCCCAGATAGTGACCCGGCCCGCCAATGCAGACCTCGGCGATTTGGTCCAAGGCCAAGGTTTCGTCAGTCACTTCGATCCCACGCACACAGCGCTGTGCCTGACCGATCAGGTCGTCACTGAGGATCAGGCTCTCATGGCAAAAGCCCAGCAACGAGGCATGCATGCCCGCCGCTTCGTATACCATGTTCAAACCTGACAGGCCCGCCATGACGTTGGAACACATCTGCTCCCACCCGGCCTGCATATCGGGCAGCTTCGAGTCCGATGCTCCAGCCGCAGCACCACCCGGCAGGTCATAAAACCGATGCATTTGCGCGCAGCCGGCCGTCAGCAGGGCCTGTTCGCCCGAACCGATGGACATCGCACCTGTGCGCAGGTCCAAACCAAATGGCCAGGTGCCAAAAACTGCCGGTGCGCTGGGGCTTACGGCATTTACGTAAACCAGTCCGGCCAGACATTCCGCAGTGGCCTGCGTGATTGCTCCGGCGATGGTTGAAGGCGCGGTCGCGCCTGCCATGCCGGCAGACAACAGCAGAACCGGCATCCCGGCCTTGATGCACTCTTCCATCACTTCGCAACTTTCGGTCGCGAATTTCATCGGGGGCACGACAAAACAGTTCGAATTCGACACGAAGGGCCGCTCACGAAACTTGTCCTCGCCGCCGGCGATCATGTGGAGCATTTCCACCGCAGGGGCAACGTGGCTGGGTTCGGTAAAGGACGTACCGATATGTTTGAAGCTGCCTGAACAGGCGGCGTAGATTGTGTTCAGGTCCATTTCCAGATTGTCCGAGATGTCGCGGCAAACCATGGGGCGCTGAACAAAATGGATGTTTTCTAGCTGTTCGCAAATGCGCGCAGCATCGTGCAGGTCCTGAACGGTCGAGTCGCGGTATTCCCGCCCGTGTACATCCACCATGCTGACGGCAGCACCGGCGGTGCCGTAGTGAACCTTAGTGCCCGACAACTCTAGGTCGGTCTTTCCATCGCGGCTGTACAGGGTAACCGAGCGGTTGGCCTTGGCAATCGTGTCTTCCACCAACGCGCGCGGGAACCGGATGCGGCCATCGTCACCCAGGATGCACCCGGCGCCGACCAGGTAGTCGATGCCGCTTGGCGGGGCATCCGCCAGACCAATGGTTTCCAATGCGGTCAAGGCGGCTTCGTGTATGCGCTCGATTTGGGCTTGGGTCAGCACATTGAGAGTGCCGCCTTCCATACCTGCACGGACAGGGCGCAAATGTTCGGGCAGGGCAGTTGCACGGGCAGCACGACGCGCGGCGCGACCGCCGGTGCGGGATGAGGTGCGGGTTTGATCGTTCATGGTTCGGATTCCGATGGGTAATTGGCTGTCAGAAGGGTTGATCTAAGCCTCTGACGGCCGCCCACGTGCCGCACGACCACGATCCGCACCAATGGTGCGGCTGACCAGTCGAATCTTCCAAACGTCGTTTTGCATGCAGGTCCTCACCTATTGACCTGAAGTTTCCCGATGTACCTGATCACAATCTGTTCTGTTTGCGACCTGAGCGCCTAAAAGCGAAGTATTCATGAAGATGTCACACTCTTCTTTTGTCTGCTCAAGTTTTTTTCTTTGGCACCTGAAAATCTGTTATAGTTCCTTCACTTATTTAAGAGTGGTTCGTGATCTCAATTGAAATTTAATGATCATGTACCAAGTTTTTGAGTTAACATGACTTAACCGAACGTCTCTGCGGCGAAAGGTTTTTAGGAGAGATTAATGAAAGCCCTTAAGGCCCTCAGTCTCACAACATTGGTGTCCCTCGCGACCCCGGTATTGGCTGAGGATTGGACCGGGGCTTATGCAGGTTTTAGCTTTGGATATGCAGATGCCGAAGGCCCGAATGGCTCCAGCGGCGATGATCTGACCTTCGCGCCACATATTGGCTATGACCGCGACTTCGGGAATTTTGTTTTGGGCGGCGAGCTTGAATACAATAGCCTGTCTTTGGACTTGGGGCAGGGCGAGGGTTCCCTGGACAGCATGACCCGCCTGAAGCTGCGCGGCGGCTATGATTTTGGCCCGGCTTTGGGCTATGTTGTGATCGGTGCGTCGCGGGTCGATAGCTCAGTCGATAACGATACCGCTGCTGTGTATGGAATTGGCGTGGCCTATCCCATCGGCGACCGCTTTGTCATCAGCGGCGAAGCGTTGCGGCAGGAGTTCGACGATGTCACCCGATCAGATGGCGCCCTGGATTCGAATGTCTTTAACCTGCGAACCTCATTCCGGTTCTGACACCCGTTAACTGGCCGCGGCGTGACGACCGGCTATTTCCGTTGCAAATTCGCAAATCCTTGACAAAGCGGACCCGAACCGTTCGTCATCAATGGTCATGGCCACACGGATATGGCCGGCGGCGGCGGACCCAAAACTCTCACCCGGCATCACGGCAATGGCGTGCGTATCCAGCAGCGCGTTGGCGAATGCTTCTCCGCTGAGACCCGTGGCGCGGATATCCAGCATCAGGTACATGGCCCCCTGCGCTGGAACCAACCCGACAGTGTTCTGAGTGCTCAGAATACCCACGGCGAGTGCGCGCCGCCTGCGGAACGGCGCAGCGATTTGATCTTCCAGCACGTTACCTGCGTTCAGGGCGAAACTAGCAGCGTCCTGAATAAACCCGGGAACCCCATAGGTCGTATGCGTAGCGAGGTTGATCAGATGCGCGATTACATCCTCTGGCCCAACAATCCATCCACAACGCGAACCCGTCATGGCGTGCGACTTGGACATCGACCCAACCACCAGCGTACGTTCGGTCATACCCGGCAGAGTGCGCGGCGAAATATGTGAGCCTTCCCAAACCTGTGTGTCATAAACCTCATCCGAAATCAGCCAAAGATCCCGCTTGCGACAGACCTTGGCGATCCCTTCAAGCGTTTGACGGGAATAGACGACCCCGGTGGGGTTGTTTGGTGTGTTGATCAGCAGGGACACAGCGCCATCCGCGACCGCGTCAATCTGCTCGGCACGCGGTTGAAATGCGTCTTCGGCGGTTGTCTGAATCGCCCGCGCTTCCGCTCCGACACCGCGGATCGTACCGGGATAGGTGGCATAATATGGATCCAGATACAGACCAACATCGCCTGGATCGCAGACCGCAACATGGGCAGCGAACAAGGCGGATTGCCCACCAGGCGTGATCAAAACATTGTTTCTGGTCGTGGGAACTCCGGTACGCGCCTGCAGCCGGGCGGCCACGGTATCGCGCAGCAAATCCGTGCCTGGCACCATCGCGTATCCGGTGTGGCCTTGCCGCGCCGAATGGTCCATGGCTTCCAGAATCGATGGGTCGGTTCGGATGTCATGTTCACCAATGGTCAGTTCGACTACAGCATAGCCGTCGCTGACCATTCGACGGGCACGATAGAACACGTCCCAACCGTCACTGCCGCCGCCGGTCAGATGAGTAATACGCTGCGACAATTTCATGACCCGCCTCCGTCTGGTGTTCTGCGCCGAAAGGGCCAGAGCCGTTGCAGAATGTCAATCGGCGAAACAGATGGTTGGAACTCAAGGCTTGGCGAAAGGCGGTCGCCGTGATACTGGGACAATATGAACCCGATGACCTGCATCATTATTTGCTGCATTACCTGCTGATACTTCAAGCGGGCCGGTTTCTTTCGTTTTCATCCCTGAGACAAGTTGCTAAGCCCGCGTTAACGCGACCAGCCATGCTGTCTTTAGGAGCCGACCGATGACGACGATCAAACTGCACAACACCCGGACGCGGACGAAAGAGGATTTCGTGCCGATCAGTGCCGACAATGTGCGGATGTATGTCTGTGGGCCCACCGTTTACGACCGCGCCCATCTGGGCAACGCACGGCCTGTAGTGGTGTTCGATGTGCTCTACCGATTGTTGCGACACACCTATGGTGCGGATCACGTGACTTATGTGCGCAATTTCACGGACGTGGATGACAAGATCAACGCGACTGCGCTGGCACGGCAACAGGCGGGGGCTGAAGGCACGTTGGAGCAGCTGGTTCAGGAGCGCTCGAAAGAGACCATCGGTTGGTATCTGCACGACATGGGCGCGCTTGGGGCGCTAGAACCCAATGAGATGCCGCGCGCTACGCAATACATTGCGCAGATGATCGCGATGATCGAGGATCTGATCGCTAAGGGCCACGCATACGCGGCAGAGGGGCACGTTCTGTTTGCCGTGGACAGTTGGAAAGAACATTACGGCGAATTGTCGGGCCGGTCCCTCGACGACATGATCGCGGGCGCTCGGGTTGAGGTTGCGCCTTACAAGAAAAACCCGATGGATTTCGTGCTGTGGAAGCCCTCGACCGATGAATTGCCGGGGTGGGACTCCCCTTGGGGCCGAGGGCGTCCGGGCTGGCACATAGAATGCTCGGCCATGAGCTATGAGCTGTTGGGCGAGAGTTTTGACATCCACGGCGGTGGCAATGACTTGATGTTCCCGCATCATGAGAATGAGATCGCGCAGAGCAAGTGCGCCCATCCGCATGGTGAGTTCGCAAAGGTCTGGCTGCACAATGAGATGCTGCAGGTGGAAGGCAAGAAGATGTCCAAATCTCTGGGCAATTTCTTCACCGTCCATGATCTGCTGGAGCAGGGCGTCCCGGGTGAGGTGATCCGCTTTGTCTTCCTGCAAACCCACTATCGTAAGCCGATGGATTGGACTGAGAAGAAGGCACGTGAAGCCGAGGCGACGCTGCGCAAGTGGCGGGCGCTGACGTCGGGCATCGAGCCCGCCGCCAGCGCGGCACCTGCAGTTATCGCAGCGCTTAGTGACGACCTGAACACTGCGGGTGCTTTGGCTGAACTCCACCGTCTGGCTGCGGATGGAGATGCCGTTGGTTTGTTGGCCAGCGCACAATTGCTTGGTCTCTTGACCCCCGTGATGGGGGCGTGGGCGGATACCACATCGACGGATTTGTCGGCACATGCGGACCGGTTGGCAGATGCGCGGGTCATTGCGATGCAAAGCAAGGATTTCTCGGAAGTGGACCGTCTCAAAGCCGCTTATCTGGCTGCTGGGCTTGAGGTTCGTATGAGCAAGGATGGTGTCGAACTGGTGCCCGGTGCTGGGTTCGACGCTGCCAAGCTGGAGGGGGTGTGATGACCAAAGACCGCCTCTACCTCTACGACACCACCCTGCGAGACGGGCAACAGACGCAGGGCGTGCAGTTTTCGACCTCTGAGAAGGTGCAGATCGCACAGGCGTTGGACGCGCTGGGTGTCGACTATATCGAAGGCGGTTGGCCGGGCGCGAACCCGACTGACAGCGCGTTTTTCGATGTTGCGCCCAAGACTTCGGCCCGTTTGACCGCATTTGGCATGACTAAGCGGTCGGGCCGGTCTGCTGAAAATGACGATGTTCTGGCCGCGGTGATGAATGCAAACACGCAGGCGGTGTGTCTGGTGGGCAAGTCGCATGATTACCACGTGACCCACGCGCTGGGAATTTCGCTGGAAGAAAATGTCGAGAACGTCCGCGCCTCCGTCGCGCATATCGTGGCACAGGGTCGTGAGGCTCTGTTTGACGCCGAGCATTTCTTTGACGGGTACAAGGACAACCCCGGCTATGCGGTTCAGGTGTGTCAGGCGGCCTTGGACGCCGGTGCGCGCTGGGTTGTGCTGTGCGACACCAATGGCGGCGCACTGCCCGCCGAGGTGACGCGGATCGTGACCGAAGTGATTGCCGCCGGATTGCCCGGTGACCGCTTGGGCATTCACACCCACAACGATACCGAAAACGCGGTGGCTTGCTCTCTGGCCGCTGTCGATGCGGGCGCGCGGCAGATACAAGGCACGCTGAACGGGTTGGGTGAGCGATGCGGTAATGCGAATCTGACCGCTCTGATCCCGACTTTGCTGTTGAAGGAGCCCTATGCGTCGGGTTTCGATATCGGTGTCAGCGGGCAGGCCTTGGCCGGTTTGACGCGGGTCAGTCGGATGCTGGACGATATCCTGAACCGGGTGCCCAGCAAGCAATCGGCCTATGTCGGCGCCTCGGCCTTTGCGCATAAGGCAGGGCTGCATGCCAGCGCGATCCTCAAGGACCCATCGACTTATGAACATGTCGATCCGGCCTCTGTCGGGAATGCGCGGATCATTCCGATGTCGAACCAGGCGGGGCAGTCGAACCTGCGCAAACGCCTGACCGAGGCCGGTCTGTCCGTCGAAATGGACAACCCGGCGCTGGGGTGCATTCTGGACCGGATCAAGCAGCGCGAGGCCGAGGGGTATTCCTATGACACTGCGCAGGCCAGTTTTGAGCTGCTGGCACGTGATGAGTTGGGGCAGCTGCCCGAGTTCTTTGAGGTCAAGCGCTATAAGGTGACCGTTGAGCGGCGCAAGAACAAGTACAACAAGATGGTCAGCCTATCCGAAGCCGTCGTTGTTGTGAAAGTCGACGGGGAAAAGAAACTGTCGGTTAGCGAGTCTTTGGACGAGGACGGCAGTGACCGGGGGCCGGTGAACGCGCTGGCCAAAGCGCTGGCCAAGGATCTGGGGCAGTATTCGCAGATTTTGTCCGACATGCGTCTGGTCGACTTCAAGGTACGCATCACGCAGGGCGGCACCGAGGCGGTGACCCGCGTGATAATCGACAGCGAAGACGGGCAGGGGCGGCGTTGGTCGACCGTGGGCGTAAGCGCGAACATAGTCGATGCCTCGTTCGAGGCGCTGTTGGACGCGATACAGTGGAAACTGGTGCGCGATTGCGGGTCACAGACGGCGGTGGCCGAGTGAGCGTAGATTTTGATGATGACGTTAAGGCCTGCGCAGCATTGGTGCATCGCGCTGATCCTGACCGGTTCATTGCGGTCATGGCGGCACCCGTTGCGGTACGGCCTAAACTGTTCCCGCTCTATGCGCTGAATGTCGAGGTTGCTCGGGCCCCTTGGGTCACGCAAGAGACAATGATCGCTGAAATGCGCCTGCAATGGTGGCGCGATGCGCTGCAAGAGATTGCCGAAGGTAAGGCGGTGCGCCGGCATGAGGTTGTGACGCCTCTGTCGCAGGTCCTGTCGCCCGATCTGGCGGCTACGTTGGATGAGTATGTGGCCGTAAGGCGTTGGGACATTTACCGTGATCCGTTTGAGGACGAAGCGCATTTCGACACCTATATCAACCATAGCGCCGGATCCTTGATGGTCGCAGCCGCGCAGGTTCTGGGTGAAGCGGACGAAGCTGTGCTGCGCGATTTCGGCTATGGCGTAGGGGTGGCGAACTGGTTTCGGGCGATCCCCGATCTTGAGGCGCGTGGTCGTATTCCTTTGCTTGACGGCACGCCTGATGGTGTTCGGTCACTGGCGCAAAAGGCCTTGGACAAACTTCAGCGCGCACGGTCAAACAGTGCAGGTATTTCAGCAGATGCCCGCCCCGCGCTTTTTGCGGGATGGCAGGCAGAATGGGTTTTGCGGCGAGTCGTGACTCGCCCAGAGCGCGTCGCCGTCGGGGACCTCGCACAGGGTGAAATTCGCCGCAGAGCGTCCTTAATGTGGTCCGTTGCCAGCGGGCGCTGGTAGGCGTCAGACCGTTTCCGGCTCAGAGGGTTTCAGAACCAACCACAGCAGCGCACCACCTGCCAGTGTCAACAGTGGGATCATGGCCAGGTTCACGGCGGTCCAGCCTTCGACTGGTGACCCACCCGAGCAGTTCATCAACCCACCCGAAGCGAGCGACGCAAGTGTCACGCCGCCAAACACCAGCAGGTCGTTCAGCCCCTGCATCCGCCCACGTTCGTTCACGTCGTGCGACGCGGCCAGCATCGTCGTGGCGCCGATAAAGCCAAAGTTCCAGCCAATGCCCAGCAGGATCAGCGCGATAAAGAAATTGCCCAACTCGACGCCTTGCAAAGCAACCACACCCGCGCCGGCCAGAATGGCGAGACCGAGGGCTACAATTTTTTCGACTCCGAACCGCGCGATCAACTGGCCCGTGAAAAAGCTGGGCACATACATCGCCAGAACATGGCTAGTGACGACATCAGCGGCATCGTTGGCGCTGTAACCGCACCCCACAACCGCAAGCGGGGTCGAGGTCATGACAAGATTCATCAAAGCGTAGGAAACCATCGCACAAATGATCGCCACGGCGATGCGTGGGGTTCTAAGCATTTCAAGCCGGGATCGTCCTTTGGGCGCGTCTTCCTTTGGCTTTTCGGGCGTCGGGATATCGAGGAAGAAAAACAGCACTGACCCAAAGACATTCATCGCGATGACAGCCAGATAGGTGCCAAAAAACGGAATCACATATGCGGTCGAGGTCAGTTTGACGATCTGCGGACCGATGATCGCCGCTGCAAGACCGCCTGCCATGACATATGAAATCGCTTTGGGCCGAAACACGTCAGACGCCGTATCAGCAGCTGCAAAGCGGTAAAATCCATGCGCGCTCATGTAAATGCCGGTCAGCAGGCTTCCCAGCAGGAAGACCGGGAACGAGCCCAGAAACAACCCGTACGCGCCGACCGCCCCGCCGCAAGCCCCCGCAGTAGCACCAACCAGAAACCCGGCGCGCCGTCCCCAGCGCTGCATGATCGCCGAGATCGGCGTGGCAGCCAGCATTGACCCCAGCACGATGAGCGAAATCGGCAGGGTGGCCAGACACGCGTTTGTAGCCAGTGAATCCCCAGCTAACCCGCCCACGATAAAGAGCATCGGCATCTGTGCGCCCAGTACAGCTTGTGCCGCCACCAAAACGGCGACATTGCGCTTGGCGCGACTGGTGTCGAGGGTTGTCGTCGTTAGTGTCATGCGCCAATGCGTATCTTTGAAAAGCCTGTCGTACAAGCGGGTTGCATCTGCGACAAAGCAACCTACCGTGAGCGCGATATCATTTTCCCGGAGGGCCCATGTCTGTCGGACGCATCATTGAATCACCTGACTGTGTCGCAGAGGGCGCCGAATGGCTGGCCGCGGAATGCCCGCGGATGGCCTGGGCGATGGATCAGACTGGGCCTTTGCCCCTGCGTCGCCGTCCGGATGGGTTTGCCCAACTTCTCAGCGCTATTGTCAGCCAGCAAGTCAGCGTGGCCTCGGCCAATGCGATCTGGAAACGGCTGCAGGATGCCAAGCTCACCGGACCGCGCAAGATCATGTGGGCAACCGATGACGATTTGCGGGCTGTGGGGCTGAGCCGTCAAAAGATACGCTACGCACGCGCGTTGGCTGAGGCGCGTATTGATTACAAGACATTACGCGACGCATCTAATGCGGATGTCATCGCGACTTTGACCGAGGTGCCGGGGATCGGTGTCTGGACAGCTGAAATATACGCGATGTTCTCTTTGGGGCGCGCCGATGTGATCGCTCCGGGCGATCTGGCGCTGCAAGAGGCAGCGCGCATCCTCTATGACTTGCCCAAACGTCCCACGGACAAAGAACTGCGCCAAATGGCCGAAGCTTGGTCGCCCTGGCGATCGGTTGCGGCGCGTGTGTTGTGGGCCTATTACCGGGTGGCAAAAGAACGAGAAGGGATCAGATGACACGGGTTTTGAATGCGCTCCGAAAAGAGCCGGTTTCGGGCGATACGCGCTCAGTCGTGGTGTTCGTGCATGGCTATGGGGCCAATGGGGCCGACTTGCTGGGTCTGGCTGATCCGTTGGGCGAACACTTGCCTGACACGCTGTTTGTCGCCCCTGATGCGCCCGAGCAGATCCCCGGGATGCCAAATGGGTTTCAGTGGTTTCCGATCCCATGGATTGACGGTTCATCCGAAGAAGAGGCCCGACGAGGAATGGAAATGGCGGTTGAGGATTTCAACGCCTTCCTCGATGCGCTGATGGTGGACGAGGATGTTTTGCCGGAACAGGTTGTATTGTTCGGGTTTTCCCAGGGCACGATGATGAGCCTGCACGTCGCACCGCGTCGCGAGGATCCGGTTGCCGGCATCGTTGCCTTTTCGGGACGGTTGCTAGAGCCCGATCTGCTGCCCGACGAGACGGTCAGCCGGATGCCGATTCTGCTGGTTCATGGTGACGTCGATGATGTGGTGCCGCCGCAATCCTTGCCCGCCGCCGCTGAAGCGCTGCAAGAGGCCGGGTTCAAAGAGGTTTACGCTCATGTGATGAAGGGTACCGGCCACGGAATTGCGCCGGACGGCCTGAGTGTCGCGCTGGCCTTCATGCGCGACAAACTGAGCCTGTAGGGATGATCGCGGTCCGCCCCATGATGCCAGAGGATGTGGCCACAGCTTGCCGCATCCTCAATGAGATCATCGAAATCGGGGGCAGCACCGCGTTTGAAATTCCGTTCTCTGACGCGTTGTTCGTTCAAAGCTACCTAGAGGGCGCTGACAAAATCTGCACCCACGTCGCCTTGGACGATCAAGGAGAGGTGGCTGGCTTTCAGTGGCTGGGAATGCACGACGTGTTGCCACAGGATTGCGCCGATATCGCGACCTTCACCAGACGTCATCCTGCGCTGAAAGGGGCAGGCCGGGCCTTGTTCGCCGAAACTTCGAAATTCGCGGTGGCAATGGGGTTTACAGCGATTAATGCAACCATCCGCGCCGATAATGGGATGGGCCTTGGCTACTACGACAAGATGGGGTTTCAAGACTACTCGGTCGCCTATGGCGTGCCACTGCAGGATGGCACGCCGGTTGATAGAATATCTAAAAGGTTTGATCTATCGGCGGGCGCGGCACTCTGAGGGGTCAGCCCCACAAATGCCCTTCGGCAAATTCAACCGAATTGCCTGACGGATCGCGCACGTAAAGAGAGCGTGCGCCGTTTGGCCAGTCAAACTCGGCATCTAAGGGGATATTCCAATCCAGCAGATGTTTGCGCATCGTGTCGATCTCCGCGCGTGTCAGGATCAGACAAACGTGGCCAGGCCCGTGCGCGCCATGGGGGGGAACGGGCAAGTCGGGATTGCCCGGCGGTTTCTCGGTTTCTTCCGCGTTAAACAACAACAAGACCGAACTGCCGATCCGGAAGAATACGTGTCGATCCGTCACGCGCTGGATTTTCTCCAACGCCAGGATCTCTCCATAAAACCGTTCGGCAGCATCCAAGTCGTCGACATAGAGAGCGGCCTCAAGAATGCCGGTTGGTACTGGAATGTCGGGTGTGACTTTCATGCTGTAAGCCTATCACAACATGCAGTTTTTGTCACCGGCGTGGGCGACGGTCGCGTTTGCGTTGCGGGGCAGAGTTCAATGTTGGCGTCGGTAGGCTGTCCCATTGGCCTGGCTCAAGCCCCTCTAGCGACCAGTCGCCGATCCGGGCGCGGATCAGGCGCAGGGTCGGGTGACCGACGGCAGCTGTCATCCGCCGCACCTGCCGATTGCGGCCCTCGCGGATGGTCAGTTCGATCCAGCAATCGGGCACCGTCTGGCGCACTCTGATCGGCGGATTGCGGGGCCACAGCCCTGGCGGTTCATCCATCAACCGGGCTTTGGCAGGGCGGGTCAGGCCGTCTTTCAGTTCAACCCCGTCTCGCAGGGCTTTCAAGGCAGCGTCATCCGGCAGACCTTCGACCTGAACCCAATAGGTTTTGGCCATCTTGTGTTTTGGGTCCGATATTTGCGCTTGCAGTCGCCCGTTGTCGGTCAGCAGCATCAAGCCTTCGCTGTCCCGATCCAGCCGCCCGGCCGGGTAAACGCCTGGCAGATCGATATAGTCTGACAGAGTGCGGCGGGGCGAATCTGCGTTGGCGCGGTCGGTAAACTGCGGTAGCACATCGAAAGGTTTGTTGAAGCGAATGAACCAGGACATGACAAACGCCATAGCTCGCAGGTCAGTGAGGCGCAACCTGTGGATAACTGTTACGCAGGTGTTACAGATTCGGATTAACCAATCCCCGAGATATTGTGGAAACTCAGGGCTTGTCAGAGATTTAACACGATATATAGTTAAGTTAAGGCCGGGGCGGGTGTTCCCCGCTCTGATGTCAAAAACGGGCAGAGCAGAGCGAGGAGCGATTCTGAGATGGATGGAGACTTCAGGACCGAATTTGTCAGGGAACCCGGTGCGCTCAGGCATCATCCGGCATTGGTTTTGAACGCCGATTATCGCCCCTTATCCTATTACCCGTTATCCCTGTGGCCATGGCAAGAGGCGATCAAGGCTGCTTGGCTGGACAGGGTGGACATAGTGGCTGAATACGACGAAGTCGTCCGAAGCCCCAGTACCGAGATACGAATACCTTCGGTCGTTGTCCTGAAAGATTATGTAAAACCTAGAAAGCGCGTGGCCTTCACGCGCTTTAATTTATTTTTGAGGGACGAATTCCGCTGTCAGTATTGTGGCAGCCGGGGTGATCTGACGTTTGACCATGTGGTACCGCGTGCGGCAGGGGGCGTCACAAGCTGGCAGAATGTCGTGGCGGCCTGCAGCCCGTGCAACCTAAAAAAAGGGTCCAAGTCATTGCGACAGGCGGGGATGACGCTGCGTAAGCCTCCGCGCCAACCGGAATCAGAGGCGTTGCGCAATATTGGGCGCAAGTTCCCGCCGAACCACCTGCATGACAGCTGGATCGACTTTCTCTATTGGGATGCGGAACTGGACGAACTTTAACGAGCGCGCCAGGCTGCGATCCAGACCAGCACCAACACGCCGGACAGGACAGCGTTCCAACCTGCCATCGACAAGCCCAACATCTGCCAGGGGATATCATCGCAACGCACCAGCGGGGCGGACATGATCTGTTCCATCAGATCTTCTGTCGACAGGCCGCCTATGTCACCGGATGTGCAGCTAGACGGGCCTTCCCACCATTTCTGCTCGACCCCCGCGTGAAACACGCCGATTGCAGCCGTGGTTAGGGCCGCAAGCGCGCCCAACAATGGCAACAGCGTTGCCCGTGGCAGGGCCAAAGCCATTGCTCCAATTAGAACGGCGGCGCCATGCGGATAGCGTTGCCAGATGCACATTTTGCAAGGCGCCAAGCCGCCGAGGTACTGAAACCCCCACGCCCCAAGCAGAAGTGCCGCGGACCCTGCCGTAGCGATCAGGATCAGAGTGTTTTTGCGAGTCATAGGTATTTCACCACGAAAAACCCGCCGAACAGCAGGATGACGAAAAGAGTGAACATAAGGCCCAGCCGCTTCTCGATGAAGGCCCGGATCGGTTCTCCAAAGCCCCAAAGCAGACCGGCAACCATGAAGAACCGCAAGGCACGCGCCAGGATAGAGGTGGCGATGAAAGTGCCCAGCGGCATACCAGTCCAACCGGACATGATCGTAATGACCTTGTAGGGGAAGGGGGTAACCCCAGCCGCAAGCACGGCCCAAAAGCCGAAATCGTTGAAGCGGGTATTGAACTCTTCCATGGCGTGGGCTTTGCCCATCGACTCGAGGATCGGTTGGCCGAGACTTTCATAAAAGAACGCGCCAATGGCATAGCCCAGCAAGCCCCCCAACACCGAAAAGACCAGTGCGACCGATGCAATCAGCCAAGCCCGCGACGGGCGGGCCAGAATCATGGGAATCATCAAAACATCAGGTGGGATCGGAAAGACCGAACTTTCGATAAAAGCCACGAAGGCCAACGCCCACAATGCATGCGGATGTTCTGCCAGACGAATGGTCCAGTCATAAAGCGATCGCAACATAAGATGCTAAAATCCTGTTCTAACGTAGCGCAAGCCAAACCACGCGCCCGGCAAGGCGTCAAGCATCACCGCGAATACAAACTGGATTTTGGTTGCTTTTTGCCTCTGGACCTTCCCGGTTATGGGCGCTAATCCAATGGTCGTGGCCCAAGTGGCGGAATGGTAGACGCAGGGGATTCAAAATCCCCCGGTAGTGATACCGTGCCGGTTCGAGTCCGGCCTTGGGTACCAAAGTAAAAACAGAGGGTTAGGGAAACCTGCTCTCTGTTTTTTCTTTTTCGGCATTGCGTTTGCACATACTGCCAAATCACATCTTTTCGTTTTGGTGACGTTTTGCCTGAGTCTCAGAGTCGGCAGGTTTGGATGCCTTGGGAAAGCCTGTGAAGATCAACCAGATCAGGACTCCGATATATGCGAAAACGACAACATTCAGCATGGTATCAACAAACTGTCCGCTCATGTCCGGTCCTCTCGCGATAGGCTTTTGAACAGGCAGATCACGAGGATCGGTACGATAAAGACGAACGCCATGGCCGAAAGTGCGATGATTGATCTGACCACGGAAATGTCGCCCACCAGAATCATCGCCAGTCCCAGTGCCCCCAAAATAATGCCCCAGATTGTACGGATGCGGGGCGACGGGTTCTCGTCGCCTCCGGTGCCGATCATTGCAAGTGTGAAACCTGCGCTTACGACGCTGGTTACAACGAACAGGAACGCGGCCAAAACAGTGGCGATTTGCGTCACACCGCCCAAGGGGAATTTTGCAAGCAGGGCAAAGGTTGTCGCGTCCAGATTCTCGGCGTTAACGGCGGACAGGGTGCCGTCCTGACGCAGAGTGTCGTAGAAACCCAGCCCACCGAAAATGCCGAACCACAGGATCGAGAACAAGGTGGGAGCAACGATGACACCAACCAGAAACTCTCGGATCGTGCGCCCGCGAGAGATTCGGGCGATGAAAATGCCCACAAAAGGCGACCAGGCCAACCACCAGATCATATAGTTCAGCGTCCAGCCGTGGAACCAGTCGACGATGATGTCGTCGAAGAATTCAGCTGTAGAGAATCCAGCCGGAAGAACGCCGAAGAGGTAGCGTCCGAAGCCTGACACGATGCCGTCCATCATGAACGATGTGGGGCCGAGGATCAGCAGATAGACCATCATTCCAACCGCAATCAGCATCGCGATATTGGACAGCAGAGACATCCCTTCGCCAAGGTCGCGGCGCAGCGGAATGATATAAGCCACGCAAAGCAAGGCAAAAACGGGCAGGGTTAGCACGCCAGGTGAATCAATCCCGATCAGACCAGCCAGGCCGGTTTGAATCTGGAATACGCCCATCGCCAGCGAACCGGCCAAGCCCACGGCTATCGCAACAATCGAGAGCAGATCGAAAACCCATCCCAGAGATTTGGTCCAGCGGGCCTCACCCAATGTATCGGCTACAGGGGCGCTCAGCAGTAGTGTGCGCCCTCGACGATAGGCAAAATAAGCGATGACCAGACCAACGATCGCGTAGATGGCCCAGGCGTGAAATCCCCAGTTCAGATAGGTGATGAACAATGCATGACCGGCGGCCATGGGATCGGGGTTGTATTGGCGCAGAACCTCGAAATGGGTCAGGGGTTCGGCCGCGCCATAAAACAACAGACCAACGCCCATGCCAGCTGCGAACAACATGGCGATCCAGGCAGGCGTTGAAAACTCAGGCTCGGCCCCGTCGGGACCAAGGCGGATGTCGCCAAATCGGGACAAGGCCAGATACAGCGTGACAAACAACAGGCCGCTGACCTCAAGCATGATGAACCAGCCACGGCTATTGAACTGCGTGGCCACCGCTGCGGATGCAAGCCGCCCCAGCCCTTGCGGGTCGACTATACCCCAGGCCGCAATCGCTGCGCTGATGGTCAGAGCGATGACAAGCAACGGGCTGGGGGACGCGGGCTTCATTTTAAATGGCCTTTCCTGACAGTTGCAGAACAAATTCGTTTCCAGCCCTGCGCTTACAGGTGTCTGTGAATGTCGGTTTGACACTAGAGATCACCGAACCGAGTTTCAAAAGAATTGTTCCTGACCACCCAAAAGACCTGTGAGATGGGCATTCTGGGGGGAAAGTTTTGAAAAAGCCCTCAGATATGCGGCGTGGGCGTGTCAGGCCGAGTACGGGGGTTGACAAGTTGAGTATCTGAATGAAACGTCGAAGGTGTTGGGAGATTTTGGAAATTCAGTCGCTTGTGCCTGTTGCAAGACAGGTACAGTTGGCGTACCGGCAGGTCCCGGATGGGACCGCTAACAGTCTCCCATCCACCAAAAGAATTGGGAGTTCACGAAAATGAAAAACAGCAGCAAGCTTAGCCTCGGCGCGGTCGTCACCGCGGCCCTTATGGCTCCGGCCGCGTATGCAGAGGAATTCATCACAATCGGCACCGGTGGTGTGACCGGTGTGTATTATCCGACAGGCGGCGCGATTTGTCGTCTGGTCAACAAAGGCCGCAAAGAGCACGGCGTGCGCTGCTCGGTCGAATCGACCGGTGGTTCGGTTTACAACATCAACACCATCCGCGAAGGCGAGCTGGAGTTTGGTGTGGCGCAGTCCGACTGGCAGTACCACGCCTTTAACGGCACCTCGAAATTCGAAGAGGCTGGTCCCTTCGAAGGTCTGCGCGCCGTCTTCTCGGTACACCCCGAGCCGTTCACCGTGGTTGCCCGTGCCGATTCCGGCATCACGAACTTTGAAGACATGAAGGGCAAGCGCGTCAACATCGGTAACCCCGGTTCCGGTCAGCGCGGCACCATGGAGGTCCTGCTGGGCGAAATGGGTTGGACCACCGACGATTTCGAACTGGCGACCGAACTGAAAGCAGCTGAACAGTCTGCTGCTCTGTGCGACAACCAGATCGACGCGATGGTTTACACCGTTGGCCACCCCTCGGGTTCGATCCAAGAAGCCACCACCGCGTGTGATTCCGTGCTGGTGAATGTCAGCGGCGACGCCGTGGACAAGCTGGTTGGCGACAACTCGTTCTACCGCACCGCAACCATCCCCGGTGGCATGTATCGCGGTTCCGACGGTGACACCGCAACCTTTGGTGTTGGCGCGACTTTCGTGACCTCGGCAGACGTGTCGGAAGACGCGGTGTATGCAGTTGTCAGCTCGGTCTTTGAAAACTTCGACGACTTCAAAAAGCTGCACCCGGCATTTGCAAACCTCAAGCCCGAAGAGATGATCGCGGATGGCCTGTCGGCTCCGCTGCATCCGGGTGCCGAGAAGTACTACAAGGAAAAAGGCTGGATTCAGTAATCCAGACCTGACGCAGGGTGCCCACGGGCGCCCTGCAACCTAAAGCCCGTAAAATAACGGGTGGTTCAAAAGGCCAAAACGGCCACGACGGGGAGACATTTGCATGAGTTCCGACACACAATCCAATCGTCCGCTATCCGAAGAAGAGCTGCAGGAACTTGTAGCCTCGTCCGATGCGGGTGGGCGTAATCCGGTCGGCAATGTCGGGATTTTTCTGGCCGTTGTGGCGGCGATATGGTCGATTTTTCAGGTGCTTTTAGCATCACCTATCGCCAACTATGTGTTGCCGGGCAGCGTCGTGAACAATGCACGTCAGTTTCATCTGGCCTTTGCCATGTTTCTGGCCTTTGCGGCCTATCCAGCGCTGAAGTCCAGCCCGCGTGACTATATCCCGGTTCAGGACTGGATAATGGGGGTCGCTGGCGCGTTTCTTGCGCTATACGGGTACTTCTTCTACGAAAAGATCGTCGATGCGGGCGGTCTTGCGGATGACACTGACAAGTGGGTCGCATTGGCTGGCCTGCTGCTGTTGTTCGAGGCCGCGCGCCGTGCGCTTGGGCCTGCAATGGCCATTATCGCGACGATCTTTCTGGCATATGTGTTCTTTGGCTCATCTGAATGGGTGCCCGAGGTTATCCGCTGGAAAGGCGCAAGCCTGAAAAAGGCCATGAGCCACATGTGGATCACGTCCGAGGGCGTGTTCGGCATCGCCTTGGGTGTTTCCACCAAATTCGTCTTCCTGTTCGTGCTGTTCGGCGCCTTGCTCGACAAGGCCGGGGCAGGGAACTACTTTATCAAGATGGCGTTTGGTGCCCTTGGCCACCTGCGCGGTGGTCCGGCCAAAGCGGCGGTTGTGGGCTCTGCGGCAACCGGCCTGATTTCAGGTTCGTCCATCGCCAACGTTGTGACCACCGGTACCTTCACCATCCCGCTGATGAAGCGCGTCGGGTTCAGCAGTGAACAGGCCGGATCGGTTGAGGTTGCCTCCTCAGTGAACGGCCAGATCATGCCGCCTGTGATGGGCGCTGCGGCCTTCCTGATGGTGGAATATGTGGGCATTTCCTATGTCGAGGTGATTACCCACGCGTTCCTGCCAGCGGCGATTTCCTACATCGCGCTCGTCTATATCGTTCATCTTGAAGCGGTGAAGCGGAACATGCCCACACTGGGTGATCGCGACGTCCATCTGGCGCGCACTGTCGTTGGAATGTTGATGTTCTTCCTTGTGTTTGCGGGGCTTTGCTATGGCTCGCAATACCCGGTCGATGCGGTCACCAGCTGGGTGCCCTCGGCGGCCGGATTGGTCCTGAGCCTGATTGTCTGCGCGGTCTATGTGGTGCTGCTGTATCTGGCGGCTCAGGTGCCGGATCTGGAACCTGATGATCCGAATGCCAAAGAAGTAACGCTGCCGGTTATCGCCGATATCTATAAGGCCGGGCTGCACTATCTGCTGCCGATCATCGTTCTGGTTTATTTCCTGATGATCGAACAGAAATCGCCTGGTCTGTCGGCGTTCTGGGCCACGGCGTTGCTGTTCGTGATCCTGCTGACCCAAAAGCCGCTCAAGGCGATGTTCCGTGGGCAGAGTAACCTGAACACCAGCTTTATCGATGGTGTCGCCGACCTTTGGCAGGGCCTGATTGACGGCGCGCGCAACATGATCGGCATCGCGCTTGCGACGGCCACTGCTGGCGTGATCGTTGGCACCGTGACTCTGACCGGTGTTGGGCAGGTGATGGCCGATCTGGTCGAGTTCCTGTCGGGCGGCAACCTGATCCTGATGCTGGTAATGGTTGGTATCCTAAGCCTGATCCTGGGCATGGGCCTGCCGACCACGGCGAACTACATCGTTGTCAGCTCGCTGATGGCCGGCGTGGTTGTCGAACTAGGCGCGCAGAGTGGTCTGATCGTGCCGCTGATCGCCGTCCACCTGTTTGTCTTCTACTTTGGGATCATGGCGGACGTGACGCCGCCGGTCGGATTGGCAAGCTTTGCAGCGGCAGCCGTGTCAGGCGGCGATGCGATCAAAACCGGTTTCACCGCGTTCTTCTACAGCCTGCGCACCGTGGCACTTCCGTTTGTGTTCATCTTCAACACGGACCTGCTGTTGATCGACGTCACCTGGGTTGAAGGGATAACCGTCGCGATATTCGCAACCATAGCCATCCTTGTATTTACTGCGGGGACGATGGGTTATTTCGTGACGCACAGCCGTATTTACGAAAGCGTCGCGCTGATCTTCGTTGCCTTTGCGCTGTTCCGGCCCGACTTCTTCATGGATCGGCTTTCACCGCCCTATGCGTCGGTTGAACCGTCGGCCTTCATTGAAACGATCGGGCAAACGCCGCCTGGAACAGAAGTCCGCCTTGTCGTTAGCGGCCCTGATTTTGACACTCTGGAGATGACGGACACTACGGTCGTAGTGCCGGTTGGCAGCGAAGAGGGTGGCGCCGCGCGTGTGGACGCCATGGGCCTGATGCTGATCGAAGAGGACGGTCTGGTCAAACTGGACGAACCGCTGTTTGGCACCCCGGTCGCGGATGAGTTGGATAACTTCGACTATTACGCGGATGACGCGGTACGTCTGACCTCGGTCAGCCTGCCATCCAGTCAGCCGCCGAAGCAATTGATCTATATCCCAGCGATGATTCTGCTGGGGCTGATCGCTTTCCTTCAACGCGGCCGCGCCGCCAGACAAGAGGTGCCCGCATGACAAACTCTGTTCTTTGTGCCGTTGATATCAGCAATGGCGATCTGGACGTACATGTGTTGAAGACCGCGGCGGCTTTGGCTGAACAGGACAATGCGCAGTTGGACGTGGTGACTGTGTTGCCGGATTTTGGGGAAAGCTGGGTATCTGGCTTTTTCCAACCGGATTTCCACGAAAAGGCGTTGGATGAGGCGCATACCAAACTGACCGATATGTGTACGGCAACTTTGGGTGCAGAGCGGAACGAGAGAATCCGCCACGTCGTCGCCACCGGAACAGCCTATCAGGAGATATTGAAGACCGCTGAAAGCGCGAACAGCGATCTGATCGTGATCGGCGCACACAAACCGGACCTCAAGGACTATCTTCTGGGTCCGAACGCGGCGCGGGTCGTGCGGCATTCGACGGTCTCGGTTTACGTGGTGCGTTAGTACCCGGTCATCTCAAGGTAGCCGCGCCCAGAGTGGCTGCCTGACACCGTGACGGGGCCTTCCCAGTATTCGAACCGCGTTGCCATCCAGGCATCAGGGGTGATCGCCGACACGTCGACCTCCAAATCACGATCAGGCAAAGTCACGCGCCACTGGACAGGTACGTCCCGACCGGCGACTCGCGCCGTATCCAACGGTGCGAACGAAACGGACCCGTCGGTAAGGGGCGTCGCGGTGCCGTCTGCTGTGATCCATGTGGCCGCTGTGAAATCTCCGCGCCCGCCGCGCAGGCGAAAGGCCATAAGCTTGTTGCCGTCATCAAAACTGAGCGAGAACCAATCCCACCCGCTTTGATCTGCGGCAAGCGGCTGGCTGGACCACTCACGATCCAACCAGCCCTGACCGGTGACAGCGACATCTCCATCGGGTAGGCGCAGTACACCTTCGGCGTCATAGAAGGGTTGAGAATAGTAATGGCTGGCCTGCCTATCGGCGGACTTGACAGAGTATCCGTCCTCTCCGTGAAACACCAGTGGACCTTGGGCTGTCAGGGTTAGGTCATAGGAAAATTCGGCACCGCTCGCGGACAAGGACAAGGCGCGGGGATCAGGCCCGCGCATATGCCATTCGTCGATCCAGGCCTCGAATGGTTCGGCAGTCACCCCAGCCTGACCGATGCCGCCACGCGACAGGCGTTCGGCAAAATAATGCGCTTCCTCAGTCGTCACAGCAGCGTGGCCCAACCACAGCTGAGGGCTTTGCCAACCTTCGGCCTCGGTCGGTTTCAGGGCGGATCGGAACAAGGTCCATTGAATGCCGTAATCGCGCCCGTCTTCTCCGGTCAGGTTGGCAGTCAGATACCACCACTCGATTCGAAAGGACGGGTGCGGGCCGTGATCTCGCGGAAATTCGAACTGGTAACCTGGTTTGGGGATGTCGAACCCGTCGGCTGACCCGCCCAGCCCGGCATAGCCTTGCGCGTGCAAGGCAGAGGGCAGCAATAGGATCAGGACAAACAGCCAAGCTTTAACGTTCATTGGCAAATACCTTCAGAAGGTCGGCGGGTGGCAAACGCATCAAGCGCAATGCGGGCAGGGCGGCGGCGGCAAAGGCGGCAAGCAGGGTCAGCACAAACAGATAGACCCAATCAGCAGGAAACAGAAACATCGGCAGTCGCCAGCCAAAAGCCTGTACGTTGATCACCGCCAACAGCGCCCAGGCCAGAACCAACCCAAGTGGCAAGGCTAGGACGGCCGTCAACGCCGCCAGCAGCACACTGCGCAACACCTCTAGCCGTGCCAGTTGCGCACGTGTCAGCCCCAACGCCCAAACCGGGGCAACCTGCGGCAGCCTCTGCGTCCACAAGGTCAGCAAACTGGTCAGGATGGCAAATCCCGCCACCCCCAGTGTCAGCACGTTCAGTGCGGAAGTCACCACAAAGGTCTTGTCAAAGATCGCCAGCGATTGCGCTTTCATGGCGGCCTGTTGGACGACGGCCCGCCGAGGTAGGTCAAACTGGTCTCGCAACGCCTGCGTTACTTCGGTGGCGCGCTCGGGTGCAAGGCGGATACCGAACCTGCGCGTGTCGGCCCCCGGGGCGATTTGGTCAAGCTGCGGCATTGATACGATCGCCTGACCGGTCGGATTGCCGTAGTCCGAATAAACACCTGCCACGGTCAGCGCATGCCCTGCATTAAGGGTCAGCGAATCCCCAGGCCACAAACCCGCACGGCGGGCGAGCTGTTCGTTGATTAAAACGGCCTCACCCGTCAGGACGCGATCCCAGACATCATCTGACGAGGCGATCAGAGGCCAGTGATCGCGGTAAGTCTGGTGGTCCACAATTCCGTATAAGAACAACGGCCCGGTCTCGTGGGTCAGTTCAACGCTGCGGATTGGCAACACGGCGTCCACCTGCGGGCCTAGCCATTGGGCAATCTGTTGACCTTGTTGGTTGTCAGTGGCGGTCACGTAAATCTCGGACGTCAGGCGTTGATCCAACCAGCCAACAAAGGTGAGGCGAAAGCTGGAAACCATGGTTCCGACACCAATATTCGCGGCCAAAGCCAGCAGCAGTGCCATCAAAGCCAAAGACAGACCCGGTAATTGCGCCTGCATATCGGCCCAGACCCATTGTGCGATCGGCCCTCGGGCGCGCCGATGAAAACCCGACAGGGCGAGGGACAGAAGATAGGGCAGAGTCAGTGCCGCTCCGGTGAGAATGCCGCCGACCATCACAAACCCGGCAACCAACCCGTTAAAGGCAAACCCTATGCCAAAGCCACCCCCGATCAGGGCCAGACCGATCAGGCCCGCGCTGCGTTGTCCCAAGGCTGAACCACGCCAAGCTTGAACTCCGGAACCAGTCAGCAAGGGCATACGCGCCAATCGATACAAGGCGTGGCCACTGGCAAACATTGTGCCCGCTAATGCCATCGCCAGCCCCGCCAGCGCCCATTGCGGTTGCAAGGACATTTGCCCGTCGACAGGTGCGCCGTATAGCCCGCGCAAAGTGGCCGCGACGTCGGGCAGCAGCGCTCCGGCGAGAAAGAACCCAAGGATCAGGCCCAAGGTGCCGCCGATCAGGGCCAACGCGGTCAATTCAGCCATGATCACCCAGATCAAACGCCGCATTGAGACACCCAGAGCCCGTAGGGTGCGGATCATCGCCCTCCGTTGCGCAAAGGCCAGCCCGACGGTGCCATGAACAATAAAAAGACCGACGGCAAAGGACAGCAGTCCAAATGCGGTCAGGTTCAGGTGAAAACTATCTGTCAGACTGGCTGCATCCAACTGCGCCGAAGCTGCGCTCCGTTCAAGTTCAGGCGCGATCTCGGATAGCGGAGGCACGCCAAGCGGCTGATCGGGCAGCACTATCAGGCGCGAGATCTGCCCGGATTTGTCCAGAAGTGTCTCGGCAGCGCCGATATCGGTCAGGATCAGATCAGGCGGAACCGTGTCAGAGGTTAGAATCGGCGGCAGACCGCTTTGCCCGCGCAGCACCTGTGCAAGATCAGGCGCAGCCAGCAAGCGGCCCGGTGCGGTCAGCATGTCGGCCGGGTCGGGGGGCGTTTCGCTTTGCTCAATCTGGGTCACGGCGGGCAGGGCCGGGTAGGCGACCATGTCAACGCCCATCACCTGTACCGTGCGTCCCGAAATCCGCAGGGGGCCTTCCAAAACAGCTGCCACTTGCCAACCTGCACGGCGCAGCGCGACATAACGCTCAACCGGGATCGGGCCGGACGGGTCGCGCAGCTCATCAAACAGACCCAGCGCAAGCTGATCATTGGCCTGTTGATAGCTGGCGCGCGCCTCGGCATTGATGGCCTGCACCGCCGACCACAGCCCGGTCGCCAACGCGATGCCAATCAACAGCGTTGCCAGTTGCAGCCAGTGACGTCGCCAATGCGACAGCAAGGCCTGTATGATTGCCCCAGTCATGCGATATGGCCACCGGTCAGATGCGCCCGCCGATCCAGACGCGCCGCGATGTCTGGCGAGTGCGTAACTAACAGTAAGGCGGCGCCTGTCTCGGCAACTAGCGAGAGCATCAGATCCAGCACGGTCGCGCTGGCGGTTTCGTCCAGATTGCCGGTTGGTTCATCCGCCAGCAACAGCTTTGGCCGGGGGGCCATGGCGCGGCCGATGGCTACGCGCTGTTGTTGACCGCCTGACAGGTTTTCAGGATAGCGCGTCAGCAAGTCGGACAAACCAAGCCGTTCAGCCAGTTGCGCGGTCCAGTCGGTGTCTTCACGGTCCGCCAATCGGGCGTGAAATGAGAGGTTCTGAGCGACCGTCAGCGATGGAATCAGATTGAATTGCTGAAACACCAACGACACGCTCTCACGGCGCAATGCTGCCCGACCACGGTCATCCAGCGAAGAAAGGGCGGTGCCGTCCAGCGTAATCTCACCGCCGTCAAAGCTGTCCAAAGCGGCAGCAAGGTTCAAAAGCGTGCTTTTGCCGCTGCCGCTTTCACCGGTCAGAGCCAGCGTCTGTCCTTGATCCAGCGTCAGTGACACATCGCGCAACACCGGCCGCCCGCCGGGATAGGATTTCTGGACCTTGTCGATATTCAGCAGCATGCAAACCCCTTGGACAGTGCCTGTCACAATGTGCAACGCCACCCCACAGAGTCCAGCGTCCGGGCGCAATCTTTTGCGATTGTCACAGCCTTGTTCTTTTTTGGTTAAGTCGCCATTGTGTCAGAACTTCTCCGGGCCGGGATACGAGTTTATGACACTAGCGCAGCAGATTGTTTGGGGCAGTATCTATCTGGGGATTTGCTTCCTAATCGAAATCATCCTTTTGACGTGGTGTACGCAGGTCATCCGGCACGCGGTACCCCGGCTTGAGAACACGAAACGGTTTCTTGCCATCGCCGGTCCCATCTGTATCGCGCTAGCATTCATCGTTGCAATTCACACGTTTCAAGTCTGGTTGTGGGCGATCGTTTGGGTGTTGGGGGATGTTCTGCCTGACTGGAATTCGGCCTTGTATTTCTCGTTGGTGACTTTCACTACCCTGGGGTACGGCGACATTGTGTTGGGTGAGCCACTGCGCATATTCGGCGCGTTTGCTTCGGTCACAGGTTTGCTGGCGTTTGGCCTGTCGACGGCCTTTATGGTTGCCCTGATGACCCAGGTTTTTAAAGAAGAGCTGATGTCCTAGAGGATGGGCGCGAACAACCGCGCAAGTGGTGAGCCGAACCGGATATAGCCGGGTTGTTCGGGCAGTTTGCGGGTCAATTCATAACTGTTTTCAAAATCGTCGCGCAGCATTTTGTCCACCGCCTCAGCCGCGCGTTGGTCGAAAAACAGTGCCATGGCTTCGAAATTCAGCCGGAATGATCGGTTGTCCAGATTGGTCGTTCCCACAGCAGCCAGAGTGTCATCGACCACGAATGCCTTTTGATGCATGAACCCTTCAGTATACCGAAACACCCGCGCACCGCAGTCTCGGATTTCGTCGAAATAAGCGAAGGCAGCCAGCCAGGGCAGGCGGTGGTCAATCACTTCTGGCACAAGGATGCGCACATCGACACCCCGAAGAGCAGCGTGCTGCAGGGCCGTCATGACGTCGATATCAGGCACAAAATAGGGTGAGGCGATCCATATCCTTTCCTTGGCTGCAGTGATGGCCGAGAAAAACATCATCGCACCAGTTTCCGTGTCGTCCCCCGGACCGGTGGCGACAAGCAGGGCATTCATGTCCTGTTCGGATTCTGATCCGGCCCAGTTGAGTTGATCAATCAGATCTTCTTCGTGGGCCCAGTGCCAATCCTCGACAAAGATCAACTGTAATTGACGGACGATATGGCCGGTCATTTTCAGATGTGTGTCGCGCCAATGGCCGAAATGTTTGCTCTGGCCCAGATACTCGACCCCTACATTGTGACCGCCAATAAAGCCCGTTTCACCATCAATGATTACGGTCTTGCGGTGGTTTCGATAGTTCAGCTGAAAGCGATATTGCGGTCCGCGCCGGTCGCGCGGGTTGGCAATCTCGATCCCAGCGGCGCGCAAGGTGTCAAGGTAGGCGGTCGGCAGACCATAACTGCCCACGGAATCGGTCATAAAGCGGACCGAGACACCACGCTCGGCTGCGGCAATCAGTTTGGACTGCAACTGTTTGCCCAGGTCGTCATCGCGGACAATGTAGAACTGGATCAGGATATAACTTTGCGCGGCGTCGATTGCCTCGAAAATGGCATCGAACGTGGCCTTGCCGTCGATCAGCAAATTGGCACCGTTTCCACGCGATACTGGCAGATGCGCCAGAACCTCGAATGGCCGTGCGTTGAACGGCATCGAGCCGGGCTCGGGCATTGAAAAATCTGCAAAGCTTTTGATGCCTTCAACGACACGTTCGCTGTGTTTTCGCGCAATGCGATATCCGCGAAATCGGTGGTGGCCCAAAAACAAATACATGGGTACGCTGAGCATCGGGGCTGAGATCAGAAACACCACCCAGCCAACCGCGCCCTGCGGTGTTCGGGCGGTCTGCGCAGCCCTTATCGCAAAGACCACAGCCGTCACGTACAGGACGAGGACAGCAGCGGAAACAAGTAATGTCCACATGAGGTTATCGTTCTCTGAGTGCCTTATTCCGACCCAGTGTAGATGCGATTCCAGTCTTGCGCCATATCCACGATGACCCAGCCCATATCGGGGCCTTTGTCCAACCCGTCGACCAGTTTTCCGATCGGGCTTTCACGGTCATAGGCCCATTCTCTTTCAGCGTCGGTGTGATGGATCAGGACGCCCAAACGCGGTCCGTGCCCGGCGGTTGTCCACTCGAGCATGGCAAAGTCCCCGTCCGAATTTCCACCGGCCAGAATGGGGCGCCTGCCAAGGGTGCGTTCGATATTGATCGGCTTGCCTTCCTTGTCGTCTATAAAAGCAATGCCGGGTGCCTTGATGATCGTGGGTTTGCCTTCAGCCGTTTCATAGGTGGTGGCAGTATAGGTGCCCAGTACCTGCTCTGGCGGCACGCCATAGGCGTCCTCGGCAAACACGCGCATGAAATGCAGCCCGCCGCCCGAAACAATGTAAGTGCGGAACCCTTCATCCCTGAGATAGCGTAGCAGTTCCACCATTGGCTGATAAGTCATCTGGTCATAGGGCAGCCCGGTATCGGGGTGACGCGCGGTGTCCAGCCATTTGGTGACCGAGGCTTGAAACTCTTCGACACTGACCCCGGAATGCGAGGCATTCAGGACTTCGATCAAGGCCTCATGGCCGCCTTCCGCGATGGCCTCCATATCCCCCTTGGCCGCAGCTTCCAGCGTTGGGCTGGTCAGGATCGAAGGATCAACCGCGGCCATTTCGGCAAGGCGGTCCATGGCGAAGGTCAGTTGGAAATACACCGGCTGTTCCGCCCAAAGCGTCCCGTCATTATCGAACACGGCGATCCGGTCTGCTGGTGTCACGTAATCGGGATTGTCCGGATCGGTGACGGCGTCAACAAAAGCAACAATCTGATCCTTCGACGCAGAGGTTCCCCAACTGGGCAGCGGGTCGGCCAGGGCAATCGACGGGGCCATGAAAACGGCAGCAGCGCGAAGGGCGGTCTTCATGAGAAATTCCTTTTTCTTCAACGTGAAAAGGGCCGCCGTTGAACCGGCGACCCTAAGCTTGCGAGGGGCTTAGTTGTTGGTCGGCGTGACCAGTTTCTCCATCACCTGATCCAGATTAAAGCTTGCCGCTTTCTGGCGTGGCGGGAACTCTTGGAAGGTTTCCAAGAAAGACCCGACATATTGCTGTGCTGGCACCAGGAAATAAGCCCGGTCCAACAGCCAGTCATAGTAGGTGTTGGAGGTCCGATACGCGCGCTCATACGGATCACGACGCAGGTTCACGATCAGAGGAATACGCAGTTCGGTCCAGGGCTCGATCCAGGCGCGCAGGGTGGCCCATGCCTTCTGCTCTAGGAAGATCAGCTTCCAATCGTCAAAACGCAGCGCGGTCAGGTCACCGTCATCCGAGAAATAGAAAATTTCACGTCGGGGGCTTTCCGTGGCCTCACCAGTCAGCAAAGGCAGAATGTTGTAGCCGTCCAGATGCACCTTGTAATCTCGGCCCATGCCGGAGGAGCTATAGCCAGCCTTCAGCTTTTCCTTGATCTCTGGATCACCAGCGACGGCCAGATAGGTCGGCAGCCAGTCCATGTGATGCACGATCTCATTGGTGACCGATCCAGCCTCGATCTGACCGGGCCAGCGCACCATCGATGGAACGCGCCATCCGCCTTCCCAATTGGTGTTCTTTTCGCCCCAGAACGGTGTCATGGCAGCATCCGGCCATGTGTTCATGTGCGGTCCGTTGTCGGTGGAATAGTGAACGATCGTGTTGTCTGCGATTCCAAGCTCATCCAGCAGGTCCAGCAACTGCCCTACATGCATGTCATGTTCAATCATGCCCGCAGTGTATTCGTCTGCAACGCCACCAATGATATCGTTCGCTTGCGCGCGCATCTCATCCTTGACGTGGGTGCGGAAATGCATCCGAGTGCCGTTCCACCAGACATAGAAGGGCTGGCCTTGCTCATGGGCTCGCTTGATGAAGTCAATTGCAGCGGCAACGGTCTCTTCGTCTACCGTCTCCATGCGCTTGCGGGTCAGGGGGCCGGTGTCTTCTATGGTGCCGTCCGCCTTGGATTTGATTACACCGCGCGGGCCATACGCTTCGCGGAAGGTGCGCCCATCGGCCAGAACCGCGTCGCCGGGATAGTCTTCATTTTCCGGTTCTTCCTCGGCATTCAGGTGATACAGGTTTCCGAAAAATTCATCAAATCCGTGATTTGTCGGAAGATGCTCATCCTTGTCGCCCAGGTGGTTTTTACCAAATTGACCAGTGGCATAGCCGTGGTCCTTCAACAAGCCCGCGATGGTTGGATCTTCGACCTGCATACCCAGATCGGCACCCGGCAATCCAACCTTGGACAACCCGGTCCGGAATACTGATTGCCCCATGATATAGGATGACCGGCCCGCGGTGCAGGATTGCTCGCCATAATAGTCGGTGAAGATCATCCCTTCCTTGGCGACGCGATCGATATTGGGCGTCTGATACCCCATTAAACCCATCGTATAGGCCGAAATATTGGACTGTCCAATATCGTCCCCCCAGATGACCAGGATGTTGGGTTTCTGTTCCTGCGCCCAGGCGGGAATTGCCAACGCAACGGCGAATGTAGCCACAGCAACCCGGCGCAAGCCTCTGCGCCAACTGTATGCAATCGAACGTGGTGGTGACATGATGTACTCCTGATTTGAAAGGGTCGAAAAAACCCGGAGGTGAAAATTAGTTGGAGGCTGGCTGTTTCAGCCAATAAGCTGCCAAGAAATGGTCGATTTCTGAACGGCGTTACATCACCCGTAGGGGAATCGAGCGTGCTCAGGTTAGGCGATCAATGAGATTGAAAACTCATCATATGATGATATTGAAAAATTCTAATGTTTGACAAAGCGAATAATATGAAACTCTTGCAGGGCGGAGGCTGGTTCAGCAAACGTTCCGCCGCATTTCAGCGTGATTTGTTGGAGTGCGGGGTCCCGAAAACCTATGAAGCCTGGGAAACGCTGTATCACCATGGCGATCCGTCCAACGGGGTCTTTGCTGTCCTCAGCGGTGGGGTGCAGATCACCGCTCCGGCGGATGACGGGCAGGAATTCGTTCTGCATCGCGAAGGCGCGGGGTTTTGGGTCGGGGATCTGGCGTTGTTTGCGGATGAACCGCGTCTGGTTAGTGTCGTAACGACGCAAGAGACGCACGCGTTGTACTTCCCAAACGGCCGCGTGACCAAGTTGGTTCAGTCCAAGCCTGATTACGTTCGGGACTTTTACGCGCTGACCCACGAGAATATGCAGACCGCCCTTCGGATCATGGCAAACCTGGCGGTCACGGGCAGCGAAAAGAGGTTAGTTCTCAGGCTGCTGCATCTGGATGAAGGCACCTCGAAATGTGATGGATGGATCGTCGTGTCACAGGAAGAATTGGCCGAGATGATCGCTGTGTCACAACCTACTTTGCATCGCAGCCTACACCGCCTTGCTGATTTGGACATGATTGAACTCGGCTATGGACGGGTGCGGTTGAAGAACAGACAGGCGCTGATCGCGAACTGCCAGACCTAAGCGTTAAGGGTTCAGCGGTGGAAGCGGTTGAGCCTGCGATTGTGGTGTTTCTGCAAGTTCCTTCATGGCCGAAATTGCAGCGGACCAATCCGGTGTTTTCTGATTGGTATCAGATGCATACCGTGCACAGCCAATCCTTGCCAACTGTGCCTCAAGTTCCCGATACCCTTGTGGATCACTGCTGCGGGTTTTCCAGGTTTCCAGCGCTGAATAAGCTGCGGAAATATCATGGGCCTTTAGCGCGCGTTGCAATTCCGCCAGAGCAAATGCAGGCGATGCGCGATATGCTTGGTGCCGCGCGTCTTTCCAAGTGCGAAAGCGCGGTGTGCCCCAACGCAAAGACGCCCAAAAAACAATTGCCGCCAATCCCAACCAAAGCGCATATTCAACCATCCTGTCCGTCGACAGAGGGTTCGACCTGGGCGCGGTGAGCGTCAGATCCACACCCGGTACTTCAACTGTCTCGACCGCGTCAGTTGACAGATTGAACCACTGGATGGACACGGGCGGCAGCTGCGCTTGGCCGCCATCTTGGGCAAGGTACACTACCTCGTCGACCCGTTGGCCGGACAGAATACCTCGATCCTCGGTTTCAGTTAAGCGTGGTTCCTTGGGGTAAGGGCGCAGCAGAGGTTCTTGATATTTAGGAATAAGTTTCGGAATAAGGATCGGGCTGGTGCCGGTTATACGCGCCGTTAACCGCCGTGTAATCGCATCTCCGGCCTGCATCTCAGTCACGCCCTCAACTTCTTGCTCCAATTCAAAACCCGTCGCGATGATCAGAGGGTTCAGATTGGCTGCACCGTCTGGGACAACAGCATTGATTGCGATCGGTGAAAGCGGGACCGAGACTTGTATTGGAGCATTCGTTTCAGGGTCGGCAAACGTCACCTTCATGTCGGTGACGCCAAGGCTGATTTGCCCGGCAAGCAGAGGGTAAATGCGATAGCTGCGCTGAACCCCGGACCATGTTTCACCGTTCACGGGCTCACTGACGGGACCTGATGCGCGTTCAGGAAGCCGGACCAACAGGTTTTCCTGTTCCAATGACGGGAAGACGGGAGGAGACGGCATGAACGTAGGAACCAGTACCTTGATGCGCACGATCCCCGGTTGCCCCACGATCACGTTTTCGGTCGGCGTCTCCACCGTCACTTGAGGTTGGATTGCAGTTGTTCCTTGCGAAAGCACTGCGCTGGGTAACAAAAGCAGCAGGAGGAGAAGGCGCTTCATTGCGTTCGCTCCTGATTTTCCAACAAGAACCGATTGCGCAGAAAGTCCTGCATGTCTGTGTCGATGGCGCTGATCCATTGATCCGCGGAAAGGGGCTGGCTGCCGTCGGTTTGGGCTTGAATGGTTGTGTTTTCGCCCCGACCTGCGTCGTTGTCGAATACGGTGTCATCCGCGCCGATACCTGCCTCTTCACCGGTATCAGATTGTTCGCGAGTGGTTTCAACATAGTCCAAAATGGCCGTGGCAACTTCAAGATTATGTTGCGCATCCGGCCAGTTAGGGCGACGCTCTAACGCAGTTTCAAAGGCCGAAATAGCTGGTCTGTATTCCCGGTTTCGGATGCGTGCCATTCCCTCGGCGAAGGCTGCTTCAGGCGTTTTAAGTTCCGCAAAGATCGCCGCGGCCTCGGGGTATTGGCCTGTTTTTAGACGAGCGTAACCTTCGTGATATGGGTCTTCGAACAACTCTGCCGCATCAGCAAAGCGCTTTTGGTTCATGGCGATCTGGCCTTGTTGGTCGGGCGTCAGGAACCAATCGCGCCATCCGTCGGCATTGGCCGGGCCAGACGGTTGAACAAGGAATAGCCCCAGCATGGCCCACCGGATAACCCAACCCCGCCTGAACCAAAGAAGGGACAACAGCGCAGCTGGCCAGGCCAGAATCCACCCTCGGTCTTGCCAATCAAGCCGGTCCTCGTCATCCAGAGCATCGACATAAGCTGTCTGTATTTGCCTCAGCAGTCGCGTGACATCCCGGTCATCAGTTGAAAACGGGACCACTTCGGCGTTTTTCAGGGTGTTGAGCTGAACGATTTCCTGTCTGTCAGGCAGCATTGTCAGAAAAAAAATCTGCGATGACGCGGTTTCGAACTCTGGAATCTGCGAGGGGTCTAGATCATCCAGAACAAACAGCACTGCGCCTGGTGTCTGACTTTCATCCAAGATGCTTTGCGCCAGTACTAAAGCGTCTCCTGCGGCATCTCCGGACTTTGGCATCACGGCAGGGGTCAGACCCTCCAACAATGGACGCAAGATGTTCGCATCCTCGGTCAGGGGTGCAACCCGGTGCGATGAGCCTGCATAGGCAATCAAAGCGGTCTGTGCGCCAGCCCGTGCGTTGATGATATCGGTGATCTTGAATTTCGCCCGTTGCAGCCGCGACGGGGTCAGATCGGTCTCTTCCATGCTGTCGGTAACTTTCAAGGCGATCACCAGGGGGGCCGTATCCGCGATCAGAGGGTTGGGCGCCCGCGTCCAGGTCGGACCAGCAGCGGCCAGCGTGAGTAGAACGGCGACGGTCATGGCAACGTCGATCGGATAGATCCGGCGGTTTGCTTCGGCACCTAACAAAAGTGCTTTAGCCAAATGTGGAGCTATACCAGCAGGCAGGTCAGATAGCCCCTTGTGTTTCGGGCGGATCGCCCACCACAGCACCGCGATTGGGATTAGGAATAGAAGGTAAATTACTCTGATAAAATGAAATTCAGTCACAACGCCGATCATGTCGCTCTCCTGTGACGTTGTGCGAAATGAAAGCCGGTCGAACTGCAAAGAAAAACGATCAACGCCATCAGCAACGGGTAATGCGTCAGGCTTTCGCGTGGGCGGTAGCTTTGGGTTTCGACAATTCTGGGGTTTTGTTCATCAATTCGCTGGTATGTGTCGCTCAGCGCGGCCTGATCGTTGGCAAAGAAATACTGGCCACCAGTACGATCCGCGATGGCTTGCAGCGCGTCCAGATCCACACGGTCTTCGCCAGTGGCGTCAGGATCACCAACGCCGATGGTATAAATGATCACACCATTATCCGCAGCGATGGCTGCAGCGTTGGCGGGCGTCATGCGGCTGGACGTATCCGCGCCGTCGCTGAGTACAATCATCAAACGCTGATCTACCTCGCTTGAGTCAAAGATACGTATTCCAAGCCCGATCGCATCACCCAAAGCCGTATTCGGACCCGCCATGCCGACTTGAGTTTGATCCAGGAACCCATTCAAACTATTGAGGTCTTCGGTAAATGGTGCCTGTACGAAGGCGCGGGTACCAAAGATAATAAGCGCCATCCGGTCTCCCTGACGCTCGGCAATAAATGCGCGCAACACGTCTTTGACAGCAGCAAGGCGCTGCTTGGGCGCCCCATCTGTGGATTGGAAATCGCGCTGATCCATCGACCCTGAGATGTCGAGAGCCAACACAACGTCCCGCGCAGATTTTTCGACGACAATAGGATCAGCCAGTTTTTCAGGACGAGCAAGGGCTGTAACAAGCAGCAGCCAGATCAAGGTTGCTACGAATGCTTGCAGCATTGACCGCTTTGAGATCATAGACCCCGATTGCGGATCAGCCCCTGCAGCCTTGGCGACATGGCGGAAAAACGGGATGCGAATTGCGCTGGTCTGTTCGCGATGCGGTGGAACAAACCAATAGACCAACAGCGGGAAGGGCAACATCAGAAAAACCCAGGGCGCGGCGAATGAAATCATCTGCGCCCTCCTTCAGGTTTGTGGCTTTGTATCCAGACCCGTGCCATATGTGACAGTTCAGGGCTCGATGGGCTTAATCTGTAGGGCCCTTCGAGTAGTAGGCGAGATGCCGGAGAGGAAACCGGCATTTTTTCAGCAGTTTGCTGTAGAAAGTTTAGCCACTCTTGCCCATGCAAACTGGCAACCTTCGCGCGTGGATATGCAGCAAGTGCCGTACGGCGTAAAATCTCTGCGACTTTTGCGGGGTCATCGTTCGCGGCTTGTAGATCGGCAAGTGCGGCGCGTCGGTATGCGTTGGATCGCTGATGTCCGCGAAACAAATGAAATCCCACAACAATGACTGCCAATACAACGACTGCAAGAGCCAGCCAACCCCAGGTCTGTGGTGTCATTGGAATTGGTTCGGGCACGGGCGCGGGCACCAGCATGTCGAGCAGCTCGACGAGGGATTTGCCGTCCACATCGACGCTCATGTCCGTCCTCCGGGATGGCCGAACAATTTCAGCAATTGATCAAGGGCCGGCTCGGACGTTGTCAGCGGGACAATCGGGAAGCCATAGCGCCGTGACCAGAGTTGCAATTGCGCCAACCTATTATCCATTGCAGCCTTGATACGGCTGGACAGGTCCGGGTCGGAACTGTCGAGCTCGATTTGTTTCGTCCCATCCGAAACCGTCATCTTCAAGCCTGCGGTCAGTTGATGCGCACTAGGGTCGGAAATATTGAACAGAATAAGGTCGTTGGATTGCGCTAAGCGGCTCAGCAGGCGTTCTGATGCCCTGTCCAGACCATCGAAATCCGAAAACACACAGATCAACGCGTTGGTATGTGCAATACCGACCGCCTGTCTCAGCACGTCATTCAGCGCGATGGTCGGTTTGGGACGCAAGGACGCGTTCAAATCGCCATTCAACGCCGCGACCGAGGATAAGAACCGCGTTAAGGCAGCGGCGCGGCGTTGCGGGCGGTGTTCGGCCAGATCAGTGTCGCCAAAGACGATGCCGCCGACACGGTCACCTTGCGACAGGACGCGATGGGCCGCAATCGCGGCGGCCTCGGCGGCGATGACTGATTTCATATACACTTCGGTACCGAAAAACATCGAAACGCGTTGATCGACAAGCAGCAGGGCAGGGCGATCCCGTTCTTCGGTATAGACCCTAACATGAGGTTTTCCGGTGCGCGCCGTCACTTTCCAGTCGATAGTCCGTATGTCATCGCCAGGGAGATAGCCGCGCAGTTCTTCGAAATTCAGACCGCGCCCTCGCAGCCGCGACGCATGGCGGCCATTCAGGATTGAACGCGCAGGTTGTCTCGGCAAAAGGCTGAGCGCGCGCGACTTTGCGCCAAGCCGCAACAGGTGTTGGGCATCCACATGAATGCGTGGGTCATTAGGATATGTGGCGGTCTGGGCCACGAACTTCTCTCCGATCAATCAGGGCAGCGCCACTAGGCGCAGGATTTCCGTTATCACGTCATCCGGTGTTTTGGCGCTTCCTTGCGCCTCAAAGCTAAGCGTGATGCGGTGGCGGAACACGTCGTGGGCAACGGCGCGAATATCCGCGGGGTCCACATAATCGCGTTCATTCATCCAGGCATGCGCGCGTCCGCACTTGTCCAGCGCAAGCGAGGCACGTGGGCTGGCACCAATTTCAATCCAACTGGCCAACTCATCGCTGAACTTCTCGGGTGTGCGGGTCGCCTGCACCAAATCAGCCATGTATCGATCCATTGCGTCGGACACATGAATTTGCCCTATCTCGAGCCGTGCCTGAAAAACGGCGTCTTGCGGGATCGGGGTTCGGGTCTTTCTGAATACGCCGGTCCCGGCGGCGACTTCTTCACCGCGCACCAGCCGTATAACCTCTACCTCGTCTTCGACCGGGGGGTAGGTGATCTGAACGTGAATAAGGAACCGATCCATCTGCGCTTCGGGCAGGGGATAAGTGCCCTCTTGCTCAATCGGGTTTTGCGTAGCCATCACGATGAACAAAGGCTCCATTTTGTGTGTGGTGCCTGAAACGGTGACTTGCCGTTCCTCCATCGCCTCCAACAGCGCGGCTTGGACTTTGGCAGGCGCACGGTTGATTTCATCGGCCAGCACGATGTTGGCAAAGATCGGGCCAGGATCGAACCGGAACGTGCCGCCGTCACTGGTTTGTTGGAATACTTCGGTGCCGGTTACGTCGGATGGCAGCAGATCTGGTGTGAATTGTATCCGGCTGAAATCTGCATCAAGATTGCGCGCCATGGCTTTGACCGCACGAGTTTTTGCCAGACCCGGCAGACCTTCGATCAATAGGTTTCCGTTCGCCAGCAATCCAATTAGCAGCCGGTCAATTACCTCGACCTGCCCGATAATTGACTTGCCCATGCGAGCTTTGAGATCATTTATCTGATTAAGTGCATTCATTTATTTGGTCCAATCGTGGCCAGATGTCAGAAAAAGACATATCAGGGCTGCGCCGAAGCGGAATGGTCAGGAATATTTAATAATGATCGAAAGTTAGCAGCGTTATCGCCACCAATCCACTATGAAATCCGGGCCGCTAATTGTTGCAGGTCGTTCTGCAATTCGGGGCGAATATCGCCGTGGTTCGGCGTGTCGCACAAGGTTTCGAACCAGTGTCGCGGAGGGCGTTTTCCAGCCGCGCGGCTCCAGGCCAGGTCACCCAGCACCGATCGCGCTGTGGCATTCAGTGTCTCGGGTATGTCGATCTTGTTCAGGGTCGCCCAAACGCCGCTCCACAGCCGTGCGACGGACCAGGGGTTATATCCGCCACCGCCCAGGACCAACAATCGGGGCGCCATATCGCGCAGGTTGGCAACAGCCCGCCAGTGGGCGTTGTTCGTTAAAGTCAGACGCGACAGCGGGTCCTCGGCCACGGCATCCGCGCCGCATTGCATTACGATGGCCTGTGGTCGAAATGATGCGGTCGCGGGTAGGATAAGTTGATCAAGAATGGCATCGAATTCGTCATCATTGAGGTTTCGCCCAACTGGAAGATTGAACGCGGCCCCACCTGCATCGTCGGTCAAAGTTCCGCTGAACGGCCAACGCCGCGCTTCGTGAACCGAGATCATGCGAACCTTAGTTGAACCGTGAAAGGCGGCCTCGACCCCGTCGCAATGATGCGCATCGATATCAACATAGACGATCCGGTCGAGGCCGTTCTTCAGCAAGGTCAGGATCGCCAAAACCGGGTCGTTCAGATAACAAAACCCGTTGGCGCGGTTCGGCAGGCCGTGATGCGTGCCGCCGGCCGGGCTGTAGACGATGCCTCCATCACGGACCAGCTCTGCACCCAACATTGATCCACCAGCGGCGGTGGCGGGACGTCTGTACATCTCGGTGAATACTGGGTTCGACAATGTGCCCAGCGCGTATTTCGCCCGCGTTTCATCCGATACGGCCTGATCCCGCTCAGCCTGTTGCAACGCTTCGATATAATCGGGTGTATGAAATGCGTGAAGTGCAGCAGGTTTTGCGCACGGGCTGACGCGATAGTTCGAACTCGTCAACCACCCTAGCGCCCGGCACAGATCCATGACGGTAGACACGCGCGGAATGGCCAGCGGGTGTTTTGAACCATAGGTCGAGCTGCGATAGATCTCGGATCCGATGAACAGGGGCGCAGGCATCGTCTAGCTAGCGACACCATGGCGGATGTCTTCCCCCAGCCTTCCGTCCAGAGACATCAGGATCGCAATCGGACGCAGGGCCGGAATATGGCTAAAGACGATCAGGATACAAACGGTGAGCGGCACGCTGAGGAACGCCCCGATCAAACCCCAGATCGTGGTCCAGAACATCAGCGCCAGAATGACCAGAAAGGTGGACATGTTCAGCGAACGTCCCAGCAGCGCGGGGTCCAGAAAGTTGCCGATCAGGAATTGAAGCGTTCCGCAGCCCAAGATGATCATCAGGAATGGTCCGATGCTTTCAAACTGCACCAACGCGATCAGGGAGGGGAAGATTACCGCGATGATCGAGCCGATGGACGGGATGAAGTTCAGTGCGAAGGTCAGGACGGCCCAGGTCTCGGCGAATTCCAGTCCAAGTATCTTGAAGACTGAGTAGCTGATGCTTGCTGTGATTAGGCTGATCAGTGTTTTCACACCGACATAGCGTTGCAGGCTGAACGAGATCGCATCCAGAATGGCAGCGAATTCGATACCCGTTTTAGGATCGCCCGCGGCCAGTTGAATCTTTTTGCGAAAGGCCAATCGTTCGGCCATCAGGAAGGCGACATAAAGGCTGATCAGGAAAAACTGGTTCAGCAGGGATGTAGCGCTGCCCAACAGAACGCGCGCGATATAAGACATGTCGATGTTGATCAGGTTGTCGCGGATAAATGTGGTCACGTCATTGCCAACCCAACCGGTGACACGGTTGACCGTCTCGTCGAACTGGTTTTCGTAAGTGCCGATCGTGCGGGCGAATTGGGTGGCCTGACTGCCCAAAATATACATGATCACGAACAACCCGGCCAAAACGACGGTGACACCGGCCACATTGGCCAACCACACCGGCATGCGGGTCAGTGCGATGATCCGGTCGCTCAGTGCGATGATCAGGACATTGACCAGCAAGGCCATTGTCAGCGGGATCAGAAACGCGGAACCAGCGTATAGCCCCAGCACCAGCAGCGTTGCCACAATCGACACGTCGCGCACAACGGAAAGCTTCAGCTTTGTCGGTGTTGTGGTTTCGTCATTGTCCAGTGTCATAGCTTGGCCTGTCTCGGGAACTGTCCTTAGCGCGTATAGCGATCCTGCACAGCAGAGCCGGATTATGCAATGCGTCCAAACCTTTGTCTGAGATTATTTGGGTAGTTCGCGGGATTGCCGGTTCTTTGGGTGCCACAGGCAGGTTAGGCTTTGAGAATGAACGCGCGTGTGATTCCTTATTTGAGCCGACCGGTTCGGGCACTTTGGGTGGCTATTGTCCGCTTTGACGCCAAGAACGGCTTCGTCATGAGCAGCCATGTCGCCATGTCTCTAATGTTGGCGCTTTTTCCGTTTGCCCTGTTTACCGTGGCTTTGGCAGGTTCACTGTCACAGGATTACGTCACCGACGAATTGATCGAGCTGATTTTTGGTGCCTGGCCAAAAGATGTGGCCGGGCCGATTGTGGCTGAACTGCGCTCGGTCCTGACGGAATCTGGTTCAGGGGTAATCACTTTGGGCGGTTTGCTGGCGGTGTTTTTTGCCTCAAACGGGGTATTGGCCGTGCGCAAGGCCATGAATCAGGCCTATCACGACCACGACAGCTGGCCGTTTTGGAAAACGCGGCTGTTGTGTCTGGGGCTGGTGATTGTTGGTGGTCTTACAATCATGATCATAGCGGCGGTCGAAGTGGTTCTGCCAGTCTATACGCAGTTGGTGTCCGAGAAGACGGATGTGAACGTGTCCGATTGGTTGTCGGTGGATCGTCTGCGCTGGACTTTCACGGTAGCCGTTCCCGCAGGTGTTGTTGTGCTGGCACATCTGGTCTTGCCAACGGGACGGCACAAGCTGCGCCAGATTCTGCCGGGCGTTGTGCTGACGCTTGCCCTTTGGGCTGCGGGAGGTTGGGGGTTTTCGGTCTATATCGCGCAGTTCGCCTCGTACAGCGCCACCTACGCAGGTCTGGCCGGGGCGATGGCCGCGCTGATCTTTCTGTATCTGTGTGCCGCGATGCTGATCCTGGGCGCCGAATACAACGGGGCGTTAATGGATATGCAGGATGAACTGGGCGGGCAAGCGGCGTGAGAACAGCAATTTTTCTTTTCGGGGTGCTGGCACCGGTTTACGCATTTGCTCAATCGCCCGAGTATGTCGGCTCGGACCAATGTATCGCGTGCCACAAGGCTGAGGCCGAGGCCTGGTCTGCATCCCATCACGCTTTGGCCTGGACCAAGGTAGAAGACGGGCACGTCGCGGCTGATTTTGACGGAACGCGGTTTGATCATGACGACATGTCTGTCGAGTTCAGCCAAACAGGCGATATGGTACAGGCCCGTGTGACCGAAAAGGATGGCACTACAACCCTTTACGATCTGCATTCGGTGGTCGGTATTGAACCGTTGCAGCAATACTTGTTCGAATCCGAACCCGGCCGTTTGCAGAGTTTCGATGTGGTTTGGGATACAAGCGAACAGCGGTGGTATCACCTCTATCCCGATCAGGACCTTCCGCCGGATGATGGGTTGCACTGGACCGGACCATATAAAAATTGGAATGCCCGGTGCGCCGAATGCCACGCGACAGGGTTTGAAAAGAACTACGATGGGCAGACCCGCAATTACAGCTCAGTTCAGGCTGAGATTGGGGTCGGGTGCGAGGCCTGCCATGGCCCATCCTCGGCCCATATCGACTGGACGCAAGGAGAAAACATCAGCGCTGATCTGAGCGCGTTTGGGTTCACCATGGATTGGGGAAAAGGCCAGACTGAGGCGGAAATCCAGCAATGCGCCGGTTGTCATTCCCGGCGTGAAGCACACGGCGATGGAAACCCGGTGCCGGGAACGCCCTATCATGACGCTTACAACCTGTCGGTGCTACGCCCAGGCCTCTATCACCCTGACGGCCAGATTTTGGACGAGGTCTATGTCTACGGTTCATTCCTGCAGTCCAAGATGTATGCACAGGGCGTCGGTTGTATGAATTGCCACGACCCGCACAGCGCTGAGCTGAAGGCCGAGGGAAATGGCGTATGTACCCAGTGCCATTCCCCGGCGGGAAATCCAGTTTTCCCGACCCTGACGGCCAAAGATTACGATACACCGGCGCATCATCATCACCCGGACGACAGCGCAGGCGCCCAGTGCGTATCCTGTCATATGATCGAGCGGGTATATATGGGTGTCGATTGGCGACGCGATCACAGCTTTCGCATCCCGCGCCCTGATCTGGGGTTGGGGCAGGACGCCTGTACCGATTGCCACCAATCCGAAGATCAAGCCTGGGCCGCGGGACAAATCCAAGGGTGGTTTCCTGACTCCACCCAACGTCGTGAGCATTTCGGGACGACGTTTCAGGTGGCTCTGACCGGGCAGGCTGACGGGCCAGAGGCTTTGCTGGAAATAGCGACTGACCCGAACATGGCTGGCATCGTGCGCGCCACGGCGGCGTATCTGCTGCAGCCCTTCGCGTCGCCCGAGGTTGCGGCAAAAACGGCACCAATGCTGTCGGACACTAACCCCTTAGTGCGCGCCAACGCAGCAGCGTTGCAACGTGAGGCAGCGCTGCCGGACCGGGTAGGGCGGTTGGAACCGTTGCTTTCTGACCCGATGCGCAACGTGCGTATTTCGGCAGCCAAAGAGTTCCTGAACATTCCGGCTCAGGCGCTGACGTCGGAGCAGCAAACACAAGTGGCGCAGAGCATGGCCGAATGGCAGGGTGCAATCGGGAACCGGCTGGATTTCCCTGAAACCCATCTTGTTTTGGGTGGAATGGCGTTGACGTTCCGCAACGCACCTGCGGCTGAGCTAGCCTTTCGCGAAGTTGTCACCCTTGACCCACAGCGCGCCGAGGCCTGGCCAATGTTGGTGCAGTTGGCGCAGATTAATCGTGGGCCACAGGCCGCGCGCACCGTACTGCAAGAGGGGCTAGACATACTGCCTAAAGATCCGGGATTGCTGCAGCTCAAGGCTCAGCTGACCCCGTAAACCGGCATGGCGTGGCCCGGATTTTGCCACGTTCCCGACTAATTATTGGGTTAACCATGGGTCAAGCTAGAAACACCGCCAGACCCTAAGGTGACCCATGTCTGACAAACCGGTTCACACATCGCAGCTGCAAAATCCTTTGTCCCTGGGCCAGAGGATCGCTGAACTGCAGGCGAGAAAGCCAGAATATATCAACCATGGCGAAGCCCTGCTGTTGCAAAGCACAGCTGCCGCGTCGCTGCGCGAGCAATTCCTGACCGGTGATCGAAGCTGGCTTGATGATTAAGTCAGCCGCGGAATCCCGTGGCGACAACAAATTTCTCGGAACTGTCAGACCGTGACGCAGGGGGCTTTACGTTTGCCACCTTTTCGAACTTTTGCTTCAACAACTTTTGCAGATCGCCCTCGGCCCCCCCGGCCAGAACCTTGGCGACAAACGTGCCGCCTTCTTCCAGCACGTCGAAGGCAAAATAGGCCGCGGTTTCGCACAGGGCCATGATCCGTAGGTGATCGGTTTGCTTATGCCCGGACGACGACGCCGCCATATCGGACATCACGACATCTGCCTTGCCGCCCAGCCAGGCTTTGACCATTTCGTCGGCATCGTCTTCCATGAAGTCCAGCACATGCGCCTCGGCACCTGCGACCGGTTCAACCTCTTGTAAGTCGACGCCCAGAACGGTTCCAATCCGTTTGCCAGATCGCTCGCCCAGCGCATTGACGCGTTTAACGGCTACCTGCAGCCAGCCACCGGGCGCACAACCCAGATCGACCACGCGCGCACCGGGAACGAGAAAGCGGAACTTGTCATCCAGTTCCAAAATCTTATAGGCCGCACGTCCGCGATAGCCATCCGCTTGCGCGCGCTTCACATACGGGTCGTTCAACTGCCGCTCAAGCCAACGGGTCGAGCTGAGCTTGCGCCCGCGCGCAGTCTTGACCTTGACCTTCAGGTCGCGCTGTCCGCGACCCGAGTTGTTTTTGCCACTTGGTGTCTTCGCCATTAGAACGGTCCGTCTTCCAATACACCGTCCGCACTCATCTGCGCATAAAGCAGGCCTTCGCGCAGCCCACGATCCGCCACGGAAAGGCGGTCAGTGGGCCAGCAGCGAAGCAATGCCTGCAAAATGGCTGAGCCGGACATGATCAGGGCCTGCCGGTCATCGCCGATACGCGGATCTCGCCGCCGCCCCAGTGGGCCGAGTTCTAAGTATCCCCGTATGACTTTGTCAATCTGATCGCTGGTCATACGCAAACCGTCCACTTTGGTCCGGTCATAACGCTTTAGCCCCAGATGCGAGGCGGCCACGGTCGTTACCGTGCCGCTAGTACCGACAATCTGAAACCCTTCGCGGGCCTGTTCGTCCTTATAGGGGGCAAAATCGGCCAGGTTTTCTTCAAAAAACCAGCTCATCAGCGCGAAACGAGCCGAGTCGTCTTCGACATCATTGAACTGGTCACGCAGAGTGGCCACCCCCAACGGAACGCTGATCCAATCCACCACTTTTGCTGCCGGGAAAGGGCTATCGGCTGTATGAAACCCGTGGTGCAGCCGCATAATCGCCGCCGGACGGTCCCGACGCGGTACGGAAGAGACGTCGATCCACACCAACTCGGTCGAACCGCCGCCGATATCTACGACCAATAGCTGTTCGGTCTTGGTCGACACCAGCGGCGCGCACGAGATCACGGCCAGGCGGGCCTCTTCCTCGGGCTGGATGATTTCCAGATTCAGGCCAGTCTCGCGTTTTACCTGCCGGATGAAGTCGCGAGAATTCTTGGCGCGCCGACAGGCCTCGGTCGCGACCAGGCGCATCCGTTTGACCTTGTTTCGCTTCAGTTTCTGCTGACAGATGCGCAGTGCTTGAATGGTGCGCGCCATCGACGACCGAGACAGCCGTCCGGTCCGTTCCAGCCCCGCGCCCAGTTGCACGGATTTGGAAAAGCTGTCTACCACATGAAAACCGCTACCCTTGGGTTGGGCTATCAACATGCGGCAGCTATTTGTTCCCAGATCCAGCGCCGCATATAACGCATCTGGATCGGGTCTTGCCGGCGCGGGGCTTTCGACCGCCTTGGGGAACGCGCCCGCACCTTTGGGACGCTTGGGCGCCATATTAAACGCCCTCCGATTTTCGAGTTACCCCGACCATAGGTCGGCCAAATGTTTCGTGCAAGACGCTCATTAAAGTGATGAGTATTTTGATGTGCGCATTTGCGCGAGAATTGAGTACAAGCGCCGTATCCTGTGGGGGACAAAAACGTCGTTTGAAAGACTGCTTGTGTCGAAAATCGACCGACTTTGACCCATATAGAAGTCTAGAACCGATCCATCTGGTTAGGAGGAATCAACGGCAATGCCTGACGTCACCATCGTATACTGGCGCGATATTCCCGCCCAAGTCATCGTCGGCAAAGGCCGTCGTGGCGCAAAGCGGCAGTTGGAGGAGCGGTTCGAACAAGCCATCGACCGGGCTGCGATGAAAGTGAACGCCAAGGACAGCGATGCCTATCTGGCCGAGTGGCGCAAGGCCGAACCCTTTGCTGTCGAGGGCGACCCGTCCGAGATTGCCGAGGCCGAGGCCGTGCGTTTGGAAACGGAATACGATCAGGGCCGCATCAAGGCTCTGATCGCCAATGACGGTTGGGCATGAGCCCAAAATCTATATGGGAGGCCGCAATGGCTTTGCTGAACTTCAAGAAACGTGATGCGGTCGAAAACGGCCCTTTGAATCCGACCGTCGAAGCCTTTTTGCAAGGTTATTCGATCGAGGTGATGCCGCGCACCGCCGAAAAGGTCGAAGATTTCCGCGCGCTGTTGCCCGAAGGCACCCGCGTCTACATCGCCCATATTGAGGGCACGCCCATCGAAGATATGGTCAAGACCGCCAAGCGGATCGCCGACGAAGGTTATCCCGTGATGCCCCATTTCCCGGCGCGGATCATCAAGGATGCGGCCACGTTGGAAAACTGGATCTCGATGTATCAGGGCGAAGCGGGCGTTGATCAAGCGCTGTTGCTGGCCGGTGGTGTCGCCAATCCGCATGGTGATTTCGACAGCTCGATGCAACTGCTGGAATCCGGCCTGTTCGACAAGGCAGGCTTCAAGCGTCTGCACGTGGCGGGCCACCCCGAGGGCAACAAGGACATCGACCCGGACGGCTCGACCAAGAATGTCGACGACGCGCTGCGTTGGAAGCAGAAATTCTCGGAAACCACCGATGCGGAAATGGCTCTGGCAACCCAGTTTGCTTTCGATGCTAAGCCGATCATCGCATGGGCCGACAGCCTGAAAGAAGCGGGCATCGATCTGCCGATCCATATCGGCATCGCGGGCCCGGCCAAGCTGCAGACCTTGATCAAATTCGCTATCGCCTGCGGTGTTGGCCCGTCGCTGAAGGTTCTGCAAAAGCGCGCCATGGATGTCTCGAAGCTCTTGCTGCCGTATGAACCGACCGATGTTGTGACTGAGCTGGCCAACCACAAAGCGGCCAACCCGGATTTCAACATCACCAACGTACATTTCTTCCCGCTTGGTGGCATCAAGACCAACGCCAACTGGGCGATCAATAACGGCGGCGCTTCGGCAAAGCCTGCAAACGCTTAAGGAACGGACATGACCCGTACAGTCGTAGAATCAAAAACAAAAACAGCCGTCCTGGGATTTGACGAACCGTTTTGCGTCATCGGTGAGCGGATCAACCCGACCGGTCGTAAAAAGCTGGCCGCAGAGCTGGAAGCGGGCGATTTCTCAACCGTTGAGAAAGACGCCATCGCACAGGTCGCCGCAGGGGCCACCGTGTTGGATATCAACGCAGGCGTTGTCTACAACTCGAACCCCAACCCGAACGAGACCGAGCCGCCGCTGATGCGCAAGATTGTCGAGCTGGTACAGGGGCTGGTCGATGTGCCGCTGTGCGTTGACTCCTCAGTTCCCGGCGCTTTGGAAGCGGGTTTGGAAGCCGCGGAAGGTCGTCCACTGCTGAACTCGGTCACCGGCGAAGAAGAGCGGTTGGAAATGGTTCTGCCGCTGGTCAAAAAGTACAACGTTCCAGTCGTTGCGATCTCGAACGACGACACCGGTATTTCAGAAGATCCCGATGTGCGGTTCGAGGTTGCCAAAAAGATCGTCGAGCGTGCCGCTGATTTCGGCATCCCGGCCCATGACATCGTCGTTGACCCGCTGGTTATGCCCATCGGTGCGATGGCAACCGCAGGCCAGCAGGTGTTCGCTCTGGTCCGTCGCCTGCGCGAGGAACTGGGCGTGAACACCACTTGCGGTGCGTCCAACATCTCGTTCGGTCTGCCGAACCGTCACGGCATCAATAACGCGTTCCTGCCGATGGCAATGGGCGCTGGCATGACCTCGGCGATTATGAACCCGGTCGCCTTGCCGGTGACGCAGAAAAAGATTGCCGAGAAGAAAGAGGCCGTCACAGCCGCTGGCATCATCCTGCCCGAAGGCATGGATGACGAGGCTTTCGTCCAGATGTTTGGCCTGGGTTCGACCAAGCCGCGCGCTGGCAAGGAAATGGAGGCCATTCGTGCCGCCAACCTGCTGACCAATAACGACCCGCATGGCGGGGAGTGGATCAGGTTCAACAAAGCGCCGGACGAAGCTGGGGCCGCAGGCGCTGCTGGTGGCCGTCGCGGTGGTGGTCGTCGTCGCCGCGCGTCCTGAACCGGACACTATATACAGTGAAAAGGCTGGGCCTCGCGCCCAGCCTTTTTCGTTCTTGATACCAATCAAGGCTAAGGCGAGGGTGGCGGGTCAGACTGACTGGGACAGATGACGAAGGACCAGCGCAATCATGACCCGACATCACCCCCCAAAGCTCGCCGACGCGGACTTGAACCTGAAATTGGGCAAGCAGAGCTATTTCAAGAAATTGGCCGAGTTGCAGGCGCAGTTGGCGCTGATCCAACAGGCGTTTCTGTTTCACGGAACCAAGGGCGTGCTGGTCTTTGAAGGATGGGATGCGGCAGGCAAGGGCGGCACGATCCGACGGATCAGTCAGGCTCTGGATCCACGCAGTTTCAAAGTGTGGCCAATTGGGGCGCCCCGGAACTATTACCTGAACCGTCACTACCTGTTGCGGTTTTGGGAGAGGTTGCCACCTCAAGGCGCGATCTCTGCCTTTGATCGCAGTTGGTATGGCCGGGTGCTGGTCGAGCGGATCGAGAAGTTCACCCCGGAAGAGCGCTGGCGCGGAGCCTATCGCGAGATCAACGATTTCGAACGCATGCTGGTGGATGACGGCACCCGCATCGTAAAGCTGTTCTTTCACATTTCTCAGCAAGAACAGATGGAGCGGTTCACCGAACGCCTACGCAACCCGATGAAGCGGTGGAAACTGACCTATGAGGACTTTCGCAACCGCGAACGATGGGCCGAAGCAGAAATTGCCGTAGATGAAATGTTGGCCCGTACCTCAACCGATGTCGCGCCATGGTGTGTGATCCCTGCCAACAACAAGAAATATGCAAGAATCAAAGCTATGCAGGCAATTGTTGACGCGTTTTCGAAAGATATCGACCTGAACCCGCAGCATCTGGATCAGCGCACGCTGGATGCGGCATGCGAGGCGCTGGATGTGGATCAATCCCTGATCGACGACCTGCGTGCCCGGACCGAGTAAGATGGGAGCTGAGATGGAAAGACGCTTGCGGTTAATCAATTGCCGGTGCTATTCAGCGCCACGCGGCGGGTATGATGTAATGGTAGCCTGTCAGCTTCCCAAGCTGAACGCGCGGGTTCGATTCCCGCTACCCGCTCCAATTACTCAGATTTTCGCGCCTGAAACAGGTTGATCAAAGCCGGGATTTCGACCGTTTTCTCAGACGCATACGGTTGAAATGCCTTTGTAATTCCTTGCTGGATATTCAATACGTCCTCGGCATCCCCTTCAAAATAGGCGATCAGACGGGCCGCCGGACCGATACGTGTACACAAGGTTGCGCAATCCTCGATCGTTCCGCGAATGCGCAGTAAGACAGGTACTTGTTCGACACGAATATCGGTCAGGCCAGCCTGGTCCAGTAGGCCAGAGACCCGTTCGTGGTCATGAAAGGCCAATGGGCCGGGGGCGTTTCGATCCATTACAGGTGGGTTGCCCAGTCGGGCACATGCGATGATATGCGGTGTCTTGAACCAGGGATTTCCGTCTAATGGTCCCCAGGCGGCAAAGGTCATCTGACCACCCGGCTTCAACGCACGTGCCATGTTGGCAAAGGCAGCGACCGTGTCTTCAAAAAACATCACCCCAAAACGCGAGATCATTGCGTCGCGATCTGCCTCGACAAACCGGTGGGTCTGGGCATCGGCATGTTGGAGGTCGATGTTTAACAACCCTTCTTCGATGGCCCGTTGCCCCGCGCGGTCCAGAAATGGCTGCGAGAAGTCCGCCGCCAGTACGTGACCGCTTTCGCCTACGGACTCTGCCGCCCTGACGCTGCTTGCACCGGTGCCGCAGCCGATATCCAGCACCCGCATGCCGGGTTGTAGCCCGGCTCGGTCTATGACCAGATCAAGAACCGGGGCCAACATTTCATCCATCTGCTCTTCATAGGTGAGCCAATTGGCGCCAGAGGGAGAATTGCTCCAAAATTCGGCCTGTTCTTCGTTCGCTGCTTGCATGATCGCCTCCCTCAGGTGACGCGACTATGACCGGCGTCGGCGTCGGCGACCAGACTTTTCATCGGCCCCTCCGGCCGAGTTGAAGGTAGGTGAGGGCAGGGTGACCACCTGCGACAGCTCCGGGAACGGATCGGTTTTGTGCGGGATAGCGTTTGCGGCGACGAAATGATCCTGGAACTTGGGTTCAATTGCTGTTTCAACCTTGGTGATCTCGCGCACGACGCGCTCGATTTCCGACCGGGCGGTGATGTTGCACAGCGCAATCCGCGCACCTGTGCCCGCCGCATTGCCCGCGCTTGAGACCTTGTCCAGCGGCGCGTCGGGGATCATGCCCAGAACCATCGCGTGTTTGGTCGAAATATGCGCACCGAAAGCTCCGGCCAGTACCACGCGATCCACTTTATCGACCTCCATGACATCCATCAGAAGGCGCGCACCGGCATAAAGCGCGGATTTGGCCAGCTGGATGGCACGGATATCGCCTTGGGTCACGGTTATGCGCGGGCCGCCCTCGGCGCTGGCGTCATGGATCAGGTAGGCATGGGTGCGGCCTTCGGGCACGCAGCGCGTGGTGCCAGTTTGCTCGGCCGACCCGATTAGACCGCTTTCATCCAGCAACCCGGCGATGCGCATTTCAGCGACCGCCTCGATGATGCCCGAACCACAGATGCCGGTGATACCGGTGGTGGCAACGTCCTGATCAAAGCCATCTTCGTCAGACCATTTCTCGGAACCAATAATGCGGAAGCGGGGTTCCTTGGTAACGGGGTCGATCTCGATCCTTTCAATGGCTCCGGGGGCGGCCCTTTGGCCGGAACTGATCTGCGCGCCCTCGAATGCAGGACCCGTGGGCGAGGAACAAGCCAGAACGCGGCTGGTGTTGCCCAGCAGAATTTCGGCGTTGGTGCCGACATCGACGATCAGAACGAGGTCTTCGGATTTTCCGGGCTCCTCGGACAGGGCAACGGCGGCACAGTCGGCGCCGACATGACCTGCGATGCAGGGCAGGATATAGACCTGCGCGCGTGGGTTCATTTTCGTCAGGTCCATCTCACGCGCGGGCAGGGACATGCTTTCCGACGTGGCCAGAGCAAACGGCGCCTGACCAAGTTCAACCGGGTCCAGCCCCAGCAGTAGATGGTGCATGACCGGGTTGCAGACGAATACAGTTTCGACGATCAGGTCGGCATCAATCCCAGCTTCATCCGCAATCGAGGTGGACAGGTCATTGATCGCCTCGCGCACGGCTTTTGTCATTTCCTGATCGCCGCCGGGGTTCATCATCGAATATGACACGCGGCTCATCAGATCTTCGCCAAAGCGGATCTGTGGATTCATCAGGCCCGATGATGCCTTAACCTCACCTGTTTCCAGATCGGTCAGGTGGGCGGCAATGGTGGTTGAGCCAAGGTCAATAGCCAGCCCATACAACCCGCTTTCATGGAGGCCGGGCCAGATTTCAACGACCTTCGCGACCGAATCCTTGTGCCCTTTGTGAACAGCAACGGTAACTTCCCATTTACCTTTGCGCAGAACCGGCTGCAGCTTGGACATCAGCGACAGATCGGCTGTGACGGCATCGATGTGCCACTGTTCGCGCAAGGCACGCTCCAGCCGCTCCAGATCGCCGGTGGGTGAGTGCATATCGGGCTCTTCCACCACCACAAAATACAGCCGGGTTGCCGGGTCCATGGTGATGGCGCGCGCGGTGGCAGCCTTGCGGACGACCTGCCGGTGTACCTGGCTTTCAGGTGGTACGTCGATCACGATGTCGCCCTGAACCGTCGCCTGACAGCCCAGACGGCGACCGGTTTTCAACCCGCGCTTGTCGTCGTAACGCTGTTCGACCGCGTTCCATTCGCTCAGCGCGTCGTCGGATACAGTCACGCCGTGCTTGGGAAACTCTCCATAGCTGGGCGTGATCTGGCATTTTGAACAGATCCCGCGCCCGCCACAGACCGAATCCAGGTCGACGCCCAACTGCCGGGCAGCGGTCAGAACCGGGGTGCCGACGGGGAAATGCCCGCGTTTGCCCGAGGGGGTAAAGACAACAAGGGGATCGGTGGTCATATCTGGCCTGCCTTTTTGTATTCGCGCGTTTGCCGGCAAGATATGGGTTTGTGCGCAAAGGGAAAGGGCATTCCGCGGCACGTTTTGGATAATGAACGTCGTTTTTTACTGTGGTAGCGGCTTGCGGGGGAAAACTAGTTTAGGTCAGGGGCTTTTCCTTGGGATGAATCCATGTAATAGGGTCACCGCCAAACGGGCTTTTGCATGAGGTTAGTAGATGCAGATTCGTGAGGCACTTACCTTTGACGACGTACTCTTGGTTCCGGGGGCATCGACGGTGCTGCCTGCGACGGCGGACACGACCACGCGCGTGACCCGTGAGATTACCATGAACATCCCGCTGCTCAGCTCGGCCATGGACACGGTGACCGAGGCGCGCATGGCCATTGCCATGGCGCAGGCCGGTGGCATTGGCGTTATTCATAAGAACCTGACAACCGAAGAACAGGCCCGCGAAGTGCGGCGGGTCAAGCGGTTTGAGTCCGGCATTGTGTATAATCCGGTGACCCTGCGCGCGGATCAGACGCTGGCAGATGCGCAGGCGCTGGTGCAGCGTTACAACTTTACTGGCTTTCCGGTGATTGATGACCAAGGTCGCGTCGTTGGTATCGTGACAAACCGTGACATGCGTTTTGCGACCTCGGATGATACGCCGATCAAGGCGATGATGACCTCGGACAATCTGGCGATGCTGAAAGAGCCCGCCGATCTGGAAGAGGCCAAAAGCCTGATGCGAGCCCGTCGGATCGAAAAGCTGCTGGTGGTCGATGGCGAGGGCAAGCTGACCGGCCTGCTGACGTTGAAGGACACCGAACAAGCGGTGCTGAATCCAACGGCCTGCAAGGACCGCCTGGGCCGTTTGCGTGTGGCTGCGGCGACCTCGGTCGGGGATGCCGGGTTTGAACGGTCTGAGCAACTGGTGGATTCCGGTGTCGACATCATCGTGGTCGATACCGCGCATGGTCATTCCCAAGGCGTTCTGGACGCGGTGAAGCGTGTCAAGACGCTGTCAAATGAGGTTCAGATCATTGCGGGTAACGTGGCAACGGGTGAAGCGACCAAGGCACTTATCGATGCCGGCGCGGATGCGATCAAGGTTGGTATCGGGCCTGGGTCGATCTGCACCACGCGGATGGTTGCGGGGGTCGGGGTGCCTCAGCTGACAGCGATCATGGATTGCGCTTCGGCCGCCGGAGATGTTCCGGTGATTGCGGATGGTGGCATCAAATTCTCGGGCGATTTCGCCAAGGCGATTGCGGCGGGCGCATCCTGTGCGATGGTCGGCTCGATGATCGCGGGCACCGATGAAAGCCCGGGAGAAGTGATCCTGTATCAGGGCCGTTCATTCAAATCCTATCGCGGCATGGGTAGCCTGGGCGCGATGGCGCGCGGCTCGGCAGATCGGTATTTCCAGAAGGATGCGGCCAACGACAAACTGGTGCCCGAAGGGATCGAAGGGCAGGTGCCTTACAAAGGGTCGGCCAGCGCGGTGGTCCACCAATTGGTTGGCGGTTTGCGCGCGGCGATGGGCTATACCGGTTGTGCGACAGTTGAAGAAATGCGCAAGAACTGCAATTTCGTCAAAATCACTGGTGCAGGCCTGAAAGAAAGCCACGTGCATGACGTGCAGATCACCCGTGAAAGCCCGAACTACCGGGTGATGTAATTGTATCCAATGCGTAATGCGGCGTCCGGATCAGGGCGCCGTTTTGCATTTTCAGCGCAACTTTACGCGCCAAGACAACAGCATCGGAAAACACTATGACCCCGGCCGCTCGTATTCAGGCATCGATTGAAATCCTTGACCAGATTCTGTCGGGTATGCCCGTCGAGAAGTCTCTGACCAACTGGGCGCGACGCAGCCGGTTTGCCGGGTCCAAGGATCGTGCTGCGGTTCGTGATCATGTGTTTGATGCGTTGCGGTGTCAGCGGTCCTATGCGGCGCTGGGTGGTGCTGACACTGGCCGAGGTTTGATGATCGGTGCGCTTCGCGCCTCTGGCGAACGGCCGGAGGATTTGTTCACAGGCGCCCGTCACGCGCCCGCGGTTTTATCTGAGTGTGAGGTCAGGCGTGATTTTCATTCGGATGCCGAGTCTTTGGACATTCCCGAATGGCTCTGGCCCAGATTTCAGTCCTCACTGGGAGATCAGGCAGTTGCCGTCGCGCGGGCGCTGCAACACCGCGCGCCGGTGCATCTGCGGGTTAATCTGGTCAAAACGGATGTAGCTTTCGCAAGCAAATCGCTAGCGGCTGAAGACATAACAGCCGCCCCGCATCCAACTTGCGAAACAGCCTTGGAAGTGACCCAAGGCGCGCGCAAGATCGCCCAAAGCCGGACCTATGCAATGGGGTTGGTCGAACTTCAGGATGCCGCCAGTCAGGCCGTTGTGGCCGCTTTGAATCTGCGCCCGGGGATGCGGGTTCTGGACTATTGCGCAGGTGGGGGTGGTAAGTCGTTGGCCCTGGCCGCGCATCAGGGGGTCGAGGTGTTTGCCCATGATGTAAACGCAGGCCGGATGCGCGACCTGCCTGCGCGCGCGGAACGTGCGGGGGTGCGGATTCAGATCGTGTCCACGGATAAACTCGAACAGCAAAAGCCGTTTGATGTCATTCTCGCGGATGCGCCATGTTCGGGCAGCGGGTCGTGGCGACGTGCGCCTGCGGGCAAGTGGGCGCTAACCGAAAGTCGCTTGCAGGAGCTTACCGGAATTCAATCGACCATTCTGGATAAGTTATCGACAATGGTCGCGCCGGGCGGTGTCTTGGCCTATGCGACGTGTTCTATGTTGGAGGATGAAAACGGCGCTGTCGTCGCCTCCTTTCTGCGCGCCAATCCAGAGTGGTCCGAGGCGTTTCGCAAAACGTGGCTTGTTTCGCACGGAGCTGATGGTTTCTTCACTGCACACTTGACGCGATAGTGCGTCAGGTCATAGCAACTTTAGGGAGAGTATCCGGTTTCGCTTAATCGGACATTAACCTTATTTGGGCTGACTACGCCAAAGCCCATCGACTTGAGTTGTTTATGACTGACACTACGGAAGTATTCGCCGATCCGTCTGACCACAAAACCCCATCCGGCCTGCGGCTTGCCTCTTTGGTTGTCATCGGTGCGCTTCTAAGCCTGACGCCGGTTTTAGGGCTGTTGCCCGACGTTTGGCATACAGGCTTCATGGTTGCGGGCGTATCCCTTCTGGCCGCTTCGTTTCTGGTGGTTCTTCGGGGGAAGATCACGGACTATTTGGCGCAGCAGGCGGTGAAAACCATGGCCGTTTTTGCAGAGCAAGATCTGTTTCCCTGCGTGATTGCGAATGCCCAAGGCGAAATTCTGGCCGCCAACCCCGAGGCACGCGCGCAGTTTCAGGCCTTTGCAGGCAGTCGGTTAGAGCAATGCCTGAAATCCCTGTTCGCGAACCCTCCGGCTATTTTGCTTCGACTGCAGTCATCGGCTGAAATTTATGGCAAAGCCCGCGAAGACATTGTGACCGTTGGGTCAACGATCCCGGTTTCAGTGTTCAACGTTGGTCAGGGTCGGTTTTGCTGGCGTTTTCATCTGGATACGCCTGGACAGTGGGACGAGGTCAACATCCCGGTCCTGACCGAGGGGCGCAACGGCACTTTGCTGCGGGTGAATGACGCAGCGGCGCATATGCTGGGGCAGAGGCCGGACGCGCTGAACGAAGTGCTCACGAGCGATTCTCTTACGCAGGGTGAAATTGTACAGGTTCAGACAACAAGGGGTGCGGTTTCAGCCATTGTATGCGAACTCGGCTGGTCCGGCACTGTGCGAAACCTGCTCGTGTTGCCTGTGGCGCAGGACCGGCAAGCCAGCAGTGGTACATCCTTTGCCGATTTGCCAGTGCCGATCATGCGCCTTGCCCCCGATGGTCGTATTCTCGAGGCGAACCGGCTGGCGGTAAAGTTGATCGGCGATATCGAGCCCGACGAAACCAATGTCGATCAGATTATGCAAGGGCTGGGGCATCCAATCTTGGATTGGTTGGGGCGGACCGCCGCACAAGAACCCACGATGCGGTCCGAGTTTCTGCGTCTGACCCGCCAGGACAAAGAGATTTTTGTTCAGGTCACCTTAAACCGTGTGGTGAACAACGGGCAGGTCTGCCTGATTGCGGTGTTGAATGACGCTACTGAACTCAAAACGCTTGAGGCACAGTTCGTGCAGGGTCAGAAAATGCAGGCGGTGGGCCAGTTGGCCGGTGGCGTTGCCCATGATTTCAACAATTTGCTGACAGCCATTTCCGGGCATTGCGACCTGCTGCTTTTGCGGCACGACCAAAATGACCCGAACTACGGCGATCTGGTTCAGATCAACCAGAATGCCAACAGGGCTGCGGCTCTGGTCAGTCAGCTGCTGGCGTTTTCGCGCAAACAAACCTTGCAGCCCGAGGTGCTGGACCTGCGCGATACGATCTCGGATCTGATCCACCTGCTGAACCGGTTGGTGGGCGAAAAAGTGCGTCTGATACTCAGCCATGATCCGGTTCTGAAACCCGTCCGGGCGGACAAAAGACAGCTAGAGCAGGTGCTGATGAACCTAGTTGTGAACGCGCGCGACGCCATGCCGGATGGCGGCGAGATTCGGATTGAGACCGAGGTGGTCGTGCTGAGCCAACCCTTCACACGCGACCGTGCCACGGTTCAGCCGGGGGAATACGTGACCGTCAAGGTAATCGACAGCGGCACTGGTATCCCGGCAGACAAGCTGCAAAAGGTATTTGAGCCGTTCTATACGACCAAGCGCACTGGCGAAGGTACGGGGTTGGGCTTGTCCACGGTCTATGGAATCGTCAAGCAAACGGGCGGGTTCATTTTTGTCGACAGCCTTCCGGGACATGGAACTGAATTCATTGTCTACCTTCCGGTGTCCGCCGCGCCTCAGGAAGTTCAGCAAGAGGTGTTGCCCGCGGTCGAAACGCAAAGCGCTCGGCAGGGTGAGGGTGTTGTGCTGTTGGTTGAAGACGAGGCCCCGGTGCGTGCCTTTGCAACACGCGCATTAAGGTTGAAGGGCTATACCGTTCTTGAGGCCGAGTCGGCAGAAGAGGCACTGCGCTTGCTTGAGGACGGGGCGTTGAATGTCGATGTTTTTGTCACCGATGTGGTCATGCCCGGGATGGATGGGCCAACCTGGGTGCGTCAGGCGATGAAAACGCGTCCGGATGTACGGGTGATCTTCATGTCTGGCTATACCGAAGGGGCCTTTGGTGATTCCGGGCCGGAAATCGCGCATTCGGCCTTCTTGCCGAAACCATTCTCATTGAATGAGCTGACCGAAGCGGTGTTTCAACAGATTAACTGACCAAATCAAAGTGCAGCGTCGTGGCATATGAACTCGGCGTCGTGGCGTTTTCGAAATTTTCGCTCGGTTTCAGGTGACAGGGCAAGCTCACGTCGGGGTGAGACATTTTCCTGCTGCAGGTTAATCTGCATGTTCAGACGATCCTGAAGGAAGTTTAAAATCTTATCCTGATTTTCGTATTTGAAGACATGGCTTGCACCAAAACCGTTGCTTCGGGTGCGGAAAAACTGACTTTGGCTGCCGACATCCGCGAAATCGGGGCGCGGAGATTTCATATAGGCCTGCACAAAATCGTCAAAGGATATGTCACGAGTTGAATGTGGATGCCCGACCCGGCCATCGCGGCTGCGGAAACGGTACCAACTGCCCAGCCAGTCGATCGGTTCGCGTACGACGGCCATGATCTCCATTTCGGTGTCGTACATTTTCCGAAAAATGTTCTGAAAAAAGCGGTCATAGCGCCGTACAGGAGCGTGTTTCAGATCCGGTGGACCGGTTACGACAAAATCGGCGCGCTCGCGCAGGGCTGAGTGATAGGCCGTGCTGCCGGTCTTTGGAACAGCCAGAAACGCAAGGCGTTCCTTATAGAAAACAAGCATTTATTTGCCTTTTGCCGATCTTTGTTACGGGTGCAGATTGGCGTAAACGACTCTTTAACACAATTGCCCAACAGTAAGTATTGTAAGTTTTAGTTGAAATGTTCTCTTTTTGGTCCCATAAGGAACAAGAGGCGAACAAAGCAGCGATTGCCGCCCGTTCAAGGGTGTGACAAAAGGGAAGGCGACAGGACAATGGCGGATCTTCTGACGATGAGCGACAAGAAAAACGCAGACAAGCAAAAGGCGCTCGACAGCGCGCTGGCCCAGATCGAACGCCAGTTCGGCAAGGGCTCGATCATGAAGCTGGGCGAGGATTCCAAGCAGGACATCGAGGCCAGCTCGACCGGCTCTCTGGGTCTGGATATTGCTCTGGGGATTGGCGGCCTACCGATGGGTCGGATCGTTGAAATTTACGGGCCAGAAAGCTCTGGTAAGACGACGCTGACGTTGCACTGCATTGCCGAACAGCAAAAGCGTGGTGGTGTTTGCGCCTTTGTTGACGCGGAACATGCGCTGGACCCACAATATGCGCGAAAGCTGGGCGTCGACCTGGATGAGTTGCTGATCTCACAGCCCGACACCGGCGAACAGGCGCTAGAGATTACCGATACGTTGGTGCGCTCGGGTGCGGTGAACATGGTTGTCGTCGACTCTGTTGCGGCTTTGACGCCGAAATCCGAGTTGGAAGGCGACATGGGCGACAGCAATGTCGGCGTTCAGGCCCGTTTGATGAGCCAGGCGATGCGCAAACTGACCGGTTCGATCAGCCGCTCGAACTGCATGGTAATCTTCATCAACCAGATTCGGATGAAAATCGGCGTGATGTTCGGCAGCCCGGAAACCACGACCGGTGGTAACGCGCTAAAATTCTACAGCTCGGTCCGCCTGGACATCCGCCGCATCGGTGCAATCAAGGATCGCGATGAGGTTGTGGGCAACCAGACCCGCGTCAAAGTGGTCAAGAACAAGGTGGCGCCGCCATTCAAGCAGGTGGAATTCGACATCATGTATGGCGAAGGCATCAGCAAGATGGGCGAACTGCTGGATCTGGGCGTCAAGGCCGGCGTGGTCGAAAAATCGGGCTCGTGGTTCAGCTATGGCGACGAACGGATCGGGCAGGGGCGAGAGAATGCCAAGCAATACCTGCGCGATAACAGCCGCGCCGCGCTTGAGATTGAAGACAAGATTCGCGCAGCACACGGTCTGGATTTCGAAATGCCGCCCGGCGCGACTGAGGATGATGATATCCTCGAGGCATAAACGCTCGCTGACGGGAACGGAAAAAATTCCGCGTCACACAGCCAGTGCTTAGAAAATCCGAAACAAGGCGGTCCATCGGGGTCGCCTTGTTTCGTTCTGCGAGTCCAACGCTGTGGACTATCCGCAGGGACAGGGATAAACCCGTTTTGACACAATATGATTGCGCGCCGAGAGAGCCTTATGCCCACGCTGAATGATATCCGATCAACCTTTCTGAACTACTTTGACAAACAGGGGCACGAAGTGGTGCCGTCCAGCCCTCTGGTCCCGCGCAACGACCCAACCTTGATGTTCGTGAACTCGGGGATGGTGCAGTTCAAAAACCTGTTTACCGGTGTGGAAACCCGCGACTACCAGCGTGCGACCACCGCTCAGAAATGTGTGCGCGCGGGCGGCAAGCACAACGATCTGGACAATGTGGGCTATACCGCACGGCACCACACGTTCTTTGAAATGCTGGGGAATTTCTCGTTCGGTGATTATTTCAAACCCGAGGCAATCCCGTTTGCCTGGGAGTTGATCACTAAGGAATTCGGTGTCGACAAGAACCGCCTGCTGACCACTGTCTATCACACCGATGATGAGGCGTTTGAAATCTGGAAGAAGGTTGGTGTGCCAGAAGACCGGATCATCCGTATCGCCACCAATGACAACTTCTGGCAGATGGGCCCCACCGGTCCGTGCGGTCCGTGTACCGAGATTTTCTATGATCATGGCGATCACATCTGGGGTGGCCCTCCCGGATCGGCCGAGGAAGACGGCGACCGGTTCATTGAAATCTGGAACATCGTTTTCATGCAGAACGAGCAGTTCGAAGACGGCTCGATGGTCGAACTCGACATGCAGTCGATCGACACCGGCATGGGGCTGGAGCGAATTGGGGCGCTGCTGCAAGGAAGCCATGACAACTATGACACGGACCTGTTCAAAACCCTGATCGAGGCGTCGGCGGACGCCACGGGTGTTGATCCTTATGGTGATCAGAACGTGCATCACCGGGTGATTGCAGATCACCTGCGTTCGACGTCGTTCCTGATCGCAGATGGTGTGATGCCGTCGAATGACGGACGAGGCTACGTTCTGCGGCGGATCATGCGCCGCGCCATGCGTCACGCGCATTTGCTGGGCGCGAAAGACCCGGTCATGCACCGGTTGGTGCCCGCGCTGGTGCAACTGATGGGCGCGCAATATACCGAGCTTGGTCAGGCGCAAGCTCTGATCGAAGAGACGCTGCTGCTGGAAGAAACCCGCTTTAAACAGACGCTGGATCGCGGTCTTAAGCTGTTGGATGATGAGGTCTCTGGCCTGCCTGAAGGCAGTGCATTGTCTGGTGAAGCGGCGTTCAAGCTGTATGACACTTACGGTTTCCCACTGGATTTAACGCAAGATGCATTGCGTGAAAAAGGCCGGACTGTGGATACGGACGGGTTCGATGCGGCCATGGCCGAGCAAAAAGCCAAGGCCCGCGCCGCTTGGGCCGGGTCCGGTGAGTCAGCGGATCAGGCCGTTTGGTTTGACGTTCTGGATGCAGCGGGCGCCACCGATTTTCTGGGTTACGACACCGAAAAAGCCGAAGGGCAGGTGGCAGCTCTGGTGGTTGATGGCGCTTTGGTCGACAAGATTGAAAAGGGCGGCTCGGGATGGGTTGTCGTGAACCAGACGCCTTTCTATGGCGAAGCTGGTGGTCAGGTTGGGGACACCGGGGAAATTCGGCGTCTTGAGAACCTGCAAGACGTGGCGCAGGTCGAAGACACGCGCAAGTTTGCAGAAGGTAAGGTTTATGCGCATCGGGTCACGGTAAGTCAGGGTACTTTGTCTAAGGGCGATGCTGTTGAGCTTGAGGTTGATCATGCCCGTCGAACAGCGATCCGGGCCAACCATTCGGCCACGCACTTGCTGCACGAGGCGCTCCGCGAAACGCTGGGTGATCACGTGGCACAACGCGGATCGCTGAATGCATCAGATCGGCTGCGTTTCGATTTCAGCCATTCCAAGGCGCTTAGCCCTGATGAGATTCAAAAGATTGAACGTGAGGTGAATGAATTCATTCGCCAGAACTCGGCCGTTGAAACCCGAATCATGACGCCCGACGATGCGCGCGAACTGGGTGCGCAGGCGCTGTTTGGTGAGAAGTACGGTGACGAAGTCCGGGTTGTGTCGATGGGCAAAGCTCAGACAGGCAAGGGTCATGACGGTGATACATGGTCTATCGAACTGTGTGGCGGCACGCATGTGCGTCAGACCGGTGATATCGGCACGTTTGTTGTACTGGGTGACAGTGCCAGCAGTGCCGGTGTGCGCCGGATCGAGGCGCTGACTGGGGATGAGGCATTCCGGCATCTGTCCGCGCAAGATCAGCGGCTGGGTCAGATCGCTTCGGAATTGAAAGCGCAGCCAGATGATGTGGTCACCCGTGTCAAGTCTCTGCTGGATGAGCGCAAAGCCTTGCAAAACGAGGTTGCTCAGTTGCGCCGTGATCTGGCGATGGCCGGTGGTGCAGGGCAGGGCGGCGGAGCCGAGACGCGCGAAGTGAACGGTGTGCCTTTCCTGGCGCAGGCGCTGAGCGGAGTTTCCGGCAAGGATCTACCTGCATTGATTGACGAACTCAAAAACCGTCTGGGCTCGGGCGCGGTGCTGTTGATTGCGGATGCCGGTGGCAAGGCTGCCGTGGCTGCCGGTGTAACATCGGACCTGACCGACAAGGTTTCAGCTGTTGATTTGGTCCGGGCCGCAGTGGTTGAATTGGGCGGCAAGGGTGGCGGTGGACGTCCGGACATGGCGCAGGGCGGTGGCCGGGATGCGTCAAATTCAGAAGCGGCAATCAAAGCCGCAGAACAAGTTTTGGGAGGATAGGATGCCGGCACTTTGGATTGCCCACGTGACCGTGACAGACAACGAGGCCTATGGCAAATATGCTGAACTGGCAGGACCGGCGCTTGCCAAGCACGGGGGCTCGTTCATCGCACGTGCTGGACGGTATGTGCAGCTTGAAGGGAAAGAGCGCCCACGCAATGTTGTTGCCCGTTTCCCCTCGGTCGAGGCCGCAGTGGAATGCTACAATTCACCCGAATATCAACAGGCGCTGGACCATGCACGCGGGGCTAGTGAACGTGAATTGTTGATTGTCGAGACCACTGAATAAAGCTCGACCGCCAAAGATTGGCCAACTTCTGGTTGTGTAAGCGGAATTTAGCCAATGGATAAGCCAGGCAACTTGATGAGTCGTCTGGCTTTTTTGACATCGCAATATTTCTATATATTACAGTTATTTGTCTTCAATAACTTGCGCTAAGTTAACCTTGCGTAACTTTTGGATTGTGGCCGAGCCCTCACAATTCTTGCCTGAAATGGTCAAAATGCGGAACGAATTTCCGCCTCTTTTTCCTTGCAACTTCACCTCAGATTGCGCAAACGGCCCCGTCTACTGATAGTTAAGCTAAACGATCTACGGTCCTGTTTGTCCGCAATTGCGAGGATGAATAATGGTCGAGGAACAGGCATGAAGCTGTTGAGCAATGAACTCAGAGATGTATCTGCACGGTTGATCTCATCAATTGGTCGACTGGTTGCTGTATCCGCATTGGCGTTAGGAACTTTAGGTGTTGGCACCGATGCACAAGCAACCGAGGGACGCTTTATCCAGATTGCAGCCGTGTCGCCGCCGCCGTCAGGCGCTCGGCAATTGTGCCGTCAATACAGATGGGCGTGTTCGACCAAAGCAACTGTATCCATGTCCAGCCAGAAAGAGATGCAGATTATTCAGCACGTAAATCGTCAAGTGAATGCTACGACACGCGCGGTGACAGATCGGTCGCAATATCGGACCGCGGAAAGATGGGCCTTGCCGACCTCTCGTGGTGGAGATTGCGAAGATTTTGCACTGCTTAAGAAACGCGATTTAATTCGAGCCGGGGTTGATCCCAGTAAATTGCTGATCGCGACTGTGTTAGATGCAAAGCGCAATTCACATGCCGTGCTTGTCTATCGCTCGGCAGCCGGGGATTTGGTTTTGGATAACCTAACCAATCAGATCAAACCGTGGGCCGCCACGCAATATCTGTTCCTTCGCATGCAAAACCCCAGGAAACCCAGCGGTTGGGTCGGCGTTTACGGTCGTAGCTGAGACTTTTTCCATTTCCCCTCAGGCTGGAGGGAAAAAAGGGCGGCCCTGAGGTCGCCCTTTGTGCATTCCATAGGTTTTAGCTTGGTCTGACCATTCAAATCCGAATCTAAGGACGCAAGTCAGATGCAGCTGTTCGGTTAAAACGTTCCACCACTGCCGGGGCCGCCAGCGTTTCCACCAGAAGCGCCGCCTGTGCTGCCGCCATTACCGTTGCCGCCGCCGCCGCCACCTTGTCCGTTGTTGCTGCCGCCATTGCCGGTGCCCGGTCCTGAACCACCGTTGTTGCCGCCGCCATTACCGCTGTTTCCGGCGTTCCCGTTCCCATTGCCCGGGCCACCGTTATTGCCGCCGTTGCCACTGCCGCCATCGGTGCCGCCGCCATTGCTGCCGCCGTTCCCGGAACCGCCACCGCCATTGCCACTACCGCCGCCTTGGCCATTATTGCTGCCGCCATTACCGGTGCCCGGTCCTGAACCACCGTTGTTGCCGCCGCCATTACCGCTGTTTCCGGCGTTCCCGTTCCCATTGCCCGGGCCACCATTATTGCCGCCGTTGCCATTGCCGGAGTTGCCACCGTCGCCGTTATTGCCGCCGTTGCCGTTACCGGAATTGCCACCGTCGCCATTGTTGCCGCCGTTGCCGTTACCTGAATTACCACCGCCGCCATTGTTGCCGCCGTTGCCGTTACCGGAGTTACCACCACCGTCGTTATTGCCGCCGTTGCCGTTACCGGAATTGCCACCGCCGCCATTATTGCCGCCGTTGCCGTTACCGGAATTACCACCGCCGCCGTTATTGCCGCCGTTGCCGTTACCGGAATTACCACCGCCGCCGTTATTGCCGCCGTTGCCGTTACCGGAATTGCCACCGCCGCCATTATTGCCGCCGTTGCCGTTACCGGAATTGCCACCGCCGCCATTGTTGCCGCCGTTGCCGTTGCCGGAATTGCCACCGCCGCCATTATTGCCGCCGTTGCCGTTGCCGGAATTGCCACCGCCGCCGCCGCCGTTATTGCCGCCGCCGCCGCCGCCACCGTTATTGCCGCCGCCGCCGCCGCCGCCACCGTTATTGCCGCCGCCGCCGCCGCCGCCACCGTTATTGCCGCCGCCGCCGCCGCCACCGCCGCCGCCGTTGTTGCCGCCACCGTCGTCACTGCTGCCGCCACCGTTATCACCGTTGCCTGAATCGCCAAAGGTGTCGCTATCACTATCGCGATCAGATGCAGCCGTGGACGCCGTTGGCAAATCAGTCAGGACAGCCGCAAAAGCCGGACAACTATCAAGTGTACGGGCCAGAATGTCCTCGAAATCAGCTCGGCGTTGGATATAGCGCAACATGCGCGTATCGACGACTGAGCAGCCGCACAACGTTTCTGTCGATACCGATTGTCGGGCTGTTTTGATGTTGCATCTTTCCGCCTGCGCCGCGCTGGCGGTGATGAACGGTAATGTTGCTGAGACAAATACAAAAGATAATAAATGGGATTTCACGCGCATGGCGCCGCTCCTTCAGAACTCGTTACTAACACTATTGCACTACAGTTTGTGCTTTACGTTTTGGTACATCAATTGTGCCATACTTCAACCATAATTACACCCATTTTGGGTCACATTTACAAGGGGTGTTTAATTTGAATTAATTTTAGGAACAAATTTTACGCGAAAAAAATACACTTAAAACAAAGAGAAAGCCCGCCAAAACGGCGGGCTTTTCGTATATTTGCGCAGTTCATGCGCGCACAAATTTGTCAGATGTGTGGCATTGTTGCAATTGCGGCAACTATACTTAAGGGAGACTCAGGCGGACTTCGCCATACGCTTGCGTTCATGCGGGTCCAGAAAGCGTTTGCGTAGACGAACAGCGTTTGGGGTGACCTCAACCAATTCATCATCGTCGATATAAGCAATCGCCTCTTCCAGCGAGAACTGAACGTGGGGCGTAAGCCGTACGGCATCGTCAGATCCGCTTGCGCGGACGTTGGTCAGCTTTTTACCCTTGAGAGGGTTCACTTCCAGATCATTGTCGCGCGAATGCTCACCGATAACCATGCCCTGATAAACGTCAGTTTGTGGGGCAACGAACATGCGGCCACGCTCTTCCAAGTTCCACAGGGCATAAGCCACGGCCTGACCCTTCTCCATCGAGATCAGAACGCCTGCGCGACGGCCCGGGATCGGGCCCTTGTGCGCGGCCCAGCCGTGGAAAACGCGGTTCAGAACGCCGGTGCCACGTGTGTCTGTCAGGAACTCGCCATGATACCCGATTAACCCGCGTGAAGGGACGTGTGCGATGATCCGGGTTTTGCCTGCACCGGCGGGGCGCATTTCGGCCAATTCACCTTTGCGTGCACCGGTGATCTTTTCGATCACCGAGCCCGAAAACTCGTCATCGACGTCGATAGTGACTTCTTCGATAGGTTCCAGACGCTGGCCTTCTTCCTCACGGAACAGAACCTGCGGGCGCGAAATGCTGAGTTCGAACCCTTCGCGGCGCATATTCTCGATCAGAACGCCCATTTGCAATTCGCCACGACCCGCGACCTCAAACGCCTCGCCGCCGGGGGTATCGGTGATGCGGATGGCGACGTTGGATTCGGCCTCTTTCATCAGTCGGTCACGAATGACGCGGGATTGGACCTTTTTGCCGTCACGACCTGCCAGAGGGGAATCGTTGATGCCAAAGGTCACAGTGATGGTCGGTGGATCGATGGGCTGGGCGGGCAGGGCTTCTTCGACCTGCGGGGATACCAACGAATCCGCAACGGTGGCTTTGCTCATCCCTGCGATGGTAACGATGTCCCCAGCTTCGGCCACGTCGATGGGTTGTTGCGCGAGGCCACGAAACGCCAGGATTTTCGACGCGCGGAAGTTCTCGATCAAGGTGCCATCGCGGGACAGTGCCTTGAGGCTGTCGCCCGCCTTCAGCGTACCGCTTTCAACACGACCGGTCAGGATGCGGCCAATGAACGGATCGCTGCCCAGCGTGGTCGCCAGCATGCGGAACGGTTCGTCCTTGCGTTCGGCCTGTTGCGGGGCAGGGACGTGATCAACGATCAGGTCGAACAACGCGGTCAGGTCCTTGCGCGGTCCGTCCAGTTCCATATCTGCCCAGCCCGAACGGCCCGATGCGTACATTGCCGGGAAGTCCAGTTGGTCATCATCAGCGCCAAGGTTGGCGAACAGGTCGAAACATTCGTCCAGCGCGCGGTCGGGTTCGGCGTCAGGCTTGTCGACCTTGTTCAAAACGACGATCGGCCGCAGTCCCAGCGCCAGCGCCTTGGAGGTCACAAACTTGGTCTGTGGCATCGGGCCTTCAGCGGCATCGACTAGCAGTACCACGCCGTCGACCATGCTGAGAATCCGCTCAACCTCGCCACCAAAATCGGCGTGGCCGGGGGTGTCGACGATGTTGATGCGCGTGCCCTTCCACTCGACCGAGGTGGCTTTGGCCAGGATGGTGATGCCACGCTCGCGTTCAAGATCGTTGCTGTCCATGGCGCGTTCGGCCACAGCTTGGTTTTCCCGGAACGCGCCGGATTGTTTGAGCAGCTCATCCACCAGGGTCGTCTTGCCGTGGTCCACGTGAGCGATGATTGCGATATTGCGCAGGTCCATGAGAGGTCAGCCTTTGAACGGGAAGTTGCCGCGCGCATAGCGTGGTTTGACCAAATAGACCAGCCCTAACCGGCGATCAGTGGCCGGCCGTCTTGGAAAACAGGTGAATGATCAGGATTCCGGCCAAAATCATTATCAATCCAATGACGGCGGGCCAGTCCAGCCTTTGCCCGAAAACAATGAAGCCAATGATCGCGATCAGAAAGATGCCAAGCCCGGACCAGATCGCATAAACAATTCCGACTGGCATGTATCTTAGCGTCAGGCCCAGCAGGTAAAAAGCAATGCCATAGCTGACAACCACCAGAACGGAGGGCCAGAAACGACTGAACTGTTGGCTGGCTTGCAGGGACGTTGTGCCGATGGTCTCTGCGATGACCGCCAGCAACAAGATCAGATAGGCTTTGGGCACGGTAGGTATCTCGACAAATGTTTTGCGAGGTTGAGCATGAAAACGGCAAAGCGAGCAAGCAAAATTTCGGAATCTCGGCATGCGCAATGACGCTAAGGCAAAAACATTAGCCATTTGGGAAGTATGGATAACCTGACTATTTTTTGACCCTAGGTTATGTTAAAAACGCGTTGTTTTTTAATGATTTTTGTTTTCCAGGTTACATCGCATGACTAAATTTGCAGGAATAATAGTTTTTGTTTCGGCTTTGATCGTGGCGCTTGGGTGGCTTGCTGGCGGGGGGTCCGTCGACAAAAACGCGGCCAAGTTTGTTGAACGGTTAGATAGTTTTCAGGTTTGAGCGCCTGCCGAAACAAGGGAAAAAGAGGCCTTTGCGCCTCTTTTTTCTTTTCCTACATGGTTGCCGTGGCAGCGAAATAGGCATCTAGCTGGGGTTGCAGCCACGCCCATAAGTCGGGTGCGCCGCGTTTGACCGGAGTGCCGACACGGGTTTCGATCTGCGCATAACTGACATCATAATCCACCCATGATCCGCCGCCCGTTGCCAGGTTTCCGACTGGTGCCTGAAAACGGTCGACTGCCTTGGCAAAGCGGGCATCGGGACTGTCGGCTGCTTCGAACTCATGCCACAGAGACAGAAAGGTCGCCTTTTGATTATCCGGTAGCATCCCGAACAGGCGCTCTGCTGCGGCTTGTTCTTCGGCTTCTTGGGCCGCGTGGTCGACATGACCATGAATGGGGTAATCCCCGGCGTCGATCTCAACAACATCATGCAGCAGAAGCATTTGTAAAACGCGGTCAATGGACACATCGGGTGCTGCGTATTCGGACAGAATCCAAGCGTACAGCATGATGTGCCATGAATGCTCGGCCGAATTCTCGAACCGCTCACCGCTGAGCAGGCGCGAAGCCCGGTAGACGGATTTCAGTTGGTCGCTTTCGGCAAGAAATCCAAGGCGAGCTGAGAATGAAGTCTGTGCAGGGGTGTCTCCGTTCAGCAGGCATTGCGCTGCGGTATAGGCGTCTGGAAATTCGGTCTTCAGATAAGCGGCCCGCCCGCCGTTCAGATTGTCCTGAACAATAGCTTTGTGATCCGCCCTCGGGGCCGCGGCGCAGAGGACCTGAAACATCGGCTGGCAGCGATCAAGGGATTTCGCGAATCTGGCGTCTTGGGTCTGATCGGCCTCGAACTCTTGCCACAGGTTCAGACAAGCCTCGGCCTGCTCTTCGGGCAAAAGATCGAACAATTCTGACGCGGCGGCTTGCTCGGCCCGTTCGACCGCTTGCCAATCGGTTTGCAGATGGATCGGATGATCGCCGACAATGATTTCGACCAAATCATGCAGCAACAGCATGCGGATGACCCGATCAATGCTGACACCTTCATCAGCCAAGGGTTGCATAACCAGCGCCCAAAGCGCGAGTTGCCAGCTGTGTTCTGCCGCGTTTTCAGCGCGGGATTGATCCAGAAGAAAATTCGCGCGATCGACCGATTTCAGCCTGTCCACGCGTTTGAGAAATTCGATTTGCGCGGACAGTCTGTTTGTCATTGTTTTTCGATTGCTTTCAATTTGGAGCGGTGATCCGAGAGCCTCTGGATCACGAACTTGCGGGCTTTGCGCTCTGCCAACCGCACGCGAATTTCGGTCAGGAAGGCTTCTTCCAAAGTCTGCGAGGACGCACCCAGATGTTCGCCCACTTCGACAAAGAAACGGTCGTCGCCGGTTTCATCCATCACTTTCATTGTGTCCTCGGCCAGCTTGGCGGCCAGGGTGGTGATGGTGTCAGACATCAGCGTGTGTTCTCGGTCAGGCGGCGTTTCACATAGTCGCTGACATCGGTCATCAGAGTATCCATGTGACGATCCTGGAAGAAGTGATCGGCGCCATCAACCTCGTTATGGGTGATGGTGATTCCCTTTTGTTCGTGCAGCTTGTTCACCAGAGAGGTTGTGTCCGCAGGTGGTGCCACGCGGTCGGCTGATCCGTTGATGATCAGGCCCGAGGACGGGCAGGGTGCCAAGAACGAAAAGTCGTACATGTTTGCAGGGGGTGACACGCTGATAAAGCCGGTGATTTCCGGGCGCCGCATCAACAACTGCATGCCGATCCATGCACCAAACGAGAAACCCGCGACCCAGCAGTGTTTCGAGTTGTTGTTCATTGACTGCAGGTAATCCAGCGCCGAGGCTGCGTCGCTCAACTCACCAACACCCTGGTCGTATTCACCCTGGCTGCGACCCACGCCACGGAAATTGAACCGCAAAACGGTAAAGCCCATGTTGTAGAATGCGTAATGCAGGTTGTAGACCACCTTGTTGTTCATGGTCCCGCCAAATTGAGGATGCGGATGAAGCACGATGGCGATCGGTGCGTCTTTTTCCTTTTGCGGGTGGTAGCGGCCTTCCAGGCGGCCTTCGGGTCCGGGAAAAATCACCTCGGGCATGTGTGCTTTGGTCCTGTCTTTTTCTTCTTGGTGCCGGGATATACTTGACGGTTATCGTCAGGCACCTTAGAACGGTTCTAATAATTTTGCATTGCGCAATGCGCTGCCCGTCGGAGATACGCACTGGCAGCGGCGGCGTCAATGTTTTCGCGCGGTATCGACCAAAAGGGGACGAGAATGAAGCTTTCGACCAAGGGTCGCTACGCGATGGTAGCTATGGCCGATATCGCCCTGCAACCGACAGATACGCTTGTAACGCTGAGTGAGATTTCTGAGCGGCAGGACATCTCACTGCCTTATCTTGAGCAATTGTTCGTGAAACTACGCCGAGCCGATCTGGTCTCATCGGTTCGCGGACCGGGTGGCGGGTATCGGTTGTCGCGGTCGCCTTCGGAAATTCGCGTGGTCGAGATTCTGTCGGCGGTCGACGAAACAGTGGATGCGCTGCAAAAAGGCGCAGGGGCATCGGGTGCGTCATCAGGAAGCCGGGCGCAATCACTAAGCAACCGCTTGTGGGAAGGGCTAAGCGCCCATGTTTATGTTTTTCTGCATCAAACCCGACTGTCGGACGTAATCAGGAACGATTTGGCCCCGTGTCCCGCGGTTCCGAGCCTGTTTGCAGTGGTGGACGAGTGAGATTATGCACTTGGTCTATGAAAACGCGATACCACTTCGCATTCGTGAAAAGGTGACTCCATGAGTCGTGTTTACCTGGATCATAATGCCACGACTCCTTTGCGCCCCGAGGCCAGAGAGGCGATGATCGCGGCGATGGAGGTTTGCGGCAACCCGTCTTCGGTGCATGCCGAGGGACGTGCCGCCAAGGCCTTGATCGAGAAGGCGCGGGCGCAAATCGCGGCGGCCTTTGGTGCGGATGGGGCGGATATCGTATTCACGTCGGGTTCCACCGAGGGGGCGGCGCTGACCTTACGCGGGCGTGGCCTGCATGGATCTGCTGTTGAGCATGACGCGGTAAGATCCTGGATTACAGAAGACTTGCCAGCGGACGCCTCGGGCCGCGTTCAAGTCTCCGATCCTGCTCAATCGACCTTGCAGCTGGCGAATTCGGAAACCGGTATCGTGCAGGCTTTGCCTGCGGGGCTTGCTGTAACCGATGCGACGCAAGCTTTTGGAAAACTACCGGTGGCCTTCAACTGGCTGGGTGCTCAAATGGCGCTGATCTCAGCGCATAAATTGGGTGGCCCCAAGGGTGTTGGTGCTGTTGTGATGAAACGCGGCACGGATTTGCCTGCCCAAATTCAAGGCGGTGGTCAGGAAATGGGGCGCCGGTCGGGTACCGAAAATGTCATTGGAATCGCGGGCTTCGGGGCCGCAGCAGAAGCCGCTGCACGGGATCTTGCCAATGGGGTTTGGGACCAGGTCAAAGAAATTAGAAATATTCTAGAAAATGCCCTTGAGGCCGGTTCTAAATTGACTATTTTTGTCGGGAAGGATCAGGATCGCCTGCCTAACACATTGTGTTTTGCCACTCCGGGATGGAAAGGCGAAACGCAGGTCATGCAAATGGACCTGGCGGGGTTTGCCATCAGCGCGGGTTCTGCCTGTTCCAGTGGCAAGGTGCGCGCCAGCGCGGTCCTCACGGCAATGGGGTATGATGAGGTCACGGCAGCCAGCGCAATACGCGTTTCGCTGGGACCTTTTACGACGAAAGAAGATGTGCTGCGTTTCGCCGAAACGTGGCTGGAAAAAGAGAAAAAGCATCGCGCGCGTGCCGCGTGACTTGACGGAGTGAAGGAAATGGCCGCTTTGGACCAGACCCAGGTAAAAGAAGGTGTCGATCAGGAAACCGTGGACGCGGTGCGCGAGGCTGGCACTTATAAATACGGCTGGGATACCGATATCGAAATGGAGTACGCGCCCAAAGGTGTGAACCCGGATATCGTTCGACTGATCTCTGACAAAAACGAAGAGCCCGAATGGATGACCGAATGGCGTCTGTCGGCCTTTGAACGCTGGACCAAGATGGAAGAGCCGACCTGGGCGATGGTACATTACCCGCCGATCGACTTTCAGGACCAGTATTACTATGCCCGTCCCAAGTCGATGGAAGAAAAGCCAAAATCGCTGGACGAGGTCGACCCCAAACTGCTGGCCACCTATGAAAAGCTGGGCATTCCGCTGAAAGAACAGATGATTTTGGCCGGCGTCGAAGGCGCCGAGAATGCGCCCGCCGAAGGCCGTAAGGTCGCTGTGGACGCGGTATTTGACTCGGTCTCTGTTGGTACAACCTTCAAGGATGAGCTTGCCAAGGCTGGTGTGATCTTCTGCTCGATCTCTGAGGCGATCAAGGAACACCCTGAACTGGTTAAGAAATACTTGGGCACTGTGGTTCCGGTATCCGACAACTTCTATGCCACGCTGAACTCGGCCGTATTCTCGGACGGATCGTTCGTTTACATCCCACCGGGTGTTCGCTGCCCGATGGAGCTGAGCACCTATTTCCGCATCAACGCCGAAAACACTGGTCAGTTCGAACGCACGCTGATCATCGCCGATAAGGGATCATATGTGTCCTATCTGGAAGGCTGCACCGCGCCGCAACGTGACACCGCGCAGTTGCATGCCGCTGTGGTTGAGATCATCGTCGAAGAAGATGCTGAAGTTAAATACTCGACCGTTCAAAACTGGTTCCCCGGTGATGAAAACGGCAAGGGCGGTATCTATAACTTTGTGACCAAGCGGGCGGATTGCCGGGGCGACCGGTCCAAGGTGATGTGGACGCAGGTCGAAACCGGCTCGGCCGTGACCTGGAAATACCCGTCCTGCATCCTGCGTGGCAATGAAAGCCAGGGTGAGTTCTATTCGATCGCGATTGCCAACAATTATCAGCAGGCCGACACCGGCACCAAGATGATTCACCTGGGTAAGAACACAAAGTCGCGCATCGTGTCCAAGGGCATCAGCGCGGGCAAGGCGCAGAACACCTATCGCGGGCTGGTTTCGATGCACCCAAAGGCGAAGGACAGCCGGAACTATACGCAGTGTGACAGCCTGCTTATCGGTGACAAATGCGGCGCACATACGGTTCCGTATATCGAGGTCAAGAACAACTCGAGCCGTGTGGAACACGAAGCGACGACATCCAAAGTGGACGACGATCAGCTGTTCTACTGCCGCCAGCGCGGTATGGACGAGGAAGAAGCCGTGGCCTTGGTCGTCAACGGGTTCTGCAAGGACGTGCTGCAGGCATTGCCGATGGAGTTTGCCATGGAAGCGCAGCAGCTTGTTGCAATCTCGCTGGAAGGCTCGGTTGGGTAGAAGGATTCTGGAAAAGGCTTCCTCTGGGACGACTGTGAAATGCCAAAATTTTTTGACATCAACAGGTTGCACCACCTGATCGATCTTCTCGGTCCGGCAAGATTAACGCGCGTCGTGGATATCGGAGCCAATCCACTAGATGAATCACCGTACTACAAACTCAGGGATGCGAAGCTGTGTGAAGTGTGGGGTTTTGAACCTCAACCAGAGGCATATGCCCAATTGGTTGAGTCAGCAGGATCGCAGGAACACTATCTACCGTATGCTGTGGGGTGCGGAGGTGAACAAACGCTCAACGTCTACAGGAGCAGTGGTTTTACGTCTTTTTACGAGCCAAATCCGGATTGGTTGGCAACTCTAGGGAAGTGGGACAAACAACTCACGCTTAAAGAAAAGTTGGATGTTGTCGGACATCGTCTGGACGATATTGAAGGCTTGCCCGAGTTTGATTTGCTCAAAATCGACGTTCAGGGTGCCGAGACCCAGATTTTTGAAGAAGGTGGCAAAAAGCTGAGCGAGGCATGCGCGGTTATTTCTGAAGTGGCTGCGATTCCCATCTACCAGGACCAACCACTGTTGAATGCTCAGATGACTGTTTTGGAAAGATACGGATACTCTCTTCACAAGTTTCTCTTCTTCAAACCGAGAGCGTTGCATGGAAGCAAGTTGTCCAAACGCCTGCGCCCAAGGTTTCACGCCAACCAGTTGACCGATGGGGACGCAGTGTTTCTGCGAAACTTGTTGAACTTGGATAAAGTGGAAAGCGAAAAACTAAAGCACCTCGCCATTCTGGCCGACTCGGTATTCGAAAGCTTCGATGTCGCGGCTCTTTCTCTGACAGAACTATTGAAACGTGGAGAAATTTCTGAGGAATCCGCGAATAGTTATGTTGACCAATTGCACAAAACAACCTGAAACGATACGCGCTCCCTGACTGGGGCAGAAAGAGAAAACATGCTGGAAATCAAAAACCTGCACGTACAGCTTGAAGACGAAGATAAGCAAATCCTCAAGGGTGTGGACCTGACGGTCGAGCCTGGCAAGGTACACGCGATCATGGGACCGAATGGCTCGGGCAAATCGACGCTCAGCTATGTGCTTTCGGGACGTGACGGCTATGAGGTCACCGAAGGTACGGCGACGTTGGAAGGCGAAGACCTGCTGGACATGGAGCCAGAAGAGCGTGCTGCCGCTGGCGTCTTTCTTGCGTTCCAGTATCCGGTCGAAATTCCCGGCGTTGGCAACATGACTTTCCTGCGCACGGCGGTAAACGCTCAGCGGAAAGCGCGCGGAGAAGAGGAGCTGTCAGCGGCAGACTTCCTGAAAGAAGTGCGCGCCAAGGCCAAGACGCTGAAAATCGACGCCGATATGCTCAAGCGTCCGGTCAATGTTGGTTTCTCGGGCGGTGAGAAAAAGCGCAACGAGATCCTGCAGATGGCTATGCTGGAACCCAAGATGTGCATCATGGACGAAACCGACTCGGGTCTCGACGTGGATGCGATGAAGCTGGTGTCCGAAGGCGTGAACGCGCTGCGCAACGAAGGTCGCAGCTTTTTGGTCATCACCCACTATCAGCGGCTGCTGGATCACATCAAACCGGACGTCGTACACATCATGGCTGACGGTCGTATCGTGAAGACCGGCGGACCCGAGCTGGCGTTGGAAGTTGAACATAACGGCTATGCCGACATTCTGGCCGAGGTGAACTGATGGCTTTGCCACAAGAGAAACTGACCGCAACCGAGGAGCGGCTGGCATCCCTGGCCATGCCCGAGATGTGCGGATGCACCCGTGCCGCACGCGAGGATGCGCTTGCGCGTGTGCAAGAGATGGGCCTGCCTGGCCGTCGCGATGAGTACTGGAAGTACACACGTCCTGATACGCTGATCTCGGCTCAAGCACCGCGCGCCGAGGTTTTCGATGCGGGCGAGCCCATGATTTTCGAAGACATGGACAATCTGAAAATTGTCTTCGTCGACGGAGTATTCAGCCCCGAGGAATCCGATGATCTGACACTTGAGGGGGTGATGATCGACCGGATCGAGGATATCTGCGGCAAGGATATTCACTGGGCCAAAGAGCTGTATGGCGCGTTAGAGAGCCGTGGCCAGACCCCAGTGCCGCGTCCGCTGGCTGCGCTGAACACAGCCTTTGCCAAAGATGGTGTTGCCATCCATGTGACAGGCAAACCGTCCAAGCCGATCTGCCTGATGTATCGTCACGCCTCGGAAACATCGGACGCGATGCTGCATCACGTGATCCGTGTCGAACCAGATGCCGAAGTCACCGTGCTTGAGGTTGGTCCGGCCGCGTCGCGCTTTAACAAGGTGATGGAGATCGACATCGCCGACAATGGGACGCTGCATCATGTGCGCGCGCAAGGTCGCGATCATGAACGTCGGGCAATGACTCATATGTTCGCCCGTCTGGGAACGGAATCGACCTATAAGTCATTTACCCTGACCGCAAACGGCGTTCTGACCCGCAATGAGCAGGTCGTGGAACTGACCGGAGATGATGCGGTTGCCCATGTGGCAGGTGCATGTGTCGGAGACGGTGATTTTCACCATGACGACACAGTGTTTATCACCCATGACGCGGTGAACTGCGAAAGCCGCCAGGTGTTCAAGAAGGTTCTGCGCAACGGTGCGACCGGCGTCTTCCAGGGTAAGATCCTCGTGAAAGAAGGCGCGCAGAAGACAGATGGCTATCAGATCAGCCAGTCGCTTCTGTTGGACGACGACAGCCAGTTCCTCGCCAAGCCCGAGCTTGAGATCTATGCCGATGATGTGGCCTGTTCACACGGCTCGACCTCGGGCGCGATTGACGAGACGGCTCTGTTCTACCTGCGATCACGCGGCGTTCCGGTCAAAGACGCAACCAACATGCTGACACTGGCCTTTCTGGCCGAAGCGGTGGACGAGATCGAAGACAGCGAAGTTGCTGAAAAGATCGTGAACCGTTTGGAAGATTGGCTGGCGCGCCGCAGCTGATGCCAGTCACATCGGATATCGTGGCCACGTACCGGGGGCCGGGGCGCGTCGTGCGTCGGCTTCTGGATTTGGGGCAGCGGGAAGACAGGGCCTTGGTCTTTGTCATGGGGTTTTGCGTGGTGGCTTTCATCGCACAGCTTCCCGGCCTCGCGCGGCGGGCGCATTTGGAAGGGCTTGAGCTGAACGCGCTGATGGCCGCGGCTTTGCTAGGCACTGTTTTCATACTGCCGTTGCTGTTTTACCTTCTGGCGTTCGTATCTTACGGGGCCGCTCGTTTGGTTGGCGGTCGCGGCACGGCTTACGGTGCTCGTCTGGCTTTGTTTTGGGCTTTACTGTCGTCGACACCATTGGTGTTGTTGAACGGTCTGGTGGCGGGTCTCATCGGGCCAGGACCTGCGTTAACCCTGGTAGGGGCAGCCTGGTTTGGCGTGTTTATCTGGTTCTGGCTGGCGGGCCTGAGACAAACACAAAGGCAGGCGGAATGAATTTCTCGACCCTAGGTAACATTGCAGTCCTGACGCTGGTCAACCCGGCTGAAGCGGCCCGGCACCTATTATCCTTTCGCGTCGGGCGCGAAGTTCTGTGGCTGGCCTTCTGTCTGGCCGTCGTTTTGAATGGGCTGGTGCAGTTTGGGATCGAACATCTTGTTCCTTCGCCGGAAGGCCTGAATGTTCCTGCACCCGAACCGATTTTCATGAGCCTTATCCGCTCGGCCGCCCTAATGATGTTCAGCATTACGGCGTTCCTGTTCGTCGGGCGTTTGCTGGGCGGGCGCGCGTCATTCGACGAGATCATGACGCTGACGGTCTGGTTGCAGTTCCTGCAAAGCGCGGCGATGTTCGTAACGCTTGTGCTGGCCATTTTCGTTCCGGTTTTGATGGTGCTGTTTTTGTTCGCCACAGCGCTGGTGAGCCTTTACGTCACGCTGCATTTCCTCAATGAAGCGCATAAGTTCGGAACGCTTTGGAAATCCTTTGGGGTCATAGTGTTGTCTGCGTTGATCGCAGCCCCCTTTGTCCTCGCTTTAACACCCAGCGGCCCGGTATAGGGATATGAAGACCATGTATGACGTAGAAAAAATCCGCGCGGACTTTCCGATTCTGTCGCGTGAGATAAACGGCAAACCGCTGACTTATCTGGACAATGGTGCCTCTGCGCAGAAACCTCAGATGGTGATCGACGCGGTGACCCGCGCCTATGCCGAGGAATACGCGAATGTGCATCGTGGCCTGCATTACCTGTCCAACCTCGCGACCGAAAAGTACGAGTCCGTCCGCGGCACCATCGCCCGTTTCCTTGGGGCGGCGGATGAGAATGAGATCGTCCTGAACTCGGGCACGACCGAGGGGATCAACCTTGTGGCCTATGGCTGGGCGATGCCGCGCCTTCAGGCCGGGGATGAGATTGTCCTTAGCGTCATGGAGCATCACGCCAACATCGTTCCCTGGCATTTCCTGCGCGAACGGCAGGGGGTTGTCCTAAAGTGGGTCGATATCGATGCGGATGGCGGGCTGGACCCGCAGGCCGTGATCGATGCAATCGGTCCCAAGACCAAGCTGGTCGCGGTCACGCAATGCTCGAACGTGCTGGGAACGGTGGTGGATGTTAAGGCCATTACCGAAGGTGCGCATGCCAAAGGCGTTCCGGTGCTGGTCGACGGCAGCCAGGGTGCCGTGCATATGCCGGTCAATGTGTCGGATATCGGCTGCGACTTTTATGCAATCACCGGGCACAAGCTGTATGGCCCGTCCGGTTCGGGCGCGATCTATATTAAATCCGAACGCATGGCCGAGATGCGCCCCTTCATCGGTGGCGGCGACATGATCAAAGAGGTCAGCAAAGATCAGGTGATCTACAACGACCCCCCAATGAAGTTTGAGGCCGGAACACCCGGTATCGTGCAATCGATTGGTTTGGGCGTGGCGCTTGACTATATGATGGACCTTGGGATGGAGAACATCGCCGCCCACGAAGGCGCGCTTCGCGACTATGCGATGCAGCGGTTGACCGGTTTGAACTGGCTGCAGGTACAAGGCACACGTCCCGATAAGGCCGCTATTTTCAGCTTTACGCTGGATGGGGCAGGGCATGCGCATGACGTGTCGACGATCCTCGACAAAAAAGGGGTTGCCGTGCGGGCCGGTCATCATTGCGCTGGTCCACTGATGGATTTCTTCGGCGTGACCGCCACCTGCCGCGCCAGCTTTGGTTTGTACAACACCAAGGATGAGGTCGACACGCTGGTCGATGCCCTTGAACTGGCGCATGATTTGTTTGCCTAAAAGCTGGTCGATCCGGGTGGATTTTCAGTTGCACCCGGATCGGAACAAGGATAGCTAACGGCCAAGGCACCTGTAGCTCAGCTGGATAGAGCGCTGCCCTCCGAAGGCAGAGGCCAGAGGTTCGAATCCTCTCAGGTGCGCCATACCACCTCGCATTAGCAGTTATTCTGAGTGTCTTATATTGGAGACTGCGTCCCTTAATTTGACGCTATGATGACTGGTTCTGATACAGTCCGGTAAGCGACAATATCTGGTCGATGGAACGCAGTTCATCGAGGTTGAACTGTTCTTTTCATAAGGAGTAATTCTAGGTTACTTAAAAACAAAGAGCGCCCAGAGGCGCTCGTTGTTTTTTAAGATTTTGGAAGTGTTAACCGCCCCAGCTACGGACCTCACCGCAGTCCATATGGACGAAATTCGAGCGGGAGTACTTGCCCACTCCACCAGCGCGGCAGGACATTGCAGCCTTGGCCATTTGCGACACTGAACGCGACGACAGGCGCAGGTCAGCCGCTTGGCCTTTCATGTGCAATGAGTTCTTGGCAACCCGACGAGAACGAGACCGAAGCATCGCGTTGGTTTGCGGAGAACGATAGCCGGACAGCAGCATATAGGGCTCATTTACGTCCAGAAGGTTATGCGATGCAGCCATGATGTCGATCGTGCGCAGATCCATGTCTTTGCTTTGATCAGTCCGCCAGTCACGCATGAAGTGGTTCACTTCTTTGACAGCGTCCTTGATGTATTTTCCATCGACCCAATATATCATATCAATCCGTTCGCCGGTGCGACCGGAATACATACGAATACGTCGGATATCGCCGCCGCCTCGAAGGAAACCTGCTGCATTGGAATAGGTCGGTGCGGCCACAACTGCCGTAGCTGCAAATGCGCCCAGAAGGGCACGCCGGGTCAAGCCCGATGTACTGCTCATCGTCATTTCAGTTTCGTCCCGTACTGTTCCTGCCTGCACACGATGTTACGCGCGCGATATTAATTTTTTCCCATCCCAGATGCGGGATTTATGACACAGTCGGTTTTGTCCGCCAAGAAGTCTTTCGGATTCATCAATTCAAGGGGGAAATTTCGGCAGTTTTTTGCGCAGGTGATGCGAATATGTATAATATTGAGACATTTGGCGGCGCATTTCCGCCGGGCGATGCAAAGACGCATCACGCACCGAAAGATGCGCCAGGTTGATACGTTTGTGAATAGACAACGCGCCCAAGGCGTAACCATATTTGATCCGCGCGCATTTCTGCTGCGTAAAATAATGAATAATCAAGGCCATCCAATGTTCTCAGGTATTCGGACCCGTTCTGGTATTATTTTCACCGCATGTTTTCTGGCTTCGGCGTCCGTAGTGAATGCAGACACCCGGCCAGCGACGGCGTTTCAGATGGCTGTTGCCGAATTTGCGCCCTCGGGGTCAGGAATCGCCGAGTTTTACCGCGAGAATGGTTTTGCCCCGGTTTGGGTTGGCGAAACGCCGCTGCATTCGGCGCGCCGCGCACGGCTGATCCAGGCCTTGTCATCGACCGATATGCATGGATTGCCGCAGGGTTCGGACAGCGTCCAGTCCCTTGTGGAACAGATGCAAGAGGCCCGTACGACGCGCGATCTGGGCGCTGTTGAAGTCAGTCTGACCCGCGCTTTCGCTGAATACGCGCGCAATCTCCAGTCGGGCGCGCTGCGCCCATCCCAGATTGATGATGGGTTAGTGCGCAAGGTTCAAAGGGCTTCGACAAAGGAGCACTTGCAGGGGTTGATCGCAGGGGAAAATGGCTCGTATTTCGATCAATTGGCCCCGCAAACAACCCAGTACCGGGCCTTGATGAAGCAGAAGTTGGTGCTGCAGGACCTCATCCATCAAGGCGGTTGGGGCGCGACGGTTCCTGTTGCTAAGTTGGAATATGGCGACACCGGACCCAATGTAATAAAACTGCGCAATCGTTTGGTTTCCATGGGGTATTTGCGTCCTACCGCCAGCCCGGAGTTTGATGCGGCTTTGTTGGGTGCCGTTCAGGCGTTCCAGACAGATCATGGTCTTGCGCCGGACGGTGTGGCCGGTCAGGGCACGATTTCTGAGTTGAACCGCAGTGCCTCCGACCGTCTAAAGGCTGTCTATGTCGCATTGGAGCGCGAGCGCTGGTTGCCGCGCGAACGGGGTGAGCGGCACATTTTGGTAAATCAGGCTGATTTCTCGGCCAAGATCGTCGATGACGGGTTGGTCACGTTCGAAACGCGCGCGGTGATCGGCAAGAACACACATGACCGACGCAGCCCCGAGTTCTCGGACAAGATGGAGCATATGGTCATCAACCCCAGTTGGTATGTGCCGCGCTCGATCATCACCAAGGAATACCTGCCCCAACTGCAATCAAATCCCAACGCCGTTGGCCATATCCAGATCACCGACCGCAGCGGTCGGCAGGTCAATCGCGGCGCGGTGGATTTCACTCAGTTCAACGCGCGGAACTTTCCGTTTGCGATGCGCCAACCGCCCAGCAAAAGCAATGCGCTGGGGCTGGTGAAGTTCATGTTCCCCAACAAGTACAACATCTATCTGCATGATACGCCTCAGAAAAGTCTGTTCGCGCGTGAGGTGCGGGCGTTCTCGCACGGGTGTATCCGCCTGGCAGATCCGTTTGATTTCGCCTATGCGTTGTTGGCCAAGCAGGAAGAAAACCCAAAGGCGTTTTTTCAGCGTGTTCTGGCCACGGGTAAGGAAACCACGGTGCAATTGGAACAGCATGTTCCGGTTCACCTGATCTACCGCACGGCTTATGTCGGCCCCAAGGGTGAGGTTCAGTATCGCCGGGATGTCTATGAGCGTGATCGGAAAATCTGGGAGGCCTTGCAGAAAGCAGGGGTGGCCCTGCCGGACGTTCAGGGGTAATCAGCGGGGCAGATCCTTAAACCGGGAAGCCCGATATGCACTATACCATCCAGCAAATCGCCGACGCTCTTGGGGCAGACTGCCAGGGCGATACTGGCCTGATCGTTGAACGCGCGGCTGAGCCGGGTGATGCAGCGGCGACTGATCTGGCGATGGCGATGTCTCCGAAATATGCCGAGGCGCTGAGCGGCAGCTCGGCACGGACAGCCGTGTTGTGGGAAGGTGCGGATTGGCAAGCGCTAGGGTTGGAGGCGGCCATCTTTGTGCCCCGTCCGCGTATGGCGATGGCCGGGATCACCACAATGTTGGATCGCGGGCAGGGCGTAGCGCCGGGTATTCACCCTTCGGCCGTGATCGACCCGACCGCGGAAATCCCCAAAGACGCAGCCATCGGCCCCTTGGCCGTCATCGGTGCGCGGGTTCGTATTGGCAAAGGCGCAGTTATCGGCCCGCATTGCGTGATTGGCATGGATACGGTTCTGGGCGAAAACGCCATGTTGCGTGAGATGGTTAGCATCGGGTCCAGGGCGCAGATCGGTGATCGTTTCATTGCCCAACCCGGCGCACGGATCGGGAGCGACGGGTTCAGCTTTGTTACCCCCGAGGTTTCGGATGTTGAGAATGTCCGCAAAACAATGGGCGACAAAGGTGATGCGCGGGCGCAAAGCTGGCTTCGCATTCACTCGCTGGGTGCAGTTGAGATCGGGGATGACGTTGAGGTCGGCGCCAATTGTACCGTCGACAACGGAACGATCCGGAATACCTGCATCGGAAACGGGTCCAAGTTGGACAATCTTGTGCATGTGGGGCACAACACACGGGTTGGGCAGGATTGTCTAATTTGTGGTCAGGCTGGCGTTTCCGGCTCGGTCGAGATTGGCAATAACGTGGTACTGGGTGGCCAGACCGGCGTGGTCGACAACATCTTTATCGGTGACGGCGTGATAGCGGCGGGCGGCACTAAAATCCTGTCCAACGTTCCTTCGGGTCGGGTACTAATGGGATATCCGGCCATCAAAATGGAAACCCATACCGACATCTACAAAGCACAACGTCGTTTGCCCCGCATGGCACGTGACGTCGAGGCGTTGAAAAAGGCTGTTTTCAAACAGCCCCCGAGTGATTAAATCATCCGCAACGGGAAAATCAGAGGACCGACATGAGCATCACCGACCGCGTCATCGCAATCATTGCTGAGCAGGCCGTGCTGGAGCCTTCGGACGTCACGCCCGAAAGTACACTTGAAGATCTGGGTATCGACAGCCTGGGTCTGGTCGAGAGCATTTTCGCCATCGAAGAAGAGTTCGATATCTCGGTCCCGTTCAACGCGAATGAACCACAAGCCAGCGATTTCGATATCTCAAATGTGGCAGCGATCATTGCCGGGATCGAAAAGCTTGTGTCCGAAAAGGTCTGACCTGAAATTATGAAACGCGTTGTTATTTCCGGGGCCGGGACGATTAATTCGCTGGGTCACTCTGTCCCTGATACGCTTGAAGCTATGCGCGAAGGGCGTTGTGGCATCTCACAACTTGAATTCCGCGATGTTGAGCGGCTTTCCATCAAAATCGGCGGCCAAGTGCGCGGGTTCGAGGCCGAAGGGCGGTTTAATCGCCAGCAGATGAGCCTTTACGATCGCTTTACGCAATTCACGCTGACCGCCGCGAAAGAGGCGATTGACCAATCCGGGATCGAGTTTCACGGAGATCTTGCTGCTCGGTCCGGTGTGGTTCTTGGCACCGCCGGTGGCGGCGTGTCCACTTGGGACGATAATTACCGTTCTGTCTACGAGGACGGTAAAAACCGTGTGCATCCATTTGTGGTGCCCAAACTGATGAACAACGCGGCGGCCAGCCATGTGTCTATGGAACATAACCTGAAGGGGCCAAGTTTTACGGTTTCAACCGCTTGCGCCTCATCCAATCACGCGATGGCATTGGCGTTTCAGATGGTCCGCAGCGGCGCAGCACCTGCAATGATCACGGGTGGATCAGAATCCATGTTGTGTTTCGGCGGCGTCAAAGCCTGGGAAGGCCTGCGCGTGATGTCCAAGGACGCTTGCCGCCCGTTCAGCGCCAACCGAAATGGAATGGTGCAGGGCGAAGGGGCCGGGGCTTTTGTCTTTGAAGAATACGAACATGCGCGCGCACGAGGGGCAGATATTCTGTGTGAGGTTGTCGGCTTTGCCATGTCCTCGGATGCGTCTGACATCGTAATGCCCAGCAAACAGGGCGCGGCACGGGCCATGGCCGGTGCGCTGACCGATGCGCGCCTGAATGCGGATCAGGTCGGATACATCAATGCGCATGGGACGGGCACAGCGGCGAATGACAAGACCGAATGCGCGGCGGTGGCCGGTGTGTTCGGGCCGCATGCAGATGACCTGATGATTTCGTCGACGAAATCCATGCACGGGCATTTGATTGGGGGTACTGGCGCGGTCGAGTTGCTGGCATGTATCATGGCGTTGCGCGACGGGGTGATCGCCCCAACCATCGGTTATGAAGATCCAGATCCCGAATGTGCATTGGACGTGGTGCCAAATGAGGCGCGAGACGCGAAGGTGGATGTTGCGCTTAGCAATGCGTTTGCCTTTGGCGGGTTGAACGCGGTTTTGGCTCTGAAACGGGTCTGAAGCTTAGGAAGCAAAACGACAAAACGCCGCCCGAAGGACTGGGCGGCGTTTTCTGTTTTACTAGTCATTAGTTTTTGATGACTTCCAGCTGGTCAAACCCGGCAGTGAACCCTGCTAGAGATATTTCCAATTGCAGTGCCTGCGAAGGTGCCAGAACAGAAACCATCGACAAGGTACCTTTGGTCCCACTCTTCAAAGCTTCGACGTCTTGCTGGGTAAAGCCCACTTGCGCAAGGCACCCAATGGGGTTGCAGTGGTGATAGTTGTATCGTTTGCCCGGCGCTCCGTCGATCGACAAGGATATCTGAGCTTGCAAAAGCACTTCGAGGGGCACAACGATGATCGCAGCAGCTACGGCCGGAGCTTCTTCGGGCAGCTTTTCAATCGTAATTTCGGCAATGGGCTGGTCTTGCTGACCGGTCAGAATCTGTCGCATGACACAAGGTTCGCTGTCAGTTCCTGTATTGATGCACATGACTGCCCAGTCGCCGGTCTCTTCCTTAAGGTACTGCTCGCCAATACGCGGGCCGGATTCCCCAAGATCCAGGTCAGCACCGGTTTGGGTTTGCGGAGCCTCGGCATCCTGCGTTGCTTCTTGTGCATAAGCGGCACCACACCAAAGCGCAGCGGCCACAAGGCTGAGAGATAGAGTGTTCTTGATCATGAATGCCTCGGCAATGTGATTGAGCTTTTTGACCCGTCTATCATCCTTGGATCATGGTGTCAGGCATTAAGCTGCACAAATGGGTGACCGTAGTCAGCTTTTTGCCGCTTTCCAGTGCTTGAAACCTGGATGAAACAAAAAAGAAAGGGAACCGGTGGAGCGGCTCCCTTTCATAAATTTTTCTCCCCGTCGGACTGGCCGACTTAGTTATGCGCAGACGTTACGAAAGGCGGTCGCATGCGTCAACTGAAAACCTGAAATTTTAATGGAAGAACCAGCATTGCTTTAAAAAAACCGCGCCCGAAGGCGCGGTCAGTCGACAGGGAGGAAGTTTGCCGCACCCGACCTCTGACAGCGAGGGCAGCAAAATGACTATCGCAGTCAAAGGTTAACTTTGTATGCTGGGTCCAGATCGGTGGAAATTAAGGCCTTACCTACATGGACAAAAACATTTTTCTGGGCGGCGCGGGTGAAGATTACAGCCAGCCTCAAAACCTGACCCTCAAATATGCCAACCGGCACGGGTTGATCGCAGGGGCGACGGGCACAGGCAAAACGGTGACGTTGCAAATCCTGGCCGAGGGGTTCTCGGCTGCGGGCGTCCCAGTGTTTCTATCCGATGTCAAAGGCGACTTGTCCGGGTTGGCAATGGCGGGCAGTGAAAGTCACAAGTTGCACCAGGCGTTTCAGGATCGCGCGGCGCGCATCGGCTTTCAGGATTATACCTATGCCGCATGCCCGGTAACATTTTGGGATCTGTTCGGCGAACAAGGCCATCCTGTTCGAACGACCGTTACAGAAATGGGGCCATTGCTGTTGTCTAGGCTCATGGACCTGAGCGAGGCGCAGGAAGGTATTTTGAACATTGCTTTTCGAGTGGCGGATGAAGAAGGGATGCCGCTGCTGGATCTCAAGGATCTGCAAGCCCTGCTGGTCTGGATCGGTGAGAACCGCACACAGTTATCCCTGCGCTATGGTAATGTCTCGACTGCTTCGATTGGAGCAATCCAGCGGCGGTTGTTGGTGTTGGAAAACCAGGGCGGAACCAATTTGTTCGGTGAACCCGCGCTGGAATTGGCCGATCTGATGCGTACTGATGCAAACGGGCAGGGGATGGTGAACATCCTGGCCTCGGATAAGCTAATGGGGTCGCCGCGTCTCTATGCGACTTTCCTGTTGTGGCTGTTGAGTGAGCTGTTCGAGGAATTGCCCGAGGTCGGCGACCCCGACAAACCCAAGTTGGTGTTCTTCTTTGATGAGGCCCATTTGTTGTTCGAAGATGCGCCCAAGGTTTTGGTAGACAAAGTAGAGCAGGTCGCACGGCTGATCCGTTCCAAGGGTGTCGGCGTCTATTTCATTTCTCAAAACCCGGCGGATATTCCCGAAGATATTCTGGGGCAACTCGGCAACCGGGTGCAGCACGCGCTGCGTGCCTTTACCGCGCGGGATCGCAAGAACCTGCGTTTGGCGGCCGAAACCTATCGCGAAAACCCGGCCTTTGACACCGAAACCGCAATCCGAGAGGTTGGCGTGGGTGAGGCAGTCACGTCGATGCTGCAAAAGAAGGGCGTGCCAGGTATTGTTGAGCGGACGCTGATCCGTCCACCGGGAACACAACTTGGGCCAATCACCGCGTCCGAGCGTCAGGCGATCATGACAGCGTCACCGATGCAGGCCAAGTATGGTACATTGAAGGATCGGAAATCGGCCTTTGAAATTCTGCAGGCACGCGCCGATCAGGCCGCGCAGGCTGCTGCAAAAGCAGAAGAACAAGAAGAGACACAATCTGTTGCTGAACGCGAGTTCGCCACGGCCAGGCGCTATTCCGGTGGCCGGGTCGGGCGATCTTCCTCTCGCGTTAAACGGCAGAAAGATACCTTTGCTACAGCAATGAGCGAGGCCGTCATCAAAGAGCTAAAAGGTACAACCGGGCGCCGCATTGTTCGTGGAATTCTGGGCGGGTTGTTCCGCGCTAGGTAAGCCCAAGGCGCCGCACAGCGGTTTCGTTGCGCGGCGCTATTTAGGTTACTTCAGACGACGCTGACCTTCCTGCCGGCAGTAGCCGTCAGCCTCGGCCACAGACATCTTGGTCGCGGGGTAGTCGATGGCACGATCCCAGATGACGCGATCCGGGCGGTACAACTGGCACGTCACCACACCCTTTGAGGTCTGGACCTGAACTGGATCGGTTTCCAGATCTTCGGGTGACGGGATACATGCGGCCAGGCTGGCAACAACTGTCAGCATTAGGATTTTTGGGATAAACGAAGTTTTCATGTGTCGTCTTCTTACTCTCGAGAGGTGACCTGTAGTATCAGCGTCAACTGATTAATTAACCGTGAAGGCGATCTGGCGCAGGTCCGGAAACTGCCCAACGATAATTCGGTCTATTAAGGTTCGGTTCATGAATCAAGAAACCGCGCCGATTTTGAGGCGCGGTTCCGAATATTCCCCTGAAAGTGATCTATTTCTCGGGGATCAAGCCCCTTGGACTGAATCTGAGAACAATCAGTAGGATCAACCCCATGGTCAGCAGGCGCATATGCGCGGCGCTTTCGATCAGATGTGCCTTAAGCGCGCTGCCATCAGGCAATCCAGCGGTGATCAGGTTCATCAGCCACAGCCCGATAGGTTCGACCTGAACCCACAGGAACCAGATCACGAACGCGCCCAGTACCGCACCAAAATTGTTACCTGATCCACCGACGATCACCATTACCCAGACCAGGAATGTAAACCGCAATGGCTGATACGCGCTGGGGGTCAACTGGCCGTCCAGCGTTGTCATCATAGCACCTGCAATTCCGCAGATGGCCGAGCCCAGCACAAAGATCTGCAAATGGCGGCGGGTCACGTCCTTGCCCATCGCCTCGGCCGCGACCTCGTTGTCACGAATGGCGCGCATCATGCGGCCCCACGGGCTGTTCAGCGCCTTTTGCGCCATCCAGAGCAGGACCAGCAGAACGATCAGGAACAGAAACGAATAGCCCAGTTTAACCGCCAGCGTCGAAGCCGTGACTGTATCCAGCCCCAACCATTCGGCGCGAGCGACAAAGCCAGGGTCACTCTGCAGATCGACCTCGTACCCAACGACCGGCGCAGGGCGCGGGATGCCGTAGACGTTTTTGACGCCCCGGGCCAACCAGTCCTCGTTTTTCAAGATCGCGATGATGATCTCGGCAATCCCCAGCGTTGCAATCGCCAAATAGTCCGAGCGCAGGCCCAGAGCAGTTTTACCAATCAGCCACGCTGCACCAGCCGCCAGCAGTCCACCTGCGGGCCAGGCCAGCAGAACAGGCAGATTCAGACCGCCGAGGTTGCCCGCAACAGCCGGTTCAATGGCCTCGACCGCCGCGGTGTTGGGGTCGAGAACAGCGCGGTAAACAAAGAAGCCGATGATGAGAATGGCAATGATCGACAAAGTCCGAACCCGACCTTTGGGCATCTTCTGCGCCACCAGAACTGTGGCCACAACGGTTGCAGCGCCCAGCAGCAGGGCCAGTACAATACCGAAACCTCCGGCAGACCAGGCGCCAGGTGTTGTCGGGGTCGAGACCAGCACAACGGCAAGCCCGCCCAACGCAACAAAGCCCATGACCCCGACGTTGAACAAACCGGCGAAACCCCATTGCAGGTTCACCCCAAGCGCCATGATGGCCGAGATCAGTCCCATGTTCAGGATCAATATCGCGGCGTTCCAGCTTTGCGTGAATCCGGTCAGCAGGATCAGGCCACCAACAACAGCGAAAAGCAGCGTATTTTTGACAGGCTCGGTCATACCGCTTTCCCTTTAAACAGACCCGTAGGTTTGAACAGAAGCACGATCAGCAAAATGACAAAACTTACGGCGAATTTGTAATCGGTGGACAGGAATTGCACCAATCCCGACGGCTCCAGGTTTTCCGGGGCAAGATAGGTCAGCACCTTTTTCCAGGCGTAAGTGATCGTGACTTCGGAAAAGGCGATGATGAACCCGCCGGCAATGGCACCCACAGGGCTGCCTAACCCGCCGACGATGGCCGAGGCGAAAATCGGCAGAAGCAGCTGGAAATAAACGAAAGGTTTAAAGCTCTTGTCCAGCCCGTACAGGACCCCGGCCGTGGTCGCGAGCGCCGCCACGATGATCCATGTAATCATCACCACCCGCTCGGGGTTGATACCGGACAGCAGGGCGAGATCTTCGTTATCCGAATACGCACGCATCGATTTGCCAGTGCGGGTTTTGTTGAGGAACCAGAACAACAGCACAACGGCAACAACTGCAACGATGACGGTAATGCCCTGAGATGTCTTGATCGCCAGCCCCTCATTCAGCCCGGTCATGGCCTTGAATTCACGTGCGGAGATCACAAACCGCTGACCGTCCGAAAACCTCTGATCGTCCGGGCCGATGATGAACCGCACCAGACCGTTCATGATGAACATCACGCCCATCGACACAATAACCAGAATGACCGGCTTGGCCTTTTGCTCGCGATAAAATCGATAGACCATTCGGTCGGTGATCAGCACCAGAACGATACAGCCCAATATGGCAAAGGGCAGGGCCAAAAGGGCGGTCGGCAGCGGACCAAAACTGACCCCAACGGCCTGCAGCCCCCAGGTGACCAGAACGGCGATCATCGCGCCAAAGGCCATCGTGTCGCCATGGGCAAAGTTGGAAAACCGCAGGATACCGTAGATCAGCGTGACCCCCAGCGCCCCCAGTGCCAGCTGGCTGCCATAAGCAATTGCAGGCACCAACACAAAATTCGCAAGCGCGACAAGCGCGTTCAGTATGTCCATCTCACCTTCTCATTCCGCCGGGTGCGGCCTTATGGCATACCCGCGCGCAAAGACACAATATTTCAACGGTTATGGACGGTCGAATTCCGAAGAAAAACTGCATATGGGCAGCGTTCCTTTCGGGCAATCAAGGCGCGCCTGACAGGATCATGTCCGTCAGACGCGTCGCTGGTTCAGCTTTGCTGTTCTTGCGATAGTAAATGTGGTCAATTTTTGAGCGTACAGACCCCGCGTTCGTTGCGCTGTTGCCCGCCAGAGGCGCGAACTTCAAGGTGGCCGGTCTCTGATGCAACCGTGTATCCCACACTTCCGTTGCTTAGAATTTGTAGAAATTCCTGCGCGCCGAGGCCGGGGATCACAAGGACTTCATGCTCTTGACCCTCGGCCAGCAGCAAGCCCTTGGATTGCCCTTCGATCTGTTTCAGCACGACCTGGTGGGCTGGTTCAATTGGATTGCACCCACCGGGGTTGCAGGTTTCGGTAATCTGGCACTCGTAAACAAATTCACCTTGCGCGGGGGCTTGCGACACGGCCTGCGCGGTCGCAGGCAGAACGATGGCGGCAAGCGCAGCCAGATATTTCATAATATGTCTCCTGAAGGGGGCAATTGCCCGAAATATTTGAGAATCCAATCAGGATTCCCGCTGTTCGCGCGTTCGTGATTAGGGGCGGATCGTGGCGGAAATTGAGCCGAGACAGGGCGGAATTCTGAAGGGATTAATTTTAACAATTCTTAGGGGAGTGGGGTAACCATCCGGGAATAAACCGTTTTATTGGAGGTTGTTTATCCGACCAGTGGCGCAAAGCTGCAAACGCCATCTTCTCGCCACGATTGGTTGCATGAAAGCACGCGTTTTAACCGTGTCAAAGAGGCGTTGACACGCGAACACAGCCTTTCACCTGGGATCAACTGAAAGTGAGGACCGTCGTGCAGCCCGTTGAAGTTATTGATCTAAATGATGATCTTGCCCTGTGCTCGAGGGCGCTGACTAATGGGAGGTACATCATGAAAATCTGTGCAGTAGTGATATTGAGCGCGGCTTTGCCAGCAATGGCGCTAGCCGCAACAAGCGACCCTCTGGACGGGGCGGATTTCGTTGTTAATTGCGTATCGGACAATACTGGCGGCGCGGTGACATTGGCGAGGTCCGGAACCACGGATAAGGGATTTATCGTCACTGATGACATCCGCGGAGAGGCCACGATCATTGCCGGTCTGAACTCGCTGACCTTTCTGCACATCATGGACAAGGACGTCGTGACCTTTGTCGTGGATTTTGAGGATCTGAACTACGACATGTCGATTAAAGGACCGCATGCCGCGCAGGATTTCGGGTCGTGTGGTGATCCGATCGGGTGAATGAGGCTGAATGTATTGGTGGTGAAGGTAGTACTAATGAGAATAAGTCCTATTTACCCCACCTCAGCTATTTATCGTAAAGTTACCGAAGCAATTTCAATACGACCAAATTTGATTAGCCAATTTATACGACTGCAGAAACAAGGACGAAGTTGGAGAGCGCTACAAAGACGTCCATTAGTTGTTTTCTCCGCAGTGGCCATGAAGTACCGACACGTCGACCATCCAACCTCTGGTTTGTGTTGTGATAGTGACGTCAGTTGGTTGACTCTTGTCCAACTCGATCTGCATGATCGCCATTTCTCTGTCGTCGGTGCGGCGTGCGACAAGTCGGCCATTTTTCGAAAGTTCCGGTTCGAACTCAAAGCCAGCTAACGGAAATTTGGAGTCCTTATCTGGCCCGACGGCAAAAGTGTTCAGTTGGTTGCCGATAGAAGAAAGTTCCATAGTAAAGCCGCCTTCTAGACACTCGACGGCATCACAGTCGTTCGAGATGCAATGCGCACGAACTTCACACATTTTTACCTGACAGTAAGTTTGGGGAACGATTTCGGCATATCCTACACCAGTTGCACCGAACCCAGCGACAGTTAAGAAAAGAAAGTGTTTCAGTCCTCGCTGAGGAAACACAGCACTCATCCCCCCAAGAAGCTCTTGCGAACTTCGGGATCGGCCAGCAATTCTTTACCCGTGCCACTATACGCATTCCGCCCCTGCACCAGGACATATCCCTTGTCCGCAATCTCCAAAGCCTGACGGGCGTTCTGTTCCACCATCAGGATTGGCAGGCCGGTGCGTGAGACCTCAATGATCCGGTCGAACAGTTCATCCATCACGATGGGTGAGACACCGGCAGTGGGTTCGTCCAACATCAGCACCTTGGGCTGGGTCATCAGCGCTCGGCCCACGGCAACCTGCTGGCGTTGACCGCCCGACAGCTCTCCGGCCGCCTGGTTGCGTTTGTCGCGCAGGATCGGGAAGAGGTCATAGACCTGCTCCATCGTCTGACTGATATCGTCGCGCCGGATGAAGGCACCCATTTCTAGGTTTTCCTCGACCGTCATGGACGTGAAGATATTCGAGGTCTGCGGCACAAAGCCCATCCCCCTGATCACCCGATCCTGTGGCGACAGTTTGGTGATGTCCTCGCCATCCAGCCGCACCGACCCGGCACGGACATCCAGCATTCCGAACACGGCCTTCATCGCGGTGGACTTACCGGCACCGTTGGGACCAACGATGACGGCGATTTCACCCTTATCCACGGCGATGGTACAGTCGTGCAGAATGTCGGGACCCTTGCCGTAGCCACCGGTCATGGTATCTCCGATCAGGAAGGGGCCGCCGCTGACCTTGTAGGTTTCTCCGCTGGTTGGATGCGCGGGGGTCATTGTGCCAATGCCCTTGGTATTGGCAATTGTTGCGTCCTTGTTGCCGTGATCGTCCTGATAGGGGTTGTCGCTTGCGCCCGCAGTCATGTCTGGGCCTCCAGCTTGTCTTTGTTCTTCAGGCCGGTGCCCAGATAAGCCTCGATCACGTGTTCGTTGGCCTTGATCTCGTCCAGAGTGCCCTCGGCCAGCACTTTGCCCTCGGCCATGCAGATCACCGGGTCGCAAATTTTGCCGATGAAATCCATGTCATGCTCGATGACGACAAAGGTATAGCCGCGCTCCTTGTTCAGACGCAGAATGGTGTCGGCTATGGTCATCAGCAAGGTGCGGTTCACACCCGCGCCAACCTCGTCCAGAAACACGATCTTGGCGTCGACCATCATGGTGCGACCAAGTTCCAGCAGTTTCTTTTGCCCGCCCGAAACCTGACCTGCCTTGTGGTCGGCCAGGTGTTCGATGGTCAGGAACTCCAACACCTCGTCCGCCTTGGCGCGCAGGGCGCGTTCCTCGTCGGCGATGCGTTTGCGGCCAAACCAAGTGTTCCACAGTGATTCACCCGATTGCGCGCCGGGCACCATCATCAGGTTCTCGCGGCAACTCATTGACGAAAACTCATGCGCGATCTGGAACGTGCGCAGCAGCCCTTTGTGAAACAGCTTATGCGGAGGCAGGCCAGTGATATCTTCGCCATCCATGAAAACCTTGCCGCTGGTCGGCGGCAACACACCCGCGATCACGTTGAACAGGGTTGTCTTGCCCGCACCGTTCGGTCCGATCAGGCCGGTGATCGAGCCCTTTTGGATTTCCAGCGAAGCACCGTCCACCGCGTGGAACCCGCTAAAATGCTTATGCACGTCCTCAACGACGATCATGGTTTTCCCTTGCCTTTTCCCCGAAAACAGAGGTGCAGCCTTTTGTCACTGAAACAGCCCGGACACAAGGCCCGGGCTGTTCGGTTTTGCTCTGTCAGATGAGGATTTAACGGTAGTTAACCGTCTTCATCTCACCATCGATGACTTCGATTTCGCGGTATGCACCGGCGCTTTCGCCGGGGCCGATCAGCTCAACGCCCGAGGCGCCGACATAGTCGATGTCTTGGCCCGCTGCGAGGAGCTCCAGACCCTTGGCCAGCTCACCCGGATAGATCTTTTCACCCGGTTCGTTGGCAACATCCATGATCTTGCCGCCATAGTCCGCCGGGTTGCTGGAACCCGCCGCCTGCATGGCCAGCAGGAACAGCGCCGCTGCGTCATAGGACTCGGGCACGAAGATGGACGAGCCGTCAAAACCCTCGGCTTCGGCCATGGCAAAGAACGAATCCGCAGCTTCGCTTTTCGATCCTGGGGCCTGACCATACGAGCCGTTCAGATCCGGACCGACGTTTTCAGGCAGCGAGTCACCGATCATGCCACCCGGCAGACCAAAGGTGTCAAATGCGCCGCTGTCCAGCGAGGACTGAATGATGCCCAGACCGCCCTGATCCAGATAGCCCGCAACGACCAGAATGTCGCCACCTGCCGATGCCAGCGCGCCGACTTCGGCCGAATAGTCGGCTTTGCCGTCTTCGTGCGCGGCAACGATGGTTACCTCACCGCCCAGCGCCTCGAACGAGGATTTGATCGCCTCGGACAGGCCCTTGCCGTAGTCGTTGTTGGTATAGGTCAGAGCGATCGAGTTGACGCCGCGCTCTTTCAGGATGTCGGCCATGATTTCGCCTTCGCGCGCATCCGATGGGGACGTGCGGAAGAACAGGCCGTTATCTTCCATAACTGACAGGCCCGGAGAGGTGGCCGAAGGTGAGATCATGACCATACCGTTCGGCACGGCGACGTTTTGCAGAATGGCACCGGTTACGCCCGAACAGTCTCCGCCAACAAGGCCGTTGATGCCTTCGGCAACCAGACGTTCCGCATTAGCGGTGGCCAGAGCATTGTCAGCGCAGCCCGTATCAGCACGTACGGGCGTTACGGTGGACCCGTCCAGCAGTTTGCCGGATTCCGAAACCTCTTTCATCGCCAGCTCAGCGCCGGACGCCATTGCTGGCGAAAGCGATTCAATCGGGCCGGTGAAACCGAACATAATGCCCAGTTTAACGTCTTCGGCCATGGCGGTGCCGGCCAACAGTGCGGTTGCTGCGGTTGCAGTAAGCAGCTTTTTCATGTGGTTACTCCCAAATTGGAACGTGTTCGTTCTGGGCACGACCCTAGGCAAGCTGTTCGGAAAAGAAAAGTCCTCACGCAATTGTGTGGTTGCCACCTGAAGTTCTGATTGTTTTGTTGGGTTTGTCCCGTTTCTGGCGGCTGGCATGCTGCAGGTGGAGAGCTGAATGTTGAGAGTTTTCACGATTCTGTTTCTTGTCTTTAAGGCGGCGCTGCTCAGTGCCGACGTACTGCAAACTTCTTCCGGCCCTGTGCGAGTGACGCCGATGGTCGAAGGATTGGATGCCCCGTGGGCAATTGGTATTTTGCCGAACCAGGGGGTTTTGATCACCGAACGGGATGGCAAACTGCTTTATGTTGCGGATGGGAAAGCCAAATCCGTCAAAGGTGTGCCCGACGTTTTGGCCAAAGGGCAGGGCGGTTTGTTGGACGTGACGGTCGCCCGTGATTTTAGCCAAACACGCGAGATATTCCTTACCTTTTCCAAACCACAGCGCGGCGGCGCCGGAACGGCCCTTGCGGTGGCCCGATTGTCTGAAGGCGGTGATCGGCTGACCAACCTGCGTGTGATCTTCGAGGCTGTCCCGGGTGGTTCATCAGGGCGTCACTACGGTTCCCGCGTGGTGGAAGCTAAGGACGGAACTTTGTTCGTCACAATCGGCGACAGGGGGGAACGCCCCAAGGCGCAAGACAGGTCCAATCATAATGGCACGGTGATCCGCGTGAACCGTGACGGATCGGTTCCCGGTGACAATCCCTTTGTTCAGGCAAGCGGTGTGCGGCCTGAGATCTGGTCCTATGGCCATCGCAATCCGCAAGGGGCCGGTTTGGACGCAAGGGGCCGCCTTTGGATATCGGAACACGGGGCAAAAGGTGGGGATGAGGTCAATCTGGTTCAGCCAGGGTCGAACTACGGTTGGCCAGTCATCTCCTATGGCGTGCATTATTCCGGCGACAAAATAGGAGAAGGCACCGCGAAGCCGGGTATGGAACAACCAGAGCATTATTGGGACCCTTCCATCGCCCCTTCGGGTCTGATGGTTTATTCCGGCAAGCATTGGTCGGACTGGAAAGGGGATATCTTCGTTGGGTCGCTCAAATTCGACTATATCGCGCGGCTGGCGGGATCGCCGCTGCGCGAGGTTGAACAGATCAAGGGCCCTGAAACGAATCGGGTGCGCGACATAGTCGAGGCCCCTGACGGGTCAATCTGGTTCATTTCCGTGGGTGAAGGGGCCGTCTATCGTATGACCCCTGAGTAACTTACACCGACAACCGGTCGCCCTGCGCTCCACGCTCGCGATAAGGCGTGGTATTGTAATGCGCCCGGTAGCATTTTGAGAAATGGCTGGGCGAGGCAAACCCGCAGGCCAGCGCCACATTGATCACACTCATATCGGTTTGCATCAACAAGTTGCGCGCTTTGTGCAGGCGCAGCTCCATGTAATACCGTTTAGGCGAACGGCTCAGGTAGCGGCGGAACAGACGTTCCAACTGCCGCGTCGACATGCCGACATCCTTGGCCAGAATCGAGGGTGAGATCGGTTCCTCGATGTTCTTTTCCATCATCAGGATGACCTGGCTCAGTTTCGGGTGGCGCACGCCAATCCGAGTTGGTGTCGATAGACGCTGGGTGTCTTGGTCGGTGCGGATCGAGGAATAGATCATCTGATCCGCAACGGCATTCGCCAAATCCTCGCCGAAGTCGTCAGCAATGATTTTAAGCAGCAGGTCGATGGAAGACGTGCCACCTGCAGTCGTCATCCGGTTGCCGTCGACGATAAAGACGGACTTGGTCAGTTCAACCTCGTCGAATTCCTCGACAAAGCTGTCGGAGTTTTCCCAGTGAATGGTTGCGCGTTTGCCATCCAACAGCCCGGCCTTGGCCAAAGTATATGCCGCTGTACATAGGCCACCGATGCGCAAGCCGCGCCTTGCCTCGCGGCGCACCCAGTTCAACACCTTCTTGGTGGTCGCCGCCTGAACGTCGACCCCACCGCAGATCATGACAACATCGTCGCGCTGCAGCTCAACCAGGTCTGAATCCAGCGCAAAGGTAGTTCCGGCCGAACAGCTGACTGTTTCGCCACCTTCACCCATCAATGTCCACGTATACAGCGTTTTGTCCGCCATACGGTTGGCTATACGCAGGCTGTCCAGTGCCGAAGCAAACGACAGCAGAGAAAATTTGTCCAAAAGGACAAATACGAAATTGCGGGAGTTGGCCGCAGTGTCTTCCACCGTGACAACTTGGCGTTGCTCTTGCATGGCGAGGTGTCCTTGATTCGGCGCCCGGCGACTTTTTGTCCGACGTCAGATTTGGCAGCCACCTTGATCAAAGCTTGTTTGCTGCGTCAAGAGGGCCAAATCGTATATGGTCAGTCTTCAATGCATTTTGTATAGAAGCAACCTGAATACTTCAGCGGAGATCAAAGCTATGACTGAATGGCAAAAAACGAACTGGCGCAACAAGCCCCGGGTTCAAATGCCAGACTATACCGACGCGGCCGCGCTGGCCAAGGTCGAGGCGCAGCTTTCACAGTATCCCCCGCTGGTCTTTGCGGGCGAAGCACGGCGTCTAAAGCAACATTTGGGTGCCGCCGGTCGCGGCGAGGCCTTCCTGCTACAGGGCGGGGATTGTGCAGAAAGCTTTGAACAATTCAGCGCGGATGCGATCCGTGATACGTTCAAGGTGATGCTGCAGATGGCAATGGTTCTGACCTATGGCGCCAAGGTGCCGGTGGTTAAAGTGGGCCGCATGGCCGGCCAATTCGCCAAACCGCGCAGCGCCCCGACCGAGGTGGTGGATGGCGTTGAGCTGCCCAGCTACCGTGGTGACATCATCAACGAACTGGCCTTCACACCCGAAGCACGGATTCCGAATCCGGGTAAGATGCTGCAGGCCTACACTCAGGCGGCTGCGACCCTGAACCTTTTGCGCGCTTTCTCGACCGGTGGTTTCGCCGATATGAGCATGGTGCATTCCTGGACTTTGGGCTTCACCGATGTACAGGACGTGCAGAAATACTCGGAAATCGCCGACCGTATTCAGGACACTATCGACTTCATGGGCGCGGCGGGGATCACGGCGGACACCACGCATGAGTTCTCGACCGTTGAGTTCTACACCAGCCATGAAAGCCTGCTGCTGGAATATGAAGAGGCGCTGACCCGTCTTGATTCCACCTCTGGCAACTGGCTGGCCGGTTCGGGCCATATGATCTGGATCGGTGACCGCACCCGTCAGCCGGACGGGGCGCATGTAGAATTCTGCCGCGGCGTCCTGAACCCGATTGGTCTGAAATGTGGTCCCTCGACCACGGCAGAAGACCTCAAGGTTCTGATGTCCAAGTTGAACCCGGAAAACGAGGAAGGTCGCTTGACCCTGATCGCGCGCTTTGGTGCGGGCAAGGCGGGTGAGCATCTGCCGCGTCTGGTCAAGGCCGTCAAGGAAGAGGGCGCCAAGGTCACATGGGTCTGCGACCCGATGCACGGCAACACGATCAAATCGGCGACGGGCTACAAAACCCGTCCGTTTGATTCAGTCCTGCGCGAGGTGCGCGACTTCTTTGGTGTGCATCAGGCCGAAGGCACCATCCCTGGGGGCGTGCATTTTGAGATGACCGGTTTGGACGTGACCGAATGCACCGGTGGGGTGCGTGCCGTGACCGAGGAGGACCTCTCGGATCGTTACCACACTGCGTGCGACCCGCGACTGAACGCAACGCAATCGCTGGAACTGGCCTTTTTGGTTGCGGAAGAACTGACCAACCTGCGCCGCGATCGCAACAAACGTGAAGCCAGCTAAGACTTGCTGTCTTTAAGGTTAAAAGGCGGGCTGCACTGGCCCGCCTTTTTTGTCAGTCGTCCCGTGACGCAACCAGTCGTAGATGTGATCCGGGTTTCTTGAATTCTGCTTGCTCTTCCGCAAACCCGGCCGAGATTTGCTGCGCCGGTTGTTGCGGTGCCTGAACGTCTGAAACAGCCCGCACTCTGGTGTCGGGGATTGAGAAACGGCGAGGCGTCGCGCCAATTGCACCGTCGGACATCATGACACCCAACACGCGGCTGACATCGCCAAGATCGCTTTTCAGGGGCAACAGGATCATACGTGCCTGCAACTGGCTGCGGCCCAGTTTACCGGCGGCGACCAATCCAAGCTCGGCAATTGCCGGCTGGGCAAAGACCTGCTCTAATACGTCCGATATCTGGCCACGAGCGCTGGGTTCGAAAAACGCGGTTAACGGCATGCCGCGCACTTCCATGCCTGCCAGCTGTGTTAGATGGCTTCCAGCCAGGCGAAACCGGGCCAGACCGGGCGCGATACGTTCCAGAATGAAAGTGTATTCCAGAACGTTCTCAAGCCCGCGCGGATCGATCTGCGCACGTTTGGGGACACCGTCGCCGGTTAACAGCGCGGTCCAGTATGCCTCGACCTGTCGGATGGGCGAGAGGCTGCGCCCGCTGTCAAAACGATCCATTGCGACGATCTTTCCAGAGTTCGATCTGAACCTGTTACCGAAAAACGTTTTCATTTACATCACCCTAGTGTCAATCGCCCGTCATTTATCTAAAATTCCAGATATCGGGACCCTTCAGGTCCGATCATCCCTGACCAAAGCCAAATTGACACGAGTTGAGTCAATTTTGGAGGAATTCTTTAACGAATGGTTAACTTCTAGACGAAGGCCGAAAACCAGCAAACTCTTGCCCTGCGCCCGCCGATGGCATTAGGTGCGACAACCGAGCAGACAAGGACAGCCAACATGATCAGATCCATGACCGGATTCGCCGCAGGCAAAGGGGCGTATGGACCGCATAGCTGGACGTGGGACCTGCGCAGCGTGAACGGCAAGGGTCTGGACATACGGTTGCGCATGCCCGAGTGGCTGACCGGGCTTGAAACTGCCTTGCGCGGCCAGCTGTCCAAATCACTGAGCCGGGGAAATGTCACCTTGTCCTTACGGTTAAGCCGCGAAGAAACTGCCCCTGATCTGGTTCTGAATGAAGACGCCATGGGCGCGGCACTTGCTGCGCTGGCCCGTACGCAGGAAATGGCGGCAGAAAGCGGCGTCGCGCTGGCACCTTCGACCGCGGCGGACCTGATAGGGCTGAGAGGAATGTTGGAGGCTGGCAGTGAAGTGGACGACCCCGCGCCTCTGGTCAAGGATTTGACGAACGAATTTGCCGACCTGTTGGCAGCTTTCGTCGGCATGCGCCAGACAGAAGGCAAGGCTCTGGCAGACATTCTGGACGGGCAGCTTGCTCAGGTCGCCGACTTAACGGCGCAAGCGGCCGAGCTTGCAGAACAACGCAAGGACAAGACCGCCGAGGCATTGCGCGAAAATCTGGCCCGTGTGCTGGACAATGCGCAAGGGGCTGACCCGGACCGGGTCGCGCAGGAATTGGCGCTGATCGCGGTCAAATCCGATATCACCGAAGAAATTGACCGCCTGAAAACGCATGTGAACGCCGCACGCGATCTGCTGTCGCAGGATGGGGCCGTGGGGCGCAAGCTGGATTTCCTGATGCAGGAGTTTAATCGTGAGGCCAACACGCTGTGTTCAAAGGCGCAAAGCGCCGAGCTGACCTCGGTTGGGCTTGAGCTGAAGGCGGTAATAGATCAGATGCGCGAGCAGGTGCAAAATGTTGAATAACGATGGGAACAACTGACATGGCAGATCGCCGCGGCCTACTTATCATCCTGTCTTCGCCTTCCGGGGCGGGGAAATCCACTTTGGCCCGCAGGCTTATGGCTTGGGATGAAGGTCTGGAGTTCTCGGTGTCGGCCACAACCCGCGCACCTCGTCCGGGCGAAGAACACGGACGGGAATATTACTTTCTGTCAGAGGATGAATTCAGACAGCAGGTTGCCAAGGGTCAGATGCTGGAACATGCGCACGTGTTTGGGAATTTCTATGGCTCTCCGGCAGGCCCGGTGCAGGACTCGATAAATGCGGGCCGCGATGTTCTTTTTGACGTGGATTGGCAGGGTGAGGTTCAGATCCGCAATTCGGATCTGGGTAAGCACGCATTGTCGATTTTCATCCTGCCACCCTCGATCCCCGAATTGCGCCGCCGCCTGGAAACCCGCGGGCAGGACAGCGAGGACGTGATCGCCAAGCGGATGCTCAAAAGCTGGGATGAAATCAGCCACTGGGGCTATTACGACTATGTGCTGGTCAACGATGACCTGGATACAACCGAGGAAAAGCTGAAAACCATCGTCAGCGCAGAGCGTATGCGCCGTATCCAACAACCAAGACTGCAAGACCACGTACGTACCTTACAGAACGAATTTGAAGGTTTGTCATGACCATCTATGCCTTGGGCGAACACGCACCACAGATCCACGACGATACTTGGGTTGCACCCGATGCCAACTTGATTGGCAAAGTAGTGCTGGAAGAAGGGGCCTCGGTTTGGTTCGGCTGCACCATCCGCGCTGATCATGAAGAGATTCGCGTGGGCGAAGGCAGCAATGTGCAGGAAGATTGCATCATGCATATCGACGCCGGTTATCCTCTGACCATCGGTAAGAATTGTACCATCGGCCACAAGGTGATGCTGCATGGGTGTACGATCGGGGAAAACACGCTGATCGGCATGGGAGCCATCGTGTTGAACGGGGCAAAGATTGGTAAGAATTGTCTGATCGGGGCAGGGGCCTTGATCACTGAAGGCAAGGAAATCCCCGACAACTCGCTGGTCATGGGAACGCCGGGCAAGGTCGTGCGGGAACTGGACGAAGCCGCGGCGCAGAAAATCAACCTCAGCGCGTTACATTATCAACAGAATATGCGCCGGTTCCGTGACGAGATGAAGCCTGTGTCCTAACTTGCCGGGAAGGGTCTGAAGAATGTCAGACGACCTGCTTGCCGAATTTGTCTCGGCCATTCCGATGCCGGCTTTGATGGTCGACCAGACCGAACGGATCATTGCCGCCAATGACGATGCCAAAACCCTGCTGACGCAGAATATCGTCGGTCGGCATTTCGCGACGATTTTGCGGCAACCTGGGGTGATTGACGCAATTGAACAGTGCCTGCATACCAATGGTCCGGCAAAGGCGCGCCACCTGTCCAATGACGGAGCGCAGGACACCACGTTCGAGGTCGAATGCCGTTATCTGAACGGTGTAGGGGCGGTGTCCGGCGGTGCCATGCTGGCGACTTTCCAAGATGTCTCGCATGTCGAGCAGGCCAGCCAGATGCGGCGGGATTTCGTGGCGAATGTCAGTCATGAGTTGCGCACACCGCTGACAGCGTTGATGGGCTTCATCGAAACGTTGCGTGGTTCGGCGCGTGATGACGCCACCGCGCGCGCGCGGTTTCTTGAGATCATGGCCGACGAAGCCAATCGTATGAACCGATTGGTGGGGGATCTGCTGTCACTGAACCGTGTCGAAGGCGAAGAACGTGTGCGGCCCAAAGATCAGCTTGAATTGACGGGGCTGTTGCAATCAACGCTGAACTCACTGCGCCCGCTGGCCGAGAGTGCCAACGTCAAGGTGAGCTTGAACGCGCCAGAAGGGCCTGTCTCGCTGATCGGGGATGGCGACCAGCTGCGTCAGGTCTTCACCAACCTGATCGAGAACGCCATCAAATACGGTGGCAGTGGTGGCAGCGTCGACATTCGGGTGGAATCATCCGAACGCGATTCCGTCATGCGTGGCCCGGCTGTCAGGGTATTGGTCAGTGACAAGGGGCCCGGCATTGACGCGATACACCTGCCCCGCCTAACCGAGCGATTCTACCGCGCCGACAGCCACAGATCGCGACAACTGGGCGGAACTGGGCTGGGCCTTGCGATTGTAAAACACATAATCAACCGCCATCGCGGGCGTTTGCGGATGCAAAGTGAAGTTGGAAAGGGTTCAACCTTTACCGTAATATTGCCGCGATAGCAAAAGCTTGCCAGCCGTGGTCTGCCTGCCATGTAAAAAGCGCATTGCAGCTTTGCGTTCCAACGGCCTGTTTTCATGCGATCTGTCATAAAGCTGTTACATACCTGTCACAAAAGGCTTACGCGCGACTTTTAGACGTTGGCGCAAGATCATCATGGGGATGATCACAAACTGATATGATCAAGGAGACTGGAATGTCCTTTGTAAAACTGTCGGCTTCGGCGCTTGCTATCGCTGCCGTATCGGCCACCGCTGCTGCTGCGCGTGACCAGGTTCAGGTTGCGGGTTCTTCGACCGTGCTGCCCTATGCTTCGATCGTTGCAGAAGCCTTCGGTGAAAACTTTGACTTCCCGACACCAGTAGTCGAGTCGGGTGGTTCGTCTGCGGGCCTCAAGCGGTTCTGCGAAGGTGTTGGCGAAAACACCATCGACGTGGCAAACGCATCGCGCGCGATCCGTGAAAAAGAGATCAAAGCCTGTGCCGAAAACGGTGTGACCGACATCATCGAAGTGCAGATCGGTTATGATGGCATCGTGTTCGCCTCGGACATTAACGGCAACACGTTCGAGTTCACGCCGGAAGATTGGTACAAAGCCCTGTCCGCGCAGATCGTTGTGGACGGCGAGCTGGTCGACAACCCGAACAAAACCTGGGCCGACGTGAACCCGGATTTCCCGGCGCAACCCATCGCAGCCTTCATCCCGGGCACCAAGCACGGCACTCGTGAAGTGTTCGAAGATAAGGTGATCCTGGCCGGTTGTGAGCATCTGGGCGACTTTGACGTCTACAAAGCGGCCAACGGCGACGACAAAAAGGCGGCTGAGAAAGCCTGTATCGCTCTGCGCACCGACGGCGTTTCGGTCGACATCGACGGCGACTATACCGAGACCCTGGCGCGCATCGATAGCAATAAGGACGGCATCGGCGTCTTTGGTCTGGCGTTCTACGAAAACAACACTGACAAGCTGCAGGTTGCGACCATGTCAGACGTTGTTCCGTCGACCGAATCCATCGCATCGGGCGAATACCCGGTGTCGCGCCCGCTGTTCTTCTACGTGAAGAAAGCGCATATCGGCGTGGTTCCCGGCCTGAAAGAATATGCTGAGTTCTTTGTCGCGGATGAGATTGCAGGCCCCGATGGCCCGCTGGCCGAGTACGGCCTGGTCTCTGACCCGGAGCTGGGCAAGGTTCAGGAAACTGTTGCAAACGAAGCCGTTCTGGGCGGTGGTTCCTAATCCATATCGAAAACCGAACCGGGGCGTTTTCTTCACGCCCCGGTTCTTTTTGACTCCACTCACTGCCATCCTCACGGAGTTCTCATGGCGTTATCCTGGCTGTTGCTAATCCTGCTTGCGCTGGCAGTGATCGGATATTTCACGGGCCGTTCCCGAGCCCTGGCTAGCGCGGGGGGTAACGCCCGCGAACTGCATTCGTTGCCGTCTTATTACGGCTACAATGTTGCCTTTACGGCGCTTGTGCCGGCCTTGGGCGTACTGATCATCTGGCTTTTGGTGCAGCCAATGATCATCGACAACGCAATATCCGGTTTGATCCCTGACAACGCGATCGCCGAAGGGTCGGATCGCGGCCTTGTTATGAGCGAGGTGCGCCGCGTGGCTGACGGCCTGAACGGTGCTGTTGCCGCTGGCACGATGACCGAGGCACAAGCGCAGAACGCGAATGCGGATATTGATACACTGACCGCGGCCCTGAAGGACGCGGGCCAGGTTCTGACGCAAGATATCACCCAGCCAATCTTGATGGCCGCTCAGAAATACCGCAGCATGACCAGCAGCGGGTCTGTGGCGATGCAGGTCGTAGTGCTGGCGCTGGCCTTGTTGGGTGCGGCCTTTGCTTATGTTCGCACGAATAAGGAATTCCGCGCGCGCAACGTGGTCGAGCAAGGTGTTCTGGCCTTGCTGCTACTGGCTGCGTCGATTGCTATTCTGACCACCGTAGGCATCGTCTTGTCGATGTTCTTCGAGACGCTGAACTTCTTCCAACTACACTCGTGGAAAGACTTTTTCTTCGGCAGCACCTGGGCCCCGAATTTCCGCGGTGGGAGTGAGTTGTCGATCCTGCCGCTTTTGTGGGGTACGCTCTATATCTCGGTGATTGCGCTGTTGGTGGCGGTGCCGATTGGCCTGTTTGCGGCTGTGTATCTGTCAGAATACGCCTCGACCGTGACGCGGTCGGTCGCGAAACCTTTGCTGGAAATCCTCGCGGGTATTCCAACTATCGTTTACGGCCTGTTTGCCTTGCTGACCGTGGGGCCTGCGCTGGTGTCCCTGTTCGGAAATGGCGGCGCGTTGGGGCTGGGGTGGATGGCAAGTTCCAATGCCGTTCTGACCGCTGGTTTGGTGATGGGCATCATGCTGATCCCGTTTGTCTCATCGCTGTCTGATGACATCATCAACGCGGTGCCACAGTCGATCCGGGATGGCTCGCTTGGACTGGGCGCGACGAAATCTGAAACCGTGCGTCAGGTGGTTCTGCCCGCCGCGCTGCCGGGGATCGTGGGCGCGATCCTGTTGGCCGCCAGCCGCGCCATTGGTGAGACGATGATCGTGGTGATGGCCGCCGGTGCAATCGCCAAATTCTCGGGCAACCCGTTCGAGGCAATGACCACCATTACAACCCGGATCGTCAGCCAGCTGACCGGCGACACCGACTTTGCCAGCCCCGAGACTCTGGTGGCCTTCGCACTGGGTCTGACACTGTTCATCATTACGCTGGGGCTGAACATCTTTGCCCTCTACATCGTACGCAAATACCGGGAGCAGTACGAATGACCGATATTTCCCAAACACCTGGCGCTGCTCCTGCGGCGAAACCCAAGGGCGGTTCGCTGTTTGAAAAGGACGCGCGCACCAAGCGGCGCAATGCGGCTGAAAGTCGGTTCAAGATGTACGGTGTCGCCGCAATCGGTATCGGGTTGCTGATGCTGGTCGTGTTGGTCACGAATATTGTGACCGCTGGGACAGGGGCCTTCCAGCAGACCTATCTTGAACTGAATGTCGAGCTAAAGGCCGACAAGCTTGATAAGAAGGGCAACCGCAATATTGAGGACATCAAGAAGGTTTCGACCTTCGGTTACGCGCCCCTTATTGCATCGGCTCTGGAAGCCGAAGTTCAAGAGCTGGGCATTCAGACCGATCTGAAACCCAAGGCAATGGGTAAAATCCTGTCCAAGGCAGCGCAAGCCGAGCTGCGCAATTACGTCATCGCCAACCCAGATGAGATCGGCAAAACGGTCAGCTTCCGCTTTTTGACCAACAGCCGCGTCGATGGCTATTTGAAGGGCCGCGTCACACGTGAGTCGATTGCCAACGATAAGAGCATCACGGTCGAACAACTTGATTTCGTTGACCAGTTGCGGGATGCGGGCGTGCTGTACAAAGCCTTCAACCCTGATTTCATCTTTGGCTCGGACGCATCTGATCAGCGGCCCGAGGCTGCGGGGATTGGTGTATCCATGCTGGGCTCGCTGTTCATGATGTTCGTGGTGCTGGCTCTGGCGCTGCCGATCGGCGTCGCTGCCTCAATCTACCTTGAGGAATTCGCGCCGCAGAACCGATTGACGGATATCATCGAGGTCAACATTTCGAACCTGGCCGCCGTTCCGTCAATCGTATTCGGTATTCTGGGTCTGGCCGTGTTCATCAACTATATGCACCTGCCGACATCCGCTCCGCTGGTGGGTGGTCTGGTGCTGACGCTGATGACTTTACCAACAATTATCATATCGACCCGCGCGTCGTTGAAGGCGGTTCCGCCATCGATCCGTGATGCAGCGTTGGGGGTAGGGGCCTCGAAAATGCAGGCGGTGTTCCATCACGTTCTGCCTCTGGCCGCGCCCGGCATCTTGACTGGCACGATCATCGGCCTGGCGCAGGCGCTGGGGGAAACTGCACCGCTGCTGCTGATCGGAATGGTAGGCTTTATTGCCTCGAACCCGCCGGATGGCATCGTCGCTGGCTTCCTGTCGCCAAACTCGGCCATGCCGGCGCAGATCTATGAATGGTCCAAGCGCGCCGACCCGGCCTTTTATGAACGCGCATGGGGGGGCATTATCATTCTGTTGATCTTCCTTGTGACAATGAACACCATCGCGGTACTTCTGCGCCGCCGCTTTGAACGCCGCTGGTAAAAGGGGCCCAAGATGAACCAGATGACAAGTGTGGAGAGAAACGTGGACTCCAAAAACATCAAGATCGCCGCGAATAACGTTCAGGTCCATTACGGCGATACGCACGCCATCAAAGACGTGAATGTTGAGATCGAGGACAAAACCGTCACGGCATTCATCGGGCCGTCGGGCTGCGGCAAGTCCACTTTTCTGCGGTGCTTGAACCGGATGAACGACACGATCGACATTTGCCGGGTGCAGGGCGATATCCTGCTGGATGGCGAGGATATCTATGACAAGCGCGTCGACCCAGTACAACTGCGTGCAAAAGTGGGCATGGTGTTTCAGAAACCCAATCCGTTCCCCAAGTCGATCTATGACAATGTGGCCTACGGTCCGCGCATTCACGGTCTTGCGAAAAACAAGGCGGAACTGGATGAAATCGTGGAAAAATCCCTGCGCCGCGGTGCGATCTGGGACGAGGTCAAGGACCGCCTGGACGCCCCTGGCACCGGTCTGTCCGGCGGTCAGCAACAGCGCCTGTGCATCGCCCGCGCTGTGGCGACGGAGCCCGAGGTTCTTCTGATGGATGAGCCATGCTCGGCCCTGGACCCGATTGCAACAGCACAGGTCGAAGAACTGATCGACGACCTGCGCGCGCGCTATTCTGTGGTGATCGTGACACACTCGATGCAGCAGGCCGCGCGGGTCAGCCAGAAGACCGCATTCTTCCATCTGGGCAATCTGGTGGAATTTGGGGAAACCGGGCAAATCTTTACCAATCCCGTCGATCCCCGCACGGAAAGCTACATCACCGGCCGGATCGGCTGAACACAGGTATTCAGATATGAGCGAACAACATATTGCATCCGCCTTCGACCGCGACCTAGAAGCCATTCAGGCCCATATCATGAAGATGGGCGGTCTGGTCGAAGCCGCCATCATGAACTCGGCCCGGTCCCTTGAAACACGCGACGAGGAACTGGCTCAGCAAGTTCGTCAAGGTGACAAGGCCATCGACGCTCTGGAAGAGTTGATCAACGAAGAAACCGCCCGCCTGATCGCGCTGCGTGCGCCGACCGCCAGCGATTTACGTCTGGTGCTGTCAGTTCTGAAGGTATCTGCCAACCTGGAACGCATCGGCGACTATTCCAAAAACATCGCCAAGCGCACCACGGTTCTGGCCAGTGGGGGGGATATCAACGGCAGCGCGGCTGCCTTGCGTCGTATGGCACGCGAGGTTGAACGCATGCTGCGCGACGCACTGGACGCATATATTCAGCGTGATGCCGAACTGGCCGCCGAGGTGATCGACCGCGATGAAGAGGTCGACCAGATGTATAACGGTCTGTTCCGCGAATTGCTGACCTTCATGGCCGAGGATCCGCGCAATATCTCGTCCTGTATGCACCTGCATTTCATCGCCAAGAACATCGAGCGTATGGGTGACCACGTCACCGCGATTGCCGAACAGGTCGTGTATTTCGTCACCGGCGAGCGCCCGACCGAGGCGCGCCCGAAAGCCGATATAACCTCTCAATCCGCCTAGGAGTTCAGACGAATGTCCGCTGATCAACCAACCGTTCTGGTGGTCGAGGATGAACCGGCCCAGCGTGAAGTGCTGGCCTATAACCTCGAAGCTGAAGGGTTCCGCGTATCCAAGGCCGCCAATGGCGACGAAGCCATGCTGTTGGTCGATGAGGAACAGCCTGACATCATCGTATTGGATTGGATGATGCCGAATCTCAGCGGGATTGAGGTCTGTCGCCGTCTTAAAATGCGCCCTGATACACGCGCAATTCCGATCATCATGCTGTCGGCGCGTACGGAAGAGATCGACAAGGTGCGCGGTCTGGAAACCGGCGCAGATGATTACGTGGTCAAACCGTATTCGGTGGTAGAACTAATGGCGCGGGTGCGCACGCAACTGCGCCGGGTCCGCCCGGCAACTGTTGGTATACGTCTTGAATTTGACGACATCATTCTGGACGCGGAAACGCACAAGGTGAGCCGTAACAGCAAACCATTAAAGCTTGGCCCAACCGAGTTTCGCCTGCTGAGCACATTCATGGAAAAACCCGGCCGCGTCTGGAGCCGCGAGCAACTGCTTGACCGGGTTTGGGGCCGCGATATCTATGTCGATACGCGCACCGTAGACGTCCATATCGGTCGGTTGCGAAAAGCACTGACGCAGCATGGCGGTAAGGACCCGGTTCGAACCGTTCGCGGCGCCGGTTACGCTCTGGGTTGAAGATCGGGGCAGGGGTATGAGTTTTGCTCATAGTCAGATGCCAAACTCTTACTGTCTTTTGCTGAAAGGCCGGGTTAGTTTGCCGCGAAGCTGATTGAGCGGAGAAGCACCATGAACGCCCCTGACACCAAGCCAACTCTGCGCGCCAAAGATGCGCCTGATATGGGTAAATTCACATGGGATGATCCTTTTCGTTTGTCCGATCAACTGACGGAAGACGAACGTATGATCGCCGCCAGCGCCAACGCTTATGCGCAGGAAAAGCTGCAACCAAGGGTGACCAAGGCCTATCAGAACGAAGAAACCGACCCCGAGATTTTCCGCGAAATGGGTGAAATGGGCCTGCTGGGCACCACGATCCCCGAGGAATACGGCGGACTGGGGGCAGGGTACGTGTCCTACGGTCTGGTCGCGCGCGAAGTCGAGCGTGTAGATTCGGGCTATCGCTCGATGATGTCGGTGCAAAGCTCATTGGTGATGTACCCAATTTATGCCTATGGCAGCGAAGAACAGCGCCGGAAATACCTGCCGAAACTGGCCAGCGGTGAATGGATCGGGTGTTTCGGTCTGACCGAGGCTGATGCAGGATCGGATCCGGCCGGTATGAAAACCCGGGCCGAGAAAATAGACGGCGGATACCGTTTGACCGGCAGCAAGATGTGGATCTCGAACTCTCCGATTGCGGATGTGTTTGTGATTTGGGCCAAGTCAGACGCCCATGACGGAAAGATCCGTGGCTTTGTCTTGGACAAAGGTCTTAAGGGACTGAGCGCTCCGAAAATTCAGAACAAGCTGAGCCTACGGGCGTCGATCACCGGCGAAATCGTTTTAAACGGCGTCGAGGTCGACGAAAACGCGCTGTTGCCGCATGTACAGGGGCTGAAAGGTCCGTTTGGTTGTTTGAATCGTGCACGCTATGGCATCAGCTGGGGCGTAATGGGGGCGGCTGAAAACTGCTGGCACGCCGCGCGCGAATACGGGTTGGATCGAAAACAATTCAATCGTCCGCTGGCGCAGACGCAGCTGTTTCAACGCAAGCTGGCAGACATGCAGACCGAAATCTCATTGGGCTTGCAGGCAAGCCTGCGCGTTGGCCGTCTGATGGACGAAGCGAATGCCGCACCCGAGATGATTTCGATCGTCAAGCGCAACAACTGCGGCAAAGCGCTGGATATCGCGCGGATGTCGCGGGATATGCACGGCGGTAACGGTATCTCGCTGGAGTTCCATGTCATTCGCCACATGGTCAATCTTGAGACTGTGAATACCTATGAAGGGACCCATGATGTGCATGCGCTGATCCTGGGGCGGGCTCAAACCGGGTTGCAGGCATTCTATTAAGGTTAGCGTGTAATTGGTATTATGGTAAAAAGATGATATGCCTGATATGCAAATTACACCATTTTAACAATGGATTACGACGGTTCACTGAACCGTCGTTTGAATAAGCTGAATGGAACTGCGCGGAAAAACTGTGGTTGTCACCGGTGCCGCTCAGGGTATTGGCAAAGGTCTGGCTGAGCGGTTCGCCAAAGACGGTGCCACTGTTGTCTGTTCAGATATCGACCAGCGCGGCGCAAAATCCGTGGCCTCACAAATCGGAGGTCACGGACTGGCATGCGATGTGTCGAGCGAAGACGATATCAAAACTCTGATCAACACTGTTGAAAACGAAATTGGACCCATTGATCTTTTCTGTGCCAATGCCGGTATTCTGACACTTGGCGGTCTGGATGTTCATGACCAGGATTGGGATCGCATCTGGAAGATCAATGTCATGTCCCACGTCTGGACCGCGCGCCATATGGTGCCGCGTATGGTTGCGCGTGGCGGTGGTTATATCATGATCACGGCGTCTGCGGCTGGATTGCTAAATCAACCCGGCGCTGCACCGTATGCCGTCACAAAGCATGCGGCAGTCGGATTTGCCGAGTGGCTGTCAATTACATACGGCCAGAAAGGTTTGCGTGTGTCCGTTCTATGCCCACAGGCGGTTCGCTCCGAAATGACGCGCGGGCATGAAACTTCGGTCGCTGCAATAGACGGCATGTTAGAGCCTGAAGAAGTGGCTGATGCCTGTCTTTCAGCTATTCAGTCCGAGCAATTTCTGGTCCTGCCGCATCCCGAAGTTCGGGATTACATGCAACTTAAAGCTGGTGACTACGATCGCTGGCTGTCCGGAATGCAAAAGCTAAATCAGCGGTTTATCAAAGACACCTAAGGTTTGTGCCGCGCCTTGCGCATCAGACCTTCCTGCGCCACCGAAGCGACCAGTGTGCCATCTTGGGCATAAATGGACCCACGATTGAAATTGCGCCCCTGCCCGCTCCAGGGAGAATCCATTGCGTATAGATGCCAGTTTTCGAAATGTATCGGCGCGTGGAACCACAAAGCGTGATCCAGGCTTGCTCCGTTGACGTCTCCGGCAAACCAACTAAGCCCATGCGGGCGCAGGCCGGACGTCATCAGGTACATGTCAGACGCATAAGCCAGAATCAGATGTTGCGTCACCGGATCAGTTCCGGCGGCAGCTTTCATGCGAAACCAGATCTGGTTTCGGTCGTCTGATTTTTCGGGGGAAAATAGATTTTGGTGATCCACTTCGCGCACCTCGATTGGACGTTCTCGCAGCAGTTCGTCGCGTAATTTTTCGGGAACCTGGTCCACGTATCTTTGGCGCAATTCCTCGCGGGCCGGATAAGCTTCGGGTGCTTTGGTCTGCGGCATGGCGTGCTGGTGATCCCATCCTTCGTCCTGAACATGAAACGAGGCTGACATGTTGAGGATTTGCTTGCCATGCTGGATCGCAACGACGCGACGTGTGGTCATGGAGCCTCCATCTCGTGCTCTATCGACTTGATATATTACAGGAATTGACGGATCGCCGGCACGGATGAAATAGGCATGCAGCGAATGGCACAGTCGATCTTCGACGGTTCGATAGGCCGCTGCCAGAGCCTGCGCAATTACCTGTCCACCGAATATGCGGGTTGGTGTTTCACCACCCGATCCGGTGCCACGAAACAGGTCGACCTCAAGCCTTTCGATGTCCAAAAGGTCAAGAAGAATACGTTCTGCTTCGGTCATGTTGCGGTCTCCGGGTGTTTTAAGTCTTGGGTATCAGCGGTCAGAACGTCATTCAATCAATGCCCCGAGGACAAGCGCCTTTAGCTCTGCCCGCGATGGGTATGAACTGGAGGGTGACAACTGGGTGAAGAAGACTGTGGTCAGGTCGTTGACCCGGTCGATCCAAAAGTATGTCGACGCCATTCCGCCCCAGCCAAAATCCCCCAATGAGCCTGGCACACGGGTTCGACCGGGGTTTATCACCACAGCACCGCCCAAGCCGAATCCGGTACCCTCCATTGGCTGTTCTGCGAAACTTTGCGGACCCATCGCGGCGATGTCGCCTGGCAAATGGTTGCGCATCATGTAGTCCACAGTTTTGGGACCTAAAATGCGGTGTCCCGCGCCCTGCCCGCGATTTCGCAACATCTCCGCAAACCGTGAATAGTCGTCGATCGTGCCAACCAAGCCGCCGCCACCCGAAAACGTCGTAGCGTTTTCGAACGGAGACCCTTTGGCCTGATCAACCAGCCGCAGGGTCTCGGCACCGGTTTGTGCCGAATTCAAGGCCATCGCGTCCCCGGCCAACGGAGTGTACAGCGACGCAAACCGATCCCCTGCCCCTTTTGGCACTGAAAATCCGGTGTCCTTCATTTCAAGCGGTTCAAGAACTTCCGTCGCGAAAAACTGATCCAGGGTTTGGCCCGAAACAACCTCGATCACGCGGCCAATAACGTCGATGCCCACGGAGTATTCCCAGCGAGCCCCCGGTTGGAACGCCAGAGGCAGAGCAGCGAGGTCGCAAACGCGGTCGGCCAAAAGACCCTGATCTGGTTTGAACATAAGGTCCTGTTCATCCATCGCTTGTGGCAGCACTCCGGGGTTGAAGGGATAGCTGAACCCACTTGTATGCGTCAGGAGTTGATGCAGCGTCGGCGTAGGTGCGTCTTCGGTTTGATCTAGCCGCGCGGCCCCCGGAATCAGTGCCTGCATTTTGGAAAATTCTGGCAGAAATTCTGATAGTTGCGCATCGAGGTGAAACAAACCCCGCTCGGCCAGCATCATCAGAGCGACAGTGGTGATCGGTTTGGTCATTGAATAAATGCGCACAACTGTATCGCGCTGAAAATCCAGATCATCTTCAACGCTTCTTTTGCCGCAGGCGTTGAAAAACACCTCGGAGCCCTTGTGTTTCACCAACAGGGAACTGCCCGCGTATTTTCGCTCTTCGACATAACGCTGCATCCAGTCGGCAATGCGGCTCAGGCGGTTCGTGTCGAAGTTTGTCATTGATGAATAACCCTTTGGTACATGGGTGCGATCTTGCGGGCTTACGTGCTGAATTGACAGGGAAATCGACCACACGGACTGCAAGCCTGTTACACTAAGGTCGTAGCGGATTCGCTTGTCACGAGTTGGTTCATTTCCAGTGTTCAAATTCTCGGAGGAGCAACATGGCGCAACATATAGATTTCGTTTATGATTTTTGCAGTCCCAACGCATTTTTGGCGTTTAAGACCTTGCCGGACTTGGCAGGCGAACACGGTGTGCAGGTGAACAATGTGCCGGTCCTGCTGTCGACGGTTTTCAAGGTGACCAACAACCAAAGCCCGTTTCAGGCCTTTTCGGAAAACCGTCAGAAATCGGCCTATCTGACTCATGATCTGCATCGATTTGCTCGCACGCGGGGCCTGAGCTTTCACATGAGTCCTCATTTTCCGATTAACACCAAATTTGCCATGCGTGGGGCTGTGTTTGCGTCCGGAAAACCCTGGGAAGACAAATATATGAACGCTGTTTTCGATGCGATTTGGGTGCATGGTCAGAAGGTCGATGAACTGGGTGTTCTGTCGGAAATCATGCAAGAGAACGATCTGCCAGCGCGTAAAATACGCGAGGCGATGACCAGCGTCGACATCAAGCAACAATTGAAAGACCAGACCAAGGCTGCCGTAAAACGCGGTGTGTTCGGCGTTCCCAGCATGTTTGCGGGGTCCGAGATGTTCTTTGGCAAAAATAGCCTTGGAAATCTTGGGTTGGAGCTGTCAAAGACGCCTTAACCTTCTATCGCGACCAGCCCGTGGCGTGCGAACATCGGAACATACGACCCAAGGATCGTCGCCCGTTTCGGATCGGATGCATTCCCGTCCTGCGCGCGTTTGAAGACCCCCTGCAAAATCGCGGCCATACGAAAGAAGTTGAAGGCCAGATAAAACCCGAAATTGTCGATCCCGGAAAGGCCACGACGCTGGCAATACTGATCGATAAATGCCTGATCTGAGGGCAGGCCTAGACTTGCCCGATCAATTCCTGCCAGACCCCTGCCCTCGGCACCCGGCGGCATCTGCCACTGCATGATCACTGCCGCCAAATCTGCATACGGATGCCCGATCGTCGACAATTCCCAATCCAGAACCCCGATGCACTGTGTGCCGTCTTTCTCAAACATCAGATTGTCGATACGGTAATCACCATGCACAAGCGTTCTTTGGCCGTCATCTGCGGGTATCGAACCTTCAAGGGCGGTCATCAGCGCATCTATCTCGGGGATATTTGCGGTCTCAGAGGCGCGATACTGTTTGATCCAGCGCGCAATCTGGCGTTCAAAGTAGTTTCCGGGCGGGCCATAGTCAGATAGTCCGGCGGCATCGATATCCACCTCGTGGAGGGCGGCCAGTACACGGTTCATTTCATCCAGCACGGCGCTGCGAGTGGCATCGGTTTCCCCGCTCAATGTAGGTTCTAGAAATACGCGCCCTTCCAGATGCTCCATAACATAAAAATCCGACCCGATGACATCGCCATCCTCGCACAGCAGGTACATTTTCGGGACCGGTACGGCACTGTTGGCCAACGCGCTTTGAACACGGAATTCCCTATCCACCGCATGGGCAGATTTCAATAACGCACCCGGAGGCTTGCGACGCAGAACATAAGACTGATCGGGGGTCTTCAGCAAAAAGGTCGGGTTGGATTGTCCTATCGCAAACTTTCTCGCCTGCAACGGCCCACAAAAGCCCGGAAGATGCGACTTGAGGTACGCATCCACAGCCGTCAGATCCAAACTCGTACTGTCCATCTACGCCTGAATCCTCACAAAGCTTCGGCAAATATGTTCCCGGCCGTCTCGACGTTGATCCCACCGGACACCGGGATCACTGCACCGGTGACATAGCTGCCGCCACGACCGCATAGGAATAGCATACAGCCGGCAATATCCTCATCACGCCCAACCCGACCCAAAGGAACCGAGTTACCAACCCTTTCGCGTGTCTCTTCATCGGCCGTGGCAAAGGCAGTCATCTTCGAGACGAACGGCCCCGGTGCCAGCGCGTTGACCGTGATGTGGTAGGGCGAAAACTCCTTGGCCATGATCTTGGTCAGGTGCAGCACTGCCGCTTTCGAAGCCGAGTAGCTATAGGCCCCATCGCCCATCGGCACCTCACCCATGACCGAACCGACATTGACCACTCGCGCCGGGTCGTCAACTAAGCCAGACTGCATCAGCATCGGCAACAGTTTTTGGGTCAGCTCGAACAAGCCCGCGACATTGACCGACATAACTTTATCCCAGGCCTCATGTGGGAATTGTCCCATCGGCGCACCCCAGGTTACGCCTGCATTATTCATCAGGATATCAAGGCGATCTGTTCGCTTGTTAACCTCGGATACAAGCGCCGCGATTCCATCTTTGGTTGCAACATCACCGCCGAACCCTTCGGCATGACCGGGCGCATCCAAAGCGTTCAGCTCAGCCGCAACGGCTTCGCAGGCGTCTGCCTTGCGGGATGCGATCAGAACACGCGCCCCTGCCCGCACCAAAGCCTCGGCCGCCATTCGCCCGATGCCTGTTGCGCCGCCGGTGACAAGCGCGGTTTTGCCTAGCAATGAGAATAGCGTGTCAGGGGTCATGGTCTGCTCCTCAGTACAGTAGTTGTCGACACGTTGGAGAAATGGTTGATTTCTTGACAACTCATTGGTCCGCGCCAAAGCTCCTCATATCCGAATAACAGGGATAACGGGATTAATATGCAAGCTTTACTCAGCGTCGCGCCGGGCGGGCCAGATACACTAGAGCTGACCAGCCTGCCTGATCCGGTACCGGGTAAAGGCGAATTGCTGATCGGGGTTAGGGCCGCAGGCGTTAATTTCCCCGACACACTGATCATTCAGGACCTCTATCAGATCAAGCCACCCCGCCCCTTTGCGCCGGGCGGTGAAATCGCCGGGGACGTTCTGGCCATTGGCGAAGGTGTGACCGGGTTCAACGTTGGAGACCGTGTTCTGGCGCTGACCGGGCATGGCGGGTTTTCAACACATCTAACAATCCCCGCTGCAACCGCCATTAAATTCCCAGGCTCGATGCCATACGAGGATGCGGCCTGCTTTGTCTTTACCTACGGCACGTCTTATCACGCGTTGAAAGACCGCGCTGCCCTGCAGCCCGGGGAAACCCTGTTGGTGCTGGGCGCTGCCGGGGGGGTCGGGTCTGCTGCGATCGAGTTGGGCAAGGCCATGGGCGCACGTGTGATCGCCGCAGTCTCCTCGTCCGACAAAGCGGATTTTTGCCGAGATTTGGGGGCGGATGAAACGCTTATCTATTCCCTTGAGATGAACAAAGAGGCACAAAAAGAATTCTCATCGGGAATCAAAGATTTGGCAGGGCCGTTAGGTGTAAATGTCGTTTATGATGCTGTGGGTGGAGATTATGCGGAACCTGCGCTGCGTAGTATGGCCTGGGCCGGGCGATATCTTGTGATCGGTTTCCCGGCGGGCATTCCCAAAATACCTCTGAACCTGCCATTGCTGAAAAGCTGCCAAATTGTAGGGGTTTTTTGGGGCGCATCGGTGCTGCGCGATCCTGTAGGCCATTCAAAAAATGTGAGTGATTTGTTCAAGTTATACGTCGATGCTCGTATAAAACCGCGGATCAGCGCCAAGTATCCGTTCGACCTTGCCTCCAAAGCTCTGACTCATCTGGCCAACCGTTCTGCCCTTGGTAAAATCGTGGTGACAATGCCTGCAAGGGCTGAACATGATTGACGGTTTCTTTAATCGCTCGCCCTATACGCGCGTTGGCCGGTGGACATTCCCACCTGTTCGCGTTTAAGAAACTGGTATGGGAACAGTGAAATAATGCACAAAGCTCTGATTTTGAATGGCCCGAACCTGAACCTTTTGGGCACCCGACAACCCGAGGTTTATGGAAGCACCACGCTGGAGATGGTTGAGAATCTGTGCGTAAGCCACGGATCTTCCATCGGTCTGGACGTGTCGTGCTTTCAGTCAAACCACGAAGGTGCCCTGATTGATGCCATCCACGCGGCCAAGGGGGATCAGGACGGCATTGTTCTGAATGCAGGTGCTTATACGCATACCTCAATCGCCCTGATGGATGCGATTGCGTCCGTTGAACTTCCAATGATCGAGGTCCACCTGTCCAACATCCATGCCCGCGAAGAATTCCGGCACGTGTCCTATATCTCGAAGGTGGCGATCGGCCAGATTTGTGGCTTTGGCCCGCAAGGCTATGTGATGGCTCTGGACGGATTGGCGGCGCATCTGAAAGGCGGGTCGACTGCATGAAGCTGAGCGAATACCTGCACTTTCTCAGCTATACCAAAACTTTGGAAGAGCTTTGGGACGCCCATTGCCGTCAGATGGCCGAATACGGGTTTGATCGGCTGATCTATGGCTACACCCAATACCGCACCGAGACATCGCTGGGTGATCCAGAGGATTTCGTGATTCTGACCAATCATGGAAAGTCCTATCTGGATGGATTCCTTCGTGGTGGCCTGTATTTTCATGCTCCGATGTTGAAATGGGCGCTAAGCAACGAAGGTGCCGCCAGTTGGAATATCGCCCAGGATTTGGTGTCCAACCGCGGATTAACGCAGCAAGAACTGGACGTTCTGGAATTCAATCGAAAGCACGGCGTTGCGTTCGGATATACGGTCAGTTTCACCTCGGTTTCGATGCGTTCCAAGGGGGCGATTTCCCTTTCCGCCGGAAATGCGACCAGCCAGGACGAAGTGGATGCGATGTGGGATGAGCATGGTGACGATATCCTGCTGATGAACAATGTTGCGCATCTTAAAATCCTCACCCTGCCCTATAACGCGCCGAACCGAGCGCTGACCAAGCGCCAGCGTGAAGCGTTGCAATGGGTCGGTGACGGCAAGACCACCCAGGACATTGCCCTATTGATGGGGCTGACATCGGCTACGGTCGAAAAACATTTGCGATTGGCGCGCGAGGCGTTGTCGGTGGAAACCACCGCTCAGGCCGTTCTGAAGGCGTCACTACAGAATCAGATGTTCGTTATGGAGGTCTAAGGTCCGAGAATTGACGCTTAGGAGCGTCAATTTACCCTAGGTAAGGAAATCATGACTTTCCAATCTGGGGGGCTGGTTGCAAAGTGAGAGTGTTCCGTGAGTGGTGGCTTTAGCCAGGGAACATTTGGTTGGATCTTTGTAATACCAAGGCTCTCCAATCGCTCTGACATAAAGGCGCCTATTTGTCCGCGTCAGTTTGTCGGAATTTTGAGGGGCCTCGACCATCCCCATCATGCGGGGCCCCTCATACCTTTTCAGAAAGGTTCAGGACGCGAGTGCGTCCTTTTTTATTGGCTAATGGCTTGAGTGGCCTAAACAAACCGGCCACGACTAGCGCGACCGGTTTCTTTGGCTCCCCGAACTCTGCAGAGTTCGGGAGTGCTTTTTTAGCCTTGTGCGGCTTTGGCAACTTCTGCTGCGAAGTCTTCTTTTTCGACAACGATGCCTTCGCCAACTTCCAGACGGACAAAGCCGGTGATGGTTGCGCCTGCCTCTTTCGCCGCTGCTTCAACGGTCAGGTCAGGGTTCACAACGAAAGACTGGTTCAGCAATGTGGATTCCGCGACGAATTTCTTCATGCGACCAACGATCATCTTTTCGATCACCTGCTCCGGCTTGCCGGATTCGCGGGCAATGTCCATCTGAACCTGCTTTTCTTTTTCAACAACAGCCGGGTCCATGTCTGCCTCGGACAGGGCCGCCGGGTTCACGGCTGCGATGTGCATTGCAACTTGTTTGCCGATGGCTTCATCGCCGCCAGACAGAGCAACCAGAACACCGATTTTGCCCATGCCGTTGGTGGCCGCATTGTGGACATAGGACACAACAGTGTCGCCCGACAGCTTGGCCATACGACGGACCGACATGTTCTCACCAATGGTGGCGATTTTGTCGGTCAGGGTGTCCGCAACATTCTTGCCACCCAGATCAGCAGCCAGCAGCGCCTCGACATTGTCGACGCCTTCTGCGGCATACGCGATCTTGCCAACCATTTCCTGGAACTCGGCGTTTTTCGCGACAAAGTCGGTTTCCGAGTTCACTTCGACAGCAACACCGTTGCCACCGTTGACGTGAACAGCGACCAGACCTTCTGCAGCGGTACGGCCCGATTTCTTGGCCGCCTTGGCCAGGCCCTTGGTGCGCAGCCAGTCAACGGCTTCGTCCATGTTACCTTCGGTTTCGGTCAGCGCTTTTTTCGCGTCCATCATGCCTGCGCCGGTCGAGTCGCGCAGTTCTTTAACCATTGCTGCTGTGATTGCCATCTCTTGGCTCTCCTCAATTCAAACGGAATTGGGGCAGGTCTACCCTGCCCCATATGTCATTTAGGTGACGGGCAGCTTACGCTTCGGCTTTGGCTTCCGGCGCGGCTTCTTCTGCGGGTGCTTCTTCCGCAACGGCTTCTTCAACCGGAGCTTCTTCGAACGCACCCAGATCAACGCCTGCTGCACCCATCTGCGCGGTCATACCGTCCAGAGCGGCCCGTGCGGCCAGATCGCAGTACAGCGCAATCGCGCGCGCCGCGTCGTCGTTGCCGGGAATGATGTAATCAACACCGTCGGGCGAGCAGTTGGTGTCGACAACGGCCACAACCGGGATACCCAGTTTGTTGGCTTCGGCGATGGCCAGTGCTTCTTTTTTGACGTCGATGACGAACAGCAGATCAGGGACGCCGCCCATTTCGCGGATGCCGCCCAGCGAAGCCTGCAGCTTGCCCTGGTCACGTTCCATGCCCAGACGCTCTTTCTTGGTCAGGCCCTCGGCACCCGATTCCATGGCTTCGTCGATCTGGTTCAGACGGTTGATCGACTGAGAAACGGTTTTCCAGTTGGTCAGCGTGCCACCCAGCCAGCGGTGGTTCATGTAGTACTGAGCCGACTTTTCAGCTGCTTCAGCGACGGGCTGAGCTGCCTGACGCTTGGTGCCGACAAACAGAACGCGGCCACCTTTTGCGACGGTGTCACGAACGGCTTGCAGAGCCTGATCCAGCATCGGAACGGTCTGAGTCAGGTCCATGATGTGGATACCATTGCGCGAGCCGTAGATGAACGGGCCCATGCGGGGATTCCAACGCTGTGTCTGGTGACCAAAGTGAACGCCAGCTTCCAGCAGCTGACGCATGGTGAACTCGGGAAGAGCCATGCTATTTTCCTTTTCCGGTTTACGCCTGGGCGGGGGTGAAAGAAGCAGATGCTCCAACCGGCGGTCTTAATGAGGATGTCTCCCTCAAAAAGCCCAAACCCCGCCTGCGGGTTTGAATGGCGCGCGTATACGGCAGGTTTTCGGCTAGCGCAAGGGCTTTTCGCCCTTATTTTTCAAGCCCTGCCAGTGCGTGCGCGTGGCGCACGGCCTCTTCACAATATGCGGCCAGCGCCTTGCGGCTTTCGAAATCGCTAACCTTGGCCGGTGCATGATAAATCAATTCAACCGCACCCTGCCCGCGCGCACCCAGCGTTTTCAAAAGGTGTGGGGCGAAATCCATATCTCCCCACCAGCCATAAAACCGGTCGGGTTGCCCTTTGGGCGCGTGATACACAACCGAGACTGGCTGCACATACATGAAATCTCGCAATTCATCTGCGAAGAACGCGGCGAAAAGAGTTGTTTTAAAAGGTAAAACACGCTGCCCGTCGGTCGACGTCCCTTCGGGGAAAAACAGCAGCTTATGACCAGCTTTCAAGCGAGTTTCGAATATTCTTGTCTGTTCTCTTGCTTTCTTGCGGTCCCGCTCGATGAACACGGTTCCTGTTGCACGGGCAAGCCAGCCGATACCGGGCCATTTGGCCACCTCGGCCTTGGACACGAAATAGACGCGCTTGCGCGCATTCAAGGCGAAAATGTCCAGCCATGACGTGTGATTTGCAACCACAGCGCCGCGCTGTTGCATCAATTCGCCCGAGGTTCGAAACCGTATCCCGAGGATCCGAAACGCATTGCGGCAGACAAATTGCGAAATAAACGGCGTTACGGGGCGGCGCACGCCGTACAACGGACGCTCGATCAAGCGCACCACCAATAGAACTAGCAAACCTCCAAACACCAATACGGCCAGTGGTAATCCGCGGAGAAAAACCAACATCCACCCCACCAACCCCAGTTTGATGGGGTCTGGTTCATCCTCGCTGTTCCAAAGCGGTTCGTTCACCAATTTATGCCCCGCCATAGATGCGTTTCTGCCGCTCGTTCATGCGGGCCGTATCGAGGATCAGGCAAACATCAGTGGTGTTGAATGAATGGTCGATGAACGCGCCTTCTCCCACGAAACCCCCTAGGCGAAGATAGGCCTTGATCAATGCCGGAACCTGAACCATCGCAGCTCGGCGATCCAGATCGGCGGGCGCAACAAGATCCATGGAGTTAAATACTTCTGGTTGTGCCCTCACCCTCAAATCAGGCGGCGCGAGATGGTTGTGATGCAGCATCGACAAGGGCTGCGCCAATTCCTGAACATCCGTTCCGTGAAAGCTGGCGACACCGAACAGAACTTCGATCTCACGCTCATTTACATAGGCCGCCAATCCGTTCCACAGATGATACATCGCAGTGCCCCCGCGATAGTCACGGTGGACGCATGAACGGCCGAGCTCCAACAGCTTGCGACCGCTTTGCTTCAAAACAGTCAGATCGTATTCATCTTCGGAATAAAACTGCCCCAGTTCTGCAGCACGTTCGCCCGGTAATAGCCTGTAAACGCCAACAACTTCGCTTGTCAGGTCGTCTATCGCCAGCATGTGATCAAAATACGGATCGAACTTGTCGCGCTCCAGTCCGGCGTCATGATCCACCATCTCTCCGCCACCGCCCAGTTCGCGAACAAACACGTCATAGCGCAGCCGTTGGGCAGCGCGCAGTTCGTCCTCGGTCTGTGCAAGTTTGACGGTAAAGGAAGGGCCTGCGTCCGGCATTGATGGTTCCGTTCTTGTTTGCGCGCTGATACCGCAGTTTCCGTAGGGATGGCAACAAGAGCGGATTTGCGGGGCCGTTAACCTTTCCTAAACCAGTTTCACAGATCAAAGACCGGCATCAGGGCGATGCGCGTTCCGTCAATCACCACTTTCCCCTGCTCGCGAAAGTTCACGGTGATCTTGCCCCCGATGTTGGACTGCACCTGTCCAACGCCCCAATCGGGGTAATCGGGGTGGCGGACGTACATGCCCGGTGCAAGAATAGCATTAAGGTCTGTCATGCGAGGGCTCCGGTCCGGCGGCAGATGCAGCAGGAGGTACGCATGAGCGACACCACAGTCAACCTGGCCGAGTTGATCGGGTCCCGGATCTGTCACGATTTGATCAGCCCCATCGGGGCGATCACCAACGGTCTGGAGCTGCTTGAGATGGTTGGCGCAGTCCAGGGGCCTGAGATGGAACTTATCTCGGGCAGTGTTGGCAGTGCCGGGGCGCGGATTCGGTTTTTCCGCGTGGCGTTTGGTTCAGCCAGCGATCAGCCTTTGGGCCGAACCGAGGTCTCGGAACTGTTAAAGGATGTCGAACGCGCAGGCCGCGTGCGCGTCAACTGGCACCTGACCGAGGCGGTGCCGCGTAATCAGGTCAAACTGGCATTTCTGGCGTTGATGTGCTGCGAAAACGCCATGCCTTTTGGGGGCGAAGTGACCATCGATCAAAATGTTGAAAGCTGGACGGTCACAGGATCAGCCGACAAGCTGAATGTGGATAATGACCTTTGGAAGAATCTGCCGACAGGGCGATACCCCAATAAAGTCACGCCCGCACAGGTGCAGTTTGCTCTTTTGCCAAAGACTGCCACGTCGGTGGGGCGGCGGGTTGCGGCGGAAACCACCTCAACCCGCGTTGTGATCCGGTTTTAAGACCGGGTCGTTCCATTCCCGCGCACAAGATACTGAAAGCTGGTCAGCTGCGCCGCACCCACCGGGCCACGCGCATGCATCTTACCGGTCGCAATGCCGATCTCAGCGCCCATACCAAACTCACCCCCATCGGCAAATTGGGTTGAGGCATTGTGCATCAGGATTGCACTGTCGAGCCGTTCAAAGAATCGTGCAGCGGCGGTCTCGTCCTCGGTCATGATGCAGTCGGTATGGTCCGAGCCATTGAGGCGGATATGTGCGATGGCTTCGTCAATATCAGCGACCGGTCTCGCCGCTATGATACTGTCGAGGAATTCTTTGCCCCAGTCATCGGCCGTCGCAGCCACGGTGCCATTCTGGGCCAGCGCGCCTTCGGCGTGAACCTCAACACCTGCGGCCATTAGAGCGGCGATAACGTCGCGTCCCAGTGTTTCCACCACATCCTGATGAATCAACAGGCATTCGGCTGCGCCGCAGATTCCGGTCCGCCGGGTTTTAGCGTTCATCACCACGTTCAGCGTTTTCTGCGGATCGGCGGCTTTGTCGATGTAGATATGCACGATGCCTTCAAGATGTGCGAAAACAGGTACACGCGCCTCGCGCTGCACTAGCCCCACCAGGCCTTTACCCCCGCGCGGGACGATAACATCGACATAATCCGTCAGGGTGAGCAATTCCTGAACCGCAGCGCGGTCTCGCGTCGGCACCAGTTGGATGGAATCCTCGGGCAGGTTTGCGGCCTTTAGCCCTTGGACCAGACAAGCGTGGATGGCGCCCGAAGAATGAAAGCTCTCGGACCCGCCACGAAGGATCACCGCGTTGCCCGATTTCAGGCACAGCGCGCCAGCATCTGCTGTCACATTGGGGCGGCTTTCATAGATCACACCGATCACACCCAAAGGCGTACGCACACGCTGGATATGCAGACCCGAGGGCATGTCCCATTCGGTTAACACCTCGCCCACAGGATCAGCCTGATCCGCGACCGTGCGCAGCCCGTCAACCATGCCCTGAATGCGCGCCTCGTCCAGCATCAGGCGATCCATCATTGCCGAGCTCAGACCTTTTTCACGACCGAATTCCAGGTCTTTCTTGTTGGCCTCGATGATGTCGGCACGGTTGGCCCAAACCGCATCAGCGGCGGCGATCAGGGCTGCATGTTTCCGTTCGGCGCTGGCAAAAGCCAATTCGGCCGAGGCTTTCTTGGCGCGTTTTCCAAGATCGGCCATCAGTGTGGGGATGCTGTCGAAATCCTTCATCTCAGGTGCCTTTCGGTCGGTCTTTTGGTGTTCTAACATCGCTCGGCTACCGCGCCAAATCGTCTCGATGGATCAGCACGGCCCTGCCCGGATAACCCAGAGTTGCCTCGATTTCCGAGGACTTTCGCCCCTTGATCGCGTCTGCTTCTTGCGCGGTATAGCGGCTGAGGCCCTGTGCCAAGCGTCGCGCTTCTGGGTCCAGAATGGCCACAGGATCGCCACGGCCAAAGTCTCCGGTCACTTCGACGATCCCGGCAGGCAACAGGCTTTTACCGTTGCCAAGTGCCCGGGCTGCGCCGGCGTCCACCACGATTTCACCACGCGGTTTCATCGCCGAGATCCACCGTTTCCGGGCCGCATGTGGGTCCAGGGTCGCGGTGAACCAAGTGCAATTCGCACCGTTTTCAAGTAATTTCAGAGGGTTCAGCGGCGATCCTTCAGTAATCGCCATATCACACCCGGCGGCTGTCGCCATCTTTGCAGCCAGCAGCTTTGTCTTCATTCCGCCTTTGGACAGGCCTGACCCTGCGTCACCCGCCATCTGTTCGATCTTAGGCGTAATTTCTTCGATCACGTCGTAACGCGTGGCCGAGGCGTCCTCATTCGGGTTGCCGGTATAGAAACCGTCCACGTCAGATAGCAGTATCAACTGATCCGCGCCCACCGTGACAGCGATCTGTGCGGCCAAGCGATCATTGTCGCCATAGCGGATTTCATCCGTTGCGACCGTATCGTTTTCGTTGACGATAGGCACGACACCCAAACCCAGCAAAGTTTCAAGTGTCGCGCGTGAGTTCAGATAGCGGCGGCGGTCAGCGCTGTCCTCCAACGTCACCAAGACCTGCGCGGTAGTGATCTTATGCGGCGTTAACGCCTCCTCGTACGCGCGAGCCAGCCGGATCTGACCTACAGCAGCGGCAGCCTGAGATTTCTCCAGCGGCAAAGCCTCCATCGGCAAGCCCAAGACCCCGCGACCCAACGCGATAGACCCGGATGACACCAAAATGACGTCCGTTCCCTGCCCCTTTAGCCAAGCTACGTCCTGCGCCAAGGAGTGCAGCCAGTCCGAGCGCAAAAGGCCCGTGTCCCGATCCACCAGCAAGGCGGACCCGATCTTGACCACCAGACGCTTGGCTGAGGTCAGGGTTGCCACGTCTTCGCCTCCTCAACGGGCTTTTGCCGCAGGCGGTTTTCGTCAATCTGGGTACGCAATGCGCGCAGAACCTCGGTCACGCCCAGATGCGCAACACCGGACATTGTCATGACGGGGCCGCCGACGGCCTCTTCCAGCTCGGCCTTAGCCGCTTCGCGTTCTTCGTCATCCAGTGCGTCGACCTTGTTCAGCACCGTAATGCGAGGTTTCTCAGCCAGTTCGCCGCCATAAGCCTCAAGCTCGTGAATAATGGTCCGATAGTCATCAGCCACGGTCTCAGACGTTCCATCGACCAGATGCAGCAGAACGGCGCAGCGTTCCACGTGACCCAGAAAACGATCTCCGATCCCACGGCCTTCGTGGGCGCCTTCGATCAGGCCGGGAATGTCAGCCACGACAAACTCGACGTTATCAACGCCGACCACACCCAGGTTCGGGTGCAGCGTGGTAAAGGGATAATCCGCAATTTTCGGACGGGCGTTGGATGTTGCGGCCAGAAAGGTCGACTTTCCAGCATTGGGCATGCCCAGCAAGCCCACATCGGCGATCAGTTTCAGCCGCAGCCAGATGGTGCGGTCGATCCCCGCCTGCCCCGGATTGGCCCGGCGCGGGGCTTGGTTGGTGGCAGATTTGAAGTGCAGGTTGCCGAAGCCGCCATTGCCGCCTTTGGCCAGCAAAACCCGCTGACCGACCTCAGTCAGATCGCAGATGACGGTTTCTTCGTCTTCGTCCAGAATCTCGGTACCAACCGGCACCCGCAAGACAATGTCGTCGCCGTCCTTGCCGGTGCGCTGCTGACCCCGACCGGGTTGACCGTTCTTGGCAAAGAAATGCTGCTGATAGCGGAAGTCGATGAGGGTGTTCAACCCGTCAACGACCTCGGCCCAGACAGATCCGCCCTTACCGCCATCACCGCCATCGGGACCGCCGTATTCGATGTACTTTTCGCGCCGAAAGCTGACGCAGCCGCCACCTCCGGCCCCGGACCGGATGTAGACCTTTGCAAGATCGAGAAATTTCATGTGTGTCCCCTACTGCAAAGGCCCCATCGGCCACAAGTCAGAGTTTCTTAGTATACGTCCAGGTGGGCACATTCGCATCACGCGCCACCGAATAGGTTTCGGCATCACCCAGATATTCAAACCCGCAATGGGTCAACACCCGCGCCGAGGCCGGATTGTCCTGAAAAACGCTGGCAAACATGGTGGCGTTTTCCAACGGGTTGGCATTGACCAGCGCTTCGACCGCCATCGAGGCAACACCCGTGTTCCAATAGACCGGCGCGACCCAATAGCCCACCTCGGACTGGTTGCGATCCAGACGCGTCAGCGAGATCAGGCCGATCAGCTCGGGGCCGCCATCTTTGGTGGCGTCCATTGCCCAGACGTCTTCATCGCGTACTTCGGACATCGCGCGCGTCACAAAAGCTTCGGTCGAACCCGGTGGCAGCGGATGTGGAATTGCTGTGGTCATGCGCGCCACGCGCTCATCACCTGCATAATGTTCAATGAGACCCAAATCCGACCGGCGCAATGGTCGCAGATCGAACCGCTCGGTTTCAATGACCGGCTGGTTTATTATTGCCTCAAGCTTCATGAGTGCGTTCCTCCTCCGAACAACACGAATAACACGGACGCAACGGTGAGACTGGCTAACGTCCACATCAGATATTTTTCAATTGGCCGTCCTTCAACCGCGTGGGCAATTCTATCGCCCGCAAATGTCCAAATTGGATGAAGAATGACCTGACAAAACAACAAACAGAGAGCAATCGTTACTGTGGCCTCAATACTGGGCGTCCCTGCCGCCACAAACCCGGTAAACCCTGCAATGATCATCGCCCAAGCCTTTGGATTTAAGGGATGAACGATCAAACCAGCCAAGAACCCGGGTGCTTTGCCATCAGCCTGCTGACGCGACAGGCGTGTGTTGGCGATCTTCCAGGCTAGCCACATGATATAGGCTGCTGACACGTATTTCAGCACTGTAAATACGCCCGGAGCCTGATCGGCCAGTTGCAGCAGGCCAAAGCCCACAGGCCAGATGATCAATTGCTTCCCTACAATGACGCCCCCGACAAACGGAAGTGCCGCCCGAAAACCATAGCGCGCACCAGTTCCCAACAGGACCATATTGGCCGGTCCTGGGGTGCCGACCTGACTGGCGGCGAAAATCAGGAAACTTGTGGTTGCGACGGGCATAGGTGCGTTCAATCAAAACTACGTTAAAACGAGAAAGGGGACCGGCATTTTCTGCCGGTCCCCCAAGAATTTTCAAACCTTATGGGTTTCGGCTTACTCTGCGGCCTCCGCCACTGGCAGGACCGAAATAAAGGTGCGGTTTTTGAGGCCTTTGTGGAACTTCACAGCGCCGTCGACAGTTGCAAAGATTGTATGATCTTTGCCCATGCCTACGCCTTCGCCCGGCCAGAACTTGGTGCCGCGCTGACGCACGATGATGTTGCCTGCGATGGCGGCCTGGCCACCATACAGTTTCACGCCAAGGCGGCGACCAGCTGAGTCGCGACCGTTACGGGAGGAACCGCCAGCTTTTTTATGTGCCATTCTCTCTCTCCTTAGCCTTTAGCCAGTTCTTTGGCCTGCTCAACCCATTCGGGTTTCACTTTGATGGTGTCGATAGCAGCAATCTGCTCGTCCGACAAGGCGGCCAGAGCGGCAAAGCTCTCGATACCGGCGTCGGCCAGCTTTTTGGCGGCGGCGGGACCGACACCGTTCAGGGCTGTCAGATCATCAGCGGCAGCAGCAGCGGCAGGTGCCTCTGCTTTGGCTTCAGCTTTCTTGGCAGGCTTTTTCGCCGCCGGAGCAGCTTCGCCAGCAGGTGCCGAACCAGTTGCAGCTTTGATGCCCGATTTGTCAGCGCCCGATGCCAGGATGTCAGTGATTTTGACCAGAGTCAGTTTCTGACGGTGGCCAACGGTACGCTTCGAGCTGTGCTTACGACGACGCTTGACGAAGTTGATGACCTTGTCACCTTTGATCTGTTCGATCACTTCGGCCTGAACGCCTGCGCCTTCAACGAAGGGTGCGCCAACAACCGGTGCGTCACCGCCCAGCATCAGAACATCGTTGAATTGAACTTTTTCACCTGCGTCGGCAGCCAGCTTTTCAACACGGAGCACATCGCCCGCCTGAACCTTGTACTGCTTGCCGCCAGTCTTGAGGACCGCAAACATGCGTCTTTCCTTTTCTAAACCGCGTTCTGTGGTCCCCGTTTGGGTGTTTTGGCTTTCGCCACCTCGAACAGCGCGCCCTTTTTCCGGGCTGTGTGACGACCCGTGGGAAAAGCCCTTTGGGTCAATAATAACGAGACCCGGCGCGGAAGAACCGGCCGGGATGCGCGCTTATCCAAAGATTGCGGGGGAAAGTCAACATCAAATGCGACGCTAAAGGTCCGATCCTTTCAGCACCTGAGCGACCGCCTGACCCAGCTGATAATAGATCGTGTCGAACATCCGGTTAAAGCTTTCAAACAGGGCCGTGTTGATCGCTTTGCCCGTTTCAGTGCGTGAAAAGGCGATGTTCTCGCGCATTTGACTGTCGGTCAGTGGTTTGTAGGCTAGCAGAAAGAAGGAATACAGCCACGTTCGGGTGTCTTCGGTCATGCTGTCTTTTTCCTCAAGCAGCTGTGCCAAAAGCTCCCCGTCGTCTCCGCCAACCCCCAGGCTCATCCCACGGAAAAAATTGTAATCTGCACTGATGGAGTTATGCACATTCTCGTCAATCAGGTTGTTGACCTGAATATACTCGTCGACCAGCCGATATAGCTCCGTGCTGCGATCTCCGTTTCTGTAGACGTCCTGTGCCATTTCTTCGATGGCTTCATCTGCCAAGGCGACACGGGCGGATAATTCCAGCGAGGTGATAGCCTGCCCTAAATCGCTTTCGAAAAACAGGATGGCGCGGTCCATCTGGCTTTCGGTCAGGGTTTCCGCGAACACACTTTCGACCTGATCACGCATTCTGTCCGCGTCGTAAATCCGGTCTACCTGATCCAGAAAGACCGGGCCGCCATTGTTGTTCAGAAAGGTTTGCTGAAGGTCCTGCCCAAGTGAACTGCCTTCGTCCCGCAGGATGTCGATGACCGCGTCCACTTGCAGGGCCTGCATAAGTTGTTCGACCTTTTCCTCGGCCTGCAAAGGCGTGGTCCAAACGAACAACGCCAGGAACGTCGCGATAAAACGCATCAGATATCCTGTGCCGGGTGCAAGTCCGCCATCCGAGTGGCAAGAATTTCGAATTTCATGGCCATGATTTCATATTGAACGGCATTCAGCAGTTCATAGACCTCTTGCATAAGCGGCTGTTCTAGCGCATCGGCATAAGCGTTCACATCGGCATCGGAAAAATTCTGATACGTATAGGCAGCCCCGGCCAGGGCCGATAACTGCAACGCCTGTCGCATGCTTGTTTCGTTCTGGCGCATCATGAGGCGCAGTTGATCAGCATCCAACTGAAGATCAATTACCCCCGAAGCACTGGCGGCCAACAGAAACCGCAGTTGAATCTCTTGCAGGGCTCGCAAGGCTGTCCCGCTTGAATCAATGGCCCTATTCATGCGTTTGAGGCTTTCAACACGATGCGAACCGTCCTTGATCAACTCGGCCACGATCTCTTGACCCTGCTGCTGCTTGGCCTCGTCATCATCCAGCATATGCGAGGCGTTTTCCGCTTCGACCAGACGCTGCCCCAGGTCCGAGGCGTAAAATTCCACTGCATGAAGCAGCGCCTCGTCTCTGAGTGTCTGCTCCAGAATCGACACGGCGGTTTCATGCATGTCTTCAGTGTCGAATACTTCTTCGGTCAGTCGGGCCCAATCGGAGCCGAAACCATCCGGGTCTATGCCCAGCATCTGCGGCGCCGACGCAGAAGAGAGCGCGATACTTTCCAGCGCCACGTCAAAACCAGTTGTAGTCAGAAACGCTTCGATCCTGTCTCGCCCGGCGGCAAAGGACGACACAGGCGCCATGGCCAGTGCCAGAAGCAACAAGAATAGGGTCTGAGCGGAGCGGCGAAGAGAATAAGTCATACTTCAAAGCCTAGGCGTTTTGTGCCGTCTGGCAATGGAAAATCCCGTCATAGTGAATTTCGGGAATTTTCTGCTTGCACCCCCGCGCGTTCCTCACTAAATCCCCCCCTCACAGACCCCCGCGGAGAGGTGCCGGAGTGGTCGAACGGGGCGGTCTCGAAAACCGTTGTGGGTGCAAGCCCACCCAGGGTTCGAATCCCTGTCTCTCCGCCACTATCTTTTTGAAATGGAAAGCTAATAATAGAAATTCAGGGTGTAGTGTGCTTTCTGCCCTAGTCGACAGGTACGGCCATAGGTGTCCTACTGCGCCCCATTTTAGGACTTCCGGCCATGCCAATTACGGCCCTTTGGCGCAGACTATGACACATTGACACCCTTCCAAGCCGCAATCAGGCAAACGAAATAGAGATCCTGCGTCTGCGGGATCCCTTTTGAATGTTGCGGGGTTAAAGGCTTCAGCGAAAGCCGTTGTCGCTGTTCTGCCTTAACCTGAGCGACTTTTTCCTGTGTCAGATATCTCAGGTAGTAACGGCCTGTGGCAATTCGTTTGTGACCGCTGCAGTAAGACATGCCTCGCGTAGAGCGGTCTGAGTTGTCACTCTTTACGAAGGATCCGATATAGACACCAAAATCCTGTCAAGCTCGCTGTGAACTGGCTCCCATCCCGTGGCTAGTTTAAGAGCGCTGACATCCGCACAGATCTTTGCGATGTCACCAATACGTCTGGGCGTGTAGACCGGTGTGATCGAAGGCGCATGGCGGGCGTTACTTATTTAACTCCCCTTCCCGACCAATATTAGTTAAGGGAACCTTGGCAACCGCCAGAAATGTCCTGAAAGCTAATTTGCCAGACAGTTCATAAAACTACGTTTAGGTGCGTGAAACGCTCTGCCCCAAGCCGCAGGATACGCACCAATCAGACAAACTTCATTCAGCCATCAGACGCGAAATTGAAGGTGGAGAACAAAAGCTCCGAAATTTAGGACACTGAAAATCTTTCGCGTTAAATAGCGGTTGCTCCCATTGTTGACGAGATCACCGCAGGGAAAAATGCGACACTTCACATATGTTCACTGGGCTTTTCTTTTTGCTGAAAAAGCTGCTGAACCACGATAGCGCATTGATTTATAGGCGATAATTGAAATGATTAGGCAAATCCTAATGTTTAGTGAGGAAGTCAATTCTTAGGACGGCAACGCAGCCCGTATATACCTGAATGGAATTTCGCGATGCTCAGGGGAGGCGCAATTGTCTGGCAAAGAAAATATCGCGATTGACGTGCGGGACGCGGTAAAACGTTATGGCGATTTTACGGCACTCAAGAAGATCTCGCTGTCGATCATGGACAATGAGTTCTTTACCCTTCTGGGTCCGTCTGGCTGCGGCAAGACAACTCTCCTCAGAATGATCGCCGGGTTTGAGGCCGTAACCGAAGGTGCGATCTACCTATACGGAGATGAAATCGAGAACCTGCCTCCCAACAAGCGCCCGGTGAACACAGTTTTCCAAAACTATGCTTTGTTTCCGCATATGACCATTTTGGACAATGTTGCATTCGGCTTGGAAATGCGCGGGGCCTCGAAATCCGAAGCGCGTAAGAAAGCGGGTGAGATGCTGGAATTGGTACAGCTCTCTCAATTCTCGGCCCGCAAGCCCAGCCAGTTGTCAGGTGGCCAGCAACAGCGTGTTGCGCTGGCACGTGCCCTGGCGCCTCAGCCCAAGGTTTTGTTGTTAGACGAACCCCTGTCTGCACTGGATTTGAAGCTCCGCAAAGCAATGCAGCTTGAGCTGAAGCATCTGCAACGTGAAACCGGGATCACCTTTATCTTCGTGACCCACGACCAAGAAGAAGCGTTGACCATGTCCGATCGCATCGCGGTTATGTCCGCTGGCGAACTGCAGCAACTGGGGTCTCCGACGGACATATACGAGCGTCCGCACAACATGTTTGTGGCTGATTTTATTGGCGAGACCAACCTATTGGAGGTTTCCGTTGACGATATCTCGAATGGCCGTGCGACCTGCCACCTTGGCGGTGGGCATGAGTTGACCTGCAACTCGGTTGAGGGGGTCGGCGTCGGCTCCAAGGTTCACATGTCAATCCGGCCAGAGCGGTTGTTTATGTCGGACAGCCCTGCCGAAACCGAAAGCCTGAAAGGGCGGATCAAGGAAAACATCTTTGTCGGCACAGATATCACAACCATCGTGGACTTGCAGGATGGCCCAGATTTTGTCGTACGCACCTCAAACTCAGACCGCGGCAATAAGCGGATTTTTGAGCCGGGCACCGAAATGTATGTCAACATGGAGCTGGGGGCTGGTCGCCTCCTGGTCGACTAATGGCGGCGGGTGCGGCAAGCGGCGGCAGCGCAACGACAGATACTTATAAAGAGGCGCGAACCTGGCTTCTGCTGCCCGCATGGGTGACACTGGCCATTCTGGTTCTGGCGCCGGTCATCATGATGCTGATCTACTCTTTCCTGACAAAAGAGTTCCGGGGCGGCGTCATTTGGGAATTCTCGCTGGCGGCTTATGATCAGTTCTTCTTTGATCGAGGATTGTTCGGTGACGACCCCCCTAAGATAGAATGGACCTATATCACGATTTTCTGGCGCTCGATTTGGCAGGCAGGTGCTGCTACATTGCTCAGCCTCGTTATTGGCTTTCCAACGGCCTATTTCATCGCCACCCGATCCGAAAGCATGCGTCCGGTTTGGGTGTTCCTGATTACCATCCCCTATTGGGTGAACCTGTTGATCAGGACTGTGTCAATGAAATTCCTTCTGCGCGATCAGGGGCCGTTGAACGACTTTCTGATGAATATCGGCCTGATCGACAGCCCCCTACATATCGTTAACACCAATTTTGCGGTGCAGCTCGGCCTGTTCTATTCATACCTGCCCTTCATGGTGTTGCCGATCTATGCTGCAGTCGAGCGGTACAACTTTGCCCTGTCCGAAGCCGCGGCCGACCTATACGCGTCGAAATGGACCACACTGCGCCGCGTGCTGCTTCCTGCTGTCAAACCAGGCGTGTTTGCGGGTTGTATTTTGGTGTTTGTTCCGTCGATGGGGTCGTTTCTTGCACCCGACCTTCTGGGTGGCGCCAAAAACTTTATGATCGGCTCGCTGATTGAGGAGCAGTTCAAAGGCAACGCCGGCAACTGGCCGTTTGGCGCGGCCGCGTCGATGATCCTGCTGACAATGGTTTTGATCATCCTGATGTTCTCGGCCCGTCAGCAGGCCAAAGCCGACAAGGCGGGGGGCTGACCAATGGCAAGCAAGCAATTCGACATCAAGTCTTACACTGGCTTCAAGGGGATCACCCTGCTGTGTCTGGTCATTCTCTATGCGCCGCTGGTTGTGGTCACGATCTACAGCTTCAACGCATCCCAATCACTGACCAACTGGGAAGGCGTTTCGCTCCGTTGGTATGCGGATGTTTTCACCGGGCCTGAAAGCGGTAAGTTCAAGACGGCTGCCAGGAACAGCTTTATCATTGCGATCATTGCCTCAACCACGGCAACCGCAATTGCAACGTTGGCCGCAACTGGCATGGTTCGAGGTGGCAAGTTCCGCTTTCGCACATTGTCCTTTGGGTTGATCAGCCTGCCGCTGATGGTGCCCGAGATCGTTCTGGCCGTCGCGACCCTGATCTTCTTCAATTCGATCGGATTCGAACGCGGGCTACTTACCATCCTACTTGCCCATATCGCCTTTTGTATTCCGTTTGCCTATCTGCCGATCTCGGCCCGTATGCAGGGGATTGAGGACAGTTATGAGCAGGCCGCACTGGATCTCTATGCTACTAAACGGCAAGCATTCACTAAGATCCTCCTCCCGTTGATGATGCCCGGCATCATATCAGGTTTTCTGCTGGCCTTCATCGTCAGCCTGGATGACTTCATCATCACCAACTTTGTGAAAGGTGCCGGGGTCGAGACTTTGCCAACGGCGATCTTTGGCTCGGTCAAACAAGGGATCAAACCGAATATCATGGCGATTTCGACCATGTTGCTGAGTGTGTCCATCCTCATGGTCACGATCAGCTATTTCGTCAGCAAGTCTGACAACACAAAATAACCAACAGATGGAGAGACACATGAAACATATGATGAGAAGCGGCGTTGCTGCCATTGCTTTGGCTATTGGCGCGAACGCTGCCGCCGCCGATGGTGAACTGGTTCTGTACCATTGGTTTGAGTACATCCCGCAAGAGCTGCTGGACAAGTTCACCGAAGAAACCGGCATCAATGTCACCATGGACACCTACGACTCGAACGAGGCGATGCTGGCCTCGCTCAAGGCCGGTGGTATCGGAACCTATGACGTATCGGTTCCGGGCGATTACATGGTGTCGATCATGGCCGGCGAAGGCATGTTGGACACAATCGCCGACGGTGAATTGAAGAACAAGGGCAACATCGCTGAGGAATGGGCCGATCCCGGTTTTGATCCCGGTCGGCAGTCCTCGATCCCGTATCAGTGGGGCTCGACCAGTTTTGCAGTCAGCCGTGATGCGTTTGACGGCGATATTCAAACCACCGATATTCTGTTCAATCCGCCAGCTGAGCTGCAAGGTCGTATCAACATGTTGGACAGCCAGGGCGAAGTGATGGCCATGGCCGCGTTGCATATGGGTATCCCGCAATGTTCCACTGACCGCGAGCAGTTGAAGGCGCTGAATGCCATGCTGCAAGAAGCTAAGCAGCACTGGGCGTCGTTCAATTCGGATACCGCGAAAGAGGTTCTGGTTTCCGGTGACGCAGCAGTAGGCCAGATTTATGACGGGTTCTCTGCCAAGGCGCGCGAGGAAGGCGCCAATGTGGAATACGCCTTTCCGACACAAGGTTACATCGCCTGGATGGACAATGTCGTTCTGCTAAAAGACGCCCCCAACCGCGAGAACGCGCTGATATTCATGGATTTTCTGCTGGAGCCCGAGAATATCGCAGCTGTGTCCAACTTTGCGCAGTACAACGCCGGTGTGAACGGTGTGGGTGAATTCCTAGACCCGAAGCTGGCTGAACAACCCGAAAAGAACCCTCATGCCAATGCAGGCTCGGGCGTGTTCATCGAAGTATGTGATGAGGAAACCCAGGCGGTCTATGACCAGATCTGGACCAACTTGAAGAAGTAATTCAGGCCCTATTCCTGACGCGAAAGCCCCCGTTTTTTTCGGGGGCTTTTTCGGTTACAGTAAGGGGGTGTTGTTTAGCGGCTGATGTCTTCGAGGATGCGATCCATCATCGCGTCGCACGCGTTCAGCTGTTCGATTTCAAGGTATTCATCCGGCTTGTGTCCCTGACGTTCCATGGAACCCGGCCCGCAGACAACAGTTGGAATCCCCAACTCGCTGAAAAACCCGGCCTCGGTGCCAAAGGCGACTTTGGTGGTGGCGTTACTTTGCGCAAGTTTCTGGGCGTAAGCGATGACACCCTCGGTCTCGACAACATCCAGTCCGGGATAGGCGTTATACTGTTCGACCTCAATGCGCGCCTCCGAGCACAGGGCCTGATACCGGGCCCCTACCCTGACCGCTGCGTCTTGTATCTGTGACAGAATATCCTTGCCATGATCCAAAGCAAGATGACGGTATTCAAAAGTCAACTCAGCGCGGTCGGGCACAATATTCAGGGCTCTGCCGCCCGACAGTATACCCACGTGGAAGGTCGTATAGGGCACCGAGTAAGCCGGGTCGCTGTTACCACTCTTGGCGTAAACGTCTTGTAGCGCACGCAACTCGGCCACAAAATCGGTTGCAAGATGCAGTGCATTGACAAATTTAGGGGCCAGCGCGGAATGCCCGCTTTGCCCGTGGCAAACAGCGCGCAGCGCAGCTTTGCCTTTGTGCCCGATAGCGACCTGCATTTCTGTCGGTTCGCCGACGAAACACGCGCGGGGCTGACCCAGCATTGGGGCGAGCCGATCCAGCATGTGTTGAATACCGACGCATCCCACCTCTTCGTCATAGGACAACGCGATCTTAAGGGGTTCTCGCAGGTCAACCCCAGCAGTCCGGTCTGCCAAAGCCATAACCGACGCCACATAACCCTTCATATCAGTGGTGCCACGACCGTAGACACGGTTACCTTCTTGCGTCAGGCAAAAAGGGTCTTTGGTCCAGCTTTGGCCTTCGACTGGGACAACATCCGTATGCGCAGACAGCAGAACTCCGTCACCGTCAGGGCCTTTTTCCGCGTAGAGCCCAGTTTTGTCGCCGCCGGGATCGGTGATGCGATGAACCGCAAAGCCGCGCGCCTCTAGAAACTCTTCGACATAAGCGGCAAGTTCGAGGTTCGAGTTCTTGCTGACCGTATCGAAGCCAACCAGTTTATCGAGAATACCCAGTGTAGACGTCATGCGACTTGAACCTGCTTTTCGGATTGCCGACCGGTTTGACCCCCTCTGCGTTGGGGATTGTAGATTAGCCTATACGACAGGCAGAATACTTAAATCTGGGAATGACGAAGCAGAGGTTAGGAGATTTCTAAGGACCTGCGATCACTCTTTCTCTGGGATGCACAAACCCGGGAGGGTTCCCGATTTTACGGCGTGCGCACAATGATCGACAAAGGTTTTCAGAGTGTTTGTTTCATTCTCGGCCCGGGCGCGCAGCAGACCAAGGCGCATGGGGCGCACCTCTCCAGCCAAAGGCACAAAAATCAGTTTCTTTCCGTCCGGTGACAAGCTGTTCAAGGGGCGAATATTTGCAATGGAAAAGCCGAATCCGTTGGCAACCAGTGAACGCATCACCGACATATCTGCGGTGCGTTCCGCGATATTGGGCTTTATATTGGCCTCGCGGAAAAACGACAAGAAGTACTCACCGCTGAATGGAAGGTCCAACAGAACCATCGGGCTGTCCTGCAGGTCTGGAATCGTTAATTCGACCTGCTTCGCCAAGGGATGGTCTTCTCCCAAAACCACATAGGGCGGGAGCGCGTGCAGAGGTTGGAATTCAAGATCAGTGGGAATGTCCAGGTCGTATGTCAGTGCAATGTCCAGTTCGGCCCGGCGCAATTGGCTAAAGATGTCAGCCTGATTCAATTCACGTTGTTCAATTTGTACATTAGGGTAGCTGTCCTCGAATTCGCGCCGCAAGCCCGGCAAGACGATCTGAGCGAAAGTCACAAGACACCCTACGGACAGAATGCCCTGAACCTTACCCGTGATTTCCCCAGCAAGCGTGGCCAGCAGTTCGGCTTCACGCAGAACGAATTCGGTTCGTTCCATGATCTTGTGTCCCGCCTTCGTCAGCGACAGACCGCGCGCATGTTCGCGCACAAACAACGTAACGCCGAATTCGACCTCAAGCTGAGTTATCGCCGCCGAAATCGACGGCGACGACACGTTCAGCTTGTCGCTGGCCGCAGCGATACTGCCCGCCTTCCCGACCGCAACAAAATACTCAAGCTGTCGCAGCGTGTATCTGAAAGGCAATGGTACATCTCCGCTTGGCCGTGGATTAAGCCTTGTACTTGATCCACGTGGTCTTCAAAGCAGTATACTTTTCAAGTGAGTGCAATGACAAATCGCGTCCAAAACCTGACTGTTTCATGCCTCCGAATGGTGTCATGGCTGACAATGCGTCCACCGTGTTGACCGAGACGGTTCCCGCCATCAGCTTGTCAGACACCCGGCAAGCGCGTGACAGGTTGTCAGTCCAGACTGACGCGGCCAACCCATAGATCGAGTCATTTGCCATCGTGACCGCCTGCTCTTCGGTGTCAAACGGGATCACCGACAAGACGGGGCCGAAAATCTCATCCCGAGCCAATGGGTTGTCATGGGTCACGTCGTCAAAGATGGTCGGTTGAACAAAACAACCTTTACCGTCCACGGTGACACGTTCACCCCCTGTCACCAGATTGGCCGTGTTCTTACCTTCGTCCACAAAGCGCATGATGCCTTGTGTTTGCTTCTCATCGACGATCGCTCCCATCTTCGATGCCGGGTCTAGCGGGTCGCCAGGCTGCATTGCTTGCGCGCGGGCTATCAGCTTTTCAACAAACGCATCCTTGATCGAGCGCTCCACATAAAGCCGAGAGTTGGCCGAACACACTTCGCCCTGATTGAAAAAGATGCCAAAGGCAGCCATGTCCGCGGCGGCTTCCAGATCATCGCAGTCGGCGAAGACCAGATTGGGGCTTTTGCCGCCCGTTTCCGGCCAGACCTGTTTCAGGTTCGACTGGCCCGAATATTGCATGAACATTTTACCAATTGCGGTAGAACCAGTGAAGGCCAGGCAGTCGACATCCATATGCAGGCCAAGTGCCCTGCCCGCAGTCACCCCAAAACCGGGAACAACGTTGAAGACGCCATCCGGAACACCGGCTTCAGCCGCCAGCTCTGCCAGGCGAAGTGCTGACAGGGGCGATTGTTCTGCGGGTTTAAGCACAACCGAGTTTCCCGCAGCCAGCGCTGCAGCGGCTTTCCAAGTCGCCATGTCCAGCGGAAAGTTCCAAGGGGTCACGGCACCAACAACGCCCAGCGGCACGCGACTGACCAACGCCAGATCGCCAGGGCCGGTTGGGGCCACTTCATCATAGACCTTGTCGATGGCCTCGGCGTACCACTGAAAGAAATGTGCCGAGCCCGGCGCGTCGATAGTCGCCGCATCGGTTACCAGCTTGCCCATATCAAGGCTGTCCAGCAGCGCCATCTCCTCCAGATTTTCCCGGATCAAGTCAGCCAGATTCAGCATCACCGCCTTACGGTCACCCGGAGCCATACGCGACCAGCGGCCATCCTCAAAGGCAACACGACCTGCGGAAACGGCACGATTGACGTCTTCTTCGTCACATTCGGCGACCGGTGTCAGAACCGCACCTGTGGCCGGGTTTATACTGTCAAAAGTCTTGCCTGACACGGCATCGGTGAATTTACCGTCGATAAAGGCTTGATCCCGGAACGACAGACCGGCGGCGAGGCTTTTCCAATCCGCGTGGGTATTGTCCAACATTTTGTTTCTCCCTGATTATTCGTCGCCGGGGACGCCATAAGACGGTGCCTCGCGCGGGTCGAGCGCACGCTGGACATAGGCGTCAAGTTGCGGCTTATAGATGTCCCAGACGGTCGCGATGGCCTCAATGGGGCAATCCTCGGTCCAGTCACAGCGAAGATCGGCGACGGGCCAACTGACTTTGTCGACAATCTTCATGCCTGCGGAATGCACCGGGCCAGCCTCGCCCCCTGCGGCCAATCCGGCGCGCATGGCGGCGATCAGACGGTCGCCGATATGGCCCGAGGCCGACAGAAAGCCATCGACGATGGCCTGCGGGACCCCGTCATTGGCCAAAAGGTTGCCGCCCGAGGCGACATTTTCAGCCTGTGCTTGCGTCCAGATTCCAAGGCTGTTGGGACCGGAATGGATCGCCGTGCGCCCGGCGATATCCACCGCCAGAACCTGCCGGTATTCGATGAATTTTGCCTTTGCGGTCATGGCCTCGATTGCTTGAGGTGCTGTCTTGCCCTGCTCCATCAGGTCCAGCGTCAACGGACCGAGGCTTGGGTCTGTAACGTTCTGCGATGCAACCGCGCCAACACCTGCCCGCGCAAAAGAACAGCGCGCAGCCACGGCGGGTGACGATGACGAAATCGCCAGACCGAACATGCCGGTTTCATCGCAGCGGGCGACCAGTGAAAAAGTCATTCGGATCTCCTGAAAATAGAAAGTCCGGACCGCGCCTGTTTGGAGGAGAACAAGTGGCGCGGTCCGGCTAAGGTGGTTGATCTGGTGGATCAATCGGGAATAACGGCGGTTCCGTCGATTTCAACTAACCAGTCGGGACGCGCCAGTGCCTGAACGACCAGCCCCGTCGAAACAGGATGAACACCTTTGATGTACTCGCCCATAGTGCGGTAAACAGCCTCACGGTGGCGCACATCGGTGATGTAGACGACCACCTTGACCAGATGCTCCATCGAGCCGCCGGCTTCTTCGATCAACTGTTTGATGTTCTGCATCACTTTGTGGGTCTGTTCGACCGGATCATGACTGTCGATATTTACCGCATCATCCAGATTTTGCGGGCACTGACCACGCAAGTAAACCGTTTTGCCGCCCTGTGTCACAACGGCCTGACACAGGTCGTTATCCAGGTTTTGCTCAGGATAGGTTTCTTTGGTGTTGAATTTGCGAATGCGTGTATGGGCCATTTCGAAGTCCTGACTACTTATTCCGCCGCGGCGGAGGCGATGATCGCAGCTTCGCCGTCGTATTCGGCATAAGCGCGTTGAATAGCGATCTGATCGGCGATGTATTTCGCGTCGTGCCAGACACCCCAAATGAAGGTTGAACCGCGTCGCGATTGCCATGGCAGGCCCAGAAAATAGATGTCCGGCTCGACAGACACACCTCGCTGATGGATCGGTGCGCCTTTGGCGTCAAAGGCGTCGGCCTTGATCCAACTGAAATCCTGACGGAAGCCTGTCGCCCAGATAATTGTCGTGATGCCTTCCTTAGCAAAATCGACTGAAGTCAGGGGATTGGTTAGGCTATCGGGATCAGCAAACCGCTCTCGTGCCTCTGGCTCTTCGGGCAAATCAATACCAGTACGAGCGATATAGGCGTCCGCCATGTCCAGCATTTCAAGGTAGTTGGCATCGCCCGCAGCGACGTTGCCTTGGAGATCATCGGCAAAGCTGAGAATACCGTTCTCGAAGCTTTTAGTCATCCCGGTAAGGGTCACCCCTTCATTTCCCAAGCGGCGGAAATCCATCGTGTGGCCGCCATGCGCGCCGCTGACCGAGATCGTGACGTGTTCAGTACCTGGTTTCTGTGCAGCCATATCCCAGAGTCCCAGAACGCCCAGCCACCAAACGTTATCGCGGCTACGATAGCGACGCGGGGGCCGGTCATGCGGACCAACAGACAGGAACACCTTGCGACCGGCGCGATTTAACTCATCCGCAATCTGAGCACCGGACGAGCCGGCGCCCACAACCATCACCGCCCCTTCGGGCAGTTGCTCGGGGTTTTTGTAGTAAAAGGAATGAAGTTGCTCGACGCCGGCCGTTTCCGGCACAATGGGCGGAATAACCGGGTGCTGGAAAGCGCCTGTTGCGGCGACAATGCGCTTGGCATGGATTTCACCGGCGGTTGTCTTAACACGGAACCCACCTTCGCCGGGCAACCGTTCGGCGTTCAGTGCCTCAACACCCTCGCGGATTGGGGCGTTCACCATTTCTGCGTATTCAACCAGGTATTCGGCGACACGGTCCTTTGGCACAAACGCATCCGGGTCATCCCCGTTAAACTGGAGGCTGGGAAAACGGTCATGCCAGCATGGTCCATTCGCAACCAATGCATCCCAACGGCCGGTGCGCCACGCCTCGGCAGTTCGGTTCTTTTCCAGAATGATATGGGGCACATCGTTGTTTCCAAGGTGCTCGCTTAGCGCGATACCCGCCTGCCCGCCGCCAACAACCAGCGTATCCGTTTTCTCAATGGACATGTGTCGGTTCCCTATTACTGCGTCTCGAATTGACCTGAAATGGTCGTTGTACGCGTGCATCTTGCGCTGCCTGGACGGACGAACGACCACAACGGGCCGAAGACCTTGCACTTTCAAAACAGAAGACATCAGAGCGGAGCCATCGCATCGACCAACACCGAACAAGGGTCGCTTTGGCGTTCCGTTTCCTGTGCCACTCCAGCACGTTTTGCACGTTTCCGGGTAAAGGTTTCACAAGTTGGGAACAGACGAAATTACTGTCTAACTTACTCTTAATTAGGCTTTGACTAACCCGCCGGGAATTGCCCTTGTTTCCCAGCCGGTTGTCCGCTTTCCGACAGATACGGCGCGATCAGATAGTATAGTTCACCCTGCGAAGAGATATGACATTTCCGGTAGAGTTGCTTACGCAAAACCTTGACGGTCTGAGGGCTGATACCCAGTGTCAGTCCAATAGAAATCGATGAATGACCCTGCAGGATTAACAACGCCACCTGCGCCTGCCTTGGACTTAATCCGATATCTTGTTCAACAGACAAACGCTGACGCAGTTGCGCGACGATATCTTCCGGCTTTTTTTCATTCGAGGGCTTCAGATCAGGCCAATTCCTTCTCACCAGCGCATTGACGATCGGCGCGACATTTTTTGCGATGGCAAAATCCCTGCTGGAAAAACGCGATGCGGTGGTTGCGTCCCTGCCGAGACAAACGGTGATCGAACTCATGGGGTTGAGACCGGCGTAAAAGGCCAGCTCGTCCGTCAACGTCGTGTTTGTGTAATAGGATTTAAAGTACTCGTTCCGTTGAAACTGATCCGGGGCAACATCGGTCAATCTGTAAAGACCGTCCGCCGCGCGGCTTTGATGCAGGCCATAAAACGGATCCAACAGATAAGCGCCTTTGACATAGTGGCTGTCGATCCGTTCAAAAACGCGGCTGTCGCGGGCATGGGTCATTAGTACCATCGGGCTGCTGCGCCAAAAAAATGCGATGATTGCGAAGTTGTCGAAGGAACAGGTTGCATCCAGCCACCTGTAGAGCGCATCGCCGAACCCTTCTGATCCTATTGCCATTATAGCGGCTGATAGAGCGTCTGGTGCTTCAACAGTTGACATTTCGAATACCCCCCTGGGGGTATATACCCCTCAAATCAGCCTAAGTAACCTTTGATATGAATATAGGTGGTATGCTGTCGCCAACACGTTGGTGGTTCCTAACAAGCCTCACCGGATCAGCGGAATTGCATCGCGAAAACAAAGGGGTTGATCATGGCCAAAGATACACTCGACATTCTTGCACAGGACGAACACCTGATTCAGTCCTTCGCTGATCTAAACGCACTTAAGCAACAAGGCGCGCGCACCGTGATCTCGCGCGCAAAGGGCGCATATGTTTACGACAGCGATGGCAATGAACTGATCGACGGCATCGGCGGGTTGTGGTGTGTCAATATCGGCCACGGCAATGATGAAATGATTGAGGCGATTTCCAATCAGCTGAAAACGCTGGACTATTATTCCACCTTTTACAACTTCACGCACCCGGCAGCAGCAGCACTGGCTGATAAGATTGCGCAACTTGCACCGGGTCATTTGAACGCCGTGTATTTTGGCAATTCCGGTTCCGTCGCCAATGACAGTGCCATTCGGATGCTGCATCACTACAATATCCGCAAAGGGAAGCCGGAAAAGAAACTGGTTCTGTCAAGACACGGGGCCTATCACGGCTCGACCCATCTGGCGATGGCGATGACCACGCCCGGTTATTCCGAAGGCTGGCACGCGGCCAGTGAATTGGTGCATCATCTGCGCTCGCCCCATTACTGGCGCGAAGGCGGTGATATGACCGAGGCCGAGTTCCTCGACGCCCTGATCGACGATCTGACGCAAAGCATTGAGCGTATTGGTGCCGAGAACATCTGTGCCTTCATCGCCGAACCGATCCAGGGCGCGGGTGGTGTCGTGACCGCGCCAGCTGGTTACCACAAGCGCGCGTGGCAGGTCTGTCAAGCCAACGACATCAAATACGTTGCTGATGAGGTCGTTACCGCCTTTGGTCGCCTTGGGCATTTCTTTGCATCAGAAGACGTGTTTGACATGGTGCCCGACGTCATCACCACGGCCAAAGGTCTGACCTCAGGCTATCAGCCGCTGTCTGCTACGATCGTTTCCGACGATATTCATGAGGTCATCTCAGGCCCCGACGGAATGTTCCTGCACGGCATGACCTATTCGGGCCATCCAGCAGCTGCGGCAGCGGGTCTGACCAATATCGCAATTATGGAGCGTGAAGAAATTCCTAAGCGTGTGCAGACAACCGGGAAGCAGTTTGAAAACAACCTGCGCGGCCTGACCGATATCGAAATGGTCGGCGAAGTGCGTGGCAGCCATTTCATGATGGGGGTCGAATTCGTCAAGGATCGCGACACAAAGGAAGGCCATCCGGCAGAGGTGCAAGTTGGTCTGAAAGTCGCACGCGCTTGTCAGAAACGCGGTCTGATTGCTCGTCAGCTCGGCAACGTTCTCATCTTGTCTCCGACGCTGATCATGGACGAGCCGATGATTGACCGTATCGAAGCCATCCTGCGAGACGCCATCACCGAAGTCGCCGCTGGTCTGTAATCCCGCTTTTGGGGCGACACGGCCCCTTCATCATCTTAGCCATCCATAAGGAGCCAGCTATGCGCGATCCACGCTATGACATCCTGTTTGAACCGACGAAAATCGGTCCTCTAACAGCCAAGAACCGGTTCTATCAGGTGCCTCACTGCAACGGTGGTGGATATCGCGACCCATCGGCGGCGGCTGCGATGCGAGGCATCAAGGCTGAGGGTGGCTGGGGCGTGATCTTCACCGAACAGTGCGAAATGCACCATACATCTGAAATCACCCCATTTATCGAGCTGCGCCTTTGGGAAGACAAAGACATCCCCCAATTGCGCAAGATGTCCGAGCGCATGAAAACCCATGGTGCCCTGGCTGGCATTCAGCTTGCCTATTCAGGCATCAACGGTCCCAACCTTTATACCAAAGAGGTGCCACTGGCCCCTTCTGCCATGCCGATCCGGACCTTTACCAATGATCCGGTGCAGGCACGCGCATTGGACAAGCAGGACATCAAGGATTTGCGCCGGTGGTTCGTGAATGCCGCAAAACGCTCGAAAGAAGCAGGTTTCGACGTGATCTGCCTGTATGGCGCGCATGGGTTTGGTATCTTCCAACACTTCCTCAGCAGGGCAACCAACCAGCGCAGCGACGAATATGGTGGCTCACTGGAAAACCGCGCCCGTTTCAGCCAGGAGGTTATCGCCGATATGCGCGACGCCGTGGGCGATACGATGGCGATCACGCTTCGGGTGTCGTTGGACGAGACCATTGGCGATCTGGGTTTCTCGAATGCCGAGGTGCGTGACTACATCGAAATGAACAAAGACCTGCCCGACCTCTGGGATCTTGCGCAGGGTACTTGGGAGGATTGCTCCGGCCCTTCGCGGTTCAAAGAAGAGGCTGCCCAGGAACAACTGGTGCGTGGCATTCATGAATTGACCGAAAAACCGATCGTTGGGGTCGGACGGTTCACTTCGCCCGATGTTATGGCCAAGATGATCAAGTCTGGCACACTGGATTTCATCGGCTGCGCCCGACCGTCGATCGCTGACCCGTTTCTGCCGAAAAAGATCGAAGAGGGCCGGATCGAGGACATCCGAGAGTGTATCGGGTGTAACATCTGCATCACTGGCGATATGACCATGTCAATCAGCCGCTGCACCCAAAACCCGACCTTCATGGAAGAATGGCGCAAAGGCTGGCACCCGGAGAAGATGAACGACAAGGGGGATAGCTCGAACGTGCTTGTCGTAGGTTCTGGCCCCGCCGGGCTTGAGGCTGCCTGGGCTCTTTGTCGCCGGGGGTATGACGTCGCCGTGGCCGAGGCGCGTGATGTGATCGGCGGTCGCGTGGCCCGCGAACGTCTGCTTCCGGGGCTGTCGGCTTGGGGCCGTGTCGTGGACTATCGCGACTATCAACTTAGCCAACGTCCGAACGTGGAAATCTATCGCGAAAGCGAGTTGGGTGCCGAGAGCATTCTGGAGTTCGGTTTTGAAAATGTCTGCATCGCCACGGGATCCACATGGCGCAAGGACGGGGTCTCGCGTCAGCACGTCGTGCCAATGCCGATTGCCGAAGGCGCCAAGGTTTATACACCGGACGATCTGATGGGTGGCACAATCCCATCGGGCCGCGTGGTGGTGTATGACGATGACCACTATTACATGGGCGGCGTTCTTGCCGAACTTCTAGCCAAGAACGGTGCGCAGGTGACACTGGTTACTCCGTCGGCTTATGTCAGTGACTGGACGAACAACACGCTCGAGCAAATCGCAATCCACCCGCGACTGGTGGATGCAGGTGTCGAGATCGTCCTCAACCAGGGTGTCACCGAAGTCCACCCGGATCACGTGGTCTCGAACTGCGTCTACACTGACCGAACCTGGAAGATTGAGGCGGATGCGGTTGTGGTGGTGGCGTCACGCCTTGAAAACAACGCCGTTTTCAATGACCTGAAAGCCCGCGAGGTCGAATGGGCGGATGCAGGTATCAAGTCGGTCAAGTTGATTGGGGATGCCAACGCACCGGGCCCAATCGCCTGGGCAACCTATGCCGGCCACCGCTATGCGCGTGAGCTTGACGGTAAAGACATTGGTGACGACCTGCCATTCCGCCGCGAAATCACGGAGCTTGCGGTGGACTGAGGTCGTGACCGCGTAACGGGCGGTAAAGTGCTTACTTCGCCGCCCGTAACATCTCAACACCAACTGCCATCTGCGATGCTTCAACGGTTACAACCGTATTCGGTGTGCCCCAATGGTCGCCTTCTCCGGTCGGTGACAAATTACTCGCTGTTTTTCTCAAACTCGTAATAGCCTGTTTGCCTGCTTTATCTTTAAAACTGATAGCCGTATGCAATGGCCGCGAATGACTGCCCTCCCCGCCGTGCTTGACTATTTTTGCCGTCACAAAGCCCTTGTTGTATCGATCCAAGGACTTCCGTTTGATGTCGAAATAGATCTCGCAAACCGTTGTGAGTGTAAGCCCACCCAGGGTTCGATTTCCTGTCTCTTCGCCATGACACCCTTGGCCACGGTACTCTCAGACCAATGATGCGATACGGTTTGTCCCACGCCCGGCTGCGATTGGTTTTTAACTGTTTGACATCAAAACTCTTTTCCTTTGCGCATCCCTGACAAGAGCTGCAAGCCGGTAAAAACCGTGCGCCATCTTGGTATACGGCATCAAAACAAAGAACGTCAGGACCGATCCAAGATGGACGGCAAGCAGCGCTGGCATCATGGTTGTTGATCCGAGGGCATAAAGACCGAGCCCACTCAACCCCACAAACCCAAGCAACAGGGTAAAGGCGATATCCCCTCCCCACGCCATCGGGTCACCGAGATCGCGGTCGGATTTTTGTTTGAGATACACCATAGCGCCACACCCCACTGTCAGCGAAACACCACCGGGAATCCCAAGCAGTTTAGGCAATGACCAGAACCCATAGGGCGCATGCATGCCAAAGCCGTAGTGCATCACTGTTGCGATCGAAGTTGACGCAAAGCACAACAGGAAGCCATACATTATAGCTTGGTGAATGTGTCGCCGCGCTTGGCTGAAACGGTCTTCGTCCTCAAAATTGCAGCCCTCTGCGTGCCCAGCAGCAAGATCCTGCATCTTTCCTGCGCGCTTGAAAGCAGCTGTCACGTCCGCAATTTGAACAGGTTTGCCGCAGATTTCGACCCAATAGCGCCTTAGGCTTATGGCCAAACTAAAGAGCGGCAGCAGGAAGGCAGGCGCAAAGATCGCGACCATCGCATTATGCGACAGGACGGCATAGAACCCCTCGCCTCCGCTCGATCCAATGGCGCGAATGGCCAAGAACAGCATGGCATATCCAATTACTAGCGCCAGGGCTATGGTGCCACCATGGGTGTGTAACCGACGCGCCAGAGGTTGCGGCCAGGCGAAGCATTCCCAGCTGTTCCGCCGCACCTCGGCCAAAGCTTTGGGCAGGTTCAGGTCGAACTCATGCGGAGCTGTGTACTGACAAGCGTAATAGCAACCCCGGCAGTTGTGGCACAGGTTAGCCAGCTGCGTGATATCCCCATCGGAAAACGCGCGTTCGGCATGCAAAGAAGGAAAAACCGAGCAATAGCCTTCGCAATACCGGCAGGCGTTGCAAATTTCGGCCTGACGACGGGCCTCATGAATCAGTTCAGTTTGCATAAGCGGCGGCCTCACGTCCTGCGATGCGTCCAAAAACGGTGCCTATGGTCATGCCAAAGCCAGCCAGATAACCCTGTCCAAGGATCGATCCGGCCATGGTTTCTCCGGCGGCCCAAAGGTTTTTGATCTTTCCGTCAGGGGTCGAACACTGAGCGGTATCGTCTACCTTGAACCCCAGATAGGTGAAGGTCACGCCAGTGCGTAGCGAATAACCATAGAACGGTGGCTCGGTGATCGGGCGGGCCCAGTTGGTCTTGGGCGGTGTCAGGCCAGAGGTTGTAACACCATCCAATTCAGTTGGGTGAAAGCCCGTTGTGTCACCACAAGCTGCGTTGAATTTGCTGACAGTCCCGGTCAGCTTGTCGGCTGGCAGGTCCATCATCCCGGCCAATTCTTCCAACGTATCCGCCTTATACGGCGGGAACACTGACGGCATAAACAAATTCAGCGATTTGGCATCGATAATCACATAGCCCACCTGATCCGGTTGGGCTGCTACAAGTCGTCCCCAGATCGCATAGCGCTTTGGCCAGACGTCCTCACCCTCGTCATAAAACCGTTCGGCATCTTTGTTCACAACGATGGAAAACGGCACGCAATCAAGACGAGTGACAATCCCGCCATCGAATTTCGGCGAGCGTCCGTCGATGGCAACGGCGTGACATTGAGTCGGATCTCCAACGCTCTCGACGCCTTGATCCAGAAGGTCTGCCAACACCACACCCCGGTTATAGGGCGTTCCCCGGATCAAAAAGTTCTTTGCTGGCTCACCCCAGGCACGCGTAAGCCAATCGGTATCGGCCTGAAACCCGCCCGAGGCGACAATCACTGCTTTGGGTGTAATGCGATGCGACTGGCCTTCAAAAGTGTAATCGACCCACTCGATCCGGTTACCGTTCAGTTCCAGATGTGTAACTGCAGCCTCATAAAGCACATCAACGCCCAGACTAGCCGCAGTGCGGTAGTAGGCATTCACCAACGACTTGCCACCCCCCATGAAGAATGCGTTAGTCCGTGCCAAAGACAGCGTTCCTGACAATGATGGCTGAAAGCGAACCCCATGTTCCTGCATCCACGTTAGGCACTCTTCTGAAGAACGGATTGCCAGCCTGGCCAGATGCTCATCGGTCTTTCCGCCGGTGACTTTCATCAAATCCGAGAGATATTCGTCTTCGCTGTATTCTTCGATAAGTGGACCAAGAGGAGATCTGTGCATGCAGCGGAAATTACGCGTGTGGCGAGAGTTTCCTCCGCGATACGGTTTTGGTGCCGTTTCAAGGATCAGAACTCGGGCGCCTGCCTCGGCAGCGGTCATCGCGGCACAGAGGGCAGCATTGCCGCCGCCAATCACAGCGATATCGTAAGCTTCATTTTGGGGAGGCATGTCCTGACTACCTACTGGCTTTCGTCAATTGTGCGGTCGCGTTCCTGCAACGCACGTATCCGCATCCGTTGCGCCGCCTGAATATGCGCACGCATTTCCGTCTCGGCCGCAGCACCATCACGGGCCTTCAACGCGATCATGATGCGTCGATGCTCGGCCACTGCCGCCTCAGCCCTGTCACCATCCAACAGTTGCGATGGCCCAAGGATCAACAGCGCCTTTTGAAGCGACAGCATGGATTTCGTTAAAAACCGGTTCTTGGCCGCGTCAAGCAAAGTGGCGTGAAAAACTCTGTTAATCCGTGCCGTATCTGTACCGGTGCCCGCTTCGGCCAGCCGGTCTGTCAGCACGTCCAGCTCATCCAGCTCGACTTCTGACGCCGCGCGAGCTGCCAGCCGGGCTGCGGTACCTTCCAACACCGCGCGCATTTCATAGAGCTCCATGATCTCGGCGTAATCCAGACTTCGAACGGTCGCGCCCTGCCGGGGAACATGGGTGACAAGGCCATCGGCCTCAAGTTGCCGGATCGCCTCACGCACGGGGGTACGGCTGACGCCTAATCGTTCGGACAACTCGACCTCGCGCAGGCGTTCGCCCGGCAAAAGCGAGCCTTCGCGAATTTCTTCCAGCAAACGCCTATAGGCGGAATTTCCTTGCGGACCGGGCTGGAAAGGGTCGTCCTGAATTGTCATTGCGGGCTCTCTTGTCATTGTGTGTTCTGATGTATACAAATGGATACAAAGTGAGTCAACAACGCCGGAATTCTTCCCTTGTCCGACCAGTTAAAGACATCTTCACTGTTGTTAAGACGGGCCGTAACACTCGGCCTTGCAGTATTGGGAACGGGAGTATTCTGGGCATTGAGCTTGCCGTTGCCCTTTCTATTCGGCCCAATGAGCGCTTGTCTGATTGCTGCCTTGGCTCATGCCCCCATGGCGGGTTTCGGTCAGGTCTCAGTCGCGGCTCGCACAATATTGGGTGTGGCGGTTGGGGCGTCTATTACACCGGCCCTGTTTGTTGAATTGCCAAAGATGGCAGCATCGATCGCGCTGATCCCGTTCTTCATCCTTTTGATCGCGCTGGTTGGGGTGCCATTCTTTCGAAATGTCTGGGGCTTTGACACCACAACCGCTTTCTACGCGGCTATGCCCGGTGGATTGCAGGACATGATCATCTTCGGTTCCGAAGCCGGGGCAAACCCGCGTACCCTATCCCTGATCCATGGCACGCGCGTGCTGATCATCGTGACGCTGGCCCCTTTGTTTTTAACCGTGTTTTACGACGCACAACTCACCAACCCAATCGGAGAGCCTGCCCGCGACCTGCCCTTGCATGAACTGGCGCTTATGGTTCTGGCGGCCTTTGTCGGCTGGAAAGGCGGCGAACGGATCGGCCTGTTCGGCGCGTCCATACTGGGACCAATGATACTGACTGCGGCGTTGTCTCTGGGGGACTTCATTCATACCCGCCCGCCGCGCGAGGCCATCCTTGCGGCGCAGTTCTTTATCGGCTGCGGGATCGGTGTGAAATTTGTTGGCGTCACATGGGTTGAATTGCGCAGGGTTGTGGCAGCGGGCTTTGCCTATGTCGTCGTGCTAGCCATACTTGCGGCCGCCTTTACTGCTGTCGTCACCACACTGGGCTTGGGTCAGCCGGTTGAGGCATTTCTTGCTTTCGCACCCGGCGGACAGGCTGAAATGACGGTTCTAGCCATCGTTTCGGGGGCAGATCTTGGCTTTGTGATCACCCACCACCTGACGCGGATCGTTCTGGTGATCATTGGGGCGCCCATCGCGGCCAATCTTATCTTGCGTTGGTCCAAATCTCGGGATTGATCATGTGAATCGGAGCATTCTCGGCATAGGCGTTAACCTGATCGAAGATGTCGGCAAATTGCAGGTCGAACTCATCTTCGGTGACGAAACCGATATGCGGGGTTGCGATCAGGTTGGGATGCGACAGCAACGGATCATTCGGATCTGTAAGGGGCTCTGTATCAAAGACATCAATTGCGGCCTTACCAGGACGACCCGCGTTTAACGCGTCAAGCAACGCACCGGGAACAATTAGCCCTGCACGGGATGTATTCACAAACAGCGCGTCTGATTGCATCTGCGCGAAATCTGACGCCGTGACTATCCCATGCGTGTCTGGTTTCAGGCGCACATGGATCGAGACGACGTCACTGTTGGCAAAGAACGCGTCGCGGTCGGGCGCGACCTGTACTCCATCTGCTTGCGCCCGTGCCCGGCCTTCGTCCGAAGACCACCAGACGACGTTCATACCGAACGCCTCGGCATAACCAGCGACGGCGCGGGCAATACGGCCATAGCCATAAAGGCCCAATTGCCGCCCCCTCAGTGTTTTGCCTACTCCGGCCTGCCAATGCCCCGCCTTGGCCGAGGCTATCTGTGCAGGTAAATCGCGCATTCCGGCCATGATCAGCGCCCAGGTGAGTTCGGCAGCGGCATATGAGGGCGTCCCGCCATGCATGTTCGAACACAGCAGTACGCCGTGGTCCGAGCATGCCTGCACATCGACATGGGGGTACACGCTGCGCTGGCTGATAAGTTTCAGGTTGGGCAGTTTTTCAATCAAGGCGCGACTGATTTTGGTGCGTTCGCGAAACAGCACCAGCGCCTGAGCCTGATGCAAGCGCGCGGCCAGTTCGTCGGTGTCTTCGACATGATCGGTCCAGACCTTCACGTCATGTTTGGAAAGCTTCCCAAAACAGGGCAGACCCTGCAGCGTATCAAACCAATCATCCAGAATGTGAACCTTCATCGGCTTTCTAAACCCTGCCCTGTTGTCAGCTTTCTTGGTGTCGGCACAAAATGCTGCGCGTCGAGTGCGGCAAGCGCATTTCGAACGCGTTCGCTTTGATCAAGTAAATGGTTGAACTGCTCATCGCATCCGGCGATCGGTGTTGGGTATTCCGCCATGTCCCGTCTTAGGGCCGCCTGCGCCAACCTGAGTTCCTGACGCGCAATATCAAGGCATTCAGAATAGTCATCCATCGCGGCATCCTTAAATTGTATACCGTAGTATACCTAATTATGATCCCTATTTCAACTCCCGTTCCATACAGATTCCGGCACATAGACATGTCCATCCGCCAACTTCCGCGCGGTCCGCACCAGACCTGCTGAGTTGACTTTGAACTCCTGGCCATTTGAAAAGTCCACCAACACGTCGATGTTGCCTGATGCATGTTCCAGCACAACATCAGCCGGGCTTGCCTCGGGTCGATCCAACAGACTGTCGGCGACTGTTCCGGGTGTCAAAGCGCAAGACGCCATACATTGTGCGCCGGTAACAGCCATGGTCGGATGAGTCTTCCACGGCATGAAATACCGAATTGCTAGGGTTCCACCTTTCTTTGCGGGCGCGACAAGGCCAAATTTGGGTGTCACTGATTTTGACACGTCCCCCATGCCCATCAATTTTCCGGCTTCGATCCGAACCGCCTCCATCCGGTCAAAGAAACCGCGGTTGGCATCCAACTCATCAACGCTTTCATACCCTGTCAGGCCGAAATCTGAGGCCCGCGCGATGGCCATTGGCATGGCAACATCCATACAGGTCACCTCAATCCCCTGCACTGCATCGCGCAGGTTTCCGGTGGGCAAAAATGCACCAGTGGCTGATCCTACAACCCCCATGAAACTAAGTTGTATCGGCGCTGATTGCCCGGGTACTCCGGCGATTTCTGCATCGCCTTCATAGACCAGCTCACCCCCCGGCGTCTGCACTTTGGCTACAACACGGGCACCTGTGTTGACTGCGCGAATGCGAACCTCCGTCACATCACCTTTTGGCTGGAACAAACCCATTTCGATTGCAGCCGGAGCGACGCCGGACAGGATGTTGCCGCAGGTGGGTTTGAAATCGACAAACTTCTCTTCAACCGATACCTGCGCGAAGAAATAGTCGATATCGGCCCAGTCATCGTCGCTGACAGACAGCATTGCAACCTTTGTGGTCACCGCTGTGCCACCACCGATCCCGTCGATGTTGATTGATTGCCCTGCCCCAAGGGCCGCGACCAGAACGTCAGCCAACCTGTCCCGATCTTCGGGCAGATCAGAGCGGCGGAAATAAGGCCCCCGCGAAGTGCCGCCACGCATGAAAATATACGGGATTGCTGTCTGGGTCATAGCGAACCGTCCTTTACAAACCGTGTGAGATTTTTTGTGAATTCAGCCCCGTGCTGCGTGTTGTTCATCAGGTCGGGCATCATTGGACCGCTTACTTCAGTGGCCATGGCAAGCTGACCATGTCTTGCAGTAGACCCGGCGGGAAATCCCGGTTCAGAGCACCTGCCATGAAGCACATGAAGCCAATGCCGCAGGCGGTCAGGATCAGAGTTAACCGCCAGTCCGCCCCGGAACGAATGCGAAAGAAGGCGATCAGGAACCCAAGTAAGGCGAGGATGAAACCAACAACCCACGTGGCCGCGATCAGACTGGCGAACCATGCCAACGTAGACCAGAGGCCGTGAGGCGCGCTCGCGTCCTCGCCGGCGATCTCTTTGTCGGCAAAGATTGGATCACCCTCGGGCCGCCGCATCATCTGGATCAGCAATACAACACAACAGAACAAAGACACGCTGCCGATCACCAGCGGGATGATCTTGTCGGTCATGTTGTAGTCGGGGATCATATTGGCGTTCACCAAAGCGACGATCAGATAGGCCATGATCACCAGCAGGAAGATCAGCGGCGCACGTTTGGTGCCTGCTTGAACGTCACCCTCTGCCATGATCAACTTGGCTTGTCGAATACCTAGAATGATCGAAACAACCGTAACCACGATCAGCACGATGACAATTGGGCTGAACACGTACTCCATCCCCTCACCAAAGCTTTTGCGGAACCGGAAAGAGGCGATCTGGAACGCCTGATTGGTGAACTTCTCAACCGGGTTTGACAGGACAAAACCGATCAGGAAAGCCGGGCGCGACCAGTCGAAACGGCGCAGGAAGATGCCAATCAGACCGATGACAAACAAGGCCAGAAGATCTTCGAAATTCTGACCAGACTGAAAGGCCGCAAAGCTGATCAGCATGAACAGGAACGGCGCCAGATAGGTGAAGCGGATGGTTGTCAGTTTGGCGATACCGCCCGAAGCGGCGATACACAGAATGGTTCCAACGACGTTGGCCAACGCCAACAGCCAGACGATGGAATAGGTAATGTTGAGATTGTCCTTGAGCATGCTCGGGCCAACCTCAATGTCGCCAGACCCCAACAATGCAACTGCACCGATGAAAATCGCCATCGATCCCGAACCGGGAATACCAAACAGCAGAGTAGGAACAAGCCCACCACCCTCTTTCGCGTTGTTCGAGCTTTCCGGGCCAATGACCCCGCGCACTTCGCCCTTGCCAAAGTTGCTCTTGTCCTTGGTGGTTTGCACCGAGTGGCCATAGGCGATCCAGTCGACGACCGAACCTCCGAGGCCGGGGATGACACCGACAACCACACCGATGATCGAACACCGGACCGACAGCCAGATATTCGCAGCCCAATCCTTTACACCATCCAGCCATCCAGCCCCCAGCGAGGCCCCCTTGGCGATAGATCGATCCTGTCGCAGCAAGGAGACGATTTCGGGGACGGCAAAAATACCCAAGCCCACGATGACCAGTTTCAGACCGTCTGTCAGATAAGGAATGTCGTAAGTCGCCATCCGCAGCGATCCGCCCGCATCGGCCTCACCGATGGTGCCGACCATCAGGCCCAAACCCGCGGCAGCGATACCTTTCAGTGGAATGCGCCCCGCCAGAATAGCGACCATCGACAGGCCGAGAATGGTGATCATCAGCATCTCGGGCAGACCGAAGGCCAGCACGATTGGTCGCGCGATCAGAATGAACATGGTCAGGAAGGTCGCGCCAACGAGCCCGCCAAACAACGAAGACGAAAAGGCCGCTGACAAGGCCCGCGCTGCCTCGCCCTTTTTCGCCATGGGGAACCCGTCCAGCACCGTGGCCTGCGAAGCAGAGCTGCCGGGAATACCCATCAAGACAGATGCGAACGTGTCCGAAGTGGGCACAACTGCGACCATCCCGATCATCAGCGCCAGCCCCAGGATCGGGTCCATGCCGAACATGAATGGCAGCAACAGGGAAAGACCGGCTATTCCACCGAGGCCAGGAAAAACCCCTACGGCCAGCCCCATGACAACACCCAATATTAGGTATCCCAGAACGATGGGTTGCAGGATCAGACCCCACGCCTCTCCAAGCGCAGGAAGAGCGGTGGCGAAAACCTCCATAGCGGCCGCCTTTCATAAATTGTATTGTGTATGGAAAAGCGCGCGCCCTTCGTTACAGGCGCGCGCTGCGGCTTATCGGCTTAGTTCAGCTCGACGCCATAGGCTTCTTTCAGCCAATTCAGGACATATTCCTTGGCATTGTCGTCGACATTGGTTGCCGTCTGCAGTGCCGACTTAGAACCGTCACCGACGAAAACCGGATATTTCCCAACGCGCTTGGACGAGATATCGGCAAAATCCCCGCGCTCGGTCACAGCCTGAAATGCGGCGGTATAAGCATCGACCACTTCCTGCGGTGTGTCGCCCGGCAGAAAGGCCAGTTTCTGTACCGGGAAACCAGCAACGAAGAAGGCTTTCCATGCGTCCCAGGCCTCGCCGCTGGTTTCACAACCATCAGTGGCCTCGCAAACCTCTTTAAAGGTCGGAATGTCCGGGAAGGTCGGGTCGCGGACGATGTTACCGTCAGCGTCCAGTGCGCCCCATGTCATCATTGGCACGGCCTGACCGGCCTCGACCAGCGGTGCCGAACCGCCCAGATACCCGGACGACGTCTGGTAGTCGATATTGGCTTCACCGCGCTCAAACATCAGTCGGCCGTCGCCGCGCCCCTTGATGCCGAATACCGGCTCAACATTCATACCCAACATTTGCCATGCCAAAAGCGGCACGAGGTCCAGCCGGGTCGCGCCCTGCGAACCGTAAATGAAGTTGGTATCTTTCAGTGCATTTGCGGAACCATCAAACTTGGCGCCGTCCTCGGCGTTCAGATAAGCGACACCGCCGGTGCCGGACGCCATCACCGGAATCCAATCATTGTATTCATAGCGGACGCGCGGATCGCTCAGCAGATACGGGAATTGTGTCGAACCCGAGGTGCCGAACAGCAAAGTTCCATCATCGTGCGCCTGTTCCTGGAACCAGTTGGCACCTTTGGTCGAACCTGCGCCTGGCATGAACTTAACAACCACGGTTGGCTGTCCTGGCAGAGCCTCGGACAGAAGTGGTGCAAAGAAATTGGCCCATTTGGCCGAACCGCCCGTTTCCGAGAACGGGATGACCCATTCGATAGTCTTGCCTGAGAAGTCGACCTCGGCTGCGGCGGGTGCCGTGAGACCGGCGGAGGCAATCAGCCCCACGACGGCGCGACGGGTGAATTTGGAAATGGCCATTGGTTCCTCCCTGTTGACCAGACAACCATGCCAGCGACTGTCGCGCCACCATGATCGTAAATAGAACTGTGGGGTTGATTCCCCCTCCCATCTGGCAATCATGGAGTGCCAACCTTGCGCGAAACTTGCAGGAGACCCGATGCGGATCGTCATCGTCGAGGATAATGAACCCCTTGCCAACGCAATTGCCTATCGTCTGCGAGACCGCGGACATGCAGCAGATGTACTGACCGACGGCGACGCAGCGGACCTGTATCTTGAACAGGAAAGCGCGGACTTGATCGTTCTGGACATCAACCTGCCAGGTCGGTCCGGATTGGAAATCCTGAAGTCGCTGCGCAACCGTGGAGACAGTGCGCCCGTAATTCTGCTGACAGCACGCACTGAGACAAGCGACCGGGTGTCTGGTTTGGACATGGGGGCCGATGATTATCTGGTCAAACCCTTCGAAATGGACGAGTTGGAGGCACGCATTCGGGCGCTTTCACGCCGCAAACAGCTTGATTACGGAGCGCGGGAAAGCATCGGCAGCCTAGAGTTCGACCGCACTGCTCGTCAGGTCAGCGTTAAGGGTGAGGTGATGGATATTCCGCGACGGGAAATAGCGGTGCTGGAATGCCTGTTGGAGCGTCGGGGCAGGATCGTTCCCAAAAGCCAACTAACTGATTACGTCTATGGTGTAGGGGCGGATGTCGAGGTTTCGGCTGTTGAACCTCATGTGTCGCGACTGCGAAAGCGCCTTCAAAACCTAGGTATAAAGATTAAGACAGCCCGCGGTCTGGGGTATCTGCTTGAGGTGCAGAAGTGATTAACCACGGCTCGCTCAGGCTAAGGCTGTTCATTCTTATCCTGACACCTTTGGTGCTGCTTGCAGTGCTGCTTGGGTTTTGGCGTTTTATGGTTGCCCAGAAGACCGCTCAGGAGCTTTTTGACGACAGTCTACTCTCAGCTGGCCTGGCAATTTCGCGTGATGTGGCGATTTCGGGCGGTGATGCGTTGTCGCCCACCACACGCAGTCTGATCCGCGACGCATCGGGCGGTGAGATCTTCTATCATGTGACTGGCCCCGGCGGCATTTACGTGACGGGTTATGCCTACCCTCCGGCATCCGCGAACTCGTCGGTGCAAGAGGTGTACAAGCCACAGTTTTTCGAAGCGATCTACCGCGATGAACCGGTGCGCGTTTTAAAGATGACAGAACGTGTGACCTTGGAAAATCTTGTTGGTGATGCGACGGTCACGGTTTGGCAACGGATGGCGGATCGCAACGCATTTGCCAATGAACTGTCCATTCGCGCCGGAATTGTCATGGGCATCCTGCTGGCCACCTTGGCTGTTGTGGTATGGTTCGGCGTGGCGCGTGGCCTGAGACCATTGCTGGATTTGCAGGACGCAATCGACCTTCGTTCGCCAGATGACTTAAGTGAGATTAAGCGTCCTGTCCCGGACGAAGTGCAAGGTGTTGTGAAGACCTTGAACCGGCTCTTTGGGCAGGTCGAACACAGCATCAACGCCCATCAGGTTTTCATATCCGAAGCAGCTCATCAGTTGCGGAATCCGGCGGCCGCAGTCCAGTCGATGGCCGAGGCGCTTCGGGATGCGAAAACGGATGAAGACCGAGAAAAACGCATCCACGAGCTTGTGTCAGCCGCAAAGAACTCGGCAACGGTGGCCGAACAACTGTTGTCACTTGAAAGGCTCAGGCAACCGACGCACCAGGATCAAATGGATGAGATTGATTTCCGCTTGGTTGTGGAAGAAGCCTGTGCCGAGATGGGTGTTCACATCCTGGCGAAGGGTATCGAGTTTGACGTTACGATGCCCGAGGCGGCGATCATGGTGTCCGGTGATCGGGTGTTTTTAACTGAGGCCCTGAAGAACCTTTTGGACAACGCAGTAAAGCACGGCGGCACCAAGTTGAGCCGAATTTCTGTTGTGCTGCAGCGTGACGAAGGCGCGGTCAGTGTAACCGTAGCGGATGACGGAGCGGGCCTTTCGCCCGATCAAAGCGAAGCGGCCTTCAGTCGGTTTTCGCAACTGGACTATTCCGAAGGCAGCGGGTTGGGGTTGTCAATCGTTTCAGCCGTGGCTCAACGGCATGGGGGATCGGTGTCGATCAACCAAGTCGAAAAAGGAGCAAGCATCACGCTTGAGCTTCCAATCGCCCTTTAAAACGGACGAATCCGTATGCTGAGCCGTGAAACCGCGCATCTAAATGTATGGCGGCGTGTTATTGCCGCTCGCTCTTCGCGGATAGGCATAGCATGGCTCAATCCACGGATTTGAAAAGAATTTCCGGGATTTCCCCTTTGAACTCGGGTAATTTTGACCCATCTCGGCGACACATTTTCCAAAGGAGAGACACATGTCGCGTACTATCATATTGGCCGTGGTCATCATTGCCGCTGGCGCAGGAATTTATTTTTACACGACCCAACCAGACCCCACACCCGCCGAACAATTGCAATCGGCGGCAGAGGACGCTTCTGAGGCTGTTAGCGAAGCGGCAAGCTCTGTGACCGAGCAAGCCAGTGAGGCCGCGTCCTCCATCTCGGAACAGGCCTCAGATGCGGCTGAACAAGCAGGGCAAACAGCCACGGATCTGGCTGATCAGGCCAGTGATCAAGTTGCCGCCTTGGCAACTCAGGGCCAGGATCTACTAAATTCATGGATTGAAGACGGCACACTGACCCTTGATAATTTTGACTATGACACGTTGGTCGCCTCGGTTCAGGAAAGCGATCTGGCGCAGAACCTTAAAACACAAGCCATCCAAATTCTGGACGATATCAAAGCATCGCCTGAAACGATCGCGACAAAGATCCAAGAACTCAGCAATCTGCTGTCAGGACAGTGAAACTTGGCGGGCTGCCATTCGGGGCAGCCCGTCCTCTTTTGGCGTAATCATTATTCCAATCACGTCATCTTGCGTGTCGATTGGTCTTCCACATTGCATTTGATTGGTTGCGATCCAGCAGAACGCAACTCAAATTCTTTAATGCTGCGCCGCTCATTCGGAAGGAACGTCCATGACTACCTTGCCCGCGACCATGTTCGCAACCGTTCTGACACAAGACGGATATTCCGGTGAAGCCACTGGCCCTTATATCGACAGCGCCGGGGATTGGTTGGCCGAGGTGGAACTGCCCGTACCCGAGCCCGGTCCCGGACAAGTTCTGATCAAACTACGTGCGGCCTCGGTCAATCCGTCCGACATCCACTTCATCAAAGGTGAATATGGGCAGCCGCGCGTCAAAGGTGCCCCGGCTGGATTCGAAGGGTGTGGAGATGTCGTCGCAACCGGTTCTGGTGCCGAAGCATTGCGCGGTCAGCGGGTTTCCTTTGTCACTGCGGGTTCCGGCGCGTGGGCAGAATACGTACTGGCCCCGGCGATAATGTGCATTTCGCTGCGCCCCGAGATTTCCGACGAGGATGGTGCAGCTCAGATCGTGAATCCTCTTACAGCAATGGCAATGGTCGACATCGCGCGCACAACTGGAGAGGCGTTTGTCGTTTCGGCAGCGACCAGTCAGTTGGGCAAACTGATGTGTGGCCTCGGACGCGATCTCGGCTTGAAACCGATTGCCTTGGTCCGCCGGGCAGAAACCGTGGGCACCCTAATGGAACTTGGCGCATCGGACGTGTTAGTGACCACCGATCCAGATGTTGTTATAAAATTCGCTAACCTTAGCAAGGGTTTGAAACCCCGTGTTTTTCTAGATGCGGTGGCCGACCAACTGTCCGAGCAGATTTTCTGTTCTATGCCCAACCATGCCCGCTGGATCTGCTACGGAAAGCTCAGCCCCGACCTACCGACTTTAACACAGGCTGGTCAGCTCATCTTTTTGGGAAAACAGATTGAAGGGTTCTGGTTGACCAATTGGATTACATCCACGCCACCCGCTGATCAGGCGCGGGTTGTGGCGGAAGTTCAGGCCCGTTTCGCTGACGGACGATGGAAAACCGACATTTCAAAACGGCTCACCTTAAAAGATGTGGTGTCAAGCTTGGCGAACGCTCTGACAAAGAGAGACGGAAAGGTAATCATCACTCCTTAGCGAAACGACGCTCTGGTTAAGGGAATCTCCTCGGTTCGTTTTGCGTGTCGTTCTTGCTGTGACAGTGGGCGTGATTGGCCAGAACGGTGCCGTTGATCGGTGTGCTAAAGTTCGTTTGCCAACTTCGGGAACAATCAATTTATCTCTAAAAAACTATTTATTACCAATAAGGTATACAACTTATTTGAGCCAATATGATTTGGGCGGTCGCTTGTACCTTTTAGGTGGAATTTCAGAGGCACTGCCACAGCTTGCACCATCACGAAACTGTTATAATTTTACAGCATGGCCACGACTCGAATCGACAATCTGGTAAGGCTCAAAAACTCTGAGGTGATTGCTCAGGGTAATCGGCAGTTTGTCTACATGCACCCGGGTACGTCAGACGCGCTTCTAAAAATACCGCAGCCTGACACAATGGATGGTCAGGATGGTCTATTAGGGGATACTTGGTTCGATCGAACGTTTCGGCGATCTACTGTATTCAAAGGTTTCCTGCGCGAGTTTCACGAATCCTTTGACCTTATGGTGCGTTACCAGCACAGGGATGAGGCTATTCCTGTTTGCGAGGTCCGGGGTGTTGTGCAAACCGATATCGGCCTTGCCCTCGTCTATGAACGAATTTCCGAACCCGACGGGCAGTTGTCGCCCAGCCTGAAGGAATTGGCCAAAAGCGGACGCATTACGCGAGAACACTTAAATTCTCTGCACAAACACTTCGATATGTTGATCGAAGAACAGGTCCTTATCAGCAACAAGAATACCGGCAATATTGTCTATCAAACGTTTTCTGACGGGTCTGGCCGCTGGGTGTGGATAGACAGTTTTGGTAGCAAGCAGATGATCCCCGTTCGCCGCTGGTTTCGGTCTTTGAACCGGCGCAAGATCAATCAGATCAGAGAGAAATTTACGACCGTTGCCGAGAACGCTTTGCTCTCGAAGTCAGAGCGTTAGTCAACAAACCTCTCTTTGGCCAAAGAAACTACTCACTGGGTATCGGTCAAATATTGATTGCCCAAAAGAAAACGGTCGCAATTTCTTGCGACCGTTTGAAATTTGTATATTGCAGCGATTAACGCTTGGAGAACTGGAACGAACGACGCGCTTTGCGCTTACCGTATTTCTTACGTTCCACAACGCGGCTATCGCGGGTCAGGAAGCCAGCGGCTTTCAGTGCGCCACGCAGCGACGGATCGTACAGTTGCAGCGCTTTCGAGATGCCGTGCTTGACCGCACCGGCCTGACCGGTCAGGCCACCGCCTTTGACGGTTGCGACAACGTCGAACTCACCTTCTACACCAGCAACCTGGAACGGCTGGCGCAGGATCAGCTGCAGAACGGGACGAGCAAAGTACTTGTCCTGATCCTTGCCGTTTACGGTGACCTTGCCGGAACCCGGCTTGATCCAAACGCGGGCAACAGCGTCTTTACGCTTACCGGTGGCGTAGGAGCGGCCCAGCTCGTCACGCACGGGTTCACGCACGATGACTTCTTCGGCCACGGTTTCAACGCCTGCGACGGCGCTCAGCTCTTCGAGAGTATTGATCTGATCAGCCATCGGTCATTAGCTCCGGGTGTTTTTCTTGTTCATGGACTTAACGTCCAGAACTTCGGGCGCTTGCGCCTCGTGGGGATGCTCGGCACCGGCGTAAACGCGCAGGTTGGTCATAACCTGACGCGACAGGCGGTTGCCCGGCAGCATACGCTTGACCGCTTGGGTCACGACGCGCTCGGGGTGTGCACCCTCGAGGATCTGCTGCTTGGTGCGCGACTTGATGCCGCCCGGGTGGCCAGTGTGCCAGTAGAAGTTTTCTTCGCGCTTCTTACCTGTCATCTGGATTTTGTCAGCGTTGATCACGATGACGTTGTCGCCCATGTCCATATTCGGGGTGAACGACGCTTTGTGCTTGCCACGCAGGCGCATGGCGACGATCGAGGCAAGACGGCCCAGAACAACGCCCTCGGCGTCGATCAGGATCCATTTCTTGTCGATGTCTGCAGGTGTTGCAGAAAAGGTTTTCATGGCAGGATAGTCCTGTTTGATGTGAAAGACCGCCCCAAATCAGAGCGGCCCGAATTCGATGGAGCGTATTTAGAGGCCCCCGCAGCGCAGGTCAACAACACTAAACTCTTTTAAATATAGTAAAATCAATGAGTTATAAAATAGGTACTATTTTACCCCATAATTAAGCCCATTTATCCCTGCCCCGCCTCGCCCGCTATACTGAATAAGCAATTCGATTCAAGGAGCGTGACTACTATGGAGTGGCAACAAACCATCGCTGACTATGGCGCATCCTGGCAAGAGACGGGCCCGGATAAGCGCCTTGTGCTTTTGACAAAGTGCTTTGCTGAAAACGGTCGCTATGTCGACCCGACCGCCGAAGTGAATGGCCGCGTGAACCTGTGCGATCATATTGGCGAAGTTCTACTAAGTTCTGGTGGACGTGTTGAACTGACCAGCGAACCGTCCAACCATCACGATGTTGTCCATTTTACTTGGCACATGATCGGTCCGGATGGCGGTATCGTTGTGTCAGGCCACGATTTTGTTCGTTTGGATGCCGAGGGTAAAATATCCGATTTGGCGGGTTTCTTTGGTGATCCGGCCCCACTGAATTGAACGATCAAACACTGATCTGTTCCGGCGGATTGTCCAGCAGACGCCGCAACCTGTGCATCGCATCTTCAAACCGTTCCAGGGACACATGCCCGTTCATGGCGATACGAACCGCATTCGGGGCTCGTCCGTCCCGCAAAGCGAACTCATCGGCAGACCGGAGCTGTATCCCCTCTCGTTCAGCCGCACGGCTGAAGGCTGCGGCGCGCCAACCCGAAGGCAAGTTCAGCCACACAAAAGGCACATCCGGCGCCCAGTTCAAATCGAACCCGCCCAAGGCGTTGACCGCAACGCGAACATATTCACCCATTCGAACCCGCACGTCCCTTGCAATCTGCAGCGTACGAGGATCAGACAGCAGCAACCTGGTCAATTCCGCCAACGGCTGCGCCAAACCAAAGTACCCGTATTCCGCCGAACGCCGCAGGTCGACGCTCCGCTCACGCGGGGCAATGGCAAACCCAACACGCAGCGCAGGTGTCAGAGTTTTCGAGATTGAAGATACATGCCACCCCCGTTCCGGTGCCAAAGCACGAAAGCTGGGTTCACGAGCGTCGCCCATGCGATAACAATCATCCTCGATGATCTGAAGGTCAAAGCGCCGGGCCACGTCGACAATTTCTTTCCGACGTTCAAGCGGTGTATGCGCGCCGGTCGGATTCTGTACCTCTGGTGAAACGCAGATGGCTTGTGCTGGTGTCTGGCGCAGGACATGTTCCATCGCGGACGGATCGACGCCCCACTTATCCATTTTCACGCCAACCACATCAGCGCGCATCAATTCCCCGGCCCGGCGGAACCCGGCATAGGAAAGGTCTTCGACCAGAACGACCGGTTTTGGCCCCCGCAGGATTGTTTGAAACACAAGGCACAGCCCATTTTGCCCCCCATGCGTCAGCACAATATCGTCATGCGACAATGCACCCAAAGGTAGGTCAGACAGCCACTCCACCACCGCCTGCCGCATGGGTTGATAGGCGTCGCGGGTCGGGTAGTTCAAAAATAGACCCGGATCAGCCTGGGCCACTTTTTGCAGGCACTCCCGGATTAGCGAGACCTGCCCAACATCCGCCAATCGTGGGCTGAACAGGCTGACATTGGCGTTGTACTTGTTGTCTTGCAAATGCAGCTGACGGGCCCAGACATCATCCAGGATTGGCGATTTGGGCGGGGCGACAAATGTACCACGTCCGACCTCGGCGTGTAACAATCCCTCATCCGTCAAAATCGTGTAAGCCCGCGCAACTGTGCCCGGCGTGATTTGTAACCGATACGCCAATTCACGCACTGGGGGCAGCTTTGTCCCGACCTCCAGCAATTTGTTATCAATCGCTTTTCTGATTGTATCAGCGACCAGAGTATATTTCGGCCCCTTGGATTTTGGCAGCGAATCCGGCCAAATTGTATCCATTACAATTCTTCCTTTGATTTTGGCACAATCCTGAATGTATCAAGCACATATACCGAACACTTTAACTTTGTGTCAATACAATTTGAAAGGATACCCTGATGACACGCTCGATGCACAACCCCGCCCTCTTGCTGCTGAACGACAGCCCCCGGCTGCCGCTGATCGCCGCGCTGGCCGTGCGGTTTGCGGCGACGGTCACGAAATGGGAACGTCAACGCCGTAGCCGGCTCAATCTGTCCAAGCTGGATGACAGGCTTCTTAAGGATGTCGGTCTGACAAGATATCAGGCTCGTCAGGAATTCACCCGCCCATTCTGGCAGGGTTGAGTTTTCCCCAGTCCCTTGATGGGACCTCTTCCTGGCCGGGCTTCGCCCGGCCTTTTTTATCCGAAGGCCGCCGCGGCCGATCCTTCGGGAGGTAATGAATAGGTCATCGTGGCGCGCGCGACGGGTCTGTCCGACCCTTCTGAAAACATAAGCACATCCCCAACAGCCAGACTGCGGCCCAGCTTTAGCAGTCGACATCGGGCAATAATATCTTTGCCGCCCTCGGGTTTTCTTAAAAAATCTAAGGAGCTGTTCGTGGTAACGGCCAAGGATTGGCGTCCCTTGCGCGCCAGGATCATCGCATAGACACTAACATCCGCCAACCCGAACATGGATGGCCCTGAAACTGTACCGCCAGGGCGCAGATGGCGATCTTCGACAACCAATCGCATCTCGATCGAGTCCTCATCCAGCTTTTCCACGACGAAATCCCGATGTACCTGTGGGAAGATTTGCCGCAGGTATTCCATCAGGTCTTCCCGGCTCATGGCCAATGACATGCTTCCCCTCCTCGACTTGCCGACCTAGAGTTGGCCCAACATCGCTACGGAGGGCAAGATGGCAATTTTGGAACGTAACGACACAGGCGCAGTCGCCACACTGACAATGAACGCGCCCGATCGTCTGAACGCCCTGAGCGACGAAATGCTGGCTGCCCTGCAATCCGAGTTCGACAGCCTGCGCGATGACAGCGCGATTCGGGCGGTTATCCTGCGCGGTGAAGGCAAAGCGTTCTGTGCGGGTCATGATCTGAAACAGATGACAGCCGGACGTCAGGCCGAGGACGGCGGCAAAGCTTATTTCCAGGGCTTGTTCGCCAGATGCACCCAGATGATGCTGTCAATCCGGTCCCTGCCCCAACCGGTCATCGCACAGGTCCACGGTATCGCCACCGCTGCGGGATGCCAGTTGGTCGCCACCTGCGATCTGGCCGTCGCGGCTGAAGGTACGCGGTTTGGCGTGAACGGTGTGAATATCGGTTTGTTCTGCTCGACACCGATGGTTGCCCTCAGCCGGAACATCTCGCGCAAGCGCGCGTTCGAGATGCTGACGACTGGCGACTTTATCTCGGCCGAAACCGCAGCCGAGCTGGGTCTGATCAATCGCGTCGTGCCCGAAATGCTGTTGGAGCATGAAACCGTGTCGCTTGCCGATCAGCTTGCGGCCAAATTGGGTTCGGCTGTGAAAATCGGCAAACAGGCCTTCTACAAGCAGCTGGAAATGCCTCTGGAGCAGGCCTATGACTATACCGGAGACGTAATGGCGCAGAATATGCTGCATCGCGATACTGAAGAAGGCATATCCGCATTTATCGAAAAAAGGCCGCCGAACTGGCACCAATAAAGCGATTATTGTCAACAATTTTTACGATTGTTCGTAATTTTGCACTTCCCAAAAGGGCGACACTGTGGCAATGCTGGGACAGGGCTATGGCTCTAGATACACTTTTTGGGTCGCCGTGGGCGGAAGGTCCCTCCAAGCTGGTTTCTCTCACCGGCGTCGACATTCCCGCAGCGGCGACCCCAAAATTCCCATAAATTCTTAAACTAAGCGGCCTGTGTTGCGTTGCACGGTTCACTGTCCTATGTGGCAGCGCATGACACAAAAACTGCATATCGTGGGCGGCGGCATGGCCGGGTCCGAGGCCGCCTGGCAGGCGGCGGAAATGGGCGTAGATGTGGTGATCCACGAAATGCGACCCAAAGTAGGCACCTTTGCGCACCAAACTGGCAATCTGGCCGAGATGGTGTGTTCGAACTCATTCCGCTCAGACGATGATGAACAGAACGCCGTTGGCTTGCTGCATTGGGAAATGCGCGCCGCGAACGGCCTGATCATGACAACGGCGGACGCGCACCGGCTGCCCGCGGGTGGTGCGCTTGCTGTAGACCGCGATCCTTTTGCCGAGGCGGTTACCGCCAAACTGCAGGCCCATCCGCGTATCGAGGTTACAGGGGAAGAAGTCACTGCCCTGCCCGATGACGGCCACTGGATCTTTGCCACTGGTCCTTTGACATCGGCAACATTGGGTGACTCCATCCGAACCGAAACGGGTGCAGAGTCCCTGGCATTTTTCGACGCCATTGCCCCGATTGTCTATGCCGACAGCATCGATATGAGCAAAGCCTGGATGCAATCGCGCTATGACAAAGGCGAGACCGAGGAAGAACGCACCGCCTATCTGAACTGCCCAATGGACCGCGATCAGTATGAGGCATTTATCGACGCTCTGCTGGCCGCTGACAAAACTGAGTTTCACGAAGGCGAAACGGCGGGGTATTTCGACGGCTGCCTTCCGATCGAGGTGATGTCAGAGCGTGGTCGCGAAACGCTGCGCCACGGCCCGATGAAGCCGGTCGGCCTTACTAATCCTCATCAGCCTGACGTCAAACCGCATGCGGTGGTGCAACTGCGCCGCGACAATGCCCTTGGCACGCTGTTCAATATCGTCGGCTTTCAAACCAAGATGAAATATGGCGCGCAGACCGAAGTGTTCCGTATGATCCCCGGTCTGGAAAACGCCAGCTTTGCGCGGTTGGGCGGTATTCACCGCAATACGTTTATCAACTCTCCGACGCTTTTGGATGCGCAGATGCGGTTGAAATCGAAACCAAATATCCGTTTTGCGGGGCAGATCACCGGGGTCGAGGGTTATGTCGAAAGCGCGGCGATGGGCCTGTTGGCCGGTCGTCTGGCCGCGGCCGAGATTCTGGGCCGGACCCTGCCCGAGGTTCCGCAGGACAGCGCCATGGGCGCCCTGATCCACCACATCACCGGCGGGGCCGAGGCCAAGACTTTTCAGCCCATGAACGTCAATTTCGGCTTATTCCGACCAGTCGACGGGCTAAAAGGCGGTCGGCGCGGTCGCAAGGACCGCTACAAAGCTTATACGGATCGCGCCAAGGCCGAGTGGACTAACTGGCTGGAGCAGTGTTGACTGGACGCTGTTGGCTCATGCAGCGTAGTATCCGTGTATGAGCGATAAGTACCTCAAAGACGTCTATAATCTGGACACCCCGCAAGAGACGCATGCGCACTATCAAAAATGGGCGTCCTCCTATGATGCCGAGGTTGGCGCGCATGGCTATGCGACCCCCGGGCGGGTGGCCGAGGCGTTATGGTCAAGACTGCCCGAGCCGCAAACACCGATCCTGGATTATGGCTGTGGCACCGGATTGTCCGGTGTAGCCTTGCGTGCGGCGGGTTTCGAAGTGATTGACGGCGTTGATCCAACTCCGAAGATGCTAGAAGGCGCTCTGGCCAAGGGGGTCTATAGAAGTCTTTCAACCTTTGAGATCACCAATCCCGATCCGTTGGATCAAGGAGCCTACAAGGCGATCACCGCAATCGGTGTCATTGGGGTTGGCGCAGCACCGCCCGAGGTTTTCGATATGCTGATGCGCGCGCTTCCCGAAGGTGGCCTGCTTGGCTTTTCCTTTAATGATCATGCGCTTGAGGACGTCTCTTACACTTCACGCTTGAATGATTGGCTTGATATGGGGGCAGCTCGTTTGCTGTTTCGGGAATACGGTCCACACCTACCAGGAATGGACCTTAAGTCAGACGTATATATCGTTGAAAAAGCGTGATATTTAAAACCCGATTTGCGCCATCTCCCACAGGTCCGTTGCATCTGGGACATGCGTATTCAGCGATGCTCGCCCATGATCTGGCCGGGTCTGAAGACGGTCAATTCCTGCTGCGGATCGAGGATATCGACCAATCTCGATCGCGCCCCCACTGGGAAGAACAAATTTATGATGACCTGCGGTGGCTTGAGCTGTGGTGGCCTGAACCCATAATGCGTCAGTCCGACCGGTTGGCAGTATATGACAGAGCATTGGATGACTTGTGGTCGCGGGGCCTGCTTTATCCCTGCACCTGCAACCGCAAAGATATCGCCGCTGCGGCCAGTGCCCCACAAGAAGGTGCACCGTTGCACGGGCCTGATGGGATCATCTACCCTGGGACGTGCCGTGGCAAACGTCGAGACACACAACGTCCCACGGACATTCCTTTGAGATTGGATATGGCCGCTGCAGGCCGCGTGCTTACGGGTTCGGCCCAACCCGGTGCAAAAGTCGGCGCATTTCACGAATCCGGCGCGGGACCAAATGGAGAGACGGGCACCATCCCGTTTTCTTTAGGCGAGCTGACAGACACAATCGGCGACGTTGTCCTGTCGCGACGCGATATGGGAACGTCCTATCACTTGTCAGTGGTCTTGGACGACGCCGCACAGGGTATTACCCATGTTGTACGCGGCCAGGACTTGTTCGAAGCGACCCGTATTCATGTTGTGCTGCAAGCGTTGCTGGGTCTACCGACACCACAGTACTTTCATCACCGGTTGATCCGCGACGATGTTGGAAAACGTTTGGCCAAGCGTGACGACGCACGGGCGATCTCGAAATACCGGGCCGAGGGGGCGTCGCCAGCAGATATCCGGGCGATGGTTGGACTGTGAACCGGTCACTCCATGGGTGACATCAGCTCGACCTCGTCGCCGCCTCGTACCGCGGTATAGAAACAGGTCCGGCGATTTGTATGGCACGCAGCACCGGTTTGACGCACTAGAACCAGCATACAATCGCGGTCACAATCAAAGCGGAAATCCACCAATTCCTGCACATGGCCCGAGGTTTCGCCCTTGATCCAAAACGACTGACGCGACCGCGACCAATATGTGACGCGCCCGGTTTCCAACGTCTTCTCAATGGCTTGAATATTCATCCAGGCCATCATCAACACTTCACCCGAGCTTGCATCCTGAGCGATGGCAGGGATCAGCCCGGCCTCATTAAACTTCAGCGAGGACGGATCAAACGCGACGGTGGCAGACATGAGAAAAACCTTTTGCATCCCGGTAGATGCTCACTATGTATGGGGAACAGACAACGAGGGAAAGCCATGTCCGGCGAGAACGACCTGATAAAGCTCTATTCCGGCCGCATTCTGGCGCTGGCTGCGGATATTCCGCATCTGGACCGGCTCGAGAATCCTGATGCTACGGTGAAAAAACGCTCACCCCTGTGCGGATCGACGGTGACCGTTGATGTGAAGATACAGGACGGCAAGATCTCGGAGTTCGGGCAGGACGTCAAAGCCTGTGCCTTGGGCCAGGCTTCGGCCTCAGTCGTGGGCAGTGCCATCATTGGGGCGACTCGGGCGCAGGTGGAAACTGCACGCGATCAATTGGCCGCCATGTTGAAGAAAGACGGGCCCGTACCTGATGCACCATTTGATGAGCTCGAAGTTCTGATCCCTGCGCGGGACTACAAGAACCGCCACGCATCGATACTGCTGGCCCTTGAGGCCACCGCCGAAGCGATGCGGCAAGCTGAACAGGCAAATTGCGCATAACATTGGAATTTTTGCGGGCAATCCGGTTTAATCACCCCGCATGATGTCGGGGGGATTGGATGGAAAAATTGCTTGAACACTTTGTTACACTCTGGGTCGTAATTGACCCGATTGGCACAATCCCTGTTTTCATAGCCGTCACAGCGGGCCTGACTGCAGCGGCCCGTCGCAAAACAGCCCTGCTCGCCGCGCTGGTCAGCGCTGGTGTCCTTCTGTTCTTTTTGATTTTCGGCCAATTGCTGATCGAGGCGCTGGATATCGGGCTGAATTCGTTTCAGGTCGCTGGTGGTATCATCCTGTTCCTTTTCGCGCTGACAATGATCTTTGGCGAAAGCAAACAAGTCGTCGAACAGCATGAAGCTGAAGAGGAAATGGAGATTTCCGCCAACAAACCCAATCCGGCGATTTTCCCGTTGGCAGTACCGTCCTTGGCGTCACCCGGTGCAATGCTGGCGATTGTCATTCTCACCGACAATAACCGTTACAGCGCCGCGGATCAGGGTATTACGGCGCTGGTCATGCTGTCCGTTATTCTGATTTCGTTTGTTCTGATGCTGCTGGCGGACCCGATAATCCGTGTCATCCGTTCTTCGGGTGCTGCGATTATCAGCCGGGTCATGGGAATGATCTTGGCTTCGGTCGCAGTGAATTCCGTTCTGTCCGCGCTTCTTGAGATCATGAAAACCGGGCAGTTATAAGAAAAAACCGCCGCACCTTCCGGGCGGAAAGGGCGGCGGCAGGTTGTGCGTGTCTCGCGTGGGGTCCGGATAGCCGCACGGGGCCGAGGCAGGCCCCTCAAGGGAATTGGGACAGGCAGGTCACCCTTGACTGAAATGGGGATGACAGCGCGGTATGATCGGCACGAGATCGCAGGCAGAAAGGCTTAGAATGCTCCGGGCAGGTGCAGGGCAACCATCAACATGACCACCAAAGACACGGCCCCCACAGCATCTTGCAAAATCGTCGATTGCGAGCGGCTCAGGGCGGTCTTGATCTGGGTCAGCATGGTCTCACCTCCGGTCGAGATTTAATCCTTTGTTGACCTTTTGTTCTCATATTTTGATGAGTCGGTAAAGAACTTTTTGAGAACATTTGTGAACTTAGTGGAACAAAATTTCTAACCTACTGAAATCAAACGGATTGCCTGATCCTGTTTCATAAGCCACAGCAGAACACGTGCCGCCTGCCCCCGGTCCGATTTCAAACGGGGATCAGCAGACAGAAACGCACGGGCATCAGTCTGCGCCGTTGCCATCAACCCTGCCTGACGTTCCAGGTCTGCGATCCGAAATTTCGGCAACCCGGATTGCGCTGTCCCGATCAAATCACCCGCGCCACGCATTTGCAGATCAGTTTCTGAAATACGAAACCCGTCTTCGGTTTCGCGTAGCACTTCTAATCGTTTCCGCCCGCTTTCACTGAGCGGAGGCTGATACATCAGCAGGCAGGTTGAATCCGCCTCACCACGCCCAACGCGTCCGCGCAACTGGTGCAGTTGCGCAAGCCCAAAAATCTCAGCGCGCTCTATGACCATGATCGAGGCGTTTGGGACATTTACCCCAACCTCGATCACGGTTGTGGCGACAAGTATCTTGGTTTGCCCATCCTGAAATGCCTTCATGGCAGCATCTTTATCGACCGATGGCATCTGGCCATGCACCAACCCGACCACTCCTTCGCCCAGAATGGCGCGCAAGCGTTTGAAACGCTCTTCGGCCGCCGTCAGGTCTGAAACTTCGGATTCGTCGACCAACGGGCACACCCAGTAACACTGGCGCCCTTCATCAATCGCGCGATGTAGGTGCGAAACGACATCGTCCATACGATCTGTGCTGATGATGGCCGTCTTGATAGGTTTTCGTCCCGGCGGTTTTTCGTCCAGCACCGAAACATCCATATCGCCATATTGCGCCAAGGCCAGACTGCGAGGGATCGGAGTGGCGGTCATCACCAGCACATCCGCGCCCTGCCCTTTTTCCGATAACTCCATTCGTTGCCGAACACCGAACCGGTGCTGTTCATCGACAATCGCAAGCCGGAGCGCCCTAAATTCAACATCGCTTTGAAATACCGCGTGAGTTCCGACCAGGATTTGAATATCGCCATTCTTCAGCGCCGCCAGCTTTGCACGTCGTTCCGCGCCCTTGTCCCGGCCAGTGAGGATTTCCAGCACGACCCCAGCCTCTTCGGCCAACGGGCGCAATCCCTCCAGATGTTGCCGGGCCAGAATTTCGGTAGGCGCCATCATGACGCCCTGGCCTTTGGCCTCGACCGCGATGAGCAAGGCCATAAAGGCCACCAGCGTCTTGCCCGCACCCACGTCGCCCTGCAATAACCGGTTCATACGCGCGTCCGAAGCCATATCGCCAGCGATGTCGTCAATGGCCCGCAACTGCGCTTTGGTAGGTTGATATGGCAGGCCGGCAAGAACCTTGGCCTGCAAAGCACCCGTTCCGGCACTGACCAGACCCCGCGCTTTCCGCTCTCGCTGACGGGCCAAGGCCAACGTCAATTGATGCGCAAACAACTCATCATAGGCCAGACGTTCCCGTGCCGGAGCATGAGCAGCCACATCATCTGCCCCCTGCGGGTTATGCGCAGCTGCAATTGCAGTGGCCCAGGCTGACCACCCTTGCTTAGCCACCAGGGTGGGATCGATCCATTCAGCCAATTCCGGGGCCCGCGCCAACGCGCTGCGGGCAGCCTTATAGGCCGTTTTCTGTGTGATCCCCTGTGTCAGATGATACACCGGTTCAAAATCCGGAATTTCCTGCGCCTCTTCCACAGGCACCATATGATCCGGGTGGACCATCTGCGCCATGCCATCGAACAGTTCGAGCTTGCCCGAAATCACCCGCCGTGAACCTTCCGGCAAAATACGCTTCAGGTAGTCACCGCGCGCGTGAAAGAACACCAACTGGAAATCTGCCTGGCTATCCTCGACATGCACCCGGTAAGCGCCGCCCTTATTGCGGGCGGGCCGGTGCGTACCAACAGTCACTTCAACTGTCAGTGTGGTCGGCAGGTCAACACCCTGAATCGTATCGCGCCGACGGCGGTCAATGACGGCATATGGCAGGCTGAACAGCACATCGCGCGGCGACTCCGTCCCCGCTTGGGTCAAGACCTGAGCTGTCTTCGGCCCAACCCCATCCAAAGTTTCCAACCCCGCGAACAGCGGAAACAGGCTTTCCGGGCGCCCGCTCATGCAGTTCCGATCAGCTGCAACCAGCCATCCTCATCCAATGTTTCAATACCCAGTTCGGCAGCTTTCTTTGCCTTGGAGCCAGCACCGGGGCCGGCAACCAGAATATCGGTTTTCTTGCTGACCGAACCCGAGACTTTAGCCCCTAATGCCTCGGCGCGGGCCTTGGCCTCAGCGCGAGTCATCTTTTCCAGCGTGCCCGTGAAGACGACTGTTTTGCCTGCGACCGGACTGCCGGCTGTGTCGGGGCGTTTCGCCTCTTGTATGTCCAGCTGGGCGACCAGCGCATCAATGCTGGCGCGCTCGGCCTTTTGCGCGAAGGCTGATATGAGGGCGCGGGCCATAACCTCGCCGACGCCATCCACGCCCAACAAGTCGTCCCATTCGGGGCCTTCGAACCCCGCCGCAGAGGTAATGGCGCGTTCAAAGTCACCCCAGTTTCCATAATGTGTCGCGATCAGGTTCGACGCGGCCTCACCCAAATGGCGGATGCCGAGTGCAAACAGTAGCCGACCAAAGGGAATTTTTCGTTTCTCATCGATGGCCTCCCACAGGTTACCCGCACTTTGCGCCCCCCAGCCTTTGCGATTGGCCAGTTTGTTCAGGTTTGCCGCATCGCGTGTCTGCAGGGTGAAAATATCGACCGGCGTTCTAACTGGCAGATCCGGGTCATCGTAAAACATCTCGATCTGCTTGGCGCCCAAACCTTCGATGTCGAAGGCCTTGCGAGAAACGAAGTGCTTCAGCTTTTCAACCGCCTGTGCCGGACAAATTACACCCCCGGTACAGCGGCGCACTGCGTCGCCCTCTTCGCGGACCGCGTCGCTGTTGCATTGGGGGCAGGTCTTTGGGAACTGAAACGGCTCTGCCCCTTCGGGTCGTTTCGAGATATCGACATCGGCCAGTTTCGGGATCACATCACCAGCGCGGTATACCTGCACCCAATCACCGACCCGAATATCCTTGCCGTCGCGGATAGTACCACCTTTGGCGTCACGACCCGCAATATAATCTTCGTTGTGCAAGGTGGCATTCGACACGACCACACCACCCACCGTGACCGGGTGCAACCGGGCAACCGGGCTGAGCGCCCCAGTGCGGCCAACCTGAATGTCGATCGCTTCAAGTCGGGTCCAGGCCAGTTCTGCAGGAAACTTGTGCGCAATCGCCCAGCGGGGGGTTGTGGAGCGGAAACCCAGACGCCCCTGCAAGGACAGATCGTTCACTTTGTAGACGACGCCGTCGATATCATAACCCAAGGTGGATCGTTGGGCCTCGATCTCGCGGTAATGCGCCAGCATCTGATCCGTCGTTTCACACAGCTGGGTCAGGGAATTGGTGGCGAAACCAAGACCGCGCAACCGGTCAATTGCCTTCATTTGGGTTTCTGCCAACGGTTCGGACAGCTCACCCCAGGCATAGGCAAAGAACCGCAATGGACGGGATCGCGTGACGGACGAATCCAATTGCCGTAAGGAACCCGCAGCCGCGTTTCGTGGATTGGCGAAAGGCTTTTCTCCTGCCTCTTCCTGCCGCGCATTTAGCTTTTCAAAGTCTTCATGAGACATGTAGACCTCGCCCCGAACTTCCAAAATGTCGGGCGCATTTTCCAAGGTTTGGGGAATATCTGAAATAGTCCGGGCATTTGCCGTGACATTTTCACCAACTTCGCCGTCTCCGCGGGTGGCCGCCTGAACCAATTTGCCCTTCTCATACCGCAAGGAAAGCGACAGACCGTCAATTTTAGGTTCAGCCGTGTAAGACAAAGGTTTAGATGCTTCCAACCCGAGGTACTTTCGGATTGAGCGGTCAAAATCCTGCACGTCTTCGTCGTCGAACGCATTGCCCAGCGACATCATGCGAACAGCATGGGTAACTTTCGAAAAACCGTCAGACGGGCGAGCGCCGACTTGATCCGAGGGGCTGTCGGCGCGCTTTAGTTGCGGAAACCGCGTTTCGATTTCAGCATTTCGACGCTTGAGCGCATCATATTCGGCGTCCGAAATCTCGGGGGCGTCTTCGCCGTAATACAGCGTGTTTGCCCGCGCCAACTGTTCGGCCAATTGCGCCAACTCAGCGCGCGCGGCCTGTTCGGTCAGGTCAGATACCGGAATCAATTTGCTCATGGCCTCGCCCTGTCACTTAGTCTTGGACTTCAGTGATAGGGCGAGGTCATGGTCAGGTCCAGACGTGCTGTTCAGTGAGTGAAAGCGGTCGCCCCGGACCACGGGCGACCATGTTCAAATCAGGCCCCAACCGCCATCCGCGTTTCGTCAACACTGTTGCTTTGCGGATCACGCAGGACATAGCCCCTGCCCCAAACTGTCTCGATGTAATTTTCACCACTGGTGGCGTTGCTGAGTTTTTTACGCAGCTTGCAGATGAAAACGTCGATGATTTTCAGCTCGGGCTCGTCCATGCCGCCATAGAGGTGGTTCAGGAACATCTCTTTAGTCAACGTGGTGCCCTTACGTAGGCTCAGCAGCTCAAGCATCTGATATTCCTTACCGGTCAGATGAACAGCTTTGCCTTCCACTTCGACCGTTTTGGCATCGAGGTTAACCGCAACGCGACCGGTCTGGATGATGGATTGCGAATGCCCTTTTGAGCGGCGGATGATGGCATGGATTCGGGCCACCAACTCCTCTCGATGGAAGGGCTTGGTCATATAATCGTCGGCACCGAACCCAAATCCTTTTATTTTGCTTTCCGTGTCGTCTGCGCCTGACAGGATCAGGATCGGTGTTTCCACCCGAGCGATGCGCAGTTGCCGCAGGACTTCATGCCCATTCATGTCCGGCAAATTCAAGTCCAGCAGGATCAGATCGTAGTCATAAAGCTTTGCAAGATCGATACCTTCCTCACCCAAATCCGTTGCATAGACGTTGAGGTTTGCGTGTGTCAGCATCAATTCAATGCTTTTGGACGTAGTCGGATCATCCTCGACAAGAAGTATACGCATTTACTGCTCCAATTCGGGTCAATTTACCAATTCAAATTGAGCCTGCTCAAAAATGGTTAATCTGACGTTACCGTTGAATCATTTATTCCCTTTCACCCTTAGGTTGTCGATATTTTTTTAACGCAGTCACTTTCAAAGCGTCCGTTCCGTGTTCAGCAACAGCGGCAACCCAGGCGTTAAATTCCTCATCACTAAGGCCGTATCGCTTTTTAGCGTCTGACAGTGTGATCAGCCCATAAACCACCCCCCGCACGACGATTGCCTTGCGCGATGCGACCCAGCGTGTCGTATCCCTTGGCGGCAGATCGGCGCGCGATAAAACCGTTCCATCCGGTAGGGTTATGGATCTTGGACCCTCAACTTTGTGCAAAAACATTTTATGACCCTCTTCGTGCTGCGACAAAGCTGACACCACCCTACTTAATGCTGAGTGAAACCGCCCCTTGAGAGTGTGTAGAATTTTCCTATATTCTGCCGGTCTTTCTTAACCCGCACTGGAATCATCATGGCCCTCGCTGCCGAGACCCAACTCAATTCGCTTGGCTTTGCCAAACCGCCCTCGGAAACGCGGGTGGTTGTTGCCATGTCCGGTGGCGTAGACAGCTCTGTCGTGGCGGCCCACCTGGCCGACCAGGGCTATGACGTGGTTGGTGTAACGCTACAGCTTTACGATCATGGTGCAGCGCTGGCCAAGAAAGGTGCTTGCTGTGCGGGGATCGATATCCATGACGCGCGCCGTGTGGCCGAGGAACGCGGATTTCCGCACTATGTTCTGGATTACGAGAACATCTTCAAAGACGCGGTGATCGACGAGTTTGCTGACAGCTATCTGGCAGGTGCTACTCCGGTGCCCTGCATCCGCTGCAACGAACGGGTCAAATTCAAGGATTTGCTGGAGACCGCCAAGGATCTTGAGGCCGACTGCATGGCCACCGGTCACTATATCCAGCGCAAAATGGGTCCCAATGGGCCAGAGTTGCATAGCGCCGAGGACGCGAACCGCGATCAGTCCTATTTCCTGTTCTCGACCACACCCGAGCAGTTGGATTTCCTGCGTTTCCCTCTGGGCCACCTGCCCTCGAAGGACGCCACCCGCGAGATGGCAGCGCAATACGGGCTGGCCGTGGCGGACAAGCCGGACAGTCAGGACATCTGCTTCGTGCCCAACGGCAATTATGCCAGCGTCATCGAAAAACTGCGCCCCGGTGCGGCAGAACCCGGTGAGATCGTGCATGCGGACGGTCGCGTTCTGGCGCAGCATAACGGTGTGATCCACTATACCATCGGACAACGCCGCGGTCTGGGCATCGGTGGCCTTAGCGAGCCATTGTATGTCGTAAAACTGGACGTGGATGCGAAACAAGTCGTTGTTGGCCCCAAAGAGATGCTGGCCACCCGAACCATTCCTGTGCGCGAAATCAACTGGCTTGGGGATGAACCCTTCACCTCACGAGATGAATGGCATGTTCTGGTCAAGGTCCGCTCGACCCGCCCCCCGCGCGAGGCGATCGTAAGACCTTTGTCCAATACCACGGCAGAGGTTGAGCTGTTGACGCCCGAAGAAGGTGTCTCACCCGGTCAGGCCTGTGTGTTCTACGCGTCGGAAGGCAGCCGTATCTTTGGCGGCGGCTGGATCTGGCGCGGGTACTAAATCGCGTCCGTCCACGAGTTGCTAAGGATATAGAGCCCGGCGCAAATCATCACATAGGGAACCAACCGTTCCAACCGCCGGGCCAGCGTGCCGCTCATGAACGGCGCTTTGGCCCCTAACAGCGCAACGGTTGCCAGACCAAGTGCCGCCAACACGGCCCCGATAACACCAGCCGTTCTGAACGTGGGGGCCGAGTCGGCCAGCAGAGGCGCAAGGACGGCGAACGTATCCATCGACAGGCTGATGAACAGCAGCGTGACCATGATCACCGACGCCCCGGTATCCAGATTTGCGTGCGTTTCAGTCTCGGTTCCCCGCCTTTGCCGGATCAAGGCTAAGATGCCCAAACTCAGAGGTATCAGACCCAGATACCCGGCCCAGTGCGGTACGACATCCTCAACCCCCAACGCCAGCAAAAGCGCTGCGCTGATCACGACCCCCTGCGCAAGCAGAAAGCCAAAGACCGCGCGTTTGGCCCCCGACACCAGCGATAGCGCCAGCAGCGCCGCCAGATTGTCCAGATTGGTCAGAATCTGAGCTATAAAGGCAGACAGTCCGAACAGCACGAAATCCAGCATTACGGAGTCATCCGATCAAGAACGGCTCGGGCGGCCCTCAAACCGGGGGCCTCACCTCCGCGCCCCAGACGTTCCATCGTGAGGGTCATGGCATCGCGCTGCGCATCGGGGGCAGCCGCGACCTGTTTCAACGCCTCTGCTATCTTTTCAGGCTGGCAATCATCCAGCAAACACTCGGGGACCGCTCGGGTCTCGGACACCAGATTGACTAGCGTTACAGTATCCAGCTTGACCATCCGCTTGGCAATCAGAGTGGTCAGCCAGTTCAGATTATACGCTATCACCATAGGCGTCGATTGCGCGGCCAGTTCCAACGAAACCGTCCCCGAAGCGGCCAGCGACAACTCTGCCGCCGCAAGCGCGACCTGCTTTTGTGCTTGTGCCTGATCCGAAGGCATCTCGCGCGGATCGACGACAACAGGGTTTCCGGGCCAGCTTTGCATATGCTCGGTGACGGTATCCACCATATGCGCAACCGCGGGCACCACAATACGTGCGCACGGCCGTTCATTCAGATAAAGGCGCAGCGCCTCACCAAAGATCGGAGCCAGACGCTCAATCTCGCCTCCACGCGAACCAGGAAGCGCCAGTATGATCGGTGCGTCGCCCAGATCGTAGGTCGCGCGAAAATCCTGGATATCCTGATCCGAAGCTATCGGTTCGCTGGCCACCGGATGACCAACGAAATCACACTCCATCCCCGCACGTTCCATATAGGGCGGTTCAAATGGTAACAACGCCAGAACTTGGTCGATCACCTTGGCCATCTTGTCCGCACGCCCGGGGCGCCATGCCCAGACACTGGGGGCGACGTAATGCACCGTTCTGATATCACTCTGCGCTTTTACCTGCTTGGCGACGCGCAGTGAAAAATCCGGGCTGTCGATGGTAATCAATACATCGGGCTGCGTATCCAGAACGGCCTGAGCGGTCTCAGAAATCCGGCGTTTCAGGTGGAAGAACTTGGGCAAAACCTCAACCAGCCCCATCACCGACAGTTCGGCCATTGGAAAGCGGCTGTCCAAACCCTGTGCCTGCATCAGCGGTCCGCCAACGCCATCGAACTGGATATCGGGTACGAGACTGCGCAATCCTTCCATCAAGGCGCCGCCCAAACGGTCGCCCGAAGGTTCACCGGCGACCAGGAAGACGCGCATCAGATCGCCCGCTCACGCACATACAGAAACAGGCCCAGACGGTTGCATTCGTCGATCACACGATCCTGTTGCAACACGATCACGCCACCTTTTTCGATGACAATACCCGCCAGCCCAGCTGCCACCGCACCAGAAACGGTCCCAGGGCCAATGGTCGGCAAGTCAGCACGTCGGTCCTGATCGGGTTTCGGCGCTTTGAACAAAACGCCACCCCCCGCATCCGGTCGTTGGGTCAAGGATTGCAGCATCCAATCTGTGCCGTAGATGCTTTCGACCGCAAGCGCCTGCCCTTTGGACACCGCACAAGCCTGACCGATATCCGCAGCTCCCATGGCCCGCAGAATACCCGCTGCCCTGTCTGCATCGGACAGTTCAGCCTCGGATGGCTGCGTTTCGGTAAGGCACCCTAGTTCCGGCAGTAACGCCGGGGCAATTTCGTGAGCGGCACGAACGGTCAGTCCAGAGTTTTCGAATATGCCGATCACGGCGCGCAATGCCCCGTCATCCCCGGACATCATCGCCTGTTGCAGTACTGGAACCAGAGGCATCGTGGCCGCATCAATCCGCGATGGATCGATAGCGGGACGGCGCACCGCGCCAGCCATGCAGATCTGGGTCACGCCGCGCGCTTTCAAATCTGCAAGGAAGCTTCCCAGCTGTTCCAATGGAAAGACGATATCCGCGATCAGAGCGTCAGGCGTAAAACCTTCCATCGCGCAAATCAGCGGACGGTCGGAAAGACGGGCAACCACTTCGCCCGGCAATGCGCCTGTTCCAGCAATCAATGCCAGCATTAGTTTATTTCCTCGGTGTCAGGAACGAGCGATCCGATTGCCCGGTCACGAAATCCACGATCCGCTGCACATATTCGCTTTCGTTGTCCACACCTACCCGGTGCGCGCGTTCCATGAACGTGCCATCGCCAGTCGACAATTCGCGGAACGCAGCACGCAGGGCCGAGATATCCTCGCGCGAGACACCGCGCCGTTTCAAGCCAACCAGGTTCAGTCCGTCTAACTCACCCCGAGGCGCCTGAACCAGGCCATATGGGATCACGTCATTGGGCACCATAGTCAGTGCGCCGATGATCGCGCCACGGCCCACGCGCACCCATTGATGCAGGCCGGAAATTCCGCCCACGATCACATCATCCTCGATGACACAATGACCTGCCGCGCCGGAATGGTTCACCATGATCACACGATCTCCGATCTGAACGTCATGCGCCACGTGCACACCTGCCATCAAAAGACAATCGTCGCCGATCCGGGTCACACCGCCGCCGCCCTCGGTTCCGGTATTCACCGTCACATGTTCACGAATGCGGTTACGCTTGCCGATCTCAAGCCGCGTATCCTCACCCCCGAATTTCAGGTCCTGCGGAATTTCTCCGATCACCGAGAAATTGAAGATCACGGTCTCATCACCGATCTGGGTGTCGCCGGTCACCACGACATGGGACTTCAATTCGACCCGGTCGCCCAGCTTAACCTGACTGCCGACAAAGCAGAATGGTCCGATGGAGCAGCTTTCACCGATCTGCGCACCGTCTTCGATGATTGCGCTTGGGTGGATGCCGCTCATGTTGTCTTTTCCATGTCCCAGTCGACATAGGCCGAAAATTCGGCTTCGGCTGCGACTTCGCCATCAACCGTCGCCCGGCCGCTGAACTTGAAGATCTTACCACCCTTCTTACCGCGCACGGTTTCCACGTGCATTTCAAGCACATCGCCAGGGATCACTTTGCGGCGGAATTTGCACTTGTCGATGTTCATGAAATAGATCAGCAATTCGCTGTCGATCACGTCCATACCGACACCCAGCATCACACCTGCAGTTTGCGCCATCGCTTCAACAATGGTCACGCCGGGCATGATCGGCGTTCCGGGAAAATGGCCCTGAAAATGTGGTTCGTTCATTGTGACATTCTTGATGCCAATGGCCGATTGATAACCCGAGATATCAACCACCTTGTCGACCAGCAGAAACGGATAGCGGTGCGGCAAAATCCGTTGGATCAACTGGATGTCGGCGCTTTTGGTTTCCGTGCTCATGGTGTTGTAGTCCCATTCTGGATTTCTGTTTGCGGCGTGGTTAGCAATACCGCGCCCTAAGGGCAAGCAAACCTATTCACTGGCCCCATTTTCAACGGCGCTGCCGTCGCCGATCGCCGCATTGATCCGCGCAATGGCGGCATCGGTGATATCGGTTCGATCCGAACTGAGGAAAACGCTGGATCGTTCAATAATGATCGAAGCGCCGGATTCGCGTAGCAGGTCAATCAAAACCGGCCGTGCAAGTTCCAGAAACATCTGCCGAGCCTCTTCACTGCGTCGTGCCAACACGTCCAGTTTTGCGCGCTGCCCCTCCCGATGAGACTGAACCTTTTCGTCAAAGGCATCGGCCAGGGGGCGAAATTCTTCAGCCGTCATGGTCGCACGCTGTTCCGTCAGAACCTTTTCCTCTCGGCTCAGCTCGGCCACGATCCGTTCGTTTTCTTCCCCTAATAGAACGCCTTCGGCCTCGATCTCTCGCAGGACACGTTGACCAAAGGCAGATTCAGCAAACAAACGCTCGCTGGACAACGTCACCACGCTGCTTTGCGGAACCCCCAATTGTTGGGCCGCTACTGGCTCCGAAAAGACAAGGGTCAGAAATACACACAGGGCCCATAAAGGGCCCTGCAGTTTCATGAACACAGTTTTCAACATTCAGGATCAGAACCGAGCCTGAACCGTCAGGTCGAAGTTCTGCTCTTTGTCAAAGTCTTCCTTTTTCAACGCTTTCGAGAAGTTGAAGCGCAGCGGACCAAACGGCGTTTCCCACAGAACCGACACACCTATTACGTGGCGGATCGAGCCGTCTTCGCCGACGATATTGGCACCGGTCGTATTGACGTCGTTAAGATTGTACAAGTTACCAAAGTCGTAGAACACGCCGCCACGCAGGCCGAATTCTTCGGGCAGACCCAGCGGGAAATCCGACTCCAAACGCGCAACCCAATAGTAATTGCCCCCGATCGCGTCATCCTGTCCGTTGGACAAGTCGCGCGGACCAAGACCCGCGGGCTCGAACCCGCGGAAGATGCTGGGTCCCAAAACAAAGCGGTCGATAGTGCGGCTGAAATCATCACCTCTCCAGTGCAGCGCACCGACTTCCATCGACGCACGCAGAACAACTTCTTCGTTCCAGACACGTGTCTGGGCGACACCACGGGCCGTCGTCTTGAAGTATTCGTTGTCGCCGCCCAGTCCTGCAGCATCGATACCGGCCTCAAACAGGACGCCTGCATTCGGGTTCAGACCTCCGATCCGGCTGTCATAAACGTACGAGAGACCCAGAGAACTGGTGGTACGCTCACCCTGATCGATTTCCGACGAAATGACTGCACCGTTAGTTTCGTCACCTTGCTGGGTCATTTCGCTGTTTTGCCAACCATAGCGCAGACGCAGGGATGACAACTCGCCAATCGCATAGCTCAACTGAGGCCGGAAGAAGAGTGTCTCGGTGTCATAGCTGGCAAAGCTTGAATTGGTCGTCGACAGGCCCAATCCCAAGTCAAACCGAAGTTTGCGCCCTAGCAGGTAAGGTTCCGAGAAGTTCAACGTGTACTGTTCGGCATCCTGGGCAGTCGACAAATTGACGCCAATTGTTTGCCCGCGTCCCAGGAAGTTAGATTCCTGAAGGCCAATCGCAACCCCGAAACCATCAGAAACCGAGTAGCTACCACCCAGGCTTAGCGAACCCGTCGGCTGTTCCTCTACATCCACATCCACAATCACCTGGCTGGGCGAAGACCCTTCGCGCGGTTCGACATCGGCCGCAGCAAAGAAACCCAAGGCCCGGATACGTTCGGCGGCCTGACGGATCTCACGCGGGTTAAAGGGGTCGCCTTCCACCGTATCGAATTGACGACGGATCACGCGGTCAAGCGTGGTTGTGTTGCCTTCGATATCGATCCGCTCGACAAAAATCCTTGGGCCTTTGGTCAGAACAAACTGCACATCCAGAGTCAGGTCACGTGCGTTGCGCGTCACGCGCGGCTCCACACGCAGGAAATCGACGCCCTGCTTGATGCCGAGACGTTCCATCCGCGCAATCGAGTTTTCGATCAGCATCGGAGTGTAAGTCACTCCCGGTCGAATTTTCAGTGCATCCTGATACGGAGCAGGATCCACACCCGGAATTTCGCTGACAGTGCTGATCTGCCCAAATGAGAATTTTTGACCTTCGGTGATGTTCATCACCAAGAAGAAAGCGTCGCGCTCGCGAGTGAATTCCACATTTGCGCTGTTCACGCGGAAATCGACATAACCACGCGACAAGTAGAAATCCCGAATGACCTGTTTGTCGAATTCGATCCGGTCAGCAATGAAAGTATCGCTGCTGACAAACGTCCGCAGGATATTCGCCTGTTTCGATTCCAGAACCCTGCGCAGGCGCCGGTCAGAATAAGCTCGGTTGCCGACAAAACTCACACGCTCGACTTCGATCGTGGTCCCTTCTGCGACCTCGAAAACCAGATCGACACGGTTGTCACTGCGGCGAATGATGCGGGGAATGACCGTTGCAGACACCCGTCCCTGAGACGAGTAGATCTCGGCGATCAGGTCGGCGTCAGCCTCCGCGACTTGCGGTGTAAAGACGCGGCGTGGCTCTGATGAGATCGCTTCAAGCAGCACGTCATCTTTTACGCGGCTGTTACCTTCAACGCTGATCTGATTGATTGTCGGATATTCTTCAACTTCGATCACCAGCGTGCTGCCACGCGGCGTCAATTCGACTGTCTCAAAAACACCACTGTCAAGCAAACGCTGATAGGCATCGTTCAATTCGCCCGCTGTGACCGACTGGCCCGGCTCGATTCCTGTACGTTCAATAATGGTGGAGGTTTCGATACGTCGGTTGCCTTCGACATCGAACGAATTAAAGACGAAATTTTGCGCCCACGCGGCCTGCGGAAACGGTACAAAACCTACCAATGTAAGAAGGAATATTAACGTTAGTGACCGCCACAAAATCTTGTTTTTCGGCTTCTGCCCACCGCAGGATGTGCCCGCGCCTCGCCTATCAGTCATATTTTTCACTACCCAATATTTTTGGACTTTAAAGCTGATTAGCGAGAATATTTAGCCTTGTCAAAAGACCAAAACAGAAAGCGGCCCGTGGGCCGCCTTGTGTAGTTTCAATAACAGGTCTTAAGAATCACATAGTGATCAAATAGGCCCAACCGCCCATTGCCACGGCGGTCACACCGAAGAACAGAAATGTATCCCAGTTCAACACGAACAAGCACCCAAAGCTTTTGGCGGATTTACGCAGGGCCTTTGTCATAACTACCTCTGACACGGTTCAATTACCGGCTATTAAGCTAAGCTGGAATTGAGGCGGAATTGGGGCATTTTCTTGTGATCAATGCCACAATCAGCAGAACAGATCGTTCGTAACCGAAAAGACCATAAGTCCAAGGATCAACGATACGCCAACCCCCATTAGCACGCGCAGTACACCGTCGCTGGGTGGTTTGCCTGCAATAGCCTCATACGCATAGAATACCAGATGGCCCCCATCCAATGCCGGAATGGGAAAAAGGTTCAGCAAGCCTACTGCGGTCGACAGAACTGCAATAAAGAAAATGAAATTCTGAGCACCCTGACTGGCCATAGCGCCCGAAGTTTCCGCAATGCCGATGGGACCGGAAATGTTGCAGGTGCTGATCGCCCCCGTCACCATATGCCAGACGCCCGACAAAGAGCCGTCAACAATGCGAATGGTCTGCTGCACACCGCCGGAAAGAGATGCCAGAAGGCCCGCGGGTTCCGTCGCTGGTTCCAAAGCCATTCCACCCACAATCCCGATGCGCCAATGGGTCACAAAGCCACCTTCCGGCTGCGGCTCATCCGTGCGACGCGGGGCCAGGGCAAATTCAAGCTCGGCCCCGTCGCGCCAAACGTTCAGCAACAGAACCTTGCCGTCCGATCCCTCTACATGTTCTTTGAGCTGCTCAAAGGCAAAGATAGGATCGCCGTTGACGGCCGTGATAACGTCGCCCGACTTCAGATCGATATCCATGGCTGCACTGCGTGGAACGACCTGTTGGATCAGCGCCGGGAACAACCAGGGGCCGGATACATCCAGTGTCTGCCCATCGCGGATCACCGTGTAATCCAACTCCGGTTCAACAGGCAGTGCATCCGTAAAATCAGACCAGGCCCCCTGCTGATCAAAATCAGGAACGGGAAGACCCGCAATTGCGACGATTTCATCCCCGTCCTGCAATTCTTGCACCGAACCAGGCAACGAGCGCAATTCGCCGACTGTAAGAGGATCGCGCGTAACGCCCTGAGACATGAAAATCAGGCCAAACACAACAATGGACATCACAAAGTTGAACACCGGCCCTGCGGCAACGGTAGCTGCCCGCGCCCACAAGGGCGCGCCGTGCATGGTGCGGCGTAGCTCTTCGGGGGTTTGCTCGGTGATTTCCTGCATCGCGCCTTCGTCCTTGCCGGATGCGGCGTTGGCATCCCCAAGGAATTTGACATACCCGCCGAAAGGCAAGGCTGCGATCTGCCAACGTGTTCCGCGTTTGTCGATACGGCTCCACAATACCGGGCCAAACCCGACCGAGAACACCTCGGCATGGATACCGGACCAACGCCCGACGATATAATGGCCGTATTCATGTACCGCGACGATGACGGACAGGGCGATTACAAAGGCAACGATGGTATAAAGCAAGTTGCCGAATTGAGGGATCAGAGAGATTACGTCCAAGTTTCTATCCTGCTTTCTGCATCACGGCTTCTTCTGCCCACTTACGTGCCAGATGGTCCGTTTGCAGTACGTTATCAAGGGTTAAAGAGGCATCAAGAAGGCCGTCTGACGTCTCAAATCTGTCCAATACACTTTCAACGATCTGGGTCATCTCTGGAAAACTGACCCGGCGTGCGATGAACAGGTCCAGCGCCCGCTCTTTCGCGGCGTTGAACACCGCACCTGACAGACCGCCGCGCTGCATCACGTTACGGGCGAGGCGCAGCGCTGGATAGCGGGTCTCGTCCGGGTCCTGAAAGCGCAACTGACCCAGTTTCGCCAGGTTCAGACGTTCGACCGGTAGCTTGCGCCGATCCGGCCAGTGCAGCGCATAGCCAATTGCATGGCGCATATCCGGTGCGCCCATATGAGCCATGACCGCGCCGTCATTGAACCCAACCAGCGAATGCACGATGGATTCGGGATGCACCAACACTTCGATCTGATCAGGGGAAACACCAAAGAATTCCCGTGTTTCAATCACTTCGAGCGCTTTATTGAACATCGAAGCGCTGTCTATGGTGATCCGCTGACCCATATCCCAGTTCGGATGGCTCGAGGCTTGCTCGACCGTGGCATTGACCAGATCGCTCAGCGGCCAATCGCGGAACGCGCCGCCGCTGGCGGTGATAATGATCCGCTCAACGGCATCCATATCCTCGCCCACCAGCGCCTGGAACACGGCAGAGTGTTCGCTGTCCACCGGCAAAAGTCGGGCATTGTGTTTTCGCGCCGTTTCCAACACCAACGGTCCGGCACAAACGAGCGTTTCCTTGTTTGCCAGGGCTAGGGTCGCACCTTGTTTCAATGCCTCAAGGCCCGGTGGCAATCCGGCCGCACCAACGATGGCCGACATGACCCAATCCGCTGGCCTCGCTGCCGCTTCGGTCAGCGCAACCTGTCCGGCCGCTGCCTCGACACCGCTGCCGGATAGTGCAGCACGCAGGTCCTCGAGCTGATCCTCATGCGCGGTCACGGCCAAATCAGCCTGCAGTCGGCGTGCATCGTCGGCCAGCTTTTCGATATTTGCACCGCCGGTCAATGCCACCACGTCATAGGCCGACGGATTCCGGTCAATCAGGTCGATTGTGTTCTGTCCGACCGATCCGGTCGCGCCGAAAATGGAAACTCTGCGCATTACATGCCCCCGGGGGAGTAAATCAAACCCGCGATCAGAACGAACAAGGCCGCCCCCATCATCCCGTCAAACCGGTCGAGAAATCCGCCATGTCCCGGGATCAGGTTCGAACTGTCCTTGACCCCGAATTTCCGTTTGGTCGCACTTTCGACGATATCTCCGGCTTGACTGGCCATCGAGGCCAAAACCGAAATCACAACAAACATGAACCCAAATCCGGCATAGATCGCAAAAACAGCCCCCACGATGGCTGCTGCGGCCCAGCCTCCGGCAGTGCCCGACCATGTTTTCTTGGGGCTGACCTTGGGCCAGAACTTAGGGCCCCCAAAGGTTTTGCCAACAAAATACCCGGCGACATCCGTCGCTACGACCACCGAAATCAGCCAAACCATCCAGCCAAAACCCATCGTCTCGCGGATAGAGATAAAGCCCAGACCAGATGCCGCAATCCAGACGGCAAATAGCGCATAAATCGTTTTCGAACGACCGACCTGCCCCGCCCCAACCAAAGCCGGAGCCACCAGAACCGGAAGCTTAAAAAGCGGCGGCACGTGGTAGCTGATCAATACGGCCACTCCGGTCAGAATGCCAAGCTGAACGCGCACGCCGACCTTGTCCGGGTCGATCATCCGCACCAGCTCCCAGGTCATCAAACCGCAGGCAATTGCGATGAATGCTTCGAACCAAAGGCCGCCCAGCCAAACCTCGACCGAACCGATGGCAATTAAAACGGCTGCGGACAGAATCCGGGCGCTTAGGTCAGACCATCGGCCGTCGCTCATACCCGCACTGCCCCAAACCGGCGCTCGCGAGAGCCAAAGTTGCGGCACAGCCGTTCCAGCTCGGCCGCTGTGAAATCCGGCCAGAGCGTGTCGATGAATTCATATTCGGAATAGGCCGATTGCCACAGCAGGAAATTCGATATCCGCGCCTCACCACTGGTCCGGATAACCAGATCGGGATCAGGAAGAACATGCGTGTCCAGATACTTGGGCAGAGTTTCTTCATCAACTTCTTCGGGGCGCAACCGTCCTTCGGCTACGTCCAGCGCAAGACGTTTGGTGGCCCGCGCAACCTCATCCCGACCGCCGTAATTCAGGGCGACCGTCAGGTGTACCAGATCGTTGTTCTTGGTTTCTTCTTCCAGCGCGTCCATCAAGGCAATCAGCTTGGCGTCCAATCGAACGCGATCCCCAATGAACCGAACACGGATACCATTTTCCTTCAGAGTCCGGGTTTCTTTGATGATGTAGCGCCGAAATAGGCTCATCAGCCCGGCAACCTCAGCCTGCGTGCGTTTCCAATTCTCAGTCGAAAAGGCAAAAACCGTCAGGTATTTGATTCCAAGTTCCGGGCAGGCCTCAACCACCTCTCGCACGCGCCGCGCCCCGGCGTGGTGTCCGAACAGTCTTGGCCGACCACGCGCCTGCGCCCAGCGACCATTTCCGTCCATGATAATAGCGACATGGCGCGGCCCAAGCGCGGGCGAAGTATCAGGGGTGTTGAGCATTCCCTGTCTCAGACCTGCATGATCTCGGCCTGCTTGGTCTCAAGCGCGGCGTCTACAGATTTGATCATCTCATCGGTCAGGTCCTGAACCTCGGATTCCCAGAATTTCTGATCATCCTCGGACATACCGTCCGCTTTGGCTTTTTTGACTTGATCCATCCCGTCGCGGCGCACATTCCGGATCGAGACACGGGCGTGTTCAGCATATTGCCCGGCAACTTTGCCCAATTCGCGGCGGCGTTCTTCGTTCAGTTCCGGGATCGGCAGCATGATGATCGTACCGTTCAGCTGTGGATTGATCCCCAGCCCGCTTTCGCGGATCGCCTTTTCAACCTTGCCCACCAGACCCTTGTCCCAGACGTTGACGGTCACCATGCGCGGTTCGGGTACATTCACCGTCCCAACCTGATTGATCGGAGTCATCGAGCCATAGGCATCCACCATCACCGGCTCAAGCATCGAGGCCGACGCCCGCCCGGTCCGAAGCGAGGCGAATTCGGTTCTGAGGTTGGCCATGGCGCCTTCCATGCGCCGTTTCAGATCATCGGTATCCAGTTCGAAATCGTCAGACATGCTGCTCACTCCCCGTATTCAGGTGCTGTTTGCATGGCTTCTAAGCCATCGCAATTGGGATGTATAGCAATGATGCTGTGGAAATGCGCCATTGACCAGAGGTGTCTTAAGCATTTTTTCGGTTGATTAAATAGCAAACAGACCAGCCGACATCCTAGTCGGCGGGTCTGAAGGAAGCTTTTCCGATCAGGCGTTTACGTCAACGACGACGCGGCCTTTGACCTGACCTTTCAGAATATCGGCTCCCAGTTGCGGCAGATCGTTAAGGGTTGCTGGCTGAACCATTGCCTCAAGCTTATCCATCGGCAGATCGGTGGCGATACGTTGCCACGCCCGGACGCGATTTTCATAAGGCTGCATTACGCTGTCGATGCCCAGCAGATTTACGCCGCGCAGAAGGAATGGAATGACCGTCGCAGGCAAAGCAGCACCACCCGCCAACCCCACAGCCGCGACCGAGGCGCCGTATTTCATCTGCCCCAGGACGCGCGCCAGCATCTCTCCTCCGACCGCATCAACGCAGCCAGCCCAGCTTTCGCTTTCCAGAGGCCGCTTGGTGGTTTCGTTCAGCTCTTCCCGCGGGACGATTGTGCTTGCCCCCAGAGATTTCAAGTAATCCCCCGCCTCGGGTCGACCGGTAACAGCCGCCACTTCGTAGCCAAGATTGGACAGAATGGCCGTGGCCACAGATCCGACCCCACCTGCGGCCCCGGTTACCAAAACCGGCCCGTGATCGGGTGTCATTCCGTGATCCTCAAGCGCCATCACAGCCAGCATCGCAGTAAATCCGGCCGTGCCTACAGCCATTGCCTGGCGCGCATCCAAGCCATCGGGCAAGGGCACCAACCAATCGGCCAGCGCATTGGCTTTCTGGGAATACCCGCCCCAATGCGCCTCACCCACGCGCCAGCCGGTTAAAACTACCTTGTCACCGGGCTTATAGCGGTCATCTGATGACGCTTCGACGGTCCCGGCATAGTCAATGCCCGGTACATGTGGGTAGTTGCGCACCAGCCCGCCACCCTTTGGCGACGTACACAAACCATCCTTGTAATTCACCGTCGAATACTCGACCGCCACGGTCACGTCACCATTTGGCAAATCATCCAGAGACAACTGCTTGACCGAGGGGCTGGCCAAGCCGCTCTCTTCATCCTTTTCCATCACCAATGCGTTGAACATCCGATTTCCTTTCGTTTTCCTAGCGCCAGGCCGTTCTACGCCTGGCTGAATGAGTTCGGGTGCGCCGTGTAGCGACGAGGGCGACGCCCAAACCCTCCCTTAGATCCAGAAACGCTCCTGCACTGTGGCGCGGCGCATGCCGTCTGGTGTTTCAACCTCGACAATCGTTCCTGCTTCCCAGTGGCTTAATCGCAGCATGCCGATTGAGACATTCGTCCCGAAATCCGGGGACCACGCGGCTGAGGTCACCTGCCCCACACGCCTTCCACCTGCGAACACAGACCACGGTCGGTCGCAGGGCGGTACTGCGTCGCCCTCAATCGCAATTGGACGAATCTGCTGTACCGGGCCTTCCTTAGCCACACGCAACAATGCATCCCGACCGATACACCCAATCGCGGTGTGAGTATTACAGAACTTGCCCAAACCACATTCGTGCGGCGTGTTGTCGTCGGTCATGTCATTGCCATAAGACAGCAAACCACCTTCGATCCGCTCGATCAGGTTGGGACAGCCTGCCCGTACCTGTAGGTCCTCACCCGCCGCAAAAAGGGCGTTCCACAATGGCATGCCTATCTCAGTGCCTTCGAGATAGATCTCGAACCCACCCTGTTTCGAATAACCCGACCGAGCCACGGCCAGGTCACGCCCTTCGAATTCGAACATATCGAATTTGAAAAACCGGATATCCCGCACGCGATCCCCGAATACGCGCACCATCAGGTCATCCGCCTTGGGCCCTTGAACCGCCAAGGGCGACACGTCGGGTTCATCCACCAGAACATCCAGCCGATAACCGTTGGCGACCCCTTTGACCCAAAAAAGCAGGTCACTGTCAGCAATGGAAATCCACCAACGATCATCGGACAACTTCACCGCCACAGGATCGTTCAGCATCCCACCGGTTTCATCGACGATGGGCACGTAAAAGCACTGCCCCGGCAGCATCCCCCGAAGATCACGCGGCGTCAGCATTTGCATCAATTTGCCCGCATCCGGGCCGCGCAGCTCAACCTGCCGTTCACAGGAAACATCCCAGACCTGAACGTGGGATTTCAAATGCCTGTAATCTGCCTCGACGCTTTCGAAAACTGTGGGCAATAACATGCGGTTATAGACCGTGTATGCTTTAACTCCCGCAGCCTCGACACCGTCTGAGAAGGGCGTGCGCCGCAACCGGCGGGATAAGGAAATTTGCGGCATTCAAACCTCCTTTGGCATAAACACCAAATCGCTAACAGGAGCGGCTGATCCGGTCTCGGTCAGCATTTGGTGCAATTGCCCGCGATGATGGGTCTGATGGTTGAACATATGTATGACGCATTGCGCGTAAGGCAATGTAAAGTCATCTTTTTTTGCCGCCGAGAGCCACGTGAATTCACCAGTCAGAAGGTCCTCTTCAAGCGATCCAGCCCAATTGGAGATGCGGGCGTCGACTGTTTTGCACAGCGGCAACCACTCGGCCAGATCAGCGCACAAAGACACACTTTCCGGGATGCCGCCACCTGGACCATCGCCCTGATCAAAACGCGAAATCCAAATCCAGTTACCCCACAAAAGATGGTTAGCAGTCCCCATGATCGAGCCAAAAAAAGCGCCGCGATCTTTCGCTAACTCCTCGGGCGTCAGGTCTTGAAGAAAAGCGGACAACTGGCTGTTCTGCCATTGATTATACCGCGCCATTTCCTGTGCATAGGCCCCGGTGATCATTATTTTGGTCCATGCCAGTCAATCGGGCAAATCTCGGCCGATTTACCGCCGAAATCCCAGACGCGGCCGTAATCACGCACCTTGGATTTGGTTCCACGCGCTACGATGATATCCGGTCCCATCCAGTATTTCGAGTTCGAAACCATCACCGGATGCTCGGGGTCTTTACCCGCCAACATCTCAATCTCGCCCTGAATCTTGCGACCGATTACGATACGGCGCTTGTTGCCATCGCGTTCGATCTGGACAGGGGCCCGCTCGGCCCCGATGATCTCGCTGACCAGCATGGTGAACAGACCAGTTGTACCGCCCGCCTGCCCGCTGAAGATTTGCAGCAGACCGTTATAGGCCTTGCCGCTAGCGCGTTCATCGACATAGGCCGCGACTTTCCACTGGCCCTCGCCCATGCGACCGGGAATATCGACCAGTAGACCAACGTTCAAACCCGACAGGTCCTCGCCCTCGTAATGGCCTTCATCGATGATGACCCCCATCCACGCGTGGCAATGCCCTTCGGTCGGAGGATGCGCCCCCAGTGATACAACGCAAGGGCAAAACACATCGCACGAGCAGTTGAGGATCAACTCTCCCTTGATGACCCAATCAGTCGGACTCATCTCACGCCGCTTGGGATTTGGCATACGACTGTCGATACGTTGGCTGATAGGCAACCTGTCGGCTTCAGGTTTTCTGTTCTTAGCCATATACTTATCCTCCGAAAATAAAGGGATAGATCAACAGGAGAATTCCCCCTGCAACTAGAGCAAACCCCATTGGTCGCGTCACTGCGTGACCGATCTGAGGCAATTTTTCCAAAACCATGAACAGAGTCGCCAACCCCATCCAAAGCAAGCTCATGACGCCTCCAACGAAACCCAGCGCCATAAAGCCCCAACAACATCCGACGCAAAAAGCACCCAGCCCCAGGCCCATGCGCAACCCGCCTGTGAAACCGGTTTTCCAATGAACTAGAAAATAGGTCACGGGCGCGTGGCAAACTCCGTGGCAGACCTCTTTCGCGCGGGTGAACTGAAAAGCGCCAACTGCGATCATCAAACCACCGGCCACAAAGCTGGATTTGGCGATGCCCAGCATGTCGACAACGCCACCGAACAGTAAAACCAGCTGAACCCCCGTGATCAGCGCCGCGAACCCGACCCAGACGATGAAATACCCCGCCAGAACGCCCAGCCAACCAGCTCGTGTGCCATTTGCGCTGTGGATCAGGTCATCATAGCTGCGCAAGGTCGGCACAAGGGTCGGCAACATCATTGCGGCCATCATGATGGCCCACATCCAGAACAGCGGGCTAAATTCGGCCATCGGCATGTACATATCCATGCGCGGATCCATGGCGGCCATCGCTTGCCCCATTGGGCCGGGGCGCCCGATCCAATCCAGATCCATTCCGCGGCTCATGGTGAACATCATCCACCAGGCCCACAGAATCAGGCTGTAAAACCCAAGCCACAAACCGCTGCGTAGAACTGCGCGACTCATGCGTCCCTCCCGACTCAGTCCTTGCAATTCAAATGTCAGACTTTTAAATGTCAGACAAATAAAATCTTACCAACGGTCCCCGGAATATGAAAATCGACCCACGAAAACCCGCCGATTTGTCTGCGCAAATCGCGCAGGCCATCCGTGATGCCATCATCTCGGGTGAATTGATCGTGGATGAGCGTTTGCCGTCCGAGGCAGAACTGTCCGATCAGTTTCAGGTCTCACGCCCCACGGTGCGCGAGGCATTGAAACGTCTAGCCGCGCAATCCTTGATCCGAACGCAGCGGGGCGCCAGCGGGGGGGCTTTTGTTAATCGGATCAGCTTTGAGGACGCGTATTCGCAGCAAATCACGACCTCAACACTGTTGTTGTCGATGAATGCGGTCAGCTTTGATACTGCCTGCGAGGCCCGATTTTCGTTGGAACGCGCCTGCGCGCCCTTGTCTGCGCAACGCCGTACTTCGGATCAACTGGCCACCATGCGGGCCGAGATTTTCCGTCAGGCACAGCCTGGGCTTTCGGATGAGGCCTTTTGCGCTTCAGACGTCACATTCCATCGGGCCTTGGTAGATGGTGCCGACAACCCGGTGCTCTCTTACCAGTTGGCCGGCGCTGTCGAGGCCATGCAGCCCTTGATGAACATGATCACCTTCACCGCCCGATCGCGTGAACAAATCATCTCCTTGCACAATCAGATTGCCGATGCGCTGGAAGAAAGGGATGCGGCAAAGGTAGATGCAAAACTAGTTGAGCTAGAAGAATACACCCGTAAGCTGGCCCAGGATGTCGCCCAGCAACATCGTAAACCTGCTTGATGAGGGACAGATGACAACAGCTCTGAACGTAATTGCCGCCCTCTTGACCATAGGTTTTGGCCTCTTCGGTTTTCTGGCGCCCGCGTTCACTGCGGCCTCATTGGATTTGACACCAACCGACAGCAACATGGGTCTTAGCGAGATGCGTGCATCAGTCGGTGGGCTATTTGTCGTAACCGGCGCGGTGGTGCTGTGGCTGAACAATCCCATGGCCTATGCCATGTTGGGCGTTGTTTATGCGGGCGCGGCGCTTGGGAGGTTTGTCTCGGTCATTTTTGACAATCCGCCACTCATCAAAGCCATGACATTCGGAGGAATCGAATTGGCCCTGGCGCTGTGGTTGATCTTGGCGAACATCAACAGGGCTGCGTAAGCATCTGTTTTTAAAGCAAGCGTAGATTGGAATTCCTGGTTTGCATCCACGCGCGCGCTCACCTATATAGGATATGTCTTTCGGGACTATGGACATAAACGCGCTCGTAATAAGCGGATCGGACCCGGGGGCGGTACCCGGCGGCTCCACCAACCATCCTTCGTTTGAGGATTTTGGGGCCGAAATAGGATCGACGAACGTCTAAAGGGGTTAGCTTTGTCTCGGCTGTCTGCCACCGTTACCGGCGAAAATAGTACAATTGCAAACGACAATCGTGCTCCGGTTGCAGTTGCTGCGTAAGCAGTAACAAGACCGAAACTTAAGTCCTTGCGCCTAGCCGCGTAAGGCGGGGTTCGCAGGTACCTGGCAACAGAAACCTGCATTTTCTCCCTAATGTCTGCGGTTTATCTCTGATCTTGTTCACGTTCAGAGTTTATTCACCCTTTGGTCTCATGCTGACCCCGACAGAAAAAGGAGAGTCGGGATGTCCCATACAGATGTCGTCAAAGGATGGTATTCCGAGGTTTGGGAAAACGGGAACCTTGATGCGATAGATCAGTACTTTAGCGCTGATACGATGGCCGAAGGGTTGATCCCCGAAATGCAAGTCGGCGCGGATGATTTCCGCGATCTGGTCATGGCATTTCGTCACGTTCTTGGGGACATCAAGGTTGAAATTCCAAAGATCGTCGAAGATGGGGACTGGGTTTCTGCCATTTTGCATGTCAGCACGACGCGGGCCGACAATGGCGCTCCACTAAAGGCCACGGGCAGTGTGTTCGCGCGGGTCAAGGACGGTCGCATGGTCGAGGCTTATAACCAATTCGACTTCATCTCTTTGTTCGAACAACTCGGGCAGTTTCCGCAAGACACTTTGCCTGTCTGCATGACAGGTCAAAGGCTAGATTGGGCGTAACACGGTTCAGGCAATCTTGACCCCTTTGGCGCTTAGCCGTAAGCAAAGATCATGGGGTAAGATTGCGAACGCCCCGTGAGGCGCCAGCCCAAGTTTCGCATGTATCCGCCCAAAACAGGAGACATGCTATGCCTGCGCCCAATTCAATTACACCTAAACAGCTGATGCGCCTAATCGGAACGCCACAGGCTCCGGTTTTGGTCGACATATGTCTCGATGAGGATTTCACAGCTGACCCCAATCTAATCCCCGGCTCATTGCGTCATTCCGCCAAAGATATCGACGGGATCGCCGAAAAGATTGGCGACCGTGCGGCTGTCATCATTTGCCAAAAGGGCAAAAAGCTCAGCCAAGGGGTTGTCTCTTGGCTGCGCAGCAAAGGTTGTGTGGCGGAATACCTGGAAGGTGGTATGTTTGGCTGGCGGGAAATGCCCGACGCGCCGCGGGTTCCAGCCTCGGCCGTACCATGGCACGAGGGAGGTCGATCCGTCTGGGTCACGCGTCACCGGCCCAAAATCGATCGGATCGCATGCCCCTGGCTGATCCGCCGCTTTGTCGACCCGGACGCGCAGTTTCTATTCGTGGCACCGTCCGAGGTGCAAGCCACCGCCGAGGCCTTTGACGCAACGCCGTTCGATATAGAGGATACGTTTTGGTCCCACAGACAGGATCGCTGCACATTTGACACCATGCTGGACGAATTTCAGCTGCGCATGCCGGCGCTTGACCGATTAGCCACGGTCGTTCGGGCCGCCGACACCAATCGCCATGATCTCGCCCCCGAAGCCGCCGGGCTATTGGCAATCTCTGTCGGCTTGTCACGCCAGTACCGCGACGATCACCAAAACCTCGAGGCAGGGCTGCACTTGTATGACGCACTGTACCGCTGGGCGCGGGACGGGTTTGACGAGGGGCACGACTGGCCAACGGATCGCAAATCATGACGCCATCCCTTTCAGACCTTGTCCGGGTGTTTGGCCGCATCGGGTTGCTGTCGTTCGGAGGGCCGGCCGCGCAAATCTCACTGATGCACCAGGAACTGGTCGAGAGACGCCCGTGGCTGGACGAACAGGCTTATCTGCGCGCCTTGTCCCTGTGCATGCTTCTGCCCGGCCCCGAGGCCATGCAACTGGCCACTTATGCCGGTTGGCGTCTGCGTGGTGTGACCGGCGGGTTGATCGCAGGTGCCCTTTTCGTACTACCGGGTGCGTTTGTCATCGCCATTCTCGTGGGGCTTTATGCTGCGTTTGGCGACCTGCCAGTGGTGCAGGCTGGTTTTTTGGGTGTGAAAGCGACTGTGATTGTCATCGTTCTTCAGGCCCTTAGGAGCCTGTCGCGCAAAGCGCTGACCGATACGCAACACCGTGCGATCGCTGGGTTGGGTTTTCTTGCGATTTTCGCGCTGAACCTTCCCTTTCCGCTGATCATTCTGGCGGCAGCTATCTGGGGCTATGTCACGTTTAACGGCGAGGTCACCACCGCAGATGCACCCCCTGCCCCAAAGGTCAAAGGAATGCTCGGCACCGCCGCAATTTGGCTGGTTCTGTGGCTGGGGCCACTGTTGGCATTGACCTTGGCGGGACAAAAACTGTTGAGCGATCTGGGCTGGTTTTTTGCTCGCCTTGCCGTTGTCACGTTTGGCGGGGCCTATGCCGTTCTGGCCTATATGACCCAGACCGTGGTTGAAAAATATCAATGGGTCAGCACAGATCAGATGATCGACGCGCTGGGTCTGGCCGAAACGACTCCGGGGCCGTTGATTCTGGTGACACAGTTTGTCGCCATGTTGACCGGTCAAATCAACGGCGGGGCGCCGTTTGCGATTGCGGCTGGAGTGGTTGCCCTTTGGGCCACATTTGTACCGTGTTTTCTGTGGATTTTTTTGGCCGCCCCCTATCTGGACCAATTGGCGACCCGCCCAAGGTTGTCCGCCGCGCTGCATGGGATTACTGCCGCTGTGGTAGGTGTGATTCTTAACCTGTCAGTATGGTTCAGCCTGAACGTTCTGTTTCAGACTATTCCCCAACAGTCATGGGGTCCGGTGACCATCCCCAGGCCCGATCCAGCCAGCCTGGATCCTGCCGCTCTGATCCTGACACTATTGGCTGGGCTATTGATTTTTAAGTTTAAATTTGGGATGGCAACAACTCTGGCCATCATGGCCATGATTGGAACGGGAATTCACTTCCTTTGAACAATCCTCGCATACCCGGTCTTTCGTTTCCGTCGAAATCCCCTATGCTGAGAGTAACCACTTTTGAGGATGACACATGTCGCAAGACATCGATTATGGAAACTTGATGCACACCGCGATGCGCGGGCTCATCAAATCCGTTCTGAACAGCGTTGCTGATAATGGCCTGCCTGGGGCGCATCATTTCTTTATCACCTTCGATACGCGTCAGGATGGCGTGGAACTGGCGGATTGGCTGCGCGAGCGGTACCCCGAAGAAATGACAATTGTCATGCAGCACTGGTTCGAAAATCTAGAGGTCGGCGACGAAGGCTTTGCCATCACGCTGAACTTTGGAGACGCACCGGAACCGCTATACATCCCTTATGCGGCGATCAAAACCTTCGTCGACCCATCCGTCGAATTCGGCTTGCGGTTTGAAAGCCCCGATGATGAGGAAGAAGCCGACCCCATCGTCGAAGAATCAATCGAGGTTGAGGAAGGGGCAGATCAACAAGACGCCGAGGTCGTCTCGCTGGACAGTTTCCGCAAATAATTGCTCAATAGACTATTGTTTTTTAAGAAAAGTCTCGACCGAACGGGACTTTTCCCCATTGCGGAACCGCGAAAACGCCAGATCCAGACCGCCCTCAGCCAATGTACGGTCGTATTGCTGCAATTCGTAGTCGCCGGTTTCGCCGATAAACAGGGAAAATACGGTTAGAGTATCACCTTGGATCCGGCCCCAGACAAAGGGTTCGCCCTGCATCGGGTCAAGCGGTACTTCGTGTCCGAACACATTGCGTTTCATCGCAGCCGAAAAAACATCTGCCCGGTCGGACTGTTTGAAATCAATCGAGAATTTCTGTTCCTTGATGCGGCCATCCGCCTTGTAGGTCGTTGTCGTCCAACTGATGTTAAAACCGTTCTTCATCTCGTGAATCGACACGCTCATGTCGCGTGGCGTTTCGGTACCGTCATCATCGACAACACTTGCAGATCCAACATAGTCGCCGACAAAAGGCGAAATATCCGCCGCTTGGACAGGAACGCCAGATAATGCGATCAAAAACAGGAAGCCCAGCGAAAAGACTATATATTTCAAGAAATAAGTCTGAACCAATTTGCCCACCGGAGCCTCCAATTTGGTGATCCTATTATTGTAGCGGACACGTATGCACGCACAATGCGTTTCACAAGAAATTTCACCGTCCGTTCCACCTATACCTCTGGCACCCTTAAGTTTATGGTGCGCGCAACTGGCCGATTGCTCTGCAACTATGTTGCGGGTAAATGGCATACGAACGTATACACTACGGAGTGACAGATGTCTCAGACCCGCACCGAATCCGACAGCTTTGGCCCGTTGGAGGTTCCTTCTGACAAGTATTGGGGTGCCCAAACGCAGCGATCGATCATGAACTTCCCGATCGGTTGGGAAAAGCAACCCGTTGCCATCGTGCGCGCGCTGGGCGTGATCAAAAAAGCCTGTGCGATGGAAAACAAAGCCATAGGTAAGCTGGATGCAAAGATCGCGGATGCCATCATTCAGGCCGCTGGCGAAGTGATCGAAGGCAAGTTTGACGACAATTTTCCTCTGGTCGTCTGGCAGACCGGTTCGGGTACGCAGTCGAACATGAACTCGAACGAGGTGATCGCCAACCGCGCGATCGAAATCCTCGGCGGCGTTATTGGTTCGAAAGAGCCTGTTCACCCCAACGACCACTGCAACATGGGCCAATCGTCGAACGACACCTTCCCCACAGCCATGCATATCGCCACCGCGATGAGCGTGCGCGATGTGCTGTTGCCGGGTCTTGAAAAATTCGCTTCGGCGCTGGAAGCCAAAGCAAAAGAGTTTGCAGGCATCATCAAAATCGGCCGGACCCACACTCAGGACGCGACGCCACTGACGCTGGAACAGGAATTTGGCGGTTATGCGCACCAGATCCGTCAGGGTATCGCCCGTGTCCAAGCGTCGATGCCTGGAATTTATGAACTGGCGCAAGGTGGTACGGCTGTTGGTACTGGCCTGAACACCCATAACGGCTGGGATGAGGCCGTGGCCAAGAACATGGCAGACATCACCGGCCTGCCCTTCATCACCGCACCGAACAAGTTCGAGGCACTGGCCGCCCATGACGCCATGGTGTTCCTGTCGGGCGCTTTGGCGACCATCGCGGGCTCTTGCTACAAAATCGCCAACGACATCCGTCTGCTGGGTTCCGGCCCACGTTCTGGTCTGGGTGAGTTGATCTTGCCGGAAAACGAACCTGGCTCGTCAATCATGCCGGGTAAGGTGAACCCAACACAGGCCGAGGCGCTGACCCAAGTGGCCGCGCATGTCATGGGCAATGACGCAGCGATGAAGTTTGCCGGTTCGCAAGGTCACTTCCAGCTGAACGTCTATAACCCGATGATGTCCTACAACCTGCTGCAATCGATTCAACTGCTGGGCGACGCAACCGACAGCTTTACCGAGCGGATGCTGCTGGGCATCAAGGCTAACGAGCCGCGCATCGACAAGCTGATGAAGGAATCGCTGATGCTGGTGACCGCTCTAGCCCCGACGATTGGCTATGACAACGCCACAAAGGTTGCCAAAACCGCACACAAAAACGGCACCACCCTCAAGGAAGAGGCCATCGCGCTGGGCTTTGTGGATGAAGAGACCTTTGACGCCGTTGTCCGCCCCGAACATATGATCGGCCCGAAAGACTGATGGGTAAGCCGGTCAATCTGAACCGGTACAGAAAAGCAAAGGCTCGGGCCGAGAAAAAGGCCCGCGCCGACCAGAACGCTGTCAAATTCGGGCGCAGCAAGGTCGAAAAGGTCGAGGCCAAGTTCGAACAGGACAAACAGCGCCGCGACATGGACAATCACGAGTTGGATGAATGAGCGGTCGCCCGGTCAAACGCTCACTGACTTTAAAAGGTCATCGTACTTCGGTGTCCCTTGAGGATGAGTTCTGGCAAGCCTTTCGCGACATTTCGAAAGAAAAAGAAATGGCAATAAATGCGTTGGCGGCTGAGATTGACGTCGAACGTGACCCCGATATCGGTCTAGCTTCAGCCATTCGAGTTTATGTTCTGAATTGGTATCGCACCCGCGATTGATGCTTGTCAGCTTGTTTCCTTTGCATGTACCCTGATCCGGAACAAAAGGGGTACATCATATGAGCAAGACTGTAACCGGACCCGATGGACAACCGCGCTGCGCTTGGTGCCAAGCCGCCCCTGAGTTCTTTGAGTATCACGATCAAGAATGGGGCTATCCGGTCGCGGACGATCAGCGATTGTTCGAAAAGCTGTGCCTTGAAAGCTTTCAGTCCGGACTTAGTTGGCGAACAATACTGAACAAGCGCGAGAATTTTCGCAAAGCGTTTAATCAATTCGATTTTAACGCTGTAGCTGCATTTACTAATGCAGACATCGAGCGTCTCTTACAGAACGAAGGCATCATACGTCATCGCGGCAAGATCGAGGCCGTGATCAACAATGCCCGCTGCGCGCAGGACCTTATCGTGGCCGAGGGTTCTCTGGCCGCTTATGTGTGGCGATACGAGGCCGACAACCCGCCTGCGCCGCAAAATGCGTCAACCTCGGCCGAGTCCATTGCAATGTCGAAGGATTTGAAAAAACGCGGTTGGAAGTTTGTTGGTCCAACCACGGTATTTGCTTTCATGCAGGCCATGGGGTTGGTCAACGACCACGCAATCGGCTGTACCATGCGTGAAAAAGCGGCGCAGATGCGCCGCGAATTCATCAAGCCGGAATAGCGCCTCTTAGACCGAGGCGCGGAAGATCTTGTCAATATTGCCGCCCAGAGCCGTATTGAACTCAGCATCTGATTGCTGTTTGGACAGCCCTTCGGTCAACGCGCGCGAAAACGACGCAATCATCTTGCCGTTCTGGTTCAGCAGATCACAGGCTTGCTCGGTTGAATAACCACCAGACAAGGCCACTACGCGGACAACACGAGGGTGGTCGGCCAGTTCGTCGAACAGGTTGGCATTGGTGGGGATGGTCAGTTTCAGCATGATGTCCTGCCCCTCGTCCAGTTGATCGAGGTTCTTCAGGATTTCGGCCTTCAGAATATCCTCGGCCTCGGCCTTGGTGGCGGAATTGATGTTCACTTCGGGCTCGACAATCGGAACCATGCCTGCGGCAACAACCACGCGCGCGACGTCAAATTGCTGGGCAACTACGGCGGCAATTCCTTCGGCGTTGGCTTCATGGATCACCGAGCGTTCCTTGGTGCCGAACACGCCATCCACCTTGGCCAGTGTTTCCGCCAGGCCAGGAATCGGTTTCATCATCTGTACACCGTTGGCCTGATCTTCCAGACCCTTGTCGATCTTCAGGAACGGCACGATACCTTTCTGCGACCACAGGTAATCGGCGACTTTGCGGCCATCGATTTCCTCGCCCAGCGTGCGTTCGAACAGGATCGCGCCGATCACTTTGTCCTTGGTAAAGTCGTCAGCCAGAATAATGCGGGCGCGCATCTTCTGGATTTCACCGAACATTTCCTCGTCCGAGCTATAGTCCGAGGCCTCAACCCCATAAAGAGCCAGCGCCTTGGGCGTCGACCCGCCGCTTTGATCCAGGGCCGCAATGAAACCCGCGCCGTTGGACATCTGCTCGCGCTGTTCTGCTTTGGACATAAGACTTTCCCGTTTAACAATGATTCCGCATTTTGCACTCGCATACAGCAAGGCGGCGGGCGATGGTAGCGTGTTAGCGCTCAACCACGCGCAGCCAGATGCCATCTTTGGATCGCACCGTCAGATGCGCCACTGGCACTGGTGTGCAATCTTCAACTATTTCGAACCGAAAATTTTGCAACAACATCGACAACAGTAATGGCCCTTCGACCATAGCGAACCCGGCCCCGGTACACACGCGGGGACCGGCGGAAAACGGGATATATGCGTGGCGCTGGCAGGTTTTCCCGTTTTCGGTAGACCATCGAGTAGGATCGAAATCATCGGGTCGATCCCACAAACGCTCTTGCCGATGCAGGTGCCAGGGGCTGATGACGATCTGCGCGCCCTTGGGAATGTCCCGCCCCCGGAATTGTTCAGGGCACGTCGCCTCGCGCACCATCATCGGTACCGGAGGGTACAGGCGCAGCGCCTCGCGAAATACATCGCGGCTGAGCTTCAATCTGGACACTGCGCTAAAGCTGGGATCATTCAGAATATCCGCCTCAGCGCTTAGTTTTTCCTGCCATTCGGGGTAAAGCGCCATCAAATACAGCGTCCAGGCCAGCGCTGATGCACTGGTTTCATGCCCAGCCAGGAAAAAGATGGCGACCTGATCCACCATCTCCTGCGTGTCGAAACAATGACCGGTTTTCGGATCAGGTGTGGTCATGATCTTGGTTGCCAAGTCGTCCGGCGCTTGACCCGTGGCGATCAGATCGGCACGCTCTGCTATTAGACCCGAAATCAAAGCCCGGATATCCTGCGCGTTTCTGCGTGTATTGCGCGCATGCAACCGGGGCACCCACTTCGGTACCGGAATAAAGGCCGCCAGGTTCAACAAAGGCTGTTGCCGCTGATAGGCTCGGAACTTTTCGAACACCTGCGCGGCGACTTCATGTTCAATCGGAACTGAGAAGAGCGTTCGGAAAATCACGTCCGCCGCGGCGTGGCTGGTAACCTCCTCGCATTCAATCACCTGCCCCGCTTGCCCTTTCAACCGCGTGACACAGGCTTGCACGGCTTCCAGCATGGCTGGGAATGTGTCTTTCAACCGCCCGCCTTCAAAGGCCGGGTCGATGATGCGGCGCTGCCGTTTCCAGGTCTCACCATTGGTCAGAAAGACCGAGTCACCCAATAGCGGGCGCAACCCCTCGCTTATGCGACCAGATTTCGGGAAATCGTCGGGGCGCTGCTTAAGGACGGTTTCTACAAGCTCGGGCTGGTTGATCATGTAGGACCGAAAGAACGGCGTTTGGAACTCGGCCATCCAGGCCCGGTACAGGCGCTGTGGTTGGGCCGATAACAGGTCCTTGCGGAACAGTTTCAGATAGCGCCACAGAGAGACCTTATCCGGGCGGGATGTTGGTTTGGGCGGCTTCACGGAAGAACCGACCTGTATTTCGAAACCGGCTGGTCGATACGCGATTTTGACGGATCACGGCCTTGAAACCTTTGCGCCAGTGAAAGCGGCCCTGCGGTAACGCGGAAATAGTCATAATCGCCGGGGCGATCAAACGCGCAGAGATACTGAAAATGCAGCCGGAAAAACCGCCAGCGCAGCTCGTGCCAGCGTTCTGGCGACAGAGTTTGTGTAAAGGCCGCGGACAGCACCAGCGGCCAACGTTTTTGATCGGGGGCAACGCCACTGACGCCCACTGGGTCACATAGAGCAAAGGCACACCCATCCCCCGGGGCGGACACGTCAACCCAGGTGAGTTCACTTCGGGTCGACAGAAATTGCAGATCGGTGCGCAAATCCCTGGCGTCCGGCAGGAATGAGACCATAGGCACCACCTGCCCAAGGCTTAGAAAGGACAGGATCGGGCCGTCACTGGGAAGGTTTTGCGAACGGATCAGATCAGCCAGTACCATCACACCCAGATGCGCCCCCGATGAATGGCCAACGACCAGAACCTCATCCACATCCGTCTCAAGTGCGCGTTGAATATGTTTGGTAAATTCGGCCAGACGTGACCGTAACTCGGCTGGGGTGGTGCCATTCAACGCAGCCGAATAGGCATAGTCGTGCATCAGGTAATACGCAAACAAGCGATTATCGATCTTGCGAAACCAGAGCAGCAAAGCATAAGCGGTCGCTATTGCCGGCACCATGGCCACCCACCCAGCAACAGGCCATAGCAACGCCGCAAATATCCACAGCACGCCTAGCGACAGGGCCAATTGCGCAATCAGCATGCCGACAGGATACAACGCTGCAATCACTGGCCCTTTGCGCAAGCGCATAAGGCACCACATTGCCCCTGACCCAATGTAAATCCAGGCCGTGCGCACAAGCTGCAAGTAGGCCGCGGGGATCGAATTCGACATACTGTCGCGCACGATGTCCGACCAGACCAAGACCTCGATTTCTGCCTCGACGTCGACGCCATCCTGGCGCGAGCGGACATGCCAGCCGTACGGACCGTCACCTGATTTGGGCGCCAGTGAGATCTTGTAGCCTGAGATTTCCGCCTGCGCCCGACCTTCTTTTCGGTACAGCTCTCGGTATCGCCGAGGGTGAATCGGATCGTAGCCTGGTATGTAGAAAACCCGACGCCGTCTTACCTGAGACTGATTTGTGTGACTGCTCATGGCCTTACCTTCTGCGGCGCAGGTTAACGCAGCCTTGCCGCCAAGGTAAGTCAGATCATCCGAAATTGGCGAGTGCGGGGAAGGTTTCCAGCAGCCACCAGCTGAACTCGGTGAATAGGCCAGTGATCAGCATGATGCCGACGAACAGCAGCAGACCCCCCATGACCTTTTCAATCGTTCCCATGTAAGGCTTGATCCGGTTCATCACTGACATCGACCGGTTCAGGAACATCGCGGCCAGTAGGAACGGAATACCCAGACCTGCCGCATAAACACCCAGCAACAACGTACCCCGCGCCACCGAGGACTCGGACGCCGCCAGCGACAGGATCGCACCCAGTTGTGGTCCGATGCACGGAGTCCAGCCGAACGCAAAGGCCAGACCCAGGATATAGGCACCAAAGACCGAGCCGCCGGAATCTCCGGTTTCGATCCGCGCCTCACGATCAAGGAAAGGAATGCGGAAAACATTCAGGAAATGCAGACCAAAGACAATCACCACTGCACCGGAGAGTTTGGCGAAAAGCACCTGGTTCTGCAGCACGAATACCCCAAAGGCCGATGCTGTGAACCCCAATAGCAAGAACACCGTGGACAGACCCAGCACAAAGAACAGCGCCGACATCGTCGCCTTACGCCGGGCACGCGCCTCATCCTGCATCTCGTTGATGGTCACACCACTCATATACGCCAGATAAGGTGGCACGATGGGCAGAACGCAAGGCGACAAGAAGCTGATCAGCCCGCCCAGCATCGCGATGAACATGGCGGGTAGCAGGCCCGCGTCTATGATATCAATTCCGAACATAAATCAGCACATATGGTATCAACCCCGCCACGTCACGGGGCCATTCGGTCACATCCCCGTGCTTGGACGCTGGACACTGCGTCAACTTGGAAATATCTGCACATTATGTCTAGCCCCACTGAAACATTGGATGCGCTGGGTCTTTTGTGCCCTTTGCCCGTCCTGAAAGCCAGAAAACGCCTTAAATCTATGCCCTCGGGGGCAATTTTGCGCGTGTTGGCCGATGATCCTGCCGCCATCATCGATGTTCCGCATTTCTGCACCGAAAGTGGGCACCAGCTGGTGTCACAAGAGGATGCGGACGGACATCAGATCTACCTGATACAAAAATCAGGCTGAGGTGGAAACACGTCTGGTTCAAGAAAAAGGCGGGCTCAAAGCCCGCCTTTCTTATTTATTGCCCCAAGGACCACCACCCGCGCCGTTTCGGCTTGGGCGGTTCGCTGGGTTGCTCAGGCTCTTCGGCCACAACTTCCAGAACAGGCTCAGGCGTTTCTGCAACCGGCTCTTCCAGCGCTACTTCGACTTCAGCGGTCTGGACAGTCTCGGCAACCTCTTCCACAGCTTCTTCAGCTTCGACAGCTACTTCGGTAATCACTTCTGTCTCGGTTACCTCATTCGCTGTCGGCGCATCGGGTTCCGCTGAAACCGGTTCGGTCACCACCTCAGCAGCTTCGGGCTGTTCAACGGCTTGTTCCGGCGCAGGTTCTTCTGCAGTGGTTTCCTCGGCCTGCTTAGCGACTGCTTCCTCAGCTTTATCAGCGGGTGTTTCGTCGGTTGCTTCAACCGTTTCCGCGTCCTTCTTACGACGGCGCGGCGCACGGCGGCGCTTCGGTTTTTCAGCCTTTTCTTCCGCAGCAGGTTCTTCGGGTTGAGCCTCAGCAGATGCTTCATCCGTAGCTTCGGCTGCGGTCTCACCGTCCTCTGCACCAGTTTCAGGTGTATCCCCCGAGCCGTTGCTTTTCTTACGACGACGGCGGCGACGTTTGCGCTTGGGCTTAGTCTCTTCTTCGGCCTGAACCGCCGTTTCTTCTTCGACGGCTTCGTCCTCGTCCGCATCCACCAGATCCATCAGCGTTGCGTCCACGGATACAACCGGCGCTGTCGCCTCGGGCACGATACGGCTGGCGGTCTTAAACTTCTCCATCGAGAAATCGGGACTGACCAGATGCACGTCGCCTTCGATGCGAACTGACAAGCCATAACGTGCTTCGATCTGCGCAATATGTTCCCGCTTTTGGTTCATCAGGAAGTTAGAGATACTGACCGGGCAGCGCACCAGAACCTCGCGCGAGCGGCGGCGAGTGCCCTCCTCTTCGATCTGACGCAGGATGGTCAGCGCCATGTTGTCATCCGACCGGATCAACCCGGTGCCATGACAGGATGGGCACGGCTGTGTTGTCGCCTCCAGCATGCCAGGGCGCAGACGCTGTCGGCTCATCTCCATCAGGCCAAAGCCGGATATCCGACCCACCTGAATACGCGCGCGGTCTGTCTTGAGCTTGTCTTTCAGACGCTTTTCAACGGCCGAGTTGTTCTTACGCTCGTCCATGTCGATAAAGTCGATGACAATCAGACCAGCAAGATCGCGCAACCGAAGTTGCCGCGCCACTTCTTCAGCGGCCTCAAGATTGGTCTTAAGCGCGGTTTCCTCGATCGAGCCTTCCTTGGTTGCCCGGCCCGAGTTCACGTCAATCGCCACCAGCGCTTCGGTCACGCCGATCACGATATAACCGCCGGATTTCAACTGTACCGTCGGATTGAACATGCCGGTCAGATAGCTTTCGACCTGATAGCGTGCGAACAGCGGCAGGGCGTCTTCATACCGTTTCACGTTCTTCGCGTGGGACGGCATGATCATTTTCATGAAGTCCTTGGCGATGCGGTAACCGCCTTCACCCTCGACCAGAACCTCATCAATCTCACGATTATAGAGATCGCGGATCGACCGTTTGATCAGGTCGCCCTCTTCATAAATCTTGGCGGGCGCGATGGACTTCAGCGTCAGCTCGCGGATCTGCTCCCACATGCGCTGCAGATACTCATAGTCGCGTTTGATTTCGGACTTGGTGCGCTTGGCCCCCGCAGTCCGAATGATCAGGCCCGCACCAGTCGGCACGTCAATTTCAGCCGCGATTTCCTTTAGTTTCTTACGATCCGGGGCATTGGTGATCTTGCGGCTGATGCCACCGCCACGCGCGGTGTTGGGCATCAGAACGCAATAGCGACCCGCCAGCGACAGGTATGTGGTCAACGCGGCGCCCTTGTTGCCACGCTCTTCCTTGACGACTTGTACCAGCAGAACCTGGCGTACCTTGATCACTTCTTGAATCTTATAGCGACGCGGACGCGGCTTGCGCGGCGGACGGATGTCCTCGCTGTCGTCCTCATCAGCAACTGACTCAATGCTGTCATCTTTAGCCGATGCATCTGAACGAGGTTTTTCTTCGGCCTCGTCTTCGTCTTCGGCGTCGGTTTTGGTGGCTTCCGCAGCAGGCGCGTCGTCTGCGTTGTCGTCCGCAGCGCTTTCGGCTTCAGCTTCCCCTTCGGGAGAGGCATCTTTCGCCTTTACGTCTGCAGTTTCTTCTACAGGCTCCACAGATTCCTCTTCCGTGGCGGCTTCCTCAGCCTCGGCAGCAGGCTCCTCCGCGGTCGCAGGCTCTTCTGCCTCAGCGGCAGGTGCCTCAACTTCATCCGAGGCTTCTGCGTCATCGCTGGGTTCCTCAACCGGCGTCTCAGCGACATGATCCATTGGAGAGGTGCCTTCTGGAACAGACAGATCAGCCCCTTCTTCGCCCTCATCCAGATCAATCGTTTCCATGCCTGTTGGCTCAGACGAAACCTCGATGGATTCGACTGCGTCGTCAGATTTCACATCCGCCGCCTTGGTCCGCGACCGGGACCGGCGCTTTTTAGGCTTGGCTTCTTCCGCCTCGTCCCGCGCCTTCATCGCCTCGGCATAGGCGCGCTCTTCTTCCATCAGCGCTTCGCGGTCGGCGACCGGAATCTGATAGTAATCCGGGTGGATTTCCGAGAACGCGAGGAACCCATGCCGGTTCCCGCCGTAATCCACAAAGGCCGCCTGAAGGGACGGTTCTACTCGCGTAACTTTTGCTAGATAGATATTGCCAGCAAGCTGACGTTTGTTTTCGGACTCAAAATCGAACTCCTCGACCTTGTTTCCGTCGACCACCACAACGCGGGTTTCCTCCGCGTGGGTGGCATCGATAAGCATTTTCTTAGCCATTTGTCCTTGGTGCACCGCGCCAAACGCGTTGTCCTGGCCCGTCCGGGAGGACAGGCGCTTTTGGGGTGGTGTCTTGTCAGGGCGATATCGGACGGCGCGCGGCAGGGTCTGGCGCTGTGGCCCCCTGCCCGTACACTCGATCGTTGCGCGCGCGTCATCGCGGTTCTTCTCCGACAGGCGCGGAATGCCGCGTCCTGCCCATTTTTTCCTTTCGCCCGCTCAGGCGGGCTCAGGCGTTCAACTGCCCGGTTAAGGGCATAATCGGTCTGCTTTGCCTCGTGGGGATCATCACCATCCGCGGCAGAGCAGCGAAACTCAAAGCTTGGGGCTTAAGGGCGTAAATAGGCCCGGCCCGTCCCGCCACCATAAAGGCAGTCCTGTGGAAAAGACAATGGGCAAACTGCACGGTTCACTCCGAACACCGGACAGGATCGCTTCATCTGGCCAAAAATACTTGGGGGAGTGAATTGGCCCAAAGGGCCAAGAGAGGGGGCTGACCCCCTCTCTGGTGTTTACAGGTAATCCGAACGCTGCAGGCTGTATTTGGCCATTTTCTCGTTCAACGTCCGTCGCGGCAGGCATAGCTCTTCCATCACGGACGCAATCGAGCCCTTGTGACGGCGCATCGTGTTGTCGATCAGCATCCGTTCGAACGCCTCGACATATTCCTTTAGCGGCTTGCCCTCAGTCGTCATAACCGGCTGCATTTCTTCGTGATCCGACATCAGCAACGAGGCAATCGTCCCGGAACCCCGGCGAGATTGCAGCACGGCGCGTTCGGCGATGTTGATCAACTGGCGCACATTGCCTGGCCACGGGGCCTGCAGCAACTGCGCGGCCTCCTGCGCGCTGACCTGCGGTGCGTCACAGCCATATTCTTCAGCAAATTGCTCACTCAAGCGCGTGAACAGCGTCAGGATATCTTCTCCGCGCTGGCGCAAAGGCGGCATGGTGATCCGAAGCGCGGCCAGGCGATAAAACAGGTCCGGGCGCAGGACATCTTCGCTGGTCTTACCCGCCTCCTGCAGGTTCGAAATCGCAACGATCCGCGTCTCGGCCGGTGTACCCTGATCATTCATGACGCTCAGCAGTCGGGCCTGAAGCGTGTCACTGAGGGCTTCGACATCTTCCAGCACCAACGTCCCACCGCGCGCCTCTTCAATCGCGGGCAGTTGCGCGTCTTCGGGCATCATCGGACCAAATAGACGTTTCGACAGCGCCTCTTCTTCCAGCGCTGCGCACGAAACCAGAACGAATTTCTTGCCCGCCCGGCTGCCAACGGCATGCAGAGCATGCGCAACCAGGGTTTTACCCGTGCCGGTCTCACCGTCGATCAGAACATGGCCGTCCGCCTGCCCCAAATCCAGGATATCCTCTCGCAAGCGCTCCATCACCGGGCTGGCCCCGATCAGCTTGTTCATGATCTGAGTGCCGCCGGACAGCTCGCGCCGCAAGGCCCGGTTGTCCAATGTCAGACGGCGTGCATTGCTGGCGCGTTTTGCCAGTTCTGACATGCGGTCCGGGTTGAAAGGCTTTTCAAGAAAGTCGAACGCGCCCACGCGCATCGCCTCAACCGCCATCGGAACATCGCCGTGACCGGTGATCATGATGACCGGTAAGGTGCTATCAGCCCCCATCAGCTTTTTCAGCAATTGAATGCCATCCATTCCCGGCATCTTGATGTCCGAGATGACAATGCCCGGATAATCCGGTCCCAGTACCTTCAGCGCGTCCTCGGCGCTCGAGAACGTTTCAGTGTCATATCCCGACAGTGCCAGCCATTGGCTGATCGACTGGCGCATGTCCTGTTCGTCATCCACAATGGCGATTTTCATGGCCTGTGCCATAGTCATTCCTTTGTTATTCAGCGGCCTCCAGGCCGTCGCTTCCTAGTATCGGCAATTGCATCTCAAACACCGCGCCGCCGTGCTGGCCGTTGCGCGCAGTCAACCGTCCCCCATGGTCGTTCACGATACCCGACGAGATGGCAAGCCCCAACCCGACCCCATCGCCGGGCTGCTTGGTGGTGTAGAAGGGCTCGAACAGATTCTCGATATTCTCGATCCCGTGACCATTGTCGCGGACGGTCAGCACCGCCATGTCACCAGCTGCCAGGATGATTTCAACATCCGGCTCTGATACAGATTTGGTGGCGTCCAGCGCATTGCGCAAGAGGTTCACCATCACTTGTTCGATCCGCATCCGATCCCCCATCACTATAACGGGTTCTTCGGGCAGGATCTGCGTTATTTTAACGTGTCGCTGCCGCAGCTGAGGTTCCATCATTGACAGGCTGGAAGCCAGCGCTTCGCCAAGATTTACTGGTGAAAACGCATCCGCGCCCTTGCGCGCATAGGATTTAAGCTGTCGGGTGATCGCCCCCATCCGTTCGATCAAGCCGTCGATGCGACCAAAGCTGGCCAACGCCTCTTCGGGGCGGTTTCTGCGCAGCAACAGACGCGCGCCAGCCAGATAAGTTTTCATTGCAGCCAGCGGTTGATTCAGCTCGTGGCTGACAGCGGCCGACATCTCACCCAAGGCTGCAAGTTTCGAACTTTGCGCCAGCGTTTGCTCGGCAACTTCCAGTGTCTTTTCAACCCGTTCACGTTCAGCAATTTCCCGCTGTAGCCGCATGTTCAATGCGCGAAGCTCTGCCGACTCGCGCTGGAACAAGGCCATCCGCAACGTCGCTCGGCGGCTCAGCGCGTAAAAGGCCAGCGCCAGCAGAATCGCGAATCCCATAATCTCAAGCGCCAGAACGCTGTTCACCTTTTCCCGGATCGACGCATAGGTGGTGAATGACGTCATTTGCCAACCGCGGAATGGAATGCGCGTCTCCATGCGCATCACGGCCTCACCCTGCAGGTAGGCATCAGGCGGCAAGGCGGTCCAATCGGTCGTTGCCCGGATTGCGCGCTGGATTGCCCCTTCGGGCGGCTGACGCAGCATCGCCTCGCCTTCTTGCACGCCGCGCCACTGTGGTTCGGTCGACAAGATGATCGTGCCGGTACTATCTGCCACCATCACCGCGTCCGAAATCCCTGCCCAGGCCAGTTCGAATTTGTGCAAATCGACCTCAACCACGATGACGCCAAGGATTTCGGCGTTGGCTTCCATACGACGCGAATAGACAAAGCTATAGCCGCCGGATTCCTTCGGGATTACCGTAAAGATCGTGGCGTTCGAGCGTACAGCATCAATGAAATAAGGCAAACTCCTGTGTGCCTCACCCAAACGGTTGCGATCGGTGGAAGCGACCGAACGCCCATCCCCATCCAACAGCATCAGCGAGGCTGCTCCAATTTCTTCCACAAATGAGATCAGGCGCTGGGTCGACAGAGAATAATCGCTGGATTGAAGCGCCGAGATCAGCGTGGGATCCCGCGAAAGCAGCTGCGGCACAATCGCATTTCTGCGTAGTTCGCTTAGCAGGTTGCCGGAATACAGGGCTAGACGCAGCTCGGCGCGGTTGCGGGTGGACTCAGTAAATCTGTCCGTCAGTAGCCGGTTTGTGATCCAGATCGTCGCTACAGCGACCACCAGCAGGGTAATGACAGCCAATCGCAGGCGCCACCCAAGGGGCGCGCCGCGAAAAGGTTTTGTCAGAATGGACCAGCCAGAGCGAACATCAGAACTCATCCCGGGAAATTACGCGGGCTTGATCGCAACCTCAAGTCACGCAGGTGCGAGGACCCCCGACAATGCGCGGAACAATGCCGTTCCATCAGTGCCGCCGTGACCTTCATCCGCCGCCCGCTCGGGGTGCGGCATCATCCCCAACACCCGGCGGTTTTCCGACAGGATACCAGCAATATCGCTAACCGAGCCGTTTGGATTCTCGGTATAGGTGAACGCGATCCGATCCTGATCCCGCAACGCAGCCAGAGTGGTGTCATCCGCGAAATAATTGCCGTCGTGGTGTGCAATCGGAATACCGATCACGTCACCGGCGTTGTAACCTTGGGTAAAGGCGCTGTCGCTGGTTTCCACCTTCAGACCGACAGTTTTGCAGATGTATTTCAGACCCGCATTGCGCAGCAATGCACCCGGTAGAACGCCGGTTTCTGTCAGAATCTGGAAGCCATTACAGACACCCACGGCATAGCCACCGCGGTTGGTATGTTCGACAACCGCCTTGCAGATCGGCGATTGCGCGGCAATCGCGCCGCAACGCAGGTAGTCACCATAGGAAAACCCGCCGGGAACGCCCACGATGTCGATGCCCTCGGGCAGCGCGGCATCCTTGTGCCAGACCATGTCGACCTGAAACCCCACCTGTTCAAAAGCGACGGCAAGGTCCCGGTCACAATTGGACCCAGGGAATACGATAACAGCAGCGCGCATGGCGGGGCCTCCGGGGTAAAGGGTCAGACCAGTTCGATTTCGTAGCGTTCGATGACCGTGTTGGCCAACAGCTTTTCGCACATCTCGGTGATGTCGGCCTCGGTCGCACCTGCAGCCAGCTCAAGGTCGATCACCTTGCCTTGACGCACGCCTTCGACCTGATCGAAGCCCATAGCGCCCAATGCGTGCCGCACTGCTTCACCCTGCGGGTCAAGGACCCCATTCTTGAGCATCACATGCACCCGTGCTTTCATTCCTGCAACTCCAGCTAAGGGCCATGGTTCCGGGCCCGTTCCGTTGCGCGGGGGATAACGCGACAAACCGCGTTCGACAACCCTTGTCCGCACACAGTTTGCCGCAGGTGTGACGCTCAGCCACTGCCGGTTAATCCGGGGTAATGCGCATCAATGGCGTTAAACGTACCGGTCAGCACCATTTCGACGGCCACGGCCACAAGAATGATTGCCATAACGCGGGTGATCACGTTGATCATGGTTGGCCCAAAAAACCGCGAGATCGGGTCGGCGAACAGCAACCCCAGCCCGACGATGGCGCAGGCGATCAATACGGCTGAGCCTAATGTCACAATCTCGGCCCCATCCGACAGCGTATGAGCAAACACGATGGTCGTGGCAATCGTGCCGGGTCCGATGGTCAACGGTATTGCCAACGGCACGACGGCAATGTTGCTTTTCTTCTTTTCGCCCTCTGCAACCGCCCTTTGATCACCTTTTGGCGGGTCAGACGCGTTCAGCATCGACATGCCGACCCCCAGAATGATCAACCCGCCGGCAATGCGGAAGGACGGGATGTCGATGCCGAAGACCGCCAGAATCTCTTCGCCAACCAATACCGCGATCAAGGCCACGACAACCACTGTTCCGGTTACGACCAGTGCCACGCGCTTGCGTTCGGGACCCGAGTAGCCTTCGGTCATACTCAGAAAGATCGGGATACCGTAAAGCGGATTGAAGATCGCCAGTAACGCCGCGAGGAATTTCAGAAAAACCGCCTGATCGAACAATTCGGCCATTTCGTGACTATCCTTGATTGCACCTGCCCCGACAATGCGAAGGTGCGGACCGTCTGTCAAACCACCAGAGCAAAAGAAAAAAGCGCCGTCTTAGAAACGGCGCTTTTGACAGAATTTACATCCGAAAACCGGCTTAGTTTATCAGCGTGGGCTTGGTCACGTTGCTTTTAGGCAGAACGCCCAGACGTCGTGCGACCTCTGAATAGGCATCAGTCAGATTACCCAGATCGCGGCGGAACACGTCCTTGTCCAATTTCTGTCCGGTTTCGGTATCCCATAGGCGGCAGCTGTCCGGGCTGATCTCGTCCGCGATAATCAGACGCTGATAGTCGCCGTCATAAACGCGGCCAATCTCAATCTTGAAATCGACCAGACGGATGCCCACGGCCAGCATCACGCCGCTCAGGAAATCATTCACGCGCAGTGCAAGGCTCAGGATATCTTCCATGTCCTGCTGGCTGGCCCAGCCAAAGGCGGCAATGTGTTCCTCGGTTACCAGAGGATCACCCAGCGCATCATCCTTATAGCAGTATTCCACGATCGGGCGCGGTAACTGCGTTCCTTCGGCAATGCCAAGACGTTTCGACATCGTACCGGCGGCATAGTTGCGCACGATCACTTCCAGCGGCACGATCTCGCAGCTGCGCACTAACTGTTCGCGCATGTTGAGGCGGCGAATAAAGTGGGTCGGCACGCCGATCTGGGTCAGGCCGTTCATGAAGAACTCGCTCAGGCGGTTGTTCAGCACGCCCTTGCCGTCGATCACGTCCTTTTTCTCGGCGTTGAACGCGGTGGCATCATCCTTGAAATATTGCACGATGGTGCCCGGCTCTGGGCCTTCATACAGAATCTTAGCTTTACCTTCGTAGATTTTCTTGCGACGCGCCATAAGCGACCCTTCCAGTCTGGTAAGAGGGAATGAGTCCCCTCACGTTGGCGTCCTCATAGTGCAAGCCCCCCTTTCCCGCAAGTTCGCACACAAGAAAGACTTTGATACAACGCAAATCCCTTGCACGCGGCGTTCTGTATGGTCATATCAACATCAACGATATGTTACTCGAAGAGGTCCCCAACCTATGACGACGTTTGACGAACGCGAAAACGCATTTGAAGCCAAGTTTGCGCATGATGAAGAGATGCAGTTCAAGGCACAGGCCCGCTGCAACAAACTGCTTGGCCTATGGGCCGCGGAAAAGCTGGGCAAAACCGGTGACGAAGCGGAAGAATACGCCAAAGCCGTCGTGAAATCCGATTTTGAAGAAGCCGGTCACGAAGATGTTGTGCGCAAGGTTTCCGGCGATCTGGGTGCTTTGTCGTCTGACGATGAAATTCGCGCCAAGATGGCCGAGCTTCTGCCCGAAGCCAAGTCGCAGATTCTTAGCGAGACTGACTAAGGGCTTTTGCCCCACCTCATGATCTTCATGAGATTTATGAGTTTGCTTTGGCGTCCCGGTCATGAGACACGGGGCGCCTCTGTTATTATCAGGCCAATTGCGCCTTTTTCCGGATAACCCCAATGACAAATGCATTGACCGAACTTCTCAAGACCAAAGATGCCATTTTGGCAGACGGTGCAACTGGGACCAACCTGTTCAACATGGGTTTGCAATCGGGTGATGCGCCCGAATTGTGGAACGTGGACGCGCCGGGTAAGATCCGCGCGCTGTATCAAAGCTCGGTGGATGCGGGCAGTGATCTTTTCCTGACCAACACTTTCGGGGGCACGTCGGCCCGGCTAAAGCTGCATGATGCGCAAAACCGCGTGGCCGAGTTGAACCGGATCGGTGCCGAGTTGGGACGTGAGGTTGCTGACAAAGCCGGACGCCCGATCGTTGTGGCCGGATCGGTCGGCCCAACCGGCGAGATTCTGGTGCCCGTTGGCAGCCTGACCCATGCCGACGCCGTCGAAATGTTCCATGAACAGGCCGATGCGCTCAAGGCTGGTGGCGCCGATGTTGTGTGGCTGGAAACCATAAGCGCCCCTGAAGAATTCCGCGCCGCCGCTGAGGCGTTCGCCTTGGCCGATATGCCCTGGTGCGGCACCATGAGCTTTGACACCGCTGGGCGAACCATGATGGGTGTTACTTCGTCCGATCTGGCTCAACTGGTCGAAACCCTGCCCAACCCGCCGATTGCGTTTGGCGCCAACTGCGGCACCGGCGCGTCTGATATCCTGCGCACCGTTCTGGGCTTTGCCGCGCAAGGCACCGAGCGGCCCGTGATCTCGAAGGGCAATGCCGGTATTCCGAAATACGTGGATGGCCACATCCACTATGACGGGACGCCCGAGTTGATGGGTGAATACGCCGCCATGGCGCGCGATGCCGGAGCCACAATCATTGGCGGTTGCTGCGGCACCATGCCCGATCACCTGCGCAAGATGCGCGAAGCGTTGGACACAAAACCGCGCGGTTCGCGCCCGACACTGGATCAGATCACCGATGCCCTGGGGCCGTTTTCCTCGGCCTCGGATGGTACCGGCGACGAAGCCAACGCACCCGAGCGGCGCACGCGCCGTCGCCGCCGCGCCTGAACGGTTCAGCGCCCCTCGAATTTCGGGGGGCGTTTTTCCATGAAGGCGACGACACCTTCGGCAAAATCACGGCTGCGCCCGCATTCCCCTTGTAAATGTGCTTCGGCGGCCAATTGCTGTGGCAGCGTTTTCTCATACGTCCCGCGGATGGCCTGTTTGATCGCGCCAAAACCGGCTGTGGGACCATTCGCCAGATAGGCTGCACGTTTGCGCCAATGGGCATCGAATGTGTCGTCGGACACGGCTTCCCAGATCAGACCCCATTCATCAGCCTGCCGTGCGCTGATCTTGTCCGCGAATAAGGCGGCCCCCATCGCTTTGGCGAACCCCATCTGACGCGGCATGAACCACGTACCGCCCGCATCCGGCAACAACCCGATCCGGGCGAACGCCTGCAGGAAGTATGCGCTTTCAGTGGCGATCACCACATCAGCGCACAGCGCAAGGTTTGCCCCTGCCCCGGCTGCCGGTCCGTTCACAGCCGCAATGGTGGGCACCGGGCAATCATAGATCGTTTCCAGCATCGGTTCATATTCATCGCGCAGCGTGCGTTCTAAATCGACCTTGCCGGTGCTGGACGCATCACCCAGATCCTGTCCTGAACAAAAGGCGCTTCCCGCTCCGGTCAGAACGATCGCCCTTGCATGACGCGCCGCATGTTTCATTGCATGAGTGACTTCGGCCCGCATCTGCGCGGTCATCGCGTTCATCTTGTCGGGCCGGTTCAGGGTGACAACAGCCAAATCATCCGTGATGTCCAAAAGGATTGTTTCGTATTCCATGAACCTTCCCCCAATTCCAAACTTTTCGGAACCCTGACCGAAATGGAGGGGAAGGAAAAGATGAACGCGGGGTCAGTCTTCAAGAATCTGGCGCAAACGCTCTTTCTCAGCCTCGCTGAGCGTGTCCTTTTCACCCGTGACCTGAACCCGGGACCGTTTGCGCAGGAAACTCCAGCCCATGAGGGCTGCGATCAACAACATGATCGGGCCCGCAAGCCACAGCATCAGATTCGATCCCGAAGTGGTTGGCTTCAGCAAGACATATTCGCCGTAGCGATCGACAATGAAAGCGATTGCCTCGTCATCCGTGTCCCCGGCCACCAGTCGCTCACGCAACAACAGGCGCAAGTCACGGGCCAGTTCGGCGTTGCTTTCGTCGATGCTCTCGTTGCGGCAAACCAGACAGCGAAGGCCGGTGCTAAGGTCGCGCGCCCGCTGTTCCAGCGCTGGATCGTCCAGCACTTCGTCCGGCTGTACGGCAAACAGGGGCGACGCGATGAGGGACAGGATCAGGACCAGACGTTTCATTCCGCAGGTACTCCGCCCGATGGCGCCTTGCGCGCACCTGCCGCCACACGGAACCGGCGGTCCGACAGGCTGAGCAGCCCGCCCAGAGCCATCAGGATACACCCACCCCAGATCCAGTTGGCCAGCGGCTTGATATAGGTCCGCATGACCCAGCCACCATCCGCTTGCTGATCGCCGATTACCACGTAAAGATCCCCCAGGAACCGATAATCAATCGCAGCTTCGGTCGTGGGCATCCGTGCCACTGGGTAATCGCGCTTTTCAGGATGCAATGTTCCCATAGGCCGTCCATGCTTTTCGACCCGAACGTCAGCAGTGGTCGAGAAATAGTTTGGCCCTTCCACAAGCCGGACGTCTTCCAAAGTCAGAGTAAACTGCCCCACCTCGAACGGCTGACCTGGTTGTGCAACACGAATGTCTTCGACCTCCCACGCGGTCAACCCGGCGATGGCGAACATGGTCACGCCCATGCCTGTATGAGCAACGGCCTTGCCCCAATCCGCACCGGGCAAACGAAACAGACGTTTCAGATTGCCTTTGCGGCCCGTACGGCTCCACAAATCAACCGCCGCGCCAAAGGTGATCCACACGCCCAGGAACAGCCCAACCGGACCCAGCGCACTGCGCCCTGTTTGAATTGCCCAGACCAGCAATGCCAGCGCAACGGCCAGAACAAAGGCATAGCGCAGCGAATAGGCAGTTTTGCCAAGCTTGCCGCGCTTCCACGGCAACATCGCACCCACTGGCAATGCAATCCCTAACGCCACCATGAAGGGCGTAAATGCCGAATTGAAGAACGGCGCGCCGACCGAGAGTTTGCGGTCAAAGGCCATCTCAGCCACCATCGGCCACATTGTTCCGACGAATACGACGAAACAGCTGACGGCCAGCAGGATATTGTTCAACACCAGCGCGCTTTCTCGGCTAACCATACCAAAAACGCCTTTGGCCTCCATCGCCTGCGCCCGCGCGGCAAACAGGGTCAGCGCGCCGCCGATGAAGATCACGAGGATAATCAGGATGAACACGCCACGCTCGGGGTCATTGGCAAACGCATGGACCGAAGTCAGAAGGCCCGAACGCACAATGAAGGTACCAATCAGCGAAAAGCCAAAAGCAATGATTGCCAGCAGGATCGTCCAGCTTTTCAACGACTCGCGTTTTTCCACGACGATGGCCGAATGCAACAGCGCAGCGGCCAGCAGCCATGGCATAAACGACGCATTTTCGACCGGATCCCAGAACCAGAACCCGCCCCAGCCGAGCTCGTAATAGGCCCACCAGGACCCCAGCGCGATACCGATGGTCAGAAAAACCCAAGCCGCCAGCGTCCATGGGCGTACCCAGCGGCCCCACGCGGCGTCTACGCGCCCTTCGATCAGGGCGGCGACGGCAAAGCTGAACGCCATGCTCAGCCCCACATAGCCCAGATACAGAAACGGCGGATGAAAGGCCAAACCGGGGTCTTGCAGCAACGGGTTTAGATCGCGCCCGTCAAAGGGGGCCACGATCAGCCGGTCAAATGGGTTCGAGGTGAATAGGATAAACGCGAAAAACGCGACCCCAATTGCCCCTTGCACCGCCAATACCCGCGCCTTCAAAGTCGGCGGCAAACCGCCCCCAAAAAACGCGGCCATCGCGCCAAACAAGGACACGATAAGAACCCACAACAGCATCGAGCCTTCGTGGTTACCCCATGTTCCGCTGATCTTGTACAACATTGGTTTGGCCGAGTGACTGTTTTCAACCACGATCCTCAACGAGAAATCGGACGTCACAAAGGCCCAGACCAGCGCACCGAACGAAAAGGCAACCATCGTAAATTGAATGATTGCCGCCGGTTCAGCGAAATTCATCCAGCTAGGCCAGCGTTTCGCTGCGCCTATCAGTGGAACCACCGATTGCACGATGGCAACCAGAAAAGCGAGGATCAGGGCAAAGTGGCCAAGTTCGGTAATCATGGCCCGGGTATATTCCTGTTCCGGGGCAAGCACCAATCACTTTCGCCCCTTTGGGGCGAGCATAGTGTCGCGGTTTAGGCCACGCGATTGCGTCGCCAATCCTCAAGCGCCGGATTTGCATCAGGACGGCCTGCTTTTTCCGCCAACGCGGCGTCCGTTCCGGGATTTGCTGCGCCGACAGCGTCGCCGTGCATTACCTTCAGGGCTTGCAGGTTTTCTAAAACCTGAGGCGTGCGCTGCATCGTGGCAGTGATCTCTCGCTGCAGATCCTGCACCTTGGCCTGATGACGCGCGCCGAAATAGAAGGACACAATCACCCCCAGCAACCACCACAGGGGTTCCGGTACCAGGGCAATCCCCTGCATTCGGGCCGCAAACCACAGCGGATCAACCATCGCCGCGACAAACAAACCCAAAGTACCAAGTGCCATAGCCGGTCGCGGCAGACGGTTGAGCCCATCCATGAACCGGTCAAACGCGCCCTTATTCGGGCCCTCAAATTCATCTCCGAACTGAATCATCGCCTGCTGTCGCAAAGCCAGACCACGCTCTGCCCCGTTTTCAGCATTTTCCCAAAATATTTCAGCAGTTTCCCGCACGACATTACGGCCACCGCCAAACAAAAACGTCAACATGTCCGAGATCAAACCCATCCTGAAACCCTCGCTTGAAATTCCGCGTCACTCAGGTGGTAAATCGGCGAAACAAACTCCTCGGCCCGGCGAATCCACCCCCCCTTGCGACCCGCCCGTGTGCGGGCATATTTGCGTGACGCAGGCCGGTGATCTGCCAGACGGAAATAGTAGTTCCGCCGCGCCACACCGTACGCATCCCTGAGTGCGTCCGGATCGGGGTCAGCCGCATCCCGGCAGGCCTGCGCGGTTTTGGGACCAATTGCCCCATCAACCACGATTTCGAACCCCATATCGCGCAACAGACGTTGCAGGATTTTGACCGCGTGACTGCCAGCGTTGACATACATGTCAAAAACCGAAGCCCGCAATTCGTGCGGCAAGAGGTCCAACCGCGGTTGTTCAAAATAATGCTGCACGAAAATATCAATGGCCTGAGATTTGCTGAGCATCCGAACATCGGTGCGGTTGATTATCCCGTCACCTGAAAGATCAAGCCCGAGACGCCGCATCGTGTGAATGGTCACCCCGTATTTCGTCGCGCCACCGGGATCGTCCGAATCGTCCACAAAGCCACCTTCTCGCGCCACGATCTCAGTTGCAATCTGTCGCACCGTCTGCATCGCACCCTCCGCCTGCCGTTGACCAAACGCTGAGGCTAACCGGTTAATTTGGCGCAATGAAAAAGGGCGCTGCATGCGCAACGCCCATCAGTTCTTGCTTGTCAGCTAAGGTAAATCAACTTTCACCAGCCTCTTTGTAAACACCCTGTTCTTTCAGGGCGTCGACCACCTCTTTCGGCATGTACGTTTCGTCGTGTTTTGCAAGAATTTCTGTGGCTTCGAATACACCGTTCACGTAAGAACCCGTCCCTACCATGCCCTGGTTTTCCGCAAACAGATCCGGCAGAACCCCGGTAAACGCCACCGGCACACTTTCACCGCCATCGGTCACGACGAAACGCACCGTCTCGCCCTGCCCGCGAATGATCGAGCCTTCCTCGACCAGACCGCCGATACGAAACACTTCTGTCGGTTTCGGGGGTTCAGCAATCACCTGACTGGGAGAGCGGAAAAAGTTAATGCCATCGCGCATCGCAAACCCAATCAACCCCGTCGCCAAGACCAAAGCCACGACGGCCAGAAGAATGACTTGTACTCGACGACGTTTCTTGAGCGTTTTCATACCGTCCTCACGGGAATAGCGGGGCCATCATCAGCCCCCGGGTTTCATCTTCACCTAACATCAGGTTGGCGTTCTGCAAGGCTTGGCCGCTGCTACCTTTTGTCAGGTTATCCAATGCGCCGATCACGATGGCGCGGCGTTCGATCCGATCGCCGACAACACCGATATGGCAGAAATTCGAACCGCGCACATGGTGGGTCGAAGGTGTTTCGCCGAACGGCAACATCTGAATAAAGGGTTCATCTTCATAGGCTTTGGCAAGTGTCTCATAAACACTTGCCGAGTCCCCTTTGACGTAAGTCGTCGCAAGAATTCCCCGGTTAGCCGGGATCAGGTGCGGCGTGAACTGCACATGCACCGTACGCCCCGCCAGTGCCGAGAATTCCTGATCGAACTCACCCAGATGCCGGTGCGTACCGCCAACGGCATACGCATTGTAGCCTTCGCTGAGTTCCGCATGCAGCAGATTTTCCTTCAGCGACCGGCCTGCGCCGGAAACGGCGCATTTCAGATCCAGCACGATATCATCCAAATCGATAACACCTGCAGAAATCAACGGACGCAGCACATACTGACCCGTCGCTGCATTACACCCGGTTCCCGCGACCAACCGCGCATTACGGATGTCATCCCGGTAGAACTCGGTCAGGCCATAGACGGCCTCGTCCTGCTGTTGCAGCGCGGTGTGCGGGTTTCCGTACCATTTTTCGTATTCATTCGGGTCACGCAGACGGAAATCCGCGGACAGATCAACGATTTTGAGGTTTTGCGGCAGGTCACGAATGACCTCTTGGCTAGTTTTGTGTGGCAAGGCGCAGAAACACAGGTCGACCGTGGAAAAGTCGATCTCAGAGATTTTGCACAGGTCTGGCAAATCCATGTGACGCAGATGCGGAAAGACCTGTGCCATTGACATGCCGGCCTTCCGCTCGGCGGCCAAGGCAGTGATTTCCATATTCGGGTGCTCGGCGATCAGCCGCACCAGTTCGGCGCCGGTATAACCCGAAGCACCCAGAATTGCGATTTTATGGGTCATGTCAGACCTCTTGATCCAGTGTGTCACAAATCACGACCGCCGATGTGACGGTCTTCGAATAAAGGAGAGTGTGCAGCAGCGTCCTTGACCTAAGTCAGGCGGCCTCGAACGAAATTTGTCGTCGGAGGAACTGCGTCGCCCGGTCGCTGACAAAATCTGGCTTTCCTGTCGTCAAGAAGCCGCCCTTGCCTTCACCCTGCATGTTGGGGTGACGTTGAAGGTAATCCCTAAGGCTTTCAGCAACCAAGGCGCCCTGACTGTAAACCTGAACATCCGGGCCCAAGGCGGCCTGAAAGGTTTCCGCCATCAACGGGTAATGCGTGCAACCCAGAATGGCTGCTTGCGGTTCTGGCATTTTCCGTTTCAGCGCATCAACATGGCTGCGTACCAGTGCCTCGGCCAAGATCATGTCGCCGTCTTCGATGGCATCAACCACGCCGCCGCACGCTTGCGCCTCGACGTCTACGCCGATGGCTCGAAACGCCAGCTCTCGCTGGAAGGCTCGGCTAGACACCGTTGCGGGCGTGGCAAACAAAGCAACGTGCTTTACGGCAACCTCACGCGGAGGGCTGTTGTCGCCCCACTGCCGCTCAGTCAATGCCTCGATCAAGGGCACGAAGACGCCTAAGACACGCTTGCCAGCAGGCACACTCTCTTCCTGCATCCGACGCAGCGCGGCGGCGCTGGCGGTGTTACAGGCCAGAATCACCAGATCGCAGCCACGGTCCCACAAGTTGTAAACAGCGTGCCGTGTCAGATCATAGATATTCTCGGCGTCCCGCACGCCATAGGGCGCATGCGCGCTGTCCGCAAAGTACAGAAAATCCACGTCCGGCAGACGTTTCTGCGCGGCGTCAAGAACGGTTAAACCGCCCAAACCAGAATCAAAAATGCCTACTGCCATTAGCCTCTTTAGGCGCGATGCCGTTCCTCGAATTCATAGCCGTAATCATAAGATTTCAACGGCGTCGGGGACAGCTCATACGTGGCTTTGCGCAAGAAATCCATCATCTTGCGCGTATCCCTGGCCAATGGGTCCAGAACGTCGCGGCCGATGGGCTCTCCGATCACCACTTTGACAGGTGTATCCACGCGTTTTTTGAACTCTTTGATCAGCAGTCCCATGCGTAAAGTATTGTGCAAATGACTGGCGATCTGAAACAAGCGCGACGTGTGGCCGTCAAAGAAGACCGGCACTACAGTGGCGTTCGATTTGGCCACCATTCTTGCCGTGAACCCACGCCAGCCCGGATCCATCGGGTATGAAAAGGGTTTGAGCCCGGTGCTGACCGTACCACCCGGGAATATCCCGATGGCTCCGCCCTCGTCCAAATATTTCAACGCTGCTTTGCGCGTCTCAAGGTTCTGTCTCATCGCCTCTTTGGTTTCATCAAACGAAATCGGCAGGACGATCTTGTTCAGATCCTCGGCTTTGCGAAACACGTGATTGGCCAAAATTCGGAAATCGCCACGTGTCTGAGACAGGATGTGGCCCATCATCAACCCGTCCAGAATACCGTACGGATGATTGGCAATCAGAATCAGAGGCCCGGTCGTCGGAATATTCGTCAACGAACCGTCGACAATATCCAGCGACAGACCATAGCGACCCACCATGACCGACCAAAAGTCGCGCCCTTTGGCGACCTCTTTCTCATAACCGTCTGCGCGCTTGATCAGGCGCAAACGCCCAGTGGTGTTCTCCATCAGCTTGATCACCATCCGCCCCCCTTTGGTTGCGGCTGAATAGGCATAGGATATGTCACGAGCGATATGGCGGCGCGAGGGCATACGACTCTCCGAGAGTTTGCGGCCTGCAAGATAAGTATAAGCGGCAATTTTGCCTAGGTTTCGTGACAATCCCGTTACGGTTTATTCGGCGGCAGCGCGCAGCTCTGGCCCTCCGTTTCGTATGCTGGCCAGTAATTCCTCGCGCCGTTTGGCCGCCTTGGCCTCGTTGGCCTGCAACACCGGCCCGAACCCGCGAATGTCCAGCGGCAATTGCGCCAGCGCAATCACTGCGTCGCGGGTCTGAGGTGTAACAAGAGGTTTTATCTCATTGAGATCATTTTCATATTGCTTGATCAACGCGCGTTCCATCCGCCGTTCTGCACTGTAACCAAAAATATCCAGAGGTGTTCCCCGCAGTGACTTCAACCGCGTGAGCAGTTTCATCGGCTTCAAAATCCACTCACCGAAGGAACGTTTGCGCGGACGTCCGTCAGCACCAGTTCCGCCAAGGATGGGCGGGGCCAGGTGAAAGGTCATTTTGAAATCCCCGTCAAACTCGGCCACAGCTTTTTCGTGGCTGCCCAACATCAACCGGGCAACCTCGTATTCATCCTTGTATGACAACAACTTATGATAGCCTTTTGCCACGGCTTCGCGGATTGCTTCATCATCAAACATGTCCACCATTTTGCGATACCGTTTGGCCAACCGACCGCTTTGATACGCTGTCAGGTGCTGCGCACGATAGTCGATCTTTTGCTCCAAAGATCTTGGCATATCTGACACGTTAGGCTCTAAAATGCCTGCGACCTCTTGCGAGTGCAGAACCGCCCAACGCCCAATGTCAAAAGCACGCTTGTTGCGCTCGACGGCAGTTCCATTCAGTTCGATGGCCTGAATTACGGCATCATGGCTGATAGGCAACAAGCCCTTCTGCCAGGCCGCACCAAAAACCATCATGTTGGAATAGATCGAGTCGCCCATTACCGCGCGCGCCAGATCGGATGCGTCAAACAGTGAGACGTCATCCTTCAACCGCGCCTGCAAGGCCAGTTCGAGCCGGTCACCCGGAATACGGAAATCGGTATCGCGGGTGAAATCTCCGGTCACCGTCTCATGATTGTTGATCACGGCCCCGGTTTGACCCGCGCGCGTCAGACCCAGCGTCTTGGCCCCGGCAGAGACAACCAGATCGCCCCCGATCAGTGCATGTGCCTCACCTGTGGCAACACGAATGGCGCTGATATCCTCGGGCCGGTTTGCCAAGCGACAATGGATATGAACGGCACCACCTTTTTGAGCAAGGCCTGCCATCTCCATCATTCCGGCGCCTTTACCGTCGATCTGTGCCGCCTGTGCCAGGATCGCACCCAGTGTCACCACACCTGTGCCGCCAACACCAGTGATCACCACGTTATGTGTCCCTTTGATTTCAGGCAGCACTGGTTCAGGTAGATCCGGTAGATCGATATCGGTGGTTGCTTCCTTGCGGATTTTTGCGCCTTCCAAGGTTACGAACGACGGGCAAAACCCTTTGAGGCAAGAGAAATCCTTGTTGCAGCTTGATTGATCAATAGCCCGTTTACGACCGAACTCCGTCTCTTTCGGCACAATCGAGACGCAGTTCGATTGCACGCCGCAATCGCCGCATCCCTCGCAAATGTCGGTATTGATGAATACGCGCTTATCGGGGTCAGGAAACTCACCTCGTTTGCGCCGACGCCGTTTTTCGGCTGCGCAGGTTTGGATGTAGACGATGACCGAAACACCCTCGGTCTCGCGGAACTGTTCTTGTACCCGCATCAAATCCGCGCGCTCAAAGGTTTCCACACCAGCAGGCATCGCCTTGAAATTCACATCTTCCTTTTCATCATAGACTACGGCCACGTTCTGCACGCCCATAGCCTTGACCTCTGCAACAATCCGTTCCGCCGACAGTCCGCCCTCGTTTTCCTGGCCGCCGGTCATGGCAACCGCATCGTTGAACAGGATTTTGAAAGTGATGTTGGTGCCCGCAGCCAACGCCGCCCGGATCGCCTGCACACCGGAATGGTTATACGTCCCGTCACCAAGGTTCTGGAACACGTGCTTGGTGGTCGAAAATGGCGCTTCGCCGATCCAGTTTGCGCCCTCACCCCCCATCTGCGTGAACCCGGTGGTCTCGCGGTCCATCCATTGCACCATATAATGACAGCCAATACCCGCGTAGGCGCGACTGCCGTCGGGCAACCTGGTAGAACTGTTATGCGGACAGCCCGAACAGAAATACGGCAGACGAGTCGCGATTTCTTCGGCGTTGTCGGCTCGGCGGGCCTCGGACAGTTTGGCCAAACCGGCGCGGACGCCTTCTGTGTCGTGGCCCTCTTCGATCAGAATCTCACCCAGCTTCTCGGCGATCATATTCGGATCAAGCGCACCACGGGTCGGAAACAGTTCCTCGCGATGCAGAGTCCCGGCCCCACCCTTGTACCAGCCATAAACCCGGCGTCCGCGACGGTCGTCAAAGATGGCTTCTTTGACCTGAACCTCGATCAATTTTCGCTTTTCTTCAACGATAACAATCAGGTCCAGTCCCTCAGCCCAGTCGTGAAATCCAGTCATATCCAATGGGAAAGTCTGGCCGATTTTGTAGGTTGTGATCCCCAACCGTTCAGCCTCATCCGCGTCGATGTTCAGCAATGACATGGCATGGGACAGATCCAGCCAGTTCTTGCCGGCCGCGACAAACCCGATCTTGGCGCCGGGTTTGCCCCACACACGCTTGTCCATCTTGTTGGCGTGCGAGAACATCTCGGCCGCGAAACGTTTGTGGTCGATGATCCGCCCTTCTTGCAGGTGCGGCGTGTCGCCCAAACGTATGTTCAATCCGCCCTCGGGCATGTCGAACTCGGGCACGACAAGCTTCATCCGGTCAGCACTGCCATCAACGACCGACGTGACCTCAATCGTGTCCTTCATCGTCTTCAGGCCAACCCAAAGCCCCGAAAACCGGCTGAGCGCGAAACCGTAAACGCCATAGTCTAAAATCTCTTGCACACCCGCAGGGCTGACAATTGGCATGTACATATCAACCAAAGACCATTCCGACTGATGCAGAACGGTCGAGCTTTCGCCAGTATGGTCATCACCCATCGCCACCAGCACGCCGCCATGTTTGGCCGTACCCGCCATATTTGCGTGGCGCATCACGTCACCGGACCGGTCTACACCCGGCCCCTTGCCGTACCAGAGACCGAAAACACCATCGAACCGCCCATCCCCGCGCAGTCCAGCCTGCTGGCTGCCCCAAAGCGCTGTGGCGGCTAGGTCCTCGTTCAAACCGTACTGGAATGTGATGTCGCTTTCAGTCAGCTGTTTCTGTGCCCGCGTCATCTGTAGGTCCACCGCGCCCAGCGGTGAGCCGCGGTACCCGGTCACCAATCCAGCTGTATTCAGTCCTGCCTGCGTATCCCGGGACTTTTGCATCAGCATCAGGCGAACCAGCGCCTGCGTGCCGTTCAAAAGAATTGGATTCTTATCCAGATCGTAACGATCATTTAGCGATATTTGCGGCTGACTCATCAAACGCCTCCCCACGTCAGATCAGTGTGCTATATATTTCTACATTTTAGGTCATAAATTCTGACCTGCATAGGGTTTATCCCCTGAAACCTAAGGATTTCACCGTTTGAATGTAGAAGTTGCTACCTATTTCATATAGGCAGTTCGAAAGATAACGAAAGTTGCGGCGATGGATTGGGACAAGCTTAGAATATTTCACGCAGTTGCGGATGCAGGCAGCCTGACTCATGCGGGTGACAAGCTAAACTTGTCGCAATCGGCCGTCAGCCGACAGATCAGAGCGTTGGAAGAGTCGCTTGATTCGACGCTGTTCCACCGCCACGCGCGCGGGTTGATCCTGACAGAACAGGGCGAGTTGTTGTTTGACGCAACCTCGGCCATGACAAAACGTCTGGACGCTGCTGCTGCGCGCATTCGCGACAGCGAAGAAGAAGTGTTTGGCGTTCTGCGCGTCACAACTACGTACGGCTTTGGCACGCTTTGGCTGGCACCGCGCCTGCCGAAACTGTACGACCAGTTCCCCGATCTCAATATCGACCTGATGCTGGAAGAGCGCGTGCTAGACCTGCCCATGCGCGAGGCTGATGTCGCCATCCGCATGAAAGAGCCCAGCCAGGCCGATCTGGTCCGCAAACGCCTGATGACCGTGCAGATGCAGCTGTATGCGACGCAGGAATACATCGATACCCATGGCGGTATGCTGAAATCTTTGGACGAAATCAAAAATCACCGGCTGATCTGTCAGACACCTTCAGCACCGCAAGTTGGTGCGGGAGCTGCGATGGTGCGCCATCTGATGACGTACAATCCAGGATCCCTGCTGACCGTGAACAATTATTTTGGTGTGCTTCAGGGTGTGCTGCATAACTTGGGTATTGGCGTCCTGCCGGACTACGTTACCCAAGGGCTTCCCAATGTCGCGCCGATCCTGTCGGATATCGAAAGTGCGGATGTTCCCGTATACCTCGCCTATCCCGAGGAACTGCGCCATTCCAAGCGCGTCGCGGCCTTCCGTGACTTTGTTCAGGATGAGATCATAACGCAGCGCAAACAATTGAAGCAGATGGGAAAACTCTAGCTATGCACCACTGGCATAGCGGGGTTGATCAGCAATCATTCTGAAATCTCTTGATCGTTCACAAAGTGATCCCTAAATGAACTCTCGAAGGCGGTGATGCTGAAACGCTCATCATCTTCATACCTCCCTGTTGGACTACGGCCGAGCTTAGTGCTCGGCCTTTTTTTTGGCCATTCGGCAACGCGCGCTGTGTTCGGCTGGCAAAACATCTGGGAAACTCGGGCACTTAGACCTATGATCACGAAAAATTCACGAAGACTTGTGTTCGAGGACAGATTCGATGTTTCAGCCCCTTCGCCTTTTGTTGGCGATACTTTCCGTCATTTGCCTTTCAGGGCCGGTTCTTGCGCAGGATAGCGGATCGACCGGTTCCTCAACCACTATCAGCATTCCCGATGATCTGACGCCTGAACAGGTGGACGATCTGGTCGCGCGTATGTCTGACGATCAGGTCCGCGCTATTTTGCTTGAGCGTTTGGACGCGGTCGCTGAACAAAAGGCTGCCGAAGCAGAGGATCGCGAAGATCCCATCAAGGAAATCGGCGCAATTTGGGCGGCAATGGTGACGTCCTGGACGCAGGTCGTGGTCACGGTGCCGAATATATTCAGCGCTCAGGCCCATGCGGCCGAGAACTTTATAAGCACATTCGGATCAAGCGGCGCTCTTACGCTGATGGGTTTGATTCTGAGCGTTTTGATTGCAGGCTACATTGCGGAAAAGCTTTTCTACCTGCTCACCAACAGATGGCACAGTCAAGCAAGTGCGACCGAGGAAAGTGACCTTTGGGGTGCGGTAAGCTTCCTGTTTCGCCGCTTTTGCCGCGAGATTGCTGGGCTAGTTGTTTTTTATGTCGTGATCCGCGCCTTGGGACGCGGATTGTTGACGCCTGAACAACTGACCTACGCCGCACCTTTCGTCCTTTACCTGATCTGGGTTCCACGCCTTGGCGCGGCTGCCTCGCGGTTCATACTGGCCCCGAACCAACCCCAATATCGGCTGGTCAACATTGACGACCACTGGGCAAAATACCTGCACCGTAATCTGATCGGGCTGTTGATCCTGATCGGGTTGACGTTGTTCATTATCCATTTCAACGAATTAAACGGCATCACCGGGCGTGAAACCCGGATCGGGTTCTGGCTGAACGGTGCAATCCACATCTATATCGGAGTGATTGCCTGGAAAGCCCGTGAAGGCCTGTCCCAGATGATGCTGGGGACAGACCCGGACCACACCAAGTTCGACGAGGAAGTCGCTCATTATTACCCATATTTCGCCATCGGCGTATCTGCGGTGATCTGGCTACTTGTCGAGTTCCTGGCTGCCCAGCGCGACCCGATGTTGCGCGCCTTGTTGCTGCAGGGTGCACATTTCACCACCATGTTCTGGCTGCTGATTGCACCCGCGCTTGATACGCTGATACGTGGTTTGGTGCGCCATCTGCAGCCACCCATGCAGGGCGAAGGCCCGGTTGCCGAAAAGGCGTATAAATCGACCAAGCGCAGCTATATTCGCATTGGACGGGTATTGGCTGGCATTCTGGTCATCTTGATGATCGCCAACGCGTGGGACCTTGATCTTCGGGAAATCGCGGGCGGAGGTGATGAATCCGGCAGCAAGGTGATCCAGTTCTTTATCATTATCGCCGTTGGGTACATCCTTAATGAGCTTGTGTCGCTTTGGGTCAATCGCCGTCTGGCCAAAGAACAAGCAGCCGATCAAAGCCCGGATGAAGAGGCTGGCGAAGGTGGTGGCTCGGGCGGGTCACGATTGGCCACCGTCCTGCCCCTGCTGCGTGTGACCGCTCAGGTCGCTATCGCGGTCATCTTTGTGCTGCTGGCGCTTGGGGCGTTGGGGATCAACATCACCCCCCTGCTGGCCGGTGCTGGTGTCCTGGGTCTGGCCATTGGTTTTGGCGCACAAAAGCTGGTGGCCGATATCGTGGGCGGTATCTTCTTCCTGGTCGATGACGCCTTCCGTGTTGGAGAATACGTGGATGTCGGCGGCACCACCGGTACGGTCGAAAAAATCTCGATCCGTTCAATGCAACTGCGCCATCACCGCGGGCCGGTTCACACTATTCCCTACGGTGAGATTCAAAAGCTGACCAACTACAGCCGCGACTGGGTCATCATGAAGCTGAAATTCACCGTGCCCTTCGACACCGACCCCAACAAGGTCAAGAAGATCTTTAAGAAGATCGGTGCCGAGATGATGGAGGACGAAACCCATAAGGACGGCTTCCTGCAACCCTTCAAGTCGCAGGGCGTGTTTGATTTTGACGACGTTGGCATGATCATCCGCGGCAAATTCATGGCCAAGCCAGGCAAGCAGTTCACCCTGCGCAAGGAAATCTTCAACCGGGTGAAGGCCGCGTTCAAAGAAAATGGCATCGACTTTGCCCGCCGCGAGGTACGCGTTGCGATCCCCGGTCTGGATGACGCGGACAATCTGAGCGAAGAACAAAAGGCCGCTATTGGCGCAGCTGCCGGAGAGGCCGCCAACCAACAAGCGGAACAGCAAGGTCAGAAGCCGGGTTCCGAACACGGTGCTCCGAAATAGCACTTTGACACTGCAAACAGCACAAAGGCCGCCCTCGAGGCGGCCTTTTTTGATCGGATCGCCAAGCGAAACCCGCCAACCCCGGTCTTAACCCTTTCCACCGACGCGCCCTTGCCCTAAAAGGCGCGCAATCTCGGCCACCTTGAAAACAGGACAGACGATGCAAGAGCCCGCCATCACACCGGATCTGATTGCCGCCCACGGACTGAAGCCCGACGAATACGACATGATCCTTGAGATCATCGGTCGCGAGCCGACCTTTACCGAACTGGGCATCTTTTCCGCCATGTGGAATGAGCATTGCTCGTACAAATCCTCGAAAAAGTGGCTGCGCACCCTGCCTACTTCGGGCCCTCAGGTGATCTGTGGTCCGGGTGAAAATGCTGGGGTCGTTGATATCGGAGACGGACAAGCTGTTGTTTTCAAAATGGAAAGCCACAATCACCCGTCATACATCGAACCCTATCAGGGTGCTGCGACCGGTGTTGGCGGCATCCTGCGCGATGTTTTCACCATGGGCGCGCGGCCCATTGCGTCAATGAATGCCCTGTCCTTTGGCGAACCCGGCCATCACAAGACCCGTCAGCTGGTCAATGGCGTCGTCGAAGGCATTGGCGGTTACGGTAACTGCTTTGGTGTGCCCTGCGTCGGCGGCGAAGTGCGATTCCATCCCGCCTATAACGGCAACTGCCTTGTGAACGCCTTTGCCGCAGGTCTGGCCGACAGTGACAAGATTTTCTACTCGGCAGCGTCCGGTGTTGGCATGCCCGTCGTCTATCTGGGTGCCAAAACCGGTCGTGACGGCGTTGGCGGCGCAACCATGGCCTCGGCCGAGTTTGACGACACGATCGAAGAAAAACGCCCCACCGTTCAGGTTGGCGACCCCTTCACCGAAAAGCGCCTGATGGAGGCGACGCTGGAACTGATGCAGACCGGTGCCGTGATCTCAATCCAGGACATGGGTGCGGCGGGTCTGACCTGTTCCGCCGTTGAAATGGGCGACAAAGGTGGTCTGGGCGTGCGCCTCGATCTGGAGAACGTCCCTCAGCGCGAAGAGGATATGACAGCGTACGAGATGATGCTGTCTGAGTCTCAGGAACGCATGCTGATGGTCCTGAAGCCTGAGCTTGAGGCAGAAGCCCGCGCCGTGTTCGAGAAATGGGATCTGGATTTTGCCATTGTCGGCGAGACCATCGCCGAAGATCGCTTCCTGATTGTCCATAACGGCGAGGTTAAAGCCGATCTTGTGCTGTCGAAGCTGTCTTCCACCGCACCGGAATACGACCGCCCGTGGGAGCTTACGCCCGAAGCCGAAGAACTGGCCGAGGTCCCGCAGATCGACCCGATCGACGGCCTGCGCGCCCTCCTCGCTTCGCCGAACTATGCGGGCAAGCAATGGGTGTACGAACAATACGACACCATGGTCATGGCCGACACCGCGCGCACGCCGGGTCTGGGTGCGGGCATGGTTCGCGTGCATGGCACAGACAAGGCATTGGCCTTCACCAGCGATGTCACCCCCCGCTATGTGCGCGCCAACCCGGTTGAGGGTGGCAAGCAGGCCGTCGCCGAAGCGTACCGCAACCTGACTGCCGTTGGGGCAAAACCACTGGCCACCACCGACAACCTGAATTTCGGAAACCCCGAAAAGCCCGAGATCATGGGCCAGTTTGTTGGCGCAATTCAGGGTATCGGCGCTGCGGTCGCCGCGCTGGACATGCCCATCGTGTCGGGCAACGTGTCGCTGTATAATGAGACCGACGGTCAAGCGATCCTGCCTACCCCGACCATTGGCGCGGTTGGCCTGTTGGACCACACCGACGAAATCATCGGTAACGAGGTCCGCGAAGGCCACGTCGCGCTGGTCATCGGCGAAACAAATGGGCATCTGGGTCAGTCGGCTCTTCTGGCCGAAGTGTTCAACCGCGAAGACGGCGACGCGCCGCATGTCGATCTCGACGCCGAAAAGCGCAATGGTGAGTTTATCCGCGCCAATCGCGAGATGATCAAAGCCTGCACAGATCTGGGTGATGGTGGTCTGGCCCTTGCGGCTTTCGAACTGGCCGAAGCCGCAGGCGTTGGCGTTCACCTCGACGAAGCCTCGACCGAGTTTTTGTTTGGCGAAGATCAGGCCCGATATCTGGTTGCCTGCAACTTTGACCAGGCCGAGGCGTTGATGATCGCAGCAGGTCAGGCCGGTGTTCCACTGGTCTCGGTCGGTCGCTTTACTGGTGACGCCGTCAAGGTCGGCAATTCCGAGGCCCCTCTGGCCGAGTTGACGGACACGTTCCGCGACAGCTTTGCCGCCGCTGTGGCCTAATCATAGCTTGGAACTTATTCGCAAAACCTGTGCCCACACCGGCGCAGGTTTTGTCGTTTCAAGCCAACCATCACACCCTTGCACGCCCCGCCCCGGCGCTCTACATCTTGGGAAAGACCTTCAGGAGTTACCTACATGCCGATGAGCACCCACGAAATCGAACACTTGCTTCGCGAAGCCTTTCCGGATGCGGAAATTCAGGTCGGCGGGCATGACGGCGTGCATATGTCCGCCATGGTCGTGGACGAAAGCTTTCGCGGGAAAAACCGGGTGCAGCAACAACGCGCGGTCTATGCTGCGTTGAAAGGCAAAATGGACGGCCCGGATGGAGAATTACACGCGTTGGCGCTGACGACGAAAGTGCCTGAATGACGATCACGTTCTGGATTTACACGATTTGCGGTTTACTGGCATGTGCCGGTTTCGTGTTGATTCTGAAATCAACTTTCGGCAAATCCCGATACAAACAGAAACGCGGCGCAACACCCAGCCAGAACGCAAGCTTAGTTGCGTCTACAACAGACACGGGTAAAGGCGGTGGCGTTAGTGCAATGCCGATACCTCGAGATCCTCAGCAATATACTAAAGCAATGTCCCCGAAAAAATGAACGGTTGGCTATTCTGGATAGGTGTACTCGCAGCATTGATAGTTGCCGCCGCGCTGATCGAAGCCTATGTGAAACGCAATCGGAAACGTAAGCTCGCTGATATGCGTCCGGACCCGGACAAGATCAGCAAGGTTGGCGGCATAGAAAGATACGGGCTGGATCCGCTGGCCCTGGCGCAAGCCGAACACCGACGGTTGGAGGAAGAAGGATGGACCTCTGACCCGTCACAGAATGAAACGACCGCCCCGGATGCGGGTGAAAAGGACAAGCAAGATGAGCGACGTTAAGACCCAAATCGACGAAACCGTCAAAGCCAATGATGTTGTGCTGTACATGAAAGGCACGAAGGACATGCCGCAGTGCGGGTTTTCGTCCCGTGTGGCCGGTGTACTGAACTATATGGGTGTGGATTTCACTGACGTGAACGTTCTGGCCGATGAAGACGTGCGTCAGGGCATCAAGGATTATTCCGACTGGCCGACCGTGCCTCAGCTGTACGTCAAAGGCGAGTTCGTTGGTGGCTGCGATATCATCACCGAGATGACCCTTTCTGGCGAGTTGGACACGCTGTTTGACGACAACGGTGTCGGCTATAACAAAGAAGCAGCCGACAAGATCCGCGAAGCAAACGCTTGATCAGCGGCTGACGCAATTATCCAGAATGACCTGCTCACTGGCGGCATCCGATCCTGTCGCCAGAAAGCTCACCGTTGCGTCCCATCCTTTTGAGCGCAGGATGTACGTCCCTGTCCCTCCGTTGGATTCATAGCGTATGCCGGAACCGCTTTGGACCTGACGCAGAGTGACCAATTGGTTATCCACCATCATTGCTGCTGCACTCGACCCGTCCGGCGCGTTGAAATAGGCCACTTCCAATGGCACGCCGTTCTGGCATGTGAATGTCACTGGCAGAATGTCGATCTCAGCCCAAGCCAAGCCACCGGGCAAAGCAAATGCCACGGCGCAGGCGACCGTCTTTACAGAGTTCATCCCGCTGACTTCTCCTCGATCACGGATGCCAAGGCTTCGGCCCGCGCGGCTATTTCCGCCAGCGTGTCCGTCACTGACGGAGGTACCACGGCCACCTCGATACGCTCAGGCTCGGGCTGTGGCATGTTTCTGAGGGTTCGAAGCTCGGTCTCAACCTCGGCCAGCTTTGCCTTGAGCGCCTTGATCTTGTCATCGGTTCCGGCGGCCTTGTCGGCCAGCATCAGCCCGGCCATCAGCAGCATCCGTGATTCTGGCATGCGCCCGATCTGATCGGACAAAACTTGCGCCTCGTCATCCAGCAATTTGGCAGCCGAATGCAGGAACGCCTCTTCCCCCTCCTGGCACGAGACATCAAAGCCGCGGCCACCGATTTGAATAGTCAATTCGGGCATTATTCAACCTCTCCTTCTGCCAGTTTCGCCTTCGACAGCAACGGCTCTAACCGCGCCAGAACTGCGTGCGCTTCGGCAGCGTCGGTTGCTTGTGCGGCGCGCGTCGCCTCAAGTTCGGCCACTGTTGCGCGGTTAAGCAGATCAGCATCCGGCACGCCGTCTTCGGCGGCGGCGCGCAGTTCATCCACCGATTGCCGCAACTGTTCATTCGCCTTGCGCATGCGTTGCAGATCGTCATCCAGACGGGACATCGCCGCCCCGTGACTGGATCGCTCAGCGCGCAACATATCCAGCTCGGCGCTCAACTCGGCGACGCGTTCGCTGTCCGCCAGTTCAGACCGCAGGCGCGCGTTTTCGGCTTCGACACCCTGTGTCGCAGCCGCGGCGGCCTTGAGCTGAGCATTTTCGGCCTTTAGCGCCTCAACCTCATCCTGATTTTCCAGCGCGGCCTTAGCCGCGGCCAACTCGGCGCGGGCGGCCTCAACCGAGGCCAGTTTTGCCTGCGCCTCTGCCAATTGTTCGCGCAATGCTCCGTTTTCCGGGCTTTCAACGGGCGTGGTTCGCAGCCTTTCCATGTCCGATCGCATGGCGTCGACTTCTAGTTCGTGGCGCTCTTTCAGCGATTTCAGACGTTCTTCCAACTGCGCATTGGCGACACGTTCATCATCCAATGCCGTCCGCAGAGCGTCATCTGCACCACCGCTGACCGGAGACGTATCCCGCAGCGTATCGACGCCGGTCCCTATCCGATCCATTGCAGCAACAATACGGCGATGTAATTCTTCGATCTGGCTCATGCCCCTGCCACCTCTTAACCAAGGTTCCTTGTATCGCGGATAGTCCGAATCAATATCATCCACGTCTTGCCCTAGTCTAACCTAACGAGGCGGAAAATACCCACTGTTTGCTTTCAACAACTTGGGCAGCTTTCTTGAACCACTACCTCATCAGAAATCCCGGTTCTACTTGCACTTTGGAGGCTGGATGGTATTGAGCGCCACATCTGCCTGTAATCCAAAGGAACAACGCCCGTGGACCTGACTGCGCTGCGCAATGCAAACCCCGAACACTGGGACAAAGCTGCGGCCATCCGCACCCTGACCCTTGACGCCGTCGCCGCCGCCAATTCCGGCCATTCCGGTATGCCGATGGGCATGGCCGACGTTGCGACCGTGCTGTTCGAAAAGCACCTGAAATTCGACGCCTCGGCCCCGAATTGGCCTGACCGCGACCGGTTTATCCTGTCGGCGGGTCACGGTTCGATGCTGATCTATTCGCTGCTGTATTTGACCGGCCACGGCGACGTGACCCTTGAGGAAATCAAGAACTTCCGCCAGTTGGGTGCAAAGACAGCCGGTCACCCGGAGAACTTCCTGGTTGATGGCATCGAAACCACGACCGGCCCGCTGGGCCAAGGCATCTCGAACGCTGTGGGCTTTGCCATGGCCGAAGAAATCCAGCGCGCGCATTACGGCAAGAAGGTTGTGGATCACTATACCTATGTGATCGCCGGCGACGGCTGCCTGATGGAAGGCGTCAGCCAAGAGGCAATCACCTTGGCCGGTCGTCATGAGCTGAGCAAGCTGATCGTCTTCTGGGACAACAACAACATCACAATCGACGGCACCGTCGATATGGCTGATCGCACCGATCAGGTGCGCCGTTTCGCAGCCTCGGGCTGGCACGTGATCGAGATTGACGGGCATGATCCGCAAGCCATCGACACAGCCATCGTACAGGCGAAGAAGTCGAATAAACCGACCATGATTGCCTGCGAAAGCCACATCGCTTTGGGTCACGCAGCTCAGGATACCTCGAAAGGTCACGGTGCGCTGACCGATCAGGACCAACTGAAGGCTGCGAAAGAAGGCTATGGCTGGCCGCATGACGCGTTCCATGTACCCGCCGAAGTGAAATCCGCATGGGAGGCCATCGGTTCCCGCGGCGTCGCCGAGCGTACGGCTTGGGAAGAACGTTTCGCGCAGTTGTCCGAACGCAAGCAAGCCGAATTCAACCGCGCCTATGCGTTTGAAGCGCCCAAAAAACTGGCCGGTGCGATCCGCGCGTTCAAAAAGCAGATCTCGGAAGATCAGCCGAAACTGGCAACTCGGGCGTCGTCCGAAAAGGTTCTGAATGTCGTGAACCCGATCATGACCGAAACCGTGGGCGGTTCGGCTGACCTGACCGGGTCGAACAACACCAAATCAGCTGATATGGGTGTCTTCCTGCCGGAAAATCGTAAGGGTCGTTACATCCATTACGGAATCCGCGAACACGGTATGGCTGCAGCAATGAACGGTATGGCCCTGCACGGCGGCATTCGCCCTTATGGCGGCACGTTCATGGCATTCACCGACTATGCCCGCCCGTCCATGCGCCTGGCGGCGCTTATGAAAGTTCCCAGCGTCTTTGTAATGACCCACGACTCAATCGGTCTGGGCGAAGACGGCCCGACCCACCAGCCGGTCGAGCATCTGGCAATCTCGCGCGCGACCCCGAACACCTATGTGTTCCGCCCCGCAGATTCTGTGGAAACCGCCGAAGCGTGGGAACTAGCACTGACGTTCAAGGACAGCCCCTCCGTTCTGTCGCTGACCCGTCAGGGCGTTCCGACCGTACGCACGGAACACAAAGCCAAGAACCTGACCGCGCAAGGTGCATATGTGCTGGCTGATGCCGAAGGCAAACGTCAGGCCATCCTGATCGCAACGGGTTCCGAGGTTTCTTTGGCTATGGAAGCCAAAGCGATGCTTGAGGCTGAAGGCATTGGTACTCGCGTCGTGTCCATGCCCTGTATGGAGTTGTTCGCACAGCAGGACGAAGCCTATCGCAAGCGCGTTCTACCCGGTGGTCCGGTCCGCGTCGGTATCGAAGCCGCCGTTCGCGTCGGTGGCTGGGATCGCTGGCTATTGGGTGAGCGTGGCCGCGAAGCCAAGGCCGGCTTCATCGGTATGTCCAGCTTCGGCGCGTCCGCTCCAGCGAATGAGCTGTACAAGCATTTTGGCATCACTGCCGAGGCGACCGTTGCTAAGGTCAAGAAATTGCTGGGACTGTAATCCAGCACACGAAGAATAAGGCAAAGGGCGGCATCAACCGCCCTTTTTATTTTTATTTCAATGTGTTGCGGCCTTCTTTGATAGCAATGGCCCGATCACCTTGGTGGCTACAGGGATCAGAACAAAGCCCCACGCCAGACCAAACACACCATCCATTGTTGCTTTGGAAATCCATTCGACAGCCCCTACCCAGCCGTCTGACACGGAATGCCCAATCGCATATGCCCAGTCGTGGATGTGATGGCCCAGCCAGCCGAAGCCCAGAACTTCCATCCCATGAATGATGATCGACCCGCCGACCCACAGCATCGCCGCAGTCCCAACAATAGACAGGGTCTTCATCACACCGGGCATTGCCTTGACCAATCCACGCCCCAGCCCGCGCCCGACAGGTGTCGGGGCATTGTTTGCCAGAAACAATCCGACATCATCCATCTTCACGATCAACGCGACCGAGCCATAGACGGCCACCGTCACCCCGATGCCCACAACCGCCAGAGTCGCCGCCTGCATCCACAGATTCGGCGCCTCGATCGCGGCCAGTGCGATGGTCATGATTTCGGCGGACAGGATGAAATCCGTTTTGATCGCACCTTTGACTTTCTGCTCCTCTAGATGACCAGGGTCGCGCACGTTCATGTCTTCATCAATGGCATGGCTGCCATGTGGAAACAGAACATGAAATATCTTTTCAGCCCCCTCGAAGCATAAGTAAGACCCACCGATCATAAGCAGCGGCGTAATAAGCCAGGGCGCAAAATTGGCCAGCAAAAGGGCCACAGGCAGCAACAGCACGATCTTGTTGAATACCGATCCACGCGCAATCCGCCAGATGATTGGCAACTCGCGCGCAGGCGCAAAACCCTGAACGTATTTCGGAGTGACGGCTGCATCGTCAATAATCACCCCTGCCGTCTTGGCCCCGGCCTTTCCCGCCGCCGCCACCACGTCGTCCACCGACGCCGCTGCAACCTTGGCGATCCCCGCCACGTCATCCAAAAGAGCCAAAAGACCGCTCATCGCGCTACCTTTCCTGTCACCTGCCGCCTCAGGAACCTACCCAATCTTACAGCCAGTGCAAGCGTTAGCGCAATCGCACGAAGTTTGCGCTAACACATTAAAAATATGCCGCTTTTGCTCTTTTGAGATTCACCAATCGCGGCTATATGGCCTGCAAGGCAAGCGCATTTGGAGACGTCACATGACCATAAAGGTCGGCATCAATGGTTTTGGCCGCATCGGCCGCTGCACCCTGTCGCATATCGCTGCGTCAGGCCGGAACGATATCGAAGTCATCAAGGTCAACGCGACCGGGCCGCTGGAAACTTCGGCTCATCTGCTGAAATACGACAGCGTTCATGGACGGTTTCCGCGCGACATCGCCATCAATGGCAACACCATGGATCTGGGCCGCGGCCCGATGGAGATGTTCTCGACCTACGACATGAACGAGCTGGATTGGGAAGGCTGCGACGTCGTTCTGGAATGCACCGGCAAATTCAATGACGGCACCAAGGCGAAAACGCACCTCGAGCGTGGCGCCGGCAAGGTTCTGTTGTCCGCACCGGGCAAGAACGTCGACAAAACTATCGTGTTTGGTGTGAACCACAACACGCTGACCGCCAACGACAACATGGTCTCGAATGGGTCTTGCACCACGAACTGCCTTGCTCCGCTTGCCAAGGTTCTGGACGAAGGTGTCGGCATCGAAAACGGCATCATGACCACGATCCACGCCTATACTGGCGACCAGCCGACCCTGGATCGCCGTCACAGCGATCTGTATCGCGCCCGTGCCGCTGCCATGTCGATGATCCCGACATCGACCGGAGCTGCGAAAGCACTGGGTGAGGTTCTGCCGAACCTGAAAGGCCGTCTGGACGGTTCCGCCATCCGCGTACCTACCCCGAACGTGTCGGCGGTGGACCTGACTTTCCGCTCATCGCGCGAAGTGACTGTCGAAGAGGTCAATGAAATCGTTCGCGAAGCCGCGCTTGGCCCGATGCAGCGCGTTCTGGGTTATGAACCCGCGCCGCTGGTTTCGACCGATTTCAACCACACCGAAGAAAGCTCGATCTTTGCGCCGGAACAAACCCGCGTTGTAGACGGTCGCCTTGTCCGGGTTCTGGCCTGGTACGACAACGAATGGGGCTTCTCGGTTCGCATGGCCGATGTCGCCGTTGCCATGGGTCGGCTTAACTAAGACCGGTTTGAAATCTTGAACATTTTTGCCCGCTCAGGTTATCTGGGCGGGCATTTTCGTTCGGGGCCGCTATGACCAACCAAATCGCTATCTGGCTTGGCCTCTTGATCCTTGGAGGGTTGATTCTGGACTACGCCATCTTTGGACCCGAACATTTAGTTTTCCTCGGGAAAAAGCTTTACGCCTTTCTGGATTGGTTGGCTTTCTGGCGCTGACAGAGGTTTTGCTTGACTTTTCCGCTCATCTGGCTTTGTTAGCGCTAACTTTACTAAAGTCGAAATTCGGACGGAGCGGAACATGACACTCAAGCTGGCAATCAACGGATTTGGTCGGATCGGACGCGGAGTTCTGCGTGCAGTGATGGAATCGGGACGCACAGATGTAGAAATTGTTACCATCAACGATTTGGCCAAACCCGAGATGAACGCGCATCTGTTCGAGTTCGACAGCGTACATGGCCGTTATTCCAACAAGGTGACATTGACCGACGAAGGCCTGGACGTTGGCGCAGGCCCCATTCGTCTGTCCAGCGAGCGCGACCCCGAAGCGCTGGATTGGTCCGATATCGACGTAGTTCTGGAATGCACAGGCGTTTTCCGCACCCGCGAAGCGGCTGAACGTCACCTGAAAAACGGTGCCAAGAAAGTCCTGATCTCTGCACCTGCGCGGGGCGAAGGTGCCGTCAAAACAATCGTCTATGGTGTGAATGAGCATGAGCTGACAGCAGGGGATACCGTTGTTTCGAATGCTTCATGTACCACCAACTGCTTGTCGCCAGTTGCCGCCGCGCTGGATGCCGGGCTTGGCATCGTCCATGGCAACATGACCACGGTCCATGCGTATACCGCCAGCCAGCCAGTTCACGATGCCGCGGGTAAAGACCCCTATCTGTCGCGCGCTGCGGCTTTGTCGATGATCCCGACCACCACGGGTGCCGCAGCGGCTGTCGGTCTTGTCCTGCCGCAATTGGCAGGCAAGCTGACCGGTCAGGCCATCCGTGTTCCGACGCCCAACGTGTCTGTTGTCGATCTGGTGGCCGAAGTATCGCGCCCCACCAGCGAAGAAGAGGTCAACGCGCTGTTCGTCGAAGCCGCCGCCAAAATACCGGGCGTTCTGGCCGCCGAAAGCCGCCCATTGGTGTCGATGGATTTCAACCACGATTCCCATAGCTCGACCGTGTCATTGGCCGAGACCAAAGTCACCGACGGCACATTGGTGCGCGTTCTGGCCTGGTATGACAATGAGTGGGGCTTTTCGAACCGGATGCTGGACACAGCCGCCGCGATGGGCGCGTTAGCCTAACCTTTCGCGCAATGCAGTATGAACGCGGGGCGTCACGAATTTCGACACGTCCCCGTTCAGGCGCGCGATTTCCTTAACCAGTTTCGATGCGATAGCCTGATGCCGTGCTTCGGCCATTAGAAAGACGGTTTCGATTGAATCGTCCAAAGCACGGTTCATTCCGACCATCTGGAATTCATACTCGAAATCCGCAACGGCCCGCAGCCCGCGAACAATGATTTGTGCACCCACATCGCGGGCGCAATCGATCAGAAGGTTTTCGAACGGATGAGCGACAATTTCGGTTCCGGTTTGTTCAGACAAAAGTGCACATTCCGCCTCGATCATGGCCACGCGCTCTTCCAGAGAAAACAACGGTCCCTTATCGCGGTTGATCGCTACTCCAATCACTAGCTTGTCGACCAAAGCCGAGGCGCGCCGGATAATGTCAATATGGCCCAGAGTTATCGGGTCAAAGGTTCCGGGGTATAGACCAACCCGCATCACGCTCTCCTGCGTTCTGGAAATTCTGCGTCAGCAAACATAACTTTGCTGTCGGCGCAAGAGGTTGCTATCGCAACCAGCCCCGTCAGTGACCCATAATCATACCTTGAAGGGCATCCTTTTCCATCGCCAGCTCGGCCAATTGCGCCTTGACCACATCGCCCAGGGTCACAATGCCTATCAGCTTACCCTCTTCGACCACGGGCATGTGGCGAAAGCGGCCTTCAGTCATGCGGGCCATGATGTCTTGCACGGTGGCCTGTCGTGTGGTGGTGATCAGATCCTTTGTCATGTAAGAGCTGACCGGCTGCGTCAAACATCCGCTGCCACTGGCAGCCAATTCACGAACGATATCGCGTTCAGACAGAATGCCGGTTGCCGTCTGACCACCATCTTCGGAAACGATGACGGTACCAATGCGCTTTTCAGCAAGGATTTTCGCAGCCTCCGACACAGTCATCGAAGGCTCGACCGTCACGACGCTGTCTGTCGCCTTGGATTTTAGAATGCCCTGAACGAGCATGAAAGCACCTCCGGAATAATGAATTTATCCAAAGCGTTGCGCGATTGTGTCGACCTGTCAAGCGTTGGCATCGGCTTCAAGCCGCGCAACTTCGTCACGGATGCCTTGCGTTAAAGCCTCGGCAAAGCGGTTTAACCGTTCGTTGCGCTGATCGCCCTGATGCCGGACAAGATAGAAGCTTCGCGTCAAACCCACTTGATCCGTCAAGATTTTCCGCAGGTTTGGATGGAACGGCAAAGTAAAGTCATGGGCAACACAAACACCGGTACCCAACGAAACCTGTCGCAATTGAACCGAGACCGAATTCGATGCAAGTGCGACACGGTCAACGCCAATATCGTTGAGATAGTCCAGCTCTCGGTCAAAGATCATATCCGGGATGTAACCAATCAGGCGGTGCCCCTTAAGATCGTTGACTGAACCAATAGGCGCATGGCGATCCAGATAATCCTGCGTGGCCACCATATGCAGCTTATAATCGCTGATCTTCTTGACCAACAACCTTCCTGCTGTGGGCGCGCTGACAGTTACGGCCATGTCGGCCTCGCGCCGGGATAGGTTGATGATCCTTGGCAGCGCCAGGATCTGGATGTCCAGATCAGGGTTGGCATCACTGATTTTCGCACAAACCTGTGGCAACAGGTAATTGGCGCTGCCATCGGGCGCACCAATCCGTATCTGCCCACTAAGGGATTTGGTCGAGCCAGTGACCACACCAGCCGCCGCGCGCATCGCCTCTTCGGCCTGCAAACCGTGGTCCAACAGGCGTTCACCTGCGGCGGTCAGGATGTATCCCTGTTGCGACTTCGTAAACAACAGCGCATCCAATGTTGTCTCAAGCCGCGCAATGCGCCGCCCTACAGTTGCAGGATCAATCTTGAGGATACGGCCCGCCGATGACAGGCTTTCCTCGCGCGCGACGGCCAGGAAAACCCGCATATCATCCCAGTTCGGATTCATATTTTCCCTTTTGCATTTTTGCAAAGCAATTTTGAAACATTGCCTCTGTTCACCAAATTTTTGCAAGTCTATTTTGCCGACAGATCTACCCGGAAGGAATTTGTCATGCAGAACCTGACCCACTATATCAACGGCGAGAATGTAGAAGGTACATCTGGCCGTTTCGCCGACGTGTTCAACCCCGCCACCGGCGAGGTTCAGGCCCATTGCCCGATGGCCAGCGTTACCGAAACCGAAGCTGCGATTGCCGATGCCGCTGCTGCTCAGCCTAAATGGGGAGCAACGAACCCCCAGAAACGTGCTCGCGTGATGATGGCAATGGTTGGCTTGATGAACCGCGACATGGACAAACTTGCCGAAGCGCTGAGCCGCGAGCACGGCAAAACCATCCCCGATGCCAAGGGTGACATTCAGCGTGGCCTGGAAGTGATCGAGTACTGCATCGGCGCACCGCAGATGCTGAAGGGTGAGTTTACCGACAGCGCAGGTCCCGGCATTGACATGTATTCGATGCGCCAGCCTCTAGGTGTTGTCGCCTCGATCATGCCGTTCAACTTCCCAGCCATGATGCCTCTGTGGCATGTCGGCCCGGCTTTGGCCTGCGGCAACGCGGTGGTACTGAAACCGTCCGAGCGCGATCCTTCCGTGCCGCTGATGCTGGCAGAACTGTTCGTCGAAGCTGGCCTTCCCAAGGGCGTATTCCAAGTCGTGAACGGCGATAAGGAAGCGGTCGACACTCTGCTTGACAGCGAAATCATTCAAGGCGTCAGCTTTGTCGGTTCAACACCGATCGCGCAATATATCTATTCCCGCGCAACCGCAAACGGGAAGCGTGCACAATGCTTTGGCGGTGCGAAGAACCATATGATCATCATGCCGGATGCCGATCTGGATCAAGCCGCCGACGCTCTGGTCGGAGCTGGTTTCGGAGCAGCTGGCGAACGCTGCATGGCAATTTCGGTTGCTGTACCCGTAGGCGAAGAGACCGCCGACGCGTTGATCGAGAAACTGATTCCGCGTGTCGAGAAACTGAAGGTTGGCCCCTACACCGCCGGGGACGATGTTGATATGGGACCGGTTGTAACCGGTGCTGCCAAAGAGCGTATTCTTGGCCTGATTAACTCGGGTGTTGAACAAGGTGCAAAGCTGGTCGTCGACAACCGCGATTTCAGCTTGCAGGGATATGAAGACGGCTTCTTTGTTGGCCCGCACCTCTTCGACCATGTCACACCCGACATGGACATATACACCCAAGAAATCTTTGGCCCAGTTCTGTCCACCGTTCGCGCAGGTTCGTATGAAGAAGCGCTGAAGTTGGCGATGGACCATGAATATGGCAATGGTACCGCGATCTACACCCGCGATGGCGATACCGCGCGTGACTTTGCGAGCCGTGTCAACATCGGCATGGTCGGCGTCAACGTTCCGATCCCGGTTCCGCTGGCCTATCACACCTTTGGTGGTTGGAAAAAGTCCATGTTTGGTGACCTGAACCAGCACGGCCCAGACAGCTTCAAGTTCTACACCCGCACCAAAACCGTGACCTCGCGCTGGCCGTCGGGCATCAAAGAAGGTGGCGAGTTCAACTTCAAAGCGATGGACTGATCTGCATCCGCAAAAACGCCTATCACCAATACCGGCCCCCATCGGGCCGGTATTTTTTGGCGAAGTATTGCCACAGTGGATAAGAAAATCCCGGCTTCACGATAAATTCACAGCTCTGGCACTGGAAAAGCAACTAAAGCGACAATAGTTTGTTGCCAATTTCCTAGTTTCGAGCAGTACGAATACCGGAGGCCGCTTTGTCAAATCCGTACATGACCCGCCGCTCTGCCCTGTTGGGCGCAGCTTCTCTTTTGGCGACGCCCGCCTTGGTGCGCGCTCAAAGCTCTGATGCCTTCCCGGTGGATGAAGAGGCCATCAGCACGCAATTGCCAGTACGCCGCAATGTATCATCGTTCTCACAGCAGAACTGGCAGGATCACTTCGATGAGCTGGGCGTCGGCTGCCTGCTGGCCGATATCACTAGCCGAGCAGTGCATTACTGGGGACCGGACGGAACGTATAAGCTGTACCCCAGCTCAGTTCCGATGAGCGAAGAGCTTACCAAGCGCGGCTATACCGAGGTCAAGCGCAAGACTGAAAATCCAAGCTGGACTCCAACCGCGTCTATGCGTGAACGTGATCCATCCCTGCCCGTACGCATGGAAGGTGGCGATCCCGGCAACCCGTTGGGGACTCGCGCCATGTATCTGGGCTGGCCCGCTTATCTGGTGCATGGCACCCATGACACGCGCAAGATTGGCCGCCAAAGCTCGTCAGGGTGTATCGGCCTTTACAACCAGCACGTTGAGGAACTGTATCCTCTGGTCCAGGTTGGAACTCAGGTCAGACTGGTTTGACAAAAAAGCCCCGGCCACCAGGACCGGGGCTTTCTACTTAGCGGGGGTCGTTATTCCGGCAGGATCACCGCATCGATTACATGGATCACGCCATTGCTGGCTTCAATGTCGGCCTGCACAACTTTGGCATCATTGACCTTGACGCCTTTTTTGGCGTTCACGCTCAGCTGGTCGCCCTGCACCGTGCGAACCTTGGCGCGTTTGCCGGCAATATCACCTGACATCACCTTGGCCGGGACCACGTGATAGGTCAAGATCTCGACCAGTTGATCCTTATTTTCCGGCAATAGCAGCGTTTCAACCGTGCCTTCAGGCAACGCGGCAAAAGCTTCGTCTGTGGGTGCAAAAACGGTGAACGGTCCATCACCTTTTAACGTGTCAACCAGACCTGCGGCCTGCACAGCGGCGACCAGAGTGTTGAACGATCCGGCCGAAACGGCGGTGTCCACGATGTCGGCAGCTTGTGCCTTGACGGGCAGTGCAAGTGCAAGTGCGGCGGCGGCGCCCATGAATGTGCGGCGAAACATGGCTGTTATCTCCTCTCCAGCTTGTTATGAAAAGAGTTACGGAGGTTCAGCCAGCCCGGATCACTTTTCTTTGATTTGAACCCAGATACTCTGCGCGCGCCCGTCTTTGAGAAACGGCAATGCTTCAACCGCATCAGGACGATCCTGTTGCAGGAAGTACCCCGGCCAAAGCAATGAATACGCGCCAGATTGCAACAAAGCATGTAGGATGTACTGCTCTCCCCATCCGGGGCAATCATAGAAGAACCGCTTGGGGTACTCGAAGGGCAGAAAAACATCATGTACGTGAATCACCACACCCGGCTTTAGCGCGGGAATGATGCGGCAGAACAGATGTGCCACGTCGTTGCTCATCCGTACGACGTGGCTGGAATCGATGAACAGAACGTCACCTGCTTCAAGCTGATCGAACAGCGCCGGATCGACCTCTTCCAGCCGCTTCTGTTCAAAGTGATCGACGACATGCGCGATATCCGCCCGTGGATACGGATCAATCGCAATGATCTGCGTATCAAAACCGCCGTCGATGACGGCCTGCCGGGTGACGCGGGTTGAATTGCCGCAGCCGACCTCAATCACGCGTTTGGGTGCGAACCGCCGGACCATCAGGTACAAGGCGTCAGCATCCGGGCTGTCGTAATATCCATTGCCCTGGCGATAGCCGGTTTGATTGCGCGCAGGGTCTTTCAACGCCTCCAGTGCGGCAGCGTGCTGACCATATTCTGCAACCAGCTCGGTGATATCAAATCCCTCCATCCCCGGCGACAAGGCATAGGCCGGGCGGGTCAATCCGCCTGCCCTTTCAAACGCCTCAAGCCGCGCACGCTCGTCCAGTTCTGTGACCTTATCGACGAGCTTCACCCCCAACTCATCAAGGGCTGCATTGATCTGTGGGAATTTTCTGGGTTTCACGGACGGCTCCAATTTGCGGTTCGCGTGTTCCATACCCGTGCGGGCCGGGCTTGTGCAAGATGAGCCACCCCAAACGCTTGGCAAAACAGAAATTTCCGTATTCACTGGTCGGATTAGTAGTACGAGGGTCGCCATGCAGCAGGAATTCACGCTGGGCATAGAAGAAGAGTATCTGCTGGTCGATCGCGACAGCCTGCAACTTGCGCAAGCACCCACTGCCCTGATGGAGGCTTGCCAAGCGGATTTCGAAGGACAGGTCAGCCCCGAATTCCTGCAATGCCAGATCGAAGTCGGCACCCGGCCACATTCAACAGTCAAATCAGCCCGAGAAGACTTGAAACGCCTACGTTCATGCGTTGCGAGTCGGGCTGCAGAATACAACCTCGCGCCAATTGCCGTGTCCTGCCACCCGTTTGCCGACTGGAAGAAACAGCACCACACCCGCAAGGATCGCTATGACGCGCTGCAACATGCCCTTGGTGGCGTGGCCCGGCGCATGTTGATCTGCGGGATGCACGTTCATGTAGGTGTCGAAGACCCTGCCATGCGCGCTGACCTGATGCCTCAGCTGTCCTACTTCCTGCCGCATCTGTTGGCCCTGTCGACGTCGTCCCCCTACTGGAATGGAGAGGACACTGGCCTGTCATCTTATCGCCTGACCGTTTTTGACAACCTGCCGCGCACGGGTTTGCCGCCGGTTTTGGCCAGCTGGTCGGATTATGAACGCACTACCGGTATTCTGGTCGAACTTGGCGTGATCGAAGACACGACAAAAATCTGGTGGGATCTGCGCCCGTCACACCGATTTCCCACGCTGGAAACGCGCATCATGGATGTGCAGCCACGGTTAGAGCACACACTATCGTTGGCGGCCCTGGTCCAGGCGTTGACCCGCATGCTGTGCCGCCTGAAGGACCGCAATCTGCGCTGGCGGCATTACGATCAGTTCCTGATCAGCGAAAACCGTTGGCGCGCGCAGCGCTACGGCGTGGGCGAAGGTCTGATCGACTTTGGCGACCGTTCAATAAAACCCATGCCCGAGTTGATGGGTGAACTGATGGGAATGCTGGCTGAAGACGCCGAGGCACTAGGCACCATGACCGAGCTGGCGCGCCTGCAGCAAATCGCACAGACCGGCACGTCGGCCACCCGACAGCGCCGCGTCCATGCCGAAGCTGCAGCACGCGGCGATGATCCCGGCAAAGCCGTCGTGCAGCACCTGATCGAAGAATTTCATCACGATCTTTAATGCCGCTGCCGATTGCTGGCCGTGCAAAATTTCTGTAAGAATTCGGAAATAAACAGTCGTTCAATTCATTCGGCAGCGTGGGAGGCAAGCCTTGGATTTCGCACTGACAGAAGAGCAAACCGCAATCTTCGACATGGCGTATGATTTCGGGCAGGACAAGATCGCCCCGAACGCACGCCAGTGGGAGGCTGACGGAACCATACCCAAAGACCTTTGGCCGCAAATCGGCGAGTTGGGGTTCGGCGGGCTTTATGTCTCGGAAGACGGCGGCGGGTCCGGCCTTACCCGTCTGGACGCGACATTGGTGTTCGAAGCGCTGTCAATGGCTTGCCCTTCCGTCGCGGCCTTTCTGTCGATCCACAACATGTGCGCCAAAATGTTGGACAGTTTCGGAAGCGACGATCTGAAATCCCGCATCATGCCGGATGTGCTAAGCCTCAATACCATCCTCAGCTATTGCCTGACGGAACCCGGATCAGGCTCGGACGCAGCTGCACTGAAAACCCGCGCGGATCGCACGAATGAGGGCTATACGCTGAACGGCACCAAGGCCTTTATCTCGGGTGGTGGTTACTCTGATGCCTATGTCTGCATGGTGCGCACCGGCCAGGATGGGCCAAAGGGCATTTCAACGGTTTATGTCGAGGACGGCACGCCGGGCCTCAGCTTTGGCGCGCTGGAACAAAAGATGGGTTGGAAAAGCCAGCCGACAGCGCAGGTGCAATTCGATGACTGCCACATCCCGGCCGGAAATCTGGTGGGCACCGAAGGGGATGGGTTTAAATATGCGATGAAAGGTCTGGATGGCGGGCGGCTCAATATCGCCTCTTGTTCCCTGGGGGCTGCCCAGTCCGGGCTCAACATGACCTTGCAATACATGTCTGAACGCAAGGCATTCGGCCAATCGATCGACCAGTTTCAGGCGCTACAATTCCGGCTGGCGGATATGGAGATCGAACTGCAAGCCGCACGTACCTTCCTGCGGCAGGCCGCCTGGAAGCTGGATCAGGGCACGCCCGATGCCACCAAGTTTTGCGCCATGGCCAAGAAATTTGTGACCGAGACTGGATCGAAAGTTGTCGACCAATGCCTGCAATTGCACGGTGGCTATGGTTATCTGGCCGATTATGGCATCGAAAAACTGGTGCGTGATCTGCGGGTTCACCAGATTCTGGAAGGCACCAATGAAATCATGCGGGTCATCGTCGCCCGTCAAATGCTTGCCGAACACTGAGGAACTCATGCCAGACATCGACATCCGCATCACTGGTCGCGCCGGGCGCATCACCCTGACCCGACCAAAGGCCCTGAACGCGATGACCTATGATATGTGCATGGCCATCGACACGGCCCTGCGCAACTGGCGCGAAGATGATGCCGTGGATCTGGTCGTCATGGACGCCGAAGGCGACAAGGCCTTTTGTGCGGGCGGCGATATCGCCGACCTTTACGCGTCAGGCAGCAAGGGGGATTTCGATTTTGGACGTACCTTCTGGCGCGATGAATACCGGCTGAATGCGCTGATCTTCGAATACCCCAAACCGGTCATCAGCTTTCTTCAGGGTTTCACCATGGGCGGTGGCGTGGGCATTGGATGCCATGGCAGCCACCGGATCGTTGGGGAAAGCTCGAAGATTGCTCTGCCGGAATGTTCGATTGGGCTTTTGCCGGATGTGGGCAGCACATTGATGCTGGCGCTGGCCCCCGGTCGTCTAGGCGAATACCTAGGCACAACCGGTCATCGCATGGGCCCCGGAGACGCCGTCTTTGCCGGTTTTGCCGACCACTTCATCCCGATATCGGATTGGTCAGCCTTAATCGAGATGCTCGAGGCTTCGGGTGATGCCGAACTGATTGCAAAACATTCCACGCCGCCGCCCGAAAGCACGTTGGAACAACAGCACTCCGTTATCGAAGCCCTATTCGCCGGGGAAAGCCTGGGCGATGTCCTAAACGCATTGACCCATTCCAACGACGCAATGGCTGCGGACGCGCTGACGCTGATGGGCCGCAATTCGCCGCTGTCGATGGCTTGTACGATCGAAGCGTTGCATCGCCTACGGGGGCCCAGCCTGACGCTGCGCAAGGCGTTGGAACTGGAATACCGCTATACGTTCCGCGCGATGGAGCATGGCGACTTTCTGGAAGGAATTCGCGCCCAGATCATCGACAAGGACCGTAATCCACAATGGCGGTTTGCCGACCAATCCGTACCAGCGGTGGCGGTGTCGAAAATGCTGCAGCCACTGGGCAAAGACATGCTGACATTTGAGGAGGTTTGAGAGATGAAAATCGGGTTTATCGGTCTGGGCAACATGGGCAATCCAATGGCCGCCAATCTGGCAAAAGCCGGGCATGAGGTGACTGGTTTTGACATGGCCGAGGTCAGCGTCTCTGGTGTTGCCATGACCGGTTCGGGTGCCGAAGCTGCCGCAAACGCCGATATCGTCATCACCATGCTGCCAAACGGAAAAATCTTGCGCGCTGTCGGAGATGAGATCATCCCTGCAATGCAATCCGGGTCTGTGTGGATCGATTGTTCAACCGTCGATGTCGACAGCGCCCGCGCCGTCGCGGATCAGGCAAAACAGGCTGGAATTCTGGCGGTAGATGCCCCTGTTTCGGGTGGTATCGGCGGCGCAGCGGCTGGCACTTTGACTTTCATGGCAGGTGGCAGCGATGCCGCATTTGCGAAAGCCGCGCCGCTGTTCGATATCATGGGTCAAAAAGCCGTTCATTGCGGTGAATCCGGCGCCGGTCAGGCTGCCAAGATCTGCAATAACATGATCCTCGGTGTCACCATGATTGCCACGTGCGAAGCTTTTGCCCTGGCAGATAAACTGGGCCTGGACAGGCAAAAGATGTTTGATGTGGTCAGCACATCCTCGGGCTATAGCTGGACCATGAACGCCTATTGTCCCGCGCCCGGCGTGGGGCCGGAAAGCCCGGCAGACAACAATTACCAACCCGGTTTCGCCGCTGAATTGATGCTGAAAGACCTGCGTCTAAGCCAACAGGCCGCCGAAAGCTCGGATGCCGATACGCCGATGGGTCAGGCCGCAACCGCGCTTTATGAACAGTTCGTTGAGTCTGAGGGCGGATTGGGCATGGACTTCTCTGCCATGCTGCCGCGGTTCGAAAAGCGCGGTCGTAGTTAGGCGCGCTGCGTGGGCGGCTTCTTGCCCACGGGGTTGACCATACAGGAACCAACGGCCATTTGTCTTTAACTACGGCATGTTTGCAGAGGGAAGTTAGATGTCGCGAGTCTTAACTATTTCCACGTCAATCCTCGCGCTCGCGCTCGGCGCTGGGCTTGCCGACGCCGGGAACGGCAAAGGGAAAGCCGGGCATTGCCCTCCTGGACTGGCCAAGAAAGCCGTTCCGTGTATGCCGCCGGGTCAGGTTAAGAACCTCTATCGCACGGGCGACTACATCAACCGCGACTATCGCTGGATCAACGACCCGTATCGCTATGGGCTGAACCGTGGCAGCTACATCCGCGCAGGTGACTATGTCTATCGCGTCGATCCTGATACACGAAAAGTGCTGAACCTGATCGGTGCGGTGGCTGACATCCTCAACTGAGGATCAGCCCCCTATTCCGCAGCAACACGCGCGCCCTCAAGCATCTGCTTCAGATACCGCCCCGTATGGCTGCGTTCCACTGCAGCCACATCCTCGGGCGTGCCGGTCGCGACGATCTCACCACCACCATCGCCACCTTCGGGGCCGATATCAATGATGTGGTCGGCGGTTTTCACAACGTCCAGGTTGTGTTCGATCACCACAACCGTATTGCCTTGATCGACCAGTTCATGCAGCACTTCCAACAGCTTACGGACGTCTTCGAAATGAAGACCGGTGGTTGGCTCGTCCAGGATATACAAAGTCCGCCCGGTTGAACGCTTGGACAACTCCTTTGACAGCTTCACCCGCTGCGCCTCACCACCAGACAGCGTAGTCGCCTGCTGACCGACCTTGATATAGCCAAGCCCGACCCGTGCCAGCGCATCCATCTTGTCGCGGATCGAGGGCACGGCCTTAAAGAACTCCTGCGCATCTTCCACTGTCATATCAAGAACATCGGCGATGGACTTACCCTTGAACTTGATCTCGAGCGTTTCGCGGTTGTAGCGCGCGCCCTTGCAGGTTTCGCAGGTGACGTAAACATCGGGCAGAAAGTGCATCTCGATCTTAATGACGCCGTCACCTTGACAGGCCTCGCACCGGCCGCCCTTGACGTTAAAGCTGAACCGACCCGGCTTGTAACCACGCGCCTTGGCTTCGGGTAAACCGGCGAACCAATCACGGATCGGAGTGAAGGCCCCAGTGTAAGTTGCTGGATTCGAACGCGGAGTCCGCCCGATAGGCCGCTGGTCGATGTCGATGACTTTATCCAGATGTTCCAGTCCCTTGATCGTCTCACAGGGTGCCGGAGTTTGGCGCGCACCGTTCAGACGCATCGAAGCGGTTTTGAACAACGTCTCAATCGTCAATGTCGATTTGCCACCGCCCGACACTCCGGTCACGCAGACAAACTTACCCAGCGGGAAATCGGCGGTGACGTTCTTCAGGTTGTTGCCCGTTGCCTTAACCACCGAGACCTTTTTCTTATTCCCCTTGCGCCGTTCTGTTGGAACGGCAATTTCCCGTGTGCCTGCCAAATACTGACCGGTCATAGAGGCTGCATCTGAAGCGATCTGTTCAGGTGTTCCCTTACTGACCACCTGTCCGCCATGAACACCGGCTCCAGGTCCTATATCAAACACATAGTCGGCCTCACGGATTGCCTCTTCGTCATGTTCGACGACGATCACCGTGTTGCCCTGATCGCGCAGGTTCTTGAGCGTGCCCAGAAGGCGGTCGTTGTCCCGCTGGTGCAGCCCGATTGAGGGCTCGTCCAGCACGTACAGAACGCCGGTCAGGCCGGAACCGATCTGGCTGGCCAGACGAATCCGCTGGCTTTCGCCCCCGGACAGTGTTCCACTTGAACGGGACAACGTAAGGTATTCCAAACCCACGTTATTCAAGAAACCCAACCGCTCGCGAATCTCTTTCAGAATCGCCCGCGCGATTTCGTTCTTCTGAACGCTGAGATGGTTCGGAGCATCCTCGACCCAAGCCAGAGCCTCTTTGATCGACATCTGAACAACCTGCCCCACATGCAGACCTGCGATCTTGACGGCCAAAGCCTCGGGGCGCAGACGATAGCCGTGGCATGCGCCGCACGGCCGGTTGTTCTGGTAGCGTTCGAACTCTTCCCGAATCCAGGCGCTGTCGGTCTCGCGATAACGGCGCTCCATATTGGGAATCACGCCCTCGAAACTGCGAGTGACCTGATACACCCGACCGCCTTCGTCATAACGGAACTGGATTTCCTCATCGCCAGACCCGCGCAGAAACACCTGTTGTACCTTTGTGGGCAAATCTTTCCATGGGGTGTTCTTGTCGAATTCGTAATGGCGGGCAATCGCCTCGATCGTCTGCAGGAAATAGGGTGACTTGCCTTTGCGCCACGGGGCCAGTGCCCCGTCGTAAAGCTTCAGCGTCTGATCCGGCACCACAAGACGTTCGTCAAAAAACAGTTCGACCCCCAGGCCGTCACAATCCGGGCAGGCACCAAAAGGCGCATTGAATGAGAACAGGCGCGGTTCAATCTCGGGGATCGTGAAGCCGCTGACCGGGCAGGCAAAATTTTCACTGAAGGTAATCCGCTCAGGATCACCTTCGCGCGGCGCGGTTTCCAGAACCGCGATCCCGTCTGCCAGATCCAGAGCGGTCCGCAGGCTGTCGGCCAGACGCGTTTCCATCCCCTCGCGCACAACCAGTCGGTCGACCACGACATCGATATCGTGGCGGAACTTCTTGTCCAGCGTGGGCGGCTCATCGAGCTCATAGAACTCGCCATCAACTTTCACACGCTGAAAACCCTGTTTGCGCAGTTCGAGGAATTCCTTTTTGTACTCCCCCTTCCGGTCCCGCACAATGGGGGCCAGCAGATAGCCGCGCGTGCCCTCCTCCATCGTCATGATGCGGTCGACCATGTCCTGCACCTGCTGTGCCTCGATGGGCTGCCCAGTAGCCGGACTATAGGGTGTCCCCGCGCGCGCAAATAACAGACGCATATAGTCGTAAATCTCGGTCACCGTCCCAACGGTCGAACGCGGATTTTTCGACGTGGTCTTCTGTTCGATCGAAATTGCCGGGGAAAGGCCGCTGATATGATCCACATCGGGCTTTTCCATCATATCAAGGAACTGGCGCGCATAAGCCGACAGGCTTTCGACATAGCGACGCTGACCTTCGGCATAAATCGTATCAAAGGCCAAAGACGACTTGCCAGAACCCGACAACCCGGTGATCACCACCAGCTGATCGCGCGGAATATCCACGTCAATGCCCTTGAGGTTATGCTCGCGCGCGCCGCGCACCTCGATATTTTTCAGCTCAGCCATTTTGGCCCCCAACACACAAGTGTCCTAGAAATAGGCGAGCGGCTCCGAGTCTCCAATAGAAAAGTTAGAACAAAGTGTGAACAATCGGATTATTGCCGACATCTCCTGACAGTATGACCCCGATCCGATGCGTGCCCCGGAAGGGGTTGATTGAATATTCGGTATTTCAGGAAAATGGCGCGGTTGACGGGGCTCGAACCCGCGACCCCCGGCGTGACAGGCCGGTACTCTAACCAACTGAGCTACAACCGCGCATTTAGGGTCTATGTGCGATCCATTAACCCGGATCAAAGGCTGGCAGCGATGGCGCGGTTGACGGGGCTCGAACCCGCGACCCCCGGCGTGACAGGCCGGTACTCTAACCAACTGAGCTACAACCGCCCGCTGCCCGTTCGATGCTGAACGTTGGGGTGTATTATGGCCACGCCCCGGCATCGTCAAGCGGGGTTTTGAAGTTTTTTTAAAGAAGGCAGAAATTGTTTCCGGGCTTCGCGACGCACCTTCTTCGGAACCAGACCTTTCCGAAGCTACCGCAAGACCCCAAACACACTTTAACTAAAATGATTCTTAAATTTGTAAATGCCGAAATATCCAAGGATTTTTCTTTCAAACGATTCCAAAGAAACACACTCATAAGTTGTATGCTTTCTGAAAAACCCGAACATAATCCTCGATATATCTGTATCTAGCAAAACGACCTTTTGGGCGGCTTGAAACCCCCGCCATTATTCAGCCACATTGCGTGTGCAAGAGGCGACACTGCCCCCACAAAATCAAAAATACGTGTCGGCAAACTTGCGCAGGCAAGTCTCGAAGTGAAGTATCCCAGCGGATAACAAAATCTCGGCTTACGAGATCGGAAGGAAGCTTAACGCAATCAAAAGTCATGATTTGTGATGACCTATCGGTTGCGTTGTTAATGATGGAAATAGCGGAATGTCAGTTGCAAATCAGAATTACCCGGGCGCCAGCCCAACCGGTCATGAATATGTTGACGGATTGATTTGGGGGACCTCTTGGAACCTTGGCACAAATAACGGAGGACCGGCTGGCACGATTACCTATTCATTCGGGGACTCGTCGGTTCAGGGCTTCGTAGATTTTCTCCCCCATGAAAAACAGGCGTTCCGCCAAGCCCTGGCCGTGATCGAACAATACATCCCGATTGATTTTGTCGAGGTCAATTTCCTATCGCCTCAGGGGACGCCTTATTACGAAAACATCTCGTGGGGTCTAGTTACAACCCAATCCCTTGATGGCGGCCTCGGCGCACACCAAGTGCCCGGAAGCGATCCCATTCTGCAAGGGTTTGGTATCAACACCCTGTTTGGCTGGTTCGCATACGATACTCCTCTGTTCAGCCAATCCGCGCTGGCAAAGGGCGGCGAAGGATTTGCAACCATTGTGCATGAGATCATGCATGGCCTCGGCCTTGCACATCCGCATGACAATGGTGGACAATCAACCGTCTTCGATGGTGTGACACAGGCGTTCGATGACTATGGAACCGATGGTCAGAACCAAGCCGTCTACACGATCATGTCCTATAATTCTGGCTACCCGCAGGTTGTGCCACTGCCTTCGTTCAACTACGGCGGCGTAGCCTCGCCCATGGCACTGGACATCGCCGCTCTTCAAGCGATTTATGGAACCACGTCAAACAATACGGGCAACAACGTCTATTCTTTGAAAGGGTCCAATGCTCCCGGCACCTATTGGGAAGCGATCTGGGATACGGGTGGAACTGATACAATTTCAGCCAGTGGCCTTTGGAAAAGCGTGAGGATCAGCCTGAAGGCAGCTGATCTGGAAGGCCACGATGCTGGGGGAACGCCGTCGCACGCGGCCGGGGTCAGCGGTGGCTTCACGATCGCCAATGGTGTTGTCATTGAAAACGCTGCTGGTGGCCACGCCGGAGACTTCCTTTATGGCAACGACGTTGCAAACCTCATGGTCGGTAATGGTGGCAATGACCTGATTGCAGGCGGAAATGGCAACGACACCATTAAAGGCGGCCAAGGAAACGATTTCTTGATCGGTGGTCAAGGCAACGACACCCTGACCGGCGGCAACGGTTTGGACAATTTCATCATCAAAGACAGCGATGGCAACGACACCATCACAGGTGGCCTTGGGATTGATACCCTCTCGTTCAACGGCTCATCTGCTGCGACCGTGGATCTGTCGGTTACGACCGCTCAGGATACCGGATACGGCATGGATACGATCACCTTGGTCGAAAACGCCGTAGGAACTGCGCAGGACGATCAGCTTACTGGCGATGATCTGGCAAACACCTTTATTGGTAACGATGGAAACGACACGCTTGACGGCCAGAAAGGCGCGGATCTGCTTCAGGGTGGCGTTGGCAAAGATACGATTTCCGGTGGCAATGGTTGGGATACACTGCGTGGTGGCAACGGCTCTGATATCATTGACGGTGGTCTAGGCAATGATGCGATCTTCGGTGGCAAAGGGATCGACACGATCATCGGCGGCGCCGGCGTGGATACGATGACCGGCGGTATCGGAACGGATACGTTTGTTTTTAATGATATCACCGACAGCGGTACCAAAGGGTCTCTGGCCGACAAGATCACGGATTTCACCCAAGGCGAAGACAAGATCGATCTGAGCGGTATCGACGCCAGCACGGTTCTTGTTGGCGATGACGCTTTCGTCTTCAACGGCACGACCCCAATCGGATCGTCCGACGAAGGTGAGATCTATTTCGTCAAGCAGGACAACGCTGGCACGGCATTCGACCAGACCCTGGTTTACGTTGACACAGACAATGACAGTGATCCTGAGATGGTCATCAAGCTATCTGGTCTACACGACCTGACAGCGAACGACTTCATCCTGTAAGGCTGTATGCGAAATCAACAGGCAGCAGGTTTATGCTGCCTGTTTTTTTGTGTCCGCAGCATAGAAATTTTACCCTTTGGGTACCCTTGCAAGCCTGCGGAACACTCTGTATTAGGCGCGCTTATGGGTGATTAGCTCAGTGGTAGAGCGCTTCGTTCACATCGAAGATGTCAGGAGTTCAAATCTCTTATCACCCACCATTCCTCTCATTGGTAGGCACCATCCAAATTTCCTTGTCTTGACGGATACTTGCCAGATTTCTCCTGGGCTGCGTATCCTGTTTTGGACGGCCGCATAATTTTGTGGCGCCTTGGGATGGAGTAGGATCGTGGCCAGATTGAAGCGGGACATCGGCCTCGTTGGGCTAACCTTCATCTCGGTTGGTGGAATCATTGGCTCTGGGTGGCTATTTGGTCCGCTGCTGGCGGTGCAACATGCAGGGCCTGCTGCCATCTTTTCATGGATCATTGGCGCCGCGGCCATGTTCATTCTGGCAATCACCTTCGCCGAAATATCGGCCATGCTGCCGATCCCAGGGGGCATCGCGCGGGTGCCGCAGTTTTCACATGGCAATATCGTCTCGATGACGATGGGTTGGACCGCCTGGATCGGCTATAACACCACCGCCCCGATCGAGGTCGAGGCGATGCTGAAGTACCTGGCCCCCTACGCCCCTTGGCTCCACACAGCAGACACAGGTGACCTGTCTGGCGCGGGAATCACCGTGGCGCTGTTCTTCATGCTGCTGTTCGTCGCGGTTAACGCGTTAGGCGTCAAGTTCTTCACTCAGGTGAACGCGACGCTGACATGGGCCAAGATCGCAATTCCAATCGTATTGGCCGCCTTGTTGATCGGCAATCGGTTCGACACTCAGAACTTCACTCAACCAGATGGATTCGCACCCTATGGGCTGCAAGGCATCATGGCTGCTGTCTCGACCGGAGGCGTTATCTTCTCCTTCATCGGCTTTCGTCATGTGGTTGATATGGCCGGTGAGGTTCGAAACCCCAAATTCGCCATCCCTGCCGCACTGATTCTGTCCATCGTGCTTTGCGCGTTGATCTATGTGGGCTTGCAAATCGCCTTTATCGGTGCACTCGACTCGAAAATGCTGAGCAACGGTTGGGCCAGCTTGAGTTTCGGCGGTCAGGGCCCGTTGGACGGCGTCATCATATCGGTCGGGTTTGTCTGGTTCCTGAGCGTACTGAACATCGGGTCGGTCATCGGTCCGTTCGGCAATGGCCTTGTCTCAACCGGATCAAATGCGCGGATCGCTATGGCTTTGGCAAAAAACGGATTTTTACCGTCACGCCTGATGATGCTGTCGTCGTTCGGAGTGCCCCTTTGGGCACTGGCACTGAATTTCCTGATCGGTACCCTGTTCCTGCTGACGGTTCCCTTTACCACTGTCATCGCCTTGAACGGCGCCGCCATCGTGCTGTCTTTTGCGGTCGGCCCTATCGCCGTCGTGTGCCTGCGCCATCTGATGCCGGATCGCCCCAGATCCATCCGCATCCCCGCCGTGAAACTGGTTGCGGTCTCGGCCTTCGCCATCGCAACCCTTGTGGTTTATTGGAGCGGTTGGGACACGGTCTGGCGTCTGGGTGTCGCCCTTGCCATCGGGATGGCCCTGCTGCTGGTACGGTTCCGCAACAGGTTGGATGAGATGGACGTGACCGAAGCGCTATGGCTGCTCCCTTATCTGGTGGGTGTCGGCCTGATCTCATATCTCGGACAGTTCGGGGATGGCGCGCTGCAGCAAATCCCGTTTGGGTGGGATATTGCGCTGTGCGTGTTGTTTTCTGCTGTGATCTTTGGGTTGGCAGTACGTTCTGCCCTGCCCCAGGAAAAGTTCCAGGAATACATCGACGAAGAAGAGATTCTGGACCCGAAAAAACCCATCATTGGTTTGTAAAAAAGGCGGGGTCTCCCCCGCCTTTGATTTGCTCAATGCGCTGTTGCCGATGGGCTGGCACCTTCGGCCGCTTTGGCCGCTGCTGCGGCGGCCTCTTCTGCGGCTTCATCCCATTCGACAGGCTCAGGCTCGCGGATCAGCGCGTGTTTCAGAACTTCCGAGACATGTGTAACCGGGATGATTTCCAACCCTTCTTTCACGTTGTCCGGAATTTCCGCCAGATCCTTTTCGTTTTCTTCCGGGATCAGAACGGTCTTGATACCACCGCGCAGAGCCGCCAGCAGCTTTTCTTTCAAACCACCAATCGGCATCGCGTTACCACGCAGTGAAACCTCACCCGTCATCGCGATATCCTTGCGCACCGGAATACCGGTCAGCACAGACACGATCGAGGTCACCATCGCCAAACCGGCGCTTGGGCCATCCTTGGGCGTGGCACCATCCGGCACGTGGACGTGAATATCCAACGTGTCGAATTTCGGCGGCTTCACCCCGATCTGGGGCGAGATTGACCGCACATAGGACGAAGCCGCGTCAATGGATTCTTTCATCACATCGCCCAGCTTACCCGTGGTCTTCATCCGACCCTTACCCGGCAGTTTCAGCGCCTCGATATGCAGCAGGTCGCCACCTACGGATGTCCACGCCAGACCGGTGACCACACCGACCTGATCATCTTGTTCGGCCAGACCATAACGGAATTTCGGCACGCCCAGGAATTCATCCAGATTGTCAGGCGTAACAATGACTTCTTCCGCCTCATTCTTGATGATCTTGGTCAGCGATTTCCGCGCTACCTTGGCGATCTCACGCTCAAGGTTCCGCACGCCCGCTTCGCGAGTGTAAGTGCGGATCATCTTTTGCAGCGCCTCATCCGTCAGTTCAAACTCCTTGGCTTTCAGACCATGGTTTTTCACTTGTTTGCTGATCAGGTGCTGCTTGGCGATCTCGCTCTTTTCTTCTTCGGTGTAACCGGCCAGCGGGATAATCTCCATCCGGTCCAGCAGAGGCCCTGGCATGTTGTAACTGTTCGACGTGGTCAGGAACATCACATTGGACAGGTCATATTCGACCTCAAGGTAATGGTCCATGAACGTGCTGTTTTGCTCAGGATCCAACACCTCAAGCATGGCCGAGGCCGGATCGCCACGGAAGTCCTGACCCATCTTGTCGATCTCGTCGAGCAGGATGAGCGGGTTCGTAGTTTTTGCCTTTTTCAGCGCCTGGATGATCTTGCCGGGCATCGAGCCGATATAGGTCCGACGGTGGCCGCGAATCTCGGATTCGTCGCGCACGCCACCCAGCGAGATGCGAATGAACTCGCGCCCCGTTGCCCGTGCAACCGATTTACCCAAGCTGGTCTTACCAACACCCGGAGGACCGACAAGGCACAGGATCGGGCCCTTCAGCTTTTTCGAACGCTGTTGAACTGCCAGATATTCGACGATCCGTTCCTTGACCTTTTCCAGGCCATAGTGATCGGCATCCAGAATGTCCTGCGCCCGGCCCAAATCCTTTTTGACGCGGGATTTGGTGCCCCACGGCAGTGACAGAATCCAGTCCAGATAGTTACGAACAACGGTGGCCTCAGCCGACATTGGGCTCATGTTGCGCAGCTTTTTCAGCTCGCCTTCAGCCTTTTCACGCGCCTCTTGCGACAGCTTGGTCTCGTTGATCTTGGCTTCCAGCTCAGCGACTTCATTACTGCCGTCCTCGCCGTCGCCAAGCTCCTTCTGAATGGCCTTCATCTGTTCATTCAGATAATACTCGCGCTGCGTCTTCTCCATCTGGGATTTGACGCGCGTCTTGATCTTTTTCTCGACCTGCAGAACCGACATTTCGCCCTGCATCAGACCATAGACCTTCTCAAGCCGCTCGCTAACGCTGAGGGTTTCCAGCAGTTCCTGCTTTTGCTCGACCTCGATACCCAGATGACCTGACACAAGGTCGGCCAGCTTGGCAGGTTCGGCGGTTTCACCAACGGCGGTCAAGGCTTCTTCGGGGATGTTTTTGCGCACTTTTGAGTAGCGCTCGAACTCATCCGCAACGGTGCGCAGAAGCGCCTCGGTCGTGGTGACATCGCCCGGAATTTCGGTCAAATATTCGGCACGAGCCTCGAAAAACTCTTCATTTTCAAGGAACTCGGTGATCTGCACGCGTGCTTGACCTTCGACCAGCACCTTTACGGTACCATCGGGCAGCTTCAGCAACTGCAAAACATTGGCCAGAACACCCGAGCGGTAAATTCCGTCTTCTGCCGGGTCATCATCACCCGGATCAATCTGGCTAGACAGCAAAATCTGTTTGTCGTCCTGCATCACCTCTTCCAGTGCGCGGACGGATTTTTCCCGACCCACGAACAGCGGTACGATCATGTGCGGGAACACCACAATATCGCGCAGCGGAAGTACGGGGTATGAGGAATTAAGGGGCTCTTGCATGCTCAATCCTTATCGTTGGCAAGATGGCTCCGGTCCCTGTTCAGGCAACGCTCGGCCATCTCCTGTCTTGGACGTTAAAGGTGGGGCCTCATCGCCCTTTTTCAACCTTACCGCCATGTATCGCGATTCAGAATGGCCCGAGGTTTAGCGGACTGCAAGGCGTCCAACGAACATATCCACGGAATTTAACAAAACATGCCAACAAGGTTTAGAATGCGTGCGTTAGAACACCCTTTGAACTGCACGAGACAGAAAAAACCCGTGCCCGTCCTCATTTTTGCACTCCAAACCCGTCTTCGAGGAATGGCAAACAAATCCACCGAATTTACCAGTCACACCATATTCGGCCCGATCAAATCCGTCGCGATGACGGTTGAGAGGACGGCACAGCATTTCGACCGGCCCGGTATTTGCCATGAAGAAATCATGCCCCCAATCGGATTGGCAATTAGACGGGCGCGGCATGGCTGGATCACCCCGGCGCTCGATGATGGTGCAGTAGATATCTGCGGCGTTCAGCTCTTGCCCGACCGAGCATTGGATGTTTTCCGACGGAGTTTCAAAAGTCCAGACGTCGGCATAAGCCGACGTCACAATCGCAGATAGAACAAGTAAGAATCCAAATAGGCGAGGCATCGTAACCCCCAACGAAAAACAGAAAATTTCTTGGTTAATCAGTCTGTAGATTACCAAAAAATCAACGTTCTGTCATCAAGGGTTCAGCGCTACAGCGGTTCGATATCGCCTTGCGCGCTCTGTGCGTGAAACTCTGCCTGCCATGCCTCGAATGTTCCGGCTGCAATGGCATCTCGCATGCCCTGCATGATTTCCTGAAAGTAATGCAGGTTGTGCCAGGTCAACAGCATGCCCGAGATCATCTCCTTAGACCGGAACACGTGATGAAGGTAGGCCCGCGAATAGTTCGAACAGGCCGGGCAAGAGCATGCCTCATCCAGTGGTCGCGGATCATCGGCGTGACGGGCGTTCTTAATGTTCACAACGCCATAGCGAGTGAACACCTGGCCAGTGCGCCCCGAACGTGAAGGCAAGACGCAGTCCATCATGTCGATGCCACGCGCAACTGCGCCGACGATGTCGTCCGGCTTGCCGACCCCCATCAGATAACGCGGTTTATCGGTGGGCAAGAAGTCAGGCGCATAGTCGAGGCAATCGAACATCGCTTCCTGCCCCTCACCCACAGCCAGACCACCGACTGCGTAACCTTCGAAACCGATGGCTTTCAGGGCCTCAGCGCTTTCTTCGCGCAAGTCCTGTTCCAAACCGCCTTGCATAATGCCGAACAACGCGTGACCAGGGCGATCCCCGAAGGCTTCGCGTGAGCGTTCGGCCCAACGCATCGACAGGCGCATCGACTCGGCGATGCGGTTGCGGTCGGCAGGCAAGGCGGGGCATTCGTCGAAACACATGACAATGTCAGACCCCAGCAAGCGCTGAATCTCCATCGACCGTTCCGGCGTCAGCTCGTGTTTGGATCCATCGACATGGGATTTGAACGTCACGCCCTTTTCGGTCAGCATGCGCAGACCGGCCAGTGACATGACCTGAAACCCACCCGAGTCCGTCAGAATGGGTCGGTCCCAGTTCATGAATTTGTGCAACCCACCCAACCGGTCGATACGTTCCGCCGTGGGACGCAGCATCAGGTGATAGGTGTTGCCCAGCAGAATATCCGCCCCGGTCGCCCGCACACTTTCCGGCATCATCGCCTTGACCGTCGCTGCGGTGCCCACTGGCATAAAGGCCGGCGTGCGCACTTCACCCCGCGGCGTGTTAATCACACCGGTTCTGGCCTTGCCATCGGTGGCTTTCAGGTCAAATGAAAAACGCTCGGTCATGGGGGGGTGCCTCGGGGTCTCTGAACCGGGCAGCATTTGCCCGATCTGTCGGTCCAATGCAACCCGTCAGGGAAGCGAGGCGACGCGGTCTGTGAACAGATTCACCACCCCTGCCCCATCTACATCCCGACACACACGAACCGGAGGTCGCGAAGGATCGGGACGAGTCGCGCCAACTTCAGCCCCCTCGGTCGCCACGCGCAACCCTGTTTCGACCATATCGAACATTGGTTCATGGGTGCAGGCAATCACAGCCGTCGAGTCGTGTAACCCACATCCCTCTAGCCCGCCAACCTCTTTGTAGAACTTCAAATAGAACCGAGAGATATCGCGCAGGAACCCTCCCATATTCGGTGATCGGCCCGCCAACGCCTCGAAATCCGCGGTTTCATAAAGGGTTTTCAACGTCACATCCAAACCCACCAATACGGTCTGTGGTGGTGCGGCGAATACCTTATCTGCAGCCTGGGCGTCGTGATAGATGTTGGCTTCGGCGAATTGAGTGACGTTCCCGGGGCAGTAAACCGCGCCCCCCATGATCACCAACCGTTTGATATTTGTCGCAAACTGCGGATCCAAACGCATAGCAGCGGCGACATTCGTCAATGGACCAACTGCGCAAACGACTAACTCGTCCTTATGCTCACGCGCCATATCGACCAAAAACTCAGCTGCTGTCAGCGTATGATTGGCCCCAATCTCTGGAATCTCGGTCACATCGCCAAAACCTTCAGGCCCATGCACATGATCCGAGGGGTCATGACTACTTTGTCCCACTGCAAAGGCCGCACCTTCGGCCACTGGTACTTCCAACCCCAGTTTATCCAGCAAAAACCGCGCATTGCGGCTGGATTGGTGAATGTGTGTGTTACCGAAAACCGTCGTCAGACCGATCAGGTCAATCTCGGGCGCGGCGGCGGCATAAGCGATGGCCATGGCATCGTCGATGCCGGGGTCTGTATCAATGATCAGTTTCATAGCGCCCGATACCGCAAACAAGACGGGATGCAAAGCGGTCACATTCCTGAATTTCCACCCCGCATCCGCAGCTTCAAAGATTTGCATCTGCGACTGTTCACCCCATACCAGAGTTGAAATCGGGCGACTCAATCCCCACATGTATACCATAGTACACAATAAAAGAGGACAGATATGATCGAAGACCAGATTATTGGCTTGCTGACGTCCAATATCATTTACGTGCTGGCGGCGGTGCTGATCGTCGTTGTCATTTTCAAGGGCATTAAAATCGTCCCTCAATCGGAAAAATACGTGGTCGAACGGTTTGGCCGCCTGCATTCGGTGCTTGGCCCCGGCATCAATTTTATCGTTCCTTTTCTGGATGTTGCACGTCACAAGATATCTATTTTGGAACGCCAGCTGCCCAACGCGACCCAAGATGCGATTACCAAAGACAATGTTCTTGTGCAGATCGACACCTCGGTGTTTTATCGCATTCTCGAACCGGAAAAGACGGTGTATCGTATCCGTGATGTAGACGGTGCGATTGCGACAACTGTGGCCGGTATCGTACGGGCGGAAATCGGTAAAATGGACTTGGATGAGGTCCAATCGAACCGCGCACAACTGATCGAACGCATTCAGGAAAGCGTCGAAACCGCCGTGGACGACTGGGGTATCGAAGTGACCCGGGCCGAGATTCTGGACGTGAATTTGGATCAGGCCACCCGCGACGCGATGCTGCAGCAGCTGAACGCGGAACGCGCCCGCCGTGCGCAGGTAACCGAGGCCGAAGGTCAAAAGCGCTCGGTCGAGCTGCAGGCAGATGCCGAACTGTATGCCGCCGAGCAAACCGCCAAGGCGCGCCGCATTCAGGCCGAGGCTGAAGCTTATGCAACCGGCGTGGTCGCCAAGGCCATTCAGGATAACGGCATCGAAGCCGCGCAGTATCAGGTTGCCCTGAAACAGGTCGAGGCTCTGAACGCCCTGGGCAACGGCACCGGTTCGCAAACGATCGTTGTGCCCGCCAATGCGCTGGAGGCCTTTGGCGACGCCTTCAAGATGCTTAAAGGAGGAAAATAATGGCTGATCCCTTCTGGCTGACCTGGTGGCTATGGCTGGCCGGAGCGCTGGCCTTGGGTATCCTTGAGATCGTACTGCCCGGCTTTATCTTTCTGGGCTTTGCGATCGGGGCCGCTGTTACAGGGGTGTTGCTGGTTATCCCCGGTCTCACACCGTCTCTGCCAATCCTTCTGTTGATCTTTGCGGCACTGTCGCTGATCGCCTGGTTGGTGTTGCGCCGGGTGTATTCCCTGCCCCATGGTCAGGTGAAAACCTTCCGGCACGACATTAACGATTAAAAGTTTCTGGCGCCCCTTAGGGGGCGTCATTGCGCCTCTGGACGCTGCCGTTGGCTTTCCCTATATAATTGCTCAGGTAACAGACCCGAGGCACAAATGACTCATCCGAGTGAACACCTAGAAGGCACCCCACTGATTGCACCTTCGAGCGTTGAACACCCCCTATATGACAACGTGGTAGAAGCATGCCGCTCGGTCTTTGACCCTGAAATTCCAGTGAATATCTACGACCTTGGTCTGATCTACACGATTGACATCACTCAAGAAAACGCGGTGAAAATCATCATGACGCTAACCGCACCCGGCTGCCCGGTTGCCGGTGAAATGCCTGGTTGGATCGTCGAAGCGGTAGAGCCCGTCGCGGGCATCAAAGAGGTTGACGTCGAGCTAACATGGGAACCCCCCTGGGGCATGGAAATGATGTCCGACGAAGCGCGACTTGAGCTTGGCTTTATGTAAGCCGGGCAAATATCCCCCTGACATAAAAGCTTTATATTTCTGTCATCACCGCGTTGAAAAACCGTTACCAAAACCTGGTGATAGTTTCCACGTGTCCATGCTTGCACCCCACCAAGCGCTGGCCGGGCCTGTGCTTGCCCCCCCGTTAAAGACCCGGCTTAACGACCAGAACACTAGACCGCTCTTGCCCGAGAGCGGTCTTTTTCATGGCAAAGCACAACTTATTGCACGCCACATTTGGATTCAATTTCCGCCGCTCGTTCATCCAAGGCTTCTACATAATCGCCTGACAACATGGACAATCTCTTGTTTTCGGTTCCTGTTATTAGACCCAAAAGCGCCCCAGCGGGCAGAATTGATACCACACTTTCCACTTGCTGATCCTGCGCATGCTTTTTTTCGGCTGCAATAGCGCGCAAGTCGCCTTCGGCAGTTGCACAATTAACGGGATGCCTTTTTAACTTTGCCTCAGCCAAGGCCGCGCTTGAAAGTAACGGAGACATGGCAACAACTGACGCCAATGTAATGCTTTTGCAGGTAAATTTAATCTTGGTCATTTTGCTTCACCCTATATCTAACTGCCTGAAATTGCCCATGCTCAGCTAAGGTCAGCTTGTTTCAAAACGCAAGAACAATCCCCAAAGTCGCGAATTGTTAGGTAAGAATGGCTGCTATGCCTTGAGCCATTGCCTGGTCGGCACTAAATTGAAGGCTACGCGCGACAACGGAGATCACAATGTTCGGCATTCCCGGCAAACAGGCTGTGACCATGACGCCTAAGGCGGCAGAGCAGATTGCCCGCCTGATGGATACTGGCGGCCATGCGGGCCTGCGCATCGGCATCAAAAAAGGTGGCTGCGCTGGCATGGAATACACGATGGACTATGTCGATCAGCCAGAAACGAACGACGAAGTCGTAGAACAGGATGGCGCGCGGATCATGATTGCACCGATGGCGCAGATGTTCCTGTTTGGAACCGAGATCGACTATGAGGTCTCGCTGCTGGAATCCGGGTTCAAATTCCGCAATCCAAATGTCGTTGACGCTTGTGGGTGTGGCGAATCGATTAAGTTCGACGAAAAACTGTCTTCTCAAACTTAAGCCCCCCCGAAGTTAACGACCACCTACCTTCGACTGCGGTGAAGGCTGCCGTTTTGATGGCTGCGCTGGTACCGCAATTGTCAGCCCGAGCTGGCGATGCTATCCGGTTCCAGAATTTACGAATTTCAAGGAGATCGGGATATGCGGCGCAAGCTGGCGGCTGGGAATTGGAAGATGAACGGAACCACATCAGCGCTGAGCGAGTTGGACGCTCTGGCCCGCGCCTTTCCTTCGCCGACGATCGACATTCTGATCTGCCCGCCTGCAACGTTGCTGCACCGTGCCGCCGAAACTGTACGCGAGACCGGTATCGCCACTGGAGGACAGGACTGTCACGCTGCGCCCTCGGGCGCGCACACGGGTGATATCAGCGCGGATATGCTGGTCGATGCCGGAGCCAATGCCGTCATTCTGGGCCATTCCGAACGTCGCGAAGATCACGGTGAACAGAACGAAACCGTCCGCGCCAAGGCCCGCGCAGCCATGGATGCCGGGTTGAAGGCGATCATTTGCGTCGGCGAAAGTCTGGAACAGCGTGAGGCCGCCAATACACTGGATATCATCGGCGGCCAATTGTCGGGTTCGATCCCGGATCAGTCGACCGGTGAGAACCTGATCGTCGCTTATGAGCCGATCTGGGCCATCGGCACAGGTAAGGTGCCTACGCTGGAAGAAATCGGAGAGGTTCACGACTTTATCCGCAACCGTCTGGAGCGGCGCTTCGGCGAAGGAGTCGGGCGGTCCGTGCGCCTGTTGTATGGGGGTTCGGTCAAGCCCAACAATGCCGCCGATATCTTTGCCGTGTCGAATGTGGACGGCGCGCTTGTCGGTGGCGCCAGCCTGAAGGCGCAGGACTTCTCGGGCATTATTGTTGCGCTGCAAAAGGCCTGAGCGGTAGCTCAGGCCAGTTTCATTGTCACCAGACCTGTCACGATCAGAACCGCCGCGATGATACGCGCGACATTTACTGTTTCGCCCAACAGCATGATTCCGACAAGAAACGCCCCTACTGCGCCGATGCCGGTCCAGATAACATAGGCCGTGCCCAAGGGCAGTGTACGCATCGCCATGGCCAGCAAACCGAACGAGCCAACCATGGACACCCCCATGATGGCGGTCGGCCAAAGCCGCGTGAAACCCGCGGATTGCTTCATGGCGACGGCCCACACGATTTCAAGCAGGCCAGCGAACAACAGATAGATCCAGGACATAGGGACACCTCGAAACTCTTCGGGTCGTCCCGAATGATCACCCTAATGGGGAGGTCGTCCTCTGCCACCGATGTGGGAAGGTTGGCCACAACTTCAAGTGGCTGGCAAAGAAAAAGGCCGGGCAGATTGCGCTGCCCGGTCTGAACGAAGGGTTCTCTTCGCTAGTTCGTTATGATTTCCGGCCCCATGAAGGTATTGGGCAGGAAGGTCGATATCCACGGGATATACGTCACCATGATCAGGAAGACGAACAGGACGGCCAGGAACGGCAGCGCCGCCTTCACCACACCCATCATCGGCATGCCCGCCACGCCGGATGTCACGAACAGGTTCAAACCGACTGGGGGTGTGATCATCCCTATCTCCATGTTCACCACCATGATGATGCCCAGATGGATCGGGTCGATGCCCAGCTCAATCGCAATCGGAAAGACCAGTGGTGCAACGATGACCAGCAGGCCCGAAGGCTCCATGAACTGACCGCCAATCAGTAGGATCACGTTAACCACGATCAAGAAGGTTACCGGCCCCAGACCAGCCGAGAGCATGGCGCTGGCGATGTGCTGTGGCACCTGTTCGTCTGTCAGCACATGCTTCAGGATCAGCGCGTTGGCAATGACGAACAGCAGCGTGACGGTCAGCTTACCGGCCTCAAACAAGGTGTGTTTGGTGTCAGGGTGGAAGAAGGCCGTGATCAGTGCATAGGGTTTCTTGATCAGCGACAGGTTCGCCTGACCCTCTTCCGTGCTAAGTGGCCCCATATCCTTGTAGACAAAGCTAGCAATCAGGAACGCATAGACGGCAGCCACAGCCGCAGCTTCGGTTGGGGTAAAGATACCGCCATAGATCCCGCCAAGGATGATGACGATCAGGAACAGCCCCCAACCGGCTTCGCGTGCCGAGGTAAAGACCTCGCCCCACCCTTTCCATTCACCTTTCGGCAGGTTCTTGACCTTAGCCATGACATAGATGGTGATCATCAGCATCAGACCGGCCATCAGGCCCGGAATAACACCGGCAAGGAACATACGCCCAACCGAGACTTCAACGGCCGCGGCATACACAACCATCACGATTGACGGTGGGATCAGAATGCCCAGCGTACCCGCGTTACAGATCACACCGGCGGCAAATTCCTTGGAATAACCCACTTGGCGCATCCCTGCGATCACAATCGAGCCGATGGCCACAACAGTCGCCGGAGACGATCCGGACAGCGCCGCGAACAACATACAGGCAAACACGCCCGCGATTGCAAGACCGCCCGGCAAATGGCCCACACAGGCAATCGAAAACCGGATGATCCGCCGCGCTACACCGCCCGTCGTCATGAATGATGACGCGAGGATAAAGAACGGGATCGCCAGCAGTGTGAAATGCCCCTCAAACGCTTCGAACAACGTGCCAGCCACCGAAGCCAGCGAACTGTCGGAATACATAAGAAGGAACAGGGTCGAGCTTAGGCCCAGAGCCACCGCTATCGGAACCCCGATCAGCAGCAGGCCGATGACCATCGAGAAAAGGAATACAACGTCCATCAGTCATGCTCTCCTTGCTGAGCGCGCACTTCTTCGATCTCGTCCTCAACCTCATGGCTGGCGACAATGCGATCGGCCTCGCCCCGCCAAATCTGAATGGCGGCCTGCGTAAAGCGGATCACCAGCAGCAGCATCGACAACGGTAGGATGAAATACGGGACGACTTTAGGCAGTTTCTCGTAGGCCTCGTCGTAGTTGATCATCGCTTCCAGGAATCGCAGCGGCGCGACCATGGGGATATCGTCGACCTCGTAGAAACTCTGACTACGGGCGTCGAAATTGAAACCTGTCGGGAACCAACGGCCCGACGTGGGCGGCAGATCAGCGAATACAGCCCAATAGTCATACGCGCCTTTGAGCATCAGCAGCGAAAACACCAGACAGCACCCCACTGCAACTAACGCCAGAACGCGACGTGGCGCCGGGGCCAGCATATTCAGGATGGCATCCACACCAAGATGCGCGTGCTTTTTCACCGCATATGACGCCCCCAGCAGCACCAGCCAGCCAAAGGTGAACACCGTCAGCTCAAGCGCCCACAGAATGTTGGAATTGAACACGAACCGCGCGATCACATTGGCAAAGGTCACGGCCGTCATCAGGCCCAGCAACAACGCGATCAGGGTTTCTTCGATATGGTCGACCAGCCCGCCTTGGCCGGATTTCGCACCAGACATCTCTTTAGTCCCCGCAAATTTTTTGTGATGAGAGTAATAGCGGGCGGGCCTGTTATGTCGGCCCGCCCGGCCTGCGCGTCAGCAACTCCCCAGCCCCCTGACGCGCGGCCTCAACCAGGATCAGAACCCGGCGTTGATTGCCTGAGCAGCGTCGATCTTGTCCTGACCCACGTCGTCGGCGAACTTGTCCCAAACCGGTTTCATTGCATCGACCCAGGCCTGACGCTGTTCGGGGTTCAGATCACGAATGATTCCACCCGCGTCGGTGATCGAGGCTTTGGCCGCTTCGTTCACAGAAAAGGCTTCTTTGTTCCGGGTCTCGGTAACCTCTGCCAGAATGGTCAGAAACTGTTCACGCACTTCTGGATCAAGGCTGTCCAGCCAATCCACCGAGGTTACGACCAGATAGTCGATAATGCCGTGGTTGGTCTCGGTGATGCCGTCCTGTACCTCAAAGAACTTCTTGCCATAGATGTTCGACCAGGTGTTTTCCTGCCCGTCCACAACGCCCTGCTGCAGCGCGCCGTACACTTCCGAGAACGCCATTTTCTGCGGACTGCCGCCGATGGCCTCCATCTGTGCAACCAGCACGTCCGAGGACTGCACGCGGAACTTCAGGCCATCCGCATCTGACGGATCAACCAGCGGTTTGTTGGCCGACATCTGCTTCATGCCATTGTGCCAGAACGCCAGACCTTGCAGGCCACGGCGCTGCATGCTGTCTTTCATTGCCTGACCTTCCGCCGAGGCCTGGAATGCATCCACAGCGTCGATGTTTTTGAACATGAACGGCAGGTCAAACAGGCGGAACTGCTTAGTGAACTTCTCGAATTTCGACAGCGACGGTGCAGCCAATTGCACGTCGCCCTGCAGCATCGCCTCAAGCACCTTGTCGTCGTTATAAAGTGTTGAGTTCGGATAGACCTCAACGCACATCACGCCGTTCATCTCATCATTCACGCGCTGTTCCAGCAGCGATGCCGCGATGCCTTTGGGGTGCTTATCAGTGTTCGTCACATGCGCAAACTTCACAACGATTTCACCATCGTCGCAAGCCGCCATGCCAGTCGTCGCAATTGCGGACAGTGCAATCGCCGTTGCAGCGGTTGTCAGAAATTTCATCAGCCTTTTCCTCCCGGACTTCCTAGATACTCCAATTGGCGCTTGATCAGCGCCGGATGCCGGGAAGTGAACTGAATCAGCAGGTACGGCTCAACGATTTGTTACAACGCGCCACATTCGAATTTTTACCCTTTTAAATTAGTCTGTTAAATGGTGAGCTTTCGATTTACCTATAACGCAACATGACCCGCTGTGTGAAAATCCGCACACGCCTGACGATCGTTGTGCGGATTTTCGCACTTCTCTCGAATCACTTCGAAAGAATCAGGTCTCTCTTGGCTTGATCCAACCGCAGCCCGCGCCAGCGGGCTGCCCTGCCCAACGCCTTTAACCGCATGATAATGCGGTCAAAGGGGACGGGAGAACCTGCGACTACCTGCGGTAATCCTCTGGGCGAATCTGATATCTGGCCAGTTTGTCATAGAAGGTTTTACGCGGCAGCTTCAGCGCCTTTGCCGCCTCTGATGCCTTTCCGTTGTACCGCCCAAGCGCTGCAATCAGCAATGACCTCTCAACCCGCGCCATCTGTTCGCTCAGCCCCAAGTCGACGGCTTGTGAAACCTCTTCGGGCATCCCCAGAACAAACCGCATCGCCGCAGACATCAAGGATCGCGCGTTCCCTGGCCATTCTCTGACCATGAGCGTGGCGAGATGATCCGATGTTATCTCGGGTTCCGCAATGCCCGACTGTTCGGCGGCCTGAGCCACATAGTGGCGAAAGATCACCGGTATATCCTCAGGCCGTTCCGCCAAAGACGGAATGCGCACGCGCATCACATCCAAGCGATAGAACAGGTCCGCATGAAACCGCCCCTCAGCAGACAGTGCGGCCAAGTCCGCCGTTGTGCCCGCCAAAATACGCGCACCCACGCCCTGCTCGACCAACTCCAGCGCGGCATACTGAGTGGCCTCTGGCATAGCTGAAATCTCATCCAAAAACAGTGATCCCCCCGCGGCATCTTCGCAGACCTGGATCAGCGCCTCAGGCGTCAAACCCGATGACGGCTGTTTCACGAACGAGCCATGAACCTGCGGCGACATCAGATGAACGACCTCGGCCACTTTCGAAATCCCGCTGCCTGCGGGCCCGGTAACCAGCACCTCGGCCCCGGTGGGGGCGACAGTCCGAACACGCTCTCTCAACGCTTCGGCCTGTGCGGATAGACCGAACAGCAACCGCGCGGCCGGATCTCCGCGCATCAGTTCGTTCTTCAAGGCTCGCCGTTCCAAAACCTGAGCGCGAGCAGCAAAAGCCTTATTTAACACCTCAAGCAGGTCCGCAGCCGCACAGGGTTTTTCCAGAAAATCGAAAGCGCCCTGTCCCATGGCCCGCACTGCCATGGGAATATCCCCTTCGCCTGTCAACAGAACAACCGGCAGTTCCGGGTCGACCTCATTGGCGTAGTTCAAAAGGTGAAACCCGTCCCGCCCCGGCATGCGGATATCCGACACGATCACACCCGGAAAATCATCACGAATGTGGTCCTTGGCCGCAACAAACGACCCCGCCGTGACCGGATGGTATTCTGCTAATTCCAGCGTCTGCGCCAATGCCTCGCGAACGGCGGCGTCATCATCGACCAATAGAACCTTGCGCGTCATGCCACTTTATCTTCCCGGTAATATTCAAGCTCGACCGTAAACATCGCACCTGTTCCGGCGTTGGACCCCCGAATGTTACCGCCAAAACTCTGTACCAGACCATACGAGATCGAAAGGCCAAGACCCATCCCTTCGGACGAACCAACAGCCTTTGTCGTGTAGAACGGCTCGAACAGTTTTTCCGTGTTTTCAATGCCCGGCCCGATATCTCGCACAGTAACAGTCAGCTTCTTTCCGTTGTTGATTGCAACTCGAATAAGCCGATCATCCTGCTGGCTCATCGCGTCTGCGGCGTTGTTGATCAGGTTTACAAAGACCTGAACCAGCCGCACTTCCCCGCCCCACGCATATACCGGCGTTTCTGGGGGATGCCATTCCATCGTGACGCCCTCGGTACGCAGGCGCGCTTCGGTCAGCTCCACAGCCGTGTCAATCACCTGCACCAGATCGACCTTGCCCATTGGCTCACTTTCGTTGCGGGCAAAAGCGCGCAGGTTTTTGATGATCCGCGCCATCCGGGCGGCCATATCAGAAATGCGTGTCAGGTTTTCGCCAGCCTTTTCTGCGCGACCTCGCGACAGGAACGCAGCCCCATTGTCAGCAAATTGACGGATCGCCATCAGAGGTTGATTCAATTCATGACTGATGCCTGCCGACATCTGACCCAATGCGCTTAGTTTGCCGGCCTGAATAAGTTCCTCCTGTGCGTGTTTCAACGCGGCCTCAGCCTCTTGCCGCTCGTGAACCTCGCGGCGCAAAGCAGTGTTGACCGCCGTCAGAGCATGGGTGCGCTCGGCGACGCGAATCTCAAGTTCCGAATTGGCCTCGGCCAGGGTACGCCTGCGCTCGGTCGCCAGAAAAAGCAAGGCGCCAAAGGCCAGGCAGATCGCCGCAACTGTAGCCGCCTGCAATCCGGCCAGACGCCGTGCGGGCGCCACATCCATGACCACTTCGCCCGTCATACCGATCACCGGCAAATCCCGACTGAGATGTAAGGCGCGCTGCGGCAGGTATGGCCCCCACCCCAGCTGCCATAACTCGAACGAACCAAGGCGGGTTTCGGAAAACACCACCTTTTCGCCGCTCGGAGGGATCAATCCCAATTGCCCCTCGGTGCGTTGCCAAAATAACAGTTCGGATCGGTTGGAAATGAATACCAAGCCGGTGCGATCAACAAAATATACGGCTTCGGTGCTACCGCGCCAGGTCTGCTCGATACCCTCGACATCGGCGATGACGATCAAAGCGCCTAAGACTTTACCATTGGGTGCAAAGTCCGGCGCAGCGTAGGTGAAAATCCGGCTTCCCATCTTGGGCAGGACGCCGTGGGAACTACCTAATGCGCCTTGCATCGCACGTTCGAACGCAGGTTGACCCGAAACATTGCCGCCTACAACGTCATGCGCTGCCGCCAATACGCGCCCCGAAGCATCAGCATACAAAACATCGACAGCCGCAGTTTTGTCAGCAACCTCCAGCAACAAGGCACGGGCAACAGCCAAATCCACAGGATTGTTCAGGTTGCGCAATTCAGGGTGCCCTGACATTAGAACGGCGAGCTCCTGATACACCTGCAACTGAGTACTGAGCCGATCTGCAGCCAATTCCAGATCCGCTTCGGCCTTTTCACTCAGCTGCGACAGCGCCTGCCGATACCCATAAGACCACACCCCGGCGGACAACAGCCCGACGGCACACAGAAAACCCAAGATCAACCAAACCCTTTGCATGACTTAGGGTCTTGCATTCGACGGACCACATGGCAAGTCTGCCGAGCATGAAGACGGTGTTCCAATCCCCGGTCGAACCGGATTTTGTTCAAAATCCCTATCTGTTCTATGACGCCGTTTGTGCGCATGGGGACCTTGTATATTGGGAGGATTACCAGAAGGTCGCAGCAGTTTCGCACCGGGCTGTACAGGCCTTCCTGAAAGATCGCCGCTTTGGTCGGGAGGTTCCCACCGAACTGCAACGCCCTGGGCCCGACCACTTGGCGCCCTGGTTGATGGCCGAGGCGCATTCCCTGCTTGAGGCTGAGCCTCCCCGCCACACGCGGCTGCGCGCGCTGGTCATGCGCGCCTTTACGTCGCGTGCGATTGTCGCGTTGGAACCTTCCATCCAAGACCTCAGCCACAGCTTGATCGACCAATTCCCCGGCACGCCTTTCAACCTGCTGGACGCGTTTTGCACGCAGGTTCCCGTGATCACCATCTGCCGTCTTCTGGGTGTACCCGAAGAAATGTCGCCGGATCTGTTACGATGGTCGCATGCCATGGTGGCAATGTATCAGGCCAGCCGGACACGCCGGACCGAGGACAAAGCCGCAGACGCCGCGCGTGATTTTACACTTTTCCTCACTGACTATATCGAACAGCGCCGGACCGATCCCCAGGACGATCTGATCACCCGCTTGATCGCGGCCGAGGAAGAGGGTGAAAAGCTTTCGCACGATGAACTGGTCGCCACCTGCATATTGCTGCTGAATGCGGGGCATGAGGCGACGGTTCATTCATTGGGCAACGGTGTGAAAACGGTTCTGCAACTGGGATTTGATCCCCGAACTTGTGATCCGGACAGGTTGGTCGAGGAAATCCTGCGTTACGATCCGCCCCTTCATATGTTCACGCGCTATGCGTATGAAGATGTTGAGGTTTTCGGCCACGACTTCAAACGTGGAGAAGAGGTTGCCCTGCTACTGGGTGCCGCAAACCGTGACCCTTTGATCTGGAGCGATCCGGGGCGCTTTGACCCCTCGCGCCCGATTGTCACCAATACCAGTTTCGGTGGCGGTTTGCATTTCTGCGTCGGTGCCCCGCTGGCCCGGTTAGAGATGCGAATTGCGTTACAAGCGTTGTTCGACCGATGCCCAGAGCTGCGCTTGGTCGACGAACCGGAGTATTCGAACACCTATCATTTCCACGGGCTGACCCGGTTGATGGTTCAGCTCTAAGCGGCTTTAGCTTTCGATCAGCGCATTCAGCGGCAGCATTGTGGTGGATTTGATCTCTTCCATCGACAGCAAGGCGGTCACGTTATGCACGCGCACCTCGGAAATTAGGGTCTGATAGAAGACGTCATAGGCCCGCGCGTTTTTGACCCGCACCTTCAGGATATAATCAATGTCACCGGCCAGTCGGTGTGCCTCTTGCACTTCGGGCCGGTCACGCAGGGCCTTGAGGAACTTGCGCTGCCATTCTGCCTCATGTTCAGAGGTTCGGATCAGAACGAAGAATGTGGCCTCAAACCCCAGCGCTTCGGCGTCCAGCAAAACGGTCTGCTGACCGATGACTCCGGCCCCTTTCAGCTTGCGGATTCGATTCCAGACGGGGGTCTTGGAGCTGCCGACACGGGCGGCTATTTCATCCAGCGATTGGCTGGCATCGCGCTGTAGCTCGGCCAAAATTTTCCGATCCGTGTCATCTATCCGCACCGACATTCCAATTTTCCCTTTGTTTCGAAACCAGCGTCCCAATTGGCGATGCCATAAGAACATTTGTCCTTATTTGGTCGCCCATATGGCGCAATACCGGGAATATTTCCTATATTGCAGGTCAAGTCAAACCAAGCGGAACAGAACATGCAGTTTACGCATTCATATGATGGCACAGGGCACGTCGACTTTGTCGGCGCAGGTCCGGGCGATCCGGAATTGCTGACGCTCAAGGCGCTGAAAGCCTTCGCGCACGCTGACGTCGTACTGCATGACCGCCTGATAAGCGCCGAGGTTCTGGAACTGGCTGGCAAGACCGCCGTTCTGGTCGATGTTGGCAAGGCCGGGTTTGGTCCGTCATGGAAGCAGGAAGACATTGATGCCCTGCTTGTGGACTATGCACTGAAAGGTCAACGCGTGGTACGGTTGAAGTCCGGCGATCCGACCGTTTTCGGGCGCCTAGATGAAGAGATCGAAGCGGTTGAGGCCGCAGGTGTCACCTGGCAAATCGTGCCTGGCATCACTGCTGCGTCGGCAGCCGTCGCCGGGATTGGTCAAAGCCTGACCCGCCGTGGCCGCAACTCGTCCGTGCGCATCCTGACCGGCCATGACATGAAAGGATTTGCCGATCACGACTGGACCGCGCTGGCAAGTGCTGGTTCCGTTGCGGCGATCTATATGGGTAAGAAATCCGCCCGCTTCATTCAGGGCCGCCTGATCATGCACGGTGCCGACCGGGACACGCCGGTGACGCTGGTCGAAAATGCCTCGCGCCCCGATCAACGCATTCTGGCCACCAATCTGGACCAACTGCCCAATGACCTGGCCGCCGCTGAAATGGACGGCCCCGCCCTGACCTTTTATGGCCTCGCCCCGCGCCAAGCGGCCCAGGCCCTGACCGAATTCAAGAAGGAGCACGCCTGATGGCCCGCGCTTTTACCCCCAAAGTAGTGACCGCCAACGATCTGTTGGAAGGTGACGTCATTTACCTCACCGAGGACGACCGCTGGTCGCGTGATCTGCGCGAAGCGGAACTGATCACTGACGAAGCACATGCGCAGGTTCGCTTGCTGGATGCCCAACGCCAGGCCAACAAGATTGTCGGTGCCTATCTGGCGGATGCCGTCGCTGGCGCAACCGGCCCCGAACCCACCCATTTCCGCGAGGATTTCCGCCGTACCGGCCCGTCAAACTATGCCCACGGCAAGCAGGAAACAGCAACGCAGCCCCGGGCCTGACCTCTGGCCTAATCTCTCCCCTTCAAGGCCCCTTGGTATCGGGGCTGCAACTAAGGACAGCTAGACATGTATCGCTACTCCGAATTTGACCACGATTTTCTGGCAGAGCGTAACGCACAGTTCCGCGCCCAGGTCGAGCGCCGCATTGACGGTTCGCTGACCGAAGATGAATTCAAGCCCTTGCGCCTGATGAACGGCCTGTATCTGCAGTTGCACGCCTATATGCTGCGCGTCGCGATCCCTTACGGCACGCTGTCCAGTGCGCAAATGCGCCAACTGGCTCTGCTGGCCGAGAAATGGGACAAGGGCTATGGCCATTTCACCACCCGCCAGAACATTCAGTACAACTGGCCGAAACTGAACGACGTTCCGGATATGCTGGACGCGCTGGCCGAGGTTGGCATGCATGCCATCCAGACCTCGGGCAACACCATCCGCAACGTGACAGCCGACCATTTTGCCGGCGCCGCGGCTGATGAGGTCGCCGATCCACGCCCCTATGCCGAACTTCTGCGCCAGTGGTCCACCGACCACCCGGAATTCCAGTTCATGCCGCGTAAGTTCAAGATTGCCATCACCGGCTCGGAAGAGGACCGCGCCGTGATCAAGGCGCATGACATTGGCCTGCAACTGATCGAGCGTGACGGCGTTCTGGGTGCTCGCGTTATCGTGGGTGGTGGTCTGGGCCGCACGCCGATGATTGGCAAGGAACTATCCGAATTCGTCGCCTTTGACGACCTGTTGGCGTATCTCGAAGCCACCGTTTCTGTGTGGAACCAGATCGGTCGCCGCGACAACAAGTACAAGGCGCGCATCAAAATCACCGTGCATGAGCATGGTATCGACGCCATCCGCGCCAAGGTGAACGAACGCTTCCTGAAGGTTCGCCCGCAGTTCAAAGGCGCGGATATGAACCTGCTGGAAGAAATCAAAGGCCACTTTGCGCCTCCGGCCTTCCGTGAAGGTTCGGTTGCCTCGTTCGAGAGTGCCTACACCAATGATCCGGTTTTTCGGTCGTGGGTCGACACCAACATCGCGCCACACAAGAACGCAGACCATGCGATCGTCACGATCTCGATCAAAAAGCACGGCCAGACGCCGGGCGATGCAACTGCCGAGCAAATGCGCGTAATGGCCGATCTGGCCGAAGAGTTCGCCTATGACGAACTGCGCATCAGCCATGAGCAGAACGTGATCCTGCCGCACGTCCACAAGTCGGACCTGCCCGCGATCCACGCGAAGCTGAAAGAGTACGAGCTGGCGACCGCCAACATCGGCCTGATCAGCGACATCATCGCCTGCCCTGGCATGGACTACTGCGCCCTGGCGACAGCGCGCTCAATCCCTGTTGCCCAGGAAATCGCGACTCGCTTTGATGACCTCAAGCTTGAGCATGATATCGGCCACCTGAAGATCAAGATCTCGGGCTGCATCAACGCCTGTGGTCACCACCACGTTGGTCATATCGGTATTCTGGGTCTAGACCGTGCAGGCGTCGAAAACTACCAGATCACTCTGGGTGGTGACGGCACCGAGAACGCGGCCATCGGCGATCGCACGGGTCCCGGCTTTGCCTATGACGAAATCGTGCCTGCCGTGGAACGCATCGTTGACACGTATCTTGAGCAACGCGAAAGCGCAGAGGAAGAATTCCTGCAAACCTATCGCCGGGTAGGCATGGCACCATTCAAGGCTGCCCTCTACCCCGAGGCGCAGGCCAATGCCGCTTGACCTAATCCAGACGGAACTGGGTAAAGATCGTGCTGAACTGACCGAACAGGTCGAAGCACTGAACGCCCAGTTCCGCCATCACAGCGCTCATGATGTGATGCACGGCGCGATTGAAGAGATCGACGAGCTTGCTCTGGTCTCAAGCTTTGGGGCTGAATCGGTTGTGCTGCTGCATATGGCGGCTGTGGTGAACAAGGCCACACCGGTTTTGTTTGTGGATACGCAAATGCTGTTTACCGAAACGCTGGAATACCAGCAGGAGGTGAGCGAGCGTTTGGGCCTGTCGAATGTCCGCATCATTCGGGCCGAGGACGAAGACCTTGAGCGTGACGACCCATACGGTGCTTTGCGGCTGAACGACATGGATGCGTGCTGCAACCTGCGCAAGACATTCCCGCTGCAAAAGGCACTGGCGGGATTCGACGGCTGGATTACCGGGCGCAAACGGTTCCAGTCCGGCTCGCGGTCCGCCCTGGATTTCTTTGAGGTCGAGGACGGAACCGGTCGGATCAAGGTCAACCCGCTGGCCCATTGGGCGCCCGAAGATGTGCGCGCCTATATGGAAGAGAACAACCTGCCCCGGCATCCGCTGGTGGCCAAAGGATACCCTTCGATCGGTTGTGCGCCCTGCACCTCGCCGGTCAAAGAGGGCGAAGATCCCCGCGCCGGACGTTGGCGCGATCAGAACAAGGAAGAATGCGGCATCCATTTTGTCGATGGTAAGATGGTGCGCGCAGGAGAGAAAACATGAACGTAATCGTAACGGATACGGGGTTCGCCCCCGATGACTGGACCGATGGCTTTGTCACACTGGAAGATGCGGCCAATGACGTGGTCGCACTTGACGTGGCCTCGGATACGGACCCGGATGAGTTGTTTGACCGCCTAGGCAACGCCAAAATGGTGCGTGTGGATTTTCCATCCTCGGCCGATGGTCGCGGCTTCACCATTGCTCGCGTCCTGCGCCTGAAGGGCTACACCGGGCGCTTGCGTGCCAAGGGCCATGTGCTGGCCGACCAATATGCGATGGCCCGCCGCAGTGGCTTTGACGAGGTCGAGATTGATCACGCGCTTGCCAACCGCCAGACGGAAGATCAGTGGCTGGCCCGCGCTAACTGGAAAGATCACCACTATCAGGACCGCCTGCGCGGCTGAGATCGCAATCGCCAGCTTGTGACTAAAGGGGGCAAACTGTCCCCTTTTCCTGCCTTGAAACAACGTTTAAACGGAGATGCCGGTCACGCTGACCGACAGTGAAACCATGACAGAGATGAAGCCCGTGACCGAAGCAACCGCCGTGAAGGCCCCCGTTCTGCCGGACGCCCAGACCGTAACCGACGTCAAACACTGGACCGACAGCCTGTTCTCGTTCAAGGTGTCGCGCCCTGCCTCGCTGCGGTTCCGCTCGGGTGAGTTCGTTATGATCGGCCTGTTGGGCGACAACGGCAAGCCGCTGTTGCGCGCATATTCCATCGCCTCGCCATCTTGGGACGAAGAGTTGGAGTTCTACTCGATCAAGGTGCAGGACGGCCCGCTGACTTCGAAACTGCAGCACATCAAACCGGGTGACCAGATCATCCTGCGGCCCAAACCCGTTGGCACGCTGGTCCATGACGCCCTGCTGCCTGGCAAACGCCTGTGGTTCTTCGCCACTGGCACCGGCTTTGCGCCCTTCGCCTCGTTGCTGCGCGAGCCGCAGACCTATGAGGATTATGACGAGGTCATCATTACACACACTTGCCGCGAAGTGGCGGAACTGGAATACGGCCGTCAACTGATTGACAGCATCCGTCAGGACGAGATGCTGGCCGAATTGATGGGTGAAGGCTTTGCCGACAAGATTCGCTATTACCCCACCACGACCCGCGAAGAGAGCCCCAAGATGGGCCGCATCACCAACCTGCTGAAGGACGGGACCGTGTTTTCCGATCTGGGCATCGAAGGCGGCATCAACCCTGACACCGACCGTGCCATGGTCTGCGGTTCGCTGGCCTTCAACCTGGACATCAAGGCGATCCTGGAAGAGTTCGGCCTGCGCGAAGGCGCCAATTCCGAACCTAAGGAATTCGTGATCGAAAAGGCCTTTGTGGGCTGATCTTCTGTCGCGGGCCGCTGGAATTACCGTGGCTCGCGCATAAACCCGCTGCAAACCTGTGAATTTCAGCCATTTCCGCGCGGATGGCGCTTGAAACGGGCCGCGCAGCAGTCTAAATTTCGGGCTCGAAATTCTGCAATCATCAAAGGAATGAACCAATAGCTCGCAGACCTCACAACGCGCCGCCGCAGCGAGACACCGGCCCGCGCGTCAATGATAAGATCCGTGCCCCCGAAATTCGCCTGATTGGCGCCGAAGGTGAAAACGTCGGGGTGGTTCATCCCGCCAAAGCAATGCAAATGGCCGCCGATGTCGGACTTGATTTGGTTGAAATCTCGCCCAATGCGAACCCGCCTGTCTGCAAGATCATGGATTTCGGCAAGTTCAAGTACGAACAGCAGAAACGCGAAAGCGAAGCACGCAAAAAGCAAAAAATCATCGAGGTGAAAGAGGTCAAATTCCGACCCAACACCGACACGCATGATTATGATGTGAAAATGCGCAACGTGTTCAAGTTTCTTGAAAACGGCGACAAGGTCAAAGTCACCCTGCGTTTCCGTGGTCGTGAGATGGCGCACCAGAACCTGGGCCGTGAGTTGTTGGAACGCGTGGCCGAAGACGTCAAGGATCTGGGCAAGATCGAAAACATGCCCAAAATGGAGGGCCGTCAGATGATCATGATGATCGGGCCTCTGCCGCAGAAATAAAGTTCTGACAGAATGAATGATCAAAGCCCCCTTTTCATAAGGGGGCTTTTTTCATTTCAAGCGCGCTGTCCCATACCGCTAGATCACGGACGCAATAGCCTTGCTCAGCTTGCTGACCATCTCATCAATCTGCGCGTCTTCGATGATGAAGGGCGGTGCCAACAGGATGTGATCCCCCAGTTGCCCATCGCGTGTGCCAGACATGGGATAGCAGATCAGGCCTTCGGCCAGCGCGGCCTTTTTGATCTTGCCAGCCACCCCAAGCGCGGGGTCAAGCGGTGCCTTGGTGTCACGATCCGCCACCAGTTCAATGCCCCGGAACATTCCCCGACCCCGAATATCTCCGACATTCGGATGCTGGCCCAAAGCAGCCTCAAGTTTGGATTGGACCCTTTGACCCATGACCGCCACCCGAGCAGGCAGATCGCGTTGTGTCATTTCGCGGACAACTGCCAGGGCTGCCGCTGTCGCGACCGGATGGCCGATATAGGTGTGGCCGTGCTGAAAAAAACCAGACCCATTGCGGATCGCATCAAAAATCTGTGCGGTACACATCATCGCACCGATGGGTTGGTATCCAGCGCCCAACCCTTTGGCGATGCATAGAATATCCGGGGCAACCCCATCGTGATCACAGGCAAACAGATGCCCGGTCCGACCCATGCCGCACATCACCTCATCCAGGATCAACAACACACCATACTGGTCGCAGATTTCGCGGATGCGTTTGAAATACCCTTCAACCGCTGGCACCGCGCCCAAGGTTGCGCCAACAACCGGCTCGGCCATGAACGCCATCACGGTATCAGGACCCAGCCGCAGGATCTCGGCTTCAAGCTCATTGGCCACGCGCTGACCGTAGTCAAAGCTGCTCTCGCCGTCGGGTTTCTCCGCGTATTCATAGCAGGGCGCGATATGAGTCATCTCGATCAGCATCGGTGCGAACTGCGCCCGCCGCCACGCGTTGCCTCCGGCTGACAAAGCCCCCAGAGTGTTCCCGTGATAGCTCTGCCGCCTGGCAATTACATGTCGCCGCTCAGGCTGGCCAATTTCCAAATAGTACTGCCGCGCCAGCTTGATCGCAGCCTCGGTCGCCTCGGATCCACCCGACACGAAATACACCCGGTCCAAGTCACCCGGAGCATGCTCGACCAGCAAATCCGCCAACGTTTCGGCCGGTTCCGAGGTCATGAACCCGGTATGCGCAAAGGCGATCTGCTCGACCTGTTCCTGCACTGCCCCGATGACGGATGGGTTGGAATGCCCCAGACACGACACCGCAGCATCACCACAATCCAGATAGCGGCGGCCCTGCGCATCAATCAGGTAACACCCGTCCCCACCAGCCGCGATCGGCAGCTCTGATTTTGTATGGCGTGGAAATACGTGACTCATTTGACTGCCCTTTCCAGCTTGTCAACAAGCGCCGACACCGACGCGGCATTGTCTTGCCACAGGGTCCCGCTCTCATCCGTCAGGCTGTTTTCAAACCCGACGCGAACGTCCCCGCCCTGCCCAGCAGCGTATGCCAGACAGGCATGTTCATGCGCGCCAAAGGCACACACCATCCATGGCGACGACCCTTTGGGAAATCTGTCCAGGTCCTGCGGGGTAGATTGCTGGCCGGCCGTATAGCGCCCCAGAACAAAAATACACTCCGCCTGATTTTCACGCACAATTCCGGCCTTTTGCCATTGCGCCAGCAAATCGGCATCGTCAGCATCGTACAGAATATGCTGCACCCGCGTCCCCTGCGCGGCACACAGGCCGTAAACCCGATCGGCCAATTCAGGCGAGCGCGCAATCTCCCGTATGGAAATCGACGCCCAATCCGGGCACACCTGCTCCAGACACGCAAACTGGGCGACCACATCGAACACGCCTGCGGCCTCGGTCGTGATTTGCAGGTCCAGCCCGGGTACACTCTGACGCAGCGCGGCCATCGTTTCCCGGTATTGACCAGCGTCCAGAGAATGCTGCCCCTCCGCATCCCTGATATGCAGATGCAATCCGTTCGCGCCCGCCGCAAAACAGGCGCGTGCGGTCTGGATAATCTGATCAGTGGATACCGGCAATTCCGGGTGATCCGACGCCCCACGCCGCGCACCATTTGGGGCGACAAGAACATAGGGCCGACCAACAATTTGGATTTTTGATTGCGAGTCCGACATGCACATTCCTCGGCTAATACTTGCCCTATCTAATCTGCCAAAAATTGTTTTTTACTTGCTAATTGCATAACATTTGTTTTTTTACAGCTATGAACAGCACACCAACCCAGATTATCGACCATCTGCGTCAAGAGATTGAACAGATGCCAGCTGCCCTGCAAGCTGCTGCCAAATACATCATCGACTACCCCGGAGACTTCGGTCTTGATCCGATTCGTACCACAGCCACCCGGATCGGCGTCAGCTCGAATGTTCTGGTTCGATTGGCGCAACGCATGGGTTTCGATGGTTTCGAGGCCTTCCGCACCCCATTCCGCGATGCTCTGGTCACCGACAGGGAAAGCGATTTGGGACAAGATTGGTTGAGCGCCCTGCAGTCCGAGGATACCTTTGGCTCCTACCAAGCCAAACTGGCACAGAACGAACAGAACGTCGTCACACGGTCGCTGCGCCTCATGAAACCCGATAAAGTGCGCGAGGCCATCCAGTACATGACCAGGTCTCGCCGGTGTTTCGTGACGGCCACGCGTGCCAGCTATGCGCTGGCATATTATTTTTCCTATACAGGACGCATGGCGCATCCGGGCATTCAACTGGTGCCGCGCCATGTGGGATCCGCAACTGACGACCTATTGGATGCGGACCAACAGGATTGCCTGATCGCCATCACTGTTCATCCCTACTCGGCAGATACAATCCAATCGATGCGAATTGCGAAGCAACAGGGGCTGCGCCTGATCCTAATCTCGGACAGCGACGTGATTGCACCAGGTGTCGAGCCTGATGTTGCCTTCACCGTCAGCACCCGCGCCTTGCACCCGTTTTCCTGTTTCACAGGCGCAATGGCCGTTCTGGAATGCCTGCTGGGTCACCTGTTTGACGTCGGAGGTGACGCGGCCCACCGACGGCTGGAAGCCTATCAAAAAGCCCGCGAAGACACCGGCGCGTATTGGCAGCCCTCAAAACCTCCAAGACTACGCCGTACGTAAAAAGCCCCGACTTGCGGCCGGGGCTTCAAGGGTTTTCTACCATTCACATACAGGCTTCGACGGCCCGTTTTGTCATGACACCAACAAGATGCGCGCGGTATTCTTTGCTACCATGCAGATCACCGATCATGTTTGCCGGATTGATACGTAGATCCATCAGAGCATCGGCCCTGAACTCTTTGTTCAAAGCTTCCTCCGCTTCGGACCAACGGAAGACACCGTCTTCACTGGCGCCGGTCACAGCAACGCGCACCCCATCCGCAAAACGTGCAAGGTAGACACCTACCAGTGCAAACCGCGACGCAGGCTGCAGGAACTTCTGGTAGCTCGCCGCCTGTGGCACCGGGAACCGGACTGTGGTGATGATCTCACCTTCATCCAGTGCGGTCGAGAACATCCCTTCAAAGAAATCATCCGCCGCAATCTGGCGCGTATTGGTGATAATTGTCGCGCCCGACCCCAAAACGCCCGCCGGATAGCAAGCTGCTGGATCGTTATTGGCAACCGAACCGCCAATGGTGCCGCGATTGCGCACCGCGGGGTCACCAATCTGACCAGCCAACGCCGCCAGTGCAGGATAGCTGCCCGCCGCCTCTGCCGCGACGGTTGCATGTGTTGTCGCTCCCCCAATCGACACCGAGCCGTCGTCGTCAACACATACACCCTTCATCTCGGCTATCCCGCTCAGCGAGACCAGAGCGGAAGGTGCCGCCAGCCGTTGTTTTAGCGTCGGAATCAGTGTTTGCCCGCCTCCTAGGGCTTGGGCATCCTCAACCGCCAGAGCAGCAACCGCATCCGCAATGGTCGAGGGTTTCTCAAACTCGAAATTGTACATTTCGTCTTCCTTTCCGAAAGGCGCGGAACCGCCCTTCATCTGGCTGTAATTTTTTCGGAGAGCGCGAGGGGTGGCCCCTCGCACCCCAAACCACTCAGCTGTTCATCGCCGCCCAAACGCGCGATGGGCTCATTGGCATGTCGATGTGATCCACCGCCTTGCCACCCGAGTTCAGCGCATCCAGCACCGCGTTCACCACTGCGGGCGGCGAACCGATCGCGCCAGCCTCACCACAGCCTTTGACACCCAGCGGGTTGTGCGTGCAGGGCGTTTGGCTGGAGTGGTCGACCGCATAGAACGGAACATCATCGGCACGCGGCATGGCGTAATCCATGTAGGAGGCGCTCAGCAGCTGGCCGTTCTCGTCATATGCGCAGTTCTCTAACAGCGCTTGGCCAATGCCCTGACCGATACCACCGTGCACCTGGCCATCCACAATCATCGGGTTGACGATGTTGCCGAAATCGTCCGCGGCAGTGAACTTTTCGATGCTGACCTGTCCAGTTTCCGGGTCTACCTCAACCTCACAGGCATAGGCCCCTGCGGGGAAGGTAAAGTTGGCCGGATCATAGAACGCGGTTTCCTCCAATCCCGGTTCGACCTCCAACGGGTAATTGTGCGGAACATAAGCCGTGAGGGTCACATCTCCCCAAGCAACCGATTTATCAGTTCCCGCGACACTAAACTGACCGTCCTTCAGCTCGATATCGGCCTCGGACGCCTCAAGCAGGTGCGCCGCGATCCGCTTGGCTTTATCGATTACTTTCTCGGTTGCTTTGACCATGGCCGAGCCGCAAACCGCCAACGAACGAGAACCATAAGTGCCCATGCCGAATGGAATCTTGGAGGTATCGCCATGCACGATCTCAACCATCGACTCGTCAATGCCGATCATGTCAGCCACAACCTGCGGAAAGGCGGTTTCATGCCCTTGCCCATGGCTGTGCGCTCCTACCATTACGCTGATCGAGCCGGTGGCGTTCACCCGCACCGTCGCCGCATCATAAAGACCCGCACGAGCGCCAAGCATGCCAACGATGTTCGAAGGCGCGATACCGCAGGCTTCAATATAGCAGTTGATGCCCAAACCTCGCAGCTTGCCCTTCGCCTCACTTTCTGCTCGTCGCGCAGCAAACCCTGCCAGATCAGCTGCGGATTCAAGCTTGTCCATCGTCCCGTTATAGTCCCCGGTGTCATAGGTCAGCGCCACCGGCGTGTCATAGGGGAACTGGGTGACAAAGTTCTGACGGCGCAGGGCAATCGGATCGACGCCCAACTCGCGCGCGGCCTTGTCCACGACACGCTCCAGTTGGAATGTCGCCTCGGGCCGCCCTGCTCCTCGGTACGCATCCACCGGCACCGTATTGGTGAACATCGCCTTCACGTTCACCTGAATAACCGGCGTCTTGTAATTGCCCGCCATCAGCGTGCCGTGCAGCCATGTTGGAACCGAGCTTGAGAACGTCGACAGATAAGCGCCCAGATTGGCAAAGGTGTTGGTGCGCAGACCGACAAAGTTGTTATCTGCATCAAGCGCCAGCTCGATGGTGCTGACGTGATCGCGGCCATGGGCGTCCGACATAAAAGCCTCGGACCGGCTGGACGACCATTTGACCGCACGGTTGCAGGCCTTGGCGGCGAAGGTGCAGAACGCCTCTTCGGCATAATGGAAAATCTTGGTGCCAAAGCCGCCGCCGACATCCGGGGCCACAACGCGCACCTTATGTTCGGGCAAGCCCAGAACAAATGCACACATCAGCAATCGGATCACATGCGGGTTTTGTGACGTTGTGTACAGCGTGTATTCATCCGTGCCGCGCTTATATTCGGCTACGGCCACGCGCGGCTCCATCGGGTTCGCCACCAGACGGTTGTTCACAAGATCCAACGTGGTCACATGCGCCGCATTGGCGAAAACCTCGTTTACCTTGGCATCATCTGCCTCACCCAACTGCCAGTCATAGCAGATGTTGTTCTTCAGATCGTCATGAACCAGCGTCGCGCCATCCTGCGCGGCGGCTTTCATATCCATGACGGCAGGCAATTCCTCGATGTCGACGTCAATCGCCTCGGCGGCATCACGTGCCTGTTCAAGACTGTCAGCGACAACCGCCGCAATCGGGTCGCCCACATGGCGTACCTTGCCTTGCGCCAGAATGGGGTGCGGCGGCTCTTGCATAGGCGCGCCATGCTTGTCGGTGACTTCCCAGCCGCAGGGCATTCCCCCCACACCTTCGAAATCTTTACCGGTGAATACCTTGACCACGCCGGGCATACCCTCGGCGGCCGAGGTGTCGACGCTTTTGATCCGTCCATGCGCGATGTCGGAACGCAAAAAATGTACATAGGCCTGGCCGGCCACGTTAATATCGTCGGTATAATTGCCGTCTCCGGTCAGAAAGCGCACGTCTTCGCGGCGCTTGGAACTGGCTCCGATGCCACTGTCTTTGGGCATTGCTTGTTCTCCTCCCATTAACGGATGCTTATGCACCCTTTGTCATCCCACGGGCGTCTCGCTTACGCCCGCAGCGGCATCATTCGGCAGCGATGCTGCTGACGTCCTGGCCTGACGCGGCCATGATCGCCTTGACGATGTTGTGGTATCCGGTGCACCGGCACAGGTTGCCTTCCAGATACTTGCGGATTTCAGCTTCGGTCGGGCGCGGATTGTCTTTCAGCAACGCAGCCGTACTCATCACCATGCCTGGCGTACAGAAACCGCATTGCAACCCGTGATGATCCTGAAAGGCCTGTTGGATAGTGTTGAGCGAACCATCGTCGTTGGCCTGCCCTTCAATCGTGCCGACATCTGCGCCGTCAGCTTCTAGCGCCAGCATGTTGCAGGATTTGACCGCCTCGCCATTCACATGGACCACACACGCGCCGCATTGTGCAGTGTCGCATCCTACATGCGTTCCGGTCAGTGACAGATGATCGCGCAGAAAACTGGACAGCAATGTCCGGCCCTCGACATCACCGCTCACGGGTTTTCCGTTCACGGTCATTGAGACCTGTGTCATTCGCTCCTCCCAAAATGAAACTCCCTGGCCCGAGTTAAACACGGGAATTTTTGTTTGAGAACAAAAATATTTAGCGATTTGTCCAGGAGGTCATTTGGTTAGCCTTCATAAGTATTACGTTGTCTCAGAAAGGCAAATTATCGCCGCGATGCCCGCGGTTGCGGCCGCGTCGGAATCTCTTTAAGCAACCCACCCACGCCCATTGCGGCAATGTCTGTTCCGGTCGTGTTGATTCCGCAGGCGACACGGGACAGCACCCAATCGGCCCCGTTCAACGCTGGTGACCGCGCGCATCCCGGCAACCCGATCACCGGTCGCGATCCTAGCGAGCCAAGAAATAGCAGATTGCCCGGATCGACCGGCATGCCGAACCGATCCACTTGCCCACCTGCAGCCCGCACCGCCTGAGGGGCGACATCAGCCACATCCGAGGTGGCCGACCCGGTTAGGATCATCGCTACCTGGCCTTGTATCTCAGAGACAGCTTGCGCAATCGCATCCGTCTGGTGCGGGACGATGCGGACATCGGTCATCTCCATCCCCAGTGCCTCGACCCGGCCCCGGATTGCGGCAATGCCTTTTTCATTCGAAGGCCCGCCGGGAATGTCGGTCACCACCAGCCCGGCTTTTTTGTAAACTGGTGTGGCAAGGCGGATGGCACCCTTTGCCACTTGTGAGGCTTCAAGAACATCCGCTTTTGGAACGGCATAGGATATGACTTTGATCGTCGCGACCATACCTCCTGCGCCCATCTGCTGATGTTGCGGCACGGTGGCAACTGTGATCATTGGGTTGACCTGATTGAACGCCTCAAGCGCTTCGACTTTTAGAACCACAACACCCGGCCCGTCCGCTAACAGATTCACGCGCCCGGTGAACGGTTGGGTCACCCTTAGCGCGGCAGCTTTCGGATCGGGCGCCAGGGCATCGGCCAGCATCCCAGCGGCCTTGTCCTCATGACAATCTCCGGGCTCCAGCCGGGCGACCGTGACGGCCTCATACCCAGCGGCGGCCAGTTGTTCCTGATGCTCGGGCGTCAGAACGATCCCTTTGCGCAGCTTGGCGTTCTGGATCTGAACGGAATGCGCAAGGATGGCTCCGGCAGCTTGATCGACGGGAACGGGGCCGAACTTCACGCTTTGCCTCGCAGCACGGCTGTCATTTGCGCCAAAATGGCCACGGCGATTTCCGAAGGCCCCGCAGCCCCGATATCCAACCCGATGGGGCCATGAATGCGGGCGATCTGTGCGTCGGTAAAGCCGGCCTCTTTCATCCGTGCCACCCGCTTGGCATGAGTTCGGGTCGATCCCAGGGCGCCGATATAGAACACGCCCGCCTGCAAAGCTGATTCCAAGGCTGGATCGTCCAGCTTTGGGTCATGGGTCAACAGCACCACGGCCGTGCGCGCGTCCAAGCCCAGTTTGGCCACCGCCTCATCCGGCCAATCGGTCAAAATCTTCTCACCCGGAAATCGTGCGTCCGAGGCAAAGGCGTCGCGAGGATCGATGATAGCCGGGTCATACCCGGCGATCCGCGCCATCGGCACCAACGCCTGCGCGATATGTACTGCGCCAACAATGATAAGCCGCAGCGGGGGATTATGGACCGCGACGAATGTTTGGCCATCTTCCTCAAACCCCGAACGGTCCATACGCAACCGGTCTGCATAAGCGTTGCGGCGCAGGGCTCGATGACCGGTTTCGATGTTCACTTCGTATGCCACGGGGTCACGCCCGGCACGCGCCTTAACCAGCTCACGCAGCATAGGTTCGGGCAGCACGCTGCCCACCGGCTCGACCAGAACCCGGATAGTACCACCACAGGCCAGACCCACGGCAAAGGCGTCCTCGTCGCTGACGCCGAATTCCAACAGGCGCGCTTCGCCTTCGTCGATCGCCTCCAGCGCCTCGACCACAACTGCGCCTTCGACACAACCGCCCGAGACCGAGCCTTCGATCCGTCCATCCGCACCTATGACCAGTTGCGCACCCACGCGGCGCGGGGCACTGCCCCAGGTCTCCACCACTGTGGCCAGGGCTGTGGGCTGCCCTTCACTGAACCAGCGCAAGGCCGTTTCCGGGCTGTTGTCGAATCTGTCCATTAACACTCTCCGCCAGCGTTCTGACCCAACATAGGCAGGTTTCGCCATATGAAAAGGAAACCCGGTCATCAACTCTGTGCGTGAGTTCAAAGTTCGGAACCTTCGGCGCAATTTAGCCCGGATACCCGCCATAACCGCAAGGGATTGATTGTCACGGAGCCTGACTCTAGCTTACACGCGCGACTAGTGCATTCTAGTATGCGCATATTTTATTTTCGCAAGGGAGACAGAGACTTGAAACGCATTTTTACACTCGGAACAGCAATTGCCCTGTTGGCGTCAACCGCAGTTAGCGCGGACACATTCCTGCGTTATGGCGAAGTTGAAGGGTGGAAGGTCTTCATCGACCAGGAAAAGAAATCCTGCCTGATCGAGGCCGTAGATAGCGCTGAAAACGTGGTGCAGATGGGGCTGACCGAAGATCGTGGCGTAGGCTATGTGGGCGTATTCACCAAAGCCAAGACCGACATCAAGCGTGGCGAAAAAGAAGCCGTGGCGATTCTGCTGGGCGACAACGTTTATGTCGGCGAAGCCACCGGCATGAAGGGTAACATTACCAAGGGCTATTCTGGCGGCTATGTTCTGTCAGATGATCCCCAATTCGCTGAGGATATCGCAAAACAAAAGGTCATGGTCGTGTTCCCGGAAAAGGAATTCGCCTTCACCGTTGATTTGACCGGCACCTACAAGGCCATGGAAATGGCGCGTAAGTGCAACGAAGAACAGCTGGGCTAAGGGTCAGCCGGAAAGCGCGGTCATCAGCCGCGCTTTCTCACCCATATCATCAGGCTTTGAGATTGCGGCGGCTAGGTCTTCCAGTGACGCAATTGAATGACCGGCGCGGAAACTGTCCACATGCGGCAGCATGGCCACCACGCCCTGCGCCTTGGGCATGAACCCATCCCAACGCAACAGAGGATTAAGCCAGATCAGGCGGCGAGACGACAGATGAAGCCGTTCCACCTCTCGACCCAAGGCGTCGGGGTCACCGCGATCCAGCCCGTCTGAGATCAGCAAAACCACCGCCCCCTGCCCCATAACCCTGCGCGACCAATCGCGGTTGAACGCGTGCAGGCATTCTCCGATCCGGGTTCCGCCCTCCCAGTCTTGCGCTTCGGCACCAGCCGCAGCAAGTGCTGCATCCACATCGCGTTGTTGCAAATGACGGGTGATGTTGGTCAGGCGTGTGCCAAAGGTAAAGGCATGCACCTTGGCCCATCCCGCCCCCTTGGTGTTCGAAACAGAGTGCAGGAAGTGCAAGATAAGCCGGCTGTATTGGCTCATCGATCCCGAAATATCACACAGCACCACAAGGTTGGGCCAACGCGGCTTGGGCTTTAGGCGGGCGATATCGCGCAGTTCTCCGCCTTGACGCATGGCCGCTCGTAAGGTCCGCGCACGGTCAATCCGGTGCCCCAGATGGCTGGCTTGCCCACGGCGAGATTCGATCGGCTTTACGGGCAAAGCCAATCGCGCCAGCATGCGTTTGGCCTGCGCGATCTCGGCAGTACTCATCTGTTCGAAATCCAGGCTGCGCAACAATTCCTCGGTCGACGCGGTTTTTGAGGCGTCGATCTCCAGCTCTGTTTCGCCCTCGCCCTCATCAACGTCTGGCGGGTCACGTTCGACTCCGTCCAACAACGCCTCAGCCGCACGCTTTTCGGCGGCGTCGGCCTTGCGTTCCTCTTGCACGCCACGGATCGCGGGCAACATCAAGGACATCATATGTTCAAGATACCGCGGGTCGCGCCAATACAGACGAAAGACCTGCGCGAACACCATGCGATGTTCGGGGCGGTTCACGAAACAAGCGTGCAAAGTCCAGTAGAAATCCTGTTTCTCTGTAAATCCTGCTGCCTGAACGGCACGTATGGCATCAACCACCCGACCTGTCCCGATGGGCAAACCGGCCTTGCGTAAGGCTCGCGCAAAATGAGTGATGTTTTGCGCCAGCTTTGGATCGTCGGGGATATCAAGCGGCAGTTGTTCGGCCATCAGGCCAATTCCAAATCAGCTTTCGCCTGATCCAAAATCCGCTTAGCCTCGGACCCCTGCAGCTTTTGAATGTCGTCTTGGTATTTCAGGATCGCGCCCAGCGTGTCGCCGATCACTTCGGGGCTTAGGTTGATCACGTCCAGCGCCAGCAAGCATTTGGCCCAGTCTACCGTCTCGGCCACGCCGGGTTTCTTGAACAAATCCTCGGTGCGCAGACGTTGGACAAAAGCAACGACCTCACGGCTGAGCGCCTCGGCCGCTTCGGGGGCTCTGGTGTGAAGGATTTCGATCTCACGGTCGAAATCGGGATAGTCGACCCAGTGATATAAGCAACGCCGTTTCAGCGCGTCATGCACTTCGCGCGTGCGGTTTGAGGTCACGATCACGATCGGTGGCTCGGGCGCTTTGACAGTACCCAGTTCGGGAATGGTGACCTGAAAATCGCTGAGCGCTTCAAGCAAAAAGGCCTCAAAGGGTTCGTCGGTTCGGTCCAGTTCGTCAATCAGCAGGACCGGCGCACCATTTTCGTCCGGGCGCATGGCCTGCAGCAATGGGCGCTCGACAAGGTACTCATCCGAGAACAACTCAGACTGCAAGGTCCCGCGATCTGCCCCGCCCGCCGCCTCGGCCGTGCGGATTGCCACCATCTGTGCCGGGAAATTCCATTCGTACACAGCCGAGGACGCATCCAGCCCCTCATAACACTGCAGTCGGATCAGCCGCCGGTTCAGCCCGGCGGCCAGTGCCTTGGCAATCTCGGTTTTGCCAACTCCGGCTTCGCCCTCCAGAAACAAGGGGCGACCCAGTTTCAGCGAAAGGAACACAACCGTAGCCAACGCCCGCCCGCAGACATAGCCCTGCGCGCCCAGCATTTTTTGAACGGCGTCGATGGAATCCGGCTGTGTCATGTCAATCTTCTCCTTCGCCTCAACTGGTCATGGCTGTGTTCAAGCGTCAAGGCCATAACCTTTCCAGACATACGGTGATCTGAGTCGTTGACAAGGTCTTTTCCGGCGGCGGGCTCTGTGCTAGCCGGTGCGCCATGACCGATAGCATCACGATCCGCCGCCCCGACGACTGGCATCTGCACTTGCGCGACGGCGCTATGCTGCAGGCCGTCTTGCCCGAAACCGCGCGACATTTTGCCCGTGCCATCATCATGCCGAACTTGGTGCCGCCTGTCGTGCGCGGCGATCAGGCCGCCGCTTATCGCGACCGTATCCTGGCTGCCCTGCCCGATGGCATGAGCTTTGAGCCGCTGATGACGCTGTATCTGACCGAAGACACCGATGCCGACGATGTCGCCGCCGCGCATGCCAGCGGGTTGGTCAAAGCGGTCAAACTGTATCCGGCGGGCGCCACGACCAACTCAGCCTCGGGCGTGCAGGATTTCGACAATGTCCGCTCGGTGTTGGAAAAGATGGCCGAGATCGGACTGCCCTTGTGCGTCCATGGCGAGGTCACCGACCCTGAGGTCGACATCTTCGACCGTGAGGCCGTGTTCATCGACCGTATTCTGGATCCGATCCGCAAGGCGACACCCGGACTGCGCGTGGTGATGGAACACATCACCACCAAAGACGGTGTGGACTATGTGAAATCGAACAACGCTGATCTGGGCGCGACCATCACGGCGCACCACCTGATCATCAACCGCAACCACATTCTGGTCGGTGGGATCAAACCGCACTATTACTGCTTGCCTGTCGCCAAGCGAGAGGAACACCGACTGGCGCTGCTGGCCGCTGCAACCTCGGGCGATGCGCGGTATTTCCTGGGCACCGACAGCGCGCCGCATACGGATGCCAATAAGGAAATGGCCTGCGGTTGTGCCGGCTGTTTCACCGCGACAAACACAATGTCGCTGGTGGCCGAGATGTTCGAATCCCAAGGTGCGCTGGACAAGCTGGAAGGCTTCGTCTCGCTCAACGGGCCTGCGTTCTACCGCCTACCGGTGAACGAAGACACCATTACCCTGACCAAAGGCGCCCCCGTGGAATACCCGAACAAAATCGAGACCGAGGACGGCCCCGTGACGGTGTTTGAGCCGGGCTTCGCTTTGCACTGGCGCGTGGTTTAACCCGCCAGCATCCGTGCCAAATCGCGGGCGCGACCGCCGGTGCGCAGCATCGACCAGATCGCGTCCGCCTCTTCGCCACCGATCAGCTTGCCTGCCTTACCGCGCACGCGGTCTTCGCGATCAGACAGGGTCATCGGTGCCATCAGATCATGCGTTACCTCAAGCTGCGCACCGTCACGGCGCAGCAGGGTCAGATGCGCCTGCGTTTCCGTCAGGGTCTCATCCGCCTCAACCGCGATCCTGTCGCGTAAAGATATCAGTCGCGGGTCAGCACAGACCTTTTCCGAATAGCTGCCCGGCAAGGCCGTATCATGGCCAAGCGCCTGCATGGCGATCACGGTGCGATATGAAAACTTCGCCCCCAGCCCGGTCGTCGGAGACATCTGGTTACAAACGCTCATCCAGCGCGGGTGGGTCTTGATCTTGATCTCGGCCACTTCGGGTTCGGCGATATCCAGATCACGCGCGGCCTCAAGCGCGGCGTGTAGGCCGTGGCAACAGGCATGGAACTTATGGCTGACTGTTTCGAACAGCCATTCATCGCCCAACCCATCTAAAGCGGTTTGCGCATCCGCCTGGCCGCTATGGGTCGCACCAAACCCATACTGACCTTCCAAAGCGTTCATGTTCGGCGTGAAGCCTTTAGCGATCAGCAACGCTGCCTCGACCCCGGCCGAGGCCGCAAGCCCTGCATTATAGGGCTTTCCCATTGTTCCGAATTGCGTCTTGAGGCCAGCCGCGCGGGTGGCCGTCAACCCAAGCGTTTTTTGCATCTGATCCGCGTCGAAGCCAAGGATGCGCCCTGCCGCAACGGCCGCACCGAACGCGCCTGCCGTAGCGGTTTGGTGAAACCCCGCCTGATAGTGATCCCTTCCAAGCCACAGCCCTACACGGATCGAAACCTCCATCCCCACCAGCGCGGCTTCGAGGAAATCGACTAGGATGCGGTCATCCCATTCACTCAGCGCCAGCGCGGCGGGCAGAATCGCAACAGAAGGGTGACCGATATGGGCAAAGTGCGTGTCATCGTAATCCAACGCATGCGACACGGTGCCATTGACCAATGCCGCCCCACGCAACGGCGCCGCCTCACCGCCAAAAAGATGCGCCTGCGCGGCGCCCTCTTCGCCTAACACAAGGTCACGCACCGTTTTAGAGACACGCTCATAAACCCCGGCCCGACCTACAGCAATCCAGTCTAATACAGACAAAGACGTGACGACTCGCGTTTGCATTGTCGTCTCGACGGGTCCGGCAGCAAACCCTGCAAGTGATGTGGAAAAATCGCTCATGGGCGCAGTCTAGCGTGCGCCGTATGCGGGTAAAGACCTAGCCGTACAAATCCGCAGCACGGGTTTCGAACGCCTGCACGATCCGGTGCATGGCCTCGTTGAACACAACACCGATGATACCTTGCAGGATGGCGTTCTTGAATTCAAAATCCACATGGAAGGACACGTTGCAGCCCCCCTGAGGCGCGTCTGCGAACTGCCAATCGGATTTCATGTATTTGAACGGGCCGTCCAGATATTCCGTGTCGATCTTCATCTGATCAGGAAACAGCGTCACCCGGCTGCCAAACCTTTCACGGAAAACTTTGAACGAGATGATCAGGTCCGCCTCCATCACCTGCGCCTCACCCGCGGCATAGGTCCGGCGAATACGGGCCGCGGCACACCAGGGTAGAAATTCGGGATACTTCGCCACGTCCGCGATCAGGTCGTACATCTGCTGCGCCGTATACGGCAGGTGGCGGGTTTCCGAATGAGTAGGCATGGCGTCCAGTATTAACAGGTGACAATGGCGCGTGATTTCGTATGTTGCGCGCCAAAGATCAAGGGGGCAGCGATGAGCGACCGTGCATATGTGATAGATGAGATGATCTCGGCGAAGGCCATCGCCGCCCGGATCGAGGAGTTGTGTCGCGAAATCAGCACTGAATACAAAGACACCGACAAGCTGGTCGTGGTCGGCCTGTTGCGCGGTAGTTTCGTCTTTATTGCCGACCTAGTGCGCGAGCTGGACCTGCCGATCGAGGTGGATTTCCTTGAAGCTTCATCCTATGGCGATTCAATGGAAAGCAGCCGGGAAGTTCGCATTCTCAAGGACTTGCGCGGCGCTATCGAAGGGCGCGACGTTCTGGTCGTCGAGGATATCGTCGATACCGGTCACACACTGAACCACGTCACCCATTTGCTGCAAAGCCGTAAACCCGCGCGACTGAGATCTATCGCTCTGCTAGACAAACCCAGCCGGCGCGAGGTCGATTTCCGATCCGACTGGATCGGGTTCGAGATTCCGGATGAATTTGTTGTGGGTTATGGAATCGACTACGCGCAGCGCAATCGTAACCTGCCGTTCATCGGCAAGGTTCGCTTCACAGAGGATTGATCGGGCCCAGTACCTGTTGAATGGCGGCTACGAAAATCCCGGTACCGACCGGGATCAGCGCATCCGGGAAATCGTAGTCTGGGTTGTGCAGTTGTGGGTGGCCCACTCCTGAGCCCAGCCAGAACATAGCAGCTTTGGCGTCTTTGCCGAACTGCCCAAAATCTTCAGAGAACTTCTGCGGGTAAGCCGTCACTTCACAAGGTACATCCGCTTCAGAGCAAGATCGGCTTAGGATATCGACGGCGTCAGACGCGTTCACGCAGGCTTCGAAGACGTCTTCATAGGTGATCTCGTATCTAAGCCCTTGATCCAACGCCGCTTGCGCAACCAGCGCCTCGGCCTCTTCGATCAGACTTTGCATCCGCGCATCAGCGACGGTGCGCAATGTCACCCACAGCTCGGCCCGGCCCGGCGCCACGCCAAAGGTCGGTTCACCAAGATTGACATGCGTCACGGTCGTCAGCGCGAAATTGGCGTCCAGCGAACCGCCATTTCCCAGCCGTGCCATTTGCGGCATCAACGCGGCCAATGCCCCCGCGGGTGAGATCCCATCCTGCGGCGCCGCCGCGTGCGAGGTCTTACCCTTCAAAACAACCTTCATCCCGCGCGACGCACAGTTTGCCGGACCCTCACACAGCTGTACGTCCCCCAACGTCAGCCCTGGTAGATTGTGCAGGGAAAACAGGTAATCCGGCGCGATCTCCGAGAACTTAGGGTCGGCCCGGTAGGCGATAGCCCCTCGCCCGGTTTCCTCGGCAGGTTGGAAGATTAATACTACCCGTCCCTGCAGAGGACGGTTTTGATTTAAGTGATCTGCTACACCAAGAACCATCACCATATGGCCGTCATGCCCACACAGATGCCCCTTGCCCGAAATGCGTGAAGCATAGGCTGCTTCGGACTGCTCTTGAATGGGCAAACCATCAAGCTCGCATCGAATGGCAACTGTCGGTCCGGCCTGCCCGCTGTCGAACACACCCGCCACGCCGTGCCCACCGATTCCAGTCAAAACCTGATCTGCGCCACGGGCACGCAATTCGTCCGCGATCCGAGCGGCCGTCAACTCTTCCTGGCCCGAAAGTTCCGGGGATTGGTGCAGTTCGTGACGCAGGCGGGTAAGCTGCGCGCGTGTGTCAGGTGTCACCCTTGCTCCAACTTCTTCTGGCGTGCATCGCGCAGGCGGGCAAAATCGTCGCCCGCGTGGTAGGACGACCGAGTCAGAGGCGTTGCCGACACCATTAGGAAGCCCTTGCCAAAGGCTGCTTTCTCATAAGATGCGAACTCTTCCGGCGTGACAAAGCGGTCGACGCCATGGTGTTTCGGCGTGGGCTGCAGGTATTGGCCGATGGTCAGAAAATCGATGTCAGCGGCGCGCATGTCATCCATCACTTGCCGGACCTGCTGTTCGTCTTCCCCCAGACCGACCATGATGCCCGATTTAGTGAAAATCGAAGGGTCCATTTCTTTGACCCGCTGCAACAGGCGCAGCGAATGGAAATAGCGCGCACCGGGGCGCACTTCGGGATACAGCCCCGGGACGGTTTCAAGGTTGTGGTTGAACACGTCCGGCTTGGCTTCGACTACAACTTCCAGAACCGAGGGGTCACACTTCAGAAAATCTGGCGTAAGAATCTCGATCGTTGTCTTAGGCGAACGGTGCCGTACGGCGCGAATGGTCTGCGCGAAATGCTCCGCCCCACCGTCGGCCAGGTCATCGCGGTCCACAGACGTTATGACCACATGGTTCAGCCCCAGTTTCTGCACGGCGTGTGCCACGCGTCCGGGCTCAAACGCGTCCAGATCATCTGGGCGGCCGGTGGCAATGTTGCAGAATGTACAGCCGCGGGTACAGATCTCGCCCATGATCATCATGGTGGCGTGGCCCTGGCTCCAGCATTCGCCCACATTCGGACACCCGGCCTCTTCGCAGACCGTAACCAGATTGTTCTCGCGCATGATTTTGTGAGTTTCGGCATAGCCCTTACCACCGGGTGCCTTTACGCGAATCCACTTCGGCTTTTTCGGTTGCGCATTGTCCTGACGATGCGCCTTTTCGGGATGACGTTGTTCGGGGATCTTCAGATCACGCACGGTTTGCTTTCCTGACTTTGGGTCATTTTGCTTCGACATAATATAAACTGCAGCGGTTAGCTACGCCACCCATGCATAGCTGCCATAACAGCGCACTATGCAAATGCAGAAGATCACCCAGCAAATCCCGACAAAGTTTTATTGAAAACAGCACGCTTTGAGGACTTCACAAGAATTCGCGTTCGCAGCAACAATCACGTTGAAGCTAATTTAGAACTGTTTTAAATCTTCAGCAGTTCACAGATGAATCACAGGAAATTGAGCATGAAATCCGGTACTAAACTGCCTGACGTAACCTTTCACACCCGCGTCCGTGACGAGGCTGTCGAAGGCCCCAACCCGTTCCGTTGGGAAGACAAGACCACTGCAGATTACTTTGCCGGTAAACGGGTGATCCTGTTCTCGTTGCCCGGCGCATTCACCCCTACCTGTTCGACCTACCAACTGCCCGGTTTTGAAAACGGTTATGCCGAATTCAAGGAAAAAGGCATCGACGACATCTATTGCATGTCAGTGAATGACAGCTTTGTCATGAACAAATGGGCACAGGACCAAGGTCTGGAAAACGTCAAGGTCATTCCAGACGGATCTGGAGAGTTCACTCGCAAGATGGGCATGCTGGTCGACAAGGACAATCTGGGTTTTGGCATGCGCTCGTGGCGCTATGCCGCCATCGTCAATGACGGTGTGGTTGAGGCATGGTTCGAAGAGCCCGGCCTGATGGATAACTGCCCTGAAGACCCCTATGGCGTGTCGTCCCCGGACAACCTTAAAAAACACCTGAACGAAGCCAAAGAACCCGCACTGGCCTAAGCTTCGCGCTAAATCAAAGCAAAGGCCCGCCCATGGCGGGTCTTTTCATTTCAGGCGCGTGTTGCGGTGACGATGCCTTCTCCGACTTGGCGGATGACCTGAGCCAGACCGTCGAACCAATCCTCGCCCACAGTCGATGCACGCCGGACCAGACCAACCGTCCGCGCCGGTTGCGGCGTGCCAAAGCGCAGCAGTTTCAATCCGGGAACAGCGTCAGATTCCGCGCGCGCGGCCAGTTCGGGCATGAGAGTCAGACCAAACCCCTCAGCCACCAATCGTGACAACGTCGCAAGCGATGACGCACCCATATTGATCAGGCCGCTGCTTCGATCCCGACCGCAGACCTCAAGCGCCTGATCGGTCAGACAGTGACCGTCATCAAGCAACATCAGTTGCGCGGTCTGCAGGTCCAGCGGCCGTAATGCTTCGGGATTGGGGACCATGCCCTTCAAGCGCGCTGAACTGCCAGCCAACAGGAAGCGATCCTGAAACAGAGGCAGCTCAAACAACTCACTCCCACCGGCGGGCAAAGCCATGACGCCGGCGTCGATTTCCCCGGCGCGCAGCATGGTCAGCAAACGCTCTGTTCTGGCTTCGCGCACCTGCACGCGCAACGACACATCGGACGATCGCAACCCAGCCAGCACACCCGGCAGTAAATACGGCGCGATCGTTGGGATGATCCCGATCGCCAACGACCTGTGCCCCCCAGAGCGATCCTTGGCAAACTGATCTAACCTGTCCGCCGCTCCAAGAACCTGACGCGCATGATCCAGCACGTCGCGCCCTAGCGGGGTCAGCAGAATATCACGCGCCTGACGTTCGAAAAGCGGACCGCCCAAACTGTCCTCTAACGCCTTGATCTGCACGGACAAGGCGGGCTGAGACACGTGGCACACCTGGGCGGCCCGACCGAAATTGCGCTGTTCTGCGACTGCACTGAAGTATTTCAGCTGTCTAAGGGTAAAATTCATAACCTTTGATTATCACCCACCCACCCAAGTGCAACCAAAACATATCGCACCGTTATCCGATCATGCGATTGCGCTCGGACTGCCCTTCATAATGCCGCTTGAGCCGCTGCAACGCGATCCGCAACACGATCTTGCCCGAGCGCGCCGACCAGCCCATCCGCTTTTCCGCAAGCTCTAGCCCTTCGAGGTAGCAACAGCAGCGCAAAGCAACATCGCTGAGACCCGGACCCAGATCTGACAAAGCATGTTCAACCCGATCCCGTGCGTCCGACGCCCCGTGCCCAGCATGGGCTTCACTGTTGAAACCACCGCGCCCCCCTGCAGTCAGAAAATGGTCCCAATTCTGTGCGACCTGAGGACCAATCTGCGCCAGTTCGAAATCCTCACGCAGGCGTTCGCCCGCCGCCACAAGTGTTTCATCAAGAAAAGGCTTTCCGTCCCGATCTCGCCGACGTGCCAATGCGATCAGGGGGCTTTCCGCTGCACTATAACGAATCCGCCGAGGCCGGTCGGGTTTTGCAGTCACGCTCTGACAGGGCGCCATTTGCGCTTGGAACGGCGCTTGTGCATCTGCCATTCCAAATTCACTACGCTCACGCGCTTTGTTCTCGGCCTCGGCAATAAGGCGGCTCAGTGCCGAGCGGCCCGACGAAGAAATCCGATACCGCGAAATCCGTCCGGGATTGTCGCAGGAAATCCAGTCTTTCAGCGCCAGCGCCTGCGCAATCTTGCAATCCACAACCGCTGTTCGTGTGGCGCCGCTGTCTCCGGTGTCGCGGACCACCACGGCCTTGTCCATTTCCTCAGCCACCGCAAGCACTGACCCCGTTTCACACAAACGGCGCAAAATTCGCAGTGCCTCGCGGTAAAATTCTTCGTCCTTGGCGGCGGCGGTTTCCTCTTCGGTCACAGCCAAGGCCCCGAATTGGATCGGGCCCGTGCCATCGGCTGAATCCGAGAAATGCGTTTCCGCCAGAGATTGCAGCGCGGCATCCACCAAGGGATCGTCCCGTCGCATTTCGATGCGCCTGATTTGTCTGAGTATGGTCGAAGCATGGCACCCTGCGGATCGCGCAATATCGCGGATCGACTGTCCGGTCTCTGTGTGGGCAAGGTATCGTTGTGCCCCCTCAGGTACCCAGGCCGGGATGGTGAATGCCATGTTGTTTTCCATAGTTACTTGCCCTCGTCGACACAACAATCTGTTTTCAATCGCCCCCGATGAATTTGTTAACCAATTCTAACTAGAGTTGCTTTCGTTACTCGTTCGTTAACCCGCAGCGACAAGGACCAGATTTGATTCAAAAACATAAACACTCATGAAGTTAGAGTTCGGCGCGAACCCAATCAAGGCAACACCCGCTTGGGTTGTGTCACACATTCAGGGACATTCACTCACACAAGGGAACCCCGGAATGCAGGACCTGATGACCATGATTACCACGCTCCGCCGCCCTCGCCTGTTGGCACGGGCCGCGAAACACGGGGCGCAGGACTATGACCGGGATCGGCACCTGCAGCGCATCCTTGGCTATGGATCACTGCCCGGCACGGGCGCGGCACTGATGCGTCTGATGGAAATGGAGCGAGAGGTTAACACGCAGCGCGTAGATGAGGACGCAGCCTATTCGCTGGTCCGTCATTTGGACCTGCTGATCGCGTTGTTGGGCGAGGCGCAGCTGTTTCAGGCCAGCCGCGCCGCGCAATATCAGTGATCAGGTAAAGGCATCCGGCATGGATGCTTTTTTCTTGTCAATGTACTCGTTCAGAGCAGCATTGATTGCCGGGTCGAGTTGTGGCTGCTGGTAGTTGGCCAGCAGATGCTCGACCCGGGCAGAGGCCAGTTGACGCGTGTCACGCGCGCCTTCATCTTCCCAGGTTTCGAACGGTTTGTAGTCCAGCATTTCCGACTTCCAGAACGCGTCCTTGAAGTTCGCCTGCGTATGCGCACAACCCAGATAGTGGCCGCCCGGACCAACCTCGCGGATCGCATCCATCGCCTGCGCGTTCTCGTCGTAAGCCACGCCTTTGGCCAGACCGTGCAGCACGCCCAGCTGATCGGCATCCATGACGAACTTCTCGAAATCCGCAACCAGACCGCCTTCGAGCCAACCGCAGGAATGCAGCATGAAGTTCACGCCTGACATCAGGCCCATGTTCAGCGAGTTTGCTGTTTCGTAAGCAGCCTGCGCGTCGGGCAGTTTCGAGCCACAGAACGACCCGGCCGAGCGGAACGGCAGGTTCAGGCGACGCGCCAGCTGACCCGCACCATAGGTGACCATCGACGCCTCGGGCGTACCGAAGGTCGGCGCGCCCGAATTCATGTCAATCGATGACACGAAGGCCCCAAAGATCGCCGGGGCACCCGGACGGATGATCTGGCTATACGCGACACCGGCCAGAACTTCGGCCAGAACCTGCGTCAGCGTCCCTGCCACCGAAACCGGTGCCATCGCGCCACCCACGATAAAGGGAGAGATAATACAGGCCTGATTGTTAGCCGCGTAAACTTCAAGCGAACCCATCATCACGTCGTCGAAGGTCATCGGCGAGTTGATGTTGGTCAGCGAGGTCATCACTGTATTTTCCTGCACGAACTCTTTGCCGAACAGGATCTCGCACATCTCTACCGAATCCTGCGCCCGGCTGGGATCGGTGACCGAGCCCATGAACGGCTTGTCGGACAGGGTCATGTGCGCCATCAGCATGTCCAGGTGGCGTTTGTTCACCGGCACGTCGGTCGGTTCGCACACGGTTCCGCCCGAGTGGTGGAGCCACTTGGACATGTAGGCCAGTTTCACGAACTTGTTGAAATCGTCCATGGTCGCATAGCGACGGCCACCTTGCGCGTCGCGCACGAATGGAGGGCCGTAGACCGGCGCCAGCACCAGATTGCGCCCCCCGATGACAACCGATTTTTCGGGGTTGCGCGCGTGTTGTGTGAACTCGCTGGGGGCAGTTTTGATCAGCTCGCGCGCCAGACCGCGCGGGATGCGAACACGTTCCCCATCGACATCAGCCCCGGCATCTTTCCAGCGCTGCAACGCACCCGGATTGTCGACGAAATTGACGCCGACCTCAGCCAGAATGGTTTCCGCATTGGTTTCAATGATCTCCAACGCTTCTGCGTTGAGGACCTCGAAATTCGGAATGTTCCGTTCGATATATTTTGCAGTTTCGATTCGAACTGCGGTGCGCTCGGCCCTGCGGGCGGCACCACCACCGCCTCTGGCTCTGCGTCGGGTGTTTGCCTCTGCCATGAGATAATCCCGTTAGTCATGTTCACGTTGCAAATCGTGTTACCGGAACCGCAGATCACACCAGACGTGGATTACGGCGCTATAGGGGTAAAAGCGACATGATCGCCTATTCGATGTCGTTTGAACCCCTAATTCCTGACGCTCATGATAAAAGCATGGAACCGAAATCGCAAAATCCGTCTAACCGCTAGCTGAGTGAAAACTCCTTTACGCGACAGAATTTGGGTACGTCGCATTTCGCAAGATGGTTGTGAGAAATCTAAATTGACGGGCTGACAAACCTCAAAGGTTTTTACGCATCGCAACCGAAATCCCGGCCACTTCAGTTTCGATCCAGCCGAGATGCGCGTAAATCGCCCTCGTATCCTGCATCAAACGATGGGTGCGCAATTCCATATGGGTGCAGCCAGCCTCGCGCGCTTCGGCTTCGGCGCGTGACAGCAGTTTTCCAGCGACACCTTGCCCTTGGGCCGACGGTGACACGGCCAGATTGATAACCTTCATCACAGCACCCTGTTGCGCAAACACAATCACACCAGCCAACCCATCATCGCTGCGGGCCAGGACCACGTGACGTTCCGCAATATCTTGCGCCAAACCACTCGTCACATCAGGCAGATCATCAATAGAACTGCGCGCTTTGGCATAAGCCGCCCTGATGCAGTCTGTGACCGCCTCGACGTCATCCTGCGTTGCATCCGTGAAACGAATGACGGCCATTGATCCCATCTCCTTCCGCATCTGACTGAAATCGCCTTCATAACGCTTGCACATAACCGCCGCGCGACCTAAGAGCCAGTCATGAGCCAGACATCCCATGACCGCCTTCTGATCATCGACTTCGGCAGCCAGGTGACGCAGCTGATCGCACGCCGCCTGCGCGAGTTGAATGTCTATTGTGAAATCCACCCCTATCAAAACGTCACGATGGACTTTGTACGCGAAATGGCGCCAAAGGCCGTGATCTTCTCGGGCGGACCGGACAGCGTGACGCGCGAAGGGTCCCCCCGCGCCCCGCAAGAGATTTTTGACTATGGCGTGCCGATCCTTGGCATCTGCTATGGCCAGCAAGTCATGATGCATCAGCTTGGCGGCAAGGTCGAAAGCGGCCACGGCACTGCCGAGTTCGGTCGCGCCTTTGTCACTCCGAAAAACCAACTGGATATTCTGAACGGCTGGTTCGCGGATGGCGACGAACAAGTCTGGATGAGCCACGGAGACCACGTCAGCGACATCGCCCCCGGGTTCGAGGTCTTCGGCACCTCACCCAACGCGCCCTATGCGATCACGGCTGATACCGACCGGCACTTCTATGCCGTTCAGTTCCACCCCGAGGTTCACCACACGCCCAAAGGCGCGAAACTGTACGAAAACTTCGTAAAGCTGGCTGGCTTCAACGGCGATTGGACCATGGGTGCCTATCGCGAACAGATGATCGAAAAGATTCGCGAGCAAGTCGGCGACAAAAAAGTCATCTGCGGCCTGTCCGGCGGCGTCGACAGCTCGGTCGCGGCGATCCTGATCCATGAAGCGATTGGTGATCAGCTGACTTGCGTGTTTGTCGATCACGGCCTGTTGCGCAAGAACGAGGCCGAAGAAGTCGTCGGTATGTTCCGCGACAACTACAACATTCAGCTGATACACGCAGATGAAAGCGACCTGTTTTTGGGAGAGCTGGACGGCCAATCCGACCCGGAAACCAAACGCAAGATCATCGGAAAGCTGTTCATCGACGTGTTCCAGAAACACGCTGATACGATCGAAGGGGCCGAATTCCTGGCCCAGGGCACGCTCTATCCCGACGTGATCGAATCGGTTTCGTTCTCGGGCGGCCCCTCGGTCACGATCAAATCGCACCACAATGTCGGAGGCCTGCCTGAAAAGATGGGCCTGAAACTGGTCGAACCCCTGCGAGAGCTGTTCAAAGACGAGGTTCGCGCACTGGGCCGCGAACTTGGCTTGCCGCAGAGCTTCATCGGGCGCCACCCCTTCCCCGGGCCGGGTCTGGCGATTCGCTGCCCAGGCGAGATCACCCGTGAAAAACTGGAAATCCTGCGCGAGGCCGACGCCATCTATATCGACCAGATTCGCAAACACGGTCTGTATGATGATATCTGGCAGGCTTTTGTTGCCATCCTTCCGGTACGCACCGTCGGTGTGATGGGTGACGGACGCACATATGATTATGCATGTGCGCTGCGGGCTGTAACCTCGGTCGATGGCATGACCGCCGACTACTATCCGTTCAGCCACGAATTCCTCGGTGAGACCGCCACGCGGATCATCAACGAGGTCAAGGGCATCAACCGATGCACATATGACATCACCTCGAAACCTCCGGGAACGATTGAGTGGGAATGACAAAAAGCCGGGCTTTGACCCGGCTTTTTTGTTTAAGTCCTGCAAGAAACCCATAGGTTTTAAATTAGAATTTCGCGATTCCCGCAGGCAGGTAAATGGACAGCAGCAGACCGCAGATCGGCAAAGCCGCGCTTTGGATGACGGGGGCAATTGCCTCTTTCTCATCGATGGCGGTTGCCGGCCGCGAATTGAGCGTGGCCCACGATACATTCGAAATCATGTTTTACCGCAGCCTCGTCGGCATCCTCGTTGTAGCGGTGATTCTGACACTGTCGCGCAAATGGGATCAGGTCTCGACATACAGACTGGGGCTGCACGGCGTCCGAAACCTGACGCATTTTATTGGTCAGAATTTGTGGTTCTACGCGGTAACCGTCATTCCTCTGGCACAGGTTTTTGCGCTTGAGTTCACGCAACCCATCTGGGTGATCCTGCTGTCTCCGCTGCTGCTGAAGGAACGGCTAACACCTGTACGCGCGCTGTCTGCCTTGATTGGTTTTGCCGGTGTCCTGCTTATTACCCGCCCCGGTGCCGTGCCTCTGAGCGCTGGTATTTTGGCTGCTGCCATGTCTGCGGTATTCTTCGCATTTACAACGATTTCCACCAAAACCCTGACCCGTTTTGCCAGCATTGGATGCATCATGTTCTGGCTGACCGTCATGCAGGCTGTCCTGGGATTGATGGCCGCAGGGATCGATGGGCAGATCGCTCTGCCAACCGCGAACACGATCCCCTTCCTGGTATTGATTGGGTTGGCAGGACTACTGGCGCATTATTGCATCACCAACGCTCTGGCTATTGCGCCTGCGACTGTGGTTGTACCGTTCGATTTTGTCCGCCTGCCCACAATTGCCGTGATCGGAATGATTCTGTACCACGAGCCGCTGGATCACTGGACGCTGCTAGGGGCCGTCGTGATCTTTTCGGGCATCTTTTTGAACGTGCACGCCGAAAATCGTAACAGTTTGGCAACAGTTTCCCGACACACTCACCCTGAATAACGCACCGTCACTAGTTGACGGTAATATAACCCTCAAGAAAGTATCGAGCACCACAAGACAGATCGGCCTTCACCACTCGATAGTCCGGTCTGAATAACAGGACACCTTTTGGGAGGACAGAATGAAAAAAGCGCTTCTACAGGCGTGCGCGGTGTGCGTTGGGACAACAGGAGCTTACGCCGGCGGTCTGGATCGTAGCGGACAGGGTGTCAATATCCTGTTCGAAGAGGGATCAGTTGTACAATTCCGTCTCGGCTATACTGATCCAAGCGTAAGCGGCACTCAAAATGGCGTGGATTCCGGCAATGTTGCCGAGTCATTCTTCACACCGCATTTAGCCTATAAACATGCTTTTACAGACAGGCTGGATTTCGCACTGGTCTATGATGAGCCGTTCGGCGCGGATATCGAGTATCCGTCAAACTACCCGTTGTCGATTAACCCGACAACGCCGTTTGGTGGGCGCACGGATGTTCTGCGCGCCAAAGCGGATGTGGACGCAATTACTGCGCTTGTTCGGTATAAATTCGACGGTGGCTTCAGCGCTATCGGAGGTCTGCGCGCGCAACGTTTGAAAGCCAACGTGGCAGTACCCGCCGCTGCGGGGTACGAAGTCGACACAGATTCTGACATCGCATTTGGGTATGTCGTCGGCGTTGCGTGGGAAAAGCCAGAAATTGCCGCACGTGTGGCTCTGACTTACAACTCAAAAATCACACACGATTTTTCCCAGACAGAGTCATTCAACTTCGTGCCGCCTGTATTCCCGCCTAGTGCGGTACTGGTCACAGCGGAAACCGAGTCTGAGATTGAATCACCTCAATCCATCAATCTGGATTTCCAAACCGGTGTAGCCCCCAAAACATTGCTGTTTGGTTCAATTCGATGGGTGGACTGGCCGCAAACTGTTTTTGCGCCGCCCAACTATGTCAACATTGTCGGGGATAACCTCGTCGACTACGAAGATGATACGTTCACGTATACGCTGGGGCTCGGCTATCAGTTCTCGGAAGAGTTTTCGGGTGCGGTAACTGCTGGATATGAAACATCCACTGGTTCCGAAGTCACAAATTTGGGCCCGACAGATGGGTTCTGGAGCCTTGGGCTCGGTGGAACCTACTCTCTCGAACGCGCTCAGATTTCCGGTGGTGTCCGGTATACAGACATTGGAGACGCCACTACCACCACCGGGGGAGAATTCAGCGGCAACAGCGCTTGGAGCGTCGGCTTCCAAATCACCTACTCGCTGGGCTGATCCGCAACAGAGTGAAACGTTGGACCCCGCCCTTCCGGCGGGGTTTTTCTTTGCGGGCTATCCAAAATATGAATTCCAGAAACCTCATTGCGTTAAAGCCACAGTTTCCGTCAATTCGTCGGTATCACAATCTCACATTAGTTTTCTCTCTGTCGGTCCCTGGCCGGATCAACTAGGGGACCGGCACAACAAAAAAAGAGGACACTACATTGTTGAATCCAGGCAAAATTTCAATATTAGCAATGATTTCACTGACCCCGGCTATTGCAGGCGCACAGGAATTTAACGGTGCTGCCACCTTGGGCTATGGACAATCTTCCATTTCCAACGGCGGTGGCGATTTCGGCACCTTCACCGGCGATTTCACCGGTACTTTGAGCTTCGACAACGGTCTGCACTGGGGCTTTGACGCCAAGTATTACAATGCCGATCCCGACAATATTTCCGGGGATGTTTCCCTGTGGGATCTGGGCACGACATTGAACTACCAATTTGACAACGGCGGCGTTCTGGGTGGCTATCTCGACTATGCCGATTTCGATTCTGGTCTGGGGCTCAACCTTTCCAGCGATGTGACTTCGTACGGTATTTCGGGCGGGTATGTCGTTGAAAATGCCGGGTTCGAAGCCTGGATCGGCGAATCGGAAACCTCCCCAAGCCTGCCAAACGGCACGGATTGGACCGATTTCGGCGCACGATTCCGCTATCAAGTGTCGGATAGTGCCGTATTCGGCGGTCACTATGTTCGCAGCGACGTGTCAGGTGGTGGCGTAAACCTTGACCTATATAGTGTTGGCCTTGGCGGCTACTATCGGTTCAACAGCGGTTGGGGGACTTATGCAGGTCTCGTGCATCAGTCGTTTAGCGATCTTGATTTGGACTACACAACGCTTGGCATCGGCGTGGATTATAACCTGCTTGAGATCAGCGAGATCCCAGGCCAAGTGTCTCTGGAGTTGGCCAGAACGGATATCGATGTCGGCGGTGCAAGCGGCGATATCGACACCCTTCGCTTTGGTCTGACCTTCCCTCTTGGCGGTCGCACTTCCTCCACTCCGCTCAACAGCGTAGCGCGTGCGGCGATGGCCCCGCGTCACAACGCTCTGACAACGCTGGAAGACACCACTTTCTGAGGGTTTAGTACAACCTGCAAATCTCTGGAAAACCCTGCCTGTGCGGCAGGGTTTTTCTTTGCGCAGTTTCCAAGTCGGTAGAATCTTGGATAATAAAAATGGGCAAGGCCGTACTAATACACCTTTCCTCAACGAATTGGGCGAACTTTTTTGCTTGGCGTGTTCTGGGCTATGCTGATGCGTTGGCTGGTTACCCCAATCCAGCGTTTAACTTTTTTGCGCTGTCCGCGCCTTTGTATGGCTTTTTTGTTATGGGTATGTTGGACGAAGCGGCTCCGTTTTCCCTGCGGGCCGGGGGCGATTTCATATCTAGGCCGTACTGACCTGGGCTCTAAAGTCAGTGACGACGATTTTTGGCGTCACCACAGGGGCATTGTTTTTTAAACGATGAACACCTGATCTGATCTCTCGCCATAAAGGTGGGGCTTAGATACTAGGCGGTGCAGCCGCCATCAGGCCGTTGATCCAAATCCGTTCGGGTACACACGATTGACGCCACCCGCTGCCCGTTTTAGCAAGGTCGCAAAAAAGGACGGCGGACAATGATCTACAGCTCGGCAAAAGATTGGCGCGATGCGGCGCGAAAAAAGGTGCTGTTCTTTGGCATGTCGGGCCTGGGCAAAACCTATGTGTCGAACGTGCTGCGCGACTCGGGCGATTGGTTCCACTATTCGATCGATTACCGCATCGGTACCCGGTACATGGGCGAATACATAGCCGACAACGCCAAAGCCGAGGCGATGAAAGTCCCCTTTCTGCGCGAACTGCTGTTGTCGGATTCGATCTTTATCGGCTCGAATATCTCGTTCGAGAACCTGACGCCTGTCGCCGCCTATTTGGGTAAGCCCGGAAATCCGGCGCTAGGTGGTTTGGAACTGCCCGAATACAAACGCAGGCAGGAACAATTCCGGCAGGCGGAAATTCACGCGCTTCTGGATACCGAGTATTTTATCGACCGGGCACAACGTCTGTACGAATACCCGCATTTTATCTGCGACACCGGCGGGTCGATCTGCGAATGGGTAGACCCGTACAACCACACCGATCACGTGCTGTCCGAACTGTCTCGCCAAACCTTGATGATTTGGATTCAAGGGGATGAAGATCACACGGCAGAGCTGATCAGCCGCTTTGATAAAGCGCCCAAACCGATGTCTTATCAGCCTGAATTCCTGGTACGTGTTTGGGACGACTATCTGACCCAGCATAACTGCCGATCCGAGGATGTAGACCCCGACGCGTTCATCCGCTGGACTTACGCGCAGGCGCTGGCGCATCGGCAACCCCGCTATCAGGCGATGGCGGACAATTGGGGTGTAACAGTCACCGCTGATGACATGCACAAGGTCCGTGATGCCGCTGATTTCGATGAGTTGATCGAACGCACCCTTGAGACCCGCGCAAACCGGGCTTAATTACCGCCTCTACACTGTAACTCCAAAGGCTTGTACCTGATGCCGATCAAGATCCCCTCTGACCTGCCCGCATTTGACGTTCTCACCCAAGAGGGCGTATCGGTCATGGCCGAGGATCAGGCAATGCGTCAAGACATTCGCCCCCTGCGGATCGGGTTGCTGAATCTGATGCCCAAGAAGATTCAGACTGAAAATCAGTTTGCCCGCCTGATCGGGGCGACTCCGTTGCAGATCGATTTGTCGCTGATCCGGATGACGGAACACCGCACCAAGAACACCGCGGCCGAGCATATGGCCGAATTCTATCGCCCTTTTCAGGAGGTGAAGGACGAGAAATTTGACGGGCTGATCATCACCGGTGCCCCGATTGAGCATCTGGAATTCGACAACGTCACCTATTGGGACGAAATGCGCGAGGTGTTCGAATGGACGCAGACCAATGTGCATTCTACCTTTGGTGTGTGCTGGGGTGGAATGGCGATGATCAATCACTTCCATGGCGTCAAGAAACATATGTTGGACGCTAAGGCGTTTGGTTGTTTCCGGCATGCGAACCTTAATCCGGCCTCGCCGTTCCTGCGCGGATTCTCGGATGATTGCGTGATTCCGGTCAGCCGCTGGACGGAAATGAAACAGAATGAGATTGATGCCGCTAACGGTTTGGTAACCCTGCTGGGCAGCGACGATGTCGGTCCCTGTCTGGTCGAAGATCGGAACCATCGTGCCATCTATATCTTCAACCATTTCGAATATGACAGCGATACGTTGAAGCAAGAATACGACCGCGATGTTGCCAACGGCACGCCGATCAACGTGCCCATGAATTACTATCCGGACGACGATCCAAGCCAGACACCACAGAACAGGTGGCGCAGCCATGCGCATTTGCTCTATGGCAACTGGATCAGCGAGATTTATGGGACAACGCCCTATGATATCAATCGGATCGGTGTCGATCAGACCGATCTGAGGGCCTGATCCGGTGATGCGCGTCGGCCTCATAGCTTTGACTTTGCTGGTCTTGCTGTGGGCCCTCGCACTCTGGCGCGCTGGTCGGAATGAAGCCCGTGCCGAAGCCGCCTTTCCCCCCGAAGGTCAAATCGTCGAAGTCAATGGCATCCCAGTGCATGCAGTGGTGATGGGTGAAGGCCCGGATGTTGTGCTGATCCATGGGTCCAGCGGCAACACGCGCGACATGACCTTTGCCTTGGCTCCTATCCTGGCGGAAAACTACCGTGTGATTGTGTTTGACCGACCGGGTTTGGGGTATAGCGCCAGCTTCAATCAGGACGGTGAAACCATTGAGGAGCAAGCGGAAATTTTGCAAAAGGCCGCGGCTCAACTGGGTGCGGAAAAACCTATCGTTGCAGGGCAAAGCTATGGCGGATCCGTCTCACTTGCTTGGGCTGTTACGCGGCCAGACAATATCTCGGGGCTGGTCCTGATCGCAGCTGCCGCCATCCCGTGGGAGACACCTCTGGACGGGTTCAACACATTGGCGGCGACACCCACCGGCAATGTCACCGCCCTGCCCCTGATCACTGCCTTTGTGCCCGAATGGTACGTTGAAAAAGCTTTGGACAAGGTGTTCGAACCGCAAACCGCACCCGAAGGATATGCCGACCATTTCGGCCCCGGGCTGACCATGCGCCGGGCTTCGATGCATGCAAATGCCAAGCAGCGCGCCAATTTGCTGGAAGAAGTCCGCGCCCTACAACCGCGATACGGCGAGATCGACGTGCCGACCGAGATCGTCCATGGTACCGCCGATGATACCGTTGGGTTGGGCTGGCATTCACATCGACTGATCGAACAAATCCCCGGCGCGGAACTGATTGAACTGCCTGGAATTGGGCACATGCCACAGGTCGTTGCTGCACCCGAAGTTGCTGCCGCCATCGACCGTGCCGCGCAACGTGCGGGTTTGCGTTAGGCCCGCCGCTAATCCATAGTAGGATATGGATTTTATGGCGAGGTAACACATGGCCCGTTCCGAAAAAGGCTCCATCGAAAAGTACTTTAAGAATGACGCCCCGAAAGAGGTGCGTTCGGCCATCGAAAAGTCCGAAAAAGGCGACATCCTGAACCCCACCTACCCTTACGACGAACGAATGAAGCGTAAGGAATACGAAAAACAGATGGAAAAGCTGCAGATTGAGCTGGTCAAGATGCAGTCCTGGCTCAAGGAAACTGACCATCGCATTTTGCTTATTTTCGAAGGTCGGGACGCCGCTGGCAAAGGGGGCACGATCAAGCGGTTCCGCGAAAACCTGAACCCACGCGGCGCACGCAATGTTGCGCTAAGCAAACCGTCGGACACTGAGCGCAGTCAGTGGTATTTTCAACGATATATCGCACATTTGCCTGCCGCTGGTGAGATCGTGTTCTTTGACCGCAGCTGGTATAACCGCGGTGTTGTTGAAAACGTCTTTGGCTTTTGCACAGCAGAAGAACGTGAACGGTTTTTCCGACAGGTCCTGCCGTTGGAAACCGGTTTGGTGAATGACGGGATCAAACTGTTTAAATTCTGGCTCAATGTCGGACGAGCAGAACAGCTCAACCGTTTTCTGGCGCGTGAAACTGACCCACTGAAGCAATGGAAACTCAGCCCGATTGATATCGCGGGTCTGAACAAATGGGATGAATACAGCCAGTCGATCGAAGAAACCCTGACGCGCAGCCACACGGAACACTGCCCCTGGACCATCGTGCGATCCGACGACAAGAAACGCGCGCGGCTGGCGGCCATTCGTACGGTTCTGCACGCGCTGGACTATGACGAAAAAGACGAAGACGCCATAGGCGCGAATGACCCCGATATCTGTGGCGGGCCAGAGATTTGGGATGCGTGACAGGTGGTGGACGAATGTCTTTTCGCGAATTATGTCATGAATTCTATAACTTGAAAAAGGGCACCTGAAGCAGGAATGACAAAACGCGGGTATCACCACGGGAACCTGAAACAGGCTTTGATCGAGGCTGCCCTGTCTCTGATCGAAGAAAAAGGTCCGACCGGCTTTACCCTGTCTGAAGCGGCGAAAACCGCCGGCGTCACCCCCGCTGCGGTTTACCGGCATTTCCACGGGCGCGAAGACCTGATCGCCGAAGCCGCCCGGCAAGGGTTCGAGATGTTCTCGGATCTGATGCAATACGCCTATGACAAGGGCCAGCCCTCAGCGCTCGCCGCGTTCGAGGCGACAGGCCGTGCCTATCTGGCATTTGCCCGCAAACATCCTGGCCACTACATCGCGATGTTCGAAAGCGGGATTTCGATCAATCGAACGCCTGAACTATCCTTGGCCGCAAACCGTGCCAAAGCAGTACTGGAGAAAGCGGCGGCTGATCTGTCGCAACACATTCCACCGGAAAAGCGCCCGCCCGCATCCATGTTCAGCGCCCATATCTGGGCCATGAGCCACGGCGTTGTTGAACTTTACGCCCGCAACACTGGCGCCAGTTCCCCCTTTTCACCCGAAGACTTGCTGGAATCCGGCATCGGCATCTATTTGCGGGGTTTGGGGTTGGTGCCGCAGGACGACTGACAATCAGAACCTGCTCAGCGGCTGTGGTGCGCTGAGGCCAGAGGTGACGTTAATCAACTCCATTTCCCCCATGCCTTTGATATCCACGCGCCCGATATCCGCGACCTGGAACTCATCAATCAAGGCAAATTTCATCTCTTCCGGGGCGACGATATGCATTGGGTTTGCAAAGACTTGCAGGCGCGAAGCAATGTTCACAGCCGGACCGAACACGTCATAGACGTATTTCTGTATCCCAACGACAGAGCCCACCGCAGCCCCCATGCCAAGGCCAATCCGGGCCTGCCATTTATGGGGGTGACTTTCGTTTCGCCGCTCCAGATACCGCAGGAAGCGAACGGCGCAATGTGCCACGGCCGTGGCATGATCCGGTGTCGCGTCAGGCATACCAGACACCGCCAGATAGGCGTCACCGATGGTCTTGATCCGCTCGCATCCGAATTGTTCGACGATACGGTCGAACGCAGTGAAGATGTCGTTCAACTCGCTTAACGTGACGGTTGGATCGGTCTTGGCGGCGAAATCGGTAAAGCCCACGAAATCCAGCATCACCACCGACACCTGATCATATAGCTGCGGCGTGACGACACCGAAGGTCTTGAACTCTTCGTACACCGCCCGCGGCATAAGGTTCAGCAGCAACCGCTCGACACGCTCTTTCTCACGCTCCAATTCGCGCGTGTTGCGTTCGACCATTGTCGAGTAGCTATCGATCATGCTTTCCAGTTCGCGTATGCGGGTAATGTTCTGGCATTCCACAACCAAAACCTGTTCAGACAAGCCATTCGCCAGCGATACAGCCGTTGCAAAAATCAGCGTTCTGCGTTTCGGCTTGATCTGCAATTCAACGGTGTATCGAAGCCCCGATTGCTTGACGTCCTCCAATTCACGCTGATCCAAAGATGGGAGCAAATCCAGCAGCGTCTGTCCTTCGGTCGGAACCCCAAACCATTCGGCAAACGGCCCATTGTGAAACACAAAACTCAGGTCTGAGGCACGCACAACAGCCACGCCAACTCCGATCGCCCGCAGCAACTGTTCGTTTATCGCTGAAATACTCATGCGGCGTCACGGGTTACAATAATTGCGCGTTTGGATTCAATGGCGTTCAAGGCGATCTTGATGTGACCGTCTTCCATACCGTGCATAGAAAGGGCCTCGGCAAATAGTTCGGCCATCTCATCAAAATCCGCATGAGAGATATTCAGGTGTCGATGAACCGCCTCAATCCTGTCATCGCTAAAAGAAGCAGGACCACCAACCAGAGAAGACACGAACTTGGTCTGGTGATCGATCAGGCGCGGCATGTCGATGTCTTCGAAATGACCACCGATCTGATCGGAGTCCAATGCCATTTCATAGAACGTCATAACGATCCGACTGATCGTTTTGAATCCGCCGTATCTTTCATAGATTGTCTGACTCACACCGCACACCCAAGCTTCAACCACAAAAACACTGAAAGCTTATATCAAACTGACAGTTTTGTTAACGCTTATGCGAGGGTTACCAGATCAATGGTCACAAACGCCCTTTGGGCGGCCTATGTAACAAGTTAGACGTTCAGGTCTTCGGCGCAGGGAATAAAGCCCGCAAACCCACCCTGTGCCAACAACCTGTCCTGCCCGCCAGCGCGCCAATACAGTTTGCGCCGCGCGGCTTGCAGCTCGCGGCGTATACGGAACCCCAATGGCCCCTTGTCCAACCCGCTGTTGGTTTTCTGATCCTGCGACCGCTCGCTAACCTTGACGGGTTCGGCGGTCTGCTCCTGCTGCTTGGACCACATCATCTGTACCCCCACCGCCGGAAAACACTGACACATGCGCCAGTCGGGACGTGGGAGCGAGATAAAGTCGTCCAGATGGTCCGAATACTCCTCAGACCAGGACAGCAGTTTGCGACAAGCCGCTTGCGTCAGAATGTAGGCAGCAGAACTGGGGGCCATTTCCAACATTGGGCGAACTGGAACGCCTGCAATCGTCTCAAGCGGCCCGAACCGCATGGAACGTGGTGAATAATCCAGCTTGATCAGATCAAAACCCGCATCATCCGCCAGCAAAGCCGCGATGACGGCCCCGGCCTGAGCCGACATTTCAACGTCATCCTCAAAAATCGCTACCTTGCTCAGGTTCTGATCCACAGCAACCCGCCAAACGGCGCGGTGGCTTTCAAAACAGGCGATTTCGCTTTGCGTCAGCCCCCATCGGGTGCCGGTGCCGGGAACGTAGCAATTGTCATCCAGTGCGCCGGGTTGCTGACCGTCCACTGCGCTGAACCGCTGTGCGCCACGCAATCCTGTGTCGGCGAACTGACCTTCCATGAACTTGGCCCGCTCGGGCACCCGATCCAGGTTAATAAAATAGGCAGCGGCTCCCGATGGCAGTTCGTAATGTCCCACGGCGCATCCTTTCAAACACTGTCGTCAGATACACACCGCTGAGCCGGACAATCAACCCCAACAGGGCATGACCACGCTGACCCTTGCCGTCAACGTGAGGCAGGAAAGGCAGATCGCCCTTCCTGCTGATCCGATCAGGTGCTGATCGTGTTGTGTTCGGGGCCATAGGGGAAGCCGGTGATGTTTTCGGCACCGGAATCCTCGACCACAAGGATGTCATGCTCGCGATACCCGCCTGCGCCTTTCTGGCCTTCGGGGATCCACAGCATCGGTTCAATGGATACGACCATACCGGGCTCCAGCACAGTGTCGATGTCTTCGCGCAGCTCAAGCCCAGCCTCGCGACCGTAATAGTGGCTGAGAATGCCGAAGGAATGACCATAGCCGAACGAGCGGTATTGCAGCAAACCTTCGTCAGCGAAGAACCGGTTGATCTCTTCACAGATTCCAGAGCAGGTCGCGCCGGGTTTGATCAGGCTCAGGCCCAACTCATGCGCAGCGACATTCGCCTTCCAGATGCGCAGGCTTTCGGCGTCGGGTTCACCCAGAAACAAGGTGCGTTCCAGCGCAGTGTAATAGCCCGAGATCATCGGGAACGTGTTCAGCGACAGGATATCGCCCTTTTGCAGCGCCCGTTTTGTGACCGGGTTATGCGCCCCATCGGTATTCAGACCGGACTGGAACCAAACCCACGTGTCGCGATATTCTGCATCCGGATAGGCGCGCGCAATCTCAGCCTCCATCGCGTCGCGACCGGCCATGGCGATCTCAATCTCGGTCGCGCCTTCGCGGATCGCGGCGTGGATGGCCGCGCCACCGACATCAGCCGTACGCGCACCACCTTTGATCAGATCAATTTCTTCCGCAGATTTCACCATGCGCGCGGCCATCGTATCCGGCGCGATGTCCACTAACTCCGGCCCGCCCAACATGTCCAACGCCGTATCGCGCATCGCCAGTGTCATGTGATCGCCCTCGATACCGATCCGTCCCGCAGGCCCAATCAGGCTGGCCACCGCACGCCAATAGTTGTTCCGTTGCCAATCGGTATAGATCACATTCTCTTCGACCGAGCGCCGCCAAGGCTGGCCAGCGTCGATATTCGCCGAAACCGTGGTGCAGCTTTCTTGGGTGACAACGCAGCCATACGGGCGCCCAAACGCGCAATATAAAAAGCCCGAGTAGTAGGCGATGTTGTGCATCGACGTCAGCAGCACCGCCGGGATATCACGTGCCGCCATCGTCGCACGCAGGCTGGCCAGACGTCGGTCATATTCTGCCTTGCTAAACGGGAGCGGCGCCTTGTCACCATTGTGGCTGGTGAAGAACTCGGGGCGATTGATCAGGTCTTTCATCTTCTCTCTCCTCAATGCCGGACAGGCAAAGCCCGGCCACAAGTCCCGGCGTTCAGGACAAGCGGCCTCGGGAACCGAGAGCCATGCACCCCGCGTTGCGTCACGACGCCATCGTGACCGAGGTGCATGGTGAAATCGCTAAATCAGCTTTCGAGTCGCGTCAAGCCGGGCTGAGACCCCGCAAGCGTTCAGACCGACGCCGCAGCAGCTCGACCGTGGTCAGCAGCGCAATCGAGATCACAACAAGAATGGTCGCAACCGCCAGAATGGTCGGGCTGATCTGCTCGCGCAGGCCAGTGAACATCTGCCAGGGCAACGTTTTCTGACTGGCCGAACCGACGAACAGAACCACAACAACCTCATCAAACGACGTGATAAAGGCGAACAAGCCACCCGAGATTACGCCCGGCAAGATCAGCGGCATCTGGATTTTGAAGAAGGTCCGTACCGGTCCTGCCCCCATATTCGCCGCGGCCCGTGTCAGGGATCGGTCAAACCCGACCAACGTCGCCGTCACCGTAATGATAACGAACGGAATACCCAGAACCGCATGAGCCAGAACAACTTTGATGTATCCGACAAAGTTCTTGTCCATGCCCAATGTTCCCTCCATGAAACGACCGATGTCGCTGTAGAAAAAGAACATACCCGTGGCCGAAATGATAAGCGGCACAATCATGGGCGAGATCAGGATACCCATGATCGCCCGACGACCGGGCACGTGCGACTGGCTGAGACCAATGGCAGCCAGCGTCCCCAGTGAAACCGATATGACGGTCGCGATTGGCGCGATAATCAGCGAGTTTTTGAAACTGCGCTGCCATTCATTGTTGGTGAAGAAATCACGGTAATGCTTCAGCGAGTAGCCTTCGGGGTCCAAACGCAGCATCTCAGGCGTGAAGGTAAAGAAGTCCTGTGCGTTGAACGATAGCGGCAAAACCACAAGGATGGGCGTGATCAGGAACACGAAGATCGCGCCGCAGATAACCCGAAACAGGTAATGTCCAAACACCTGCTGGCCCGTCAAATAGGGCAGCAGCCTTTGCCGATAGCGCCCCTCGTACAGCCAGAAGATGAAGAAGGCAAAGAACCAACCGGCCAACAAGCCGACGATCAACCCCGTAAATCCGGCGAACAGAAAACCGATCACCCCCATCCCAAGAATGGTGATCCAGCGTGCGACACGTTCATTGTCCAGAACCGTGATATAGACCCAGGCCAGCGCCGCCATCAGCGCGGCACCTATCAGGATGCCCAGCAGGGCACTGCCCTGCCCGGCCCCGACGAACATGCCGAGGAAACCTCCGGCGGCGGCGACTGTGGGCAGAACCATCGACAACGGCTTGCGGGATATTGGTGTAAGTGCTGCCATGATATTTTATCCCAATTTCACGTTATCGATGCCCACGATCTTGTCGTAGCACCAGTACAGAAGCATGACGACCGCCAGCAGGATCGTCCCCAACGCCGCAGCCAGTCCCCAGTTCAGCGAGGACGAGATGTGATACGCAATCCGGTTCGAGATGAAGACACCCTTGGTGCCACCCACGATCTCGGGCGTGATGTAGTAGCCAATGGCCAGAATGAACACGAGGATCGAACCGGCCCCAATTCCCGGAATTGATTGTGGGAAGTAAATCCGCCAGAAAGTAGTCCAGTTGGTGGCCCCCATCGACTTGGCCGCACGGGTATAAGACGGCGGGATCGTCTGCATCACCGAATACATCGGCAGGATCATGAACGGCAGCAGGATATGCGTCATCGCGACGATCGTGCCGATCTGGTTGTTGATGATCACAAGTCGCGCATCATCTGCGACCAACCCAAGCCAAACCAGAGTTTCGTTAATGACACCTTGTTGTTGCAGCATCACTTTCCAAGCCGAAGTTCGCACCAGAAGCGATGTCCAGAAGGGCAACAGCACCAGGATCATTAGCATGTTTGAAACACGCATCGGCAAATTCGCCAACAGGTAGGAAACCGGATAGGCCAGCAGGATACAGGACCCAGTAATGATCAGGGACATGAACAGCGTACGGCCAAACAACTTTACAAGTATCTGCTTGTCTTCCGGCTGCGCAGAAACTCCGTCGGGCGTCAGCCTTAAATCGACGGCGGCAAGAAAATAACCGGGGGTCACGTTTCGGGAATGGGTCTTGATCACACGCCAGTTTTCGACGTCCCCCCATCCTTTGTCCGCGTCAATAAGCTTTTCTTTGAACGGCGCATCCGCTTCAGGGTCCCATTTCCGGATTTTTCGACCGGATTTACGGAACAGGGACGAGATGCCCGGTTCTTCATAGTTCAACCGTGATCCCAACCGGGTGTGTTTCTTTTCAGCAACCGCAACGATCATATCATTGACAAAGGCGTCATAGACGGCCTCGTCCGGCAGTTCGCCGCTTTTTTCATCCCAATTTTCCAACGCCACGACCGTCAGAGGCAGCGTTTTTTCCACGATACCGTTTTCCACCGAACGGAACAGCATCGACGCAATCGGAATTATGAACGAGAACAGAACGAACAGAAGAAGGGGCGCAATCAATAACAGAGCGCGCAGCTTTTGCCGTCTTAGTGAACGTGCCAGAGATTGCTTGAGCGGCGTTCCGTCCGCGGCCAGCATCGGTCCTGCGTTTTGGCTTGCGTCTGTCATCAGTGCCCCTTGGTTTTATGGGTCAAGGGGCAGCGTGCCGCCCCCTGACTGTTTTTTTGAACTTGAAAGGTTACTGCGACAGCCAGGCCTGGAAACGTGCGTCCAGATCATCGCGGTAGTCAGCCCACCATTCGTAGTTGTTCACAAAGGTGTTCTTCGCGTTACGCGGATCGGTCGGCATGTGCGGTGCCATGTCGATACCCAGATCGGCATGCTTATCGACCAGAGGCGCCGAGGACTTACGTGCCGGACCATACGAGATGTATTTTGCCTGATCCGCCAGACGCTGTGTATCGGACGAGAACCGGATGTAATCCAAGGCCCGTGCCTCACGCTCAGGGCTCAGACCAGCCGGGATCGCCCAGCCGTCCAGATCAAACATCTGCCAGTCCCAAGCCATGCCAACAGGCTGATTCTGCTCGACAATCATCGAGAACAGACGGCCATTATAGGTGGACCCCATAAAGATCTCGCCATCAGCCAAAAGCTGAACCGGCTCGGCGGCGGCCGACCACCAGATCGTCTGATCCTTGATCGTGTCCAGCTTGGCCAACGCACGTTCAACACCCTCTTCAGTTTCAAGCGTGTCGTATACGTCTTCGTAAGCTACGCCATCACAAAGCAGGGCCCATTCCATATTGGCGATTGGGCGTTTGTTGAGTGCGCGTTTGCCTGGATACTTCTCAAGGTCGAATACATCGCACGCTCCGGTCGGAGGCTCTACACCTTCTGGCACCATATCGGTGCGATAGCCGAAGGTTGTCGAGTATACGATCGTCGGAATATAGCAAGGTGAGACAAGTTGATCGCCAAAGTCCTCAGACGCTGGTGTTCCATCAGGCGCAGGGGCCAGATGCACGTCGGGGTCGATTTCAATAATCAGGCCTTCGTCGCAGGCTCGAATATTGTCAGCGGCTTCAAGATCGACAACGTCCCACGTGACGTTACCCGCTTCGTTCATAGCGCGCAGCTTGGCAACACCTTCGGGCGAGCTGTCATCATTCAGAATGGTGACACCAGTCTTTTCCGAATAGGGCTCGTGATACGCTTTCAACTGCGATTTGGAATACGCGCCGCCCCACGAGACGATTGTCATCTCTTCGGCCATAGCGCCACCAGCAATTGCGGCAACCGCACTCGCCAATAGAGTGGTTTTGGTAACTTTCATTGTTAACTCCCTGTTATTCCCGTTAATTTTAGCTTTTCAGATCAGGTCACGGGGTGCCTGATCATCTGATATCCCGCGCGTCCGGGCAGAGCGCGCGGGTATTTCCTTGCTCAGGCGTCAAGCGCCCGGCAATCATGGGCCAGCCAGCCGATTTCAACCTCTTGGCCCGGCTGCAGTTTTACCGCATCCGGCGCGTTTCGGGTTTTGATGATGAAATCGTCGTTCCCCGCAACAGACAGGCGGAAGCGGAACACGTCACCCATATAGATGAATTCTTTGACCGTTGCCTTCAGCGTATGCGCATCGGCGTGCAGACGATCTTTGTTGAACTCGACCCGTTCGGGGCGGATGGAAACCTTGGTCCGATCTCCCGGGTTGTGGACGTTTACCGGTTTGGCGTCAATCTCAGACCCATCGTCCAAAGCCACCACGCATGAATCGCCGTCGATGGATTTAACAACGCCTTCCAACGTATTGTTTTCGCCAATAAACTGCGCAACGAAGCTATTTTCGGGTTCTTCGTACAGAAGATCGGGTGGGGCCAATTGCTGAATGCGCCCATCGTCAAACACTGCGACACGGTCCGACATCGTCAACGCTTCGGTTTGGTCGTGTGTCACATAGACCGTGGTGATCCCAAGCTCATGCGCCAGTCGGGTGATTTCAAACTGCATATGTTCGCGCAACTGTTTGTCCAGCGCGCCCAGCGGTTCGTCCATCAACACCAGTTCGGGTTCGAAGACCAGCGCCCGCGCCAAGGCGATACGCTGTTGCTGACCACCCGAAAGCTGCGCCGGACGGCGGCTGCCAAATGCCCCCATCTGAACCATATCCAGCGCGCGCTTGACCTTTTCCTCGCGCTGATCCTTGCCCATTTTCCGCACTTCCAAAGGAAAGGACAGGTTTTCGGCCACGGTCATGTGCGGAAACAGGGCATAGTTCTGGAACACCATCCCGATGCCACGTTTATGCGGGGGAATATTGTTGATCGGTTTCCCGTCCAACATGATCTCACCATGCGTGGCGGTTTCAAACCCTGCCAACATCATCAGGCAAGTTGTCTTACCAGACCCTGACGGGCCCAACATTGTCAGAAACTCACCTTTTGGCAACGAGAGGTTTAGATCTTTTACAACGAGTATTTCACCATCATAAGACTTCTGGACACGTTGAAACTCGACGAACGCAGCGTCATTGGACATATACCGACTTGGCTCCCTGTGCGGTCTGTTGGTTGCCCGGTTTATCCGGATCTCAAAGACCATTGGGGACATTTAAGGACATGCAGGGCGCGCCGTGCAACCAAAAATATATTTGAAGCACTACAATTTTGGATACGGTCACCCCTTCAATGATGCGAATTCAGTTCCCGCATGTGCCACGCAAGGCTTTGATTGCTGGACAAAACCGGCTTTCCTAGCCGCTCCTGAATCTCACGGATCGCATCAAAAGTTCTTAGATTTGTGCAACTTAGAAAAATAGCTTCAACCGAAGAATCAGCACCTAGCTTGAGCGCTGCATCAACCACAGAGCGCCGCGAAATGCGCACAACTTTCGATTCTTCAGCCTCTCCGAACGAGCCGAAAACATCCATTGAAACCCCGTTTTCGGCGAATGCCCGACGTAATGGTTCGTTCACATCTTGTATATATGGCGACAGCAGCGCGAATTTTGAGACTCCCAAATGCGCCGCGCAGGCCGATGCAGCACGCAAGGGATTGGTGACCACAGCGGCATTGCAGGTCTCTTGTACCATACGCTCGACCTGCTCGGACCCGATGACCGAACTGGCGGATGTGCATCCATATCCAACCACCTTGTAGGGGCGAATTTTCGGCAGCAAATCCGCCGCTGCGGGCAATGCCTTTTCCATTTGCGCCAAGGTATCGGTCGTAACTTCAGTTCCGCTTGGAATACGCGAGACATAGATCGGATAGGTTCGATCGGCGAAATAGGCATTGAACTCGGGCTCAATGGTCTCATCCGTTTGCAAAACGATCAGGCCCATTGGTGAGGCAGCTGGATCATCCGCATCCAACGTATAGGGAAGATAGCTCATATCTGGGGCAACTCCGGACCGACTCTTGGGCTGATAAAGCGCGGTGCGCCTTGCGTGATGACGATATTTTCTTCGTGGACCAGTATTTTATCGCCCACGGCGATGCCTGGCTCTAATGTCAGGACCATCCCGGGTTCCAATACCGTGTGATCCGATGGGATCAGAGAAGGCCATTCCGTCAACGACATGCCAAGGCCATGTCCCAACCTCCCTGCACCGGTGTCTTCGCTGTTTCGGGACAAGATCGCGTTCATTGCTTGGAACAGATCAGCTGCAGTTGCGCCTGGGCGTGCCGCTTCAAACCCCGCATCTGATGCTTCGATCAACGTGGCATAAGCGTCGCGCACTTGCGCCGACGTCTGCCCGACCGACCAATTGCGGTCGTAATCGCAAAAATACCCGTCCCACACCAAGCCTGTGTCCAACATTAAAACATCCCCCGACACCAATGCGGTTGGACGGGCTGGAGAGATCACGTCGGCATACCCGCCCTGCTCGGCCCCGCCAGCCAGATACGGCACCCAATCCGCGCCTTCCTCAAGGCACAGCATCTGAAAACGGCGGAACACCTCGTCCAAAGCAACATCTTCTCCGGCGATCTCGGGCACGCGTTGAAAGGCCCTGCCCCCGATTGCGCAGGCGGTTTCGATCTTGGCGATCTCTGCCTCGGATTTCACCATTCGCAACGCACGGAGAATACCTCCGTCGCTGACCAGACGACGGGAACCCAACCTTTCCTGCAACCTGTTAAGATCGGCCAAAGGCATGCGAACATGGGTTTCGTGACCATCCGGCAGACCGATTACCGCATCTGCAGGGCAGATTTCGAACAAAGCGTCGGCCAGCAGGCTAACACCATCGTCGGTCAAGTCCGGCGCGCTCCAGGTGCGAATGTCTTCGATCCAGGTTGTCGCCATCAATGCCGCCCCGATCGATGGGATGACGGCGATCGGTTTGCCAGTTGCAGGCACGATCAGGTACCACGGGCGCGTCGGGCTTTCCCAAAACCGGGTCAGATACCCTGTAAAATAGCGAACCTCGGGTTCTGTGGTCAGCAACAGCGCCGACAGCCCCTCTTGCGCCATCCGATGTTGCGCACGCTCGGTCCGCGACTGGAATTCGGACGCTTCAAAGCCCCTCATTCGGCAATCTCTGAGATAATGCACAGAACACGAGCATTTGGTTCGATGCCCAGACCCGCCCGCGCATCCGCATTCATCACGGCGGCAACCCCCGCCCCGCCCGAAGCCGTTGTAGCGATGCCAGCATCGGCCATTGCGGGAAGATGTTCAGTCACCTGCTCATCGGTCAGGGTCAGGAAACTGTCGGCATCCCTGGCCAATCCGTTCAAGGCAATCAGAGACGGTTCCTTGCAATCGAGACGCCCCATGACGCTGTCCGGACCATCGGCGAACACGCAGGCGCCAGCCTCAATACTGGCTTGCAAGGCCGGAGCTGCATCGGGTTCGACAACGATGATCTGAGGTTCTTGCCCCCAAGCCGTCCTCATATAGGCTGCGGCCGCTCCGGCCAAACCACCAACACCGGCCTGCAACATGATATGGGTCGGCACTTGCGGGCATTGGCGCACAGCTTCGGCGGCCATCTGCAGGTACCCCTCCATCAGAGTATGCGGCAGTTCGTAATACCCCTCCCACGAACTGTCCGACAGCAATATCCATCCGTTATCCCGCGCTGCTTTACTTGCAGCCTCCATGCTGGCGGCATAGTCCACGCCCTCGCGCACAACATCAGCACCCTGAGCGCGCAGGCGTTCGGCAAAACTTTCGGGTACGGTGTCTGCGATATAGACGACAGAATTGGCCCCGAAACGGCTCGCACCGGACGCGACGCTTAGGCCGTGATTGCCTGCGCTGGCGGTGACATAGGTCCGACCCGCCAGTGTCGAGGCGTCCGGGTTTTCCGCGATATCCGCCGCATGGCGCGCGATGACATAGGCCGCACCCAAGGCTTTGAACGACCCCAGATCCATCCGACCACGTTCATCCTTTGCCCACAGGTGTGCGACATCGGCCAACCCCTTCACTTCGGTCAGAGGCGTTTCTTTGTCCGACAGGCAGCGTGCGATCAATTCTGACGCGCGCGCGACATTGGTCGAAGGGTACGGCGCGGCCTCGATCAGTTTCTGGCCGCCGCGATGAGGGTTGGATGTGATTTTCAATTGAGCGTCTTTCCTGAGTTGCCCATTGACGTGATCGGATTCGTCAAGTTCTGTCAACAAAACTCGGTCACCACAGGAGCGTCCCATGGCCCATGCCAATCCGGCATTCAGCCCATCTGAGTATGATCGTCGGCTGGCAAAGACGCGTGCTGCCATGGCAGCAGCTGGTCTGGATGCGCTGTTCATTGAAGACCCGTCTAATATGACATGGCTGACGGGATATGAGGGTTGGTCATTCTACGTGCATCAGGGCGTATTGGTTCTGCATGACCGTGATCCGATTTGGTGGGGCCGCAATCAGGACGCCAACGGTGCCCGGCGCACGGTCTGGATGAAAGACGATCGGATTCGCGGGTACGCGGATCACTATGTGCAATCGACCGCCCGCCACCCGATGCAGGACCTTGCAGCTTTGATCCAGGACTGTGGACTGGCAGCGGGTCGGATCGGTGTCGAATTGGACAACTACTATTATTCGGCCAAGGCGCATCTGACCTTGATGGCCGAACTGCCGCAGGCCGAACTGGTCGACGCGAATGGGTTGGTGAACTGGCAACGCGCGGTGAAATCAGACGAGGAAATCACCCTGATGCGCAAGGCCGCGCGCATCTCGGAACATGTCACCGACGGCGTGATTGACCGGATTGAACCCGGATTGCGCAAGAACGAACTGGTCGCGCAGATTTATCACGATGCAATCTCGGGTGTGGGTGAAGACTGGGGGGATTACGCTGCCATCGTGCCCTTGCTGCCTTCGGGCAAGGATGCTGCCGCACCGCATCTGACATGGGATGGTGCGCCCTTCAAATCCGGCGAGTGCACGTTCTTTGAACTCTCTGGCTGTTACCGCCGCTACCACACGCCTTTCTGCCGGTCAGTTTTTCTGGGTCAACCGCCCGATTTTCTGTTGCGAGCCGAGGCGGCGCTGGTCGAGGGGCTTGAGGCTGGGCTGGACGCCGCCCGCGCGGGCAATCAGGCACGTGACATCGCGTTGGCCCTGGCCGCCCCGCTGGAGCGCGCCGGGATCGAACGCGGTGCGCGATGCGGCTATCCGGTTGGCCTCAGCTATCCGCCGGATTGGGGCGAGCGCACAATCTCTTTGCGCCCCGAGGATGAGACCGTTCTGGAACCCGGCATGACCTTCCACTTCATGCCCGGTCTTTGGATGGACGACTGGGGGCTTGAGATCACAGAGTCGATCCTGATCACCGAAACCGGAGCCGCGGAATGCTTTTGCAACCGGCCCCGAAAACTGTTCGTAAAGCCATGACCCTGCTAAGAACCACGGAAATCCTTGCCGATCTGATCGCCTTTGAAACGGTATCCGCTGACAGCAACCTTGAGATCATCCGCTATCTGACCGACCGCCTTGAGGCTTTGGGCGCGCGCTGTATCGAAACGCGGGATGCAACGGGCAAAAAGGCCAATGTCTTTGCCACGCTCGGGCCGGAAATGGCGGGTGGCATTTTGCTGTCAGGCCATACGGATGTGGTTCCGGTGGCCGATCAGGACTGGACAACGAACCCGTTTGAGATGACCGAAAGGGACGGCAAACTCTACGGTCGCGGCACCTGTGACATGAAAGGGTTTATCGCCGCCGCATTGGCCTTTGCCGAGACCTTGGACGTAAGCAAACTGACCCAACCGCTGCATTTCGCCTTTACCTATGACGAAGAAACCGGCTGTCTGGGCGCGCAGAACCTTGTCAGTGACCTATCCGAACGCGGCATCGTACCGGACATCGCCATCATCGGCGAACCAACCGAGATGCGCGTGATCGAAGGGCACAAGGGCTGCTTCGAATACACCACCAGTTTCGTTGGGCTTGAAGGGCATAGTTCGGCCCCTGATGACGGCGTCAATGCGGCTGAATACGCGGCGCGCTATATCGGCAAACTACTGGAGCTGCGTCATATCTTGAAATCGCGCGCGCCAAAGGGCAGCCCGTTTGAACCGCCCTGGACCACGGTCAATGTCGGGCGCATCTCGGGCGGTGTTGCCCATAATGTCATCGCCAGCAAAGCCGAGGTCGCGTGGGAAATGCGCCCCGTTCAATCCAGCGACGCCGAACTGGTCAGAAGCACCCTATCAGATTACGTCAAGCACAGCTTGTTGCCCGAAATGCAGGCCGTCCACCCCGACGCGAGCATCACGCAAGAAGCCGTGGCCGAGGTCGAAGGGCTTGAACCCATGGACGAAAACGCCGCGCGCGAATTGGTGGCCGAACTGACCGGCGCCAATGGCACTGGCGTCGTCGCCTTCGCCACCGAGGCCGGCCTGTTCCAACAACTGGGCGTACATGCCATTGTCTGCGGGCCGGGCTCGATCACCCAAGCGCACAAAGCGGACGAGTATGTCGAGATCGAGCAGCTTGATCTGTGCTGCCGAATGCTGAACCGCCTGGGCCGCCGCCTGATCGCTTAACCAGCTCCGTGTGTGCGGTTATAGGCCGAGCGCGCGGGTTGCACATGCGCGGCGCGCGCATCCTCGCCCGGATCATAGACCTCCATCACCAGCGGATAGCAGGCGGCAGCGTCCGAGGAATGCTCCGACGAACAATCCCCTCCGGGACAGGCCGAAAGACCGACGATCAAATCGATCTCGGCGTAGAACTCAAGATAGTCGCCGGGGCGCACCGGGCTTGCCTTCATGAAATACTGCCCGGTGTCTCGGGTGAACCCGGTACACATGAACACGTTCAGGACGTCATGCACCAGCATCTCGGCCTCGTGCAGCGGCAGGTTGCAATGGCTGGCCAGCGCACGGGTCAGGTTGGAATGGCAGCAATAATGGTAATCGTCGCCGGACAACAACCGCCCCGTATAGGGATCGCAGCGCGTGCCGATTACGTCATGGACCGATCCGCCGAACGCGTCGAACCCGTACCAATCCAGCGTATCATCGACGACAGTCGCCATAGGGCGCATGTTGGGAAAGCTCGACCACATGCGATCCCCGGTCGACAGATGGGTGCCGTGCAAAGCGCGGGTTTTGCCGGAATAGAACCGCTCGGACAGGTCGTGCTTGTTCCACATGTTCAGGTCGCCGACCTGCGGCCCATCGACCGACAACACCCGAACAAACGCGCCTGCCGGTACGTCGATACAGGCCGCATCACGTGGCGCTGCGATGGCCTCGGCGGTCTTGCTGGCGCCCTGCCGCAGTTTGGCCAACCCGGTCAGGTCCGGTTGCGTCAACGTCTCGGGCGGGTAGCAAATGACCGGTTGGATGGCCTTGCGGTCATCTTCATCCGTTGGTGCCGCGAAGTTCGGGTTTACCAGTTTCATCAACGCTCTCCCCGTGCTTTTGCACAGGCTTAGCGCATAATGAACGGGTTCGCCATCGGCTCTTGCGCGGTGTTGATCCAGGTTGTTTTGGTTCTGGTGTAATCCAATATTGCCTCAACCCCGGCCTCGCGCCCATAGCCTGATTGGTTGAACCCGCCAAAGGGCGCAATCGGTGAGATCGCACGATACGTATTCACCCAGCAAATCCCTGCTCTGATCCGTTTCGACACCCGATGCGCCCGCGCGAGATTCTGCGTGAACACGCCTGACCCCAGCCCATAAGGTGTGCTGTTCGCAAGCGCGATCGCTTCATCCTCGGTATCAAACGGCAACAGAGACATCACTGGCCCGAACATTTCGACCTTTAGCGTTTCTGTATCAGCCGAGGCGCACTGAACCAGTGTTGGCTTCATATAGTTCCCCGGTCGATCCGCGATCTCGCCCCCAAAGCGGACCGTCGCGCCCTGCCCGCGCGCTTTGGCCAGCGTTTCCTCGATCCGTCGCACCTGTGTTGCAGTGCAGAGCGGCCCCACATGCGTTTCCGCCTGCAGTGGGTCGCCCAGCCGGATGCCGCTGGCCTTTTGCTCAATCCGTTCGATCAGCGGTTCCAGAATGGATCGATGCACCAAACCTCGTGTTCCTGCTACGCAACTCTGCCCCGAGGCGCCAAAGTTCCCGGCGATCAGACCATTGGCCGCGCCATCCAGATCGGCATCTTCAAACACCAAAATAGGGGATTTGCCCCCCAGTTCCAACGAGGTGACAGCAAAGTTCTCGGCCGAGTTGCGCACCACATGCCGCGCAGTCTCTGGCCCACCCGTAAAGGCAATACGGTCAATATCCGGGTGGCGGGTCAGCGGAATGGCGCAGTTTTCAGCGTCACCTGTGATGACCGAGACGACGCCGGGTGGAAACCCGGCCTGTTCAATCAACCGCGCAAACTCCAGCATTGGCGCAGGCGCAATTTCTGAAGCCTTCAGAATAACCGAGCACCCTGCCGCCAATGCCGGACCCAATTTGGTCGCCGTCAGGAACATCTGCGCGTTCCATGGCACGATGGCAGCAACAACTCCAATAGGTTCGCGGGTCGTAAAGACGTGCATGTCGGGCTTGTCAATAGGCAGAACCGTTCCTTCGACCTTATCCGCCAGACCTGCGAAATAGCGGTAGTAGTCCGCTACATAACCCGTTTGTGCCGAAGTTTCCGCCAGCAGCTTGCCGCTATCGGTCGTCTCCAGTTCACCCAACTTAGTCGCATGTTCGGCCACCAGATCGGCCAGCCGGTATAACAGCTTGCCTCGCGCAGTCTGCGTCATATCCCGCCACGCCGGATCGTCCAAAACGCGTTTGGCAGCCGCAACTGCGCGATCGACATCCGCGGCCGAGGCACAAGCGAACGTGGCCCATCCCTGCCCCGTCGCTGGGTTTTCTGATGTCATGACCTGTGCGTTTGACCCTTCGGACCATTTGCCATCAATGAACAGTTGAAAATGCGGAAGATTTCCCATGGTGGTCCTCACTGAAAAGCTGGCATAACGTCGTCTATGAACCGCGCCAGAGAGGCGCGTTTACGTTCGTTGGTCATGCCGCTGTCGACCCAGAACGAAAACTCATCATATCCCAGATCCTCGTACCGTTTGATCCGGTCAATCACCTGCTGCGTGGTTCCTACGGTCAGATCACGGCCCAGCTTTTCGGTGGTATACATCGGGTTGGCGTCCATTTCGGCCTGCGTGATCGGTTCGATCAAGCCCTGCTGGATTGGTCGTTTATTCAGGAACCACGCACCGAAATAGTTATAGTAGCGCCGCAAATCCTGAATGCCCTGCGCCACGTCGTCATCATCCTTTCCAACATAGGTGTGATGCAGCAACATGATCTTTGGACGCGGCCCCGCATAGGTGTCGCAGGCATCGTTGAAGCGGCCCATCAGCGTTTCGATCTCCTCCATGCCCTGCCACAGCGGCGTGACCTGAATGTTAAATCCGTTATGGACGCCGAACTCGTGGCTGTTCGGGTCTCGAGCGGCGATCCATATAGGCGGGCCACCATCCTGCAACGGTTTCGGGGCCGAAGTCGTGGCCGGGAAGGTATAGAACTCACCATCATGCGCGCAGTCCCCTCGCCAAATTTGCGGCAATAGTGGCGTAGACTCTCGCATCCTTTGGCCGGCTTCCCAAGCGTCCATCTCGGGCATCAGACGCTCGTATTCAAAGGAATAGGCCCCGCGTGCAATGCCCAATTCGATCCGGCCCTTGGTGATCTGATCTGCCGCTGCGGCCTCACCGGCCAGCTTGATCGGATGCCAAAATGGCGCGACCACCGTACCCGTGCCAAGGCGCACATTCTTTGTATGATGCGCCAGATCGACCAGAGACAGGAACGGATTCGGCGCAATGGTGAATTCCATGCCATGATGCTCGCCCGTCCAAACCGCGCGCATGCCGCCCTCATCGGCCATTTTCACCAGACTAACGAACTCGTCATACAGAACGTCATGCGGCTGATCCGGCGTCAGGCGTTCCATATGGGCAAACAGCGAAAACTCCATCAATCGGCTCCTTTAGCGAAAACTGTGAATGTCGCCGCGTTCGGCGTCGCCCAGATACAAGGCGAAATCCCCGGTCTGAACCTCGCGTGCAAAGCGGGTCATCATGTGGTGAATGCCTTGGGTGGCGAAGGTCAAGTTGGGCAGGTTCGCAACCGGTACCCACTGGGCATTCGTAGATGCGCAGGGCTGATCTGCTGACGCCAGGAAAAACGTATATTGCAGCTTGGTCTCGGCGTCATTGAACGACGAATAAACCTGTTCGATCCGCGCATGGATACCGCGTTCCGACAACCCCTGCGCCAGCCTGTTCCGTTGACCACCAGTCTCAGCACCCGAGACTTGAACCGGGCGAAACGCAGTGCCATGGCGTTCCAGAAGTACTTGGTCGCCAGCTGTAATAATCGCACCGCAAACCGTTGGAACTTTGGCGTCCATCTCGGCCTCAAGACCCAGGCTGAAATACGATCCGCCCACATAGCCCAATCCGTCACCTGCAACGTGTGAGAATTCAAGCACACGGCCCATCAGGATGGTATGATCGCCTGCCGGAATGGCCTGATGGGTTTCGCAACAAAACTGCGCCACCGCTCCGTCAATCAGCGGCAAGTCATGCTCGCCGTTATGATGGGGAACTTTCGCGAACCGGTCGCCTTTATACCCTGCAAAAGTGTTCGAAACCTCTTGCTGACCTTCAGCCAGAATGTTGACGGCGAAATGACGGCAATCGGTGAACACTTTATAGCTGGACAGGAACTTGCCTGGGCACACCAGCAGCAGCGGCGGGTCTAGAGACACCGAGGAAAACGAGTTTGCCGTGAATCCAACCGGCACGCCATTTTCATCGCGGGTGGTCACCACTGTCACGCCGGTCATGAAGCTGCCAAAGGCATCGCGCAGGGCGCGTGGGTCCAACGTGGTCATGTCAGGCACTCCTGAACAAAGGGCAACAGCGTGGCGTTGACCTGCGCCGCATGGGTCATCGGCATCATGTGTGCTGCACCGGGGATGATCTCTGCCCGCCCCTTTGGTGCAAGGCTGGCCATCTGTAGCGACATAACGGGGGTCGAATTCGGCTCATCCGCGCCGGTCACAAACATGGCCGGACATGTAACCGCAGCCAACTGCGCTTCGGTCGGGCCGTCGCTTTCGGCAAAGACCGTATAGGCCGCCTTATAGGCGCGTGGATCGACCTCTTGCAGCCATCGCGCGCAGGCATCGCGTTCCGCTGATGCACTCTCTGCAAACCACCGGCGCAGAGTGACCGAGGCGTCGTTCGGCTGCTGCGCATCAAGCGCATGAGCCCGCGACAAGACTGCTTGTCGCGCCGCGAAGGAGCGCTTGTAGATGGCATTCAGGGCCGCAACCCCTTTGACATTTCGATTGTCCGAGGCCGCTATTTGCGTCGCAATCAGCGCACCCATCGAATGCCCGATCAGCACCGCAGGCTCGTTCAACAACGCGGTAATCGGCGCGGCGAAGCTATTCAGTCCACTTGGCGCGGCAAAAGCCGTTTCCCCGTGACCCAGCATGTCCGGGCAAACCACGCGATACCCAGCAGAAACCAAAGGCTCGATCTGCCCGCCCCACGCTTCGGCCCGCAGACCGACACCGTGCAACAGCACGACCAGAGGCCCCTCGCCCACGTCAATCGCGGCCAGATCATCGAACTTAGACCGAGGCCGGGTTGTCCACGTCATGACCCAAATCCTTCAAGTCCTGATAACGATCTCCAATCCGATGGTGCGGACGCCCCGTCGTCGCGCCGCCCAGCACAATCACAACCTCATCAGCGCGCGGTGCGTCGGGAATGGCGAATTGCAGCGTCAGATAATGCGACCGGCGACCGGCATCGTTCTTGTCCATCAGCGGCACCATGATCGGTGCGTTGGCTGGCCCTCGGGTATTGGTGAAAGACAGGTAGGATTTCGCCCCAACCGCCTGCCGGAAATGATTACCGAAATGCAGCGTGTGGATCAGGCCCGAGGCATGTTCGACCTCTCCGTCCAGCCCGACAACAGCCGCCTTACCATAGGCTTCGATTGCATCGCCGCTGCCAGCCAACGCAATCATTCGTCCGGTCAGTTCCTCACCTAAAACAGGGGCAAAGCTCAGAATCTCAGGCCTCAGGTCCTCGACATAACGTCCGGCCCACGGGTTGGTGACCACAGCCGCCACCGCGAACATCCGCCATGGGCGGTCTGCCTTGCGAAACCCTTCAACCAGAACCTCTTCGTCGTAGGTCACGATTTTTCGAATATTTGGCTGCACAAACGCCCCCTTTGATTGATTGGCAAACTATCCTCGGCCAGGGGCTGCTTTGACAAACGAAAGAACTTTGGTCTTAGGTATTAGTGACTCTAATATGTAGGTTACAAATGCCCAAAACCCTGCCCCCGCTCACGTGGTTCAGATCGTTCGAAGCCGCCGCACGACGGCTCAGTTCCACCGCCGCCGCTGACGAGATCGGCCTGACGCAATCCGCCGTCAGCCAACAGATCAGATCGCTGGAAACGCGGTTGGGTGTGGTGTTGTTTCACCGCCACGCGCGCGGCCTGTCGTTGACCGACGAGGGCCGAAAGCTGCTACCGAAGGTCGAAGCCGCGCTGGAGATGCTGCACTCGGCGGCGTCACCGTATCTGGCCGAGGAACGCGCGCGTCACCTTACCGTTGCGGCGTCGGTCAGCGTGCTGGAATGGGTGATATCCCCTGCGTTGCCGCTATTCCGGTCGCGAAACCCGGACACATCCGTGCGTTTTGTCAGCACGATCTGGCCGGATGAATACTCGGCCTCTCGCGCGGACATCGAAATACGGTTCGGATCTGCAAAACAGGTGGGTCGGGACGCAACCGAACTGTTGCCCAATGACCTGATCGCGGTGAAATCTCCCCAGTTGGACGGCGACTTGCCGGACCTGCCGTTGATCGAGGCGGTCGGCACATCCGGCAATTGGTCGTCCTGGTCCGAGGCAACTGGGTACACAATCCCAATCCCCACCTTCTACGTGGACTCTTACGGTCTCGCTCTACAACTCGCCACCACCGGAAACGGGGTGGCTTTGGTCAACGCTTTGGTCGCGGAACATGCATTACGCACCGGTCAGGTCATACGTGCCACCGAAGCTTCGGCCCCCGCAACCGAAGGGTATTTTCTGGCGGTCCAACGCCGCTCGCCCGAGGTAGACGCATTTCTGGAATGGTTTTCCGGCGCACTGCCTGAGGTAAGTCGCATTTAACGTCTGATTCAAACACGTGGATGTCGCATCTGAGGATATCCAAAGGCCTTATTTTAGTGAATTCTGGCGAAAAAGGTCCGATTCATGCGATATTCCGGCTTCCGAGTCATCAAAGAGGCGCTCACCGGCCACAAAGGGTGGAAACCGGTCTGGCGTGAGCCCGAACCCAAGGCGCATTACGACATCATCGTCATTGGCGGTGGTGGTCATGGGCTGGCAACAGCGCACTACCTGTCCAAGGTCTATGGTCAGCGCAATGTGGCGGTGGTCGAAAAAGGTTGGATCGGCGGCGGCAATGTGGGGCGGAACACGACGATTGTGCGCTCGAACTATATGCTGGACGGGAATGAACCGTTCTACGAGTTCTCAATGAAGCTGTGGGAAGGGCTTGAACAGGACCTGAACTACAACGCCATGATGAGCCAGCGCGGGATCATCAACCTGTTCCACACCGACGGTCAGCGAGATGCTTATACGCGGCGCGGCAATGCGATGATCCTGAACGGTGCGGACGCTGAACTGTTGGACGCTGATCAGGTTCGTAAGGAACATCCCTATCTGAATTTCGACGATGCCCGCTTTCCGATCAAAGGCGGCTTGGTTCAGCGCCGCGCGGGTACTGCTCGTCATGACGCGGTGGCATGGGGGTTTGCGCGATCGGCTGACCTGCACGGCGTCGACATCATCCAGAATTGCGAGGTCACAGGCTTGCGGATTGAGAATGGCAAATGCCTGGGCGTTGAAACGACTAAGGGCTTCATCGGCGCGAACAAAGTGGGCTGCGCGGTTGCGGGCAGTTCCGGCCGCGTGATGGGAATGGCCGGAATGCGATTGCCCATCGAGAGCCACGTTTTGCAGGCGTTTGTGTCCGAGGGGTTGAAACCGGTTCTGCCCAGCGTCATCACCTTTGGTGCCGGTCATTTCTATGTCAGTCAATCCGACAAGGGCGGGCTGGTTTTTGGCGGTGATATCGACGGCTATAACACCTATGCCCAACGCGGCAACTTGCCCGTGGTCGAGGATGTTTGTGAAGGCGGCGTGGCCCTGATGCCGATGATCGGCCGCGCCCGCCTGTTGCGGATGTGGGGTGGTGTGATGGACATGTCGATGGATGGCTCGCCCATCATCGACCGTACGCCGGTCGAGGGGCTCTATTTCAACGGCGGTTGGTGTTACGGCGGGTTCAAGGCAACCCCGGCCTCGGGTCATTGCTTTGCGCATCTTTTGGCGAAGGACGAGCCGCACCCGGTCGCCACCGCCTACCGCCTCGACCGGTTCCAGACAGGCCGGATGATCGACGAAAAAGGCGTGGGCAACCAGCCCAATCTGCACTGAGGGGACTGTACTATGATTATCAACCATCCCCTTTTGGGTCCGCGCGATGCCTCGGAGTTCACATATCTGGGTGATGCCTCACTGATCGATCGCCCGGACTGGCAGGCCGAGAACGCATCCGAGGCATTCTATGAATACGGCTACCTGCGAGACAATCCCGCCGGCGAGCATCAAGAGCTATGGTATCACGAGGCCGGAGACCGATCCTGGTTGGTCGTCACGCGCAACACGCTGACGCATGAGATTTCAAAGGTGGAACTGGCCCGCGACGTGGCCCGCGCACGGGGGCGATCCAAATGACTCAGACAAACCGGCTGAATGGCGGCCAGATCGACCGCAACACCTCTTTGTCCTTCAAATTTGACGGGCGCAGCTATACGGCGCATCCCGGCGATACTCTGGCCTCGGCCTTGCTGGCCAATGACGTGCGGCTGATCGGGCGGTCGTTCAAATACCACCGCCCTCGCGGGCTGCTGACCGCCGGGTCCGAAGAACCCAACGGCATGGTCGAACTGCGCACCGGTGCCCGCAAGGAACCCAACACCCGCGCCACAACAATTGAAATGTTCGACGGGCTTGAGGCGAAGTCGCAGAACCGCTGGCCCAGCCTGAAATTCGACGCGCTGGCCGTGAACGATATGTTCTCGAACTTCCTGTCGGCAGGGTTTTACTACAAGACCTTCATGTGGCCTGCCGCGTTCTGGGAAAAGCTCTACGAACCGATGATCCGCCGCGCCGCCGGTTTGGGATCGCTGTCGCAAGAGGCTGACCCGGATGAATATGACAAAGGGTTCCGTCACTGCGATCTGCTGATCATCGGCGCTGGACCCTCTGGCCTGATGGCTGCCCTGACCGCAGGACGTGCCGGGGCAGACGTTATTCTGGCGGATGAGGATTTCACCCTTGGTGGACGTCTAAACAGCGAGACCTATGCGCTGGGTGACCACAGCGCCCCGGACTGGGCGGCTCAAGCGGTTGCAGAGCTATCGTCTTTGCCTAACGTCAGGCTTATGCCGCGCACCACAGTCATCGGCGCGTTTGACCATGGCGTCTATGGCGCAGTGGAACGGACTGGGGATCATTTAGCCACCCTACCAGTGGGCAAACCCCGTCAGATCCTATGGCGTATTTACACTCAAAAAGCACTGCTTTGTGCCGGAGCCACGGAGCGCCCCATCGCGTTCGAAAACAACGACCGGCCCGGCATCATGATGGCCAGCGCATTGCGAACCTATGCCAACCGGTTCGCTGCCACCGCGTCGCAACGTGTGGCGATCTTTACCAACAATGATGACGGCCATCGCACCGCAGCCGATCTGCATGCCAAAGGCGTCACAATCACTGCCGTCGTGGATGTGCGCGAGGACGCACCTACCTGCTATGATTATGAGGTCCTGAAAGGCGCACAAGTCATTGATACCAAAGGCCGCCACGGGCTGACCTTTGTCGAGGTCGCCCTGGCTGACGGCTCAACCCGTACTCTGGAAAGCGGGGCGCTGGGCGTGTCCGGCGGCTGGAACCCGAACGTGCATATGACATGTCACCAGCGCGGACGCCCGGTCTGGGATGACGCTTTGGCCGCCTTTGTACCCGGAGAAAACCTGCCCGTCGGCCTGTCGGTTGCTGGTGCCGCAAACGGGGTGATGTCGACACATGGCGCCCTGCAATCCGGAGCGGAAGGCGCGGCCGACGCGTTGGAACTGACAGGTGTCTTGCCCGACTTGCCCGAAGCTGAGGATGCTCCTGTCTCGCAAACGCCATTCTGGTATGTGCAAGGATGCAAACGCGCCTGGGTGGATCAGCAGAACGACGTAACCGTTAAGGACGTCAAGCTCAGCTATCAGGAAGGGTTCCGATCAGTCGAGCACCTGAAACGCTATACCACGCTGGGCATGGCAACGGATCAGGGCAAGACCTCGAACATCACCGGCCTTGCGATCATGGCCGAGGTGGCCGGCAAGTCGATCCCCGAGGTCGGAACCACCATCTTCCGCCCGCCTTACACGCCCGTGCCGATTGGCACTTTCGCGGGCCGGATGAAGGGGCAGGAATTTCACCCGACCCGCCTGACGCCCTCGCACTATTGGGCCAAGGAACGCGGCGCCGTGTTTGTCGAGGTTGGCAACTGGCTGCGTGCGCAGTGGTTCCCCCTGCCCGGTGAAACCCATTGGCGGCAGTCCGTGGATCGTGAGGTACGCCAAACCCGCGCCTCGGTCGGGGTGTGCGATTGTACGACACTGGGCAAGATCGACGTGCAGGGCACCGATGCGGCCGAGTTTCTGAACCGCATCTACGCCAATGGCTTCGCAAAGCTGGCCGTAGGAAAAACCCGGTACGGACTGATGCTGCGCGAAGACGGAATGGTCATGGATGACGGCACCGCCGCGCGGATGGCCGAGGATCACTTCGTCGTCACCACAACCACGGCGAACGCTGTAAGTGTCTACCGCCACATGGAATTTGCGCGCCAGTGCCTGTATCCGGACATGGATGTGCAGTTGATTTCAACCACCGAAGCCTGGGCACAGTACGCCGTGGCCGGCCCCAATTCGCGCAAACTGCTGCAAAAGATCGTGGACCCAGAGTTCGATCTTTCAAACGACGCCTTCCCGTTCATGGCCTGTGGCAACGTCACCGTCTGCGGTGGGTTAAGGGCGCGGCTGTTCCGAATCTCGTTCTCAGGCGAGCTGGCCTACGAAATCGCGGTGCCCTCACGTTATGGCGACGCGCTGATGCGGCGGCTGATGGCCGAGGGTGAGGAATTTGACGTGGTGCCATACGGCACCGAAGCGCTGGGCGTGATGCGGGTCGAAAAAGGCCATGCCGCAGGAAGTGAACTCAACGGCACCACCACGGCACTGAACCTTGGCTTGGGCAAAATGGTGTCAAAGAAGAAAGACAGCATCGGCTCGGTCCTGTCCGAACGCGAGGCTCTGGTCGAGCCGGATGTCCTGCGACTTGTTGGGATCAAACCTCTGCAACCCGAAGATAGGGTCACAGCAGGCGGGCATCTGATGAACAGCGAAGGCGCGGTCGATGCGGCGCATGATCAGGGGTATGTCACTTCGGCTGTCTACTCGCCGATCCTCAACAGCAATATCGGCCTAGGCCTTGTGAAAAATGGGGCTGAGCGACTAGGCGAGAAAATGCGTCTGGTCTCACCCCTGACTGACCTGACCGTCGAGGTGGAACTTGTCTCCGCCCATTTCGTCGACCCTGAAGGAGAGCGTCTACGTGCATGATCTTGTTGCGATAACCGCCCTGGGCGGGACTGACCCACACGTGGACACCGTCGGAGGTGTCACATGTACCGAAGTGCCCGGCGTGGCGCTGGCTTCGGTCGCGGCCCGGATGGGGCAGGAAGACAAAGCCGCCACTTCTCTGGCCAAGTTGATCGATGCCCCCACCCCCGATATTGGTCGCTGGGCGGGTACAACGATCAGCGCGTTCTGGGCCGGCCCCGATCAATGGATGATTGAGGCCCCCTTTGACACCCACGAAGCGCTTGCCGAACAGGTCAAAACCGCCACGGGAGATGCCGCCTCGGTCACCGAGCAAACGGACGGCTGGACGCGGTTCGACCTGAACGGAGATCCTATTCCTGCGGTTCTGGAACTCCTGTGCCAGCTTGATCTGCGCAAGCTTGACCCAGGCAGCGCGGCGCGCTGTTCGATCCATCATATCGGTTGTTTTGTTCTGTGCCGAACACCCGAGAGTTTCAGTTTCTACGGTCCACGATCCTCGGCCGGTTCACTGCATCATGCCCTTTTGACGGCGATGCGCTCGGCACTTTGATCCATCGGTCAGACCGACGGGAGCGGCGCGTTATCTTCAACGCGAAAACGGTTGATTCTGCGGCGGTCTTCGCTGGGGCTGAGCCCGAAGGCCGCCCGATAATGCGTCACCAGAGGCGCGACCGAACCGTACCCGACGGCTGAGGCGATCTGGGGGATCGGGTCTTTGGTATAAACCACCATCTGCCGCGCAGCCTTCATACGCATGGCGCGGTAATAGTGGCTGGGGCTTTGACTGGTTGCCTGTTTGAAAGCCCGTTCGATCTGTCGGGGCGTCACCCCCATCTGCTGCGCCACCGCTGCCACGGAAATCGGCTCGCTCATATGCGCAGCGAACAACGCAACACTGCGGGAAACCAGAGGCGGCAGGTTATCGCCCGTGTCGGGCGCAGTTGCTCTGGGCACCTGCTGTTGCACACCGGCGCCGCGCATCATCGGGTGCTGGAACCAACAGGCGACTTCATGTGCGACGTCCCCACCCAGCCTATCCTGAATAAGATGCAATGCCAGATCAAACCCTGCCGCCGCGCCCGAAACGGTTGTTCGACTGGCATCTCTGACGATCACTTCACTGCGGGCATCCATGTCAGGGAATTCCGCTTCGAACGCGGCCTCATAACACCAATGAACCGACACCGGATGACCCTGCATGACACCCGACCGAACCAACGGAAAAACACCTGCGCTGATCCCGCCCAGAACCGTCCCGTGGCGGCCTAGATTGCGCAGGGCACCGTTGCCAAAACTCGGGTTGTCGAAGACCGAAGTCGGACTGCTGAGAAGGAAAATAATGTCAATGTCCTTGCAGGCTGCCAGAGATCGCTCGGCTTCGAATCCAACACCTGCGCTGGATTGGACCTTTTGGCCATTCTCGGAAATCAGGGACCAGAGGAACGCTTCTTGCCCCGCGATTTCATTGGCCGCCCGCAGCGGCTCGATCACCGAGGTCAGGCATGCCATGGGAAAGCCATCAAACAGCAAAAAGCCGATCTCGATTCTGTTTTCAGTCCGCATGGACCTGTCCTAGCAGGAAATCCGCCGCTGCCCTAAGCGAAGTTTCAAGCCCAGCGGATCAACCCGATGATGGCTGATGTTGCGTAAAACCCCTGTAGCAACAGAAATGTCCAGCGACGGTCGATCACAGCCCAGGCTGCGAACAGACCCGACGACAATAGCAGAAGCGTAAAACCCAACAGCTCCGCCCCGATATTCGAGGCGATCAGCAAGGCATAGGCCATCGCCAACACGGACCCGGTGATTTCAAACACCGTAGTCAGATTGCGACGCGAGGTTTCGAGTTTTTCCATGCTTCACCCCTGTCCTGTCATGCGGTTTATCGGAGCGGGCTCAGTGAAAAAAAATGTCATTTTGGGCCTTTGATGTTTTGTCTTTTCCTGTGACTAGACCAAGGTTATCATGTGACTCAAATGAATGATTGTCATTCTGTGATCTTTTTTTGTCATAGATCGGAAAATGAACGAACGCCTAGAAATTGACGCCCTACGCGCCTTGCTGGCCATTGCTGCACATGGTGGCGTGACCCGCGCAGCGGAACATCTGGCGTTGTCTCAATCTGCGGTCAGCCACAAAATTCGTCGGCTAGAGCAGGCGTTGGATTGTAACTTGCTGGCCCGCCGCGCCGGTGGCCCCTTGTTTACCGAAGCCGGTCAACGGCTATGCGACTATGCACGCCGGATCACTGATTTGCATGACGAAGCGTTGTCATCTTTGGGCAAGAAACCTCTGACCGGAACCATCCGCTTGGGCATGACCGAGGACACCGCCACAAGCGACATCGCCCGAATTGTGGGTCGTTTCACGCGGTTGTACCCTGACATTCGTGTCCGCACCCGCACCAGTCAAAGCCTAAACGTGCAGACCTGGTTGAAAGCCGGAGAGCTGGATGTGGCGGTGATGCAGATCTTTCGCCAGGACATTCTGCCTGACGATTTGATCCTGTTTGAAGACACGCTGCACTGGGTCAAATCGCCGGAATTTCACTTGGATTTATCCTCACCCGTGCCATTTCTCTCCTTCGATAGCCAATGTTTTTACAAACAATGGGGCATGGGACGAAAGCTGCACCAGTTCGACAATGTTCTAGAGTGCCCGAGTGCGGCGGGCATCCAATCGGCGGTGCGGTCGGGTTTGGGTGTTGCATTGTTGAACGGTATGCACATCACTTCGGACATGGAAATCATCGACAAGCTTTTCCCTGTCCCGCCCCGTATCGCCTTTGTCGCGCGCACGCATCTAAAGCGCCGAAACCCGGCTGCAATAGCTCTCATTCAGGAAATCCGTAAAGAGGTTGAGACCACGATGCCTGTGACCGACGCAGGCTGAGTTAACTCGCCCCGAGATTGAACGCTTTGGACATGCGTTCCCGGCGACGTTCGATCGATTTGTGAAACGCCAACTTGCTGAACAAAACAAGCGGGAACATCACCCGTTCCCCTAGCCCGTCGATGATGACCAGCTTTCCGCCGCGTTCCTGCGCGCGGACGATGTTTTCAAACCCCATGTCACCGACAATGATCTGCCCTTTTTTGAGATCGTCCATCAGTTCCATGAACTCATCATGCAGCCGTTGGCGCGCCTCCCTGTCCGACGCAACCGCGCGCTTTTCGGATTGCAGGGTCGGCGCAAGCCCACCATCTGAACCGGTCAGTTTTTCAACAACCAATGCCGGGCCTTGCGACGTCGGCGCATACCCCATGAACCGCGCGAGGCGTTCGATTTCCGGGCAGCCGCGATTCAACGCGGCCAGATATTCGTTCGCTTCTCGATTCCACTGCCGCAGATTGCCATAGCGCCAGGCCGCATATCGCGGAATCGTATGATGTCGAATAGGTTCATCCACCCGAACTTTCAACAACGCGCCTTCAATTTCAGGGTGTTGGAAAATCTTGTAGTTGCGGCTTTCGCGCAGCGGGGTGTGGCCGCTTAGGTCAATCATGTCTGTCAGGTCCCAATCATGAGAAACGTGCGCCGCAGGGGCACTTAGTGCTAAAATCAGTGCCCTTCATAGGGCGTTCTGATTTCCGTGACAATTCACCTTTGTTTCAGCCTGAACTAGCGATGACGCTTCCTGAACCTGTTTGATCAACCAGTTCCGAACCGCCTCGGCGACCTTTGCCTGTCTGGGCGTGCGTTGGGTGACGACGTGGTACCCCTCTTGCACCGGGGTTGCAAAAGAAACGGGTTGGCACAAGCGCTTGGCCTCAAGGTCCCCAGCGACAAATTCCCGGTTGGCCAGCGCGATGCCTTGCCTGGCGATTGCTGCATCGATGGCCAGCGAAGTCTGGCTGAACGCCATGGTCTTTAGCCCGGATACAGGCACCTCTCCCAAAGCGGCCTCCAGAAACAGGGGCCACTGGCCATGGGTGTCTTCGAGCAGAACATGGTTGATCAGGTCTGCAGGCGACTGAATGGGGCTATGCCCTGACGCGAGATCAGAATGGCAGACAGCGATCAACTCTGCAGAAAACAAAGGCTCGGAGACCAATCCCGGACCAAACGGTGGCTTACCCTGCCGGATCGCGATATCGACCCCGTCCGTCTGGAAATTCGCCAGCGTGTTCGACGCATCCAGACGTAGCCGGATATCGGGATGATCCTGTGCGAAATACCCCAATCTCGGCACCAGCCACCGTGTAGCAAAAGAAGGGGTTGAACTGATCGTGGCAACAACGTCTTGCGGTGACAAGTTTGCGGTTGCCTCGGCCATCAAGTCAAAAGCGCGACGGAGCGGTGCAAGATAGGCCCGGCCCTCATCAGTCAGGGACAGCCCTCTGGCCTGCCTGTGGAACAGCTTGATTTGCAATACTTCCTCAAGCGCCCGCACCTGTTGGGCCACAGCGCCTTGCGTGACGCCCAACTCATCAGCGGCCCGGCTGAAGTTCAGATGGCGCCCTGATGCTTCAAACGCCTTTAATGCGTTCAAGGGGGGTAAATTACGCATGGTTAGGGATTCAACCCGATAGATTTTCTACAAGGTTAAGGCAGAATTACTGATTGGTCAAACGTCATCGCTGACGCCATTTTTCATCCTAAGTAGACACAATGAGGTGCAACATGACGGACAACAAAGTCGCGATCATTATGGGCGGCGGCAGCGGCATGGGCGCGGAAAGCGCCCGTCGTTTGGAAGCTGATGGGTTCAACGTCGCCATCCTGTCATCATCGGGTAAAGGCGAAGCTTTGGCGACTGAATTGGGCGGCATCGGCTTGACCGGCACCAACAGGTCCAGCGCAGACATGCAAAGGTTGGTGGACATGACCATGGACCGCTGGGGTCGCGTTGATGTGTTGGTGAATTCAGCTGGTCACGGCCCCCGCGCCCCGGTTCTTGAGATCAGTGATGACGACTGGCACGAAGGGCTTGAGGTCTATTTCCTCAACACGGTAAGGGCCGCGCGGATCATCACCCCGATCATGATCGACCAAAAGTCCGGAGCAATCATCAACATCTCGACCTTCGCGGCGTTCGAACCCGACCCGGTGTTTCCAACGTCTGGTGTGATGCGGGCGGGTCTGGCAGCCTACACCAAATTGTTCGCGGACAAACATGCGACTGAAAATGTGCGCATGAACAACGTGCTGCCGGGCTTCATTGACAGCCTGCCGGAAAACCCGGACTGGAAGGCCCGCATCCCGATGGAACGATATGGCAAGGCCTATGACGAAATCGCAGCAACCGTAGCTTTTCTAGCGTCGGACGGTGGAGCATATATCACCGGCCAGAACATCCGAGTAGACGGTGGGCTGACACGGTCGGTGTAACACCGGCGACCGCCCTGCCCCGGCTCATAACGCTGTACGGTCATTTGCTGTTATCCGCCGGGCTCTGGGACTGAGCCTTTTGCCCGGCCCAAAGCCCGATATCGTCGCCGTCGATAATGATCGCCAGATCCCAGAATTTTCGGATCTCTTCTTCAGCGAACTGCGCAGCCATCGGTTCATCCGGTACGCGCTCAACGCGGAAGCCGAACTGCTCAAATCCGCTGTAATCTATGCGGCTTAGAATGACCGGATACACCTCGCGCTCCAACGCGGCTGCGGCAAGAAATCTTGCCACATTGTATACTGATTTCATGGGGCTCACGATCCGAACACCGATATGCGTTGGCCCGCCCTCATCCCGCTCCCAAAGCGCAACGGAAGGGATCAGGCCCATTTCAGGAAATACAACATTCCCGTGCGGCTTGGGTTCTTGATCGCCAGAGATCAGATCATCCAATTGAACAGGTCGTTTAGGCGTTGTTCTGCTTAGGATATCGTACCATGAAATATCTGTCATTTTCTGCACTTGGCCTCTGCAATGATTTCGGCCGCTTTCGCCGCCCCCGGTTCTGGCAATTCAATTTTATTCAACGCGGTCCGATAGACCTCCAGATCACCTTGATCCAGGCAGTCTGAAACCGTTCGCTCGAGTTTCATGAACTCTTTCTCGGTGATGATCGCGCACAGATCGCGGTCAGCCAACGCCTGGGCGCGTCGTTCCTGATTGTCCAGATACGGTGCTGATTGGGGGATCAGGATTGCCGGAATCTTGTTGTACAGGATCTCGAGAACAGAATTGTATCCCGCCGCCGAAATGACCAAATCCGCGGCCAGGCAAAGGGTTGTGGCCTCAAAGGTCTGAACAACGTGAGTATTTGACCAACCGAAGGTGGCCGGCTGAACCTTGCTGCCCGGCCAGGTTACGACAAGATGCAAACAGTCTGACCGGTCCTCAAGCATCCCGGAAATTGCCTGAAGTTGCGCCGACCGGTCCGACGCCACGCCGCCGCCTAACATGCTGACAACCAGATGATCAAACTCACGCCCGAACCGTTCAGCCAGCCGACCCCTAAGTCCTTGGCGTTCATCACCCGACTGGACCACACGGCGAAAGATCGGGCCAACGTTGCGAACGTGATCGCCGTAACTGTAGGTGTCGTTTAGCTCTTCAAAGGCTTCGGATGGCACTATGACCTTGTCGAATACGGCCTCACGCTGGAGCATTCTTGGCCTGGACCGCCCATCAGGCCACAACCCACGCCGTATCCAAACCGCCGACAAGTTGCGCTCAAGGATCGTTCGGTAGACGGAATCAAAGACATAGCCGCCGTCAAACACCAACCTGTCATTTTCCTGCAGAGCTGCGCCAAGTCGGCGGTAAGTCAGGATATCGTTGCCATTAAAGTTGGCTGATACTTCAGTCCGCTGAACCAGAGGGATACTGTCCATGCCTTCGCGGCGCACAAGTGGAACGCAGCTGGGAAAGGCCGCAAAAATCGGGGCTATATCATCCGGCAATTCTTTGGCAATGATAGCGCATCGCTGAGCGTGTCCCAATCCAACCCCGTTGGTTGGAAAAAACACTGTTCGCTGTGCCGTTCGAATAGGTTCGCGTTTTTGGGGCTTTAGGTCTGCTGCCTTTTCCAACCGGGAAATGTCCACCGAATGCAGCCACTGGGATTTTGTCGCCTGTTCAGCCACCCCGGCAAGGTTCTCAAGTATCTTCCCTGTGAGGTACCCGTCCAGCGCAAGCGGCGTTTTGGGCCCGATCAAAGCCGGGGCGCCGGAGGACACAATGGCCTCATCATCCGTGCAATCTATCGCGACCCCACCAGTGGCGATCAGCTCGACTGCAAGTGCGGCCATGCGAACCCCGGCGACACCATGACCAAACATCACCAGGACATCTGTCGTTTTTGCCAAAATACGGGCGGAAAGATCGGTATACAAAATAGTCGGCAGATCATGAAAGGGCGACTCATTGATCACCTTGTTCTGCGCCCCGTTGACGATAAGTTGCAGAGTATAGTCACTGCGATTGCTCATCCGGGCCAAGCAAGAGAGCGTCTCGGGCGCGTCAAGTTCCATGGACCCCAAGACCACGGCGACATTTGGCTTTTCGACCGCCGAACGAGCCGTTGGTCGAATGTCTGCGACCAAGGGACAGGCCGCCGAAGGTAACATCGAGCGCGGCTGGAAGTCCGTAATGTCCAACACCGTGGCTTCACGCCCAAGGGCATATGCCAGACGCGCCTTTGCACCGATATAACTTTGCTGCGTTTCGAAACGGCCCGTGGCAACCACTGGTACGTTTGCCGCCAGTTGCCTTTGCCGCAGGGACGCAAGAAGAAGATCATCAATCTCCTCGGCGCCAAGCACAAATACCCTTTCGACCTCATGCTCGCCCGGATCGACCAAAAACTTGGCAGCATCGTAAACCCGGCCGCGACCTGCGTCTTTCGGCAAGTATTCGGCATCGATACACACGTTAAAACCGCGTGCGGTCAGCTGATCGGCAAAGATCAATTGCGCATCAAAGGTCCGCAGCGAGTGCGTGCCAGCCTCGATGAAAATCATTTCATAACCCCGCTGTCTGCAGTCAGGACATTTGACAACATTGCCCTGAAACTCTCTGCCGAGTAACGCTCCAGCACCTTTTGCGACCTTGAGACCTGTTCATGATATCGCTGCGGGTCAGCGACCAAATCAGATATGACCCGGTCCACGTCGCCCGGATGACACGTAAGGACACCATCGCCGAAATTTGCCCCGGTTTCCGGATTGGTAAGAACCACTTTGCCAGCGGCCAGCGCTTCGGTCACGACGCGGCCAAAGCTTTCTTGCCAGGTCGGCGCCGTAAAATAGACGTAGAAATCGATCATTCCAAAAAACTCGTCCACTCTAATGGCGTCAAAAGGCAGCAAGGTCCAATGGGCCCGAAGAACACCCGCGTTCAGCATGGCATCAGCACCCAGAATGACATTGCTTTGAGAATGCTCGGGAAAGCACATGTCGAGGTCGGAAAGCGATGGGAACTTTTCAAACCCCGGTCGTGAATGCCTGCCCCGACGGTCCTGTGGCTTTTCGCACGGAGGACTTACATCCGTATGGCAGATGTTGAACCAGTCGGTGTCCCGAACCCTCCACTGCCTTGCCACGCGCGAGCTGTCCAACCAATCGTTCACGGTCTTGCGATTATGGGGTGAAATCGGAGCCAGGGTTCGCCTCAGCACAAAAGATGACGCCTCAATCTGGTTCAGGCAGCCGGAAACGTCGAACCCTTCCTCGCCGCCCGGACGCAAGAAATTTTCATGCGTCACAACGATCAGATCACGGGCAAAAATTTTGGTGCTCAGTACCTCGTTGAACTTAAGAAACGATGGATTGTGCAGGATCACGTAATCCGCACTAATACGCGGCGCATCCCAAATCAGCGGGATATGCAATTCGTCCAACACCTGCCGCAGTGCCGGCGCAACAGATTGATTTTCGCCAAAAGTTCGCGAAGTTATCGCGTGCACCTCTAGCGTTCCAAAGTCCACAGCCACCCGCAGTTCGGCCGCAACCGCTGCTGACGTTCCACCGGAAAACCGCGGTTCAATGATGTAGGCGATCTTTGGACGCACTGAGCAATTGATGGCCTCGAGCGCCGACATAAGCTTTAATGCGCCAGCTCGTTGTCGGTCGCAGCAGCCGCGGTACCGGCTGTCGGTCCGGCGGTATAGCCAAAGTTCAAAGTGCCCGTGGACGCGGCCTCGTAAAAGCTGCGCAATTCGACCGACAGTTCATCGGTTCCGGTCAGCAATCCGGGATTTCTTTCCAGATACGAGCGTAGCGCCTGGGTGTCATTGGCCGACAAGAGTTGATCGATGGCAAGGAGATGCTCAAGCGTGATCTCAGCGCGCGCATCCTGCGCCGTCGTCAGAAATAGTAGCGCGGTTACTATGCCAATAAGTCTGCTTTCAGTCATTTTACAAAAACCCGTCGATACTTTTTAACTTTTCACAATTCAACTTAGTCCTTCGCACTTACCCTATAATAGCGCCATTAGTTTGTCGTTGTCCTGAGTTTTTTCAGGACCTGACTTTTAAGGCGGTTAACCGGGCTACTTTGGGTCGTGGTCCGGCGGCTTTTCTTGGCCACCCGTTTGACCGGAGCTTGGCCAAGACCTTCGCCGGCCAAATACAATTCGATCACCCCGGTGGGTGTTTTGGATTTCGATCCCGTGAAATCGCGCAACAAGGCGCCTGCGTCCTTAGCAAGGGCGGCAGCTTTGGCCGCATCCTGTCTGTGATAAAACCGCACATTGGATTGGGATACTTTGTAACCAACGCGCGCCGTTCCGCTAAGTTCATGCCCCGTCGTTGTTAATTCAGCAACAAATGAGTCCACAGCATCATTGGGAATCTTGTTTGGCGCGTAGAGCCTGAATGACGCGCCGCCTCCACTTGCACTCGGATTCGATGGCTTGGCGTCTTCGCTCGGTAGGGCCGCAATATCCTCGGCAGGCAATGCCGCGGGTGTGACCGAATCCAGCGGGTTTGGTGTCTGTTTCAAAGTAAGCGCCTGTGGGATTGGAGGGCTAAGCGCTACGTCTTCCAGCTGGATAGAAGGATCAGATGAAACGACTTTCAAAGGACGCTCAGCAAGATTACCCGCCAAAGGACGATCTGGCTGAGGTTCCAGGATCCGAATTGACAGCAACTGGTGATCTTCTTCGGCCTCCAAAGCCACCGGAGATTGCAACGACACAAGCTGTGAAGACACGCTGGGCGCGCGCTGCGGGGGAATGATCTGGTCGATCGAAATCGTCAAAGGATCAATTTCTGTGGAAATCTCATCCACCAGGGCAATCCGCGTGGCGAAAAGCTCTGGTTCAAGTTCATAAGGCAGAAAACTCGGGTTTGCCTCTTGTTTTCGTAGGTCACCAGCTCCACCCACCGGCAACAGCGGTGGTTCAAGCGCCGCAACAAATGACAAAACGCTAGGCGGCACGCTTGAGGTGCTGGGCTCAACAACCTCGGTGCTAGAAGAAACAGTAGTCGAACGCCGCGAGGGCGGAATCGGGTCAATCGAAATCGCCACTGGATCAAAGCCTGCCGAAATTTCGTCCAGCAAAGCGATCGACGTAGTAAAAAACTCTGGTTCGAACTCATAGGGCAGGAAACTGGGATTAGCCTCTCGTCTCGGCAAATAGCCAGCGCCGCCTACCGGTAGTAACGGTGGTTCAAGCGTCGGAACATACGACAGAACGCTAGGGGCCAGACTTGGAGTGCCGGGCTCAACGATCTCGGCCGTTTCCGCCAACTCGGACTGAAGGGGCGCTGATGAGGCAAGACTGCTCAAATCCTGCGTCGCTTCCAATTCTGCGCCGGATGACGACGGCAATGATGACGCGTCGAACAAATCGGCGGAAATGACAGTTTCGCCCCCTGCTCCACTCGGCACATCAGGTTGCGATGGTCCGGTTTGGCCAAAATCGTCTGCCGCTGCACCATCAGTAGACCCAATAGCCGCGCTTTCAATCGGGTTCGATACACCCAATCCGAACAAAGTCAGAAATATCGAAGACGAAGCAACCACACCGATGGTGCATCCAAGGGCCACCAAGCTCCACCTGATCCTGCGCCGCGTCCGTTGGTGATCTTTCAGCTGTTGCAGGAGCCTTTTGGACAGGCGATGATCAACTTCCTCGGAAGACAGTATTAAACTTAACTCTGCCCTCGTCAGCGCGCTTAAGGACGCGTCTTCGCTGACCAGAGCGTCATCAGACGGGCCCGGCCTCCCTGCGTCCTTTTCTTCCAGAACGCTCTTGGCTGTTGCTTGGTCTGATTTAGCAGCTGCACGATCAGTCTGTTCACGATTGGTCGGCTTGTCTTTCTGTCTGGGTGTCCGTGTAGAGGTTGCTTTGTCTCCGCCTTGCAGATCTCCCTGACGAGCCTCAGGACTACTGGGGTCTGCTTTTTTCGACTCGGCTGCACGACGGGCAAGCACTTCATTTCTTTTGTGTCTTGCTTCCTCGACCTGAGCGGACCATGGCTTTTGCTTGCTTTGGGCACGCTCATTTGTGGTTGATTGGTTGGTCCTACGGCGAACCGGTTTGGGTTGTTGACCCTCTTTGTTTTGCTGCGCAGGCGCCGAAAGGTTTTTTTCTCGTTCTACCCGCGCTTTTTCAAGCACCTTCTGCCACTCGGGGGATTGCACAAAATCATAAATATCCGCCGTTTGATTGGCAGTTTTCTTGGCAACTTTAGGTCGAGTTCTTGGGCCGTTAGCCTTTGTCATAAATTCCCCCGACTGGCCGCCGAAACAGGCCCTAATTTATTGTAAATTCGACAAACCGATTACGCCTTAGCGCCGAAAATTCTAAAAGATTATGTTCAAACTATAAAAAGATGGCCACTCGAAAACAAGTCGACCGAACCCGCAATCGCCCTGTCACATAGGCAATTGGCCTTGTGAAATGGGTTCTCAGGTATCCGAAACCGTCCACCAAAGCGCCATTGATGCCTAGTGTTCCAAAAAATTTTGTTCCAATTCCTATTTCAAGATAGGCTGTGGAAAATTGGTGGGGGCCACAGGACCACTCTGGTCGCACTGTCGGAGGAACTTAGCTAAACGCTTGGATTTTAATGGAAGATATCCAGAACCATCCGGACCTATTTACTCTGATTGACCACCCCGATCCTGCGTGTGGCAACATGGTCGTGGTGGACTGGACGCTCGGGAATTCGTGCAGCTATGCGTGCAGTTATTGCCCAAAGGCTTTGCACGACGGTTCGCTTGAGTGGCAGAAAACCGGTGACGTTCTGAATCTGTACCGTCAATTAAATCGACACTATGTGGATGAATTAGGCAAGATTGTCTGGCTGCAGTTTACAGGCGGCGAACCCACAATGCATCCTCGCATCATTGATCTGCTAGGTCATGCGTCCGATATAGGGTTTAAGGTCAGCCTGATCAGCAATGCGTCGCGCACACTTCGGTTTTGGGAGATGATCAACAGCCGCCTGAACAGCGTTATCCTGACCTATCATGCCGAATTTGCAGAGCTGAGCCATTTTATCCAAGTGGCGGGTACGATGACTGACCGTATCACCGTTCATATCAACGTGACGATGCATCCAGATCGTTTTGATCAGACGCTTGAAGATGCGCGGGAATTACGCGCGGCGCTGCCCACCGCTTCGATTTCCTTGAAACCGTTGCGGAAAGATTTCGGAGTGCAGCTGTACGACTACACCGACGACCAATTGCAGGTTCTCGCGGTGGGTTTGCCCTCGGACAGGGCCCCGGTTGGTGAAGAACCTCGATCAGTGATGCGCGCAACCACGCGGTCGGGCCACACTGAGATACTCCGCCCCAATGACTTCCTTCTTAGGGATATGAACCGCTGGCGTGGATATAAATGCAACGTAGGGCTTGAATCCCTTCGGGTCCGGGGGAATGGCGAAATCTTCCGGGGCGTTTGCGGCGTTGGGGGCAGAATAGGGACTCTCGGCGACGCGCTTGACCTGCCTCGCGATCAAATTCGATGTACAAAAGACGCATGCTCTTGTCTGGCCGACATCCTGATCCGTAAGGAGATGTAACTTCCCCGCAATTAATAGGTCAAAGTTCAAATGCGGAAATCAGGTAAGGATGGCGGAGAGACAGGGATTCGAACCCTGGAGACGGTTTCCCGCCTACACACTTTCCAGGCGTGCGCCTTCGACCACTCGGCCACCTCTCCGTGCGCGCGATATTTGGACCATCGCCGAGGGATTTGCAAGGGGCGATTAAAGCGAAAATTCAACCTTCCGCAGTTCCGCCACAGACCCCGTTACAGCTCATCCCCATCACCGTCTGCCAGATCGGCCTCGGTCATGTCCGCAGGCTTGGAAGACAGGGGTTCGGTAGGTGTTTTTTCCGTTGCAGGTTCGGCTTCTTGCGCAGGCCCCTGCCCTCGCAGCGTCTCAGGATTGCGCAGCCAGACATCGCGCTGCGCGAAGGGGATTTCAATACCTTCTTCGACAAACCGGCGGTTGATTTCGTGGTTCATATCCGATTTCACCGAAAGCACCCAGTTCACGTCGCGCAAGATGGCGCGAATTTCAAAATCCAGCGAATCCGCACCAAAGCCCTGAAACACCACGCTGGGCGCTGGATGCGCCAGAACCATCGGATGGGAATTGGCAATCTCACCTAAAATCTTCTCGACCACGCGGGTATCCGTGCCGTAGGCCACGCCCACCGGCACGATAACGCGCCCGATCGTGTTGCCCCGCGTGTAGTTCGTCACCACCCCGCTGATCAGGTCCGAGTTGGGAACGATCACATCGGTACGATCAAAAGTCTCAATCCGCGTAGACCGCACCGAGATATCGCGCACATAACCCATCATCCCATTCACATCGATCCAGTCCCCCTTGGAGATTGGACGCTCGACCAGCAGGATGATCCCCGACACAAAATTCGACACGATGGTCTGTAGTCCAAAGCCGATCCCAACCGACAGCGCGCCGGCGACAATGGCCAGCGAAGACAGATCAAACCCCGCCAACATGATGGCCACCAGCGCGGCCAGGAATATCCCCACATAGCCGGTGCCCGCGGCAATCGCGTTCTGACCGCCTGGATCAATACTGGTCTTGGGCAGCAGCGAATTGCGCAGCCCGCTTTGCAACAGCCGGGTCAAGCCATAGCCGATGACAAACACGATTAGGAAGGTAAAGAAGTTGCGGGGCGAAATCGTAACGCCGCCAATGTCAAAACCAAGCAGCAAACGCGACCAGACTTCAAGCAAGTCAGTCTGTCGTGCGCCCCAATACAGCGCCAGAACCGGCAAGGTCAGAATGGCGATTATAAACCCGGCCAACACCGAAAACAGTGAGTCCCGCGCCGACTCACCTTGCCCGCTGAGCCAGCCGTAAACCGAGGTGATAAAGCGATGAAAGATCGTCAAAGCCGCAAACAGAACCAGCGTTTTCACCGCCGGGAAAACGATCCCCTCGGCTGCGTTGGTATATCCAATAGCCGCCAAAATCGGGCTCGCGATCCCCAGCAAAAAAATCGCCTTGCGCAGAAAGTCCATCAGCTGGGTCAGCCCGGCACTTCGCGGCGTTTCACCAGATTGCCCATCTTCGGCTTCCGGTTTTGAGGTCTGAATCCGGCGGATACGCAGAAGAACCAGCGCGGTTCCCACTACCACAGGAAAGCTGATAACGGCCCGGGTCGCGTCCGAAATGTTTTCGATCTGATCAAACAGCAGCCCGAATTCGTACACGATCAGGAAGATCGCCAGAATATCCAAGTATACCCGCAACTGCGTGACACTTTTGCGGGACAAGCGGTTAAAGTTCTGTGCCGCCTGCGAGATGTGAACCTGACGTCCGATCCAGTCGTAATAAAATATAATCGCGGCCCAATAAGGAACATTCTGGATTAATAGCGTTCCGCGCAATCCCGGCAGGCCAGTCATGATGATCGCCTGAACCAGCAACCAGACACCCAGCCATGGCAGCAGAATCCGCAGCAGTGAAACCAGAAACGACCACACGCCGCTGCCCCGGCCGCCCAACTGCCGCAGATATTCACCGGCAGCCTCGGACCAGTAACGTCCGTAGTACAGTAAAATTCCAGCCGCGACGGTCAGGAAGAAAATGCCCAGCCCGCGCTCTTTCAGGTGTTTTTGAACGATGTTGGTTTTCAGGTTCAGCGCAGATTCATTGATCAGGCCTCGCACGGCCTCGACAATATCGACCCAGGCTGGGCCCCAATAGACAGGGTTAAGTGGCGATACACCGCGTTCTAAAAGCTCTTTTGTCTGCCGCTCGCGCAACAGGCTGTCTATCTCGCTGATCAGGCCGTTGGCGCGGCTGAACGCTTCTTCCGAGATGATTTGCGGCACCTGCAGGCTGGTCAGTTGGTTTTCCAGATGCTCGCGAAGCTTGGCAATCTCTTCGGGTTCGGTCGCATCCCCTTCGGGGGCTGGCCCCAACGCCTTGATCTGCGCGTCCAGCGTCTGGATACGGTCGGTATTAGCGCCACGTGCCTTGTTGAAATCCTCACGATAGTTGTGGATTTCAGCCCGCAGGTTTTCCAATGCCGCGTTTGACGTGCGATCGGATTCGATATCCTTCTCGGCGCGATCCGCCGTCTCAAGCCAGTTCTGGTAATATTCGCTTTGCCGATCAGTCAACTGGGCGGCAACGGGGCTGCCCAGCATGGCAAAACAAACCAGAAGAAACGCAAGAAACAGGCGAACCTGCCGCAGCATCATACGTCCTCGAATACGCCAGGAATGCTGCGTGGGGCTTCGGTCATCCAATCTGGCACCGGCAGCTCCTTTTCACGCAGGAATTCGGGATTGAACAGTTTGGACTGATAGCGCGTGCCAAAGTCGCACAGGATCGTCACAATGGTGTGGCCCGGCCCCAGATCCTTGGCCAGACGCACCGCGCCCGCCATGTTGATCGCGGTCGACCCGCCCATAACCAGACCCTCCTCGCGCAGCAGATCAAAGATGTATGGCAGCGCCTCGTTATCGGTCATCTGGTACGAGAAGTCTGGCTTGAACCCTTCAAGGTTCTTGGTAATGCGCACTTGACCGATACCTTCGGCGATCGAGCTGCCCTCCATAGCGATTTCACCAGTGGTGTAGTACGAATACAGTCCTGCCCCCATCGGATCGACCAGAGCGATCTTGACGCCCTTGGGCTGCAACGCGTCCGCCACGCCGGCCAGCGTACCACCCGAGCCTACTGCACTGACAAAGCCATCGACTTTGCCGCCCGTCTGCTCCCAAATTTCGGGGCCGGTGGTTTCCACATGGGCCTGACGGTTGGCAACATTGTCGAACTGGTTGGCCCAGATGGCGCCATTGGGTTCAGTCTGCGCCAGTTCCTCGGCCAGACGGCGCGAATAATGCACAAAGTTGTTGGGGTTGCGGTAAGGGGCGGCCGGAACCTGAACCAGTTGCGCGCCCGCCAGACGCAGCATGTCTTTCTTTTCCTCGGATTGGGTTTCCGGGATCACGATCACCGTTTTGAACCCCATCGACGCGCCCACCAATGCAAGGCCAATACCGGTGTTACCGGCCGTGCCTTCGACAATGGTTCCGCCGGGCTTCAGCTCACCGCGCGCAATTGCGTCCTTGATGATGTAGAGCGCTGCGCGATCCTTGACCGATTGCCCCGGGTTCATGAACTCGGCCTTCCCGAGAATCTCGCAACCGGTCTCTTCACTGATGCGCTTCAACCGGATCAGCGGTGTTTTCCCGACTGCGTCGGCAAGGTCTCGTGCAATGCGCATGGCGCCCTCATTTCATTACGTATCAACGAAGATTTACAGATGCCGTGCGACAACCACAAGCGGCGATAGTTAACCGCGCAAACGATCGCGATGCCGGGCCAGCCAATTTGCCATCATCAACAGGGGCAAATCCTTGAATTCGTTGTTGTCGACCTTTTTAAGGAACGCGTCATATGGCAGGATTTGTGTGCGAATATCCTCACCTTCCGTAGCAACGCCACCATTGTCGATGGTCCGGGTCAAATCAGCCAACCCAACATAAAGGTAGACATACTCGGTCGATGACCCGCTCGAGGAGTAGGCACCGCCTGCATATTCCAAGGCGTTCAGCGACACCTGCGCCTCTTCCTGCACTTCGCGGTGGGCGGCCTGATCCGGCGTTTCACCGGGGTCGATCATGCCTGCTACCGGCTCCCACATCCACGGTTCGGGATCGTCGATCAGAAAAACCGGCGCGCGGAATTGTTCAACCAAAAGAACAGTGTCGCGCACCGGGTCATAAGGCAGAACAACGACGGCGGCCCCCTGCATCAATCCGCTCCGGTGCAGCACGGGACCCATCGTTCCGTCATGCTGGCGGTGCTGCACATCCAATTCTTCCACACCGAAATAATTGACATAGGCCCGCCGATGGCTTTGCACGATCACATCTTTTGCGACGTCACGCGGATCGCCCGTCTGGCGTTTTCGCGCAGCCAGCTTAGCCCAAGCCCGGGTGCGGATCGGCGCAAAGTTACGAGCGATCGTGGTTGCGTCGACCTTACCGTAATAGGCCAGCTCTTCTTGTGCAGCCAGCAAGGTCACTTCGGACCATTCATCAACCCAGGCCTGCAACGACCACGGCTTGTCTGGTGTCCACAATTCGGGTTCGGGAAAGAACACACTAGCCTCGGCGCGTGAGCCGTCAGCAACGTCCACACCGTGCGGGCTGAGGTCATAGTCGAACCCACCTTCGTAAAAAGCCAATCGTTTCAGGTCTTCGGCGCTGAAACCCTGAACCAGCAACCCCATGGCCTGACTGCCCTTTTCTGGAACAATCATCGGGAAGGCCTGGCCTGCCACGCCATAAACCGCATGGTCCGGCAAACTGGCCTGAGATATTTTTATTTGTGACAGCGGGTGGCCAAGCACACATTCCAGCAGCGGCAAATGCCTGAGCGTGCCGTAAAAAAACAAATCGGACACTAGAGTAAAGCTCGTCTAAATTCTGGTGAGTTATCGCCAGCGACGGCCGGCTTCTTCGGTTGCAAGCCCTGCGATAAGAGCTCCGATAGCCAAAGTCCACAGAATTTCCGGAACGATGAGCAGTTTGCCGTACTCCACACCAATCTGGAAAATGGCCGTGAGCGCCTCAAACGGGCCGTCATAGCGATGACGCATGGCCAGTCGGAACATCTCGTAGCAACCCTGAACAAAAAGGGCCCAGAACACCAAGGATACAACCCCAGCGATGCCATTATTGACCGCGGCGGTCCAGCCGCGACCAACGCGCTTTCCCATCACCTTCCAACCACAGGCCACCGCAATAATCATGTTGACATAGGTGAACCAGCCATAGTCCTTGCCCTCTTCGCCGTTGCTGATAATCATGCTCGACACGATAAAGGCCACTGCCAATAGGCATAGTGAAGCAACAAGTCGCGGCGCAGTGGGCATTCGGAATTTCCCTTTGTTAACTGGGTTTTGCTATAGTGATCTGTGTCACATCGCAGTTGCCAGTGTCAAAGGCCGCGCCACACGCGGTTAAATAATAGTTCCACATGCGCCGGAAACGCTCGTCAAAGCCCATTTCGGAAATTTCGTCCCATTTGTCGTTGAACGTTTCGTACCAACGACGCAATGTCAGGTCATAACTTTTACCGAATTCCCGCGATTTCACGACGTTCAATCCTGCCTCTGCCACCTGCTGTTTCAGGATCGTCGGCGCGGGGAGCATTCCGCCGGGAAAGATATATTTCTGAATGAAATCAACGCCGTTCTTGTAAATATCCCACCGGTGATCGGCAACGGTTATGATTTGAAGGGTCGCGTGCGCACCGGGTTTTAGCCGATCACGCACAGTCTCAAAGTAAACCGGCCAGTATTTCTGTCCGACGGCTTCGAACATCTCAATCGAGGCGATGCCGTCATACTGGCCACGCTCGTCGCGATAGTCTTGCAATTTGAACTCAACAAGGTCAGAAAGTCCTGCTTTTTCAATTCTTTGCCTTGCAAAGTTTAACTGTTCCTGACTGATCGTCAAACCTGTGACCCGAAGGCCACGCTCTTTTGCGGCATATTCAGCGAAACCGCCCCATCCGCAACCGATCTCAAGGATGTGGTCACCGGGTTTGGCACCCATTTCATCGACTAGGCTGGCATATTTCGCAGTCTGCGCTTTTTCCAGGCTTTCCTGCCCTGTTTCGAACAGCGCGCTGGAATAGGTCATCGTTTCATCCAGCCACAGCCTGTAGAAATCGTTCCCCAAATCGTAATGGTACGAGATGTTCTTCTTGGCCTGTCGACGGTTGTTGTTGTGCAACCAAAATCGAAGCCGTTCATAGGCTTGCACCAGGAACCTTCCGGTGAAGTCGTCATACACCGTCTCGGTCCCTAAATGCACCAGATCCATGAACGATCGCAGGTCGGGCGTGCTCCACCCACCTTCTAGGTAAGAATCCGAAAAACCCAACTCACCCTCTCGGATCAAACGCGCAAATACGTCGGGATCGTGAATGTCCACGCGCGCCACTGGCCCCGGCTTGGCACCTTCGGATCGGAACACGCGCCCATCGGGCAAAGCGATATCCATTCGCCCCGAACCCATCCGGTTCAACATTTTGAACACTTGAGCAAAGTATCTGGGCAGGTCTTTTTGCCCTTCAGTTGTCGTCAGGATCATCCGCTCTCCCCTGTGCGGCCGCAGTTAAAAGCTAGGCCGAGTTTGTGTTTCTGGCAAGTTTTCAGTTCCTTACCCGGTTTTTCGGCCTTCATAAGCCGCCAAGGCCCGTGCTCGGCCAGTGGCCAGATCAACCACTGGTGAAGGGTAATTTTCCGCCGGATCAAGCGCCCACGAATGCGGTACCGCCCGGAAATATGCCAAAGCCGTAGCCGAAGGCTTGGCCCGCCCTTCGGCGATCCAGTGCTTTAGATAGACATCATCAGGATCAAATTTTTCCTGCTGTGTCAGCGGGTTAAATATCCGATAGAATGGTGATGCATCCGGACCCGAGCCTGCAACCCACTGCCAGCCCATCGCGTTGGCCGCCGGATCCCAGTCAATCAGGCAATCTTCAAACCAGTTTAATCCGATTTTCCAGTGCGTCATCAAATGCTTGGTCAAGTAGCTGGCGACGATCATGCGCGCGCGGTTGTGCATACGACCGGTCACATACATTTGACGCAATCCCGCATCGACAACAGGAATACCGGTGCGGGCCTGTCGCCAAGCAACAACTGAGGGATGATCGGCGTCCGTGTTCCACGGAAACGTATCCCACTCCGGTTTCCAGTTCCCGCTGAGCAAACGCGGTGTGTGATACATCAAGTGGTACGCAAACTCACGCCAAACTAATTGACGCAAGTAGGCGTCTGCCCCTTGCGTGCCATTCATTGCAGCCCGCTGTACCGCATGCCAGACACTGCGGGGGCCGATTTCGCCAAGCGATAGGTATTCGGACAGATTCGAGGTGCCCTCCAAATCCAAATAGTCCCGATCGTGCGAATAGTCTTGGATTCGGTCCAGAAACTCGTGCAAAGCCTCAAAGGCGGCATTCTCACCGGGGCGGACAAAAGGTGCGACCACGGCTGCGCCCCGGTTCATTGCCGCACCCAGGTTCCAATCGGTCAGGTTTTCCGAAGTCGACCAAGTCAAGGGTGCTTTGATCGACGACACGCCTTCAGGCGTGGCAACTTCTCGGCCTTGAACGGATCGCCACATCGGTGTGAACACACGAAACGGCTGGCCTGTTTTGGTTGCTACGGTCCAGGGCTCAAATAGTAAGTGACCCGCAAAGGATTTGGCCTCTACGCCCTGCTCTGCCAAAGCAGACTTAGTGCGTGTGTCACGGTCGATGGCATCAGGATCATACGCTCGCGTCCAATAGACGCCGCTGGCTCCGGTTTCTGCGATAAGGTTCTGCAAAACAGTCAGCGCGTCCCCGCGCCGCAGGATTAACCGGCTGCCAATGTGCGACAGAGATTGCGCGAAGGCCTCAAGCCCCAGCCCAAGCCGCCATTTCGGCGCGGCACCGAGCGCTTGAGCCAAATCATCCAGAATGAAAACCGGCAGAATAGGGCGACCCGTTTGGGCCGCAGCACTTAGCGCGGGATGGTCCGACAGGCGTAAATCCCGTCGGAACCACATGATGATCGGTGATTGTTTGTTTTCCATGACCGCCCGGCTGTTTTCTTAGCATTACGAAGCCGAGCAGAAACCGGATCACAAAACGGCGTCAAGTGCGCCCAATAACTGATCAATTTCCTGTTGCGAGGTATAGTGCGTAAAGCTGACCCGCAGCACGCCCTGATCCAAATCCACACCCATCGCCTGCAACGGGCGCACGGCGTAAAAATCGCCGCCTCCTGCCATGATCCCGTGTTCAACCAGATCGGTGGCCACGGCTTCGGCATTCCGGCTCAGCGATAACGCTACGGTCGGAGCGCGACGTGTAGCATCTGAGGTACCGATCAAGCGTACGGCATTTCGATCCTTGACCGCGTCCAATACGGGCTGCAGCAGCGCAACCTCCTGACCGCGCATCAAGTCATGCACAAAGGCTCCCCGTTCGGTTGCGTTACCCTTGGGGCCGTTATGGTGGTCGCACAACAGATCAACGTAATCCGCCATACCTGCACTGGCCGCGATCTGAGCGTGATCCGGGCCCGCCGGGGTGAAACGCTTGTACAGCGCGTCTGCATTGAAATAGTGCGCCTGGTTTGGCAGCAGCTCACCAAGCGCACGCCTGATCACCATGCAACCCTGATGAGGACCGTAGGTTTTATAGGCCGAGAACAGATAGATATCCGGCCCCAGATCGCCGACATTTGGGAACCCATGTGGCGCGTATGAAACGCCATCTACACAGACAAACGCTCCCGCCGCATGGGCAATGGCGGTGATTTCGGTGACCGGGTTGATCTCTCCGATCACGTTGGAACAATGCGGGAAACAGACCAGACGCACCTTCTCGTCCAGCAAGTTCTCAAGATCCTGCGGGTTGAGCGAACCGGTTTCCGGGTCGATCTGCCATTCGCGGATTTCAAACCCGTCCTCGACCAGACGCCGCCACGGTCCCGAGTTGGCCTCGTGATCCTGATTGGTGACAACGATGGCATCGCCCGGCTGCATCCATTGGCGAAATGCCTGCGCCAAAACATAGGTGTTCTGAGTGGTCGAGGGACCAAAGCTCAGCTCATCTGTGTTCACGCCCAGAATCGCAGCCATGCGTGCGCGGGCTTCATCCATCTCTTCGCCTGCCAGACGGCTGGCGTCATAGGGGCCGTAGGGCTGCACTTTGCGTTGAGTATAGTAGCGCGTCAGCCGGTCCAGCACCGGCTTACAAGTGTATGACCCGCCTGCATTTTCAAAGAACGCCTGACCTTGCAGGCAGGGCTCGGAAAAAGCCGGGAACTGCGCCCTAACGAAATCGATATCAAGAGTGCCCATGGCACGTCGCTCCTTGCTCATGCTGCTTGTTCCGATGACGTGCCCGCGCATGATTTCGGACAACTCGGAAATCACGGCAGGTCTTCCAGCCCAGCCACAGCCCCAGTCAAACAAACAGAAGCACGGGCAGTCTTTCGGGACCAGATCTGGCAATCAAAAGACGCGGATACATAGCCAGCGGCCCTGAGCTCGGTCAACCCGGCATGAAACAAAAAAGCCCCGACGCTTGTCCGGGGCTTTCGAAGGGCTGAATTGGATTCAGCGGCGTCGCTTTTCGTTCGCAAGACCGATGAAGATCGACACGCACATCAGCACCAGAACGATCGCAAACGGGAAGCCTGTTGCAATCGCAGCAGCCTGCAGCGCACCCAGGCCGCCACCCAGCAATAGAACGATCGCGATTGCGCCCTCCAGAATGCACCAGAACACACGCTGCGCCGTCGGCGCATCGGTTTTGCCACCTGCCGTGATCGTATCAATCACCAACGAGCCGGAATCCGAGCTGGTGACGAAGAATACAACCACCAGAACGATGCCAACGAAGGACAGCAAACCTGTCATCGGGAATTGTTCAAACATGGAGAACATCTTGAGTTCTAGCGCAGCATCCGACAGGGCCTGCCCCGAACCGGACATAACCTGATCCAACGCGGCACCGCCAAAAACGCTCATCCACAAGGCGCCAACGACGGTTGGAATCAGGATCACGCAAGTCACGAATTCGCGCACGGTTCGGCCGCGCGAGATTCGGGCGATGAACATGCCGACGAATGGTGACCAGGAGATCCACCACGCCCAGTAGAAGGTGGTCCAGCCCTGCATAAAGTTGGTGTCTTCGCGACCGACCCAGTTCGACAGTGCAGGCAATGCGACGACGTATTCAATCAGGCTGTCGAAGAAGCCGGTCAGAATCGCCACGGTAGGCCCAAGGATCAGCACCAGCAGCAACAAGGCCGCGGCCAGGATCATGTTGGCCTCGGACAACCGCTTTACGCCCTTATCGAGGCCAGCAACCACTGAGATCAATGCGAATGCCGTGATCAGACCGATCAGCAGAACTTTCATCCCGTCCGTGATCGGAACATCGAACAGATAATTCAGACCAGCCAGCGCTTGCGTTGCACCCAAGCCCAGCGAGGTCGCCAAACCGAAGATCGTGGCGAACACGGCTAGAACGTCAATGATGTGACCCAACGGACCCCATGTCGCCTCACCAAACAGCGGGTAGAACACCGACCGCATGGTCAGCGGCAGACCGCGGTTAAAGCTGAAGAACGCCAGCGCCAGTGCCACTACCGCATACACGGCCCAAGGGTGCATACCCCAGTGAAAAATGGTGGCTGCCATCGCCAACTTCTTCGAGGCTTCGGGGTCCTCTAGACCGGCACCTAACGGTGCCCAGTCGGTGCGAAGACCATCCTCGCCAGCGGCAACCCCGCCCAGCGACGACCCGTAATGCGAGATTGGCTCGGCCACGCCCCAGAACACCAGACCGATGCCCATACCCGCGGCAAACAGCATCGAGAACCATCCGGCATAGCTGTAATCCGGCTTGGCATCATCCCCGCCCAGACGGATCGAACCATACGGCGTGACGATCAGCAGTAGTGAAAACACGACAAAGATGTTCGCCGCAATCATGAACACCCAGTCGAAATTGCTGGTCAAAGCCGGTCGAAGCCACCCAAAGAACTCGCTCGCCTGCTCGCGGAACACCAGCGAGAAGAACACGAATGCAATGATGGTTAGCCCCGAAACGGCAAAGACCGGATTGTGGACGTCCAGACCCATGATCTGAACGTTGTCCTGACCGACTTCATAGTCGGTTTCCGTATTGTCGGACATTATCTTTCCTTCCCCTTATCGATGCGCAGGACATCCAATATCCGGATCGGCAAGGGCGTAACTGAGAAGACCACCTATTACTTAAAAGCGACAAAATGCGTAAAAGTGACAGGCTTGCTTCATATGACCGCCATGACGAAAATCGGCCGCTGTAAATGAAAACAGGCCGGGCAATCGCCCCGGCCTGCACACAAAAAGCTGTCGAAGGATTTAGCCCTGAACCTTGGTATAGGTCCCCTCACCCGCCAGAATTCCACGGAACCCGCCCGGCTCATCCAAGCCAAATACGATCAGCGGCAGGTTGTTGTCGCGTGCCAGTGCAATGGCCGAGGCATCCATGACGCGTAACCGCTTGGCCAGCACGTCATCATAAGTAACCGTGTCATAGCGCACTGCGTCCGCGTGTTCTTTGGGGTCTTTGTCATAAACCCCATCCACACCATTTTTGCCCATGAAAATCGCCTCACACGCCATTTCATTGGCACGCAGAGTCGCGGCGGTGTCGGTGGTAAAATAAGGGTTGCCAGTTCCCGCAGCAAAAATGCAAACCCGCTTTTTCTCAAGGTGGCGCACGGCGCGACGGCGGATATAGGGCTCGCACACCTCATCCATGCGAATGGCCGAGATGACACGAGTGAACACACCGATTTCCTCAAGTGCCGACTGCATCCCCAGCGCGTTCATCACCGTGGCCAGCATGCCCATATAATCGGCTGTTGTGCGCTCCATCCCCTGTGCTGAACCGCTGAGGCCGCGGAAAATATTGCCACCGCCGATGACCATGCAAATCTCGACCCCCAGATCATGCACCGACTTGACCTCTTGCGCGATGCGCTGAACGGTGGGGGGATGCAAGCCAAACCCCTGATCGCCCATCAACGCCTCGCCCGAGATTTTCAGCATCACGCGATTGTACTTGGTTTTGGCGGTCTCGGTGGATTCGAGGGTCGGGGAAAGGCTCATGTTGCGCTCCGGGCTGGCACGGGTTTATTTTCCGGCGCAAAATGAAGCAAAACCTCCGCAGGTTCAATGCGATTGGTGACGATTGAGGCAGCCCGAATGGACAATAACGACAGATCGCAGATTTGGGACCGCCTGCCCCCCATCCCCGACGACAAACCGGTGTTGATTGCGGGGCCGACCGCCTCGGGCAAATCGGCCCTGGCCCTGCAGATTGCCGAGACGTTCGGCGGCGTGATCGTCAATGCGGATGCGAGCCAAGTCTATGACTGCTGGCGTGTAATTTCGGCCCGCCCTTCGATCGAAGAAGAGGCCCGCGCGCCGCATCTGCTTTACGGCCACATCGCGTATGATCAGGAGTATTCGACGGGTCATTGGCTGCGCGAGGTAACGCCACTGCTGACCGGGGGACAGCGCCCGATCATCGTGGGCGGCACCGGCTTGTATTTCTCGGCGTTAACCGAAGGGATGGCCGACATCCCCGCCACGCCGCTGGAAATCCGCGCCGAGGCAGACCAACTGGACCTGACCGCATTAATTGCTGGTGTCGATACGCGGACACAGGAACGGATCGACACGCAGAACCGCGCCCGTGTTCAGCGAGCTTGGGAGGTGCAGCGGGCTACCGGACGAAGCCTGAGCGACTGGCAGGCTGAGACACCGCCGCCCGTTCTGAATTTGACTGACACGGTTCCGATCGTTTTTGACGTGGACAAACAATGGCTTCTTGATCGCATCACCCGGCGGTTCGATCTGATGCTGGACTCTGGCGCGCTGCAAGAGGTCGAAGCGATGCGAGACCTCTATGATCCGACGTTGCCCGCCTTCAAAGCCATCGGCGTTCCCGAATTGCTGGCCTATCTTGACGGTCATCTTACGCTGGACGCCGCCAAAGAGCGTGCAACGATTGCCACCCGCCGATTCGCCAAACGTCAGCGCACCTGGTTTCGCGCACGGATGAAGAATTGGAATCAGATAGATTTCTCAAAACGATACAAGCCGTAGTTCAAACTTCATCTCCGAGAATCCTTTCCAGCGATTCCCCCAAACGCCAATTGTTTCGGTTCACGACAGTATACATCGCTTGAAATAAGACGCTGCGGGCCCGAGACAACAGCAAACACTCCCAGCCATGTCGTTTTTGTGCTATCTACGTCGATTTCGAACATTGACCTCATTTGAATTCTAGGGCGGAATAGCCCCATGGGGATGATGAAAATCCAACGAGTATTCCGAGAACCTGCTGTTCGCCTCAATATGGTCTGAACGGTTCCAACCTTCTTCAATAAAAAGAACATGTCACAGGGAGAGACATCGATGAATAAGCAAACCTTTACCGGAGCACCGATTCACTGGGCGGCAGAGATGCATGCTCAGGAATATCGGGACGGCAAATTAAGCCGGCGCGAGTTTCTGACCCGCGCCACGGGTCTGGGTGTTACTGCTGTAGGTGCTTACGGCATGATTGGCTTAGCAGCCCCTGTCCGCGCCGAGGGCGAAGATACCAGACAAGAAGGCGGCACCCTGCGCGTCCAGATGAGCGTTCGTGCCCTGAAAGACCCACGCACGTATGACTGGTCGGAAATGGGCAACCAAACCCGCGGCACAATGGAATACCTGGTCGAATACAACTCGGACGGTACATTCCGCGGAATGTTGCTGGAAGGTTGGGAAATCAATGATGACGCCACTGTCTACACACTGAAACTGCGCCCGGGTGTGAAGTGGACCAACGGCGATGATTTCACTGCAGATGATGTGGCACGCAATATTGCGCGTTGGTGTGACAAAAGCTCGGAAACCAATTCGATGGCAGGTCGCTTTGCGACACTGATCGACGCGGACACCGGCCAGGCTATCGAAGGCTCGATCGAAGTTGTTGATCCGACGACGGTGAAACTGAACCTGCCAAGCTCGGATATTTCATTGATTGCCGGCATGTCCGACTATCCGTCGGCCATCGTGCATAGTTCGTTCAATGAAAACGACCTACTCAACAACGTCGGAACCGGTCCCTACATCCTTGAAGAGCTGGAAGTCGGGGTCAAATGCACATTGGTGCGCGCACCTGACCACACCTGGTGGGGTGAAGAAGTATTTGGTCCTGCGACATTGGATCGTATCGAATATATCGACTACGGCACCGATCCGTCGGCATGGCTGGCAGCCCTGGAATCGGACGAAGTCGATATGCTGCACGAATCCGTTGGTGAATTCATCGATGTGATGGACGGCCTCGGCTATGAGAAATCCGAAGTGATCACCATGGGAACCCTCGTGATCCGTCCCAATCAGCTGGCCGAAGTTGACGGCAAACAGGTTTATGCCGACAAACGCGTGCGCAAAGCTCTGCAAATGGCGGTGGACAACAGCGTTCTGCTTGAATTGGGCTATGGCGGCCGCGGCACGCTGGCTGAAAACCACCATGTCGGGCCTATCCATCCGGACTATGCAGAACTGCCCAAGCAAACGGTCGATCCGGCTGGGGCGAAAAAGCTCATGGAAGAAGCTGGCATGGCTGATTTCGAGCACGAACTGCTGTCGATTGACGACGACTGGCGCCGTAACACAACCGACGCTGTTGCCGCGCAGCTGCGGGACGCGGGCATCAATGTAAAACGCACGGTTCTGCCGGGGAACACCTTCTGGAACGACTGGACGAAATACCCCTACAGTTCAACCAACTGGAACCACCGCCCTCTGGGCGTACAGATCTGGGCATTGGCGTATAAATCCGGTGAAGCTTGGAACGAGTTCGGTTGGGCCAACTCCGAATTCGACGCCATCCTGACCGAAGCCCTGGCGATTGCCGACGCCGACAAACGGCGCGAAGTGGTCGCCAAAGGCGAGGCGCTGATTCAGGAAGAAGGCGTGACCATTCAACCCTACTGGCGCGCGCTGTATCGCCATATGAAAGATGGTCTGGTCGGAACCGATATGCATATCGCTTTCGAACATCACCACTACAAGTGGGGCTGGTCGGCCTAAAACCTGTCAGACAATCAACGGGGGCGCCTGATCCAGGCGCCCCTTTCCAGCCGCAGACAACCCGGCGTCAAGTCGGAAGTCCGAGGCCAGAAAATGGTCCAAAGATCTGCGGAACACTCGAAAAACAGGGGCCATCATGGGACTATTCATCCTCCGACGGTTTGGCGTCATGCTGTTGACAGCATTGTGCCTGACGTTCGTGGTCTTCTTTCTGACCAACCTATACCCAAACTTGGAAAAGCTGGCCAAAACCCAGGGCAACCAACGGATGTCCGACGAACAGGTCGAGGCCTGGCTGGGTAATCGTGGCTACCTGCAACCCACGCTGGTCAAATATGGCCAATGGCTGGGCGTGGCACCGGGGTTTTCCAAAACTCTGGATGACGGCACATTCGTGGGCACCTGCACCCGACCCGGATTGACCGAGGAAACCACGCCCCGGTTTTGCGGCATCCTTCAGGGGGACTGGGGCTATTCCACTGTTTTCAAGGATGAGGTCGGCACCATTGTCGCCAAGCGATTGGGCAATACCGGCTACTTGATGATGTGGGTTTTGATCCTGATGGTCCCATCAGCCCTGTTGGTGGGCGTACTGGCCGGGATGCGCGAAGGCTCAGCGCTGGATCGGTCTCTGTCTACGTTCTCAATCATAACGACGGCGACGCCCGAATATGTGTCGGGCGTGATCTTCATTGCCATCTTCACCTCATCCACCGTTGGTCTGAAATGGTTCAAAGGCACTGCAACGCAGGCGATGGACAATCCGACCTTCGAGAACTTTTTCCTGCCGGTACTGACCATTGCGTTGTATGGTATGGGTTATATCGCCCGAATGACCCGCGCCTCGATGACCGAGGTGATGACAGCGCAGTACATCCGCACCGCACGGCTGAAAGGCGTATCCTTCCCCAACATCGTCATGAAACACGCGCTGCGCAATGCGCTGATCGCGCCCTTTACCGTCATTATGCTGCAGTTCCCATGGCTGCTGAACGGCGTGGTGATTGTTGAGACGCTGTTCAACTACAAGGGCTTCGGTTGGGCGCTGGTGCAGGCGGCGGGCAACAACGACATCCAGCTATTGCTAGCGATTTCCGTGGTGTCGGTCTTTGTGGTGCTGTTGACCCAGCTGATCTCGGATATCGGCTATGTCTACCTCAACCCGCGCATTCGCATTTCTTAAGGAGGGTTAGAACATGGAACCACTTACCTGGACCGGCTCTATCGCCTTCCTGAACCCGCTGCTGATGATCGCAATCGCAGCCCTTCTGGTCTCCATCGTGACTTGGATAGTTGGCAGTATCGTACTGCCCGAGGCGCCGATGAGTGTGAATCTGGACGGCACGCTTAGCTCAGGATCGGGCATGCGTGGGTTGACGCAAAAGGCGCTGCGCTACAGCTTTGCTGCCTGTGTCGCACTTGCCGTGGCCTATATCGTGCTGGGCATCGTGTTGGGTACCAGCGCGGGAATCATCGGTGCGATCTCACAGCAGTTTCTACCTGTCTGGCTGTCGCTGATCATCCTGTACGCCATGTCGATCGCGTTTAAACGGCGTCTGGGCCTTTATGGCAAACTGTTCGACAGCCCTATCGGCATGATCGGCTTTGGCCTTGTGATGTTCTGGGTTTTCACCGGCATCTTTGGGGCATTGGACCTGATCGTTACCCATGACCCGCTGTCACAGATTTCTGGGATGAAAAACAAAGTTCCCGGAACACCTCTGCCCAGCCCGGAAGAGGGGGAATACACCTGGTATCTGTTGGGGGGTGACAACCTTGCCCGCGACGTCTTCAGCCGCATGGTCAAAGGTGCCTGGATCGTGGTGCAGATTGCGCCGCTGGCAACGTTGTTTGCCTTTATGGTCGGGATCACTCTGGGTCTGCCCGCGGGTTACTATGGCGGTCGGTTGGATACGTTCCTGTCCTTCCTGGCCAACCTTATCCTGGCCTTCCCGGTGATCTTGCTGTTCTACCTGCTGGTGACACCGGAAATCGTAGCGACGGGCGTGCCGAACTATATGGCAGCTGTGTTGTTCGTCTTTCCGATCCTATTCATAGGCGTTCTGCTGAATTCACGCTACTACACGCGACCGAATTTCCGCACACCGCTGCTGATCGGGGTGTTGGGAGTTGCGATCTGGTTCTACCTGTCGCTGATCTCGACCGGTGGTTACATCATCAATACCGATAGCTATCGCATCTGGGGACTGCCGACTTATCTGGACCTGTTCGATATTCCTGGCGGCATCCTGGTGGTGTTCGTATCCGTTGTGTTCGTGAATTCACCCACCGTGTTCCGCATCGTGCGTGGTTTGGCGTTGGACATAAAGACGCGAGATTATGTGGCGGCGGCGCAAACCCGTGGAGAAGGTCCATGGTACATCATGCTGTGGGAAATTCTGCCAAACGCGCGCGGTCCGCTGATTGTCGATTTCTGCCTGCGGATTGGCTACACCACCATCCTTTTGGGAACCTTGGGTTTCTTCGGGCTGGGGCTGCCACCGGAAAGCCCAGACTGGGGTTCGACGATCAACGAGGGGCGCAAGCTGTTGTCGATCTATCTGCACCCTGCCCTTCCGCCTGCGCTGGCCCTGTTGTCACTGGTTCTTGGATTGAACCTGCTGGCGGACGGCCTGCGTGAGGAAAGTCTGAAGGACTGATGTGATCGAGGCCGGGGGCCCTGCCCCCGGACCCCCGAAGTATTTTCGAAAAGATGAAAATGGTCGCTTGATCGATTTCATCAGGGAGTAGGAAACGATGAACAAACTGGCGGATTATGACGGCCCGATCCTCGAGATCGATAAGCTGTCGATTTCCTTCTTTACCCGTCTGCGGGAAATTCCGGCCGTGATGGATTTCTCGGTCAGTGTGCAACCGGGTGAAGCTGTAGGATTGGTCGGTGAGTCAGGATGCGGCAAATCCACAGTGGCATTGGGTGTCATGCAGGACTTGGGCAAAAACGGTCGGATCGTCGGCGGCACCATCAAGTTCAAGGGGCGTGATCTGTCCGAGATGACCTCGGACGAGTTGCGCGACATTCGTGGCAATGAGATCGCGATGATCTATCAGGAGCCGATGGCCTCGCTGAACCCGGCGATGAAGATCGGCAAGCAGCTGATGGAAGTGCCCATGATCCACGAAGGCGTCGGCGCAGAAGAGGCCTATGCCCGCGCGCTTGAGGTGGTCACCGATGTACGCTTGCCCGACCCTGAGCGTATGCTGAATTCCTTCCCCCATCAGTTGTCGGGTGGTCAACAGCAGCGGATCGTCATCGCCATGGCGTTGATGTCAAAACCAGCGCTGCTGATCCTGGACGAACCAACCACCGCGTTGGATGTGACGGTTGAGGCCGCCGTGGTAGAGTTGGTCAAGGATCTAGGAAAGAAATACGGCACCTCGATGCTTTTCATCTCGCACAATCTGGGTCTAGTGCTTGAGACCTGTGACAGGCTGTGCGTGATGTATTCGGGTGAAGCGGTCGAGCGTGGCTCGATTCATGATGTGTTCGACGAGATGCAGCATCCTTACACGCAGGCGCTGTTCCGCTCGATCCCCTTGCCCGGCGCTGACAAGAACGCACGCCCGCTGGTGGCCATTCCGGGGAACTTCCCTCTGCCGCATGAACGCCCGCCGGGCTGTAACTTTGGTCCGCGCTGCGACTATTTTGAGGAAGGCCGTTGTGACGCGCAAAACATTCTGATGGAGCCGGTACCGGGCAATGATCGGCACCACACGCGCTGTCTGAAGTTCCAGGAAATCGATTGGAACGCACCGATCACCATGGCTGAACAGAAGGAAAAGGGCGAAATCGGGCGCACAATTCTGAAGATGGACAATCTCAAGAAATACTATGAGGTGGCCGCAAATGCCCTGTTCGGGGGTGGAGAGACCAAAGTTGTAAAAGCCAATGAAACGTTGAGCTTCGAGGCCCACGAGTCCGAGACACTGGCCATTGTGGGTGAATCCGGTTGCGGCAAGTCCACCTTCGCCAAGGTGTTGATGGGGCTGGAAACGGCCACCGACGGTCAGATCCTGCTGGACAACCGCAATATTGAAGCTGTCCCGATTGAGGAGCGCGACACCAAGACCGTGGGCGAGGTTCAGATGGTGTTCCAGAACCCGTTCGATACGCTGAACCCATCGATGACTGTGGGTCGTCAGATCATTCGTGCGTTGGAAATCTTTGGCGTCGGCAATTCCGAGGCTGAACGTAAGCAACGTATGCTGGAACTGCTGGACCTGGTGAAGCTACCCCGCGCCTTTGCGGATCGAATGCCGCGCCAGTTGTCGGGCGGACAGAAGCAACGTGTCGGTATCGCCCGCGCCTTTGCAGGGGACGCCCGCATTGTGGTGGCGGATGAGCCGGTCTCGGCCCTGGATGTGTCCGTTCAGGCGGCGGTGACTGATCTGTTGATGGAGATTCAGCGCGAGCATAAAACCACGCTGCTGTTCATCAGCCACGACCTGTCCATTGTGCGTTACCTCAGCGACCGGGTGATGGTGATGTATCTTGGCCATGTGGTCGAACTGGGCACCACTGATCAGGTCTTTGCCCCGCCCTACCATCCCTATACCGAGGCTTTGCTGAGCGCGGTGCCTATTGCCGATACCTCAATCGAGAAGCAGCACATCGTACTTGAGGGCGATATCCCGTCGGCCATGAATCCTCCGCCGGGTTGCCCGTTCCAGACCCGGTGCCGTTGGAAATCCGAAGTTCCGGGCGGGTTGTGTGAACGCGACGTACCGCCAGTGAAAACTCTGGCCGATGGTCATCAGGTGAAATGTCATCTGGCCGAAGATATTCTGGCCCGTATGGAGCCGGTCATCAAAATCGCCGCGGAATAGGCTTCAAAATTGGTGCAAAGGGCGTCGGTTTCTGATCGGCGCCCTTTGGCATTACTTGAACAAATTTTCTCATAAGCATTTTAGCTAAATGTACCTGGTCAAAAGAGACCTAAGCATCGAATTTAGCTCAACCGCCCCAGATAACCTTCACGTAGTTCTGGGTTTCCTTGTAAGGTGGTACGCCGCCATGTTTCTCAACCGCCTGAGGTCCGGCATTGTAGGCCGCCAGCGCCAGACGCCACGATTTGAACTTGCGGTATTGCCAGGATAGATACCGCGCGCCACCTTCCAGATTTTGCTGTGGATCATGCGGATTCACACCCAAAAGCTGCGCTGTACCGGGCATCAACTGTGCCAGTCCCAAAGCGCCTTTGTGTGATACTGCACGTGGATTCCAACCGCTTTCTTGTTGAACCAAGCGCAGGAAAAGCTCTTCCGGGACGTTATGTTTGCGTGCCGCCTGACGCGCCAGTGTCATATACTGACCGCGATACTTCCCGGTATAGCGTTTGTTAAACTTCGGTTGAGCAGTCTTGGGTTTAAGCCGTTCGGAATCCCGATACTGGGTTGCGGCGCGCGTGTCCAAAATCTTGGATTGTTTAAGGAAAATGTCCTTCCGGCTTTTGGTCGACAACGTTTGCGCGGCCACCGGAACCGAGACCAGAGCAACACATAAACCAACAAAACAACCAACCAGAAAACGCATTAAAGCCAATCTCGCTTAGTCAGGAACCTTATGGAGTATAGATATCTCAGTTTATAATGAAAGCATGGTTAACCGAACCTGAGTAATTTCTTGCTCAGTGTTGCATGCAGTAACTGTGTTTCAACCAAGACGCAGGCCGTATAGGGTCGCTGGGAAACACTGCGCCAGATTCGGCGCGCATACGTCAATTCAAAACGGGGAAATACATGGCGGGTTCAGTCAACAAGGTCATTCTGGTCGGAAATCTTGGCCGCGATCCCGAAGTCCGGACATTCCAGAACGGTGGCAAGGTTTGCAATCTGCGCATCGCAACATCCGAGACCTGGAAAGACCGCAACACAGGTGAGCGTCGCGAACGTACCGAGTGGCACTCGGTCGCGATCTTCAACGAGGGGCTTGTCCGTGTGGCCGAGCAATACCTGCGCAAAGGGTCTAAGGTTTATCTTGAAGGCCAACTGCAGACCCGCAAATGGCAGGATCAATCCGGACAGGATCGGTATTCGACCGAGGTTGTTCTACAGGGCTTTGGCTCTACCCTTGTGATGTTGGATGGCCGCGGCGAAGGCGGCGGCGGTGGCGGCCAATCGGGCGGTTACGGCGGCGGTCAGGCCGGGGGTGGATACGGCGATCCTTATGGCGCACCGTCCAGCGCCCCTGCCCCGGCATCCGGTGGAATCGACGACGACGAGATTCCGTTCTAAGCGTAGCGGAGGCAAATCATGACATGGTCCTTCTCACTCGGCCGGTTTCTGGGGTCCGAGTTGAGGGTCCATGTCACCTTTTTCCTGCTGCTGGCTTGGGTCGGTTTCGCCGCCTATTCCCGCGGCGGGCTGCCAGCCGTCATCGAAAACCTGATCTTTGTGCTGGCTTTGTTTGCCTGCGTCGTCGCGCATGAATTCGGCCATGCGCTGATGGCACGGCGATACGGCATCAAAACCCCAGACATAACCTTGCTGCCAATTGGCGGTCTGGCGCGGTTGGAACGGATGCCCGAAAAGCCGATGCAAGAGGTTTGGGTGGCCCTTGCCGGTCCGGCGGTGAATATCGTCATCTGGATCATTCTGGTCGCGCTGGGGGCCGGTATGCCACTTGAGACAATGGCGCAGATCGACACCACTGTTCCGGGTCTGTTGAACCGTCTGGCATATGTGAATTTGCTGCTGGCCGCCTTCAATATGATACCAGCTTTCCCAATGGACGGCGGGCGGGTGTTCCGCGCCTTGTTATGTCTCAAAATGGATCGGGTGAAGGCAACCAGGATCGCGGCAATCGCAGGACAGATCGTGGCTGTCGCCTTTGGCTTTTGGGGGCTGAGTACCGGCAACGCCATTCTGGTCCTGATTGCGGTTTTCGTTTTTGTCGCCGCCAATTCCGAAAGTCAGGACGTGGCCATGCGTTCGGTCGCGCGGCGGGTTCTGGCGCGTGATGCGATGATCACTGAATTCCACGCTTTGTCCCCGTCCGATACGCTGGCGACGGCAGCGCAGGCAGTCATACACACGACGCAGCACGAATTTCCCGTTTTGGATGATGAAGGTGCATTGCTTGGGTTTGTCACCCGCGGTCGTCTTTTTGCAGCCCTAGCCGGGGAAACTCCGCGGTCCGACCCCGCCACGTCGGTCATGGAAACCAATATCCCAAGGGTGCAACTGACCAGCGGGCTTGAGATGGTTCTGGAAACGCTCCACAAGGGCGCACCGGCTATCGCCGTCTGCACGCAGACTGGTAAAATGGTCGGCTATATCACCCGGGAAAACATTGGTGAGTTGATGGTGATCCGGGGGCGCTGATCAGGCCGTCGCCAGGGCGTCTTCCAGCACGGATATCACCGCCTCACGCGGGACGTCCGATGTCACGAAAGCTTCACCGATCCCACGTGCCAGGATGAACCGCAATTGACCGTCGATGACCTTTTTGTCCTGCGCCATCAGATCGACCAAGGCTTCGGCCCCAGGCAGGTCGCCGGGGATGTCATTCAGATCGGTTTTCATGCCCATAGCGCGCAAATGTGCCCGCACGCGGCTGGGGTCTTCCTGTGAACACAGACCCAGGCGCGCCGACAGTTCGAACGCCAGCGCGCAGCCAATGGCGACGCCCTCGCCATGCAGCAGACGGTCGGAATAACCAGTGGCAGCCTCAAGCGCGTGACAGAAGGTATGACCAAGGTTCAGCAACGCGCGGTCGCCCTGCTCAGTCTCATCCCGCGCCACGATATCGGCCTTCATCTGCACCGAACGGGTTACGGCCCGCACCCGTGCGGCCATATCACCGCCTGAGACATCCGTTCCGTTGGTTTCCAGCCACTCAAAGAACGCTGCGTCTCCCAGCAGGCCGTACTTCACCACCTCGCCATAGCCTGACAAGAAATCGCGCGGGGTCATCGTCCCCAACACCGAAGTATCTGCCAGCACCAGCGACGGCTGATGGAATGCCCCGATCAAATTTTTGCCCTGCGGCGCGTTGATCCCGGTTTTGCCCCCCACCGAACTGTCGACCTGCGCCAGCAGCGAGGTCGGGATTTGCACAAACCGTACTCCGCGTCGCAAAGCCGCAGCGGCGAACCCCACCAGATCGCCAATCACACCGCCACCAAAGGCAACGACGACGTCGCGGCGTTCAATTTTCTCAGCCAGCAACCACTCTACAGTGCGTTCGAAATGCGGCCAGCTTTTGGTCGCTTCACCAGCGGGCAAAGTCAGCGACGTCATCTCGATCCCGGCGTGGGCTAAACCGTCACGCAAAGCGTCCAGATGCAGCGCGCCCACGTTCTCGTCCGTCACAACCGCCACTTTGGGCCGGTGCAACAACGGTGCGATCCGTGTACCGGCCTGAGCCAGCAATTCCGGGCCGATTTCTACATCATACGAGCGCTCGCCCAGCTCTACATGTACGGTTTGATGCATTACTTCCGTTCCAAAACATCGGGGCGTGTTGCCAGCGCATCCACCACCCGGTTCACCATATTCTCGATCGAGGTCTCGCCGTCGGACTCGGCGATCAAATCCGCCTTCGCATAAACCGGGACACGCTGTTCATACAAGCCGCGCAAAGTCGCATAAGGATCAGAGGTACGCAGCAAGGGGCGCGTGTCTTTGTGTTTGACGCGATTCCACAAAACCTCGAGTTCGGCCCGCAGCCAGACCGAGACCCCGCGTTCCGTGATCATTGTGCGGTTCTGTTCCGCCAGAAACGCGCCGCCACCGGTCGATAGGATGCCTTTTTCCTCATCCAGCAAACGCCCGATAACCTGAGATTCCTTAGCGCGGAAAAACGGTTCTCCGTCACGTTCGAAAATCTCGGGGATGGTCATATTGGCTGCCGATTCGATCTCGGCGTCGCTGTCGAGAAAGGGAACGCCCAGCCGCGCGGCCAGCGCACGGCCCACCGCCGTCTTTCCCGCCCCCATCATGCCTACAAGTACAACCGTTTTGTGCAGTGCAAAGCCCGCATCTGTGTCCGAGCTGTGGGTGTTATGCTTAATTTCGCTCATTTCACTGTGAATGACGTGATCTTAGGAAAAATGCTAGCTATAACTATGACAAAAGAGAAAATTGGGGCAGCGTTGAGCAATGGGCCGTCTAATCAAGTTCCTGTTATATCTGATTTGCCTGGGTTTTATCGGGCTGGTGGCATATGCCTATCTTGGGCCGTTTTTCGGTGCGGATTTCTCGGCGCCGCAAGACGAGATACGAGAGCCGGTAATCCTGAATGTCGAATAAGGCCGCAGTGTTCGCACTGTGTTTGGCCGGTTCGGCGCAAGCGCAGCAGGAACCTCTTTCTGTCATTGATTGGTTGAGCAACCCGCCAGAAAACCTGCCGGGAACCGTTTTGCTGGAACCGCCCGTGACACAGACCGGTGTGCGGCCAGATATCGAAGTCACACCTCTTGAGGCGCTGTCGCAACCGCTGGGGTTGGTGTCGTCCTCTGTAACGGGCCTGCCTGTGAGCCTATGGCAGAACAGTGATCCCGAACGGTTGGCGCAGCTGATCGCTCGGGTTCCTGTTAAGTACAACCCAGCAATGCAGCGGCTGTTATTCACGCTGCTATTGTCCGAAGCGCGGGCCCCTGCCGGGCCGAGTGCGGAGGAAACCCTCTTGTTAGCTCGCCTCGACCGCTTGATGCAGCTGGGCGCCGCCGATCCGACGCAATCGCTGGTGCAACTGGCCGGACCCACCGACAGCCGCGCGCGGTTTCAGCGTTGGTTCGATGCAACGCTACTGACCGGGGATGAGGATCGCAGCTGCACAGCGCTCATCGCGCAACCGCACCTATCGCTGGATTATGCAGCCCAGATTTTTTGCAAGGCGCGCCGAGGCGATTGGAACTCTGCCGCGCTAACGCTTGAGGCGGCCCATGCGCTGCAAGTCTTGCCCCCCGAGGATCTGGATGTGCTGGACCGCTTCCTGAGCCCCGAGCTGTTTGAGGATGCCGATTACCTTCCCCAGCCCGACAATCCCGATCCGCTGACTTTTCGATTGTTTGAAGCGATTGGCGAACGTTTGCCCTCGGCCCCTCTGCCGCGGGCTTTTGCCAACGCTGACCTGCGCGATGTGGCGGGCTGGAAAGCCCAGATCGAAGCGGCCGAACGCCTGACGCGGATTGGCGCGCTGACCCCTAACCAGCTATTGGGCTTGTATACCGAGCGTGCCCCGGCGGCGTCGGGTGCGGTCTGGGACCGGGTGTCAGCCATTCAGAAATTCGAAAACGCGCTGGAAACTGGTAAACCCGAAGCCATCGCCATGGCATTGCCCCTTGTGTGGGAACAGATGCGCAGTGTCGGGCTTGAAGTTCCCTTCGCCGATTTATTTGCTGGTCGCCTGTCACAAGTCTCTCTGCCGGATGACAAAGCCGAAAACCTGCGGTGGCGTATCCTGCTGCTGTCCGATCTCTATGAAACCGCAGCCGAGTCTCCGCCGGACAAATCAGAAGATGCGCTTTTTCTTACCGCTTTGGCGCAAGGTGATCCGGGGCGTGCGCGCAGCCCTTCACCTTTGGCCGATGCGGTGGCTCAAGGCTTTGCCTGGGCGGCGCCGATCCCATCGGACATTCAGGCGATGCTGAACAACAACCAGCTGGGCGAAGCTATTCTTGAAACGATGGAAATGTTTGCTCATGGCGCCAGGGGCAATCTGGTCGATCTGACGGCTGCCATTGCGACCCTACGCCAGGTGGGCCTTGAGGATACGGCGCGGCGTGCGGCCCTGAACCTTTTGATCCTGCAGGGCACATGATCATGGCGTCCCCGGCAACTTCTGAGTTTTGGATTTCCTCCTTCCTGCAAGCGCAGGCGGCCGAGCTTGGGGCAGCCAACAATACCCTGTTGGCCTATGGCCGCGACCTAAAGGATTTCGCCGCCTGGCTGCAGCGCCGCAAAACCAACTTTGCCGAGGCAGAGCGGGATCAGATCGAGGCATATCTGATCGACTGCGACACCCAAGGTCTGGCGCAGTCCACCCGTGCCCGACGATTGTCAGCGATCAAACAAATCTACCGTTTCGCGTTCGAGGAAGGCTGGCGCGACACCAACCCCGCCATTCAGATCAAAGGGCCTGGACGCCAAAAACGCCTGCCCAAAACGCTGGACGTACCCGAGGTGGACCGGCTGCTGCAAGCTGCCCGCCAGACCGGGCGCACTAAGGCCGACCGGGTGCGGAATACCTGCCTGATGGAAGTTCTCTATGCCACCGGTATGCGGGTGACCGAACTGGTCTCATTACCTGTGTCGTCAGCCCGCGGCGATCCGCGCATGTTGCTGGTGCTGGGCAAAGGCGGAAAAGAGCGGATGGTACCCCTATCTCCACCTGCACGTGACGCATTGGCGGTCTGGCTAAAGGTGCGGGATGAAGCCGAGGATCAAGTGGTTGCCGATGGCGGCCAGCGATCCAAGTTCCTGTTCCCCTCACGCGGCAAATCCGGGCATCTAACTCGGCATATGTTCTTTCTGCTGGTCAAGGAATTGGCCGTTCAGGGCGGCGTGTCACCGGAAAAAGTCACGCCGCACACGCTGCGCCACGCATTTGCGACGCATCTACTGGCCAACGGTGCCGATTTGCGGTCGATCCAGACCCTGCTGGGGCACGCGGATGTGGCGACTACCGAGATTTACACTCATGTTCTCGACGAACGTCTGGCCGAGCTGGTGTTAGAGCATCACCCACTGGCGAAAGACCCCGACAACAAGGGCTAACCCCTTGATCCGCAGGGGGCGCGCCCCCATAACGGATGCAGCAACACCAACAACCAAGGACCAATGGAACCCTCTTCTTCTCTGATCGACGGCGCATTCTGGTTTACCACAGGCGCCATTCTGCTTTTGCTCGTCCTGTCGGGCTTTTTCTCGGGTTCTGAAACGGCATTGACCGCATCGTCACGCGGCAAGTTGCGGGCGCAGGCCGACAAAGGCTCACGCGGGGCGCAAAAGGCGCTGGACATCACCGATGACAATGAACGGCTGATCGGCTCGGTCCTGCTGGGCAATAACCTTGTGAATATCCTTGCCGCCTCGCTGGCCACGGCCTTGTTCACCCGGTTGTTTGGCGAAAGCGGCGTGGCGCTGGCAACGCTTGTCATGACTTTGCTGGTACTGGTTTTCGCCGAAGTTCTGCCCAAGACCTATGCCATTACCAACGCGGAAAAAGCGGCAGCATTGGTCGCGCCGATCATCAGTATTGTGGTGACGGTTTTCTCGCCCATGGTCGCAGCCGTACGCCTGCTGGTGCGCGGTGTCTTGCGCTTGTTCGGTGTTCGGATCGACCCGGACAGCAACATTCTTGCCGTACGTGAAGAGATCGCGGGCGCGCTGCAGCTGGGCCATTCCGAAGGTGTGGTAGAAAAAGAAGACCGCGACCGCATCCTTGGCGCGCTGGATCTGGGTGATCGGACGGTGGAAGAGATCATGCTTCACCGCTCGAACATCGAGATGATCGATGCCGACGACGCGCCCGAGGCCATTCTGCAACAATGTCTGAAAAGCCCGCACACCCGTCTGCCCGTCTTCCGGGATGAGCCCGAAAACATCGTGGGTGTCGTGCACGCCAAGGACCTATTCCGCGCCATGTATGCCCATGCAGGTGCCAGTGAAAGTGACACCAACCGGCTAAAAGAATTCGATATCTCCAAAGTGGCAAACGACCCGTACTTTGTGCCGGAAACCACGACGCTGGACGACCAAATGCGGGAATTCCTGCGGATGCACAGCCATTTTGCACTGGTGGTCGACGAATACGGATCATTGCGCGGTTTGATCACGCTGGAAGATATCCTGGAAGAAATCGTGGGGGAAATCGCCGACGAGTTCGATATCGAAGAAGACGTTCCGGTGACCCGCACTGAAGACGGGCAGTATCTGGTCGAAGGCGCAATGACGATCCGCGACGCAAACCGCGCGATGGACTGGTCATTGCCAGATGATGAGGCGAATACAGTCGCCGGGCTTGTCATACATGAGGCACAGATGATCCCGGTAGTAGGTCAGGTCTTCTCATTCCACGGGTTTCGGTTCGAAGTCACCGCGAAGGACGGCAACCGGGTGACCGAGTTGAAAATCCGACCGCTGTAACTCGGCTAAAGAAAAAACCGGCGCCCACCATCGGGCGCCGGTTTCATTTCCGGGGTTACGCGAACCAGGTACGGCTAGCGACATAGCCATCCATCAGGTCACCGTTCGCATGTGCGGACCAACCCGTCACCTTGTCCGAATATCCGTCGATGAACTGATTGAACATCGGGTTGATCAGACCGCCCTCTTCCCAGACGATGCGCGCCATCTGGGCGTAGATGTCTTTGCGTTTAGCGGTGTCCAACTCGGCACGGGCTTTCAATACCAGCGCGTCGAACTCTTCGTTCTTAAAGTTGGTGTCGTTCCAGTCTGCGGTCGACAGATAGCCAACCGACCACATCTGATCCTGCACCGGACGCCCACCCCAGTAGGATGCACAGAACGGTTTGTTGTTCCACACTTCCGACCAGTAGCCGTCCGCCGGCTCACGCTGAATCTCAAGCGGGATACCAGCCGCTTTTGCCGACAGCTGGAACAATTGCGCCGCGTCAAGTGCACCGGCAAACGCGGCGTCAGACACATGCAGAACGATGGGCGAGCCGTCATGACCCGACGCTTTGTAGTGCTCAGCTGCCTTGGCCAGATCGAACTGGCGCTGCTCCATGGACGCATCGAACAGCGGATAGGCTTCGTTGATCGGAATATCGTTCCCGACCGAACCAAAACCGCGCAGAACCTTGTCGACCAGCTCCTCGCGATTGATGGCGTATTTCAGCGCCAGACGCAGGTCTTTGTTGTCAAACGGTGCGGTGTCGGTGTGCATGACAAAGATGTAATGCCCCCGGCCCGAGGTCGCGTTGATGGTTACGCCCGGCGCGCGGCCAAACAGCTTGGCGGTACGCGGTGGCACCACGTTAATGGCGTGTACCTGACCGGCCTGCAATGCTGCCGAACGTGCAGTGTCATCGTTCAGAACAAGGATCTCATGGCTGTCATAATGGCCAACGCTTTCATCCCAGTGGTTGGCGAACTTCTCGAACGCATAGCGCACTCCAGGTTCATCTGCGGTCACCTTGTAAGCACCGGTCGAAACCCCCTCGCCGGGGTTATCGATCCCGCCACCCGGCTGCATGACCAGGTGATAATCCGACATCAGATACGGCAGGTCTGCGTTGGGTGTGGTCAGCGTGATCACCACATAGTCACCGTCGACCCGCACATCCTCGATCCCGCGCATGATGCCCAAAGCACCCGACTGCGAATCTTCGTTCGAGTGGCGCGCTAGGGTCTGCTGTACATCTTCAGGCGTCAGTGTCTTGCCATTGTGGAATTCGACGCCTTTGCGGATCAGGAAAGTCCAGACCTTACCGTCCTCATTCGCTTCCCAGCTTTCCGCCAGACTGGGTGCGATCCCACCATCAGTAGTCACCACGGTCAGGGTGTTTCCATAGGCCCGCAGCGCCTTGGCTGTCACATGCGACGCCGACAATGCCGGGTCCAGTGAGTTGGTGCTTTCACCGCCCGTCAGCCCCAAAACGAAATGGCCCCCTTTTTTGGGCGTCTCGGCCAGACCGGCCTCGGCCCAGATCAGGTTCGCAGCAGTGGCTGTCAGGCCAAGTGCTGCGGCTTTGGCCATGAATTCACGGCGGCTCAACGCTTGGGGTTGGGGATCAAACTTGCTCATCTTATGTCCTTGCAGAGTAGTTACACAGGGTCCTTCCCGGATGCCTGGTAGATCGATTCCGTAACAGAACCGCTACACCCTTTAGCGGATGTTTTCCGCAGATGCGATTTGCTGCGGCGACACGTTTTGTCGCATTCAGAATTGCATCCTGTTCCTCACTGATCAGACTGGCAAAAACACTGACGGAGGCCTTCATGAAACTTGAAACCCGCGTAGCAGTTATTGGCGGTGGCGTCGTCGGTTGTTCCGTGCTGTACCACCTGACCAAACTGGGGTGGTCCGACGTCATGCTGCTGGAACGCTCAGAACTCACCAGCGGCTCAACCTGGCACGCGGCGGGCGGGTTCCACACGTTGAACGGTGACACCAACATGGCCGCGCTGCAGGGGTACACGATCCGCCTGTATAAAGAGCTGGAAGAGATCACCGGTATGTCTTGCGGTTTGCACCACGTAGGTGGCGTGACTTTAGCCGACAACCAGGACCGGTTCGACATGTTACTGGCCGAGCGCGCCAAGCATCGGTTCATGGGATTGGAGACCGAGATCGTCGGGCCGGACGAGATCAAGAAGATCGCGCCCATCACCAATACAGACGGCATCATCGGTGCACTGTATGATCCGCTGGACGGGCATCTGGACCCATCGGGCACCACTCATGCTTATGCCAAGGCAGCTCGGATGGGTGGGGCCACAATCGAAACGCATTGCATGGTGCGCGAGACCAAGCAGCGCCCCGATGGCACCTGGGATGTGGTCACCGACAAGGGCACCATTCACGCCGAACATGTGGTCAACGCCGGTGGCCTCTGGGCGCGCGAGGTTGGCGCGATGGCCGGCGTCTATTTCCCGCTGCACCCAATGGAACATCAGTATCTGGTGACAGATTCGATTCCGCAGATCGAAGCGATCATCGACGCTGGCGGAGAACACCCGCATGTCATGGACCCTGCCGGCGAAAGCTATTTGCGGCAAGAAGGGCGCGGGCTGTGCATCGGGTTCTATGAACAGCCCTGCAAGCCGTGGGCCGTCGACGGCACCCCGTGGGAGTTCGGGCATGAACTGCTGCCAGACGACTATGACAAGATCACGGACAGTATCGAATTCGCCTATCGTCGCTTTCCTGTTCTGGCCGAAGCCGGGGTGAAATCGGTGATCCACGGACCGTTTACCTTTGCACCGGACGGGAACCCTCTGGTCGGGCCGGTACCGGGCATGCGAAACTATTGGTCGGCCTGCGGCGTGATGGCCGGATTCAGCCAGGGTGGCGGAGTTGGCCTGACGTTAGCGCAATGGATGATCGAGGGCGAACCGGAACGTGATGTCTTTGCGATGGACGTGGCCCGGTTCGGAGATTGGATCAGCCCCGGGTACACCCGCCCGAAAGTGATCGAAAATTATCAAAAGCGCTTCAGCGTCGCCTACCCGAATGAGGAACTGCCCGCCGCGCGCCCGAACCGAACAACCCCGATGTACGATATTTTCAGCGATCTGGGCGCTGTCTGGGGTCAGCAATACGGATTGGAAGTCCCGAACTATTTTGCCCAAGGAGACGAGCCGGACTATGAAACTCCCTCATTCCGTCGCTCGGACGCGTTTGACGCGACGGGGCGCGAAGTGCGCGCCGTTCGCAACAGTGTCGGCATCAACGAGGTCCACAATTTCGGCAAGTACCGCATTGCCGGCCCTACGGCCCGCGCGTGGCTGGATCGGATTATGGCCGGACGCATTCCACAACCTGGCCGAGTGTCTCTGACACCGATGCTATCACCCAGGGGTAAACTGATCGGAGACTTTACCGTTTCGTGCCTGGCTGAAGGCGAGTTTCAACTGACCGCATCATACGGCAGTCAGGCGTTCCACATGCGCTGGTTCCTGACACATCAGCAGAACGGCGTACAAATCGATAACATCAGCGACCGGTTGAACGGGTTTCAGATCGCGGGTCCAAAAGCAAAGCAAGTCCTGGACGCCTGCACCCGCGACAATGTTTCGGACCTCAGCTTTCTAGACGTGCGGCGTATGACCGTTGGCATGACCGACTGCATCGTGCAGCGGGTCAGCTATACCGGCGATCTGGGGTACGAGATTTATTGTGATCCGATGGCACAAAGACAGCTCTGGTGGGTTCTATGGCAGGCTGGGCAACCGCACGGGATGGTGCCGTTTGGAATGCGTGCGATGATGAGCCTGCGTCTGGACAAGTTCTTTGGCTCATGGATGAGGGAATTCTCACCTGACTATACCGCCGCGGAAACAGGTCTGGATCGGTTCATATCATTCTCGACAAACGCCGATTTCATCGGCCGAACCGCCGCCGAGCAAGACCGATCGCAGGGCCCGGCGCGCAAATTGGTGGCATTTGAGGTGGACGCCGACGACGCCGATGTGAATGCGTATGAACCGATCTGGTTGGACGGTAAGGTTGTTGGCTTCTGCACGTCTGGCGGATACTCGCACCATGCCCAAAGATCGGTTGCAATGGGGTTCTTGCCCGTGGACCGGGTGATTGACGGACTGCAGGTCGAAATCGAAATCCTTGGTCAACTGTGTAAGGCTAGGGTGATCTCGGAACCACTATTTGACGCAGATGGCGCACGCATGCGGGGATGACTCTGCCCTGTTGCGGCGGCATGGTGGTGGTATGACACAAATACCCATAATTCTATTGGCCGCTGGGCAATCCAGCCGCATGGGCGGCCAAGACAAGCTGTTGCAGATCATCGACGGCCAACCCTTGCTACGTCGCGCGGCATTGATTGCCGGGCTAGCGGCACCAGTCATCGTCGCATTGCCCTCCGCCCCGCATCTCCGTTACCAAGCCCTTGATGGATTGGATCTGCATCAGGTCGAAATTCCGGATGCCCAAGAAGGTATGAATGCCAGCCTGCGCGGCGCACTTGCGCACGTGTCTCCCGAAGCGAGCGGCGCAATGATCTTGCTGGCAGATTTGCCGGACATCACAACCGAAGATTTGCTTGCAGTGCTATCCGCGGTCCAGGCCCACCCGGACAACCTGATATGGCGCGGCGCCACAGAGAACGGCAAACCAGGTCATCCGGTCATCTTTGATCGCAGCCTGTTTGATCAGCTCAGCCGTCTGACAGGAGACGAAGGTGCGCAATCCGTGGTGCGCGCGCATGCGGACAAGGTGCATCTGCACGCCCTGCCCGGCCAACACGCGTTGCTGGATTTGGATACGCCCGCGGATTGGGCGACATGGCGCGCAAAGCGGACCATCTAAAATCGACAGGTCTGAAAGTAAGTCGGCCCGGTCGATAACGACCGGGCCGGTACCCAAAACAGGACTACCACTTTTCATCAATCCCGGAAACGCGGCCAATAATGTCTGTCGACACTCTGGCTATTCCGCCGCCGAACCTAAACAAGACCCCCTCGTTAACATGCCGCTCAGCGTTTCCAGTGACTGTGACAAGCCTTGGGCACCCCCTAGTGCCTTTGGCTCCCCCTCGCTTGGGCACGTTCATCGTCACCCATCCGTTGGATTCAAACAACGTAAAATTGGAAAGAACGGTTAATTTTGCCGATATCAGGATGGTTTTTCCGCAACATTTATTAAGCGTGAATCAACCATAAGATGAGTGCCATTCTTGCTCGAAACACCACATTTCACCATTAAGCATAAACCTAATGTGCTATCTGGTCTAAATGTTATAAATTGTTTTCGATAACCGCATTAACACTTGAAGGTCGACACAACCAAGACGGTATCACCTGAAAATCGGAGTTTGCGACGGCTGACTTGTTAACGATTTTGATTCAATTCAACCTTTTTCGCGCTTTGGCGTCCAAACCGGCAACAATCCACCGATTCGTGCTCAGTGATTCGCACAAATCCTCCGACTCCAGTCCTCGAACGTCGCGATAGAACCGCTAGTTTGTGGCAAAATTAAGATATCTTAACAATTCGCTCAGGAAACACACAGAGTGAAGGCGCATCTCCTGTTTCAACGCGCGGCCGCACCCGCGTGATATAAACAGGAGATAAAAATGAGCATCCGCAAGTCCTCACTTCTTTTGCCCGGGACAGCCAGTTGGGTTGGCGCTGGCGCACTGAGCGCCGCATTGCTGGCGACCACCGCCCTGCCCTCGATGGCCGACGAAGCACTGGCCGATCTTGTTGAAAATGTATCGCCCTCGGTCGTCACCATCATCGCCGAACAAGGTGCCACACCGGTTCCCACGCAGGGACAGGAGTTTGACTTTGACCAACACCCGTTCGGAGAATTTTTCAAACGCTTCGGCGCGCCCGAAGGGTTTAACGCCCCGCAGCGTGGACCGGCACAAGGTCTGGGTTCGGGTTTCGTTTTGGATGAAGCGGGTTACATCGTTACCAATCACCATGTCGTAGACAATGCCGAGTCCGTAACGGTTCGCATGTCGGACGACCGTACGTTTGACGCCGAGGTTATTGGCACCGACCCGCTGACCGACATCGCAGTTCTGAAGATCGACGCAGATGAAACCCTGCAGGCGGTTGAACTGGGTGACAGCGACGCCATCCGCGTGGGCGAAGACGTCGTAGCCATCGGCAACCCGTTCGGGCTGCATTCAACCGTGACGACCGGTATCGTATCGGCCAAAGGGCGCAACATCTCGCAAGGGCCGTATGCTGAATTCATTCAAACCGACGCAGCTATCAACAAAGGCAACTCGGGTGGTCCGCTGTTCAACATGGAAGGTGAAGTCGTCGGCGTAAATTCGGCGATCTACTCGCCCACCGGTGGCTCAGTGGGTCTGGGGTTTGCGGTGACATCGAACATTGTGGAACACATCGCGGCCGACCTGCGCGATGACGGCCAGGTCAGCCGGGGTTGGCTGGGTGTGTCGATCCAGAATGTCAGCCCCGAGCTTGCGGCAGCCATGGGCATCGATAGCTCAATCGGCGCGCTGGTTGCGGACGTTGTTGCCGACAGCCCGGCCGAGGGCGTTCTGCAACAGGGTGATGTCATTCTGACCTTCAACGATGAAGTGGTCGATTCCAGCAGCGATCTTCCGGTCCTTGTCGGCACCACCAAAGTGGGCACTGACAGCGTTCTGACCGTTCTGCGCGATGGCAAGGAACAACAGATCGAGTTGACCGTCGGCCAGCATCAAAGCGCATCGGCCCAGATCGATAAGTCAGTGGACGAAACCGTCTCGGGCACTGCTTTGGGCGTAACTATTGCACCGCTGACCGACACCAACCGCGCCGAGATGGGTGTGGCTGATAATGTCGATGGTGTGATCGTCACTGACCTGAAACCCGATAGCCCGGCAGCCAAAGCCGGTCTGCAACGGGGCGATGTGATCGTGAAACTGGGCGGCCAGGAAACCGCAACACCGGACGCGTTGAAGGCCGCCCTGGACAGCGAAAAAACCGACCCCGCGCTTGTTCTTATCAATCGCGGTGGAAACCAGATCTTTGTAGCGGTGGAAATCGCCTGATCTGACACCAGCGCGCGCCACGTGATGGGGAAATCTGGCGGGCGCCTCCTCGGTGGTTTGAATTGTCCGCAAACCTCCGAGACTGCCGGGTGCGATACACCGCACCCGGCAGATTGATTAGCCAACCCATGTGCTTTGCCCAAAAATTGTGTTTAAATCCCGGTAGAAAGGAACTCGCATCATGAGCCGTCGCTTGCTGATCGTCGAAGATGATGAAGACACACGAGAGTTCATCGCCAAGGGATTTGGCGAAGAAGGTTATGTCATCGAGCAGGCCGAGGACGGCCGGGAAGGTCTTTACCATGCCACCGACGGCGGGTTTGACGCGGTTGTTCTGGACCGGATGTTGCCGGGTTTGGATGGCCTGTCGCTGATCAAATCGATGCGTGCGGCGGGCGTTAAAACGCCGGTTCTGATGCTAACCGCCATGAGCGCCGTTGATGAACGTGTCAAAGGGCTGCGTGCCGGTGCGGATGACTATCTGGTCAAACCGTTCTCGTTCCAGGAATTGCACGCCCGGATCGAGGCCCTTCTGCGCCGACCGCAAGAGGCCGAGGAAAGCCCGACCCTGAATTGCCGCGACCTTGAGATGGACCTGCTGACCCGCAAGGTCACCCGCAACGGGCGCGAGATCACCCTCACCCCGCGTGAGTTTCAGATCCTCGAGTTTTTCCTGCGCCGGAAGAACCGCGTGGTATCGCGCACCATGCTGCTTGAGGGGGTTTGGGACTATCACTTCGACCCCAATACCAATGTGGTCGATGTCCATATCTCGAAACTGCGGCGTCAACTGGACGAAGGCGGCGAGCCGCCGTTGATTGAAACCGTCCGGGGCGCCGGTTACATGATATCTGATGGATAACCTGCGACTTTCCTTTAACAATTCACGCACACGCCTCGTACTGGCCAGCATGGTCCTCAGTACCTTGCTGACCGCGACCGTGCTGGCGTTGGTCTATGTAACGGCGAACCGCAGCATTGAAAGCGAGACACGCTCGGTCGTGTCGGCAGAGCTGACAGGGTTGGCGGATGAATACGAACGCCGAGGCCTGATCGGGTTGATGCGGGCGATTGAGCGGCGTCTTCCAACCGCCGCTGACCGCGATGCGTTATATCTTCTGACCGATCGCTTTGGCGTCAATCTGGCTGGCAACCTCAAACAATGGCCCGAGAATATCGCAGCCGGAAGCGGCTGGGTCGATCTGGAACTGCGCCGGGCCGAAAATGATGAATTGGTGCCTGTCTCGGCCGCCTCAGTTCGCCTGCCCGGCGGTGAACGCCTGCTGGTAGGACGCGACGCACTGGCGCGGCAGCAATTCGACCGGGTTCTGCTGCGGTCGGTCGGCATCGCGCTGGCAATTGCCCTGGCGCTGAGTGTACTCACCGGTTGGCTATTCACCCGCCTGGTCTTTTCTCGCTTGTCCGATATCGCCAACACGGCAGAGAACATCGTATCGGGCGACCTAACCCGGCGCATGCCCCTGCGCGGCACTGGGGACGAATTCGATCAGGTATCCGGGACGCTCAACACCATGCTGGACCGGATTGAGGAACTGGTTAGCAATCTACGTACAACGTCAAACTCAATCGCCCACGATCTGCGCTCGCCACTGTCGCGGTTGAAGCAACGAGTTGAAACGTTGTCTGACCCTTCGAAAACGGATCAAGAGCGCGAGATTGATATCGCGCGGGCCAGTGTGGAAATCGACCATGTGTTGCGAGTATTAGGGCAACTGACCGAAATCTCACGCGCCGAAGCTGGTGTTGGTCGGGAACAATTCGAACCGGTCGATCTGCAGCAACTGGTGGCGGATGTAGTGGAGCTTTACGATCCCGTGGCAGTCGATCAGGGTATCCAGCTTGAGGTCACGGGCACAGCAGCGCCAATACCGGGGCATCGCCCGCTGTTGTCCCAGGCCCTGTCGAACCTGCTGGAAAACGCGATGCGCTATGCGCCGCAGGACACTACTGTCACGATCCACCTGTCCGAAGATGGTGCCCATACAAATCTGAGCGTTCGCGATCGTGGTCCCGGCGTTCCGCAAGAAGACCTGCCGCGCCTGCAAATGCCGTTTGTCACACTGGACCCGGCCCGAACCGAGCGGAATGCCGGTCTGGGCCTGGCCCTTGTCGCTGCGATTTCCCACATGCATGGCGGCGCGTTTGAAGCCAGCAATTGCAATCCGGGGCTTGAAGCGAAGATCAAATTGGCGCGCAAACCCTAAGTGGGCACGCCGTTGATTGCCATTGTCTTGTTTTTATAGCGTTTATCAGCGGTAACATCCTCACCGAACCAATCCGGCGGAGTGTAGACCATAGCCTCGGCTTCGGTCTCAAATTCCACCTCGACCAATTGCAGAGGGGCCAGATCGCCCTGAAACACGTCCAACTCGAACGTGCGCCCGTCGGACAACTGGCCTGTGAAACGTTCCTTTTCCACCCGGCGCCCATCAGTTTCCGGCCAGAACGTTTCGAATTGCTCGGCCGTAATTTCAGCCTCACGCTCGACCCGCACCATCGCGCCGCCACCTTTGAGGGTTAGGAAGAACCGGTCATTCTTTTGACGCAGGCGCAGTTCGGTGGAATCGTCGGGCGCTGTCAAATATCCCTGCCGCACGACAGCTTTCTCTGCGCCGCTGAGGTCCGGCAGGTCCGCGACCAAAAACTTGCGTTCAATTTCCATGCTCATTTGCTTGAAATCACTCCGTTTTCCAATTCATCGAACAACGACTGATAAGCAGAACTGGCGTCTCTGCGACCAGCAAAGATACTGACCGGGGCGCGGTTTTGGCCCATACGTTCGATATCGGCGGCAAAAGGTATTTCGGTTTGCAGGAACCGTTTTTTATGCTGTTTACGCATCTTCTCCATCGTTTCCAGATGCAAGGTTTTGCGCCCCTGCACCATCGAAAAGAACGCCCTAATCTTTTTCTTGGGCAGCTTCTGTTGGTCAAAGAAGGCCACCAACTGCGCAAGCGTTCGCTCGGACAAAGTGGTCGGAATGACCGGCACCACGATCTGATCCGCCGCCTTAAAAACGTTCTCGGACAGGGTCGAAAAATTCGGGGGGCAATCCAGAATGATCACGTCGTAGTCACTGCCGGCGGCGGCCAGAGCCTTTTTCAACCGGGATCGCTTGTTTCGCATACGCGATAGGAATACGTCAAAGTCGCGGAAGGTCAGGTTCGATGGCAACACGTCCAGCCCTTCGAAATCACTGGCCTTGATAGATTTGGTGAACCGGGAAACATCCTCGAAAAACCGCGCGTCGGTCAACTTTTTTGAAGGTTTTACCCGAAAATAGAACCCCGCCGCACCCTGCGGATCAAGGTCGCACAACAACACGGTGTACCCTGCTTGCGCATAGGCATAGGCCAAGTTTACCGAGGTTGCGGTTTTACCCACACCGCCCTTGTTGCTGTAGCAGGCAATGATCTTCACCAGTCAATCCTCCTTTTGGCGAAACAGGGCTCGGAACAGGTTCTGAATCTCCGGGCTATCGAAATGCTGAAAATTGGTAATCACATGGTCACGCTCTGCTTTTTGGCGCTGATCGAGTACGGCGATCAGCCCTCCGGCGGCCATGGCAAGCGGCGCACTTGTCCGATTGCGGGCATCACTTTGAGTGGAAACAAAATTAAGCAGCGCCTCTTGTTGCACCGAATAGTCATTGAACAAACCCAAATTATCTTGCATTTTTTTCAATGGCTTAATGAGCGTTTTGAAATCACTCTTGTCGAACAAAGGCGCAAAGAACTCCATCAGATAGCGCAGCTTCTTGCAATCTATCCGCAGTTCATGCACCGCCTCGTCTGGAGTTTTCGGGGTAATCCCACGGGCAAGCTTGCATACTTTTCGGTAGCGTTTCCAGATCAACGAACGGGCATAGTCATAAGCTTTGCGCTCGGCGTTGGGTCCGGTTTCCAACCGTTTAGTATCAGCAAACAGTGCTAGAAGTTGCTTCATCTGTCTGCCATAGGCGGCACTGCGCAAACGCCGACTCAGCACAGCAAGTTCGCGGTTACGTTCTTTCTTAAACTGCGCAAACATCGCCTCGGCACCAGGATGAAGATTGGGCGGTATCAATTTGAAGTAAAAGTCTTTTTCCAAAAGATAGACATCCAAATCCCGCACCCGCCCGGTAGACGCCATCAGGTCCGAGAATTCGCGTTTTAGTGCGCTTGTCTGATCTGGCGAAAACACGCCTTTGAACAGGCTGAGCACGGACCGCACGCGCCTGAGCGAGACGCGATAATCATGCAAAAATTCCGTGTCTATATCCGCGACAATTCCCGCCTCGTTCTTGCGCGCGACCTCCAGATAGGTGCGGATGATATCCACCGCCACTTCGATCGAGGGTTCCTGTTTGCCCAACTCGATATCGGGTTTGGCATTGTAGGCAGGGAAATCTGCAAAAAGGCCTTGCATGACCACCTCTGCACCTGACGCGCCAGCCGCCAATTCCTCTAACGCCAAACAGACCTTTTGAAAGGCGCGTTTATACCCGCGCAGGGGTTGAACGGTCAGGATCGTCACCTGCCCTTGGTGTGTGCCCAAAGTCAGGGCGTGACCGAGAACTTGTGTCTTTTGCAGGTCATCCAATACGGCAAAGGTGCTGCTTTTGATGGTGCCAGAGCCGATACACATAAGCGCGCGCAACTTTGGGAAATCTTTCAACGCCGCGCGGACAGGTCCATCCGGCAAGTCCTGTACGAACATGCCTGTGCCGCCGCCATCCTGAAACAGAAAGTCCCTGTCGTTCAGCAGCTGCAACGAGCCGCCTGTTTCGATCAATAACCACCCTTTGGCCCGTAGCGACTGATCATGGCTGTCTAGCAGGTCAAAGGAGCGGGCAGCGGAAGGCGGTTCAAACGCGATCGTCAACCCCTTAACTAATCCTGAGAATTCGTCCTGGTCGAACTTGCCTGAAAGGACGAACACCCTGCGTTTCCGCCCCATCACCCGCGCCTCGTTTTCAAGGCATCAAGGCTTCGTAGTGCCGTGCCATCGAACTGCCAGCGCGGGTTCTTGCCGTGTCTCTTAGCGGTCTCCCGGTTCTTGAACATCGGCACCCTCATGACAGCATGGTGCCATGAAATCGCATACTATTCCGTCTGGCAAGCTTGATGTCTTACTGACCGTGCGTCAGGTCGACAGCCCCTAAACACCCCGCTAGAAGTAGCGCATGTCCGACCCTATCTCCTCAATCCGCAACCTCGGCCCGGCTTACGAACAAGCCTGCGCCCGTGCAGGTATTCATTCGGCACGGGAATTGCGCGAATTAGGTCCCGATAAAGCCTATTCCCGGCTTTTGCAGACAGGAACCAAGCCGCATTTCATCGGCTATTACGTGCTGGTCATGGGGTTGCAGGGCCGCCCGTGGAACGATTGCAAGGGCGATGAGAAAAAGGCCCTGCGGCAGCGGTTCGATGCCATTAAGGCCAGCGTCACCGCGATGCCTGAAACCCAGATGATCTCGGATCTGGATGCAATCGGTGTGCGGGTGTCTGCCGACGACCTCAAGCCGAAATAAAAAGAGCCGCACCCGTAAACGGGAGCGGCTCAAGAATCCGATTTGACGGCCGCTTAGCCGACCAGTTCGATGCCCGAGAAGAAGTAAGCGATTTCAACCGCTGCAGTTTCCGGAGCGTCCGAACCGTGGACCGAGTTTTCACCAACCGATTCAGCAAACTCGGCGCGGATGGTGCCGGGGGCTGCGTCTGCAGGGTTGGTTGCGCCCATGACTTCGCGGTTCTTTGCAATGGCGCCTTCGCCTTCCAGAACCTGAACAACAACCGGAGCCGACGACATGAATTCGCACAGTTCGTCATAGAACGGACGCTCGGCATGCACGTCATAGAACTTGCCAGCCTGAGCTTTGGTCATGTGGATGCGCTTTTGCGCAACGATGCGCAGGCCGGCTTCTTCGAACTTGGCGTTGATCTTGCCAGTCAGGTTGCGGCGGGTTGCATCAGGTTTGATGATCGAGAATGTGCGTTCCAGTGCCATGTCGGCCTCTCCTTAACATAAGGCGCGGGGTCGCGCCGAAATCCATCGCGCGCCGCGTAGCACGGTCTGTCTGATATGAAAAGGACTATGATGCGCAGCGGCTCAGATCGTCTCGGGCAGTGGGTCCTGACGGTCAACCCAGCGCACATAAACCACGGCCAACAGTCCGGCAGAGCTGCAGGCCCACATCATACCCAAAACCAGAAACGGCCCGTTGTCGGGGCTGACCCATAACCCGGTCAGCGAGGTCAGTACCGCCCCAAGCGCCACGATCATCGCACCTGACAAGCCAGCGGCGCTGCCTGCCAGTTTGGGCCGGACAGACATCAGACCGGCCGAGGCATTGGCGTTGGTCAATCCGTTGCCAAAGCCAACAAAAATGGCAGACCCGAAAAACACCCAGACCGAGCCCAGATCCGCAAGAAACAGCAGAAGACCCAAAAGTGGCCCAGTCGACGCGACGATGCGTCCGATCAGGATCATGGTTGTCAGTGGTGTTCTGGCGGCGATCCGACCCGTGATGAAATTCCCCACCATGAAGCCACCGGTGATGATGCCGATCCCCAATCCCAACATCGCGGGGCTTAGATCGAACCATGCCGCCGCCACCAATGGAGCTCCGGTGATGAAACTGTAGAACCCACCGATCGAAAAGGACGCACACAAGGCATAACCCCAGAACCGGCGAGCACGAAAAAGGTGGGGGTATTCACGCAACTGCGCCGCGAAGGTTGAAGAACGGTTGGTATTGGTCTCACCCATATCGACCCACAACAACAGCAGCATCCCCGCTCCCAGCGCCGAGTACAGAACAAAGCCTGCCCGCCAGCCGAACAGGCCGTCCAACGCACCGCCTAGCATTGGCCCAAGCATCGGGGCCAGCGCCATCGCCATGGCCACATAGCCCAGTTTGCTGGCGGCCTCGTTCGGCGGGTACATGTCCCGGATTGCGGCGCTCGACAGCACAGGCCCGGCAACCACAGCCGCCTGCAACAGACGAAAGCCCAGAAAGGCCCAGATTGATTCAGCCAAAACGCAACCAACCGAGGCCACAACAAAGACCGACATACAGATCAGCAAAACGGGCCTGCGACCAAATCGGTCGGACAGCGGCCCCATGATCAGTTGCAATACTGCAGACACCGCTAGATATCCGGCCACCGACAGGTTCACCAATGCATAGTCGACCTGAAAATCCCCGGCCATTCGGGCCAGCGACGGCAGGAACATATTCAACGTCAACACGGAAATCGCCGTGGCGAACACCAAAGTGACCAGAGAGGGAGGCGAAGAAGCCGCGCGCATGTTAAAACCGTCAAAATCCAACCGGACCAGCGCTAGCACATAGGCTGACCGATGAACATGCCAACCCGCTGGCGGCGTCTGACATGCTCTGTTATGAGCGGCCCATGTTACGGATCGAAGACATCACCTATGCGGTCGAAGGCCGCCCCCTGTTTGACGGTGCCAGCGCCACCATTCCCGATGGCCACAAGGTTGGTCTGGTGGGGCGTAACGGCACTGGCAAGACCACTCTGTTCCGCTTGATCCGGGGCGAGTTGGCGCTGGAATCGGGCAATATCGTGTTGCCGAAACGCGCACGGATCGGCGGCGTGGCGCAAGAGGTCCCCTCGTCCGACGTGTCGCTGATCAACACGGTACTGGCCGCCGACACCGAACGCAGCGCGCTGATGACCGAGGCCGACTGCGCCGAAGACCCCGCGCGCATTGCCGAGATTCAGACCCGGCTGGCGGATATCGACGCGTGGTCTGCTGAATCCCGCGCGGCCTCGATCCTCAAGGGTCTGGGATTCGATGACGGAGATCAATTGCGCCCCTGTTCCGACTTCTCGGGCGGTTGGCGGATGCGTGTGGCACTGGCGGCGGTGTTGTTTTCGCAGCCCGACCTATTGCTGCTAGACGAACCGACCAACTATCTGGACCTCGAAGGCGCACTGTGGCTGGAAAGCTATCTGGCGAGATATCCGCATACGGTGATCATCATCAGCCACGACCGCGGGTTGCTGAACCGTGCGGTGGGCTCGATCTTGCATCTGGAAGACCGCAAGCTGACCTACTACGCGGTGCCATATGACAAATTCGCCGAACGCCGGGCGGAACGGTTGGCGCAAGCGGAATCGGAAAACGCCAAGGCCAAGGCCCGCATAGCCCATCTGCAAAGCTTCGTGGACAGGTTTCGGTACAAAGCATCGAAAGCCGTTCAGGCCCAGTCGCGCCTGAAGATGATCGAACGCATCCAGCTGGTCTCGACCCCACAAGAGGCCGCTTTGCGGGCGTTTTCCTTCCCCGAGCCCGAAGAGTTGTCACCCCCGATCATCCAGATCGAAGGCGGTGTGACAGGCTACGGCGAAACCGAAGTGCTGCGCCGTCTGAACTTGCGCATTGATCAGGACGACCGCATCGCGTTGTTAGGTAAAAACGGTCAGGGTAAATCGACGCTATCCAAGCTGCTATCCGACCGCCTGCCCCTGATGGCGGGGAAGATGACCCGCAGCAACAAACTCCGCATCGGGTATTTCGCACAGCATCAGGTGGATGAGCTTCATGTGGACGAAACACCGCTAGACCACCTGCGCCGTCTGCGCCCAGATGAGGCACCGGGCAAGTGGCGCTCGCGTCTGGCCGGGTTCGGGCTGAACGCGGATCAGGCGGAAACGCTGGTTGGGCGCCTTTCGGGCGGTCAAAAGGCCCGCTTGTCACTGCTGATCGCAACCATCGACGCGCCTCATATGCTAATCCTGGACGAACCGACCAACCACCTGGATATCGAAAGCCGCGAGGCGCTGGTCGAGGCGCTGACTGAATACTCCGGCGCAGTCGTTCTGGTCAGCCACGATATGCATCTACTGTCACTGGTTGCTGACCGACTTTGGCTGGTCTCGGACGGAACGGTCAAACCCTTTGACGGAGACCTTGAGGCTTATCGCGCCATGCTGCTGGCCCGTGACAAACCGGTCAAAGAGAAACCCAAGGCGGCGAAACCCAAACGCCCTTCGCGTGATACGATGCAGGCCCTGCGCGCCGAACTGCGCAAATGCGAGGACCGGATTGAAAAGCTGACGGACATGCATGAGAAACTGTCCGCAAAACTAGCAGATCCAGCATTGTACGAAGACGACCGCATCAACGATCTGGAAACCTGGAACCGGAAATTTGCCGAAGTGGTTGAAGCCATGAAAAAGGCCGAGACTTTGTGGGTGGCAGCCGCCGAACGACTTGAACAGGCAGAAACAGCAGCATGATAGACAGCGCATTCCTTATCACCGCGTTCACGACGCTTTTCGTGGTCCTCGACCCGCCGGCCCAAACGCCTATCTTTGTGGCGTTGACCCAGGGCATGGACTGGCACACCCGTCGCTCAATCGCGATCCGGGCCTGTCTGACAGCAGGTGTGATTTTGGCCGCCTTCGCTGCCTTCGGTGAGGCCCTTCTGGGGTTTGTAGGCATCTCGATGGAAGCGTTTCGCGTCGCGGGGGGCGTTCTGTTGTTTCTGACCGCGCTCGACATGCTGTTTGAACGCCGCACCAAACGTCGGGAAAACAGTGCCGAGGAAGAGGAACATCCGGATCCATCGGTATTTCCGCTGGGTATTCCACTGATCGCTGGCCCCGGCTCGATTGCGACAATGATCCTGCTGGCAGGTCAGCAGCCCGGTATTCAGGGCTTGGCCGTGGTCGTCGGAGTAATGCTGGTCGTGTTGGCAATGGTCTTTGTGATGTATCTGACATCTGGGGCGGTGGCACGTGTATTGGGCAAAACCGGGCTGAATGTGTTGACCCGGCTGCTGGGCATGCTGCTGGCGGCGTTGTCGGTTCAGTTTATTTTGGACGGGCTTAAAGCCTTTGGTTTTGCGTCGTAAATCCCCATATAGATTAAAGTGAGCGTGGTAAGGGGTACGGCATGGACGGCGACAGCATTGGACGTTTGGTATATCTGGCCGTGCTTGGTGCGGCGGTGGTGGCGTGGTTCGTCTCGCAGAACCGTCAGTCTCTGAACAAGACCATGCAACAGGCGATGGCCTGGGTGTTCATTTTCGTCGGTGCCATTGCCGTTGTCGGACTGTGGGAAGACATCCGATCAACCGTTGGCCCTGCCCCGCAGATGACTGTCACTGGCGAAACGATCGCGGTGCCTCGGGCACGTGACGGACATTATTACCTGCCCGTTGTGGTGAACGGAGAGCCGATAACCTTTCTTGTCGACACCGGTGCCAGCCAGATCGTGCTGAGCGATCAGGACGCCCGACGCATTGGTATTGACCCTGACCAACTGAACTATCTCGGCCGCGCCTCGACCGCGAATGGAGAGGTCCGCACCGCACCCGTTCGGCTGGATAGCCTTGAGTTGGGGCCGATCACCGATCACAACGTCTCGGCCTGGGTCAACGAAGGCGATTTGCGCCAATCGCTACTGGGCATGGATTATCTGCATCGCTTTTCGAATATCCAGTTCGCGGATGGCCGTCTGATCCTGTCTCGTTAAAGGGTCTGCGGCGGCATTTCCGAATTGAGAACAAAATAAGAACATGCTAAGCTGCGGGCATGTCTACAAACCTTCTTGGCCGCAAACCTGCGCGTGAGGCGCCGGGGCTGACCTTACACCCTCAGATCACTCTGCAGCTGGCCCGCGTGCATGAGGCCTGCGGCCCCGCCCGGCGCAGCTTTGCCATGTGGTTGGCCGGCCAGGCGCAGGGGCCGGTGCTGTGGATTTCTCCAGCTTGGGAGTCCGGCCAATTGAACCCGGACGGGATGATGCCCTTTGCCGATCCTGCCCGGTTCCTGTTCGTCCGCCCCACCCGCGCCGAAGACCTGCTGTGGTGCATGGAAGAGGCGCTGCGCAGCGGGGCCATTCCGCTGATCATCGGCGACCTGCCGGGCGCACCGGGGCTGACGCCGGTGCGGCGCATGCATCTGGCTGCTGAACAGGGTGGCACGATGGGGCGGGCGCCGCTAGGGCTGCTGCTGACGCCCGGCGACGGTGGCGCGCAGGGGGTCGAGACCCGCTGGCACATGGCCGCGAACCATCAGGGCGAGGCCCGCCGCTGGACCCTGACCCGCCGCCGCGCCCGCGCCCTGCCTCCGGTCAGCTGGCACGCCACCCAGATCAAACCGCGCGCCGGGCTGAATCTGACCCGGACCGAAGCCGAAGATGTTTTGGTGTGACACATCACGCAGTTCACGCAACTTGTGACTGGCAAAAGCCGGACCCCCGCCCTAGCGTGCCAGCATGGGCCATCCAATCCATGACAGCCGATATTCCTGGCTTCGCCTTCTGATCACGCTTGGCATCGCCATGGTGGCGAATGCCGGTATGTGGGCGGTGGTCGTGGTGATGCCCGCAATCGAGGTACAGTTCAACGCCGGAAGAGCCGAAGTGTCGATGCCCTACACGCTCGCCATGATCGGCTTTGCGTTTGGTAATATGTGGCTGGGGCAACTGGTGGATCGGCTGGGCGTGACCAAAGCGCTGATCGGGGCTTCTGTGCTAAGTGCAGTCAGCTATCTATTGGCGACATTGGCCCCGAACATGTTGATGCTCTCGGTGGCGCATCTATTGATGGGCTTGGGCGCATCCATCGGGTTTGGCCCCTTGATCGCGGACATTTCCCATTGGTTCATGCGGCGACGCGGGATCGCCGTCGCGCTGGTCGCCAGCGGAAACTACCTGTCTGGGGCCATCTGGCCCACCCTGCTGGCCGGAATTCTGGCCCGAGAAGGGTGGCAGCAAGTCTATCTGACATTGGCCATCGTGACACTGATCGTTGTTATACCTCTTTCCTTACTACTAGGTCGTAAGGTTCCGGACGAAGCCCACAGTACTGCAGCTGCTACTGCTCAAATAAATACGCGCAGCGTTGGAATACCTCCGCGCACCCTTCAATACATCCTGGGTCTGGCCGGGATCGGCTGTTGCGTAGCCATGTCCATGCCACAAGTTCATATCGTGTCCTATTGCGTCGGACTGGGCTATGGCCCTGCGGTCGGGGCCGAGATGTTGTCACTAATGCTGTTGGGTGGCGTCCTCAGCCGGATCGTTTCGGGGTTGGTCGCCGACAAGTTGGGTGGAATCAGGACCTTGCTTATCGGTTCTACACTGCAATGCATCGCCCTGTTTCTATTCCTGCCCTATGACGGGATGGTCTCGCTTTATGTCATCAGTATGCTGTTCGGGCTGGCGCAGGGTGGGATCGTGCCCAGCTATGCCTTAGTGGTGCGCGAATACATGCCCCCGAAAGAGGCCGGCGCACGGGTGGGGTTCGTCCTGATGATGACCATCATGGGTATGGCTTTGGGCGGGTGGATGTCCGGGTGGATATACGACGTGACGGGAAGCTATCAGTTGGCCTTCGTCAACGGCCTTCTTTGGAACGGGTTGAACATCGCCATCCTGCTGGTGCTGCTGCACCGCTCGCGCCCTCGCGGGCACGGGGCGTTGGCATGAGCCTGCTGTCCCGGCGCATCGTTCTGGCCGGGTTGGCCGCCTTGCCCATGGCGCGTCCAGCCCAAGCTGCGCTTACTCAATACGAGCTGGTGTCACAGGGCACATCCGTCGACTTTACCTTTGATCTGTCGGGCCTTGCACAATCCGGTACCATGCCAATCCAGTCGGCGGATATTCAGATCGACTTGAGCAATCTGATCAACAGCCGCGTCAGCGTGACCCTGAACGCGGCTGAAGCCCGCACCAGATTGCCCTTTGCCCGAACCGCAATGCTGAGCGCCGGGGTGCTGGACGTTGAGAACTTTCCAACCATTCACTTTACGTCAACCAAGGTGCAGCTTGGAGAAGGCGGTCGAATTTCGCGCGGTGCAGAGGTTACCGGAGACCTGACCCTGCGCGGTGTCACCCGCCCGATCACCCTGCAAGCCAACCTTCACCGACCGCCCGGCAGCGCCGCAAATATCCTGGATATGCTCTCGATCCAATTGACCGGCTCGCTCAACCGTCACGACTATGGGGCGTCCGGCTATGCCGATCTGGTACAGGACACCGTCGGGCTAGACATCCGGGCTGAAATCAAAAAAGCCGAATAGGCAAAAAACGACGTCCCCGCGTCGATTAGGCGCGCGCATCACCGGCAAAATTCGCCAAGGTGCCCCCATCATGCGTACGATCATTTCTTTTGCCGCCCTCTTTCTTTCAGTCATTCTGCTGCAACTTTCCACAGGTGGCGTCGGGCCGCTGGACGCCATCTCGGGCATTACACTGGAATTCACGACCGAGCAGATCGGTCTGCTGGGCTCGTCCCATTTCCTAGGCTTTTTCATTGGTTGCTGGTGGGCCCCGAGACTGATGGGGAATGTCGGCCACTCTCGCGCCTTCGCGGTCTGCACGGCTTTGGGTGCAATGGGGTTGATCGGGCATACCCTGACCGACAACCCCTATCTATGGGCCGCATTGCGGATCGCTTCGGGCACCTGTGTGGCGGGCTGCTATACCGTGATCGAGGCCTGGCTGAATGCCAAGGTCACCAACGAAACCCGTGGCCGGGCAATGGGGACCTATCGGTTCGTGGATATGGGGGCGTCACTGGGGGCACAGTTGATCATCGCCGTGCTGCCGCCCGCCTCATACGTGTCTTATAACCTGTTGGCGATTTTGTGCTGTGCCGCCCTGCTGCCGCTGACCCTGACCCGCGCCAGTCAGCCGATCACACCTAACGCCCCCCGCTTGCGGCCCAAACTGGCCTGGCGCAGTTCGCCCCTTGCTGTGGCAGGTGTGATTGTTGCGGCGCTCAGCTCAGCCTCGTTCCGAATGGTCGGTCCGGTTTATGGGCAAGAGGTCGGACTAGGCGTGGATCAGATCGCGTTCTTCCTGGCCTCATTTGTTCTGGGTGGGGCGCTGGCGCAATATCCGCTGGGATGGTTGGCCGACAAATTCGACCGGCGCTGGGTACTGATCTGGTTGTCCGGTGCTGCCGTGCTTAGCTGTGGCGTAACAATGGCCGCCAGCGGAACCGGCACCTTGGGCGTCATGCTGGCCGCTGCCATTTTTGGCCTGACAACTTTCCCGATCTTCTCGGTGTCATCGGCGCACGCAAATGACTTTGCTACCACCGAGGAACGGGTCGAATTATCAGCCGCTTTGATGTTCTGGTACGCGCTGGGGGCTATTGCTTCGCCCTACATTTCGTCCACCCTGATCCAGCAATTCGGTCCAAGTGCCCTGTTTGCCTTTGTGGCAGCCGGGCATCTGGTTTTGATCGTGTTTGGCCTGGCCCGGATGCGGTCCCGCCCAACACCGGACGAGCGGACCAACTATGTTTACGCCCCACGCACTTCGTTCACCATCGGGCGGTTGTTGAAAAAGTCGCGCGAAGATTAAAGGGCCGGGAAATCCCGGCCCCTTATTCCGTTATTGCTGTGTCGGCGGTGTTTCGTCTTCCACCACCTCGGCCACTTTGGCGGGTTCAACCGACTGCTCCAGCGCGCCGTTCACAACGCCACCGACGCCTTGCTCCATCGACAAACCAAGTTCTTCACCCAGCTTCTTGAGCGCGGGCATCTGCACCGCCATACCCATGATCGAATCCAGCGCCTGATTGACCACCGGCTTGTCGCCATCTGCAACCCCGCCTCCATTGGCAGCGCCGATGCCGCCGACCTGATGGATCTTGATCGAGTCGATCTTTTCAGCCGGCTTCACCATTTCCGAGATGATCGACGGCATGGTTTCGATTCGGGTCAGATCAACCTTCATGCGGATCTGTTCGGGCGACAGGGCATTGTCTGCCTCAACAATCGCGCGCTTACCTTCCGCTTCTGCCAGCATGTCGTTCTTCTTGGCCTCGGCGCGGATATTCAGCGCGTCCGCTTCGGCCTGCGCTTCTTCGCGGCGGGCTTCGGCGCGGTCGGCGGCGGCCTCTTTCTCGGCCTGTGCGGCCAAACGGATAGCGGTGGCCTGACGTTCGGCTTCACGCGTGGCTTCGATCAGTACGATCTGCTTCTGACGCTCGGCCTCGGCCACCTCGCGAGCAGTTGCCACGGCTTCGGTCGCCTTGGTCGCCTCGGCACGGGCCAAGTCAGCAGAGGCACGCGCGCGGCTTTCCTCTTCGGATTTCTGCGCGATGATGATCTGGCGTTCTTGCTCAGCCACTTCCAGTTCCCGCTCTTTCGCAATTTCGGCATCACGGATATTGCGCTCACGCTCGATCTCGGCGGCACGAATGGCTTCCTCACGGGCAATCCGGGCGCGTTCGGTTTCACGCACCGAATCTTCGGTTCGCGCCGCAATTTCAGCCTCTTGTGCCACGCGCAAGGTTTCCACCTTCTGCGTCTGCTCGATCCGCGCCTGCGCTTCATCCTGCTCGATCAGCAGCTTCTGACGTTCCGCTTCCATCGCGGCACGACGGACCTCAACCTCAGCTTCAGCGTCGATCTGCGCGCGTTCTTTCTTGGACACGGCGATAACCTCGGCCAGTTTGCGCATACCTACCGCGTTAAACGCGTTGTTCTCGTCCAAGGCCTCAAACGGCGTCTGGTCCAGCGCGGTCAGCGAGACGGATTCCAAAGACAGACCGTTTTTCAACAAGTCCTCAGACACCGCATTCTGCACCTCTTGCACAAAGTCGGCGCGGTTTTCGTGCAGCCCGTCCATGGTCATTTGAGCGGCCACAGCACGCAGACCGTCGATCAGCTTACCTTCGATCATCTCGCGCAGTTGCTCGACGTCAAAAGTGCGACCACCAAGTGTTTGAGCCGCGCGCGAAATACCTTCTTCGGTGGCCATGACCGAGACGTAGAATTCCACGCCAACGTCCACACGCATCCGGTCCTTGGTGATCAGAGCAGCCTCGCCGCTGCGCTGCACTTCAAGGCGCAAGGTCTTCATGTTGACCGGGCTGACCTCGTGCAGCAGCGGTACGATGATGACGCCGCCATCCATGATGACTTTCTTGCCACCTGCCCCGGTTTTCACCAGACTGACCTCTCGGGTCGCGCGGCGATACAGACGGCCAAGAACAAGGCCGATGAACAAAACGACTGCTAATAAGGTCACAACTGTGACGGCCAGGAATGGTAGTTCCATGCTAAATCCTCCAGGTTGGGGTTTGAATTTTGTTAGTCTGACAAGCCGACCAGAACGAACCGGTCACGCCGTCGGTCACGCAAAACCAGCACTTCGGTGCCTTGTTTCAGCGCATCCTTGTCCTGCAGCGGTTCCGCGCGAAGGTAGTGAGAGTTTCCAAAACGGTCGGTGACGCGGACCTCAGCCGGACGCCCGCGCGAGGCCGTTCCTTGCGTGATCAAGCCACGACGGCGTGCAAGCATGCGTTCCGACATTGCCTCGGTCTCGGTTTTCGGCAACAAGCGGGCAAAGACACCACCAAAGCCGCGCGCAAACCACAGGGCAAAGGCACCGGCCGGAAGTGCCGCCATCCAGCTTGGCAGGTCAAAGCCCAGCAGATCGCGCAGCGCCAATTGCAGGCCAATTCCCGACAGGCCGAATCCAGCCAGCAAAACCGCCAGCCATATCATGAATGGCACCTTGCCGATCCCAAGCCACGCCAACGGACCCGAAGGGGCTGCGCCCGGTGCGTCCGCCTCAACCTCGGCCAATTCGAATTCGCCCAGATCAACATCTGCGTCGACATCCAGGTCAAAATCACCAATGTCCAGATCGGGACCGTCAACCACATCCAGATCAACCTCGGCCTCGCCTGCCATAAGACTTCCGCCCAGAACCAATGCGATCAGTTCCAGCCCAAGAAGACCGAACAGAAGCGCAAGCGCCAGAGTAAAGGGCACAAACGCACCCTCAAGCAGAAAGTCGAACATCAGTAGACTGCCCTCATTTTGTGTATACTTTTGTATACATTAGATAGGTAGCGATAACACAAATTCAAGTAGCCGTGATTCCATTATTCAACCTAGGGGTATTGTGGACCACCAGCCGGATGCAATCGCATTCCTCTGCCAGATGGATTTTCGGGGTTGTTGTTGTTTTAAATCGCCCCTGCGCGAAACCCGGGGTTTTGCTGGCCGGTTACATAAGGTAGACGGGCGCGCAGATAGATACGTGGAAACGCAAAATGGCTCGGATTCTCATCACCTCGGCGATCCCTTACATCAACGGGATCAAGCACCTCGGCAATCTGATCGGCTCGCAATTGCCTGCCGATCTGTACGCGCGTTATCAGCGTGGCCGGGGAAATGAGGTCATGTTCCTGTGCGCCACGGATGAACACGGCACCCCCGCCGAACTGGCCGCCGCCAAGGCGGGTAAACCAGTGGCCGAATATTGCGCCGAGATGTACGGCGTTCAGGCCGACATCGCCAACCGCTTTGGTCTGAGCTTCGATCACTTTGGCCGTTCGTCCAGCGATCAGAACAAGAAGCTGACCCAGCATTTTGCAGGTAAGCTGGATGACGCCGGACTGATCCGCGAAGTCACGGAAAAGCAGGTTTATTCCAATGCCGATGGCCGCTTTCTGCCCGACCGTTATATCGAGGGCACCTGCCCCAATTGCGGCTATGAGCGCGCGCGCGGCGACCAGTGTGAAAACTGCACCAAGCAGCTGGACCCGACCGACCTGATTGAGCCGCGCAGTGCGATCAGCGGTTCTACCGATTTGGAGGTGCGCGAAACCAAGCACCTGTATCTGCGTCAGTCGGCCATGAAGGATCAACTGGACGCCTGGATTGACAGCAAGACCGACTGGCCGATCCTGACGACCTCCATCGCCAAGAAATGGCTACACGATGGCGACGGTCTGCAAGATCGCGGCATCACCCGTGATCTGGATTGGGGCGTACCGGTCAAGAAAGGTGATCAGGACTGGCCGGGGATGGAGGGTAAAGTCTTCTATGTCTGGTTCGACGCGCCCATCGAATACATCGCCTGCGCCAAGGAATGGGCCGACGCAAACGGCAAAGCCGACGCCGATTGGCAGCGCTGGTGGCGCACCGACAAGGGCGCGGATGACGTGCGCTATGTGCAGTTCATGGGCAAGGACAACGTGCCCTTCCATACGCTGTCCTTCCCGGCCACCATTCTGGGTTCGGGTGAGCCGTGGAAGATGGTCGACCACCTGAAATCGTTCAACTACCTGAACTATGACGGCGGCCAGTTCTCGACCTCTCAGGGCCGCGGCGTCTTCATGGATCAGGCGCTTGAGATTCTGCCCGCTGATTACTGGCGCTGGTGGCTGCTGAGCCATGCGCCCGAAAGCAGCGACAGCGAGTTCACGTGGGAGAACTTCCAGCAATCTGTGAACAAAGACCTTGCGGATGTACTGGGCAACTTTGTCAGCCGGATCACCAAATTCTGCCGGTCTAAATTCTCTGAGGCCGTGCCAGAGGGCGGTAGTTTTGGTGAACGTGAAAAGACCCTGATTGACGATCTCACAAAACGCGTTCGGGCCTATGAAGGACATATGGAGGCGATGGAGGTTCGCAAATCCGCGCAGGAATTGCGGGCGATTTGGGTCGCGGGCAACGAATATCTACAGGCCGCTGCCCCTTGGTCAACCTTCAAAGAAGATCCGGAACAGGCCGCAGCTCAGGTACGTCTGGGCTTGAACCTGATCCGCCTGTATGCCGTTCTCAGCGCCCCTTTCATCCCCGAAACCTCGGCCCGGATGCTGAGCGCGATGAATACTCTGGACACCAGCTGGCCCGACGATATCGCGGCTGCGCTGAACGCACTGCCCGCTGGGCATGCCTTTACGGTACCAGACGTGCTGTTCGCCAAAATCACTGACGAACAGCGCGAAGATTGGGAAAACCGGTTCGCCGGCACGCGCGAATGATCCGATGCAACATCTGAATTTGGAAACGGGGGCCAAACGGTCCCCGTTTTCGGTTGTCTCAACTGAAGCCAGCCATGCGACCACAGGCAAATCGGCCTAAGTCGGCCTGTTGACGAGAAAATTCCCGCAAGTCTCCGCCCGTTCGTCGTATTCAAGAAGCTTGAGATATAATCCCAAAACGGTCATCCTGACCTGAATTCAGTCGACTCGCCGGGGCGACCAACCTGCCCGGGCGCAAAATCCTTATAATGAACGAGGCGCCTGCCATGTCCCTTGCATTGAAGAACTTGAATATCCGTCACAGCGGACCGGTCCAGGCCTTTGCTGTCTTGGTTTATCTGGGCATGGCACACACAGCCACAGCACAAGACCAAAGCGACGCCCCGCCGCCCAAAGTTTCGATCGCGGCTGCGTATACTGAGGAAATCACCGAAGAGGCCAGCTTTATCGGCCGCGCCGAGGCCCTGAACAAGGCCGACATCGTGGCGCGCGTCAGCGGGTTTCTGGAAAGTCAGAATGTCGAAGACGGCGCGCTGGTGAAACAGGGCGATTTGCTGTTCACCATTGAACCCGACCTCTATGAGGCGACGGTAGAGGCACGCAACGCCGACCTGGACAAGGCCGAGGCCAATCTGGAACTCGCCAAGGTCGAGCTGGCCCGCAAACAAGAGCTGTACGAACGAGACGCCACCCCTGAATCCGAACGCGATATCGCCCGCGCGAATGAACTGGTGGCCGAAGCACAAGTCAAAGCTGCCAAAGCCGCGATCCAGCAGGCCGAACTTGATCTGAGCTACACCAAAATCCACGCCCCGTTTGACGGGCGCATTGGTCGGGTTGCAATCAGCGTCGGTGACGTGGTCGGTCCGAACAACCCGCCGCTGGTCAATATCGTCAGCGAGGCGCCGATCTATGTGAATTTTTCACTGAATGAAAAGCAGTTTACCTCGGTTCTTGAAACCGTGGGTGAGAACCCCGCATCCCTAAGCGAAAGCGACAAAAGCCCGAATGTTCATATAGATCTGCCAAACGGCTCAGAACTGGATGAAACGGGCAAAATCGTGTTTGTCGACAACCGGATCGACCCTCTGACCGGTGCCATTACGATGCGTGCCGAATTCTCGAACGCCGACCGGTTGATCGTGGACGGTGCATTTCTGAACGTGCGGATCGAGGCCCTGCAACCTACTCTTGAGGTTCTGGTGCCACAGGCCGCACTGCAACGTGATCAAAGGGGTGAATTCGTTCTGGTCGTCAATGACCAGCAAATGGTCGAACAGCGTTATATCACCACCGGCGACAATGAAGGAACGGCTGTGATCGTCAAAGACGGCCTGCGCGAAGGCGAAAGCGTCATTGTCGAGGGCCTGCAAAGGGTTCGTCCCGGGGTTGCCGTCGATGCCGTCGTGGCATCTGAGCAGCCGGGAGAGTAACAGATGTTCTCAGCCCTGTTCATCAGCCGGCCCAAGCTGGCGCTTGTTATTTCGCTTGTCCTGACCATCATGGGCGCCATCGGCTATCTGGTTCTGCCAGTGGCCCAGTTCCCGGACATCACGCCACCCGTGGTCAGCGTGACCACCACCTATACCGGTGCCAACGCCGAGACCGTTGAAAACACTGTTGCCGCGCCCATCGAGGCGCAGGTGAACGGTGTGGATGACATGATCTACATGACATCTACCTCGGCCGACAACGGGTCGTATTCATTGAATGTCACCTTCGAGGTCGGCACCGATCCCGATATCGCCTCGGTGAACGTGCAAAACCGCGTAGCACAAGCGATGTCCTCGCTACCGGCCGAAGTGACATCTTCGGGTGTGGTGACGCAGAAGGCGTCCACCAACATGCTGCTGCTGGTGACGCTGACCTCGCCCGAGGGAACGTATGACAGCGTGTTTCTGTCGAATTATGCCTCGATCAACCTGAAAGACGCACTGGCGCGCGTTCAGGGCGTTGGTAAGGCGGACGTTCTGACCAATCTGGAATACGCCATGCGGATCTGGATGGACCCGGATCAAATGGCCGCGTTGTCCATTACTCCGGGCGACGTGATCAACGCCATCCGCGAGCAGAACGTCGAAGTATCGGCAGGTTCGATCGGTGCCCCACCAGTGCCCGAGGGGCAGACATTTCAGTATACGATCAAGACCAAGGGCCGCCTGACTTCGGCCGAGGAATTCGGCGAAATTGTCATCCGCACCGGCGATGCAGGATCTATCGTGCGGGTCAAAGATATCGCACGGGTGGAACTGGGTGCAGAATACTATGCGGCGTCTGGCTATTTCGATAGCGTTCCGGCCACCGTCATTGGCATATATCAGGCCCCTGGCGCAAACGCGCTGGCGGTTTCTGAACGTGTCGAGGCCGAATTGCAGCGGCTGTCTCGCAGCTTCCCTAACGATGTGGAATATGACGTTCCATTCAACACCACCGACTTTGTCGAGCAATCACTGAACGACGTGGTGACGACCCTGATCTTGACGTTCACGTTGGTAATCTCGGTTGTGTTTGTCTTTCTGGGCAGTTGGCGGGCGACGATCATCCCGGCTGTTGCGATCCCGGTCTCTCTGATCGGTACGTTCGCGTTTTTGCTGCTGTTCGGAATGTCACTGAACACGATCTCGCTGTTTGCGTTGGTTCTGGCCATCGGCATCGTGGTGGATGACGCGATTGTTGTGGTTGAAAACGTCGAACGGATCATCGCGGACGAAGGCTTGCCCCCGGCCGAAGCAACCCGAAAGGCCATGGGACAGATCACCGGCCCGGTTATTGCTACCACGCTGGTTCTGCTGGCCGTGTTCGTACCGGTGACTTTCATGCCCGGTATCTCGGGGCGGCTGTATTCACAGTTCGCGGTGACCATCTCAACCGCCGTTGTGATTTCCTCGATCAACGCGCTGACCCTGTCGCCAGCCTTGTGCGGCCTTGTTCTGAAGGCGCGATCGGGGCCACCCAAGGGGTTGCTGGCCGTGTTTGAACGCTTCATCGGCACAATTCGCAACGGCTATGTCGCCATCGTGCGCAAACTGTTGATCCTACCGGTCGTCGGTCTGGGCGTTATCGTTGCGCTGGCGATGGGCACCGGGACCATCATGTCCAACACATCCAGCGGCTTCCTGCCGCTTGAGGATAACGGTTACCTGTTCGTCGACATTCAGCTGCCAGACGCGGCAACGCTGGAACGGACCGAGGTCGTCTCGGCCCGTGTGGATGATCAGATTCAGCAGATTCCTGGCGTTTCAAGTACCGTTCTGATCAACGGATTTTCGATCCTGAATGGCACCACCACAAATGGCGCGGCGATCTTTGTGAACCTCGAAAACTGGGATGATCGTCAGGACGATGACCTGAGTGCAGATGCTATTCTGCAAAAGGTTCTGGCGATTGCGTATGGGGAATCCGCCGCCTCGATCGTGGCCTTTAACCCGCCGCCTATTCAGGGCCTTGGCAATTCGGCCGGTGTCGAGATGGAGGTGCAACAAACCGGGGGCGGAACACCGCAGGATCTGGCCTCAGCCGTGGGGTCGTTCGTATACGCGGCGAACCAGCGGCCCGAAATCGGGCAGTCCTATACGACCTTCCGCGCAAACGTGCCGCAGTTGTTCGTCGATCTAGATCGCGAAAAAGCCAAAACACTGCAAGTGTCCGTGGCCGAAGTGTTCCAGACCATGCAGGCGCAGTTGGGGTCGTACTACGTCAACGACTTCAACCTGTTCGGACGGGTGTATCGCGTGATGATCCAGGCCGATGGCAGCTATCGCGACAATGTCGAAGATATCTCGAACCTCTATGTCCGCTCGGAACAAGGTGAGATGGTGCCACTGGGCACGCTGATCGACGTGGAAAACGTGCTGGGACCAGTGCTGCTTAAACGGCACAACCTGTTCCGGTCGGCGACCGTTACAGCTGTGCCTGCGCCGGGTCTATCCACTGGTGATGCGATAAACGTGATGACCGAGGAATCGGCAACCGCCCTGCCCCCGGGATACGCGTTCGAATGGACTGGTACAGCGCAACAGCAGTTGGCCTCGGGCAGTCTGGTGATTGTGATCCTGGGGCTGGCGATCTTGTTTGGCTATCTGTTCCTTGTGGGGCAATACGAAAGCTGGTCGATGCCGGTGTCGATTCTGCTGTCGGTGATTGTGGCCCTGTTCGGGGCGGTGGCCGCCGTGGCCATCGTGGGCAGTGATATCAACCTCTACACACAGATCGGGATGATCATGCTTGTGGGGTTGGCATCGAAAAACGGCATTCTGATCGTTGAGTTCGCGATGGAGCAACGGGCAAATGGCCTTTCGATCCGGGATGCCGCCGCCGAGGCAGCCTATCAGCGTTTTCGCGCGGTGATGATGACCGCCCTGTCCTTCCTGCTGGGCGTTGTACCGCTGCTAGCAGCGAGTGGTGCGGGTGCGGCCAGCCAGAAAGCGATCGGTGTTGCCGTCTTTGGCGGGATGCTGGCAGCCACGCTGGTTGGTGTCATTCTGGTGCCGGTTCTCTATGCCCTGATGCAGAGTCTCAGGGAATGGATCAAGGGCACCAAGAACGACCCCGGTCCCTCGGAAGAAACAGCGTAATAATAAAAGCCCCGCCAAATCGGCGGGGCTTTTTCTTAGGCAGCAGCCTGAGCGCTGCGATGGTCCATCCAATCCTGTATCCGGGCGATCTGCTCAACGCTCAGACGCAAGCCCAGCTTGTTTCGACGCCAGACGACATCCTCGGCCGTGCGGGCATATTCTTTATCCATCAGCCATTCCAACTCGCGCGCAGTCAGTGTGGCACCAAAGTCCTCTCCCAAGTCTTGGGCGGATTTCGCATCCCCTAGAATGATCCTGGCCTCGGTGCCGTAGGCGCTCACAAGACGCTCGGCCCAGGCGCGCTCCAAAAAGCCAAAGTCAGCTTCCAACCCAGCCACCAGATTTTGCACCCCGTCGACAGGGAAATCTCCGCCAGGCAAAGCCACACCAGCCGTCCAGGGACCGGGTAAGTCCGGGAAATGCTCGGCTGCTTTCTCCAACGCACTCTCGGCCAGACGTCGGTAGGTTGTGATCTTGCCGCCGAAGACATTCAGCACCGGTGCCCCGCCTTGCGCGTCCACTTTCAACGTATAGTCCCGAGTCGCGGCGGTGGCGCTACTGGCACCGTCATCGTACAGCGGGCGGACACCTGAGTATGTCCAGACGATTTCATCTCGCGTCACTGGCGTCTTGAAATATTTGGTCGCAAACGCGCACAGATATTCCTGTTCCGCCTCGGTACACACCGGAGATTCAGATGGATTCGGATGATCCTGATCTGTCGTGCCGATCAAGGTGAAATCACGCTCGTACGGGATGGCGAAAATGATGCGCCCATCCTCGCCCTGAAAAAAGTAACACTTGTCGTGGTCAAACAGCCTGCGGGTCACGATATGACTGCCCCGCACCAACCGGACGCCCTCGCGCGAATTCACGTGGATTTTCGATTGAATGATATCCCCAACCCAGGGACCACCAGCATTGATCAGCATTCTAGCCTTGATCACGCGTGTCTCGTCACTGTCGCGGTCCCGAACCGTCACCTCCCATAGGTCGTCTACGCGCTTCGCCGCCAGAACCTCGGTGCGAACCATAATATTAGCACCGCGTGCCGCGGCATCGCGGGCGTTGAGAACGACAAGGCGCGAATCCTCGACCCAGCAATCGGAATACTCATAGGCGGTCTCAAACTTGTCCTGCAGCGGTCGCCCTTCGGGTGCTGTTTTCAGGTTCAGAGACGCCGTGCCCGGTAGAATTTTACGCCCACCCAGATGGTCGTACATGAACAACCCCAACCGGATCAGCCAGGCCGGACGACGACCCTTCATCCAAGGCATCACGGTGCTTAACAGGCGCGAGGTCGGCGTTTCGGAATCGAACCGCATGTCTGCGTGGTACGGCAGCACAAATCGCATCGGCCAGCTGATATGCGGCATCGCCTGCAGCAAGGTTTCACGTTCGATCAGGGCCTCGCGGACAAGGCGGAATTCAAAGAACTCCAGGTACCGCAATCCGCCGTGAAACAGTTTGGTCGACGCCGACGAGGTTGCCGAGGCCAGATCGTTCATCTCGGCCAGAGTCACCGACAGCCCGCGCCCCGCTGCATCGCGTGCGATGCCGCATCCATTGATGCCGCCGCCAATGATAAAAAGGTCTGAGATCTGGTCGTCTGACTGTTCCATATCTGGATGATTCCCGTTTGCCGAAAACGCGCGCTCATTAACCGTACAGGCCCGCGCTTCGTCAATGTTTGTTTTCGTTTTTGTTCGTTTTGCCACAAAATACTTGCTTTTTTGTGCATTCGCCCAGCACATTATTGCAATTCAACGGAAACAGAACAAAAACGAACACATCATAATTGGAGCCAACCGTGTCCCTTTCCTTTCGCCAGTCAGACATTCTGAACATCGCTAAACAAGATGGCCGCGTGATGGTCGAAGACCTGGCGCTGCGGTTTGATGTGACGGTTCAGACCATCCGCCGCGATCTTTCGGAACTTGCTGACATGGGCAAACTGGACCGCGTGCATGGTGGTGCTGTCCTTCGTTCGGGGGTGTCGAATATCGGGTATGAGGATCGCCGGGCGCTTCACGCAGACGCCAAGACGAGCATCGCGCAACTTTGCGCGCAGGATATTCCCGATGGCGCATCTGTGTTCCTGAACATCGGCACCTCGACCGAGGCTGTTGCCCGGCAATTACTGAACCACAAAGACTTGATGGTGGTGACCAATAACATGAACGTCGCCAATATTCTGGTCGACAACCCAAACTGTCAGATTGTTGTGGCGGGCGGTGTGCTGCGCCGTTCGGATGGGGGACTGGTCGGCAACCTGACGATTGCTACCATCGAACAGTTCAAGTTCGACTATGCCATCATCGGATGTTCGGCGTTGGATGCCGAAGGTGATCTGATGGATTTTGACTTTCAAGAAGTCCGGGTCAGTCAGACCATCATTGCCCAAGCCCGCCGAACCTGCGTGGTGGCCGATCACTCCAAATTCCAACGTTCAGCCCCCGCCCGAATTGCCTCATTGTCCGATGTCGATGTGTTCTATACCGACAAAGCCCTTCCCAATTCTCTGACCAAGAAATGTTCCGAATGGCGAACACAATTAAAGCTGTGCGCCTGACCCCAAGTAATTCGCATTAAACGGGAATTTCCTTCGCGACTTCTTGCCAGAACCAAATTCACCTGACACACTCCCCCATATTGCAATCGTCGCACGGGAGGGGAGAACCGAGCCATGATAGCGCTTTTATTTGCGTTACTTACAGCCACGATGGGACTGAATTACTTTAATCGGACAACAGCGGCCAATGTGCTGTTCTTTTTCACGCTGGCGTTGAGTGTGTATTGGCTGAAATTCCATGCCACCAGCCAACTGACGATCCAATTGTAAGGGGGCCGCGATGACACCGGAACTTTCACGCAATCTCAACGCTCTTGGTATGCTGGCTGTCAGTCTGGTGTTGGTGCTGGCCTATTTCTACCAGCTTAAACTCGATGAACTGCCCTGCCCTCTGTGCCTGTTGCAAAGGGTTGGACTGGTGGCCGTGGGCGTTGGTCTAGGCCTGAACCTGCTGTACGGAGCGCGGCCGCAGCACTATGCGATCATGCTGCTTGCGGCGCTGTTCGGCGGCAGCGTCGCCGTACGCCAGATTCTGCTGCATATCGTACCGGGCACAGGTCACTATGGGTCACCGGTTCTGGGGTTGCACTATTATACCTGGTCCGCGATCTGCTTTTTCCTGATCTTGCTGGGTACGGCCTGTATGCTGCTGTTTGACCGGCAATACGCCGAAAACACCCAACAGCCGCGTTTTGGTGGCAGCGTACTGGCCAAAAGCGCATTCTTTATCATGCTGGGGCTGGCGGCGCTGAATGCGGTCTCGACACTGGTGGAATGCGGGCCTGGAATCTGCGCAGACCCACCCACCAGCTACAAATTGATTGACGAACTGGGCACCGACGGCTGAGGATAGGACAACCTGCCCAAAAGGAGGCACGAGCATGGGACTATTGGGGCAGCCACTTGGCTACTATGACTACCTGACTTTCGTGGCATTGATCCTGCTTCTTGCGGCTGTGATGGCGCTGATCCTGTTCATCATGGGGTTACCGGGGCGGATCGCGATCAAACGCAATCACCCCCATGCCGAAGCCGTCAAGATCATGGGGTGGATGGGTTTTCTGGCTGTTGTGCCGTGGGTGCATGCCTTTATGTGGGCCTTCCACGATGGCGTCACAGTCGACATTCGGCGCACACCCGATGACGAAAAAGATGCGATCCGCAAGGAAATCAAGCGGTTGGGCGGAACGGTGAACGAAGAATACAGCGATCCGCTAGACCCTGACGAGACGCAGAAAAGCTAAGGCCAAAGGAAGTCACAGAATATGTTTGTCGCCCTCGGCATTACGCTGTTCTACATCATTTTCGTCTGGTTCATTTTCTTCAAAGCGAAGTTACTGAAGTTCAACATCACCTGGGGTGTCGTTTCATTCTGGGTCGGCGCGCATCTGCTGCTGATTTTCCTTGTCGCACTGCGCTTTTTTCAACCGTTTTCGCTCGACAGCCACGTGGTGCGTTCGACCATCCAAATCGTGCCGCGATTGACTGAACCGACGATCCTGACCGAGGTGCTGGTCGAGCCGAATACCGAGGTGAAAAAGGGCGATCCCCTCTATCGCTTTGACGACACGGTATTCGCTTTGGAAGTTGAAGAGGCAACCGCGCAGCTGGTGGCCGCCGAGCAGAATGCCAAAATCCTGGAACAGGACGTGATCGCGGCGTCCGAGGCCATCGAGCGCGCAAATGCGCAGCTCGCTTACGCCCTGACCCAACAGGCGCGGTACGAGAACCTCGTGCCCGCTGGTGGCGCAAGGCAGGACGAACTGGATCGCTGGGATGAGCAGGTCACCGAGGATCAGGCACAGGTCAAAGAGGCCGAGGCCAATCTCGAAAAGGCTCAACTGGCGCTGGATTCCCAGATTGACGGGGTCAATACCGGCATCCTTCAGGCGCAGGCACAGCTAGAAAAAGCCCAGTATTTTCTTGATAACACGACGATCTATGCACCCGAAGACGGTATGATCGTCTCGCAACAGGCGCGTCCCGGTCTGGTAGTTGGCGATATCCGGCTGGGTGCAATTGCCAGTTTCGTGACCAAGGACAACCCTTACATTCTGGCCACCTATCGCCAGCAGAACCTGAAATTTGTCGAGCCCGGTCAGGAGGTAGAAGTCGCGCTGGACCTTTATCCCGGCGAGATTCTAACCGGCAAGGTCGAAGCAATCTGGTGGGCTACGCGTCAAGGTCAGTACCTGCCCTCAGGCCGCCTGCCCGGCTTTGAGTTTCCAAAACTGCCGGGTCGCATCGCGGTGCAGATCTCGGTCGACATCCCAGACAGTCACACATTTCCCGCCGGCGGCCACGCGGCGGTCGCCATCTACACCGGTCAGGGCAAAAGCTTTGAATTCCTGCGCCGCATCAATATCCGCCTGTATTCCTTCGCCAACTTCATCCGACCACTGGATATCTGAGGACACATGACATGACCCGGGCCAGACTTCACCGCAGATTGATCGGCACCGCCCTATGCGCGGCCCTGCTGGTCGGCTGCACGCCAGTTGGCCCGGATTTCGTGCGCCCGAACTCTCCGGTCGTGAAAGAATGGATCGAGGTGAACAGCCCCAGCGCCGGACCCAGCGGCCTAACCTCGCGCAGCGCGCCGGTGGTGAAATGGTGGGAGACGTTTAACGACCCCATCCTGAACAAACTGGTGGCCGAGGCTTATGCCCAAAACCTTGATCTACAGGTGGCAGGTGCCCGTGTCCTGCAGGCTCGCGCGCAGTTGGGGATTGCGTTCGGCGAGCTGTATCCGCAATCGCAAGCCATCGGCGGATCAATCGAGCGGCGCCAAATCAGTGACAATCTTGGGCCGATTTCGGATGTAAATCGGATCATCCCCTTAGATACCGAGTTTTCGACATCTCAGGTCGGGTTCGATGCGCAATGGGAGCTGGACGTCTGGGGTCAGCAAAGGCGCGGCGTTCAGGCGGCGCGGTCCAATCTGGCGCTGCAGGTGGCAAATTACGACGACGCACTGGTGACGCTGACCGGCGATGTCGCCGCCCTGTACGTAAATATCCGCGCTTTGCAGGAATCTCTGGCGGTCGCGCGTGAGAACATTCAGCTGCAACAGGCGTCTGCTGATCTGACGCAATTGCGCTTTGACAACGGTGTGACGACCGAGCTGGACGTGCAGGAATCCACTGCCCTGCTGAACAACACCAAGGCGCTGGTCCCCGAAATTGAAAGCGATCTGCAACAGGCCAAGAATGCGCTAGCTGTGTTGCTGGGGGCAACGCCCTCGCGCATGACCAGTCTGCTGGGTAATTCGGGGCGCATCCCTTCAGCCCGGTCGAATGTAGCCGTGGGTGTTCCGGCCGAGCTGCTGCGTCGCCGTCCCGATGTCCGCGCGGCCGAGTTGGCGGCGGCAACGCAATCGGCCGAGGTCGGCATTGCGATGGCTGATCTGTACCCGCAATTCATTCTGTCTGGGTCCATCGGCCTACAAGCCTCGGGCGGGCGGGATTTGTTTTCCGCAGCCAGCACGACCAGTCTGGCCAATGCAGGTGTGGTCTGGAACGTGCTGAACTACGGCCGGATCAAGAACAACGTCCGTGCGCAAGACGCGGCTTATCAAGCGCTGATCGCCAACTACCAAAACACTGTTCTAACCGCCTATTCCGAGGTGGAAAGCGCGATGGTCGCCTATGCCCAATCGCGCAAGCAGGTGGGCTTTTACGAAAACAGCGTCACAGCGTCGCGCAAGGCCGCCCAGATTGCGGTGGATCAATATCGCGACGGTATTGCCGATTATTCCCGCATCCTGAACACTCAGACCGCGTTGCTGCGGTCGCAGGCCAATCTGATCGAGGCGCGGCAACAGGTCTCGAGCAATCTGGTTGCCGTGTACAAGGGGCTGGGCGGCGGCTGGCAGATTCGCCAAAATCAGGAATTCCTGCCTGAAACCGTGCTGGCCGAGATGGCATACCGCACCGATTGGGGCGACCTACTGCAACAAGACCCGACGCGGGCAAGCCTCAACTAATCGCTATTTGGTCAATCCGCGCAGCCCGCCGGAAATCAGGATGTTCACTTCATACAGGATGCGCGGCGCTGCAAAACCGCCTGGGCTGGCCAGATAATTCGGGCTCCATTCCGGGTCGAACTTCTGCTTGAAGGATCGCAATCCTTCAAAGTGATAAAACTGTTCGCCATGCTCATAGACGAACCCGCCGACACGGTTCCAGAACGAAGCCAGTTGCCGGTTCTCGATCCCCGAAAACGGCGCCGCGCCCAGCGAGAACCAGTGGAACCCCTGCTCTGCCCCCCATGACATCATCTCGGCAAACAGCGCGTCCATAATGAAGTTCGAGCCGTCAGGTTCGTAGCGCATCAAATCCAGCGACAGTTCAGATTTATGGCCGCCTTGGAACAGATTGGCAAAAGCCACGATCTTGCCTGTGTCCCCATTTCGCAGCACAGCAAAATCGAAATAGGACAGGTAGCCATCGTCGAACCCGCCTAGGGCAAATCCCTTTTCCTCACCCGCTTTATGCTCGAGCCAGTCGTCAGAAATTTTGCGTAGCTCCGGCAGGACCGGGGTCAGTTCTTCCTTTGGGATGATCTCGAACACATACCCTTCACGCTCGGCCCGGTTCTTGGCCTGGCGGAACCGTTTGCGGGATTTGCCATCCAGCGAGAAATCTTGCAGCGGCACCCGCGCGACCTCACCGATTTTCAAGATGGACAGACCCAGATCCAGAAAGGTTGGCAGATATTTGGTAGAAACGCTGTAAAACGCACAGAGCTTGCCCTCGCGATCCGCCATTTCGCGCAGCTGCCAGATCAGTTGTTGACCGGCTTTTTCATCGCCAACCGGCTCTCCCTTGGTGATTAGAGCGTTGCCGGTGTCGGCATAAGCAAGAAACGCGGATTCATCGGGCGCGATCAGAAACTGCTTGTCACCGGTCAGTGAAATCTGCGCTTCGGTATCTTCGCTTTCCAATGCCAACCGTTCGACGGCAGGCGGTATTTCTGTGCGTACCGGTTCAGGGATTTCCCGCCCGAAGAGTGAGTTCACAGCCACCACACCGAGTATGACCGCTACCACCAAGCTGGAACGCAGGAACCGTGAGGCGTCGCCGCTCCACGCGAAATCCCACCACAGGGCGTTCTGGTATTCGACATGCGAATAGGCAAACAGCCCGATCCAGAAAATGACCGCCAACAGGGCCACTACGCTGACCAGCCACGGGATGTTCAGCCGAAAAATCGACGCGCCGCTGACTCGGTAAAACGCACCCCGGAATGTGGCCAGCACCGCGATTGAGGCCAGCATGCCGATCGCCTCGTGCGTATCCAACCCCTTGGTCAACGAGGCAACGAAACCGGCTACCATCAGCAACATCGCCACGATCCAGGCACGATAAAGTTTGCGAAACAAACCGCGCGAAATCAGGATCAGAAGAACACCTATTGCACTGCCTGCCAGATGTGAGGCTTCGACAAAGGACAAAGGCAGAAAATCTCGCAAAACACCAAGGCTTTGACTGCTGGACGGTAAGGCCCCGGACACCAACAGGATGATCCCGGCAACCGCCGTCACGCCTGCGGCAACCATCGGCACAATCGGCCGGATCGCGCGATAGACCCACGTGGCCGCGCCACTGATATGGTGGCGATGCGTCAGCGCCGAGGCCACAGCAATCGACACGCTGGCAATGACAAAAGGCAGAAATGTGTAGACCAGACGATACAGCAGCAAGGCCGCGATTACGTCAGACCGGCCAGAGGCACCCAAACCTGCGATCAATGTCGCCTCGAACGCGCCAATGCCGCCCGGCGCGTGACTTACGATCCCAACGGCAATAGCCCCAATAAAGATCGTGAAGAAATAGGGGTAGCCGACCCCAAGGTCATCGGGCATCAGGGTATAAAGCACCATCGAAGCGCCAAACAGGTCCCCGATCGCGGCCAGCGTTAGCAAGCCTGCCAGTTTGCCGCCAGGCAGGTTAAACCCAAATCCGCCATAGGCCAACTTGCGCCCGCCCCGCGCGAGCCAGAGGAACAAGGCCACCAACGCGGCCAACAGGCACAGACCGATTATGGTTTCAGTCGTGTCGCTGATCGGCAGAACATTTGAAATACCATCGGGATGCAGGGTAAGCAGTATGCCCAGCAACAGCACCAGCCCGGACCAGAACGCGATCCAAGAGGTCGCGATGACCCCGGCAACCCGGCTTAGGTCCAACCCAAGCGAGGCGTAGATGCGATAGCGGATCGCCGTTCCGGTAATGTAGGAAAAGCCAAGGCAGTTCGATACGGCATAACCACTGGCTCCGGCCATGCCAGCTACGGTCAGGGGAACCTCTCCGTCCGCCACGCTTTGCACGGCCAGCACGTCGTACATGGACAAGGACAAAAAGCTGAAACAGGTCCAGCACAGGGCGATGAACATCAGTTTCCAGGATGTATTTGCCACATCCACCTGAACATCGGCCCATTTCACGTGCTGGGACAGTTCGTGCAGTACGACCAGCGCAATCAACGTCACCAGGATCGGAACCGCAATTCTGACCGCGGGCTTTTCAAGGAACCCGGTAACCCGCTCGGCCAGACGAACGGCCCAAAGCTCTTTGTCAGTCTCCTGCGTGGTCATGGTTCCCCCCGGCTCTGAGGCACTGCAACGATCCTGTGCGTGGATCGGCGACGCAGGGCAACATTGGCACAATTTCCTTGAACGTCAAAGCACTACAAGGGATCAGACCCGCCCTTTACGCGTGGACAGCAACAGATTGGTCTCGGACCGCGTTATCCCCTCCATCCGCCGGATCTGAAACAAGACCTCGTCCAGTTCCGCCAAAGTTTCGGTGCCGATCTCGGCAATCAGATCCCAACTGCCGTTGGTCGTATGCACGGCGCGCACTTGGCGCAGGGCCGCGATTCTGGCCATCGTGCGTTCGGTCCCGCGGCCTTCGATCTCAAGCATCATAAGGCCCCGCACCGGGCTTTCCGCCACATCCAAACGGGTCAGGACGGTAAAGCCCACAATCTCACCCGATTGTTTCAGACGCTGCAGGCGGCTGCGCACCGTGGTGCGGGTGACGCCCAGCGTCTCGGCCAGTTCAGACAGCGAGGCCCGCGCGTCCCGGTGCAGCGCATTCAGCAACCTACTGTCCAAATCGTCCATAGTCATTTCTCATTTCGCTTATTGAGGTTTCATTTTGAACATTTTGCTCTCTTTTCGCAACCCACCCTGCGGAACTAAACAAACATATGGACAACAAACACGTAATATTGGTCGGCGCCCCGATGGACGCTGGCAAGCGTCGTCAGGGCTGCCGTATGGGGCCTGACGCCTATCGAGTGGCCGGTCTGGATCAGGCTTTGGCCAATCTGGGTCATCAGGTTTCAGACATTGGCGATGTCCACCCGGACAGCACGGATGTGGCTGAGGACACACATCTGTTCGCCCTGCCCGAGGTTATCGGCTGGACCAACGCGCTAAGCCGTGCGGCGCAGGAAACTGCCCCCAAGGGTCTGCCGATCTTTATGGGCGGCGACCACGCGCTGTCGATGGGAACTGTTGCAGGGATGGCCGCCCATGCCCAGCAGATCGGACGCCCTCTGTTCGTGCTTTGGCTGGATGCCCATAGCGACTTTCACACCCCCGACAGCACTGGCAGCGGCAACCTGCACGGTACTCCTGTCGCCTATTTCACCGGCCAGGCGGGTTTTGATAATTTCCCAACCGTACCCTCACCGGTTCCAACAGATCGCGTGGGCATGATTGGCTTGCGCTCAGTCGATCCTGCCGAGCGCGCACGGCTTGAGGAAGATCACGCCATGCTGGCCGATATGCGCAGCATTGACGAACACGGAATCAAAGCCCCATTGAACGCGTTTCTTGATCGGGTCCGGGCGGAGAATGGCATCCTGCATGTCTCGCTGGATGTCGACTTTCTTGATCCCTCGATCGCCCCTGCCGTCGGCACCACCGTCCCCGGCGGCGCGACCGAACGCGAGGCGCATCTGGTGATGGAGTTGCTGCACGAAAGCGGCCATGTCTGCTCTTTGGACCTGGTCGAGCTGAATCCGTTTCTGGACGAACGCGGCCGTACCGCAAAACTGATGGTCGATCTGGCCGCCTCCTTGCTGGGCCGCCGCATTTTTGACCGCCCAACACGGAGCTTCTGATGCACTCTCTGCAAGCCCCCCCTGCCGTCGTGATGATCCGGCCCCACGCGTTTGCTTCTAACCCTGAGACGCGCGACGACAATGCGTTCCAGACTTTGGCCAACCGCTCGGCCGCGGCCACCTCTGCTCAGGCGCGTGATGAACATGATCAGGCGGTCGCATTGCTGCGCGATGCGGGTGTAAAGGTTCATGTCTTCGACGATCACGGGGACCTCGACACACCCGACAGCGTATTTCCAAACAATTGGTTCTCGACCCATCCCGGCGGGCATGTGGCGATCTATCCGATGTTTGTACCGTCGCGCAGGCGGGAACGCCGCGCGGACGTCATTGAGATGCTGAAACAGGAATACCGTGTTCAGGACGTGATTGACTATTCCGGGCTTGAGCAGGACAAACTGGCGCTGGAAGGCACCGGAGCGATGGTTCTGGACCACGTTGGCCGCGTCGCTTACACAGTCAAATCCAACCGTGCCGATCCCGTTTTGTTGGAGCGCTTCTGCACTCATTTCAATTATGAGCCTATTGTTTTCGAAGCACATGATGCCGAAGGGCGAGATGTCTATCACACCAATGTTCTGATGGGCATCGGCAGCGAATATGCACTGATTTGTCTGGAAATGATCACCGATCCGGAACGGCGCGCGACCGTAAAAGCCCGGTTGGAAGAATCCGGTCGTACGGTCATTGACCTGACCCACGAACAGATCGCCGAATTTGCGGGCAACGCCATCGAACTCAGCGGTCGGGATGGCCTGGTTTTGGCGCTGTCGAGCCGGGCGCTTGCCGCCCTGACCCCGGATCAACTCGCAACAATCGAAGCCAGCGCAACGCCGCTGCCGCTGTCGGTTCCCACAATTGAAACTGCCGGTGGATCCGTGCGCTGTATGATTGCAGGCATCCACCTGTCCCGTCGATAGGAGACCCCAATGCAACCATCTGAAAAGGCGCTTGTGCCCTTTGTATCCGTCGACAACATGATGCGTCTGGTGCATCACGTCGGGCTTGAGAAGATGATCACCCAAATCGCGGCCCAGATCGAATCCGATTTCAAGCGTTGGGAGAGCTTCGACAAAACCCCACGCATCCCGGCCCACTCACCGCATGGCGTGATCGAATTGATGCCCACATCGGATGGTGAGGCCTACGGATTCAAATACGTGAACGGTCACCCCAAGAACACCTCCGAAGGGCTGCAGACCGTGACCGCTTTTGGCCTGCTGGCTGATGTCTACACCGGCTATCCCACCCTGCTGACCGAGATGACGATGCTGACCGCCCTGCGTACAGCCGCAACCTCGGCACTAGTGGGCAGTTACCTGGCACCGAAGTCTTCGTCGGTTATGGCCATGATCGGCAACGGCGCGCAATCAGAGTTCCAGTGCCTGGCTTTCAAGGCCATGTGCGGGATTGATACGGTTCGTTTGTATGACACCGATCCGAATGCCACCACGAAATGTGCCGCGAACCTTCAAGGCAAGGGTCTGACAGTTGTGCCCTGCAAAACCGCCGAAGAGGCCATCGAAGGCGCACACATCATCACGACCTGCACCGCCGACAAGAAATACGCCACGATCCTGACTGACAACATGGTCGGCCCCGGCGTTCACATCAACGCCATCGGCGGTGACTGTCCCGGCAAAACCGAATTGCATCGTGATATCTTGTTGCGGTCGGAAATCTTCGTGGAATACCCCGAGCAGACCCGTATCGAAGGTGAGATTCAGGCGCTGGACGACACCCATCCGGTGACCGAAATGTGGCAGGTCATGACCGGCCAGGCCAAAGGGCGCAGCGATGATCGTCAAATCACTCTGTTCGACAGCGTCGGCTTTGCGATCGAGGATTTCTCGACCCTCCGCTACATCAAGTCCGCGATCAAGGACACTGATTTCTTTGAACCTTTGGACATGCTGGCCGATCCTGATGATCCGCGCGACCTGTTTGGAATGCTGATGCGGGCAAGCTAAAGAACCCGCAAATGGCATTACCTCGCCCCCGGTTCATCACCGGGGGCTTTTTCTATCCGGCCAGTGACGGCAGGTAGAGGACGATGGCCGGGAACGCCACAAGCAACGCGATGGTAATCGCGTCGGCGATGAAGAACGGTGTCACGCCTTTGAAGACGTCTTGAACGCTCAGGTCCGGGCGCACGCCAGCGACGACAAAGCAGTTCAGGCCAATCGGCGGCGTGATCAGGCAGAATTCGGCCATTTTCACAACCAGAATACCGAACCAGATCGCACACATCGGCCCCGACATGCCAAAGGCGCTTTCAGCGGCGCTGACGGCTTCCCCACCGTTCAGAGCCATGACGGCCGGGTACACGACCGGTAGCGTCAGCAGCAGCATTCCGATGGCATCCATGAACATGCCCAACACCGCATAGGCCAGCAGGATGCAAATCAGGATCAGCATCGGCGACATCTCAAGCGAGGTGATCCAGTCCGAAAACGCGCCCGGCAGGTCGGCGAAACCAAGGAACCGCACGTAGATCAGCACGCCCCAGATGATCGAAAAGATCATCGCGGTCAGTTTGGCGGTTTCAAGCAACGCGGATTTCAGCTCGGTCCAGCGCATGCCGTGGAACAGGGCAAAACAGAAGACAATGAAGGCACCGATGGCACCACCCTCGGTTGGCGTGCCCCAGGCCTTTTCTCCGAACGGGTTATAGACAAAGCAGATAATGATCAGGATCACAGCCACAATCGGCAAGGCACCGGGCAAGGACGCAAAGCGCTGTTTCCATGTAAACCCCGTGACCGGAGGCCCAACGGTTTTGAAAATCACCGCTATTCCCACAATAAGCAGCCCATAGATAACTGCCGAAAACGCCCCCGGGATGAACCCGGCCAACAGTAGCTTACCCACGTCCTGTTCAACGATGATGGCATAGATCACAAGAATGGCCGAAGGCGGGATCAACGAGGCCAGCGTACCCCCGGCAGCAACGACCCCAGCAGCGAATTGCTTGTTGTAACCGACTTTCAGCATCTCGGGGATGGCGATGCGGGCGAAAACCGCGGATGTGGCGACCGACGCGCCCGACACGGCGGCAAACCCGGCTGTCGCGAACACGGTCGAAACTGCCAGCCCACCCGGCACCCACGCCACCCAGCGTTTGGCCGCCTCGAACAATGCCTTGGTCAGGCCCGCGTAATAGGCCAAGTATCCGATCAGGATAAAGGTTGGGATCAGGCTGAGCGTATGGGCGGCCACCTTGGAATGCGGCACCTGCCCGGCCGTTTTCACCGCAACTGTTAAGGCTTTGCCAAACCGGTCGGGGTCATATCCGAATTTGGCCCAGAAGATCCACACCAGCCCGACCAACCCGGCAAGCCCAGCGGCAAAGGCGACCCGCATCCCTGTGACGACCAATACAAGCAGGCCACCTGTAACCCACAGACCAATATCTATTGTGTCCATGCGTTAGTCCTGCCCTTCGAATTGCTCAGCCTCGGCAGCGGCCTGCGCCGCAGCATCCTGAATCAACGGCACGGCCACCGGATGTTCGAGCCCCAGCAAAAAAGCACGCCCATATCCCCAGACCTGCAACATCAGCCGCGCGCACAGGACCGAAAACGCCACTGGCGCCAGCAGCTTGGCGGGCCAAAGCGGAATGCCAATGTCAATTGAACTGTCACGGCTCCACAGCGGTGCACCAAAATCGAAAGAGCGGTCGAAATGGGACCAGCTTCCCCAGACCAGTGCCAGCATAAGCACAAGGATCAAAACTACCGAGATCAGTTCGAACAGCCACAAAGCCCGCCCGTGCAGACGCGCGATTACGATATCCATTCGGATATGACCGCCTTCGCGCTGCACGTATGAGATTCCAAGGAAAGCAATCAGCGGCATGGCCTGTTCGATCCAGTCCACATAACCGGGCAAAGGCGCGTTAATCGCGTTGCGGCCACTGACCGAAACCACCGCAAGCACCATAAGGCCAAAAACGGTAAGCCCGCTGATCAATGCCAAAAACTGCTCTAACCTCAAGAGCTGACGATCCAGCCAACTGAGCCGACTGCCGTCCTCAAGCACCGTGGCTTGTCCTGCCATTCCGGTGATCCCCTGTTTTTTGATGAGTGTCCGGGTGCCCGGTCAGGCACCCGGAAAAGGAACTCAGTTTCCGCCGCGCTGTTGCTTCAGCGTAGCTTGAACCAGATCATAGAGGTCCTGCGCTGGCAGACCCTGTGCTGACATATCCGCAATCCACTGTTCACGGATCGGATCGGCTGCCTTAGCACGGAATTCTTCAAGAACGGCATCGTCGATCTCAACTTTTTCAACGCCCTTCTCAGACAAAACGCTATCCCACTGCTCAAGCAGCCCGCCGTAGTTCGCAAGGTAATGATCAATCGCCTCGTCGATCGAACTGTTCAGCGCCTCCTTGTGCTCCGCAGGCAGCGCTTCATAGGCTTCGATATTCACCACCACCGGGCAGTTGACCGTGCCGGGGTTCAGGTTAGCGGTCCACCAGTCGGCTTCATTGATGGTGCCGAAAGACAGGTGAGCGTGTTGGGCAAAGGCAACCGTGTCGACAACACCTGATTCCATCGCGTTGAACGCTTCTGTTGCTGGGACAGAGGTCGGCACACCGCCCACAGCCTCGAACGCCTGCCCCAGGCCACCAGTGGCACGTACACGCATCCCGTCAAAATCCGCCAATTCGTCGCGCGGATCACCAGTACCGACCAGATTGTACTGCGGCATTGGTGAGGTCATGATGATGCGCGCGTTCCACTGCGCCATCTCATCCTTAACGGCCGGGTGATCGTAGACCGCGTGGCTGACAGCCACTTCTTCGTCAAGATTGTTCACGCCCAAAAACGGCAGCTCAAGCACGGTGATCGCTCGGTTCTTGTCGCGGTGATACCCGGCGCAGAATTGAGCCATTTCAAAAGCACCGATTTCAATGCCGTCCAGATTTTCCTTGGGCTTTGACAGGCCACCGTAGCTGACGTTGATGGTGAACTCGCCACCCGTCTTTTCGCCAACCAGTTCGGCCAACTTTTCGACATGTTCAGTAAAGGCGCGCCGCTTGCCCCAAACCGAGGCATTCCATTCGGTTGCAGCAGCCTCTGAGACGAATGCAACACCCAAGGCGGCGACGGCCGCGCCGCTCAACATCTTTTTCATCATGAATTCTCCCTTTGTTGCGCTTCTTCTCCAAGCGCTTGCGATCAAAGCTAGCGCCAACATTGATGTGTGCCAACCCCGGACAAATTCACCAAGCACCAGAAGACAGCGCTAACAACCAATAGGTGTATCCAAGATTCAAAAATTACGGTTGATCATCTGCATCCACCAATCAAAAATTTCATGACACTTACTATTTTGGTTTTATTTATTTTTTTGAAATTCATAGTGGTTTTATTTACTATTATTTGCACACTAACAAAATTTCTTTACAAACAAATCTAAAGATATCGGTAATTTATTTAATTGTTTTCATTTTCGCTTATTATTTGACGTGGGGAGGAAACGGGTCGACATCGCCCGTTCCGCGGGCAAGATTTGGCCCAGTGAAATAAAGTCCAGAGGGAGGAGCCTCAGAATGACAACCGCTGCTCAAGCAGATGCCAAGGTCTATCCGCCATCCGCAGAAACCGTTGCCCGCGCCCATGTCGATGCCGACGCATACACCCAGATGTACAACGCCTCGATCGAAAATCCTGTGGCGTTCTGGGATGAGCAAGGCAAGCGAGTAGATTGGATCAAACCGTATACACAAGTCAAAGATGTCAGCTATGATTTCGGCTCGGTTGGAATAAACTGGTATGCCGACGGCACACTGAATGTGGCAGCCAACTGTCTGGATCGCCATCTGAAAACACGCGGCGACCAGACCGCGATCATCTGGGAGCCGGATGACCCGAACGACGACGCCCAGCACATAACCTATGCCGAGCTGCACCGCCGCACCTGCCGAATGGCCAATATTCTGGAATCTCTGGGCGTTCGCAAAGGTGACCGGGTGGTGATCTATCTGCCGATGATCCCCGAGGCAGCCTATGCGATGCTGGCCTGTGCGCGTATTGGCGCGATCCATTCCATCGTATTCGCGGGCTTTTCGCCCGACGCGCTGGCAGCGCGGATCAACGGCTGCGATGCCAAGGTGGTTATCACGGCGGATGAGGCCCCGCGCGGCGGTCGCAAGACCCCTCTTAAGTCCAATGCGGATGCCGCTCTGCTGCACTGTAAAGACACCGTGAAATGTCTGGTGGTCAAGCGCACCGGCGGCCAGACCACATGGGTTGACGGCCGCGATTTCGATTACAACGAAATGGCGCTTGAAGCGGATGACTATTGCGCGCCCGCCGAGATGAACGCCGAAGACCCTTTGTTCATCCTGTATACTTCCGGATCAACCGGTCAGCCCAAAGGCGTGGTGCATACCACTGGTGGCTATCTGGTCTACGCAGCCATGACGCATCAGATCACCTTCGATTACCACGATGGCGACATCTATTGGTGTACCGCAGACGTAGGCTGGGTCACCGGCCACAGCTATATCGTCTATGGCCCGCTGGCCAATGGTGCGACGACCCTGATGTTCGAAGGCGTGCCGACCTACCCCGACGCTGGCCGTTTTTGGGAAGTCTGCGCCAAGCACAAGGTAAACCAGTTCTATACCGCCCCCACGGCGATCCGCGCATTGATGGGTCAGGGTACCGAATGGGTCGAAAAGCACGATCTGAGCGATCTGAAAGTGCTGGGCACCGTGGGTGAACCGATCAACCCCGAAGCGTGGAACTGGTATAACGAGGTTGTCGGCCAGGGCAATTGCCCCATCGTCGACACATGGTGGCAGACCGAAACCGGCGGTCACCTGATGACCCCCCTGCCCGGCGCACATGCGATGAAGCCCGGCTCGGCGATGAAGCCGTTCTTTGGAATTCAGCCTGTCGTTCTTGACCCGCAATCGGGTGTCGAAATCACAGGAAACGGGGTCGAGGGTGTGCTGTGCATCAAAGACAGCTGGCCCGGACAGATGCGCACCGTCTGGGGCGATCACGAGCGGTTCGAGAAAACCTATTTTGCCGACTACAAAGGCTATTACTTCACGGGCGACGGTTGCCGCCGGGATGAGGATGGCGACTACTGGATCACTGGCCGCGTCGATGACGTGATCAACGTCTCGGGCCACCGTATGGGTACGGCCGAGGTAGAAAGCGCGCTGGTGGCGCACGCCGCCGTGGCCGAAGCTGCTGTTGTCGGTTATCCCCATGATATCAAAGGGCAAGGCATTTATTGCTATGTCACTCTGATGAACGATCGCGAGCCTTCGGATGAGCTTCTGAAAGAGCTGCGCACTTGGGTTCGCACAGAAATTGGCCCGATTGCCAGCCCCGATGTGATCCAATGGGCCCCCGGCCTGCCCAAGACCCGTTCCGGCAAAATCATGCGCCGTATCCTGCGCAAAATCGCCGAAAACGACTTTGGCTCGCTGGGTGATACTTCGACCTTGGCCGATCCGTCGGTGGTCGAAGATCTGATCGAAAACCGCGCAAGTAAGTGAGGATGTGATGGACGCTGCCACGACCACCACCCCCGCCGTTCTGATCCTTCTCGGCCCTCCGGGCGCCGGGAAGGGCACGCAGGCGCGGATGCTCGAAGACACGTTCGGGCTTATACAACTCAGCACCGGCGACCTGTTGCGCGCCGCCGTTGCCGCCGAGACCGAGGCCGGACTTGCTGCAAAGGCCGTTATGGAAGCTGGCGATCTGGTCAGCGACGAGATCGTCATCGCTATCTTGCGCGATCGGCTGGATGAACCGGACTGCGCCAAAGGCGTCATTCTGGACGGCTTCCCGCGTACGACCGTGCAGGCCGAGGCGCTGGACGGTTTGCTGTCGGAGAACGGCCAGAAAATCAGCGCCGCAATCAGCCTTGAGGTCGAGGACGCCGAAATGGTCACCCGCATCTCGGGCCGTTATACCTGCGCAGGCTGTGGTGAAGGGTTTCATGACACGTTCAAGGTCCCCGCGGTCGAGGGCAAATGCGACAAATGCGGCCATACCGAGTTCAAACGCCGCGCCGACGACAACGCCGAAACTGTTGCCTCGCGCCTTGCTGCCTATCACGCCCAAACCGCGCCGCTGATCACCTATTATGAAACCCACGGCGTTCTGCAACGCACCAACGCAATGGGCAAGATCGAAGACATCGCGAGCGACCTCAAGGATATCGTGGGTGGCGCGATGAGTTAAGGGGAGGAGAAAAGCCCCCCAAGGCTTTGATCCAACAAGAGAATACTTCAATGGACCCGCCTTGGCGGACCAGAGGAGTCTTGCCTGACATCATGCTGGTGCCAGGCACAATCGAGAAGCGGCCCAAGTCACTGGAGGAGTTGGGCACGGGCCGCCCAACGAGGAAGCGAAGGAGGAACCCGCAATGGCGGATCAATCAACAAACTCCGCGCAGGCTGCCGAGGCCGACAAGGGCTATTGGCAGGCCAACCTGCGTCTCATCTACATCAGCCTCGTGATCTGGGCGCTGGTGTCTTTTGGATTCGGCATTCTGCTGCGTCCGCTGCTGTCTGGTATCGCCGTTGGCGGCACCGATCTGGGCTTTTGGTTCGCTCAGCAGGGATCAATCCTGGTCTTTCTGGTGCTGATCTTCAACTACGCCTGGCGCATGAACAAGCTGGACGCCGAATACGGCGTGGATGAGGAGTAAACCCCATGGACCAGTTTACTATCAACCTGCTGTTTGTCGGCGCGTCCTTTGCGCTGTACATCGGCATCGCGATCTGGGCCCGGGCGGGTTCCACATCGGAATTCTACGCCGCCGGTCGCGGCGTTCACCCGGTCACCAACGGTATGGCAACAGCGGCCGACTGGATGTCGGCGGCTTCGTTCATCTCGATGGCGGGTCTGATTGCCTTTACCGGCTATGACAACTCGACCTTCCTGATGGGTTGGACCGGTGGGTACGTGCTGCTGGCACTGCTGCTTGCTCCTTACCTACGTAAGTTCGGCAAATACACCGTATCGGAATTCATCGGCGACCGCTTCTACAGCCAGACCGCACGTATCGTTGCGGTGATCTGTCTGATCGTGGCCTCTGTGACTTACGTAATCGGTCAGATGACCGGCGTTGGCGTGGCCTTTGGCCGCTTCCTCGAGGTGTCCAACACATCCGGTCTGCTGATCGGTGCCTGTGTCGTGTTTGCTTACGCGGTGTTCGGAGGGATGAAGGGTGTGACCTATACTCAGGTCGCTCAGTACTGCGTGCTGATCACAGCCTATACCATCCCGGCAATCTTTATCTCGCTGCAGCTGACCGGCACGCCGATTCCGGCGCTGGGTCTTTTCAGTGATACCGCCAGTGGTGAGCCTCTGCTGACCAAGCTGGACGCAATCGTGACCGAGCTGGGCTTTGCCGACTACACAGCGCACCATTCGAACACGTTGAACATGGTGTTGTTCACGCTGTCGCTGATGATCGGTACTGCTGGTCTGCCGCACGTGATCATGCGCTTCTTCACCGTGCCTCGCGTGGCTGACGCCCGTTGGTCGGCTGGCTGGACGCTGGTCTTCATCGCGCTGCTGTATCTGACCGCCCCTGCGGTTGGTGCAATGGCCCGCCTGAACATCACCGACATGATGTGGCCCAATGGTGGCATCGAAGGTGGTGCCGTTTCGGTCGAGGAAATCGACACGGATCCGCGTTATGACTGGATGCAGACATGGCAGAAAACCGGGCTGCTGGATTGGGAAGACAAGAACGGCGACGGTAAAATCCAGTACTACAACGATCAGAATGCAGACATGCAGGTGCTTGCCGAAGAAAAAGGCTGGGTTGGTAACGAGTTGACCAAGTTCAACCGCGACATCCTGGTTTTGGCCAACCCCGAGATCGCCAACCTGCCAGGTTGGGTGATCGGTCTGGTCGCTGCCGGTGGTCTTGCGGCTGCTCTGTCGACCGCTGCGGGTCTGTTGCTGGCGATCTCGTCGGCTGTGTCCCACGACCTTGTCAAAGGCGCGATCAACCCGCAGATCTCGGAAAAAGGAGAGCTTCTGGCGGCGCGGATCGCAATGGCCGTGGCCATCGTTGTTGCAACCTATCTGGGTCTGAACCCACCGGGCTTTGCAGCGCAAACTGTGGCCTTGGCCTTCGGTCTCGCGGCAGCCTCGATCTTCCCGGCGCTGATGATGGGGATCTTCTCGACCCGCATCAACAACACCGGCGCGGTTGCTGGTATGCTGGCAGGTCTGACCGTGACCCTGGTCTACATCTTCCTGCACAAGGGCTGGCTGTTCATTCCGGGCACCAACTCGTTCACCGATGCTGATCCGCTGCTGGGTCCGATCAAGTCGACCTCGTTCGGTGCAATCGGTGCGATGATCAACTTCGGTGTCGCCTACGTGGTCGCTGGTATGACCAAAGAGACCCCGCAGGAGATCGTGGAATTGGTCGAAAGCGTTCGCATTCCCCGTGGCGCTGGCGCAGCTCAGAATAAATGAGCATGATGCGGCATATGGATAACACCCGTGTGCCGCGTCTTTCGACCTACTGTTCCCGCCCGGCATTCCACCGGGCGGGATTTTTCAAATGGAAGCCCAGGATTGTCTGATGCCCCTGTCCCATGACCAGATCACCCGGTTTCTGAAATCCGTACACCCCTATGACGCCTTGCCGCCTGACACGCTGGACGATCTGGCCAACCAGATCGAGGTGTGGGAGGTCGATGAAGGGTTTCCCGTGTATGAGCTGGGCAACACCCTACCCGGCATATTTGTAATCTATGAAGGACAGGTTGAGATCACGGATGAAAACGGCGCTGTCGTTTCGCATCTGGGACTGCGCAATTCCTTTGGGGAACGTGGTCTTCTGAAGGACGGCAAAGCTGCAACCCATGCACATACGCATACGCCGTCCGTTCTGATGGTTCTGCCCCCCAACGTGGTGCGCGGGCTGATCGACGGCCATGATGTTGTCGCCAACTTCTTCAACCGTACGCGCGGGGAACGTGCCGGTCCGCAAAGCTTGGCCACCAGCGCGATTGACGTTTTGATGGCCCACAACCCGGCCACCTGTCCTCCGGACATGCAAGTTCAAAAAGCCGCTCAGGTGATGCGCGATCGCCATATCTCGTCTCTGTGCGTGACCCAAGACGACACGCTGCTGGGCATCGCAACGCTGCGGGACGTAGCCGGAAAATACGTGGCGGACAACATGCCCGAAACAACACCCGTTTCAGCGATCATGACACATGATCCCATCACTCTTTCACCCTCCGATATCGGATCGGACGTGTTGCATGTGATGATGGAGCGCGGGATCGGCCATATCCCGATCTGTGAAGGCGGCAAGCTGGTCGGTATCGTCACGCAGACCGATCTGACCCACTATCAGGCCGTAAACTCGGCCGAACTGGTTCGGCGGATCGCTCATGCCAACTCTGCGGGTGAAATGGCACTGGTCACGGCTGAAATTCCTCAACTTCTGGTGCAGCTGGTGGCCAGCGGTAACCGGCATGAGATCGTTACCCGTCTGATCACCGACATCGCCGATACTGTGACCCGCCGTCTGCTGGCGCTGGCAGAAAAGAAATTAGGCCCGCCGCCCGTGCCCTATCTGTGGCTAGCCTGTGGTTCGCAAGGGCGGCAAGAGCAGACCGGCGTATCGGATCAGGACAATTGCCTGATGCTGGACGACAACATGTCTGACGGCGACATGGCCTATTTCAGCGAACTGGCAAAATATGTTTCGGACGGGTTGGACACTTGCGGGTATTTCTATTGCCCGGGCGACATGATGGCGACTAACCCCCGCTGGTGTCAGCCGGTGCGGGTATGGCGGGAATATTTCAACGGCTGGATCGCCAAACCGAACCCCGAGGCGCAAATGCTGGCCTCGGTCATGTTCGACCTGCGCCCCATCGGCGGCGCGTTCGAACTGTTCGAGGATCTGCAAGCCGACACACTGGCTGCAGCCAACGCGAATTCGATCTTCGTGGCGCACATGATTTCCAATTCATTAAAGCACACGCCCCCGCTCGGCCTGTTACGAGGTTTTGCCACCATCCGTTCGGGCGAACATCGCAATACGCTTGATCTGAAACATAACGGCGTTGTGCCGGTGGTTGATCTGGCCCGCATCTACAGCCTTCAGGGTCAGTTGCCCGAGGCCAACACCCGCGCCCGCTTGAAAGCCGCCGAAGCGGCCCAGGTTCTTAGCCCTTCGGGCGCGCGGGATATTCTGGACGCCTATGACTTGATCGCTGAAACACGGCTGGAACATCAGGTGAGGCTGGTCAAATCCGGCAAAAACCCCGACAACTATCTTCCACCATCGACTTTGTCTGACTTTGAGCGAAGTCATCTGCGAGACGCCTTTGTCGTCGTAAAAACAATGCAGTCGGCGGTGGGCCATGGCAAAGGTATGCTGAACTAGGCAGACCCAAACGGGCGCAAAAGCGTTAAACCAGGAGAAGAACATGTTTCTGGAACTGATCGGCACCATCTTTGCAGGGATCGCCTTTGCAGGTGTGGTGATGGGAGTGAACAAACTGACGGGTGGCCGCCTGCCCCGCTGGGCCGCTCCGGTCGCGGCTGGGTTGGGTATGATCGGCATGACCATCGCCAGCGAGTATTCCTGGTACGACCGAACCACTGAAACGCTGCCGGAAGAAATGGAAATCGTGCAAGAGGTCGAAAGCCGGGCCTTTTATCGCCCGTGGACCTATGCCGTGCCGTTCGTCAATCGCTTTGCCGCGATCGACACCGCCTCGGTCCGCACCAACGAGCAGGTGCCGGATCAACGCCTTGTGGACATGTATTTCTTTGGTCGCTGGTCCCCGATCTCGAAACTGCCGGTGGCCGTCGACTGCGCCACCAACAGCCGTGCCAGCCTGGCCGATGGAGCCGAGTTCGGTGACGACGGCCAATTGCTCAATGCCGACTGGCTGACCGTCAACGCCGAGGACCCCATCGTCGAGGCCACCTGCGGAGTGTAACATGCTGACCCGGCTTAGCCTGCGCGTCCGAATTTTTCTGTTCTTCTGCTTGATGGCAGTGGGCGCGCTGGCCGTTAGCTCTGTGGCACTTTGGGTAAGCTATCTGCGTGTCGCTGATCCTGCGTTAGCAAGTGCTTTTATCCTGGCTGAAATCCTTATGGGTTTCGGCTTCATCGCCTTGATCATTGCCGTCTGGCTGCTGTTTGACGACAACGTGGCAAAGCCCATCGAACGTCTATCGGCCCAGCTGCGCGCCCGCGCACATGCGGGCGTCAGCACGGATATGGACATGCAGGCCGCGCGTTATCTGGGCGACCTTGCCCCAGCGGCCGCCGGGCTGGCGGATCAGCTGTCAGGCAAGACCATGGATGTGGCTCAGGCCGTGGCTGCTGAGACTGCGCATCTGTCTGCTGAAAAACAAAGACTGACGGCCCTGCTGACCGAGATTCCGGTGGCGATGGTGCTGGCCAGCCCCACCCACAAAATCGTGCTGTACGATGGGCAGGCCGCCGGAGTGCTGGCCCAAATCGCCCATCCCCGCTTGAACGCCTCGCTTTACGAATACCTACAGCCCGTGCCACTGCAACAAGCCTACGAGAAACTGTCAAAATCCGGGCTTGAGGTCGATTGCACCCTGACCAGCATCGACGGCGCGCAAACCTATTCCGCCCGCATGAAGCCGCTGGGCGACGCGCCCGGCTATCTGCTGATATTCGACGAAAGCGCCGCTAATATCGCACCCGAGGCTGCGCGCCCACTGGTATACGACTTTGACTTGCTGAACAGCGCGGTCGCGGGCGAGTTCGAATCTCTCGCTCTTCGCGATCTGTGTTTTGTGGTGTTTGACACCGAAACCACGGGACTACTGCCGCACAAGGACGAAATCGTACAGATCGGCGCGGTCAGGGTTGTGAATGGACGCATCGTTCAGGGCGAGCGGTTTGATATGTTGGTTGATCCTGGCATGCCGATCCCGCCGGCTTCGACCAAAGTTCATCATATCAGCGACCACATGGTTCAGGGCGCACCGGATATTGCTGCGGCGGGGCGCACGTTCCACCAATTCGCGCGGGATGCGGTGATCGTGGCCCATAACGCGCCTTTCGACATGGCCTTTCTGCGGCGCCATGCAAAACGCATGGATGTCGACTGGGATCACCCCATCCTCGACACCGTTTTGCTATCTGCCGTTCTGTTCGGCGCCAGCGACAAGCACACCCTGGATGCGTTGTGTGACAGGTTAGAGATTGCCATTCCGCACGACCTGCGCCACACCGCCCTTGGCGACGCTGTCGCCACAGCGCAAGCGCTGGTCAAGATGCTGCCTATGCTGCAAGCCCGTGGCATGACAACCTTTGGCGCAGTCATCGAGGCAACCCGTCAGCATGGCCGCCTGCTGGAAGACTTGAACTGAACGTCAAAATATTCGCTCAAGATTCAGCTTTTCATGGACAATTCCGGCAGACCGTGGCACCTGATGCGCGGCCACTGCACGAGCGGACTATGACTGAAAAGACCTTCACCCCAACTCCTGACCAAAGTACCGCTTTTCGCGAAGCGCTGGGGTGTTTCGGCACAGGTGTCACCGTCATCACGACGAACACCGAAAACGGACCGCGTGCGATAACCGTCAATTCGTTCTCATCGGTCTCGCTGGACCCACCGCTGGTGCTTTGGTGCCTGGCAAAAGACTCGTTCCGGTTTAATTCCTTTAATGCCTGCCAACACTATTCCATTCACGTGATGGCACAGGAACAGCAGGATCAGGCACTGCAGTTCGCGCGTGATGGGTTGGATTTCTCGCACGTGGAATGGGATACGGATCACAAAGGCAGACCGCAACTGAACGAGTGTCTGGCCCGGTTCGATTGCCAATTACATGCCAAGCACGAGGCCGGGGATCACCTGATCTTGGTTGGTGAGGTCGAACAGGTGATGTATCGCACAGGCAAAGGCCTGATTTTCAAACGCGGTCAGTTCGGCGGCTTCGCGGACCTGCTGTAACCTTCATTCATCAAGCGAGCCGTGAACGGCCAACGCCTCAAGCTGTGTTTCCTGTGGGGTGATAATACGGAACGCTTCGTGCACACCCGTGTCGGACAACTCGCGCGCGACTGTCAACAGCGTGTTCGGGGCGTGTTCTTCGCAAAGCTCACTCATATGGACGATTTCGGCCTTTGCCACACCCAAGGCCGCTTCGACTGAAGGCGCACCGTAGAATTGCACAAAATGCTCGGCCAGAGTTTGCACGATCTGGTCCAACTCGGCCTGTTCGATCTGGGTCACGGCGACAAATGTCACGCGCCCAAAGGTTTCGACGCCCAACCAACCGTTTGAAAACGCCTGCCGCGACTTACCTTCCAGATCGGCCTCACCCCAGTTCGAGAATTCAAACCCGCCTGATATGCACCATTCCCCCGTCCGCGCCGGGGAATGGAACACGTTCATGTCGCTTTCATCGAAATGGATCGCACGGGCCAGTTTCATCATTGGTTCTCCAATAGTTCGGTCAGCGGGCGTAAACGTGTTTCATCGCCGTCACGGATCAGCATACCGAACCGCTCATCGGTGCCCAGAAACACGCCCGTCTGTCCGTAGGGCTCTCCGACGCCGCGCAGCAGCCCCATCCATTCGCCGTGCAAAGGGGCGTTGCCGTCCTCTTGCCAGCGATTGAGCCAGGTCAGCATATGCCGCGACCAGCTTTCAACCAGTTGTGCTGCTGAGACATCGGCGCACCCTTCGTCATACAGTGCGGTGACATCCGGCGTTTTCCCCGGATCATCCCCGGTTTGCAGCAACGCCAGTTCCCAACTGACCACCAGCCAATCGGGTTCTTGCCCGGGATCGCGGCCTGAGGCGGCGGTGCGGAACATTCCACACTTCGCCCCGTTCACGCAAATCAGTCCATCCCAGCCCAAATGCACGGCAACCTCGGGCGGAGCCAGCGCACCCAGCGCGTTCTGAAACCCCACGGCGCACAAAGGCAGCATCGCCATAGCGTCCTGCAAAGGCACCTCGGGCGCAAAAACGATGGCAACGCGCAAGCGGTCGGCCTGAATGTTGTAAACCACCGTCCCCGCGTCGCAGCCCAGCGCGGCCATGGCTTGGGCGCGGTCGAACGGGTCTTCCCCGCCCTGCACAGGATGGCCCGTCAGCAATGGCGGAAAGACCGGTTGGTTCATGCGTTACCCTTGGCGATCATATCGCGGGCGACTTTGCGGAATGCCTCAGCCTGCGGGCTGTCGGGTTTGCTGACCACGATGGGCGCGCCCCCGTCCGCAGCGACCCGGATATCCAGATGCAGGGGGATTTCGCCCAGCAGCGGAACACCCAGCGCTTCGGCCTCGGATTTCACACCGCCGTGGCCGAACACGTGTTCCTCATGCCCGCAGTTGGAGCAGATATGGGTCGACATGTTTTCGATCATGCCGACGATAGGAGTCTTGAGCTGGTTGAACATGTCGATCCCTTTGCGGGCATCGATCAAGGCCACGTCCTGCGGGGTAGATACAACAATGGCACCGTCCACCTTGAACTTTTGGCTCAGCGTCAGTTGCACGTCACCGGTGCCTGGCGGCAAGTCCACGATCAGCACGTCCAAAGCGCCCCACTGAACCTGGCTCATCATCTGTTGCAGCGCGCCCATCAGCATTGGGCCGCGCCAGACAACCGCTTGCCCTTCATTGGTCATCAGACCCATCGACATCATGGTGACGCCGTGATTGCGCAGCGGCAGGATCGTCTTGCCATCGGGGCTGGCCGGACGGCCCGAGACACCCAGCATCCGGGGCTGCGACGGGCCATAAACATCAGCGTCCAATAGACCGACACGACGACCCTCGGCCGCCAGCGCACAGGCAAGGTTGGCCGAAACGGTGGATTTACCTACCCCGCCTTTACCCGAGGCAATGGCGACTATTCGATCCACCCCCGGTACGGCCTGCGGGCCGGTTTGCGATGGCTTGGGTTTCGGTTTCAGATCTGGCGGAGCCTTTTCCGAATGCGCGGTCAGCAGAGCAGACACATTGGCCACACCGTCTGCCAACTTTGCGGCCTGCTCGGCGGCGGCACGAACGGGCTCCATTCGCTCGGCCTGTTTCGGATCAATCTCAAGTACGAACCGAACGGTGTCACCTTCGACATTCAGCGCGCGCACCACTCCGGCGCTGACGATATCCTGCCCGGATACAGGGTCAGTGATCTTTTTCAGGTTTGTCAGAACCGCGTCACGAACACTCATGCCATTACCCCTTTAATTCCACCCACGATGAGGTTGCGTTTCATTGCATGTGTCTCCGTCTCATTCAGTTCATTTGACGCAATCGGGACCAGACCGTTAGGTTGGGCCATGCGCGTTGTCCTTTTGTGCCTGAGCCTGACGCTCTCTGCCAGTCCCTCTTGGTCGCAGGAGGCCATTGGCCTTGCCGCCCCGACGGAAGTAACAGACTCTGGTCTGCTGCAACATATCCTTCCTCGCTTCTCTCTCAAGACCGGGATACGCGTTATTGCGGATGACGGGGGCATTTTGGTGCTGGAAACCTCCCCGCCGGGCGATCCAGTCTTTGCACGCGGCGGCGTGGTGTACCATCTACGGATCGGAGACAATGCCCGGCACGAACGGTTCCGCGACTGGCTGCTGTCCGATATCGGCAAGAATACGGTCGAAAGCTTTGTCCCTGACCAAGGGGCACCCTTCTCTGCGAGTTTCGAAGTAACGGCAACCCAGCAGGAAACCGTGATCGAAGGCGACGCTGCCCGGGGCGCGGAACTGTCGATGACCCATTGTGGCCGGTGTCATGTGATTGGGCCGCAGAACCGGATGAACGGTCTGGGTTCAACCCCCTCGTTCGCGGTATTGCGCGCCATGCCGGACTGGTCTGAGCGGTTCGAGGCGTTCTTTGCCCTTAACCCCCATCCCGCCTTCACACAAATTGACGGGCTAACACCGCCGTTTGACCCAGAACGCCCCTCGCCCATTTACCCGGTCGAGATGACGCTGGAAGAGCTGGAGGCCATTCTGGCGTTTGTCTCAGCCATCCAGGCTGCTGATTTAGGCGCGCCGCTACAGCTTCAGTGATCCTTTCGCTTTGAGAAATAATCCTCGGTCGTGACAACCTTGGGTCTTGGGTTGGACTGGAACGGATTGTCTGATTGTTGAAACTGCGCGTTCACCCGGCAATTGTCGCACATCTGGATCATTCGTGCCTTGTCCGAGGTGGCAAACATCGGATGCGTGCCAGACAGCTTTTCCATGATCCGTTCGACCGTAGATTTCACGCCGAACAACGCACCGCATTCAACGCAGGCAAAGGGTTCTTCCTCATTCAGCACCTGCTGAGACAAGGCTGCGTCGCTCAGGTCCAGTTGCGGGACAAGGGTAATCGCATCCTCGGGGCAAACGCCCTTGCACAAGCCACATTGCAAACAGGCGTCCTGCTGAAAGTTCAGCTGCGGTTTGTCCGGGTTGTCAGCCAACGCACCTGACGGGCACAGCGACACGCAGCTGAGGCACAATGTACAGGCGTCCGTATTCACCGCCACCGCCCCGTACGGAGCATTTTCGGGTAATGATAAAGGTGTATCCGCCTGCGGATTCAACGCCTGTGCGGACAAGCGCGCGATTTGTCTGCGGTTGCCCAGCGGCAGCACCGGATCGGACAGCGGTGACGGAACATCCTGCGCATATAGCAGGTCTGCCATCGCATCGGGGTCGGCCTGATCAATCAAGGACAATCCATCTGGTCTTGCAATTGCCTGCGCCAGAACCAATTCACGATCCAGCGCGTCGCGTTCGGTGGTTGGGGCCAGAAGGATATCGACACGTGCGAACCCATGCGCCAATGCGGCCAGCATTTCGGCGTGGCCGAACCCCGAAATCACGTTTAACTCAAGCGGGATGACATCTGCGGGCAAGCCGCGCCCGAACCGGGCGGCCAGCCGGATCATCTCAGCCCCGTGGGCATCGTGGACCAACAAACGGGGCGACGTCCCCCCTGCCCGCCGATAGGTCCGCGCCAGAATGTGCATGCGTGACAACAGGGCAGAAACTGGCGGGTCCTCGTATGTGATTGCGGTCGATGGGCACACCGCCGCACATTCCCCGCATCCGGCGCAGACCATTGGGTCAATGGACACATGTTCCTTCGCCGGCACGATCGCACCCGTCGGACAGATATCCAGACAGTTGGTACAGGCGACCTGCTCGGCACGGGAATGGGCACACAGCGTTTCTTCGAGCCGCACGTAAAGCGGCTTTTCAAACGTGCCAACCAGTTGCACTGCCTCATAGGCCAACCGTTCCACAGCAAGCGGGTCTTTGGGATCGGCGCGCAAATAGCCTTCGCGTTTGGCCGGGGCCTGAACGAAGGCAGTGCCGCCGGACAGGTCTATTATAATATCGCAGGCCGAGTGCGCCCCATCGCGGGCCTCAGTCCAGGTAAACGCCCCACGACCGCCCGGTTTCAGCTGTTGCAAAGCGTCCAGCCGCAACGTAAACCCGCCCAGCGCGCCGTTCAGCGACTGAAGTTGGCCGCGCACCACGTCAAATGACCGCGAAACCGGCGACGCGTCATCGGTCACCAGCACCGTCACAGCCAAAGTGTCCGACAGCCGGGCCGCCAGATCAAAACTCACCTCACCTGCCCCGACAATGAAACAGGTGCCTTCGCTAAAGACGTCAACGCTGGGCGTGATGGGCTGGGGCAGCAGCGCCTCAGCCGCCAAAGCGGCCATCTTGGGGGTCGCATCGCTGCTCTGCTCTGACCAACCGGCGCGGTCACGCAAGTCGACAAACCCCGGCATGTCGATATTCAATTCGTCTGCAAGATCCCGGAACACATCTTGCTCCTGCCCGCAGGCAATCACCGTATCCCCGTCCTGCATCAGGGATGCAGCGGTCTCCAACTCAGCCGTACACAGGGCCGCATGAACTTTTGAGCAGGCGATCCCACAAGCGGATGCGATTTTCTCGGCCTCAAGATCCTGCGTTCCGGCGCAATCGCATAGTATTAGTTTTGTGCCCATGGCATCCCCTCCCCATCTTGGTTTCAGCTTAGGGTGTCTTGGAAAAGTGGCAATGCCCCATGGCAAATCTTTCGGCATGGCCGGGTCTTCAATGCCTCTCGGGTTCGTAAACAATCGGTGATCAGATCATTAGCCCAGCAATTCAGACTTGGCACATGGTTGCTTTGTGTACCATAGTAGACCCAGGGAAAGGCAGGGGAGAGCCTTCCGGGGAGGACTAAGTGGCCAAGGCCGCAAGCCAGATTGAAATGCCAATCGGCGTCGTCGTGCGCAAAACACCCGGTGTTACCCGCTGGGCGAAATGGAACTGGCGCGCCGTTGCTGTGCTGCCCGGTGCTGGGCCAGCGGATTGGCTTGAGATGCGCCGCGAGGGTGAAGCCGTGGAGTACCACGCCGCCACCCTTCCCCTGACGCTTTGGGCTGATGAAACTGAGGCCTACATGGTCAACCTGTCCGACGGACAACCTTCGATCTACCTTGTTCTTCGCGATGCGCTGGATGGCGAACGCCCGATGGATGCGGTGCTGGTCACGGCGTCCCCGTTCGAAGGGCAGGATTATGCAGATACCGGCGAAGAGATTGTCGAAAAAATCCCGATGACTGAAGGGCTGATTGCCTGGGTTCGGGATTTCGCGCTGGAACACCACCGTGATGAGGTTTTCGTTAAACGCCGCCGCGACAAGAAACGGACGGACCTTGTAGAGGACGGCAAGGGGGATGCGCGTATCCGGCAGACCTCGGACGTATACCGCGCACCGCGGAGGCTGTTGCAATGACCCAAGCTCGCGATTTCTGGTCCCGCCGCAAAGCTGCCGTTCAGGCCGAAGCCGAGGCCGAGGTCATCGCAAGTGAAGAACAGGTCATCGCCACGCAACACGCCGAGTTGGAAGAAAAGAGCGACGCCGAGATTTTGGCACAGTTCAACTTGCCCGACCCCGATCAGTTGCAGGCTGGGGATGATGTCTCGGGGTTTATGGCAAAGGCCGTCCCTGACCGGTTGCGCCGCCGTGCCTTGCGGCGGCTGTGGCGGCTGAACCCGGTATTGGCCAATGTGGACGGGCTTGTCGACTATGGCGAGGACTATACCGACGCGGCCTGTGTGATCGAGAACATCCAGACCGCCTATCAAGTTGGCAAAGGAATGCTGAGCCACATCGAAGCATTGGCTGCAGAGGCCGAAGAGGATGCCCCTGAAATCGAACCCTTGGTGGATGAAGGTGAAACCCTGGCAGCCGAAGAGGAACCGGAAGTGGTTCCAACCCCAGCCCCTGCCCAGGTGGCCGTGGCATTTACCGATGAGGTGGACGAGACAGCGCCGCAGGTTGCCCCGCGCCGCATGAAATTTGAATTCGAAGGATGACGAAATGACCGCAGGCAATGCGCAAAATCTGGAAGTCTCGGCCGAAGATCGCCTGCGCGCGGATTTCTACAATTTTCTGGGTCTGCTTCTGTCAGGCCCACCAGATCAAATGCTGCTAGATCAGGTCGCGGGTCTGACCGGGGATGGCACAGACCTGGGTCAAGCCATTCAAGCCATGGCGCGGGTGGCCAAAGTCACCAAACCCGCCGCCGCGGAACGGGAATTCAATGCGCTGTTCATCGGACTGGGTCGGGGTGAGCTGCTGCCTTATGGCAGCTATTACCTGACCGGTTTTTTGAACGAGAAACCTCTGGCGCAGTTGCGCAATGACATGGCCGTCCGCGGAATCACCCGAGCGCAGAACGTATTCGAGCCCGAAGACAACATAGCCTCGCTGATGGAAATGATGGCAGGCATGATCGTTGGCCGTTTTGGCGCACCCGCCACGGTCGAGGATCAAAAGGTGTTCTGGAACAAACATATCGGCCCCTGGGCCACACATTTCTATTCTGATTTGGAAGCAGCCGAAGCGTCGGTTCTCTATGCCTCGGTCGGCACAGCCGGTCGGGTGTATATGGAAATCGAACGCGAGGCCTTCCGAATGACGGCGGTGTGAACCACCGCAACTCGCCAGCGCCCGAATTGGCGCTAAATCGCAAATGGGAAAGGAGAAGCCCATGAGCAAGACCAAGGAAGAAGGCGCCTCGCGCCGCGACTTCCTCAAACTGGCCGGAACCGCAGCGCCCGCTGCTGTTGCCGCAGCCACATTAAGCGGAAAAGCCGAAGCAGCCGAGCTGCCCACGGACGAAACCCGCATGCAGGACACGGCGCACACCCGCGCTTACCTGGACAGCGCGCGCTTCTAAGCCGCCTCGACTGCGCCCGGTTCACCGACCGGACGATGTCACCAACCGACTGACGGTTGCGATTGGCCCTGACGTCGGCATCAGCAGTACCAAGCCAGCCGTGGCTTACACGGCGCGCAAGGGAGGAAAACAATGCTAAGGAAAAAGACCAACGGGGTTGCGAGACGCCCCCAGCGGACAAGTATCCTGTCCCAGGTCGGCGAGAAAACCGTCGATCGCCGCGCATTCCTGCGTGGATCGGGCCTGACGATCGGCGGCCTTGCCGCGATCAGCGCCACGGGTGGAACCGTGACGCCAGCCAGCGCCCAGACAGCGGCCAATCAGGCCGTTGAAAACATCAAATCCGTATGCACCCATTGTTCAGTCGGCTGTACAGTCGTCGCCGAAGTGCAGGACGGCGTCTGGATCGGGCAGGAACCCGGTTGGGACAGTCCGTTCAACCTGGGTGCGCACTGCGCCAAGGGGGCCTCGGTTCGCGAGCACGCCCATGGCGAGCGCCGCCTGAAATACCCGATGAAAAAGGAAGGTGGCGAGTGGAAACGCATCAGCTGGGAAGAGGCGATCAACGAGATCGGCGACGGCATGATGAGCATCCGCGAAGAGTCGGGGCCAGACAGTGTTTATTGGCTGGGTTCCGCGAAGCACAATAACGAACAGGCCTATCTGTTCCGCAAGTTCGCCGCCTACTGGGGCACGAACAACGTGGACCATCAGGCGCGTATCTGCCACTCGACCACTGTTGCGGGTGTTGCGAATACATGGGGCTACGGCGCCATGACCAATTCGTATAACGACATGCACAACAGTAAGGCGATCTTCATAATCGGCGGTAACCCGGCTGAAGCGCACCCTGTCTCGCTGCTGCATATATTGCGCGCGAAAGAGCAGAACAACGCACCGCTGATTGTCTGCGACCCGCGGTTTACGCGCACCGCGGCCCATGCAGATGAATATGTCCGCTTCCGCCCCGGCACAGACGTTGCGCTAATCTGGGGCATCCTGTGGCACATCTTCGACAACGGCTGGGAGGACAAAGAGTTCATCCGCACCCGTGTCTGGGGCATGGACCAAATCCAGGAAGAGGTTGCCAAGTGGAACCCGGAAGAGGTCGAGCGCGTCACCGGTACGCCCGGTTCGCAGCTCAAGCGCGTTGCCCGCACCATGGCCAACAACCGGCCCGGCACAGTCGTTTGGTGTATGGGTGGCACCCAGCACACCAACGGCAACAACAACACCCGCGCCTACTGCGTGCTGCAGCTTGCGCTTGGCAACATGGGCACCTCGGGTGGTGGCACCAACATCTTCCGCGGTCATGACAATGTGCAGGGCGCGACGGACCTTGGTGTTCTGTCTCATACCCTGCCCGGCTATTACGGCCTGTCCGCAGGTGCGTGGGGCCACTGGGCACGTGTCTGGGGTGAAGAACCCGAATGGCTGGCAGGTCAGTTCGCCACGATCAAGGACAAGGAAGGCAAGGATAAACCGCTTCAGAACGAGCGCGGCATCCCTGTCTCTCGCTGGATCGATGGTGTTCTGGAAGACCCGGCAAATATGGATCAGGACAACAACGTCCGCGCCATGGTCTTGTGGGGTCACGCGCCGAACTCACAAACGCGTGGGCCGGAAATGAAGACGGCGATGGAGAAGCTGGACATGCTGGTCGTGATCGACCCGTACCCCACCGTCTCGGCCGTTCTGCATGACCGCACCGATGGCGTTTACCTTTTGCCTGCCTGTACGCAGTTCGAAACCCGTGGCTCGGTCACGGCCTCGAACCGCTCGCTGCAGTGGCGCGACAAGGTGGTTGATCCGCTGTTCGAAAGCTTGCCGGATGAGGTCATTATGGCCAAGTTTGCCAACAAGTTCGGCTGGGCGGACCGGTTCTTCCGCAATATCGAAATGGAAGACGCCGAAACCCCGAATGTTGAAAGCATCACGCGTGAGTTCAACTCGGGCCTCTGGACCATCGGCTATACCGGTCAGTCGCCGGAACGTCTGAAAAGCCATATGGCCAACCAGCACACGTTCGACAGAACGACGCTGCAGGCTGTTGGCGGACCAAACGACGGCGAATACTATGGTCTGCCATGGCCCTGCTGGGGCACGGCCGAGATGGGTCATACGGGGACTCCAAACCTCTATGACATGTCCAAACCGGTGGCCGAGGGTGGCCTGACCTTCCGCGCCCGTTTCGGGGTGGAACGCGATGGCGACAACCTGCTGGCCGAAGGGGTCTATAGCGTTGGGTCGGAAATTCAGGATGGATATCCCGAATTCACGATGCAGATGCTGATGGATCTTGGCTGGGATGGCGATCTGACGGATGAGGAACGCGCAGCAATCGACGCCGTTGCGGGTCCGAAGACCAACTGGAAAACCGACCTTAGCGGCGGCATCCAACGGGTCGCGATCGAGCATGGTTGTGCGCCCTTCGGGAACGCCAAAGCCCGTGCGGTCGTCTGGACCTTCCCGGATCCGATCCCACTGCATCGCGAGCCGCTGTATACCAACCGGCGCGATCTGGTGGAGGATTATCCGACCTACGAAGACCGTCAGGCCTATCGCCTGCCTACCCTTTACGCTTCGATCCAGAAGAACGACTTTTCAAAGGATTACCCGCTAATCCTGACGTCTGGTCGTCTGGTCGAATATGAGGGTGGCGGCGAGGAAAGCCGATCGAACCCGTGGCTGGCCGAACTGCAACAGGACATGTTCGTCGAGATCAACCCGCGCGATGCCAACAACCTTGGTATTCGTGATGGGTCTCAGGTCTGGGTCGAAGGTCCCGAGGGCGGCAAAGTCAAGGTGATGGCGATGCTGACCAACAGGGTCGGTGCCGGCGTGGCCTTCATGCCATTCCATTTCGGCGGCCATTTCCAGGGACAGGACTTGCGGGACAAATACCCCGCTGGCGCTGATCCCTACGTGCTGGGTGAAAGCTCCAACACCGCCCAGACCTATGGCTACGATTCAGTGACCCAGATGCAGGAGACGAAATGTACTCTCTGCAAAATCTCGGCAGCGTAAGGAGGACGATTTATGGCTAGAGCAAAGTTTCTCTGCGACGCTGAACGCTGCATCGAGTGCAACGCCTGCGTCACCGCGTGCAAGAACGAGCACGAGGTCCCATGGGGCATCAACCGCCGCAGGGTGGTGACGATCAATGACGGCAACCCGGGCGAACGCTCAATCTCGGTGGCCTGCATGCATTGCTCGGATGCGCCTTGCATGGCGGTGTGCCCGGTCGACTGCTTCTATCAGAACGAAGAAGGCGTCGTCCTGCACTCCAAGGACCTGTGCATCGGTTGCGGCTATTGCTTCTATGCGTGCCCCTTCGGCGCGCCGCAGTATCCGCAGGCCGGAAACTTTGGATCGCGCGGCAAGATGGACAAATGTACCTTCTGCGCCGGTGGTCCCGAGGAAACGCACTCGACCGCAGAGTTCGCCAAATACGGTCGCAATCGGATCGCCGAGGGCAAACTGCCCATCTGCGCCGAGATGTGTTCCACCAAGGCCCTGCTCGCCGGTGATGGCGACGTGGTTTCGGCCATCTACCGCGAACGCGTCGTGGCGCGCGGGTTTGGCTCGGGCGCCTGGGGTTGGGGCACGGCCTACGACCAGAAAGACGGTTAGTCCCGTTTTGAAATTGGCGGTCCCGTAGTGTCAGCTACGGGACCGTCCCAGCCCGGCCAAACCACTTGGCCGGGCATAAGTTGGCTCGACCAACCTGAACGGAGTAATTCATGACCGAAGATGTTTATTGGCTGCTGAAACTTGACCTGCAAGCAGATCAGGATGACATATTCGATGCGCTAATGGCTGAAATGGTGGATGCAACACTGAATGAAAGCGGTGCGAAGTCCTATGAATGGCACCGCAGCGGATCGGCAGTTCACATATTTGAACGATACGCCAGTTCTGATGATGCGATGATCCACATGCAAAACTTCGGGGCAAATTTCGCAGATCGTTTTCTGGCAATTCTGACGCCAACTCAGCTGGACGTTTACGGCCCCGCTAAAGAAGACCTGCACGCGGCGCTTACGCCGGTTGGAGCGGTCTTTCACAAACAAGTCAGCGGCTTTGACCGATAGACACGAACGACACAGGAGATTCGACAGATGCGCCTGATCTTAATGCTGCTGATCCCCCTATTCCTCACCAGTGTCGCCTTGGCTCAAGAAAGTGCGGATGTCCCGACTGATTCCGAACGCAGCACCACTGGCGGCGCCACGACACTGGAAGACATTCTGGCCCGTCAGCGCGGTGAAAAGGTCGACAATCGCTATCGCTCGGACAACACCGGTCAAGGCAATGCCGAAGGTCTGCTGGGCCAGTTGGGAACACGCGGCGTTGCCTCAGACAGTGATGTCTATCGCGCGATCCGGTATGGCTCAGCCGATACAACAGTTTCATCCAAGGGGCCTGCGGCTGGCGTTCTAATCCAGGACGGTGGCATGTGGTGGCTGAACTTCCGCACAGGCCCCTTGCGCGAATACGGAACGTATATCCTGGGCGGAATGGCGGCCATCATCGTGTTGTTTTTCCTGATCCGCGGAAAAATCCGCATCGACGGGGAAAAAACCGGCCGCACCGTAACCCGCTTTAACAGCTTTGAGCGGTTCGGGCACTGGCTGTTCGCCGGGTCTTTCCTTGTACTTGGCCTGACCGGCCTGCTGACCCTTTATGGCCGTGATTTCCTGATCCCGCTTTTCGGGAAAGAAGGGTTTGCCACCATCGCGCAAGGCTGCAAGTGGTTACACAACAATCTCGCATGGGCCTTTATGCTGGGTCTGGTCATCGTCACCGTGAACTGGATCGCCCACAACATCCCCAACCGGGTGGACCTGAAATGGCTGGCCGCCGGTGGGGGCCTTTTCACCAAAGGCAGCCATCCGCCTGCCAGGAAGTTTAACGCAGGACAAAAGGTCATCTTCTGGGCCTGTATCCTGCTGGGCGTTTCGATCAGCCTGTCCGGGCTGTCGCTGCTGTTCCCGTTCGAACTGCCGATGTTTGCCAAGACCTTCTCGGTCGCCAATTCCACCGGTATTCCACAGATGTTTGGCCTGAATTTGCCAACTCAGATGTCACCGCAGGAGGAGATGCAATACGCGCAGGTTTGGCACGTGATGATCGCCTATGTGTTCATCGCCATCATTATCGCCCATATCTATTTGGGTTCAGTGGGCATGGAAGGTGCCTTTGACGCAATGGGTACCGGCGAAGTCGAAGAGCAATGGGCACGCGAGCATCACTCGCTGTGGTTGGAAGAGGTACAAGAAAAAGAGGCCGGTAAGGCAGCGGCCTCACCCGCAGAATAGATGCGTGGGCTGGTCCTGGCCCTGGCGCTGGTCCCCCTGCCCGCCATGGCCGAGTTTTTTACGCTCAAGGGTCACGGCGGGCCGATCATGGGGATCGCCACAGCACCGGACGGACGGATCGCCACGGCAAGTTTCGACAACTCGGTTGGCTTGTGGTCGAACCGTACGCCCGAATGGCTGGAAGGGCACGAGGCTGCGGTCAACTCGGTCGCGTTTAACGGGCGCGCGATCTATTCGGCAGGCGATGATTTCACCCTGCGCCGCTGGCCGGGCGGAGAGGTTGTTGGCCAGCACAAGGGCAAGATCGTGGGGGTCGCGGCCTCGAAAACGCATGTCGCCACTGCCAGTTGGGACGGCACCATTGGACTCTGGCCCGAAGATGGATCAGCCGCACAAACGCTTACGGCGGGCAGCGGTGTGAACGCCGTAACTTTTTCACCAGATGGTGCAACGCTGTACTCGGCTGGCATAGATGGAACACTGCGAGTTTGGGATGTAGCCAGTGGACAGGAAATCCGGCGACTGGTGGAACACGGGTTCGGGATCAATGAATTGGTTCTGAACGCCGCCGACAACTGGATTGCCTATGGTGCAGTCGACGGTGTGACCCGCATTTTGGACCTGACCACCGGCGAAGAACGCGACTTTACCCTGGATCGCCGTCCTATACTGGCGCTGGCACTCAGCCCGGATCGTAGCCTTTTGGCCGTGGGTGATGGTGAGGGCTACATCATGGTGATCGATACGGCTGAATGGCACATCGCGCAGGATTTCCGCGCCACTCTGCGCGGGCCGGTTTGGGCGCTGGCCTTTTCTACAGACGGTCAGAACATCCATGCGGGCGGCATTGACGAAGCTATGTATAGCTGGCCGGTTTCATCCCTCGGCGATCGCGCACAGATGGCAGCCACCGAGCCCAGTTTCCTGAAGAACCCCGAAGAAATGAGCAACGGGGAACGGCAGTTTTCCCGCAAATGTTCGATCTGCCACAGCCTGACACCCGACGGGCAAAGGCGTGCCGGGCCAACTTTGTATGGAGTCTTCGGACGCAAGGCCGGTACGCTGGCGGGATATTTCTACTCGGATACGCTGCAAGACTCTGATATCGTTTGGAATGACGAAACGATAAATGCCCTTTTCGACGAGGGGCCAGACCACTACATACCGGGATCGAAGATGCCGATGCAGCGGATCACTCAGGCCCAGGATCGCGATGACCTGATTGCCTATTTGCGCCGCGCAACGGCACCGGAGAATAAGACCGGAGGAGACCAATGAAAGCCTTTCTTGCCGCTGTGGCCGTAATGGTCGTAATCACCGTCGCTGCGCCCTATGCACTGCAACAGGTCGGCTTCAGCGCCGCCGATGCGGGAACCGGTTCGGCTGTGCGTCTCGACTGAATGTCCGAATACCTGACCACAAAAGAGCTGGCCGACCTGCTGCGCATTGGCGAGCGCAAGGCCTATGATCTGGCCTCATCCGGCGCGGTCCCCTGCGTGCGCGCCATGGGCAAGCTGCTGTTTCCACGGGCAGAGGTCATCGCCTGGCTGAACGCATCCCGGTCGGGTCCGCAAGTGGCGGAACCGGCCCTGCCCCCGATCATTGCTGGCAGCCATGATCCGCTGCTTGATTGGGCTTTGCGCGAAAGCGGCTCGGGTCTGGCCACGTATTACGACGGTTCCTTCGACGGGCTGATCCGCCTGAAGGACCGCAGTGCGCAGGCTGCGGCGCTGCATATTCATGAGGATCAGGGGTTCAATACGCAATCCCTGCGCGCAAATCTGGGTGAAGCCCCGGTGGTTTTGTTTGAAGTCGCGCAGCGGCAACGCGGATTGCTATTGGCACCGGGCGTCACCGGTATCACTGACTTTGCCGATCTGAAAGGACGGCGGGTGATCCTGCGGCAGGACAGCGCCGCCAGCCAACGGCTGTTCGACGCACAGCTAGAAGCCCACGATCTGACACGCGACGATCTGGACGCCCTACCCGCCTGCGCCCGGACCGAAGAAGAACTGGCCATTGCCTTGCATGACAGCAAGGCCGAAGCCGGGTTTGGGTTGGGTGCCCTGGCCAGCCTATACAATCTGGGCTTCGCGCCCACCCATACTGAACGGTTGGACCTGGCCATCTGGCGCCGCGCTTATTTCGATGACCCGATGCTGAAACTTCTCAGCTTTTTTCAGTCTGAAAGTTTCGCCAACCGTGCTGCCGAATTCGGTGGTTATGACTTGTCCGAGTTGGGCACGATCCACCACAACGGCGCAAGCGGCTGACCCCGATCACTCGGCGTTGGGAAAGAACAACTGCTCACCATCCAGCTTGTAAGACGCAATGGCCGCCTGCCCGTCGGGGCCGATCAGCCAGTCAATGAACCGTTGACCCGCTGCGGCCCGGACCTGCGGGTGCTTATCCGGGTTCACAAGGATGATCCCGTATTGATTGAACAGACGCGGGTCACCCTCGACCAGAACCTCTAGATCCCCCCTGTTGCCAAAGGATTGCCACGTGGCGCGATCCGTCAGCACATAGGCCCCCATCCCGCTGGCCACGTTCAAAGTCGCCCCCATGCCCGAGCCGGTCTCGCGGTACCACGTCCCCGATGCGGCGGTCGGATCGGCGTCCGCCCAGTCCCACAGGCGCATCTCGGCCTTGTGCGTTCCGCTGTCATCCCCGCGCGAGGCAAAGGGCGCTTCAGCCTCGGACACCGCAACCAGCGCCTCAACGATATCCATGCCACCCCGCACCTTGGCCGGATCGGATTTCGGCCCGACCAGAACAAAATCGTTGTACATCACGTCAAACCGCTCGACCCCCCAACCGTCGTCAACGAATTGTTCCTCGGCCGGTCTGGAATGCACCAGCAAGACGTCCCCATCCCCGTTGATGGCATTGCGGATTGCCTGACCGGTGCCCACGGCAACAACACGTACGTCGATACCCGTCTCGGCCTCGAACCCCGGCAGGATGTAATCCAGCAAACCCGAATTCTGAGTGGACGTCGTCGATTGCACCACGATAAAGGGTTCCTCGGCGTTGGCGGACGCAGCGGTCAAACCAACGGCGAAAAGAGCTGCTCGAAAAAAAGTTCGGATCATTTAGATCTCCGTTATTGTTTAAGTGACTAGCCCGCCAGCCAGATATCGGCGTGCGGCGTCGCTTTTGGGGGCATCCAGTACCTGTTTGGCCGCCCCATGTTCAACCACGTGACCACCCTGCATCATCACGATATCGGCGGCTAACCGCCGGGCCTGCCCGATGTCATGCGTCACCATAACAATGCGGACACCCCGGGTTGAGGCGCGCAGGATCATCTTTTCGATCATCTGCGTGGCATTGGGATCAAGCGCGCTGGTAGGTTCATCCAGAAACAACGTCTCTGGGTCCAGCGCGAGGGCGCGTAGAATGGCCAGCCGCTGCGCTTCTCCCCCTGACAGGGACCGGGCGGATTGGCGGGCTTTGCCATCCAGGCCGCCTTCGGTCAGCAATTCCTCGATCCGGGACTTGCGCGTGCTGCGCGGCATCCCCTGGCGCTTCAGCACAAAATCCAGATTGGAAGCAACGGTCCGGCGCAACAGCACGGGCTGCTGAAACACCATCGCCTGCCGCGCCTTGTGATCAGCATTCAGCTCGACACCATCCTGCCGAACCTGCCCGCGATCCGGTACGATCAGTCCATGCAGACAGCGCAGCAACAGGCTTTTGCCCGATCCATTCGGCCCAAGGATCAAGGTTGGCCCCGGACCATCAAGGATAAGTTGCGGCACATCCAACAAGGCCTTGCCTTTACGGGTGATCCGCATCCCATCAACCGACAAACAACTGGCCAATTGCAAAGTCAAATCACGCATGGCGCAACCCCTCCTGCTCGGCTCGCAGGCTGAGCGTGCTGACCATGGCGTTCACCGCCACCGCGATACCGATCAGGATCGCCCCCAGTGCCAACGCCAGCGCCAGATTGCCCTTTGAGGTCTCCAAAGCAATGGTCGTCGTCATAACACGCGTCACGTGATTGATGTTGCCGCCAACGATGATCACCGCACCGACTTCGGCAATGGCCCGACCAAACCCAGCCAGCAGTGCGGTCACCAGCGCCAATCGCGCATCCCACAACAGCACCGGAACCGATGCCAGCCGGGACACCCCCAGTGAGCGGAGCTGTTCCGAATACTCCTCGGCCAGCAATTCGACCACTTGCCGGGTCAACGCTGCGATGATGGGGGTAACTAGAACAACCTGCGCAATGATCATCGCGGTCGGCGTATACAGCAACTCAAGCACACCCAACGGACCCGAGCGTGACAACATCAGATAGACCAGCAGCCCGACAACGACCGGTGGGAACCCCATCAAAGCATTCATCAGCACGATCAGAATTCGACGTCCCGGAAACCGAGCGACCGCCAAAGCCGCACCAACGGGCATGCCAATCAACGCAGAAATCAGCACGGCAAAGATGGAAACTTTCAGGGACAGCAACACAATCGCCCACAACTCTGCATCCCCGTTGAGGATCAGGGTCATTGCCAAGTTGAATTCTGATGCAAATCCCTGCATTCCCTACCACATATCGAGCATTTCGTACAAAATGCGCCTAATTTCATAAAGATACTAGACCATTTACTCACCAAGTACAGACACGATTCCGACATCCCCAAACGAAAACGCGGCCCCAATTGGAGCCGCGCGTGTTCAGGCAATTGAACTGGGATCAGTTCAGCGCCGCATCTGTGATCTGATGTGTCCAGGCCCCGTCGGGCTGCTTGGTGATCACTGGGTCAGACCCACCTGCCAGCAAGGTACCCACGGTACGTTCAAAATCGGCCGGATCCAACGCGCCATTCGAACCCGCGGTCAGTTTGGCGATCTCGCCCATCATGCGCTTCTGATGCTCTTCGATCTGGGCACCGGTCGCGTCATTCTCAAGCACGATGTCGGCTGCCTCATCAGGGTGTTCTTCAGCGTATTTCCAGCCTTTCATCGAAGCACGAACAAAACGCTCCATTTTTTCAACAAAGGCCGCGTCACCCAAATTTTCCTCAAGCACATACAAACCGTCCTCCAGCGTCGCCACGCCCTGGTCTTCGTACTTAAAAGTGACCAGCTCATCCGGGCTGACGCCAGCATCGATGACCTGCCAGTATTCATTATAGGTCATGGTGCTGATGCAATCGGCCTGACGCTGCAGCAAAGGATCAACGTTAAAGCCCTGTTTCAGAACCTCGACGCCGTTTTCACTTTTGCCGCCGGTGTCGATACCCAACTGGCTCATCCAGCTCATGAACGGGAATTCATTACCAAAAAACCAAACACCCAGCGTGCGGTTCTTTAGGTCCTCGGGCGAGGAAATCCCGGCATCTTTCCAGCAGGTCAACATCATGCCTGAGCTTTTGAACGGTTGCGCGATATTCACTAGGGGCAGACCCTTTTCGCGCGCGGCCAGTGCGGCGGGCATCCATTCGACGGTCACATCCGCACCACCGCCCGCAATGACCTGAGTCGGTGCGATATCCGGGCCGCCGGGCAAAATGGTGACGTCCAGTCCCTCTTCCTCGTAGAACCCTTTGTCTTTGGCCACATAATAACCCGCGAACTGCGCCTGAGTGACCCACTTGAGTTGCAAAGTCACCTCATCTGCGGCCAGCGCTGCGCTGGCAGTCAGGCTAAAGGCAGCAATCACCCCGCTGAGTAGCTTGTTCATCTTCATATCTCCTAGTTGTTGTTGGCGCCCCATTTTCGGGGTCTGTTAATTTCCATTTATCCGCGTTGCGATGGGTGCCAGAATGTCACCCCCTTTTCGATCATGGCGACCAGCCCATAAAACGCCGTCCCGGCCAAAGCAGCCACGACAATCTCGGCCCAGACCATATCCAGTGACAGTTGCCCGACACTGGTCGATATCCGAAAGCCCATGCCCAGAGTTGGAGAGCCAAAGAACTCGGCCACGATAGCGCCGATCAGCGCCAGAGTGGTAGAAATCTTTAGCCCGTTGAAAACAAACGGCATCGCTGCGGGCAAGCGAAGTTTCAGAAAGCTCTGCCAATAGGTCGCGGCATAGGTCTCCATCAGGTCGCGCTGCATGACGGTGGCTTCTCGTAGACCGGCAACGGTGTTCACCAGCATGGGAAAGAACACCATCACCACGACCACCGCCGCCTTGGAATGCCAGTCGAACCCGAACCACATCACCAGAATGGGGGCCGTCCCGACAATAGGCAGGGCCGCCACAAAGTTCCCGACCGGCAACAATCCGAGGCGCAGGAAATCCCAGCGATCTACGGCAATCGCCATCAGGAAGGCCGATCCGCAACCGATAATGTAACCGCTCAGCGCGCCTTTGATGATGGTTTGCACGAAATCCGCCCACAGGATTGGCAGGCTGTCAGCAAAGCGCACAGCGATCACTGACGGTGCAGGCAAAATGACCAACGGCACATCAAGCCCGCGCACCAGCAGTTCCCAAATTGCAATCACGGTCAGTCCAAAGATCAGCGGCGCCAAAAACCGCACCGTCTTTGTATCGGCATAAGGTCCACTGGCCAGGCGGCTGTTCAACCACCAGCCAAACAGCCAGACGCCAATTGCACCAAGAACAGGTATCATTGCGCCATCCCCATCCGTTTCAGGACCGCGCGCTCGATCAGACCCAACAGCCCGACCAGACAGGCCGCCAGGATGGCCGCCGCAAACAATGCCGACCAGATTTGCACGGTCTGACCGTAATAGCTGCCGGCCAGTAGCCGCGCACCCAAACCAGCCACGGCCCCTGTCGGCAGCTCTCCGACGATAGCCCCGACCAGTGAGGCTGCGATACCAATCTTCAGCGAAGTAAACAGATACGGCATCGACGCTGGTAAGCGCAGCTTCCAGAATCCCTGAGACCGACTGGCGTTATACGTGCGCAACAGGTCCAGTTGCATCGCATCGGGGCTGCGCAGCCCCTTCACCATACCGACCACGACGGGGAAAAAGCTAAGGTAGGCCGAGATGATCGCCTTGGGGATGATCCCCTGAATACCTATCGAATACAGCACCACGATGATCATTGGGGCCAGCGCGATGATTGGAATAGTTTGGCTTACAATGGCCCAGGGCATGACCGACAGGTCCATCACTCGGCTGTGTACAATTCCCACTGCCAGCAGAATGCCCAACCCGGTGCCAATCGCAAAACCCAGAATAGTGGCGCTGAGTGTCACCCAGGAATGATAGATCAATGATCTTTTCGAGGTGATTTTCTTCTCGACCGTGGTGTCCCACAGCTCTTCGGCCACCTGATGCGGTGCTGGCAAACGCGGTCGGTCCTGTTCCCATGTCTCATCAATGGCATAGGGGTTGTCGATGACCAACTCGAACTCGCTCATGTCGCGGCGGTCAACAGCTTTGGGCGGATCGACCTGTTCCCCGGCTCGTTCGAATTCAGTCAGAACACCTTTGATGTTCATCGGCACGCTGGCGGCATACCAGAACAGGATAATGACGCCTACAACAGTCAAGACGGCCCAGACAGCTTTGATCCCTGCACTAGTCATCCGTATGCCCCGCCCGCAGACCCTCGCGCACACGATGGGCGACTTCGATGAATTCCGGCGTGTCGCGGATATCCAGCGGCCGTTCCTTTGGCAGAGGGCTGTCGATCACATCAGTGATCCGCCCCGGTCGCGGGCTCATCACCACGATCTTTGTGCTGAGATACACCGCCTCAGGGATCGAGTGCGTCACGAAACCGATGGTCTTTTCAGTGCGCGCCCAAAGTGCCAGAAGCTGTTCGTTCAGGTGATCGCGCACGATCTCATCCAGCGCGCCAAAGGGCTCATCCATCAAAAGGATATCGGCGTCAAAAGCCAGCGCCCGCGCAATGCTGGCGCGTTGCTGCATACCGCCAGAAAGCTGCCAGGGGAATTTCCCGCCAAATCCCTCTAGATCAACAAGTTCCAGAACTTTTTTAACTCTCTCTTCCTGCTCGCTGGCGGAATAACCCATGATTTCCAAGGGTAGTTTAATGTTCTTGGCAATGGTCCGCCAAGGATATAGCCCCGCCGCCTGAAACACATAGCCATAGGCCCGGTTCCGCCGCGCCTCATCCGGGGTCATTCCATTGACGGTTAACGTTCCCCCTGTCGGTGTTTCCAGCGCCGCGATACAGCGCAGAAAGGTGGTTTTTCCACAGCCCGAGGGGCCGATGAAGCTGACGAAATCGCCTTTGTCGACTGTCAGGTTCACATCCTTGAGCGCATGGATTGGCCCGTCGTTTGTTTGGAAGGTAAGGTCCAACTGCCTTGCCTCGATTACGGGCTGGGTAGTGCTTTCAGTATTCATTCCATTGCCTTGAAAAGGTTTGGCTTTAGGGTGCCTTGGTGACAATCCCTGCGCAATCAGACACCCGTCGCCGGAATGCCCGTCCGCTCAACCGGGCGCGGCGCAGTCAGCTCTTTCCACGTACTCAGCGCCTTGTTCACGTGACCATTGGGCTCGCGCGCTACAAACTCTCCATGCCCTTCCTGCGTGCGGATTTCACCGTCATGCACGGCCACCTGTCCACGGGTCAGCGTAAAGCGCGGCAGACCTTTGACCTCTTTACCCTCGAACACGTTGTAATCGATCGAGGATTGCTGGGTATCAGCGCTGATCGTTTTGGCTTTCTCAGGGTCCCATACAACGATATCGGCATCCGCCCCCACAAGGATCGCACCCTTTTTAGGATAGCAATTCAATATTTTGGCGATGTTTGTTGAAGTCACGGCCACAAACTCATTCATCGTCAAACGCCCCGTATTCACACCATGGGTCCACAGCATCGGCATCCGATCCTCCAGCCCACCGGTCCCATTCGGTATCTTGGTAAAGTCACCGACGCCAAAACGCTTTTGGTCGGTGGTAAAGGCGCAATGGTCAGTGGCCACAACGCTCAATGTCCCGGAATGCAATCCGTTCCACAGACTGTCCTGATGCTGTTTGTTCCGGAACGGGGGGCTCATGACGCGTCGCGCCGCGTGATCCCAATCTTGGTGGAAATATTCGCTTTCATCCAACGTCAGATGCTGGATCAAGGGTTCTCCCCACACTCGCTTTCCATTCATCTTGGCCCGGCGAATGGCCTCATGCGCCTCTTCGCAGGATGTATGCACCACGTAAAGCGGCACGCCCGCCATATCGGCGATCATGATGGCGCGGTTGGTGGCCTCACCTTCCACCTGCGGCGGACGCGAATAGGCATGCGCTTCGGGGCCGGTATTGCCTTCGGCCAGCAGCTTGGCGCTTAACTCAGCCACGACATCGCCGTTTTCAGCATGCACCATCGCGATTCCACCCAACTCAGCCAATCGCTTGAACGAGGCAAACAACTCATCGTCATTCACCATCAGTGCGCCCTTGTAGGCCATGAAGTGCTTGAACGTATTGATGCCGCGCGTCTCGATCACCGTTTTGATGTCGTCAAAAACCTGTTCACCCCACCAGGTCACCGCCATATGGAAGGAGTAATCGCAGTTTGCACGGGTCGACTTGTTATCCCAGCGCTTCAAGGCATCAAGCAGACCCTCACCGGGGTTTGGCAGCGCGAAATCGACCACCATCGTGGTGCCCCCGGCCAGCGCCGCTCGCGTCCCGCTTTCGAAATCATCGCTGGAATAGGTTCCCATGAACGGCATCTCAAGATGCGTGTGCGGGTCAATCCCACCGGGCATCACGTAACACCCCGTCGCATCAAGCACTTTGTCGCCCTTAAGATCCATTCCGACCTCGGTGATCACACCGCCTTCGACCAGCACATCCGCCTTATAGGAAAGATCGGCGGTCACGACGGTTCCGTTTTTGATAACAGTGCTCATTTTAATCTCCCTGACGCGGTCTGCGCCGCTTGCTTCATCTGGCCAAAATACCTCGGGTGAGTCGCTTTTCGGGCGACAGGGGCAGCGTCCCTTACTCCACAATCTCTGCGGTTTCGACGACCGCATGAAACAGAACATCTGCCCCGGCGGCCGCCCAGTCTTTACTGATCTCTTCGGCCTCGTTGTGGCTCAGCCCATCAACGCACGGACACATGACCATCGCGGTTGGTGCCACTCGGTTGATCCAGCACGCATCATGTCCTGCGCCCGAGATGATGTCGGTGTGCGAATACCCCAACCTCTCTGCCGCATCGCGAACCGCCTTTACGCACCCCTCGTCGAACGTCACAGGGTCAAAGCCGCCAACTTTCTCGAATTCGATCTGAAGGCCCATCTCTTCGACGATATCTTCGGCGGCAACACGCAGGCGGTTAACCATGTCGGTGATCACGTCCAATTCGGGTGAGCGGAAATCGACCGTGAAAACAGCCTTGCCGGGGATCACGTTGCGAGAGTTCGGATAGACATCGATATGCCCTGCTGCACCGACCGCATGGGGCGCATGCGACCAGGCGATTTCATCCACTTTCTCAAGGATGCGTGCCATTGCAAGGCCAGCATTCTTGCGCATTGGCATCGGGGTCGACCCAGTATGGGAGTCCTTGCCCGTCACGGTGATCTGTGTCCAGCTCAGGCCCTGCCCATGAGTAACAACGCCGATGTCCTTACCCTCGGCCTCAAGGATCGGCCCTTGTTCGATATGCAGCTCAAAGAAAGCGTGCATCTTACGTGCGCCGACCTCTTCGTCGCCCCGCCAGCCGATGCGATTCAATTCATCGCCAAACTTTTTGCCCTCGGCATCCTCGCGGTCATAGGCCCAATCCTGCGTGTGCATTCCAGCAAAAACGCCCGAAGACAACATAGCCGGCGCGTAACGTGTGCCCTCTTCGTTGGTCCAGTTGGTCGCCACGATGGGATGTTTGGTTTTGATGTCCAGATCATTCAGCGTCCGTATGATCTCTAACCCGCCCAGCACGCCCAGCACGCCGTCATATTTCCCGCCGGTCGGCTGCGTATCCAGATGTGAACCTACATAAACCGGCAGAGCCTCGGGGTCAGCCCCCTCTCGGCGAGCAAACATATTGCCCATTTGATCCAGGCCCATTGTACAGCCCGCGTCCTTGCACCATTTCTGGAACAAGGCGCGCCCTTCAGCATCCTCATCCGTCAGGGTCTGGCGGTTGTTGCCCCCAGCAACACCGGGGCCAATCTTTGCCATCTCCATCAGGCTATCCCAAAGTCTGTCGCCATTGATCCTGAGGTTTTGCGCCGGAGCTGCCATTGGTGTCTTCCCTGTTGCTTGCGATTTGGCTCGCTTTTGGTGTCTTGATTTGACCATCTGGTCAAACTCACGCTATCACGGGTTCGAGATCAGTCAAGAAATTGCATGGTGCCGCCGGAATTTTCGGCATAATTGGCCCCCGCATGGCAAAAAAAGAGACACGCTGGAAACATGCCCAAGGATCGCGCCCCGACCCGAATACAGAGAAAGAACCGCGCTGCGATTCTCGAGGCCGCGCTGAACGTGTTTTCCGCCCACGGATTTCGCGGCGCAACTGTTGATCAGATTGCTGCCGAAGCTGGGCTAAGCAAGCCGAATTTACTGTATTATTTCCCGTCGAAAGAGGCGATCCATACTGCCCTGCTTTCGGGGCTGTTGGACACATGGTTGGCCCCCTTACACGAGTTGGATGCCGACGGAGACCCGATGGAGGAAATCCTGTCCTACATCCGCCGCAAATTGCAGATGAGCCGTGAGTTGCCGCGTGAAAGCCGCCTGTTCGCGAACGAGCTTGTTCAGGGCGCACCGCGCATTCACGAGGCTTTGTCGAATGACCTTAAGGCGCTGGTGGACGATAAAACCACGATCCTGACGCAATGGATGGATGAGGGCAAAATTGCGCGCCTGCATCCCTATCATCTGATCTTTTCAATCTGGGCCTTGACGCAGCACTACGCCGATTTCGATGTGCAGGTCCGTGCCATTCTGGGCAACGAGGATCCGTTCGCAGGTGCTGAACCGTTTATTGATACGCTTTATCGCAAACTTCTGGCACCCTAGAAAAACAGTCTCACGGAACCCTTGGCAGACCATTCCATCTTGCCATGATATACTGGGTCAATTGAGGTGACTTTCATGCGGCAGCAACACCGAAAGGAAGGTGACTGCATGATCATTCGCATATTTCAGGTCGTTACACGCCCCGGCAAAGAAGAAGAGTTCGGGAAGTTCTTTCACGAGACGGCGATCCCGCTCATGAAGGGAACGAAAGGGATAGTTCAGGTCATACCCGGGGCGCCGCGTGCCGATACACCCAGAGAGTTTAGTTTTGTTATGGTTTGGGAAGACCTTGAGTCTCTGAAGGCTTTTGTAGGTGACGATATTTCCAGCCCTCATATTGATCCTATGGAAGCTGAACTGGTCGAGTCGCGCTCAATCAGACATTATGAGCTTGTCGACAGTTAGCTTACGGCGATTTTCCATCTAGTTCGCGATTCCCAATGGATAGCTTTGGCTTTACGAGCGGGCGCGTTTCAGAAGGGCTTCGGTCGTTTTTTGATTCCCGATAGCCTATCGAGAGCGAACATTGACCAGACCTGCAGGATCGCTCAAATTTTCTGAGCCATTTGAAAAGGGCTGGCCTATACCAGCCCCTTGTCTTTGTTTCAGTTAACCAATCTACTCGGCCGCTTTCGCCATTGGATTATTGGGATGCGTCGTCCAGTTGGCATAGCCAGGCTGCACTTCATCTCCGGTACGCGGATCGACCTCACCGGCTGTCATCGGCTCCATTGAGATACACCCGTCCACCGGGCAGACATCCACGCACAGATTACAGGCGACGCATTCGTCATCCATGACCTCAAAAACCCGATCTTCGGACATTGAAATCGCCTGATGGCTGGTGTCTTCACACGCGGCATAGCAGCGACCGCATTTGATGCACTGATCTTGGTCGATCTTGGCCTTGGCAACGTAGTTCAGATTCAGATACTGCCAGTCGGTCACATTCGGCACAGCAAGACCTACGACTTGCGATACGTCTGTATAGCCCTTTTCATCCATCCACTTGGACAGTCCGGCAGTCAGTTCGTCGATAATCTTGAACCCATAGGTCATTGCGGCGGTACACACCTGCACGGTCCCACATCCCAACGCCATGAATTCAGCCGCATCGCGCCACGTGGTCACGCCACCGATACCGGATATCGGCAGGCCTTGCGTGGCTTGGGCACGGGCAATTTCGGACACCATCGACAGGGCAATCGGCTTTACCGCCGGGCCACAATACCCGCCGTGGCTGCCCTTTCCATCAATCGACGGCTCGGGGCTGAATGTGTCCAGATTGACGCTGGTGATCGAGTTGATCGTGTTGATCAACGACACCGCGTCCGCGCCGCCATTTCTAGCCGCCTCAGCTGGCTTGCGGATATCGGTGATGTTCGGCGTCAACTTTACGATAACCGGGCGGTCGTAGTACTGCTTACACCAGCGGGTCACCATTTCGATGTATTCCGGCACCTGCCCCACGGCCGAGCCCATACCGCGCTCGCTCATCCCATGCGGGCAACCGAAGTTCAACTCGATCCCGTCTGCGCCTGTTTCTGCCACACGCGGCAAAATGGCTTTCCATGCCTCTTCTTCGCACGGCACCATGATCGAAGCGATCAGAGCACGGTCCGGGTAATCTGTCTTGACCCGCGCCATTTCTTCAAGGTTCACCTCAAGCGGGCGATCGGTGATCAGTTCGATGTTGTTCAGGCCCAAAAGCCGACGATCAGCGCCATAAATCGCGCCGTAGCGCGGCCCGTTGACGTTTACGACCGGAGGTCCCTCGGCCCCGAGCGTTTTCCACACAACTCCGCCCCATCCGGCCTCAAAGGCACGGCGGACGTTATATTCCTTATCCGTCGGTGGCGCGGAGGCCAACCAGTATGGGTTGGGGCTGGAAATACCCAGAAAGTTTGTTGTCAGATCGGCCATAGCTTCTCCCTTCCCGGCTCAGCCGGATTTCTTGAATATCATTTCGGTCGGGCGAATGCGCCCGGCCTTGAGGTTCATGACGTAGTTTTGAAACTTTTCGGGCGCCGTCTCGCCCATCATAAGGTGGATGCCCAATGGGGGCGGGCCGCTCTCGGCGATGCGCGCGAAAACTTCTTCGAAAAAAGCAAGCGCGAACTCGGACCGGTCTGTCTCGGCTACCAGCTCAAGACCCGCCGAGGCCGCCGCGTTCTTGTAAACCTCTGGTGAATCTACAAAAGAGGTCTCGGCAACGGTTGACCAGGGCAGAGGAAAGGCCAGCGGTTCGTCCACGTCCCCTCCCATCACATCAAACAGGGCAAAGGAACCATCCCAGGCCAGAGCGCGCGACACTTCTGCAAAAAGACCCGCCTTGTCTTCGATGTTCATCCCAACATGCATCATAACGGCAAGATCAAAACCCGCATCGGGCACGGGCATATCCAGTGCGCTACCCACCAGAAAACTTGTTTTGTCGGAATGCCCGACAAGTTCACTCAAAGCAGTGGCCGTTTCGACAAATTCAGGCGTCAGGTCGACCCCGGTCACTGTCGAGTCATAGCGATCCACGATGTAGCGCGACGTCCCGCCGATGCCGCTCCCGACATCCAGGACGCGGGTCGCATGGGTCGGCGAAAGCTGGGCAAACAGGTTGTCCGTTGCCAGAACCCCGCCTGTGTGGAACTCATCACCAGCCTTGAGGTCTGCAACCGTGGCCGCGTTTGGGTCAATGCCACTTGCCTTAAGCGCCTCACGCATGCGCTCCGTGAGGGCACCGGTTGTGTAGTGTTGCGCAACAGCTTTTTCGATCTGGGACATGAGTATACCTCAGCAGCGAATGGGATGGGGTGAATGCCCCATCCTATCACGAAACAAGCGTTGAGTGGATGTCCATCGCCGCATCGCGGCCCTCGGCCACGGCGGTTACGGTCAGGTCTTCGCCACCAGCTGCGCAATCGCCCCCGGCCCAGACGCCATCCATCGAGGTACGCCCAGCGCCCGTCACGGCGATCTTGTTGCCGTCCAGCGTCAATCCATCCGGTGCGCCATCCAGCGTCTGGCCAATCGCCTTGAGGACCTGATCGGCGGGCACGCGGATGATTTCTCCGGTCCCCGACAGCTGACCGTCATGGCTGGATGTGTACTCCAGCTCGATCTCTGCCGCTGCCCCGTTTCCATGAACGGCAACGGGTTGCACGTTGGTCATGATCTTGACGCCGTGGGATGAGGCGAGGTCCTGTTCATATCGGCTGGCCCCCATCGCATCGCGGCCACGCCGATAAGCGATGGTGACATGCTCGGCCCCCAGCAGTTTTGATTTCACTGCGGCGTCAACGGCCGTCATTCCGCCACCGATCACCACGACGTTGCGACCAACCGGCAAATGCGCCAGATCAGAAGCCTGGCGCACATCCGAGATGAAATCGACGGCAAAGCGCACGCCATCCAGATCAGCCCCTTGTGCGCGCAGGGCGTTCACGCCGGCCAAACCGATGGACAAAAAGACAGCGTCGTAATTTTCGACCAGACCGTCCAGCGAGATACCCTCACCCAGAACCGAGCCGGTCTCGATCGTGATACCGCCGATCTTTAGCAGCCAGTCCACCTCGGCCTGTGCAAAGTCATTGGTCGACTTATAGGCAGCGATGCCATATTCGTTCAGACCGCCCGGCTTGGGTTTGCCCTCGTGGATCACCACGTCATGCCCAAACATCGCCAGGCGGTGCGCGCAGGCCAGACCAGCAGGCCCTGCCCCGATCACAGCAACAGTCTTGCCAGTTGACGCGGCGCGTTCAAACGGGTGATCCCCGGAAACCATCACGCTGTCCGTCGCATACCGCTGAAGGCGGCCAATCTCGACCGGGGCCCCTTCGGCCGTTTCACGTACGCAGGCCTCTTCGCACAATGTCTCGGTCGGACAGACACGGGCGCACATGCCGCCCAGAATGTTCTGTGCCAGAATGGTTTCACCCGCCGCCTCAGGTTGCCCTGCCTGAATCTGACGCATGAACAACGGAATATCGATATCCGTCGGACAGGCCGTCACACATGGCGCGTCATAACAGAAATAGCACCGATCTGCGGCCACTGCGGCCTCATGCGTGGCCAATGGCGGGTGCAAGTCCGTGAAATTCGATGTCAGCTCATCGCTGGAAAGCCGCCCGGAGACAATGCCGGGGGCAATCTGGCCCTGTGCCATCGCTCTACTCCCTGTAGATATGTTCGTTATGTTCTCAGCTTGCCACAATCTGATTTTTTATCAATTGGTAAAATTTAGAAATTCATCAAAAAATCAAAAAACCGGAAAATTCCGCCCGTTTTACTGAGGAAATTGCCTGTTTTATTGGCATTCGATACTCCTGTTGTGCCCAAAGACCGATTGCGCAGGGCAGACTGCAGCCACGTATTCCGGTTTTTCCGGCATCTGGTTTTGACGGAGCCAGCTGCGTAATGTAGGTCAAACTCAACCCGAGCAGCGCCGGTCAACGGCCAGATACCTGAAAGTCATTCGATGCAGGCCACCCACCCGAAGTTCAACATCGTCATCATCGGGCAAAACAACCGGCTACAGTATGAGGCACTGCTGTTTGCCGCCTCTCTGCGCCATAGCTCACCGAATTTCGAGGGTCGGCTGTTTGTGGCGGTACCACAGCCCGGCCAGCGCTGGCCGCAAGACCCAAGCATCCGGAACGAGGACGTTCTGAAAGCGTTGCGGCAACTAGATGCGGAAATCCTGCCATTCGACAACCATGTCTTCGGCAACAGCTATCCCCACGGCAACAAGATCGAGGCATTGCTGGCGCTGCCAGAAGGCGAGCCTTTCGTGTTCTTTGACAGCGATACGCTGATCACCGGTGATCTGGCTTCGGTACCGTTTGATTTTGACCGACCTGGCGCCTCGCAAAAGGTCGAAGGGACGTGGCCCAAACCCACCCTGTATGGCCCTGGTTTCGATGGTATCTGGAGCGCCCTCTATCACCGGTTCGAACTGGACTTCGAAAGCTCATTGGATACCAGCCAGCCCGAGAATTACTGGCGGCGGTATTTGTACTTCAACGCGGGCTACTTCTTTTATTCCTGCCCGCGCAAGTTCGGCGCGCGTTTTCTGGACTTTGCCCGCACGATCCGGGATGGGAATATCCCCGAACTGGCCGGGCAGAACCTTGACCCATGGCTGGATCAGGCCGCGCTGCCGTTGGTTGTCCATTCCTTCGGTGGCGGGCGGGATACCCTGCCCCCGGGCCTGCTGGATGGATCGGTCAGCTGCCACTATCGTCTGTTCCCCCTGCTCTATGCCCGCGAAAGCGACCATGTGATTGAGGTGCTTGAAACCGTCGTGGCCCCCAACCGGGTCAAGAAGGTTCTCAAGGGATATGACCCGATCAAAAAGCTGGTTTTGCAGCGTAAGGGCCACAAGATCCGGGACCTGTTCGACCGTGATAACCTGCCCCAGCGCGAACAGGTCATTCGCAATACAATCAAGAACAAGGGCCTGTGGATGCGCTGACAGGATTGTTGTGCGCGCGCGCTCAATCGCCTAGAGATTCAGCAACAAACATTCCAACAGGAGATTTTAGCGATGTCTGACGGCCCTACCTACGGTTTTGACACACTTCAGATTCACGCGGGCGCACGGCCCGATCCGGCAACGGGCGCGCGTCAGACTCCGATTTATCAAACAACAGCTTATGTGTTTCGCGATGCCGATCACGCGGCGGCGCTGTTCAACTTGCAAGAGGTTGGCTTCATCTATTCCCGCCTGACCAACCCTACTGTGGCCGTATTGCAAGAACGTATCGCCACACTGGAAGGCGGAGTGGGCGCAGTCTGCTGTTCTTCTGGTCATGCGGCACAGATCATGGCGCTATTTCCGCTTATGGGACCGGGCTGCAACGTGGTGTCCTCGACGCGCCTTTATGGCGGCACGGTCACGCAATTCAGCCAGACGATCAAACGCTTTGGCTGGTCGGCCAAGTTTGTCGACACCGATGATCTGGATGCCGTAAAGAATGCCATCGACGAAAACACCCGGGCGATATTCTGTGAATCAATTGCCAATCCGGGTGGGTATGTGACCGACATTCAGGCTATGGCGGATATCGCTGACGCAGCAGGTATCCCCCTGATCGTCGACAACACCTCGGCCACACCGTACCTATGCCGCCCCATCGAACAGGGCGCGACGCTGGTTGTGCATTCGACGACCAAGTACCTGACCGGCAATGGCACGGTCACCGGCGGCTGTATCGTGGATTCGGGCAAGTTCGACTGGTCGGCGAATGACAAGTTCCCTTCGCTCAGCGAACCGGAACAAGCCTATCACGGACTGAAGTTCCACGAGACCTTTGGCCCGCTGGCTTTTACCTTTCACGGTATCGCCATTGGCCTGCGCGATCTGGGCATGACCATGAACCCGCAAGCCGCGCATTACACGCTGATGGGGGTTGAAACCCTATCCCTTCGGATGGAACGCCACGTGGAAAACGCCCAAAAGATCGCTGCCTGGCTCGAAGCAGACGACCGCGTGGACTACGTGACCTATGCGGGTCTGCCCTCCTCGCCCTATCATGACCGGGTGAAAGCACACTATAGAAAGGGTGCCGGCGCATTGTTCACCTTTGCGGTCAAGGGTGGTTATGACGCCTGTGTCAAACTGGTGAACGCGCTTGAGATTTTCAGCCATGTCGCCAACCTTGGCGATGCGCGGTCGCTGATCATTCACTCAGCCTCGACCACCCACCGTCAGTTGACGCCTGAACAGCAAGAGGCAGCAGGTGCAGGCCCCGGCGTAGTCCGCGTCTCCATCGGCATCGAAGACGCAGACGACCTGATCGCCGATCTGGATCAGGCGCTGGCCAAGGCAACGGCCTGAGTCATGAGCGGCCACGATACCAACGAACTGGGTCAACCCATCGGTCTGCCGGTTTCGGGCGAATTCCCGCGTCCCACGCCGCCCTATACACCGATGGAAGGTCAGTATTGTTCCGTCGTGCCGCTGGACGTGAACCGGCATGCGCCCGGACTTTACCGGGCGTTTGCCAACGACGCGGATGGGCACAACTGGACCTATCTGCCCTACGGTCCCTTCGACAGGGAGCAGGATTTCGAGGATTGGACCCGCGCCACATGCATGGATGCCGATCCGATGTTCCACACGGTCTTAGACGAAGACGAAACGCCAATTGGCATGGCTTCATTTTTGCGGATCGAACCCGCGGCAGGTGTGATCGAGGTCGGCCACATTCACTTTTCACCCCTGCTGCAGCGCAGCCCAAAATCGACCGAGACCATGTATCTGATGATGCGCCGCGTCTTCGACGAGTTGGGCTATCGCCGCTATGAGTGGAAATGCGATGCCCTGAATGCTGCTTCCTGCCGTTCGGCTGAACGATTGGGTTTTACATTCGAAGGCATTTTTCGGCAGGCCACCCATTACAAAGGTCGGAACCGGGATACGGCCTGGTATTCGATCCTCGACAGTGAATGGCCGCGGATCAAGGCCGCGTTTGAGGCTTGGCTATCACCTGACAATTTTGACCAGACGGGCCAACAGCGACAACCGCTGCAGGCCCGCAGTCAAGGCAAAGGATCACTCGGCCATCCCGAATTCCATCGACACGTTGACCGAGACTGAAATCTCACCCCCCGCGACAGGCACACCGCCCCCTTCGGCCATGGCCATCGCACGCATCTGCGGTGCGGGGTTGATTCCTCCGACCCGCTCGCTGATCTGCTGAACCTGACCCAGAGTTACATCGGCCGCCTGTGCCAGTTGTTCCGCCTTTGCAGTTGCTTCGGCAACAGCTTTGGCTCGCGCCTGCGCCTGCAGCGGTGCGGGGTCCTGCACACCAAAACTGAGCCCACCGAAATCATTCGCACCGTCCTGAATGACCCCATCCATGATCGTGCCCAACTGTGTCAGGTCACGGACACGGACCTGCACATTGTTCGATGCCACAAAGCCGGAAATCTCGGGCCGTTCACCACTTTGATTGTTGCGCCCGGACCAAACCGGCGACAACGACAGATCGCGGGTTTGAACGTCGCGGGATTCGACGCCCATATCCTCAAGCCGTTTCAGAATCTGCGCCACCGCATCAGATGTCGCCTGCATCGCATTTGACGCCTGCGGGTCTTCGTTGGTGACACCCAATGTGATGGTTGCCATATCCGGTGCAGCCTGAACGGTGCCGGTTGCATCTACCAAGATGCGACGTTCTTCCGCATGGGCCATACCTGCGGCTGTCACGGCCAGCATTGCGGCCAGAAAAGCGATTTTCTTCAAGGTCTTCCCTCCAATATCTTCTGTACCAAGATGGGGCCGCCAGGGTTTATCAGACAAGGGGAAGCGCTGGCTTTTTCTTTCCCTCGGCGAGATCCTGCTTTAATGTCAGCCTGCGGACGAAAAGTCGTTTGCATCGATGCTGACAATTATGGTTCCTCGGGAATATGAAACCCGCCTTTGCGCTGTCTTTTTCTGCAACCGGAATATCTGTGCACCACCAATCCGATGAGGATTGGTTTTGCATTGGTAAGGTTGCATTGGACGCGCCGGACCTGAATGCGCAACTTCACGCCCTGCGGGAAAAAGCATTTGCTTTGGAAAACAACCTACGGTGCAAGGTCATAATCCCGACCGAGCAGGTGCGTTTTTTGTCGGTGGAAACTGACAATCAGCCCTTGGGAGAAGACGCAAAGGAAAAGCTGGCCGAGGCTACGCCATATACGGTCGAGGACTTGGTTTTTGACACCGCGACCGTCGGCCCCACCACCTATGTCGCCGCCGTGACGCAACAAACACTGGATGAGGCACGCGACTTTGCAACCGAACACGGTTTCATACCGGTTCATTTCACTACAGATACCGACGCCAGTTCTTTCCCTTCTGAACCATTGTTTGGGGCTTCAGAAACTGTACCCTTTTCGACCGAGGCCAAAGATGAGGTTCAATCGGACGCAGCAGAACCAAATGTACATCCCATCGCCGCAGAAGCAGCCCCGGATGTATTCCGATCTGCGCCGGCGGCCTCCGCCCCCACCAAAATACCCACTGAGGTATTTACAAAAAAGTACGTTGTACCAGCCACGGCAGCGCTGGGGATAGCGGCAGTGTTGGGCGCATGGGCGCTGATCGGATCAAACGAGACACAAACAGCCGAACCGGAAACGGCACAGGTAGAAGACGCCCTGCCCGCACCCACCCCTCAGGCCAGTGTCGAAACCGAGAACCCGACCACGCCCGGAGTGCCACCTGCCGAAACGGCTGAGCTTGATACGGACGCCACCCTTTCTGAACAGGACGCACCTGCCCAAAACGAGAATATTCAACCCGATCTTTCGCCCACGGACACAGCTATTCTCGAGGCCTTAAACATCGCCCCGACAATCGTGGAAGAGGTTGCCCGCGACCCTGTGATCCAAGCAACGTCAGCCCAACCCGGTCTTGAGATCATCGCGCCAGATCCCCTGTTACCCCCGGCTTTCCCCCCCCAGGATGAGCCGTATCTGGCTTCGGTCGACAACTCCAACCTGTCGACTGACGCCGTTGCCCTGCCCGCGGCACAAAGCTTTGACACAGATGAACCCTTTGAACAGGTTGTACTGCCCAGCACCGCCGGCGCCCAGTTCGAGCTTGATGATCGCGGCCTGGTCACACCCAGCGCCGAGGGGACGCTGAACCCGGACGGTATTGTCGTCTATCTCGGGCGCCCTTCGAAGACACCACCCGAGCCACCTGTCCGGTTCGAAGAGGAACCCATCCTTGAGGAAACTCCTGACAGGTTGGCCGGGCTGCGCCCAAAGCCCCGCCCCAGCGATCTGATCGAACAGTTCGAACGTCAGCAGTTGGGCGGACGAACGCGTGAAGAACTGGCGGGGCGGCGCCCCAAACTGCGCCCTGCCTCACTGCAACAACAGCCGCAGATTGACTATACCCCCACTGCACTGGCGGTGGTGCGCGTGCCGCGACCAAAATCCCGCCCAGCAGGTCTTGCACCACCTACCGGGACGCAAACCGCCAATCTGGGGTCAACGGCGGCCATCGGTCAGGTCGAGGCCGGGTCATTCCAACCCAAAGCCGTTGCCCCCAAGATTCCGTCCGCGGCCTCGGTCGCGCGTCAGGCGACAATCGACAACGCGCTGAACCTGCGCAAACTGAACCTGATCGGGGTTTATGGAACACCCGCCAACCGCCGCGCGCTGGTTCGGCTGCCTAGCGGTCGTTATAAGAAGCTGAAGGTCGGTGACAGGGTGGACGGCGGCAAGGTCATCGCAATTGGTGACAGCGAATTGCGCTATCAGAAAAAAGGCAGGAACCTGACGCTGAAGATGCCGCGCAGCTAACGCGGACGCGAACGCCCGCATTATGCTTTAACACACGAACTCAAGCCGCTGAAATTTCGCCGCTTTCGATCTGTTCGCGTTCGATAGATTCGAATAGGGCCTGAAAGTTTCCCTCGCCAAACCCATCGTCGCCCTTTCGCTGAATGAACTCGAAAAAGATCGGGCCGATCACGGTTTTTGAGAAGATTTGCAGCAAGATTCTGGTCTCGCCGCCATCCAGAACACCTTCGCCGTCAATCAGAATGCCGTGCTTCATCATACGGTCCAACGGCTCGTCGTGGTCGGCAACCCGTTCCTTGGACATCTCGTAATAGGATTTGTTCGGGCCAGGCATGAATTTCAAACCCTTCTCGGCAATCGCGTCGGTCGAGGCATAGATATCTTCGCTGCCCACTGCGATATGCTGGATCCCCTCACCTTTATACTTGTTGAGATAGGACACGATCTGCCCGGTTTCGCCCCGATCTTCGTTGATCGGAATGCGAATGCGTCCACAAGGCGACGTCAGGGCGCGGCTGAATAGGCCGGTAAATTTGCCCTGAATGTCAAAAAATCGGATTTCGCGGAAGTTGAACAGAGTTTCGTAGAATTCGAACCACTTATCCATATTCCCGCGATAGACGTTGTGCGTCAGATGATCGAGGTAATAGAAACCGTCGCCACGCGGCTTGGACTGTGTGGTCCAGGTGAACTCTTGGTTATATGGCGAAGTGTCGTGGTACTGATCGATGAAATAGATCAGCGAGCCACCGATCCCCTTGATCGCCGGAACATTCATGACCTTGTCCGCCGCATCATAGGGTTCTGCACCTTTGGCCACAGCGTGTTCATAAGCTTTTTGCGCGTCCACAACGCGCCAGCCCATCGCCGAAGCACAGGGGCCATGTTCTGCAGCAAAGCGGGCCGCAAAACTTTCAGAGTCAGCGTTGAGGATATAGGTCACGTCACCCTGCTGCCACAGCTCGACCGTGGGCTTATCCTTGTGGTGGCCGACTTTTTCATAACCCATTCTGGCAAACAGGTCGCGCAACTCCTGCGGTTCGGGGTGGGCGAACTCTACAAATTCAAACCCGTCCGTACCGACCGGGTTTTCTTTGCTGATCACAGATTTCGGGGCGTTGTGGGGGAAAGGACCCATGGCGCGTCTCCTTAAAACAGGAATTTCTTTGCTGATTCCAAAATATGCCTTAACTGGCGCTGTTTCTGCGCATAGTTTTCGTGTAAACTAGGCAAGAGTGCGCAAATTCCGCATGTTTGCGCGAAATTTTGGAGATTTTCCGCATATGTTGGATTCCACCGATATGCGCCTGTTATCCGCTTTGCAGGTGGATGCCCATCTGACTGCACATCAACTGGGTGAGATGCTGAACCTGTCGCCCAGTCAGGCCGGGCGGCGGCGGCAACGGCTGGAGGCCGAAGGATACATCACCGGATACGCGGCGCGACTGGACCCGCTGAAACTTGGGCTGCATGTTCAGGGATTCGTTCAAGTACATCTGGGCACCCACGGCCCCGAACAATCGCAAAGCTTTGCACGCATGGTGGACACGCGGCCTGAGATCACCAGCGCCTGGACGATGACAGGTGAGGCAGATTACCTGCTGCATGTCTATTGCGACGATCTAGCCGCGCTCAACCGCTTGCTTCACCAGGTGATCCTGCCGCATCCTGCCGTGGCGCGGGTTCAAAGCCAAATCGTGATGGACCAACTCAAACGCGACGCCCCGTTGCCCACCTGACCCGACCGAAAGGACCGACATGGACGACTTCCTCTATCAGGCTTCGATCTATCTGGCAGCTGCCGTGATCGCAGTGCCGTTATCGGCGCGTCTGGGATTGGGGTCGGTGTTGGGATATCTGGCCGCCGGGATCGTCATCGGACCCATATTCGGGCTGGTTGGTGCGGAAACAGAAAGCCTGCAGCATGTGGCCGAGTTCGGCGTAGTTATGATGCTGTTCCTGATCGGACTGGAACTTGAGCCGCGCGCGCTTTGGGACATGCGCGACAGGCTTTTGGGGCTAGGCGGCTTGCAGGTCGGTCTGTCAACTGCCGCCATTGCTGCTGTTGCTATTTATGCGAACCACCCATGGTCCGTGGCGTTGGCCGTTGGCCTGACACTGTCGCTATCCTCGACGGCGATTGTGCTACAGACCCTGTCCGAAAAAGGGTTGATGCAGACGAACGGAGGCCGCGCCACGTTTTCCGTGCTGCTGACGCAGGATATCGCAGTGATCCCCATTCTGGCCTTGCTGCCGCTGTTGGCGCTGCCAGCCATGCCACATATCGAAAGCGACGGATCGATTGACCGCGGCGCGAAGGACTTGCACGACACGGCGCATCACAGCTTATCTCTGGTCGAGGGCCTGCCCGGTTGGGCCGTCACGCTGGTCACCCTTGGTGCCATCGCGTTTGTAATCCTGGCCGGCGTCTACCTGACGCGCCCCCTGTTCCGTTTCATCCACGCCACCCGCCTGCGCGAGATGTATACTGCGCTGGCCCTGATGATCGTCGTTGGGATATCCTTCCTGATGACCCTTGTTGGTCTGTCCCCCGCCCTGGGCGCTTTCCTGGCAGGCGTTGTTCTGGCCAGCTCGGAATTTCGGCACGAAATGGAAAGCGACCTTGAGCCCTTTAAGGGTTTGTTCCTAGGCCTGTTCTTCATCACTGTTGGTGCCGGAATTGACGTCGCCTATTTCTTCAACGACCCGCTTGAGCTGATCGGACTGGCGCTGCTGGTCATTCTGACAAAGGGGGCCATCCTGTATTTGGTCGGGCGCGCCTTCAAGCTGCGCGGGCGCGATCACTGGCTGTTCACGCTGGGTCTGGCGCAGGCGGGTGAGTTCGGATTTGTCCTGCTGGCCTTTTCCACGCAGCAGAACGTAATCCCACCTGATTTGTCGCAGAAACTGCTGATGATCATCGCCCTGACCATGCTGATCACTCCGCTGCTGTTCATCATCTACGACCTTCTGTCCCGTCGGATCAGGGAGAATACCCCGCAGGTCGAACCTGACGAGATCGACGAAAAAGGCCCGGTGATCATCGCGGGCATTGGACGTTTTGGTCAGATCGTGAACCGGTTGGTGCGGGCTAGTGGGTTCAAGACCATCGTTCTGGATCATGATATCGAGACCATTCAACTTATGCGCCGCTTTGGCGTCAAAGGCTTCTTGGGCGATCCGACACGGCCCGAGTTGTTGCGTGCAGCGGGGCTTGATAAAGCCGCCGTTCTGGTTGCTGCAATGGATGACCGCAAGACTGTGACCCGTCTGGTCAGCTTTGCACGTCGCCAACGCCCGGATCTGCACATCATCGCGCGCGCGCATGACCGCACCCATGTGTATGAACTGTACCAGGCGGGCGCGAATGATATCGTGCGCGAGATGTTTGACAGCTCACTGCGCGCCGGTCGCTATGTGCTCGAGAATATCGGCCTCAGCGAATATGAGGCCGCACAAGCCGAGCAGACCTTTTATCACCACGACCGAGCCTCGATCCGGGATCTGGCCGAGCTTTGGATTCCCGGCATGCCGACGGCGGAAAACAAGAAATACATCGAGCGCGCCCAGCAATTCGAGAAAGACCTGGAAACCGAACTGCTGGAACTGGCTGAGAAACACGCTCAGAAATCGGCCTGATCCTTTTGGGCGGATCAGGCCGTCCGGGTCAGCCGCCGGACACGCCGGCTTCAGCAAAGGTTGCCATGCCTGAATGACAGGCAACCGCGCTTTTGAGGATATTGATCGCCAGCGCACCGCCCGACCCTTCGCCCAGGCGCAGCCCAAGGTTCAACAGTGGCAGTTTGCCCAGCTTTTCCAATACCGCACCGTGTGCGCCCTCGGCACTTTGATGGCCAGCTACGGCGTGATCCAAAGCCCCGGCAGACACATCGGCCAGACAGGCCGCCGCAGCCGAGCAGATGAAGCCATCCAAAATGACCGGAATACACAGAACACGGGCTGCTGCGATCGCTCCAGCCATGGCCGCAATCTCACGCCCGCCCAGACGGCGTAGGATCTCAAGCCCGTCACCCGATGCAGCGTGCAAGGCCACGCCCTCGGCCACCACGCGGGTTTTGTTCGCCAACCCGGCGTCATCCACACCGGTGCCACGCCCTGTCCAGTCCGAGGCTTCTCCCCCGAACAGAGCGCACGCGATTGCAGCAGCCGGGGTTGTGTTGCCGATCCCCATCTCTCCGACGACTAGCAGGTCGGACTTGGGGTCAACAGCTGTCCAACCGGCGCGCAAGGCGGACAACAGGTCTTCCTCGGACATCGCCGGGCCTGCGGTGAAATCCGCCGTTGGCCGGTCCAATTCCAATGCATGCACATCCATGGTGGCCCCTGCGGCCTTGGCCAATTGGTTGATTGCCGCACCGCCATGTTCAAAGTTCATGACCATCTGCACGGTCACATCTGGTGGAAAAGCCGACACACCCTGCGCCGTCACCCCGTGATTTCCTGCAAACACGATAACCTGCGGTGCCAAGATTTGCGGGCGGGCATCGCCACGCCAACCGGCATACCAGATCGCCAATTCCTCAAGCCGCCCCAGCGCGCCGGGCGGTTTGGTGAGCTGTCCGTTCCGGTCAGCCGCGCCCTGCAATGCGGCATCATTCGAACCCGGCGCCTGACTCAGGGCGTCGCGGAGTGTTTTCAGGTCATTAAGTTCGGGCAGCATCCAAAGCCTCGTTGCATCAGAGTGGTCCTGTGTGTTTAACCGAAGCGTCCGATCCAACAAGACCCCGAAAGGCGCGGGAGTGCATAAAAACGACACCAAGCTGTTTTCCGTGTGGGATATACCACTAGCGCTGGTCTTGCTGACCCGCCTACCGCTGCCGCGGCTACCGGAAAACACCTTTGCACGGCAGGCCAGCGCCGCCTGGGCGTTTCCCGTGGTCGGTTTGACTATAGGGCTGCTGGCTTGCGCGGTTGGTTGGGCCACGATGGCTTTGAATTTACCCGCTATGGTCAGCGCGGCTTTCCTGGTTGCGGTTCTGATCATGACCACCGGTGCGATGCACGAAGATGGTTTGGCCGATACCGTAGACGGACTTTGGGGTGGGTTCACCCAGGAGCGCCGATTAGAAATCATGAAGGACAGCCATATTGGCGCCTATGGTGTTCTGGCTCTGATCTTCACGCAGTTGATACGCGTCGCTTTGATTGCAACCCTGTTAACGGCAAGCAACTATGCCGCAATCCTTGCGGCCTGCATCTTGTCCCGCGCGGTTATGCCGGTTCTGATGAATGCCCTGCCAAATGCGCGCAATAGTGGTCTGAGCCACTCGGTCGGAGGGCCGCGAGGTGTGACGGTTGCATCGGGTTTTGGATTGGCTTTGCTAGGCGCGGTACTTTTGATGGGCGCTGCGGCCATTCCACCAACTTTCGTCGCTGCGCTGGTTGTTGCGGTGCTCGCCGGGGTCGCAAAGGCCAAAATCGGTGGTCAGACCGGTGATATCCTAGGGGCTTCGCAGCAATTGGCAGAACTGACATTCATGACCGCGGTCGTAGCCGCGCTTTAGGCCGTACCACCGGTTTCGATACGCAGCGTTTCGCCGCAGTGCTTGCAATGTACCGCGTCAGGATCATGCCGATAAAGGCCACAGCTGGGGCACTTGTGGCGCACTTTCTGCGGCATGAAAACGGCCTGCGCCAGACGCACGAACAGCGCCACACCCACAACCATTATGAAAACTGAGAACAACTTGCCTGCCGGTGTCGCCAAGGTGATGTCGCCGAACCCTGTCGTCGTCAGCGTCGCCATGGTGAAATAAAGCGCATCAATATAGGCATGCGGGCTGCTATCAGGAATGAAGAACACCAGAACCGCCGTTGAGGTCGCGAATACGAATACAAGCAGATTGATCGCCGCGATGACGGCATCCTCATGCGTTCGGAAAAACTGACTGTCACGCCGCAAATCCCGCAGCAAGTGATAGGAATGGATCAGGCGCAACGCGCGCAATATTCGCACGAAGGCCAAGTTTCCGGGCAAGAACGGCTCAAGCAGCAGCGAGGCGATCACGACGATATCGGCCAGTGTGTAAATCTTGCACAGAAGTTTCCAGCGGTCTTTCGAAATCCATAACCGGGCCAAAAAATCCAGCAAGATGAGAAACCCGACGCACAGACTGGCAAGCGTGATCCCCGGCCCATGCGGCACATTCGCCGTGGACACGAAGAACACGATCGACGCGGCGTCAAACAGGATCAAGCCATAGCGGAACCAGACCGAAATCGGGTCATGCGCGATGTACAGAAACTTAACGGTTTGCTTTATCCTGGTCATGTATCCGCCTCTGACTACTGGAAAATTAGCGGCAAAAGCGGATTTCACCAAGACAAGACACAAAAAAGGCCGCCCCCTTTTCAGGAGCGGCCCCAATTTCAGAATTGCCAGATATCAGGCGGCAGCAGCGCGCGAGGTCAGCACCTCATCAACTTGCTTGGCGGCCGAAACCTCACCGGCGCCGGACACAGCGGCCACTTCGCGGGTCAGACGCTCTAGCGCGGCTTCGTACAGCTGACGCTCGGAATAGCTCTGCTCGCGCTGATCGTCTGTGCGGTGCAAGTCGCGCACCACTTCGGCAATCGAAATCAGATCGCCCGAGTTGATTTTTTGTTCATATTCCTGCGCCCGGCGCGACCACATGGCGCGTTTCACCTTGGCCTTGCCCTTGAGCGTCTTCATCGCCTGGCTGATGACATCGGGCGAACTGAGTGACCGCAAGCCGGACTCGGTGACTTTGTTGGTCGGCACCCGCAGGGTCATTTTGTCTTTTTCAAAGGAGATAACGAACAGCTCAAGCGAATATCCCGCGACTTCCTGCTCTTCGATCGAGATAATCTGACCCACGCCATGCGCAGGGTAGACAACATAGTCATTCGGGCGGAACTCAAGCTTTTTCGACTTAGACATACAGGTTCATCCTTGGTTATAGAGTAAGATGCGGACAACAAAACAGCCTAGCCGGTGCCATTTCGGCCCCGTCAGGTGGCTTGTTTGTCAAAAAATCAGAACTCCAAAGCACACATACTTACGGAGTACATCCCCATCTCATTCATCATTCAGCTTTCGATTATATCACAAAATTACGACATCTGAAAGGGCACGCCCAAAAATGGCCGTGAAACCTTATAAGTTTCAAAGCGTTGCAACTTGTTTCTACACCTGAACCGACAAGTTCAGAGAGCGAATCGCTTAGCCGCCTTCGCCGGGCGCTTCCGAGAAATACTTCTCCATTTTACCCTCTTCGCCGTCGCGCTCTTCGGCCTCGGGCAGCGGGTCTTTCTTGGTCACGATCACCGGCCATTGTTCCGAGTATTTCCGGTTGAATTCCACCCACTGGTCCATCCCCGGCTCAGTGTCAGGGCGAATGGCGTCAGCGGGGCACTCGGGCTCACACACGCCGCAGTCGATGCATTCATCGGGATGAATGACCAAAGTGTTCTCACCTTCGTAGAAACAATCCACCGGGCATACTTCGACGCAGTCGGTGTATTTGCAGCCAATGCAGTTTTCGGTGACAACATAGGTCATAGTGGGAATCCCGTTTGCGGTTTGGGCGTTTAGCTAATCCAGTATTATACTGTCTTCAAGGGCGGATCAGCCCCTAGTGGTACGAGAAAGATCAAGCGCGCGCCGATCTTTCTTGGTTGGACGACCTTTTCCTTCGAATCCGGGGTTTCCGGGCGGCGCGTCCTTCTTTTCGGTCATATCGAAGTACAGTGTTTGCGCTTCGGGTGCAGGGCCACGGCGTTCACCCAGCTTTTCCACTCGAACGACGCGGACAATTCGCCCCTGCGGAAAGGTCAGAACATCACCGGGTCCTACAGCTTGCGCCGGTTTCAGAACCCGGTTTCCGTTCAACCGAACATGGCCGCCGCTGACCTGTTTGGCGGCCAGGCTGCGGGTCTTGAAGAACCGCGCCTGCCAAAGCCATTTGTCGATCCGCAGCTTGGCCTCAGCCATCGGCGTTTAGTTACCGTCTTTCAAACCCATTAGCGCAGCTGCAAACGGGTTATCGGGGTCGATCGCCTTTTCTTTCTTGGGCGGTCGGGAGGAGAAGGTCTTGGCCCCTTGCGGCTTGCCACCCTTCTTGCCCTGCGGTTTACCGCGACCATCCTGCGGTTTACCGCGCGGCTTGCCTTTGCCCTGCCCCTGCCGCTGTTCACGACGCGGGCCACGGTTGGCCTGACGCTGACGACCCCAAGTGAACGTATAGAACACCTCGACCTCGGGTTCATCCGTTGCCGGAGCCTCGGCTGCCGCCTCGGTGCTGTCGGTGGCCTCGGCTGGCGCCTCGGCGGGGGTGACGACCTCTTCGGTTGCCGCTTCTGGTGCTGGGGTTTCTTCAACAGCGGGTTGCTCGGTCGCTTCTACCGCCGGTTGTTCGACTGGGGTTGGTTTGACCTTTTCACGCTCGCCGCGTTCAGCCTTATAGCCAAGCCCTTGCATAAGGTCAGCGAACTGTTCCAGCGTCATACCGGTGATCGACAGCATGTCGGGCTTGGCTTCAAACCCGCCACGGCTGTCTTCGGCGCGCAACATGTCGGCCAGACGTTCCAGCATATCGATCCGGATCGAGCGCTCGCCCGCATCGCGGTAGCCACACATAGTGTCGTACCCTTCGGGTGCATCCTTCGCGACCGGTACGGTGACAAGACCCGGAGGCGGTGCTTCGGGGAATTCCTGCAGCCCATTGGCCAGAGCCCACAAAACCAGACGCAGACGCGTCGGCGCAGGTTTCAGCAGCAGCGGCATGAAGATGGTGAACTGACCGAACCGGATGCCGTGCTTGCGTAGCGCGCCGCGGGCGTCCTGATCCAGATCCTTGACCTCTTGCGCGACGCCTGCACGCGGCAGCACGCCCAGTGCCTCTACCATGCGGAAGGCGAAGCCCTTGGCCACTCCGGACAGTTCCTCGTCCCGCGACAGGTTCAGCAACGGTTCGAACAACGCGGCCACTTTACGGTCGATGAAATGCTGCAGACGGCGCTGCACTTTCTGCTCAACCTCTGGGCCTGCGGCCTCATCCACAAACACCTCGACCATTGGCTTGAGCGGTTCAGCCCCGGCAACCAGTTTGCCAACGGCATGTTCGCCCCACATCAGGCCGCCCTGATCGGTAAAATCAATTTCGGTATCGGGCGCATTGTAGAAGCGATCGGCGCGCAGATGGAATTGCGGCGCGAGTGCTTGCAGGGAGGCCGTTTTCAAAGCTTTCGCCTCGGTTCCTTGCGCGCTTTTGTCCGGGATAAACCGGAACCCTTCCAGACGACCGACGAATTCGCCTTCGACGGTCACTTCACCCTTGTCATTTACTTCGGCCAAAAGGGCCTCCTTCTGTTTGAGCCGGCGCAGCAACACTGACGTGCGCCGGTCCACAAATCTTTGAGTCAAACGATCATGCAATGCGTCTGACAGCCTGTCTTCTACAGTGCGTGTTTCGTCACGCCAATGTGATTCGTCATGCACCCAACCGTTTCGCTGCGCAACATATGTCCAGGTGCGAATATATGCCAACCTTTTAGACAAAGCATCGATATCTCCGTCGGTTCTGTCGATCCGGCGGATTTGCCGCGCCATGAAATCATCTGGGATCGAACCGCGTTCATGCAAGTGGCCATAGATCACTTCGAGCAGGCTGGCGTGTTCCGCGTGGCTGATGCCGCGAAAATCGGGGATTCGGCACACATCCCACAACAAACGGATCGATTGACCATCACTGGCGCGGGCGGCAACCTCGGTCACTTGCGAGAGCGATTTCAGCACATTCAGATCGTCTGCAGGCCGCGCCTTGACCAGGTGTTCGTCATTCGGGCTGACCTCAAGCGAGTCGATCAGTGCGTCAATCGAGCCAAATCGCAAAGAAGCATTCCGCCAGTTCAGCTTTTTCATCGGCGTAAAGCGACTGTCCATGATCGCCTGCGCCACGCCGTCTTCCAGCGGTGGGGCCTCACCGGTCACGCCAAAAGTGCCGTCCGACATGCCGCGCCCGGCCCGACCTGCGATCTGCGCCAGTTCGTTCGGGGCTAGAGGGCGCATTCTGCGTCCGTCAAATTTGCTGAGGGACGAGAACGCCACATGGTTCACATCCAGGTTCAGCCCCATCCCGATGGCGTCGGTGGCGACCAGATAGTCGACCTCGCCATTCTGATACAGATCGACCTGCGCGTTCCGTGTGCGCGGGCTGAGGGCGCCCATGACCACGGCCGCACCACCCTTTTGGCGGCGCAAAAGCTCGGCAATCGCATAGACACTATCAACCGAGAACCCGACAATTGCGCTGCGCGATGGCATGCGGCTGATTTTTTTGGATCCTGCATAGACCAGCTGCGACATCCGCTCGCGCCGGACAAACTGTGCCTCAGGGACCAAAGCCGCGATGGAACCGCGCATGGTGTCCGAACCCAGAAACAGCGTCTCGTTCGTACCGCGTGCGCGCAGCAGGCGGTCAGTGAAGACATGACCGCGTTCGGGATCGGCACATAGCTGGATTTCGTCGATGGCCACGAAATCTGCGCCCATGCCTTCTGGCATCGCCTCGACCGTGCAGACCCAATATTGGGCGCGGGGTGGTACGATCCGTTCCTCGCCCGTGACAAGCGCCACGACAGAAGGGCCGCGAATGGCGACGATCTTGTCATAAACCTCTCGCGCCAGCAAACGCAGCGGCAGACCGATTACTCCGGTCCGATAGCCCAGCATCCGCTCGATCGCGTAATGGGTTTTACCTGTGTTTGTCGGGCCAAGTACGGCCACGATTCGGGATGACCCGCTCACCTTTGCCCCCTGCCCCGGTTCTTTAGAGGGCCGAACCCTCGACCTGAGGCTTCAGTCGATTCACCGCATTGGTTACTTCTTCATGATGAGGATGTATAGCCAGCGCGCGCTCATACGCATCCAGTGCCTTGTCGGGCTGTTCGATGATCTCAAAAATCAGGCCAAGCCCGAAAATGGCCTCGTAGTTATTCGGGTTCAGCGTCAGCGCATGTTCCAGATCAGCCGCGGCCATGCCAAAGCGATCCATCCCAAAAAACGCCGAAGCACGCAGGTGCCACCCTTCGGCAAAGCCGGGCGCATGGTCGGTCAGGGCCGTAAGGTGTTCAACCGCGGTCAACACATCCCCGTCATCCAGCGCCTCGCGCCCGCGTTCCAGCAACAAATCCGCCGAGGCTGAGCCCGATTGCGACCACAGAGCTTTGAGTTGACGGTCGATACCAATCGCCTGTTCCGGCGTGGATAGCGCCAATTGCTGTAGCAAGACGTCCTCGTCCCGCGAATCCGCCTGTTGTGCCACCGAACTGGTGGAAAACATGACCGTGACAAAAAGTGCCGTGACGGTACGTTTGAGATTGTTGATTGCAATGCCCATAACAATGTTCAGTGTAGCGTTGCGACCGGGGATGTCCATTCACGGCGCAGAAACAATAAGAGGAACACCATGAGCGACATTCTTGAAAAAGCCGCAGCCGCGCTGAACGAAAAGCTGTCCGGCGGCGATTTCGACGCATCGGCCAAATTTGCCATCGCCGATCTGGGTGCTATCGTACTGGACGCGGACGGCGCACGTGTCAGCGATGACGACGCAGATGTCACCCTGAGCGCAGATGCGGATACGTTCGAACAAATCCTCAGCGGCGACCTGAACCCCACCGGTGCGTTCATGTCGGGCAAGCTGAGCGTGGATGGAGACATGGGTATTGCCATGAAACTCGCCTCGGTGCTGGCCTGATGAAGTTCTCGCCGGCCCCTTTCTTTGAAGACGTGGCCGGCGGGCCTGCCGGTGGTGCGGCCCATTGGGTGACGACTGCGGACGATACGCGTATCCGTGTGGGTCACTGGTACCCCGAAGGTGCAACAAACGGCACGGTGATGATGTTCCCCGGCCGGACAGAATACATCGAAAAATACGGTAACACGGCGGTTGAATTTATCGACCGTGGGTTTGCCTTTCTGGCCGTCGACTGGCGCGGTCAGGGGTTGGCAGACCGTTTGCTGGACGATCCCCGGGTCGGCCATGTCGATCAGTTCACCGACTATCAACAAGACGTGCATGCCGCCCTGGAACTTGCCGTCCAACTTGATTTGCCCAAACCCTGGTACGTGATCGGCCATTCGATGGGCGGCGCAATTGGTCTGCGCGCGGTGCTGGAGCGAGATGTTTTTGCAGCCTGCGCCTTTACCGGCCCGATGTGGGGGATCTTTTTCACTCCGATCATGAAACCGCTCAGCCGGTTGACGGCCTATTGGGGGCCACGAATTGGGCTGGGTGAAAAAACGCCTCCGACCACGTCGCTGGAAAGTTACGTCGCCTCACAACCCTTCGAAGGCAACATGCTGACGCGCGATGCGGCGATGTATCAAATGATGAAAGACCAGCTTGAGGCGCACCCGGAACTGGCCCTTGGCGCGCCTTCGACCATTTGGCTGCGCGAAGCGCTGGACGAATGCGCCTGGCTGATGGAACAAACCGCGCCCTCCACACCTGCCCTGACCTTCCTTGGCAGTCACGAGCAAATCGTTGACCGCAAAGCGATCCGGGCGCGGATGGCCAACTGGCCCAGCGGCACACTGGTTGAAATTCCCGATGGCGAACATGAGGTACTGATGGAGGCGCCTGACGTGCGCGGGCCCGTCTTTGATCAACTGACGGGACATTTTTTGGCCGCCCACTCGGACGCACCGACCTCGGCTGCTCTTTCCAGCTAAACAAAACCTCACGCAAAGGCGGCTTGTGATCCGGGTCGCCCGCGCCTAGATGTTTGCCAAAGCAGATATTCCGAGGTGATCCATGCGCGACCTTCCCTTTCCCGTCCGTGACGCAAACGCAGCCGGAGGCGCCGGCGATCTTGGCAACCTGCCGGAATGGGATCTGACTGACCTCTACAGCTCGGAAGAAGCGCCGGAACTGGACCGCGATCTGGAATGGCTTGAGGGTGAGTGCGCGTCCTTCGCCGCCGACTACGAAGGCAAGCTGGCTGATCTGGATGCCGAAAGCCTGCTGAACTGCGTGCAGCGCAACGAAAAGATCAACGCCATCGCGGGCCGCATCATGTCCTTTGCCGGTCTGCGCTATTACCAACTGACCACAGATGCTGAGCGCGCCAAATTCCTGTCGGATATGCAGGAAAAGATCACAATTTACACCACGCCGCTGGTGTTCTTCACATTGGAAATCAACCGCATCGACGATGACGCGCTGAAAGCGAACTTCGACGCAAATGCCGATCTGGCCCGATATGAGCCCGTCTTCCGCCGCATTCGCGCGATGAAGCCCTATCAGCTGTCTGATGAGTTGGAAAAATTTCTGCACGATCTGGGCGTTGTAGGTGACGCTTGGGAACGCCTGTTCGACGAAACCATCGCCGGGCTGACATTCACCGTTGATGGTGAAGAGTTGAACATCGAAGGCACCCTGAACCTGCTGACTGAACAGGACCGCTCCAAGCGTGAAGCGGCGGCACGCGAACTGGCGGCTGTGTTTCAGGACAACGTCAAAACCTTCGCCCGCGTACACAACACGCAGGCCAAGGAAAAGGAAATCGTCGACCGTTGGCGCAATATGCCCACGGCACAAACCGGTCGCCACCTTTCAAACGATGTCGAACCCGAGGTGGTCGAGGCCCTGCGCGAGGCTGTTGTGGCTGCATACCCCAAGCTCAGCCACCGCTACTACGAACTGAAGCGTAAGTGGCTTGGTCTGGACATCATGCAGGTCTGGGATCGCAATGCGCCGCTTCCGATGGAAGACACCCGCATCGTGGGCTGGGACGAAGCCGAGAAAACCGTGATGGACGCCTATAACGCGTTCGACCCGCGTATGGGCGAAATCGCGGCACCGTTCTTTTCGAAGGGCTGGATCGACGCGGCTGTAAAACCGGGCAAGGCACCGGGCGCATTTGCGCATCCAACCGTCACCGAGGTGCACCCCTATGTCATGCTCAACTATCTGGGCAAGCCGCGCGACGTGATGACCCTTGCGCATGAACTGGGCCATGGCGTGCATCAGGTTCTGGCCGCAGATCAGGGTGAGATGCTGTCATCCACCCCGCTGACCCTGGCCGAAACCGCCAGCGTATTCGGCGAGATGCTGACTTTCCGCAAAATGCTGGACCAGGCAGAAACGCCCGAGCAGCGCAAGGTGCTGTTGGCCGGTAAGGTAGAGGATATGATCAACACGGTTGTCCGTCAGATCGCCTTTTATGATTTTGAATGCAAACTGCACGCGGCACGGCGTGAAGGCGAACTGACCCCGGATGACATCAACGCCCTGTGGATGAGTGTTCAGGCTGAAAGCCTTGGCCCCGCATTCGAATTCATGGACGGGTACGAAACCTTCTGGGCTTATATCCCGCATTTCGTCCACTCACCCTTCTATGTCTACGCATATGCGTTTGGGGATGGGTTGGTGAACGCGCTCTATTCCGTTTACGAAAGCGGGTCCGAAGAGTTCGAAGACAAGTATTTCGAAATGCTGCGCGCCGGTGGGTCCAAACACCACAAAGAACTGCTTGCCCCGTTCGGGCTGGACGCCAGCGATCCGAAATTCTGGGACAAGGGCTTGTCGATGATTTCGGGCTTCATCGACGAATTGGAAGCGATGGAAAACTGATCACTTCTGACTTTTGGTCGTCAGGAACACGGCGGCTACGATCAACACCGCCCCAAGGGCTGCAATCGGCGTGATTGCGGCCCCGAGAAACAGCGCCGAGTTGATGAAAGTGAACACGACCGAGGCGGCGAACATCAAGGTCGCTGTCAGCGTCGACACCCGCGCGGCGGCCTCGTACCACAAGTAATAGGCCAGCGCGGTCGGAAGCACCCCCAGCAGGAGCAGGAAGACCACGTCATTGGCCGTCGGAACTTGCAACGAAAACACGGCCAGCGGCAGCAACAAAACGCCAGAGCATAGGAATATCCCGAAGAGGAAATTCAGACGCTCTGCGGTTGATTCCGAATTGCGCATCGCGCGGCTGCTTGAGATCAGAAATACCGCCCAGCTGAGGCCCGCACCGATTTCAAGCAGATCGCCGAACAAGGGGTCTCCGCCCCCTTGGAAATCCTGATAAACTGTTAGAAAAACGCCCAGAATTGCCAACGCTGTGGCCAGAACATCGGTGCGTGTGACGGGGGTGTCGGCAAAGAAGTACAAAAACACCAGCACGAAGAATGGCGCCGTATTTTCAAGCACCATCGCATTGGCCGCACCGGTATATTCCAAGCCGATATGGAACAGGATGTAGTTGACGACCGTCGACAGAACCGCCAGCCGAAAGTTCCAGTCGCTCAGACGGATCGACACGGCAACCCGCATCACGCGCAGCATGCAATAGATGGCCATTGCGGCAATGAACAGGCGCGTCACCGCAATTTGCAGCCCGCCCAGATCGCTGGTCAGATAGCGCACGATGACGCTGTGTGTGCCCCAAAGGAAGGCGGCCAGAAACCCAAGCACCAGACCATTTTGAAAAAGCTTGGTGTCGGGCATCCTTCGGATCCGGTTACTTCAACTGACTGTCTTTAGAGCCACGCCGATTGATCCCAGAACGCGCTTTGAAAGCCCCATCCCGTTCCTGCTGGCAATCCAGACACAATTTGACGCCCGGCAAGGCCAAACGCCGTTTCTCGGGGATCGGTTCCTCGCATTCGGCGCAATGGGTCAGGCTTTCGCCCACTGGCTGCTTTTGCGCCTGCATCCGGGCAAGCTCATCCGAAATGGATGCTTCGATCTGTTCACTCACTGCGCCGTCACGCGCCCAACCGCCTGCCATGGCGTCCTCCTGATCAGGTGCACGCCAGATTAGCCGAGCCGGGCGCGACGTGGCAAGTCAGAGGGAAACCGCCCCTTCCAGCACGCGATCGATCATCTCCTGCGTCCCGCGTGAGAATTCAAGCGGACATGGGTATTTGACACCTTCGCGCACGGATCGGCAAAACGCCTCGACCTGCAGCTTGTAATGGTCATCCCCGGGAAAGCGCGTGACCTGAACCTCAAGCCCCGGACGGTGCAATTCCACGCGCGCCTCACCAAAGACGCGTGCGTTGAACGGAGCAGTCAGGCGAATAACCCCACCTTCACCGTGAAACACCATCTCTTGATGCGGATGCATGCGGATCGAGACATATGCGGAATAGGTAAAATCCGGAAATTGTGCGCGAATTTCCGTGAAGGTGTCGATCCCGTCCTGCCAACGAATGGCCGACTCCACCCGTACCGGCTCCTGCCCCGTCGCAAATCGCGCGCCGCCGATCACATAAACACCGATGTCGCGCAGCCCGCCACCGCCGGTCTCGGCACGATTGCGGATGTTTCCGGTATCCGCGCGATTGTCGAAACTGAAGGCACCGGTCACATGCACCAATTTGCCGATGGCCCCATCGGAAATCAACTTTCGCACCAATTGCCACTGCGGATGATGGACGATCATGTAAGCCTCGGCCGCCAGCAGCCCGGTCTTATCCCGTTTTTGGATCAGAGTGTCGAACTCGGCCCCGGTCATGGCCATCGGCTTTTCGCACAGGACATGCTTGCCCGCATCCAATGCTTTGAGACTCCATTCCACATGCAGGTGGTTGGGCAAGGGAATATAAACAGCCTCAATCTGAGGGTCCGCAAGCAACGCGTCATAACTGTCATAAACCACCAAGTCAGAACAAAAGGCCCGAAACGGTTCAGCCTTGGCAGCGTCTGACGTAGCCAGCCCGGCCAGACGCGCGCCGTGGGCCGCATGAATCGCCGGTGCCATGAATTGCCGCGCGAACTTGGCAGCACCCAGAACGCCCCATTGAACTGGTATATGCATAATTTCCTCCGACATGTGTAATCAGGGGCGATCCAAGCGTTATCGCTAACAGCCCCATTTCCTGACCTTCTAGCAACCATCCGACGTTAAGTCAGGCTTTTATCTGCATGGAACCTTCGTAGTCTGCCCCCAATGGTTGAAAGGGAGTGAGAATGAAACGGGTCCTCAAGTGGATTGGCGGTCTGCTGTTGCTTGCAGTTGTGGTCGGTGCCGTCGTGTTTTTCGGATTTCTTCCGTCTTACATTGAAGCTGATCGGAACAACGTGATCGCCCATGCTCCCTATGCGGTGTCCGACGATGCCGCCGCATTGCACGAAGTCCTGATCGTCGGCGACTTACACGCGGACCCCCTTTTATGGAGCCGTGATCTGACCGAACGAGGCACCCGCGGTCAGGTAGATATCCCACGACTGATCGAGGGTAACGTCGCGCTACAGGTCTTCACCGCCGTCACCAAATCCCCTGCCGGTCAGAACTATGAGGCGAACTCGGCTGAGTCTTTTGATAACATTACCCTTTTGGCCATCGGACAGTTGTGGCCATTGCGTACGTGGGACAGCCTGAAGGAACGCGCCGTCTATCAGGCGGAAAAGTTACATCAGTTCGAAGCGGCCTCGGACGGGCATCTGAAAGTCGTCAAGACAAGGGCTGACCTAGACGCCGTGCTGGCTGCCCGTGCGGCAGGCCAACCCGTTGTCGGAGGCATCCTGGGCATTGAAGGCGCGCATGCGCTAGAGGGCGATCTGAACAATCTGGACGCTCTTTTCGACGCCGGCCACCGAGTGTTTGGACTGCACCACTTTTTTGACAACGAACTGGGCGGATCATTGCATGGGGTGGGCAACGCTGGCCTGACAGAGTTCGGCCGTCAGCTTGTGGCAGACCTGACGCAACGGCCCGTAGTGATCGATTTGGCCCATTCCAGCCCTCAGGTCGCGCGTGACGTGATCGATATGACTGATGTTCCCCTGATCGTCAGCCACAGCGGCTTGCACGGATTCTGCCCGGTCAAACGCAATTATCCCGACGATCTGATGCAACAGATTGCCGCCACCGGCGGTGTAATCGGCATGGGTTATTGGGCGGACGTTACCTGCGGGGACATCACCCCGACCGGCATCGCCAAGATGATAAAGGCAGCCATCCAGACCGTTGGCGAAGACCATGTCTCGTTGGGGTCAGACTATGATGGCTCAGTAGAAACCGCATTTGACACATCGGAATTGGCGGCCCTGACCTCGGCATTGTTGGATCAGGGATTGACCGAAGCTCAGGTTCGGAAAGTGATGGGTGAGAATATGGTGAGAGTTTTCCAGCAACAATTGAACTAGTTGCACCTTGTGATTCAAATTGTTGAAATTTAAATGAGATTCGGCGCCGCCAAACCGGATCTTATCCAGGCTCTCAATTGATAAATCCGAATTTCGTGATCCGTTTTCCAACTCACTCCGTAACAACTTTACCGCCGGGGAGAGATACCTGACCTGTCAGTATTACTCCCGACCAAAGGCGCGCAACCGGGTGGGAGATAAACCGATATGCCAGCTAATACAGAACTACCTTCGATTACCGGAAAAGTCCTGGAACTAAGCGGGGACCCGGGAACCTTCGACCATAACGCTCATGATTTCGACATCCTTCGCGAGGCTGTTCTTGCAGCAGGTCTGGACGGAGCGTTGGCCGACCCCAACGCCGATCTGACCGTTTTTGCGCCGAAAGATGCGGCATTCATCGGATTGGCTCAGGCTTTGGGCTTTGAAGGCTCGGACGAAGCCGGAGCGCTGAATTACATCGTGAAAGCCCTGACCCTCTTAGGCGGTGGCGATCCGATACCTCTGCTGACCGAAATCCTAACCTATCACGTCGTCGATGAGTCATTCACGAAACAAGAGGTCGTCAGTTTGGGTGACGGTGCGGCCATCGAAACGCTGCAGGGTGGTGAAGTGGAACTGAACCTTTCCAGCATGCCACCCAGCTTGGGCGATGCGGACCCGGGAATCGACGATCCAGGTCTTGTCGGTTTCGACGTTCCCGCCTCGAACGGGATCATCCACGTTTTGGATGGGGTACTACTGCCAGTTTCCGTGACCGGTATCCTGGGCCAGAAGAATACAGATTTCATTCTGGGAGATGACTCGGACGAATTCCACTTCACCGGTCGTGGCAAGGATTTTGTGCATGGTGGTGGCGGAAATGACGTCATCGGCGCCGGTCGCGGTAAGGATATTGTTCTAGGTGGTGATGGCAATGACACCATTTTCGGCGGTCGTGGCATGGACATTCTGCGCGGCGATGATGGGAACGACAAAATCTTTGGCGGTCGCGGCAAAGACCTGATCGATGGCGGCGCTGACGATGACTTTTTGGTCGGCGGCCGTGGGCGTGACACCTTTTTCTTCGAAGAAGGCGACGGAGAAGATACCATCCTCGACTTCGAGATCGGCAAGGACAAGATCGACCTCAGCGGCTACGACGGTATCGACAGCTTCGAGGATATCGAAGACCACATCGAAAGCGGGTTCTTCCGCACCACAATCGAGTTGGGAGATGGCGACAGCATCGATCTACTTGGTGTTGGAAACGGTCAACTGTCGGAAAGCGATTTTATCTTTGCTTAAACAAAAAAGCCCGCCATCTACGGCGGGCTTTCTTTGCTTGGGTCCGTCTCAGACGTTGCCCAGCATCCCTTTTTCACGCGCCAATTCGCGCATTTTCTTTTGGAGCTTCTCAAACGCACGAACCTCGATCTGACGAATACGCTCGCGGCTGACATTGTACTGCGTACTCAGGTCCTCCAGCGTGACGGGCTGATCCATCAAGCGGCGCTGAGTCAGGATGTCCTTTTCCCGATCATTCAGGACTTCCAGAGCAGCCGCCAGAAGCTCGCGCCGGGCGTCCAGCTCGTCGCGGGCTTCGTAATCGCCAGCCTGATCGGCATCCTCATCCTCAAGCCAATCCTGCCACTGCATGGTGCCTTCGCCTTCGGACCCAACAGTCGCGTTCAACGAAGCGTCACCACCGGACATACGGCGGTTCATGCTGATGACTTCTTCTTCGGTCACGCCCAGATCATTTGCGATCTGCTTGACGTTCTCGGGACGCAGGTCGCCTTCTTCCAGCGCACCAATGCGTGCCTTGGCTTTGCGCAGGTTGAAGAACAGCTTTTTCTGCGCGCTGGTCGTGCCCAGTTTCACCATGGACCACGACCGCAGGACGTACTCTTGGATCGAGGCGCGAATCCACCACATGGCATAAGTCGCCAACCGGAAACCTTTTTCCGGATCGAACTTTTTGACAGCCTGCATCAGGCCCACGTTGGCCTCGGAAATCACCTCGGCCTGCGGCAAACCATAACCGCGATAGCCCATGGCAATCTTGGCCGCCAAGCGCAGATGCGATGTGACCATTTTATGAGCCGCTTCAGTATCTTGCTCTTCGACCCAACGCTTCGCCAGCATGTACTCTTCTTCCGGCTCCAGCAGCGGAAACTTGCGAATTTCCTGCATATAGCGGTTCAGGCCGCCTTCTGGCGTCGGCGCGGGGAGATTTGCGTAATTTGCCATGATTCATGTCCCTCCGACAAATGTTTAATTCGTTAACATGGGATATGGGAGGTCGTCCCAATCCGTTCAAGAGGTACCGTTAACAGTTTGGAATTAACGATAGATAAAGGAAACCAAAGAAAGTCTTAATCACGTAACTTTGCGCATTATGTCAGCGGTGCGCGAAGCTGTTCAATCAGTTTCTGCATATCTTCGGGCAATTCGGCCTCAAACCGCAGGTTTTCACCAGTTACCGGGTGTTCAAAACCCAACACAGCGGCGTGGAGTGCCTGCCGCGGAAAGGCTCTCACGGCCTCGGCTGTGGTCGCGCTGAACGCCTTGGCGGCCAGTTTTCGCTTGCCGCCGTAAACCGGATCGCCCACCAAACCGTGCCCGGCATGGGCCATGTGCACGCGGATCTGGTGCGTGCGCCCGGTCTCCAACCAGCATTCGATCAAAGCCAACCCTGCTGGTGATCCAAAAACCTCAACCAGACGTGCCCGCGTCACCGCATGACGCCCGCCATGAAACAGCACCGCCTGCCTTTGCCGGTCGGTCTTGTGCCGTGCCAGTTGCGTGGTCAGGCGCATGATGTTTCCGGGCTCGAAGCTGACGCCTTTGACACCGCGCAAACGAGGGTCATTCGCATCCGGCACGCCGTAGCAAATCGCGCGATAGTAGCGCTCGACCGTGTGCGCCTCGAACTGTGCAGCCAGACCGTGATGGGCCGCATCGGATTTCGCCACCACCAGCAGGCCGCTGGTTTCCTTGTCGATGCGATGTACGATTCCGGGACGCTTGAACCCGCCTACCCCGGACAGGTCGTCACCGCAGTGATGCAGCAACGCATTGACCAATGTACCGCTCGGAGACCCCGGCGCAGGATGCACAACCATGCCCGCCGGTTTGTTGATAACGATCAGGTCTGCGTCCTCAAAGACAATCTCCAACGGGATATCTTCGGGACCAATATGGCTGTCCTCTGCCTCATTCACGGTAATCGCCACGGATGCGCCCTCGGCCACTTTGGCTTTTGGGTCGCGCGCCTCGATGCCGTCGATCAGAACAGCGCCCTGATCAATCAGCCGGGCCAACCGCGTGCGCGAGAGGTTTTCATCGGCTGGCACATCCCGCGAAAGCGCCTTATCAAGACGAGGCGGCGGATCGGCCGCAATCTGAAATTCAATCTGGCGGGTGCCCATGACTGTCCCTTCCGAACCCCAAGAACCGCAGGAAACACCGCAGCTTCGCCTGCTGCGGAGAATGGTCATGTTGTTGACCGCGGTGATGATTGGCGGGGTTCTAGTGACATTCGCGCTGATTGTCATCCGACTATCGGACAGAACCCCCACCCTGCCCGATCAGATCGAGCTTCCAGACGGCGCCAAAGCACAGGCAGTGACAATCGGCAGCAACTGGTATGCGGTGGTGACCGATGACAACCGTATTTTGATCTTTGACAAAACAACTGGTCGCCAGCGTCAGGAAATCACCATCGAACGATAGGGTTCAATCCTCTAGCGCCATGCGAAAGACGATCTCGGACGCGCGGCGCAGGGCGTCGTATTCCTCGGGCGTGTCGCGTCGGAATTTCTGGTCTTCTTCGTTTAGTTCAACCGGCTCAAACAGCCTTGGCCGGTCGGGAAAGAACTCTTGCTGGAATGTGACGTCTAGCTTGGTCAAATACTCATCCAGCCAGGCCCGCTCGTCCGGCTCCAGCACATCATAGCGCCGGATCATGACCGGATCACTGACCACGCGCCGACGCAGCTGGCGACTTTCCTTGCGCCCCATGGAACGTGAGACAATGCCAAAAGCTTCGCTGGCCACACGCGACTGAGATTGGTTAGCGGGCCGTTTAGCCGCCGTGCCTTCCGGCAAAGGCACGCCTATGCGCAACATGAAATCATCCACGATATGGCCTTGGACCATCTGCGCGCGATCATACATCATCGGGACAATCGTAACGCCCGGAAAAGCCTGCCGGATTTGGTCCAGTTTCGCCGAAAAGGTGAAGGTCCCAGGGTCATTCTTGATTTTCGCCAGCCTGTCCCGGACATATTCCGACGCGCTGGTGCCCATACGGCCATTCTTAGCGCGCTGCTTGTAGTCGGCTTCAAAGAAATCCGAGTAGCGGCGGCAATAGTAGGTGATCCTTAAGTCGCGAGAGGGGATTTCCGCGAATACCTGTGCCAACTTGTTCAAATCACAGGAATAGAACATCTCTGAAGACACTAGGCAGGTCTGATCGCTGTGCGCCTCATACTCGGTTGCCATCAACGCGCGGAACGGGTCCATCGACTCATTGGTCTGATTGATGCGAAAGGCGATGATGTTGTGGCTGATCGCCAGACGTCCGCTTCCTTCCAACCGACGACGGCCCGCCTCAAGATAATGCAAGCCGACATCAGCCAGTGGGGCCTTGTTCTGACGCACATATGCCTGCAACGCAGTCGTGCCGGTCTTGGGCATACCTATATGCAGCCAAAGCATCACAGGCCTCCTGTTTCAAAGAGAATTCCGCTCATTCCCTGTGACTGGCCGCAAAATCCGCCGTCATCTGCTGCATGAGGTCCTGCATCTCTGGTTGCGCCCGCAGGTCCATGATCTTCTGCCTGTGCAGATCGCAGGACAAATGATGCAGCCGGGCCGTTTCAGTATCTGACAGCAACTCGTAAAAATGTTCGCGCTTGCGATCCAGGATGACATCGATCGAGCCATCTTCCTCGGCGTTTTGGTTCATCATGTTCCAATAGTCCATGCCAAGGCTTTCCCCCAGATGGTGGGCCCGCCCGCGCATTTTCTTGACCAGGTAGCTTTCACAGGACTTCAGCGCATAGTGATTGATCTGCACCAGATCATACCCAATGGAATCCCGTGCCGAGCGCCAACTGGCACTAAAATACCGGTCCGGCATCAATTGCCCCGATCCGTTGTACCAGTGACAATCTTCCATGGTCTCAACTGTCGGGCGTTTGGGTCGATGAACCCCCAGCGCACTCCAAAGTTCGCGCTGAAACATCGTTTTGAAACCCCAGGCTTGCGGTGGACGGTATTTCTGCTCTTGCGCCGCTCGTCGAAACTGGTCCGACAGGAATCGATCCTCATATCGAACGACACCAGCATTTCCGAACAGGCGCCATGTCATCGAAATCATCTTGGCGTCCGGGATGGCATCGGTCAGAGCGCGCAATGTGTTGTCACCGGTTTTGACGTTGATGTGTTCATCAGCGTCAATCACAACCACCCAGTCTTGCGGCCGCGCCACCTCCATCGCCAAGAATTTTTTGTAGGCGCGCTTTTGGGGGCTGGTCTGACGGCGCGAGTTGTTGTCGACATGAGTGAGGATGCCCCTTTCATCCAACCGGTTCAGCAAAGCATCCGTACCATCCGTGCAGTCGTTGGTCATCACCACTATTTGGTCGACGCCAATTGCCCGGTTATGGGCCACCCATTCCAGCACAAAGGGGCCTTCGTTTTTCATTGGGGTTACGCTGATAAATCGGGGGTCCTGATCGGTCATGACTGACTGCCTGTTCATTTATTGTTGCCCCGACACTCTCGGAGGTAGCATTTGGAAATTTTGGGTAAATTACGTTCTATTGCACTCGCAACCAAGTGAAATCCAGCCATCTACCCGCCTGCCCGTTTCAATTGATTGGTAAAGCGTTTGTAGGTCGGGCACAGATCTCTGGCTTTTTGCAGATACGCCCGGGCTCTTTCCTTTTCACCGCGTTGCAACAGAATTCGGCCGGCCTCACCCTGAACGGAAGCGGTGTCGTGATCAATTTCAGCCGCCTGAATAATCTGGTTCCGCCCCTGCTCTTCCGCGCCGTTTCGCTCTAGAAACCGGCCCATCGCAAAAATCAGAAACGGGTTTCCTGGATCACAGGCCAAAGCCTCTGCCATCGTCAAACGAGCTGAGGCGCGATCACCTTCGGCTTCGTAAAGTTCAGCCAAACGCTTGTGGTAGAGAGGATTATCAGGAACGTTCGCGGTAATATTTCGCATTATATCAACCGCCTGCGCCGCATGGAGTTCTCCCAAATGCATATTCAACACCGTTGCGAAACTCTGCACTCGGGGATCACAGTCCGGGATATCAGTCATACGCACCAGCCCGTCATGCAACTGCTTTAAGCGGTGCTGGCTGTCAAACAACCTGCGCGCTTTTTGATCCAGCGCCAAATCCGACCAGTCCAATAGAAGGAAATCGAAATTGCACGGCAAACGCACCAGTACGTTGCGTTGCGCGACGTGGGAATTGAAGTTGAACCAGGGTCTGCGGATCACCTTTTGCAAAGACCAGTCCGTCGGTGGAAACAGCCGAAGGGCAATCTGATCCCGGTACACAACCCGCGACCCGAAAACCAGAACGTCCGGCCTAATCGGTTTGGCCCAAAAGGCTTGGCTGAAGGCCTGACCGGCCTGCCAGCGCTTTCGCATTTCTCCCAGTGCAGCGGACTTTAGCGCGCTTAGTACGGCGTAGTCTTCGGGCCAGACATTTTGATTCTCCAAAGCAAAATCGGCCATTTCCTTGGCCTCTGCCCATTTGCCCAGATAAAACAGGTTGAGCGCCTGCAGCAGTGGCAGAAATGCATTGTCCGCACCTGCATCCAATATCTTCGCGGCAAGCTCGAGGGACTCTTGCGTTCGGTCTTCTGCATTCAGTCGGTTCAAGTGGAAGAGAGCTTTGGCATAGATATGCGCAGCCTCGGATGCGCTCAGAAACTCATCAGACTGCTGATGGAGCCTGATCAATGCTGCTTCGTTGGCAGCCTCGATCTCAGCCTCGCTAAGCACATCGCGAAACACCACGCGTTGTTGCCCAGAGATTCTTGCAGCGGCCATCGAAAAGGCCGAAATAACAGGCGCAATCACCTGATCGGCCCGCGACATCGCATAAAGCTCGAGAAAGTCGCGCTGCGCGCGGGTCATGCCCGAGACATCCGCGATGTCCGACATTTGCAGCAGTTGCGGAAACCGCTTTTGAAACCGGGTGATCAATTCAGCCTGATCCGAAAACATGATGGCCGTTTGCCCGTCGGCTTTCTCCAGATGTGCCTCGTAAAGCTCTTCGAGTTCGATCTTGGCGGGCCAGGTTGTGTGTTTCCACGGCGAACCGTTCAGAATGTCGCCCCGCCGGATGTGATAAGCCGTCACCCCCTGTCCCGACAGCTTTTCATCCGCCCGGTCCATGATGGCGCGGATTTCGTCCTTAAAGCCGATCTGATGGATGAAATCCCGATACCGAGGGCGGATCGCTTCGATATCCTCCCAGGGAAAGGCCAGCACTTCGAACCCTTCCTCAACCACAACCGACCGGCCCGAATTGAGATGCGCGATCAGGCGGTCAGGGGTTTTGTCCCCCTGAAAGGTCCAGATTGGCAAAGCCTTGTCGCTGAGTTTTTCAAACGCCTTTGCACTGAGGAATTGTGCATCCATCCAATCCTGAGCAAACAGTTCCTGCGGATGATCCAGCTCGGGTGCATCCGATCCTTTCGGAAACCAATTGACCTTGTAAGTGGTGTCAAAATCCTCGGCCAGACGAATGCAGGTCAGCATCATCAGCAGGCGCGCGCCCATGCGGTCTTTGCGCTGGCCGATGAACACTCCTTTCGCAGGCGTCATTGGGACTTCTCTGCCTCAACCAATGCGGCGCGACGCAGTATGCGGAATTTATGGCGCGCCTGACCCACCAACTTTGGATGACGTTCGCCTGCCTGCGCCTCAATCGCGCGCATCACCATCGGCAACCGGCGCCGTGCGCGCATCATCTGATAGAAATCACCTGCCTCAAGCGATCCGTCCATAGCCTTCTGCATGACGGGCTTGAGGATACCCAGCTTGCGCAACATAGGGGCTGCAAAATGGTTCGAAAACCATGTCTTAAGCAGCATGACATTTTCACCCTTCAGCCGAGTGACCTGCTGCCGGTCAAGGTCGAAAAACGGGTCATAGAAGACATAGGCCTTACCCGCCTGCTTCACCGTCTGCGCGGCGTCACCATATGGCAGATCCCAATCCTGCACCCGCCCGAAACGATACCGCGTTTCCCACGGGACCAATCGTTCATCCAGTGACGTCTGAGGGTTAAATGCGATCACATTTGCGCCCGGGACCAATTCAGAAAAGGTCAGCGCCCCGAAGCCGCCCATCGAGGCCCCGGCAAAGACGACCTGGTCGAACTGATCGAAAAACCCTTCGGCTGCGCGGTTCTGGAAATACGTGATGATCTCTGGATCTCGATACCAGGCCTTGGTGCGCGCGAATATCCCCATATGCGACCAGCCCTCATCACGAAAGAACTTCCAACCCCAGGGTTCACGCGCAAAGGACAGGTCGTTCGCATTGGCGATATTGTCAAAACTGACAACCAGTTGCGAGGCAGAGCGTTGATGAAACAGCACCGAATGGCGTTCCAGCTTTTGCAGGAAACCGGCCCCATCTCCACCAGGATAGAGTTCGACAAACCACGGCGGTGCAGGGTCGGTCAGAATACGTTCATACCCCGTCTTGCGGTCGGGGTGATCGGGTTTCAACTGCTCTTTCGAAAGGTCGTCTGCCATGATCTTCAGATAAGATTATCCGCCAGCCAAACCCGAAAATCCACCCAGTCAGGCCGCATTTTTATCTCGGCGACCTTGGCACGGTGCCAGTCACAGGCATTTGCGTGCAGCGCGTCCAACGTTTCGTCCGCCTTCAGTTCTGCCAACAATGGCGCCGCGCGTCGTGCGATGGGCTGAATGGATTGGTCAGCTTCTTTGTTGGCATTCATGTCCTGCCAGTAGGATTGCCCCTGATCCACTTTGATATGGTTAGTCCTCCCCCGGTCTCGCTTGATCAGAAATCCGTCCAGCGATCGAACCGAGTAATGGTGCAGGCGCCCAAGTGAATGATCGAACCCACGCCAAGCGCGCCAGCCCACCTTTTCGGCCGGAAACAGCTTGCCCCCGGCGTCAGACCAGGCAATCTCACTTTCCTTGCCTTCTTCCATGCCCTTTGGGCGATGCGGGCCAAACCGGGTGAATTTGCCATTGTTGCGAAACAGGGTTTTAAGTCCAAACGCCCGGCCCGAATGGTATGGATACTCCTGATCTCCCATCGCGAAGGTTTCGGTTACGGGCCTGTCTTCAAAACTGATATTGCCGGAACTGCCAAACAGTTTCCAAGCGAATGAAATCGCATCCACCTGCTGCCCTGCACGGTTTTCGACCTCGGTGATCAACGCGTCAAAGCTGTTGTCGCCGTGGCGGATGTTCCAGAACTCATCCACATCCAGACATAACAGCCAATCCGCTTCCTTGACCTTGGGCTGACGCCGCGCCCGACGCAGCATCTGATGCTGTGGATTGCCCCCCTCTTTCACCTCGTTCGAGACATGGGTGGCCAACCCCAACTCCTGCAGTCGGCGGGCAATATCGTCGGTGCCATCGTCGCAATCGTTGGTGAAGATCACAAAGTGATCGACCCCCAATGTTTTATGAAACGCGACCCATTCCAGCATATAGGGGCCTTCGTTCTTCATAGTGGTGAATACGGTAATGGCCTGAGACATTAATACTTCCCGACTTGCGTTGACCTTCGTCATACACAACCCAGAAGGCGCGGGCGAGACAGGAATTGGAGTAATCAGCAATCCGGCACAAACTGGTGCAACTCTACCCCGATCCAAAGGGCTGATCGCCATGAATTAAGAAGAGAATGGTGCGGTCGAGATGCATTGAAGACTTGAACACGCATACTTCTGACCGTTTCTGTTTGCTTCAAAAAGTCGTCTAGATTACTGAAAAATATAAAAATGTGGCTTCATTTCGCTTCAGAGTGGTTCACTGTGTCTCACACTAAAAGGTGGACCATAGGGTGGACCAAATTCCAGCACTCAACAAGCTATCATCATTGCAAGTGAAGAACACTCAAACCGGCTAGTGCTTGGATGGCGAGTACCTCTGGCTGCCAAAAACGACGGTGATGCTGGCAAGTAGTGCTTCGGGTTCCTATCCACAGGCTTCGCAGAGGGATGGGGTGGAGTGCTCTGTCAGCCATAGCTCTAAAGATTCACGCCAAGAAGTAGAGAAATGGCGACCCGTAGCCCGTAAAGGCAAAGACCCCATCAAAGAACAAGAAGGGATACGCCGGGAAGCTGCTTAGACCGATCACGCTTTGACCGTGGTCGCGAAAGAAACCTTCAGGAAATTAGAGAGAGGCGAATACGCCAGATCTCGCATCAGATCAAATTTCGAGAAGAAGCTTACGGGTTCTTTCTCCGAGTTGTTGCCGCCGGGTAGGCACTGAGAACGGACAAAGTAGGCCAAAAGCACAAAGGTTGAACGTCTGATGAACGAGCGCGCGGATCGATTTAAACCAGCAAAATGAAAAACTCAGGGCGTTCTAATGTATTTTTTACACCAACAGCCTAGTCTCAATCACCATCCATAAATGCAGTTTTTCAACCAATATTCGCCGCTCGGCCTTCCGACATTTCAGCCATTTCGACGGCCTTGTCTATCAAGAACAACGCCTCCATCTTGGTTTTGGCTTTAAGCATAACTTCTTCGCTAACTTGGAAGCCAATTGGCCGACCTGAAGTGGTGTCACCGGAAACTTCTTTCAATGCCTCCGGAAGCGGAGCTCCTAACTGGTCCACGCTCAAATTAACTTGATTGTCGTAGATCACCAAGAACACGCCATTTCCCCAATAGGTCGCCACTTTACGCCCTTCCTGACTAGCTGACAGAACCGCTGTACCAGCTAAAGTCATGGCACTACGGAATTCACTGACCGTGCTCGTCTCATAGATTTGTTCGGCGCCTATACATTTCACCGCCACAAGCTTTGCAGCCATGGAGTGCATCGTTGAAAGCTGAATTACGTAGTTCTCAAATTCAGCTAACCCAATGAAACCGGGCAAATCTCCGAAACATTGCGGATCACTTAAGCGAACGTCCGGACTATTGCCAAAACACAACTCAAAATCCGCTTCAGCTTCCAGCACTTCGATTGCCGCTCTGCGTTCCGCTGCCATTCTATAGGCGTCAGACAACCTCTGCTTCAGATCAGAGAACTCAAAAGGCTTTGTAACGTAGTCCGTCGCCCCAACTCCGAATGCTTCGTCGATGTACTCTTTTTGCACCATGGCGGTCACCATGATAATAGGCGTGTAAGTGTAATCTGGTAATTTTCGCACTTCTTCGCAAAGAGTTATGCCGTTCATTTGCGGCATCTGCACATCCAGTAGCAAGCAGTCGAACGCTTCGTTAGGTCGTGACAGTATTTCAATGGCCTCTCGCCCACTTCTGGCGGTGACGACGTCTTTATAACCGAACGCGTCTAGAACTCTATCTAGCAACTCCAGGATGCTAGGATCGTCGTCTACAGCAAGAATACGCATAACTTTTCACCAACCTTTTACACCTCACCAAACGTTGGGCATTGCAGACTTCAGGCAACGGTTGGCTCGCGCATGATACACTCAGGGTTTTCTCATCCTCTCTTACGAAGACGGCAAAACGGTGACACAAGGTGGGCTTCCTTATGTCTGTGCATTTTTTTTAACTTGCGCAATTCTTCCCGTGCGAGAGCGCATACTGAAAAGCAAATCCCTCCAATTCTTGATGCCATTTTAACTTTGCTCCTCTCAGCCGTCACGACTGCCTCAAAATACTATTGGATAGCGAAACCGCGCCTGATCCGGGCGAGAATTTGAAAGGAATACATAAGAGAAGCTGTATTTTTTCAAAATGTTGCCAGACATGGGGAAAAAAGTGGAACCTGCGGGAGAAAATAGAAGCCAAGAACTTTCTAGAGTTTTTGGTCAATTAGCGAAGGTAACCAAAGGAAGGGAGGAGATTTAGACACACCTATCCATCTATTCGGGCAACTACCGCATAGGGTTGTGGACTTGCTGAGTTGAATCTTGCCATAAGTGTGTCAGAAATATGAGTAAAATATGGACCAACCACTCAGGTATAAGCAGACATACCCGGTCCCGGAGGAGCTTCCGGAACTGACACCTGCTAACGGCACTTCAGGCGCACCAAATACTTTGGCGCGACTAGAAATATTTGCTGCCAATAGCAGTCCGCCAATGCCACGTGGCAACATTGGCCATATTCGCGCGACTACACTTAATTTTCGCAATATTTCCGAGCATGGCACCCTTCTGACAAAATACCTTGAAACCAGAAAATCAATTTTCATTGACCAGTTAAAGTGGCAAGTTGGCGAAGCTGACGGGATGGAATTTGACCAATACGACACGCCAGCCTGTCGATGGGTTGTGTTGCATGAATTCGGTGAGGTCTTAGGAGGTGTGCGACTTCTGCCCACGACTGCAGAGTGCGGGGTATACAGTTATATGCTGCGCGACGCGCAAAGAGGTATCCTTAAAGGAATACCAACTGACGTTCTATTTATTGACGCCCCGGTAAAGCGCTCGGTTTGGGAAGCATCCCGTTTCTTCGTGGCAAAGGATGTTGCATCGTCACGCAGGCTTCCGGTTCAACAGGAGTTGTTTCACCAGATGACTACTGTCGCGATGGAAGGTGGTGCGACCAGCATCCTGGGCATCGTCCCCTCAGTCTGGGCACGGTGGTCACGGCGACTGGGCATCAATGCCTCGCCTGTCGGCGCAAAGTTTTCCATCGATGGCACCATCAGTCAGTCGGTTTTATTCAACATCCACAAGTAAATGGAACACCTCATCCACTAGATTGTCTTATTTACTCTTGGACGCCCGACGCATATTTCATTGCAACTAAGGTTGATTTTAAGACTATTGGGAGAACTCGGCTGTATTGCATTTTCGTGGGGTTTCCAGAGACGATGCTTAGACTTCCAACCGTTGTTCAATTCCGTAGTTTTGCGATCGTAGACTGCCCTTTAGCGCCAACAGATTGCCGAAAAAATAACGTTAAGAGAAAGCGACGCTAGTTCACAACAATGACTGGCAATTCGTTATTGAGGCCGTTGGCGCCAAATAAAGGTCAAGAAAAAGCCCCTTTCTAAGAAGACTTTCTCCATTTTTGCCGCTGTTTCGGCCCACTCTCCTCATAAGTTTATCCCGTTATGAGGATATCAACGGTTCACCAGTTATGAGACATTCCACATTTGGCAGTGATCGGTTCCAAAGAAATTTAGAGCATCGAGCGCAAAGAAAGACCGCACTTACTGTACTGGCGGTTGATGATGATCCTGACATTTTGAAATTGCTCCAGTCAGCACTTCCTGAACTCGAAAACTGCAATGTGGCTGCTGCCAGTTCAGCTGATGAAGCGCTTGGGATGATAGAAGCAGCAGAATCCCCGTTCGACTGTCTGCTTGTTGACATTCAGATGCCTGGAACCTCAGGGATAGAATTGCTTTCGCAAATCCGAAACCTGCCGGAAAATCTGGAAACACCTGTCATAATGCTGACTGCACTGGATGACAGGCACAACATCGAGAAGGCATTTTTAGAAGGCGCGTTTGATTATGTAACTAAACCCTTCGACTTCTTTGAATTGCGCAGCCGTATGAACGCTGCTCACCTTCTGATGATGGAAAGAAGGAAAACCCAATCCTCATCGGCGTCGATAGAAAACCTTCGCAGTGAATTGGATTTCAACCAGAAATTCAATTTCAAGGATCCTTTGTCTATCGACGAGCAGGAACAATGCTTGGGGTATGTCGAATTCGATAACTATGTCGAGCAGCTTTCACGGAGGCGTCGATTTGACACCTGGGTCACCGCAATCAAATTTCGTGACGCCGAGTATCACTTTGATCTGAAGAATTTTGGTGATTTTCGGCGATCTGTTTCCGACATTGGATTCTGCATTGAAAGAACAACACAGGCTGCTGGAGGAATTTATTCCTATCGCGGGAGTGGCGCATTTCTCGTTGTTACACATGGGCGGGAACGCACCCAGAATATTCCGACCGAAGCTTTCCTAAACCAAGAACTAGGGACTGTTCTCAGCAACCGCTGCGCATCTGTCCATCTTAAAGTGGTGAAAGGTACACCGGTATCGCTTCGTTCTTTTACGAAGGTTGGAGCATTCGCCTCTTTGGACATGGCTATCAAAAAAGTGAATCATCGTGAGGCCAATCTCAGAAAGGGCCTGGTTACAACCTCTTCCACATTTTCAGAGCCCACACCGCATCGCAAAGAAATGGTCAACGATAGATTGTTTGATGTAGTCTTGCGTGAGCTGTACGGCGATAACACTTACCTCACTCGCCGGCAGTAAGCTAATTCTATCGCCAGGCCTGACGTCGATCAAAGGTCAGGCACTGGAGTTTAGATATCAACTTTATTCGCGAACCCGTTCGGCATTGAGGATGAGTGGGCCACTGGTACGCATGGTGAATGTCAAAACTGGTTCCGGTAATTCAGACTCTGTAATCGAAAAATTTATTCGACGGAGCACCGAAGCCATAAGTACCATGATTTCAGTTTCAGCGTACTGAGCACCAATGCAGATTCTGGGACCATCTCCAAATGGAATGTACTGACCTCGAGGTAGTGTAGATCCCAAGAACCGTTCCGGTCGATAGTGGTCAGGAGCATCCCAAAGTTTTTCGTTTCTGTGCAAAGAGTAAACTGGGAAGAATAGCGCGTCACCATTTGCAATCTTTACCCCTTTGATTTCAAGGTCGGCAGTTGCGTCTCTAGCAAAGAACGAGGCTGAAGGGTAAAGCCGCAGCGTCTCTTTTACATGGGCGCGCAGGAGTGGCATTGCCTCCAGGTCAGAAAACTCCATTGGACCTTTGGGGCGAACCGACCGAATTTCTTGTCTAACCTTAGCTTGCATATCTTGGTGCAACGCCAGCAGATAATACCCCCAGGCCAGAGCGTTGGCGGAAGTTTCATGACCAGCGACGACAAAGGTTAAAAGGTTGTCAACGGTTGTCGCTTCATCCTCGAAATCTGTTTTCAACGCCTCAATCATGAAATCGAGGAAATCCTGTGGCTCGCTGCGGCATTCGGAGCGACGCTGATCAATAACCTGTCTGGCAAGGTTCCGCATATTAGTCACCGGGGCCAGGCTGCGTAGCCAATTCTTGCGCGGCACCCACTTTGGCAAACCCATTAAATCGAAAAGAGACAAATCAGAAATGTACTCAAAATACTTGATCAGCCCCACGCGTATTTGCTCTGAACTGACTTTCTTGTTACCCGAAAAAATCACCCTGGAAATATTCGTCAACGTTGATGCAGGCGCAATTTGTGCAACATCTACGGGGCCTTCGTGTTCCGCCAATGAATCTGCAATCTCGACACCAGTCTCTGCAAAATGCCGAGCCAGAACCGGGAGGTTCCTGGCGGCGAATAGTGGAGAATACCTACGCCGCTGCTGACGCCATTTTTCCCCTTCAGAGAGTATCAACCCGTTGCCTACAGCCGATCCAATAATGTCTTTAGTGAACTTGGCTTTGGGAAACGAACGGCCCTGCCCGACAAGTAACTCGGTTATTATTTCAGGATCGCAGATATAGTGTATGTTTAAAGGCCCACGAACATAAGTTTCACGCAGAGTTTCGGCCGGGATGACTTCAAACATGTTTCGACCCGCGGACCTTGCAAACTGAAGCAGTGTCACCGGCTTTTTTGCAAGCCTAGCCGAAACAGGAGCGACAGCGCCCTGCCCCAACTTCGTAAATTGAACTGCAGTCAAACCCCAACCCTTTTAGATTTTCTCCTTCTTTATGGCACATTAAGATAAAAAAAATTGCACTTAGCAACGAGATCGTCGATTCTGGGCGCCCCACACTGCATTTGCGCAACAAAAATTTTTCAACCTCTCACATCAGAATCTTGCGTGAAACGCCAACAATCTCGGTGGCCTTCAAAGGATTAGCGCCAAACTGTGAACCCAATTCAGACCAACTAAGTCCTCATTATGCCGCTAATGGTACTGTCCAAGCGCGAAAAACGAAGACATCTAGATGACAGCCATCGACGCCAATCTGCCGGACCGGGATTCTGGTGAAACGGAAAACCGGCTTCTGCAAAACATAATAGATTATACTGCCATGAGCTTTGCGCTTCTGTGGCAGCGGCAGGCTATTTATCTGGCCACGACCATTTTGACTGCGTTCTTCTTCGATCCCGTAAACGCCATGCTGTTCTATGGGACAATCCTCATATGCGAAGCGCAAGATCTATTGCTGGCCAAACGCGTACCGCGCTTAAAGCCAGATCAGCACAAAGCAATTAGTATGATGGTTGCTTGGATTCTGTTGAACACGATCCTCAGCTCAACTGCAATCTGCCTGTATGCTGTTTCAGTTGCTTTCGCACAACCCGCCGGCGGTCACTTTACTCCAATGTTCTTCTTGTTTGCTGCGGCGTTGTTTGCTGCAATGAACAACCATCAGTTTCTGTGGGCAATGATTGTCCGTCTGACCATGTACGGCGTATCGTTCATGTTGATTGTCGTAAAAGATATCTGGACCGAACGCCCCGAGCTTTCATCTGAACTCTGGCTGCACTTCTTCACCGTTATCTTTGTAATGTACTTTCTGATTGACTGTTCGATGGTGTTTCTGAAGCTCTACCGCAGGAACTTGGAACAACTCGAAAAGCTCAAAGCAGAGCACGAAAGAACAAAAGCGGCCTACATTGCGAAAACTCAGTTCATATCGACAGTTAGCCATGAACTGCGTACGCCTCTCACTTCGATCAAGGGATCACTTGACCTAATCAACACAGGCGCATTGGGTGAAGCACCAGAATCAATGCAAAGCCTCATTCATTTAGCAGGTAAAAACTGCGAACGGCTCGCATCCTTAATCAATGATGTGCTGGACATTCAAAAAATGGAAGCGGGCGAGATGAACTACCGCGAAGGAACTGTTGATGTACATGCGCTGATTCAGGAAGCGATTGCATGTAACATGGGATACACCAGTGCTCACAACGTAGAAATTGTAGAAGACTTAAGGGGAAACAATGATCTGTACGTTAAAGGTGATCCCTCCCGCCTTCTTCAGGTGTTGGCCAACATTATCTCCAACGCAGCTAAATTCTCCCTTGATGGAGGCGAGATAACCGTCGGATGCGAGAAAGTCGGCGGGAATATTCGCCTCTTCGTCAAAGACCATGGCATCGGGATACCTGAGGGGTTCCATGACAAAGTATTCGATCGCTTTTCCCAGATAGACTCCTCCGATGAACGTCACGCAGGCGGTACCGGACTCGGGATGCACATTTCAAAGGAAATTGTTGAGCATTTTGGCGGTACAATAGACTACAGAAGCAAACTTGGTGAAGGCACAGAGTTCTTTGTTATGTTTCCCGCGATAAGCGGGCACGAGGTAGGTTCCGCCGGAGCCGAGCACACCTCACTAACCTGCGCCGCGCAACCGGAGCAACGATAACGAATTCCTGCCAAGCAATTTCGATGGCACATCACTTTGCATCTTTGAAGCAATCCCGTGATTCAGTAGCGGATTTTCAGTGGTGAAGTTATCCCTATGATCACAAGACCTCGTGGCACACTCGAGATCGTCAGTGGTAAAATGAGGGAGCCTGCATATTGCCAAAGCAACTCCAAAAAGAAAATGCTGTCCCGATCATACGATCGAAACAGCACACTCGTTACCAAATACACTTCCGAAGATGCAGTAGATTCACAACTTTCGGCAAATAGGCCTACTACTTGCAGGCCGCGATATTACTACGAACATCATAAGGGATGAGCTGTCCGAGCACCGAGAAATTCTCGTGTTTTGTTCGTTTTAGTTGTTCTAATTGATGTAAACCGGAAACAAAAAAGCCAATGACCGCAGGACTGTCAACATATTCAGCTGCTTCATCGATTGGGCGCACTCTATTTGAACTAATTCACTCAAGTTTTGACGCCCAACTCAGATTGTATGGTCGTCGCAGTTATTAGGCCCGTGTTGCACGTTTATCTCAATACTCGCGGCTGATCAGCCTTCACATGTGCGGCAGCTAATTACGTTGACGCCCTCATACAGCCTTTTAACCAGCAGTGGAGATTCATCCTCGATAAACAGTAGTTGGTGGAAGCCATTTATGTACTTGATCGGTTGTCGGCACTCTACTCGACGATCGGAGGCATCAGCGCACGCGTGCAGAAGCAGCGAAAGCGACTACGTTGCGCCGATGACCAAATCACAAGCCTTTAGGTGGACCAAGATCGTTCACGCCAACATGATAAATTGAAATTACACAACGAGATGAATTATTTGGTGCGGTCGAGAAGACTCGAACTTCCACGGGAGTTACCCCACAGCGACCTCAACGCTGCGCGTCTACCAATTCCGCCACGACCGCACTGCCAGTGACTTAGTAGTGGGGCGTATAGACGCAGATGATCAGGATGTGAAGAGACAAAAACACGCCAGTTTGAATTCCCCGTCTGTATTCATATCTGTATCGTCAACGTATCCTTCATCTTCCGCTCAGGAGTCTGAACATGACTGCCGCAGATCCCCGCCCCGTCCTTCAGATCGACATCATTTCAGACGTCGTCTGCCCCTGGTGTATCGTCGGATTTCAACAGCTTGATCTGGCTCTGAAGCAGGAAAATGTTCTGGCGCGCCTTAGATGGCATCCGTTCGAACTGAACCCGACCATGCCGCCAGAAGGCCAGAACCTGCGCGAGCATATCATGGAGAAATACGGCTCGACCGCGGAACAAAGCCAACTGAATCGGGATCGGCTGACGCAGTTGGGGGTCGAGCTGGGGTTTGCGTTCAATTTCAATGAAGACAGCCGAATGGTGAACACCTTTGCGGCCCACCAACTGTTGGACTGGGCCGAAGCTCAGGGCCGCCAGCATCCGCTTAAACTTGCCCTGTTCAAGGCGTATTTCACCGACCAGAAGGATGTGTCGAAGATTGATGTGTTGCTTGAAGCAGTTGCAGAGGCCGGTCTGCCCGTTGACGCGGCGCGATCTGCGCTGGAATCCGGTGCGCATGTCGCCGCAGTACGTAAGAAGCAAGAGTTCTGGACCAGCCGGGGTATTTCCGGTGTCCCGTCAATGGTGTTCGGCGGCAAATATCTGGTGACCGGGGCGCAGGGCACAGACACCTATGCCCAGATTCTGCAAAGGTGCCTGGCCGAGGCCGCCTGACCCCTTCCCCTTGCCGCACCTGCGCGATATGGAACCGCCATGGAATGGAAGATCACCGACGGGTTAACCGATTACACCGAAGCCGTCGCCTTTATGGAGGCGCGCGTCGCGGCCATCGCTGCGGGCGAGGCGGACGAGTGTGTCTGGCTGCTGGAACACCCGCCGCTCTATACGGCAGGCACCTCGGCCCGGTCCGAGGATCTGACGGATCCAGATCGCTTTCCGGTCTACGAAGCCAAGCGTGGTGGAGAGTATACTTATCACGGCCCCGGTCAGCGCGTGGCTTATGTCATGCTGGACCTGAACAAACGCGGTAAGGACGTGCGGGGCTTTGTCAAAAAGCTTGAGACTTGGGTGATCGCAGCCTTGGCCGAGTTCAACGTTAAAGGCGAAATTCGCGACGGCCGTGTCGGCGTGTGGGTGCAACGTGATGACAAGCCGCTTACGGTGACCGGCCAGCCAGCCGAAGACAAGATCGCAGCCATTGGATTGCGCCTGCGCAAATGGGTCAGCTTTCACGGTATCTCAATCAATGTTGAACCTGATCTTGAGCATTTTTCCGGCATCGTCCCCTGTGGAATCAGCGAGCATGGTGTGACGTCTCTGGTCGATCTAGGCTTGCCTGTAACGATGGCCGACGTGGACGCTGCCTTGCAAAAAACCTTTGCGGATAGTTTCGAAACGACCATCGCATAACCTGAATTCGAATCGCTAAACGCGGCAAGGCGAATTGACAATTCCCCCTAAGAATTCCCTTTGTTTCCGAACCCGTATGCAATCTGCCATTTAGCTCGTTAATTTTGAGTTTATTTGGCGGAAAGCTCACTCAGAACGATACAAATTGCGCGTTAACGGGTAGTCTAACTTTACCGTTCTAGAGTGAGTGGTGTGTTAAACCGGTGATCCCTGAAGACCTGGGTGTCGGAAAAAGTGTTTGTTTACGAGTCTGCCGTTCCGACCCCAAAATCGGAACGGCAATTCCTTTTCAGGACCCTTGCAAATTGTCATGTCCAAACCGGGGCAATGCTGCATGCGTTTTGCCCGCGCGCTCTAACTCCAATGTGACATGCCCGATTGCGAACCGCGACCTCAGGGTTTCTTTCACCAACAATCTTATGGTTTCCGCGTCTGTCCAGCTTTGGGCGTCGATCTCAAGATGCGCGGTCAGGGCTGGTTCCTGCTCCTGCATGCTCCAAAGGTGGATATGGTGGACACCGGCCACTCCTTCAGTGGCTTCGATCGCGGTGGCCACATCCTCGGGCGACAGATTGGGCGGCGCGCCCAGCATCAGCACCCGGATCGTTTCTCCGATCTCAGATTTCACGTGCCACAGGATGTAGACCGAGATCAGGATCGTCACCGCAGGGTCGACCCAGGTCCAGCCAAACAGTATGACGGCCGCACCTGCGACAATGACGGCAACCGATCCAAGGGCGTCAGCGACATTGTGGATAAAGGCCGCACGGATGTTCATGCTGTCCTTCGACATCGAATAGGTCAGCGCAGCGGTGATAAGGTCGACGACCAAAGCAAGCGCGGCGATCCAGACAACCATCCAGCCGTTGACAGGCTCGGGCTGGAAAAACCGCATGACACCTTCGTACAACAGATACACCGACAACACGATCAGTGTGGTGTAATTGACCAGCGCCGCGACCACCTCAGCGCGACCATAGCCAAAACTCATACGCGGATCGGCGGGTCGACGGGCAATCTTACGTGCGAAAAAAGCGATGATCAGGGCGATAGCGTCCGAAAAATTGTGCAACGCGTCTGCAATCAGTGCCAGAGACCCGGAAAGGATGCCGCCGATGACTTGCGCCAGGGTCAGCAGCATGTTCACCCCTATCGCCCCTGCGACGCGCATATCGCCTGCGTCCGGGTCGATAGGGTGATGTTTATGTCCCTCGTGGCCGTGATGATGTGCCATGGTGCCGGTGTTCCTTGTTTTGGCGGGACAGTACATGTAATTCCTCTAGTCACTAGAGGTTCAAGAGAGGAAAGCCGAAAAATGTACTCGATCGGAGAGCTTTCCCGGCGAACCGGCGTCAAAGTGCCCACAATCCGGTTTTACGAAGACAAAGGGTTGCTGCCAAAGCCGGAAAGAACGGCTGGAAATCAGCGCCGGTATGACACTGCCGTATTAAATCGGTTGCAGTTCATTCGCCACGGGCGAGACCTTGGCCTGCCTTTGAGCGATATTGAGGCACTGTTATCCTTGGAAGGCGCGCATGGCGATGATTTGAACCGGGCACATGAAATCGCCGAACGTCAATTGGCGGATGTACGCGAGCGTATCGCCCAATTGGTCAGGCTTGAGGCGGAACTGACCCGTATCGCCTCGGCTTGTGACGGTGGGCACGACCATGTTTGCGCCGTGCTCCACACGTTCGGCGACCACAGCGCGTGCCTTGGGCCGCACGACGGCAAGGGGTGATCAGACCAGCGCTGCTTTGATCTTGTCCGCATGCTGGGCGATCAGGTCGAAGTCACCCATCTTGCCCGGAGGCCGCATGGCAACACCTTCCTGACGCGGCAGGATGTGGACATGCAGGTGAAACACCTCTTGTCCGCCTGCGGCCTCGTTAAATTGCTGAACGGTGACCCCGTCTGCGTCAAACGCCTTGACCACAGCGTTCGCCAGCTTCTGCACGGTTGCCGTAACGGCAGCCAGTTGCGCAGGTGATGCGTCCAGCAGGTTCCGGCAGGGTGTTTTGGGGATCACCAACAGATGCCCGTCGGACCGCGGCATGATATCCATAAAAGCCAGCGTTTCGTCATCCTCGTACACGCGGGTCGCGGGAATTTCCCCGCGCAGGATCTTGGCAAAGATGTTGTCGGGATCGTAAGCGGCCATATCTTGTCTCCGGTTTCGGGAATTGGGGATAGTACTGCGACCCACACAACCGGGGGTCAAGGCGGAACTCTGCCACGCCGCACGAATGGGCAGAAGCGGACCCTTGAAATTTTGACAGCCATCGCCAGATAGGGCCTGACTGAGACCAAGAATTCGCGGGATTTCCTCCCACCCGCGACAATTATTCTTGATCCAGATCAAACTCGGCCATTGAAGGTGCCCCCTTCGCCCTCTAAAACCAGCAGGAATCCCGCGCGCCAGAGAGGTCTGGCTGCGCGGTGCAGTTGCAACAGGAGGCACCTAAATGGCAGACGCAGCCATTCATGGTCACGAGCATGAAGATAATCGCGGATTCTTTACCCGCTGGTTCATGTCGACCAACCACAAGGACATCGGGATTCTGTACCTGATCGTCTCGGCACTAGCCGGTCTGATCTCGGTTCTGATGACCGTTTACATGCGGCTCGAGCTGATGCACCCCGGTGTGCAGTTCATGTGCCTGGAAGGCTTCATGGCCGACCCGTGTACCCCGAACGGACACCTGTGGAACGTGATGATCACCTACCATGGTGTTCTGATGATGTTCTTCGTTGTCATCCCGGCTCTTTTCGGCGGATTTGGCAACTATTTCATGCCGTTGCAGATCGGCGCGCCGGATATGGCGTTCCCGCGGATGAACAACCTGTCCTTCTGGCTGTACGTCGCCGGTACCTCGCTGGGCGTGGCTTCGTTGCTGAGCCCCGGTGGGAACGACCAGCTTGGTTCGGGTGTCGGATGGGTTCTATACCCGCCGCTGTCCACGACCGAGGGCGGCATGTCCATGGACCTTGCGATCTTCGCCGTACACGTATCGGGCGCCTCCTCGATCCTCGGCGCGATCAACATGATCACCACCTTCCTGAACATGCGTGCCCCTGGCATGACGCTGTTTAAGGTGCCGCTATTCAGTTGGTCGATCTTCGTCACTTCGTGGCTGATTCTTCTGTCGCTGCCGGTTCTGGCCGGCGCGATCACCATGTTGCTGATGGACCGCAACTTTGGCTTCACCTTCTTTGACCCGGCAGGTGGCGGTGACCCGATCCTGTATCAGCACATCCTGTGGTTCTTTGGCCACCCGGAAGTGTACATCGTGATCCTGCCCGGCTTCGGCATCATCAGCCACGTGATTGCGACCTTCGCACGCAAGCCGATCTTCGGTTACCTGCCAATGGTCTGGGCGATTATCGCAATTGGCGTTCTGGGCTTCGTCGTATGGGCGCACCACATGTACACCGTTGGCATGTCGCTGCGTCAGCAGGCGTACTTCATGTTGGCCACAATGGTCATCGCGGTGCCGACAGGCGTCAAGGTCTTCTCGTGGATTGCCACAATGTGGGGCGGTTCCATCGAGTTCAAGACGCCGATGCTGTTTGCCTTCGGCTTCCTGTTCCTGTTCACCGTTGGTGGTGTGACCGGCGTTGTACTGTCGCAGGCAGGTATCGACCGCGCCTATCATGACACCTACTATGTCGTTGCGCACTTCCACTATGTGATGTCGCTGGGTGCTGTTTTTGCAATCTTTGCCGGTGTCTACTTCTACTTCTCAAAGATGACTGGTCGTCAGTACTCAGAGTTCTGGGGCAAGGTTCACTTCTGGCTGTTCTTCATCGGCGCCAACCTGACCTTCTTCCCGCAGCACTTCCTGGGCCGTCAGGGCATGCCCCGCCGCTACATCGACTATCCTGAGGCTTTCGCCCAGTGGAACTTTGTATCGTCGATTGGTGCGTTTATTTCCTTCGCTTCGTTCCTGCTGTTCTTCGGCATCGTGATCTATGCCCTGCTGCGTGGCGCGAAAGAGACCCGTCCGAACCCTTGGAACGAATACGCGGACACGCTGGAATGGACCCTGCCCTCGCCGCCGCCTGAGCATACGTTCGAGCAGCTGCCAAAGCAGGAAGACTGGGACAAAGGCCACGCGCACTGATCCCGCAGTCCGATAAACCCATTAAAGCCCCGCCTTGAGCGGGGCTTTTTTTTGTGTCCGGTCTCTGCACCCTGTCCGGCACGTGCATAGACACATCCAGCACCATGGGAATAGTATTCAAAAACAGGAATTCAGGGCGCCCCGGCGGAAGACACGCAAACCATGATACTTCATGATGGCATTTCGATTAGAAAACTGCTCAAAGGTTCGGTCGGTTTTATCGGTATCGTTCTGGCCTGGATTTTACTGGTTCAGGTGATCGATGAACTGACGCCGATTGACCTGATTTCGAATCCCAGCCCACCAGTAGCGATGTTGGGTTTGGCAGTGGCGTTTTTTCTGGGCTTCAAGAACACTTCCACCTATGGCCGCTGGACCGAAGCCCGCGGGGTTTGGGGTGATATCGCCAATACAAGCCGGGACTGGGGCAATACGATCAGTACCTTGGTTCAACCAAATGGCTCAGTGATTGAAGAAGACCTGCGCGATGAACTGATCGAGCGGCACATCGCCTGGATAAACATGCTGGCCTATCAGCTGCGCCAACCTGCAATTACCGGTCGCAAACGCAGGCCATGGATGTTCGGCCACAAGCCCGTATCAGGCCACGAAGACCTGCATCAAAATCCCGAAAGCTGGCGGAGTAGTCAACTTGAGGCGGATTTGCCGCTGTTAGAGGACAAGACCAACCGCGCGGCCTGTCTTATCAACCTGCAGGCCCGTCGTTTGTCAGATATGGCGCAACAGGGAAAGATCGACCCCTTCTGGCACGTGGCGCTGATGGATCGCTTATCCCGGTTTACGACGGCGCAAGGCCAGTGCGAGCGGATCAAAAACACTCCATTCCCGCGTCAGGTTGCCGAGGTCGGCCGCCTGTTCAGCTGGATATTCATTTTCCTGTTGCCTCTGGCCTTCAACGACGAACGTTCCATCATGGTGGGCACCGATGCCTCGATGATAAGAACATTGCTGTTCGACTGGATGACCTTTGCCCCTGTCGGAGCGCTGGTTTGCTGGATCTTCTTTGTGACCGAGCGCGTCAGTGCCTCGATGGAGGATCCGTTCGAAGGGGATGTCACCGACGTGCCAATCTCGGCGCTGTGCCGAACAATCGAGATTGATATGCGTCAGATGACCGGCTGCGGTGTTGCGCCCCAACCCGCGCAACCTGTCGAAAAAGCCCTGTTTTGAACAACGTGCCACCACGCTGGTGAACCGCGTGTTTCAGGCAAAATTCGAAAATCCGACCATTTTAGGGTATGATAGGTGAAGGAACTCTGAGATCGGAGTGATTACATGCCCGAAATTGATTTTTGGTATTCCATTGGCAGCACCTACAGCTTCCTGACGATCATGCGGCTGGATGATTGGTGCGACGAACATGACGTTGCCGTAACTTGGCGGCCCTTCAACGTACGCACGGTCATGGCGGATCAGAAGAATATTCCCTTTGCAGGTAAACCGGTGAAGTCCGCATATATGTGGCGCGATATCGAACGTCGGGCCGCAAAATATCACATCCACGCCAAGCTGCCTGTACCCTACCCGATCTCGGACCTGGCGCTTGCCAATCAGGTTGCCTTGCTGGGTATGGGCGATGGCTGGGGTAAGAATTTCACGTTGGCCCTGTATCGCATTTGGTTCGAAGAAAATATCGAAGCCGGCAGCGAAACCGCGATCTCAGAAGCGCTGCACAGATGCCAGCAGGACCCGCGCCTGGTACTGTCCCGCGCTCGCAGCCCTGATACCGTGGCCGCACTTGAAGCGGAAACCGAACGGGCCGCCAAGCTGGGTGTTTTCGGCGCCCCCAGCCTTGTCGTCCGCGGCGAGGTTTTCTGGGGAGATGACCGACTGGACGACGCGCTATCCTGGGTGCGTGTTGGCCACGTTGCGTAATCATTTCCCTTCGAAACGCCACAGCATTGCGCTACATATCAGCCATGCCCTACCGATGGACAAAAACGTCTGAAACTGAACAGGAATTGCGCCTCTGGCCGCATAATTCACTGCCTCCACGCGGGGCGATGATCGTGATTCTGTCCGTGTTTCTGTTTGGACTGATCCCGCTGTTGGCAGTGCTTGGGTCGATCATCCTTTGGGGGCTTTTGCCTTTCCTGCTAGTAACCGTTCTGGGACTGTGGCTGGCGATCCAGACCAACTATCGCGCGCGCAGCGTGTTCGAGATTCTGACACTGACTGGCACGCGGGCGCACCTCGTCCACCATGACCCGCGCAGCGGTCAGCAAGAATGGACCTGCAACCGCTATTGGGCCCGCCCCGAAATGCATAAACGCGGTGGACCTGTCCCGAATTACGTGACGCTGACCGGAGATGGGCGCGAAGTTGAAATAGGGTCATTTCTGTCCGAGGAAGAACGCATCGCGCTATACGACGACCTGATACAAAAACTGCGCGAACCGGTCGCGCAGTAAAAGCCGTTTCAGACTGAAAGAAGGATCAGCAACCGCCGCCTGTTGCCGCGCAAAGCTGATCTTTGACCATCGGCCCGACTTTGCCAAAATCCATCTGGCCGGTGTACCGGGTCTTAAGTTCTCCCATCACTTTGCCCATGTCGCGGATCGAACCCGCACCTGTCGCAGTGATTGCCGTTTGAATGGCCTTGGAAACCTCGTCATCGTCCAATTGCTTGGGCAGAAACTCCTCGATGACTTCAACCTCACGCAACTCTCGCTCGGCCAAGTCCAGCCGTCCGCCTTCTTCATAGGCGCGTGCGCTTTCCTTGCGCTGTTTGGTCATTTTACCAAGAATTTCAAGGACCTCGGTATCGCCGCAGCCCTTGGCCTCTTCGTTTTCTGCAGCCCGCGAGGCAATATCGCGGTCCTTGATTGCGGCATTGATCAAGCGCAGCGTCGACAGACGCTCGGCATTCTTGTCTTTCATTGCTTGCTTCAGGGCTGAGTTCACCCGTGATCGCATATCCATATGTTCTGTCCATCCCCATGGAAAAGGAACCCTGACCATATCGAAACAAAAAGCGTGATACAACAGGGGGTGAATATCGCTAAGTAATTGATTTTTCACAATAGCCCAAATTTTGAACAGACTTGACCCAGCGCCACAACCCCCTTAGGTATGCGCCGATTTACCCAGCAGGAGAGTCGCCCCATGGCCCAGAACGCCCCGTCCAAGCCCACCGCATGTCTGGCTTTGGCCGACGGAACATTGTTCTACGGGATGGGCTTCGGTGCCACCGGCCAAACCGTGGCCGAGTTGTGCTTTAACACTGCCATGACCGGATATCAGGAGATCATGACCGATCCCTCTTATGCCGGTCAGATCGTGACCTTTACTTTCCCCCATATCGGCAATGTCGGTGTAAACCCCGAGGATGACGAAACCGGCGATCCGGTTGCTGCCGGGATGGTGGTAAAATGGGACCCGACCGATGCGTCCAACTGGCGCGCAACTGAAGAGTTGAAGACCTGGCTGGCCAGCCGTGGCCGCATCGCTATCGGCGGTGTGGACACCCGCCGTCTGACGCGCGCCATCCGGCAGCAAGGCGCGCCGCATGTGGCGCTGGCCCATGACCCCGAGGGCAATTTCGACATCGCTGCGCTGATTGCCGCTGCGCGGGGTTTTGCTGGGCTTGAAGGCATGGATTTGGCCAAAGAGGTCACCTGCGCCCAAAGCTATCGCTGGGATGAGATGCGTTGGGCCTGGCCCGACGGATACACCCGTCAGGAAGCCCCCGTGCACAAGGTTGTCGCCATCGATTACGGTGCCAAGCGCAACATCTTGCGTTGCCTGGCGTCGGCTGGATGCGATGTAACCGTATTGCCCGCCACCGCGACAGCGGCCGAGGTACTGGCCCACAATCCTGACGGAGTGTTCCTCTCCAACGGCCCCGGCGACCCGGCCGCAACGGGCGAATACGCCGTGCCGATGATCAAAGAGGTTCTGGACACCACCGAACTGCCGGTCTTTGGCATCTGCCTTGGCCACCAAATGCTGGCGCTGGCGCTTGGCGGTCAGACCGTCAAGATGAACCACGGCCACCACGGCGCCAACCACCCGGTCAAGGATATGGACACTGGCAAGGTCGAGATCACCTCGATGAACCATGGCTTTGCGGTTGATGCACAATCCTTGCCCGACGGCGTGGTGGAAACGCACCGCTCGCTGTTTGACGGGTCAAACTGCGGTATCCGCATGACCGACCGTCCGGTTTATTCGGTACAGCACCACCCCGAGGCCTCGCCCGGCCCACAGGACAGTTATTATCTGTTTGAACGCTTTGCTGAGGCAATGGCAGCCCAGAAAGCACAGGCATAATAGCCAGTTCGATCATAGTTAACCTGGTGTTAACCTAAATTGCGCAACCCTGACGTCTGGTAACCGCGTCAGGGTTGTTTCATTATGGTCGAATTAAACCTGCAGCATTTCGCGCGTGCCGCACCGATCCCTGCGCAAGACCGTAAGCCATTGGGGGCGTGTCTGATTGATCGAGGTCTGATCACCCGGTCACAACTGGACGAGGCGTTGTTTCTGCAATCCTGGCAACAGGCACCGCTGGGCGAAATTCTGGTGGCCGAAGATTGGGTCACCCGTCAGGATATTCTCTGCGCGCTGTCCGAACAAACCGGTCTACAGATTGCCGATATCAACAGTTCGCCCCCGCCCCTGGAACTGTGTCAATTTAAACCAGTTGAATTCTGGCTGAAACATAACGTCATTCCCTGGCGCCGCCTGGGTCCAATCCTGCTTGTGGCAACTGCGCGACCCGATCTGTTCCCCGCCGTGCGCAGCGGGTTTGAGGATGCCGGTTACACCGTCATGCCGGTACTCGCCGGTGCCGATCAGATCGACAACACCATCGCGCGCATTTACGCCTCTTCGCTTGCCCAATCGGCCGAAACGCGCGTGGAGCTGGATCAAAGCTGCCGATCATGGACCCCGAAATCTCGTATAGGACCCGCCCTTGCCCTAACAGGGCTTACGGGGCTGTTTGCTGCTTTCCCCAAGACAGGGCTGACCGTTCTGGTCGCCGCCGCCGTGATCAGCCTGGTCTTGTTTTTGTGCCTGCGTCTTGCCGGGCTGCTGGCCTTTGTCTGGCATTCGGTAAAACACCGGCCCAAGGCAAACCCAGCAGCCCCGCCACAAGCGTTGCCTTGTGTGTCGATCATGGTGCCGCTTTATAAGGAACGTGAAATCGCCGATGCGCTCATTCATCGGTTGCAACGGCTTACTTACCCCAAGGCACTACTGGACATTATTCTGGTGCTTGAGGAAACCGACGAGGTAACACGCGCCACTCTTGCCCAGGTTGCTCTGCCCAGTTGGATCAGAATCGTCGAAGTGCCCGAGCTGAACGGTCTGACCACCAAACCCCGCGCCATGAACTATGCGCTGGATTTCTGCCGCGGCGATATTCTGGGTGTCTGGGATGCCGAGGACGCGCCGCAGCCTGATCAGATCGAACGTGTCGTCCGCCATTTCGCGCAGGCGGACGAAGATGTTGTCTGCTTGCAGGGCGTATTGGACTACTACAACCCTCGAACCAATTGGCGGTCCCGCTGTTTTACCATTGAATACAACAGCTGGTTTCGGGTCGTCCTTCAGGGCGTCGCGCGGCTTGGGCTTGTTGTGCCCTTGGGCGGAACCACGTTCTTTTTCCGCCGCGACAAGCTGTTGGAGTTGGGCGGCTGGGACGCCCACAACGTCACCGAGGACGCCGATCTTGGTGTGCGCCTTTCGCGCGCGGGCTATCGCACCGAAATGGTGGACACCGCCACCTATGAAGAGGCCAATTTCCGCGCCTGGCCTTGGGTACGACAAAGATCACGGTGGCTAAAAGGGTTCATGGTGACCTACCTGGTTCACATGCGGGCCCCCACGCGGCTGCTTCAAGATCTGGGGCTATTTCGGTTTTTAGGCGTGCAGGCCTTTTTCCTGGGAACTGTCGGGCAATTCCTGCTGGCACCGGTTCTGTGGCTGTTCTGGCTGACAAGCTTTGGCTTGGCCAGCCCACTAGACCTCATTCTCTCTGACAACGCTCTGGCGGCACTGATCGGCCTTTTTCTAAGCGCCGAGATCATCAATATCGCATTTGGCGCCATCGCCGTTTCAGCACGTGAAAGACGGTTTCTATTGCCATGGGTGCCGACCATGCCGCTGTATTTCCCATTGGGTGTTCTGGCGGCCTATAAAGCCTTATGGGAATTGGTGCTGAACCCGTTCTTCTGGGACAAAACGCAACACGGGCAGGCCAGTGAAGAAAGCCTGCCGCCCGCGTGATCAGTTCTCGCGCAGAACCGCGTCCTGTTTCAGCCGCGTCATGAACGCCACAGAAATGTGATCCTTGAGCGCGCGTGCCGCGGCCTCTTCGTCGCGCGCAGCGATGGCTTCGACAATTCCCTTATGTTCGCTCTGCGCAATCTCACCGCGCCCTTGCACCGCCAGCGACGTCGTGGCCATCAGCGCCATGGTGCGATGCACAAGATCCAGCTGCTGCACCAGATAGCGGTTGTGCGAGGCCAGATGTATCTGCTCATGAAACCGGCGGTTCGCCCGAGACAAAGCCTGAGGGTCGTCGACCAGCGCGTCATCCTCGGTCACCATTTCCTGCAGCACTTTGATTTCTTCTTCGGTGGCGTGCTTTGCGGCCAGCTTGGCCGCTAACCCTTCCAACTCGCGTCGTACGACGTACAACTCGGCCATCTGGTTGTGGTTCAGCGAGGCCACGATCAGTGACCGCCCGTCCCGCTCCAAGAGGGATTGCGTTTCTAGTCGCTGCAGAGCTTCGCGAATAGGTGTGCGCGATACACCGAACCGTTCGGCAAGCTCGCTTTCGACCAGACGGTCGCCAGGCTTGTAAACGCCTACGTCGATCGCTTCGAGAATTAGGCTATAGGCGTCTTTGGACGGCTGTCTGGACTGGGGCATATGGTGATTTGTCTCCTCGTTCGGATATGTCTATCCGTCACTTGCCCTTTGGATCAAGAGCAGCATTGAAAACCGTGCCTTTGCGGCCTAAACAAACCCCATGGTCAAACCAGCTTTTGCTCACGTCACCCAATGGGTGTTCGACCTCGACAACACGCTCTACCCGCCGCATATGCGCCTGTTCGATCAGATCGAGGTGTTGATGACGGATTACGTGGTGCAGGCTATCGGCGTTGACCGGGCCGAAGCGGATCGGCTGCGCTCACATTACTGGCGGCAATACGGAACTACGCTGGCTGGGCTGATGGCCGAGCATGATCTGGACCCCGATCCCTATCTGCACGCCGTCCATCAGGTCGACATGAGCCACATGGACCCCGATGCCGAACTGGCCGATCACATCCAATCCCTGCCCGGTCGTCGGATCGTGTATACCAACGGCAGCGCGCCCTATGCGGAACGTGTACTTGAGGCGCGCGGCCTCAACGGTCTGTTCGATGCGATCTACGGGGTCGAACACGCCGGTTATCGCCCCAAGCCCGAACAGGCAGCGTTTGAGGCGATCTTTGCGCAAGACGGAATCGATGCTGCGCAGGCCGCCATGTTCGAGGATGACCCGCGCAATCTGGCCGCCCCGCATGCAATGGGAATGCGCACCGTCCACGTCGCGCCCGAGCCGCACGAGGCGGACCATATCCACCATCACACCGACGATTTGACCGCCTTTCTGGCTCGCCTGCGATAGGCTGTCACACTGCGACGATCCGCACATTCTGCAGGTGCGAAATCGATCCTATATGCGCCTCAGCGACGAACAGAATCGGAGACCCCATGAGCGCGATCGAGATGCCTCGGCGCCTGCCCATCTGGCAGCGCCTGTTGTTTGCAATCCCCGTTTTCGGCTGGCTGGCCCGCGATGCCGCCAATGGAACGGCCGAAGATTGGTATTACACGGCAGCCGCCATTTTCAGCATGTGGGGATGTTCGGCGCTGCTCTTCGGCCTGCCTGGGCTTTACATCCCGGCCGTCATGATGGTGCCGATGATGTTCATCCTGCTCATCCTGATCTCGCGCGGCTGACACACGGGACAGGATGTCACTTGGCACCGGCCTTGGAACCGAACTAGGTTCTGCCCAAGACTCGGAGACCAAGGCCATGACTGACAGCTGTGATATCCTGATTTCTGGCGGAGGAATCGCCGGACTGACCGCTGCGGCGGTCTTTGGAACTGCCGGGTTCGACGTGGTTTGCGTCGACCCCGCGCCACCGATTACCGAACGAGATGTGGACGGATCCGACCTGCGGACCACCGCCTTTTTGCAACCTGCGCATGGGTTGTTGGCTCAATGCGGGCTGTGGCAACGGCTGGACGAATACGCGGCACCCCTTCAGATCATGCGAATCGTGGATGCAGGAGGCGACGTTCCCGAACCCCGCGTAGTGCGCGATTTCAACGCTGCCGATATTTCGGACCAACCCTTTGGTTGGAACCTGCCCAACTGGTTGCTGCGGCGCGAGATGGTGACCCGCCTGACCGAACTTCCCAATGTCGATTTCCGCCCCGGCACCGGTACCGTCAGCCTGTTTACGCGCACCGCCGAAGCCCGTGTGGGGCTGAGCGATGGCAGCCGTATTCGCTGCAAGCTGGTGATCGCCGCAGACGGGCGCAATTCCCCGATGCGCGAGGCCGCGGGAATCAGCGTCCACACCACCCGGTATGGCCAAAAAGCACTGGCCTTTGCGGTCACACATCCGATTCCGCACGACAATGTCTCGACCGAGATTCACCGTTCCGGCGGGCCGTTCACTCTGGTCCCCCTGCCCGACTGGCAAGGACAGCCCTCATCGGCGATTGTGTGGATGGAGCGCGGCCCAAGGGTGGTTGAATTGCTAAACACCGACCCCGAGGCGTTCGAGGCGCTGATGACCGAACGCTCTTGCGGGTTGTTCGGGCCGCTGAAACTGGCCTCGCGCCGGACGATCTGGCCGATCATCAGCCAGTCGGCAGAACGGCTGGCGGGCGAAAGGGTTGCCCTAATGGCCGAGGCTGCCCATGTGGTGCCCCCCATCGGCGCGCAGGGATTGAACATGTCACTGGGTGATCTGCGTACCTTGCTGGATTTGGCACAAGCACGACCCGAGGGTCTGGGCGATGCTCAGATGTTGGACGCTTATCACAAGGCCCGCCACACCGAAATCGAGATGCGTGTCAAAGGTATCGACCTGCTGAACCGCGCCTCGATGATCGAGGCGCGTCCACTGCGGGATGCACGGGCGATGGGGTTGAGCGCGCTCTATTCCCTGCCGCCCGTACGAAAGACATTGATGCAGATGGGCCTCGGCGTACGCTGAGGCTCTGCAATCAAAGAACCAGATCCAGTACACGCTTGAGCCGCGCGATTGTGCCATCAACGTCATAAAGCTTGTCCAACCCGAACAGACCCAACCGGAACGTGCTGAACCCTTCGGGCTCATCACATTGCAGCGGAACACCTGCTGCGATCTGCATACCCAAAGCGGCGAATTTCTTGCCATTCTGAACTTCGGGGTCCGACGTGTAAGTGACCACAACCCCCGGCGCGCCGAACCCGTCGGCCGCGACCGAGATCAGCCCTTTGTCTTTCAGCATCGCCCGCACCCCGTTGCCCAAGGCCCACTGAGCGTCCCGCAACTTTTCAAAACCGTAATCACGGGTTTCAACCATGGTGTCCCGGAACGCTTGCAGCGCGTCGGTTGGCATGGTCGCGTGATACGCGTGCCCCCCGTTCTCATACGCCTGCATAATCTGTCGCCATTTCTTCAGATCTACAGCGAAACTGTCAGACGTTGTCTCCTCCAGCCGCGCTTCGGCCCGTTCGGACAGCATGACCAGACCGGCGCAAGGCGAGGCGCTCCACCCTTTCTGAGGGGCAGAAATCAGGACATCCACGCCGGTGGCCTTCATATCAATCCAGGCACAGCCCGAAGCGATGCAATCCAGCACCATCAATGCGCCAACCTCATGCGCGGCCTCCGCCATGGCAGTCACGTAATCATTCGGCAATATGAGGCCTGCGGATGTTTCCACATGCGGTGCAAATACGACATCGGGGCGTTGCTCGCGAATTGTTGACACCACCTCTTCAATCGGTGCCGGCGCAAATGGGGATGGGCTGGAGTTGCCGGTTTGCCGCGCCTTGAGCACGGTCGCCGATGCCGTCAAATCCGCAGATTCGATTATCTGGCTCCAACGATAAGAAAACCACCCGTTGCGCACGACCAGAACGTTGGCGTTACGCGCGAATTGGCGCGCCACAGCTTCCATCCCATAAGTACCGCCACCAGGGATCACCGCAACGCCATCGGCGTTGTAAACATCACACAAGATGGACGAAACATCGCGCATGACAGTCTGAAACCGGGCTGACATGTGGTTCAGCGACCGATCCGTAAAAACAACCGAAAACTCTTCGAGCCCGTTCGGGTCGATACTTTCCAAAAGCGCGGGCATGATATGTCCTTTCAAACTGTCCTTCAGAATTTTGAGGCCTTTTTCGAGAATGGTACAGCCCCAGTCTCGTGCTGATAATTGACGCAACGGAAGTCAAAATCCTAACAAAAAATTAACCACGAAAAGCTCTAATTGAACAACTCGTTGACGCCAAATAGGGTCACCACCCCTTTACACCCAGAGGTGTTTCTGAACAGATACATACACTTTGTACAAGAAAGGTATTGCTTCTCGTGACTGCTCAAAAGCGGATCAGTTTTCAGGTCGTACGTGACGAAGTTAAGCGGCGAATTGAAAGCCGGATTTGGCCACAAGGATCTCTGCTGCCGACAGAAACGCAGCTTGCTGAAGAATTCAATTGCGCGCGTGCAACGGTAAACCGCGCCCTGCGCGAGCTTGCCGAGCAAGGGTTCGTAGAGCGCAAACGCAAAAGCGGCACGCGGGTAAAAAAGGAGCCCAGCAAACACGCCAAGCTGGAGTTTTCTCTGGCCCGTCAATCAGTTGAGAATCAAAACTCAATCTATCGCTATGCACTTGTTGAACGGAATGTCGTATCCAGCCCCGGTTGGCTGGCCTCGCAACTCAGCGTTTCGTCCGAAGCGCGGGTGCTGCATGTGATCTGCATGCACTATGCGGACAACCGCCCCTTTCAGCTAGAGGAGCGCTGGATCAACATCGACACAGTACCTGACGTTGAGCATGCGGATCTCAACACGCGGGGCCCCCACGAGTGGCTGCTGAACGTTGCCCCCTTTACCGAGGCTGAGGTTGCATTCTGCGCAATTTCCGCCGACGGGAGGCTGGCAGAATTCATGGGCACCACTGCCGGAACGTCGATGATTCAATTGGAACGCACTACTTGGAAAGATGGTGTTCCGATGACCTTTGCCCGGATGACGCATCACCCCGGCTATTGCATCCGCACCAAATACTAACCTTGCTTAGCCGATTGGGCCGGGCAAGCGCTCTTCGCTCAGCAATACGTTTGCCTCGACCTCACCCGCGCCGGGTAAGGTCATGATCCGCCGTCGCAGCACCCGTTCGAAATCGGACAGATCACGTGCAACTACCCTCAGGCGATAGTCGTAAAGACCCAACACATGTTCGACCATCTGCACCTCGGGGATGGCGCTGACGGCGCGCTCAAAGTCTTCAAGGCTGACTTGTCCCTTGCGCGCCAGTTTGACGCCCAGAAACACGGTCACGCCGAACCCCAGCGCCTCGGCATTCAGACGCAGGCGACGGCCCTTGATGACCCCTGCTGTTTCCAGCCGGCGGATGCGCCGCCAGGTTGCCGGTTGGGACAACCCCAGCTTGCGCCCTAACGCCCCGGCACTTTGCGTGGCATCCTGTACCAGCGCACGCAGGATGGTCCGGTCGGTTTCGTCCAGTTCGATCATACCGGCAACACCTCGTTCCGCTTGACCCGCGCGATATGCATCAGCGCTTCGATATCGGCTATGTGCGGCAGGGTAAGAATACGATCGCGATAGATTTGCTGATAGTGCGTCATGTCGCGTGCAATCACCGACAGCCTCACGTCCACACGCCCCAAAAACGTCTGAATTTCAATAACTTCGGAAACACTCCGCGCGGCAACAGTGAATTCGTCAAACGCGCGCGGCTGGGTTTTGTCCAGCGTCACGCGCAGTGAAACCTCGACCGCATATCCCATCGCCGGCCAATCAATGACAACCTCTTGCCCCAGAATGACACCCGAGGCCTGCATCTTTTCAACCCGGCGCCAGCACACTCCCTGACTGATCCCGCAACGCTCGGCCAATTCGGCCATGGTCAGGGTCGGTTCGGCCTGTAAGTGACGCAGAATGCGCCTGTCCATATCATCCAGCATGATTTTTCCGGTTAAGTCAGATATCGCGCATAAATTTTCGCATTTCGCTTCAATAGTCGATTGTAAAGCGCTCGCCAATAGCTTTGGACCCTATTAGAACCGCAGCAACCGCAAATGAAAGGACCGAAAACATGCGCGTCTATTACGATCGCGATTGCGATATCAACCTGATCAAAGACAAAAAAGTAGCGATCTTGGGCTATGGCTCGCAAGGTCACGCCCACGCGCTGAACCTACGCGACTCGGGCGCCAAGAACCTGGTTGTCGCTCTGCGCGAAGGGTCGGCATCCGCCAAGAAAGCAGAAGCCGAAGGCCTGACCGTCATGGGCATCGCCGAAGCGGCGGCCTGGTGTGACGTCATCATGTTCACCATGCCCGACGAACTGCAGGCCGAAACCTACAAGAAATACGTGCATGACAACATCAAGCCGGGCTCGGCCATTGCCTTTGCCCACGGCCTGAACGTCCACTTTGGCCTGATCGAGCCGAAAGAAGGTGTCGACGTCATCATGATGGCCCCCAAAGGCCCCGGCCACACCGTGCGTGGCGAATACGTCAAAGGCGGCGGCGTACCCTGCCTGGTGGCCGTGGATAGCGACGCAACCGGCAAGGCGCTGGAAATCGGCCTGTCCTATTGCTCGGCCATCGGTGGCGGCCGTTCGGGCATCATTGAGACCAACTTCCGCGAAGAGTGCGAAACCGACCTGTTCGGCGAGCAGGCCGTTCTGTGCGGCGGTATCGTTGAGCTGATCCGCTGCGGTTTTGAGACTCTGGTCGAAGCGGGCTATGCGCCTGAAATGGCCTATTTCGAATGTCTGCACGAGACCAAGCTGATCGTTGACCTGATCTATGAAGGCGGCATCGCCAATATGGATTACTCGATCTCGAACACTGCCGAATACGGCCAGTACGTCACCGGCCCGCGCATTCTGCCCTATGAGCAGACCAAGAAGGCGATGAAAGAGACCCTGTCGGACATCCAAACCGGTAAGTTTGTGCGTGACTTCATGCTGGAAAACGCGGTTGGTCAGCCGACCATCAAAGCGGCACGCCGCCACAATGACGAGCATCAGATCGAGCAGGTTGGCAAGAAGCTGCGCGACATGATGCCGTGGATTTCTGCTGGCAAGCTGGTAGATCAGGAAAAGAACTGATCCTGACTGTTCTAAACGAAGGGGCGGCCAAGTGGCCGCCCTTTTTCGTCACAACCGCTTTTGACCCCAAGGCGCAACATGGTTGATCAACCCACATCCCGCGATTGGAGCGGCGTGATCGCTTTAGGCCTCATATGGGGCGGCACGTTCATGGTCGTCGCAATGGCGCTTGAGGGATACGGGCCAGTGACAGTCGCTACGGCGCGCACGACGCTGGGTGCCGTGACATTACTTGGGATGATGGCGTTGACCGGTCGCAAGCTGCCGACGGGCGATCTGAACTTGTGGGTGTTCATCGCCATTATCGGTCTGCTGTCTACCGCCCTGCCCTTCATGTTGCTCAGCTGGGGGCAGCAATATGTGGCCTCGGCCTTTGCCGGGCTGTCGATGGCGGCAATTCCGCTGATGGTTCTGCCATTGGCCCATTTCTTTTCAGACGAGCCGCTGAATGCCCGCAGGTTCCTTGGAGTCTCACTGGGATTTTGCGGTGCATTGGTGTTGATCGGGCCGGGTTTGGCGCAGATCGGACAAGGGGCTGAGCCGTTGGCGCAGCTGGCCTGCATCGGCGCGGCTTTGTGTTACTCCTGCGCGTCTATCTTCACACGGCGTTGCCCACCGATTGATCCTGTGGTGCTGGCGGCGCTGTCCTTGGTGGTGGGCGCCGTTCTTTTGTTACCCATCATGCTGGTGACCGAAGGCCTTCCACGTTGGGAAGGAACGCGCCCCGGTCTAGCCATCGTAGCGCTGGGGCTGGTGCCGACCGCCTTTGCCACCTTACTTCGCGTGTCGATCATTCGCAGCGCCGGGTCCGTCTTTCTGACGCTGGTCAATTATCAGGTGCCAATCTGGTCGATGGTTTTCGGTGCCTGGATCTTGTCCGAGGCCCTGCCCCTGCGCTTTTACATCGCGCTGACCATGATTTTGACCGGGCTGGCGATCAGTCAGTGGTTCAGCCTGCGAAAGATGCTGATCGGGCGTTAACCGGCGACCGCCTCGACCTCGGCCACGATACCGTCGACGACTTGTGTCAACAGGGCATCATCCTCGCATTCTGCCATCACGCGGATCAGGGGTTCCGTCCCTGACTTGCGGATCAGCAGCCGGCCTTGCCCGTTCAGGCGCGCCTCGGCATCCGCAATGGCCGCTTTCACGGCGCTGGTTTCCAGTGGGGTTTGCCCCTCGCCGTAACGCACGTTTTTAAGCAGTTGTGGAACGGTTTCGAATTGCACCGACAGCTCGGACGCCTTGCGACCTGAATGCACCATCTCGGCCAGGAAATGCAGACCGGCCATCAGGCCGTCACCGGTGGTGGCATAATCGCTCATGACGATGTGGCCCGACTGCTCACCGCCCAAGTTGAACCCGCCTTCGCGCATCCTTTCGACGACATAGCGGTCACCAACGGCCGTTCGTTCCAGACGCAGCCCTTGCGCAGCAAGGTGCCGTTCCAACCCAAGGTTCGACATGACCGTCGCAACCAGCGCGCCGCCTTCAAGACGATCCGCCTTGGCCCAACAGGTCGCCAGCAACGCCATTAGCTGATCTCCGTCAGCCACCTGCCCGTTTTCGTCAACCATCACCACGCGGTCGGCGTCACCGTCCAGACAGATACCCACATCCGCGCCGTGCGCGACAACCGTCTCGGCCGCCAGCTGAGGTTTGGTCGAGCCGCAATTCAGGTTGATATTCTTACCGTTCGGCGCGATTCCGACCGGAATGACATCTGCGCCAAGCTCCCACAAAACCTCGGGCGCCGTGCGGTGGGCCGCGCCGTTGGCGCAATCGACCACTACTTTCAGCCCGTCCAGACGCAGATCGCGGGACAGCGAGGATTTTACCCGCTCACCATATCGAAACCGCGCATCATCCACCCGCCGGGCACGGCCAATGTTCTGTGCTTGCGCCGGTTTGACACCCTCTTCGATCAGACGTTCAATCTCCAGCTCAGCCTGATCGGACAGCTTGTACCCGTCGGGGCCAAAGAACTTGATACCGTTATCCTCAGCCGGGTTGTGGCTGGCCGAGATCATCACCCCCAGATCCGCGCGCATCGAGCGGGTCATCAACCCTACCGCCGGTGTCGGTACAGGACCCAACAGCAGCACGTTCATCCCTGTCGAGGTCAACCCAGCAGTCAGCGCGTTTTCCAGCATATACCCGGACAAGCGCGTATCCTTGCCGATCACCACCCGGTGCGCACCGGATCGATCGCGACGGAAATACCGCCCCACGGCAGCCCCAATGCGCAGGGCCATTTCGGCCGTAATCGGATGAGTATTGGCGGTGCCCCGCACCCCATCGGTTCCGAACAGCTTGCGCATTGTCTAACTCCGTAGTTACTCGTCTAGGACGGGATTACCGGACGGCGGCCCACAGACGCAAGGCCTGAGCGGTTTGAGCCACGTCATGAACACGCACGATCTGCATGCCTTGCGACAATCCGGCCAGCGCTACAGCGATTGATCCCGGCGCACGGGCATCCTTGCGCGGCTCTTGCCCGATTTGCCCGATAAAGCCCTTGCGCGAGACGCCCAGCAGAATCGGGCATCCCAAGCCATGGAAAAGGCTAAGATTTTTCAACAATGTCAAATTATGCGCCTGGGTTTTACCGAACCCGATACCCGGATCGACCAAGATCTGATCGCGGCTCAGCCCAATCTGCTCCAGCTTTTCAACCTGACCTTCAAGGAAATCATAAACGTCCAGCGACACGTCATCATATTGCGGATCGTCCTGCATCACAGTTGGATCGCCCTGCATATGCATCACACAGACAGGCGCGTTAACCTCGGCGCAGAACGGCGCGAGCTGCGGATCAAAGGTAAAGCCCGATACGTCATTGATCAGCCCCGCGCCCGTCGTCCACGCAGCCCGCGCCACGCTGGCCTTGCGGGTATCGATGGAAATCAGGGCGCTCGTCTTGGCGCGAATGGCTTCGATCAGGGGTTGCGTCCGGGCGATTTCCTCATCCTCGGGCACATAGGTAGCCCCCGGTCGGGTCGATTCACCGCCGATATCCAGAATGCTGGCACCATGCTCCACCATCTGCTCAGCAGCGGACACTGCCGTTTCAACCGAGTTGTGCACCCCGCCGTCCGAGAAGCTGTCGGGCGTGGCGTTGAGAATTCCCATGATCTGCGGGCGATCCATCGCCACACCAGCAATCTCTGCGCGTGGGCGCGTCAGACGGTTCAGTGCATCGGCTGGAATATCCCGCGCCGTGACAATCGTCGGCGCATCCGTGCGGGACATCCGTTCTGCATGGGTGAACCACAATTCCTGCCCGGCAAGAGAAACCGCCCCGTCCGGGCGTACAGACCCGTGCTGTACCAGCGGTCGAAAATACGCAGTCACAGTTGCGCCTGATCCACTGGAATAGCGCGCAGAGGCGTCTTTGGAGCGTTCGGCAAGGCACCGCCGATCACCATCATTTCGCTGGCTTCAAAAGTGGCCGCAAACCAGGCTGCCAAGGCTACAGCGTCCGAAGGCGCTGCCGAAGGGCCATCAACCGCATCCAGCACAATCTTTGATGGGGCCCAGACACAAATCTGCCCATTCTTCATTGCCCAATCCAATTCCGTCCGCGTCGACACCACCACACAGCGATGATCCCGTGCGGCCAGAACCCAGGCGTTTTGCTCGATCGCCAGCAGATCAATCCGGCGTTGGGTCATCGCGTGACCAGTCTGTGGCAGCGTCAGTTTCGATGCGCCAACACACAGGATCAGCGGGCGCTGACGGTTCTCCAACTGATCAATCCAACCCGTCAGGTTGGCGGATGAAATGGCCTCGTTCGACAGGAATACCAACCGCGGATGGGGGCGTTCTTCTTCGACCACATCGTGGTGGAGCGTGTCCTTGCCGCGCACGATTTCGACACCCAGCGCGCCCGGTCCACGATCAAGTTTTTCGATGCGAACAAAAGCTCTTACAGCCTGAGGCTCAAGCAAAATGCGCTCTGCCACGCGATCCGCCAACGTCTCAAGCAGGTTCAGACGTTCAGCGGCCAGTTCATGGGCAATCGCCTCGGTCACTCGGTCGTATGACAGAATGCGATCAACATCATCGTCAATCGGATCGGTCAGCGGCCGAACCTCTACAACAATGTTGAAGCAGATACGCTGTGTGGTGCCACGTTCGGCCTGAAAGGCACCTATCTCAACTTCAACGGTATGATCCCTGAGCGAGATGCGATCCAGCGGGCCGCGCGTCGCGGTCGCTTCTGACCGTTCAGACGGGTGCGCAAAGGCAAGGCGGATTTCAGAGCTCATTCGGCGAACCTTTTCGGGCTTGGTAAACTAGTCTACCAAATTTATAGGATGCGCGCGCATATAGCATCGCAACAAACGCCATTCTAGTCGTTGATTGCGGCGTCAGGTTACGCGAAACCAGCTCATCATCCCGGATGCGGCGTGCCCCAGCATATGGCAATGCAGCAACCAGTCGCCCGGATTGTCGGCCACAAGGGCGATTTCACGGGTTTGTCCGCGCTCCACCAGCACCGTATCGCGCCATGGGCCAAGGCTGCCGTCGGGCAGGATTAGCCGAAAATGGTGCCCATGTAGGTGCATAGCATGCGGAAAAGCGGTTTCGTTGACGAACTCGATCCGGTGGGTACTACCGCGCTGCGCATCCAGAAAAGGGTCCAACGGGCGTTCAGCATACCCGTTCAAGGCCCAAAACCGGCCCAGTTGCGCCAATTCGCGGCCAGAAAGCTGCGTGTCGCCAAGCTGCGCGGATTCCAGCCACCGCATCGCACCACCCTGCAACGTCATCCGATGAACCGGCGCGCCGTCCAATACCACCTGCGCCAATGGATTCGCGGGCAAGGGCACAACGCCTGACCGGGCAGTCGTTGCCGAAGTACCGGAAACCGGGAACCGCACCAGACCAAAGCCCCCGTCCCGCTCGCGACTGATCAGCCCGGCGACGGTGTCAGATTCCGCTGTTACGTCCACAATCAAGTCCGCGCGTTGAGCCGGGGCGAGTGGAAAACCTTCCTCAACCTCTAACGGGCTTTCAAGCGGCATTCCGTCCAGCGCAACGATCCATCCTGCCACCCCATCCAGAGCCAGATCGTAGATTCGCGCGTTAGAGGCATTGATCAGCCGTAGGCGCAAACGCTCGTGGCGGCGCGCGGGAAAAACAGGATCAAACTGGCCGTTGACCGAGATCAAGTTCCCCAACCGCCCGGCATGGCTTTGATCATGACCGTTGTCGAAATCCTCAACGATATGTCCGGTGTCTGGGTCCAGTCGCCAATCGTCCAGCATCAGTGTCAGGTCTTGGTCGACATCTGGCCCTGTAGCCTCTTCAACGATCAGCGGGCCGTATAAGCCGCGCGCCACCTGCTCGACCGAGCGGTTATGCGCGTGATACCAATAGGTTCCCGCGTCCGGGACGACAAAGTCATAATCGAACCCCTCGCCCGGTGCGATCACATCTTGCGTCAGGCCCGGCACACCGTCCATCGCGTTGTCGATCCGGATGCCATGCCAGTGCACTGTTGTTGGCTGAGGCAGCTCGTTCACCAACCTGCGCTGAACCCGCGCGCCCTGAGGCAAACGGATTTCGGCACCAGGTACACCACCGCCATAGGACCAAACAGGCGTTTGGGGAAAACCATTCGGGGCGATCTGCTGCATCGCGGTCTGTGCGATCAGATCAGAGCTTGATGCGCGGGCCGAGTGTGGCAGTACCGCCAGTGCGGCTGCTGATTGCAGAAATTGTCTGCGTGTAAACGTCATTGCGGGCCTCCTGGCCCGCAACATAGGTTATAAAACGCCCCGCGCCAGCAAGGTTCCAGCGCGGGTGCGTCAATCAGTTGCTCGCTGTTCGATAATTATGCCTGTAGAAAATATGAACTCCGATCCGCGCGGTTTCTTTATACACGCGCGACCAAGACGGACGAACCGCCGTGGTGTGATAGTGTGTGGCACCTTCGGTCAGTTCTTTGGTGACACCGTCGATGGCCGCACGCGCAACTTTAGCTACGCGCTCATACGCCTTCTTTTCGCGGATCACTTCCTTTTGGCCATCACAGGTGTAAGTGAACTGGCACTGATATTTCTTACCGGTTCCCTGCTTGATCACGCCGCACAGCGAGTCCGGAAACCGGCCACTGTCCACGCGATTCAGGATAACCTCGGCCACGGCAAACTGTCCGCGCACGCTTTCACCACGTGCTTCAAAGTACAGCGCCTCAGCTAGACATTTAAAATTTTCGTCCCCGGTGGCCTTGGGCTGTTGGTCCAGCCAATCCTTCGAATACGACATTTTTTCAGGCTCAAGCTCTTTTCGGGGCTTGAACAGAGTCAGATAGTCGCGAAAATTTTGCCCGGGCACTTCGGTCCGGGTGACAAGTTCGCGTTCGGCAGTATCGGTGGCTTTCTTTTCAGCGAAAGACACACTTGGCAGCATGGTTGCCGCCAACGTGGCAGCAGCCAGTATGTATCGTAGCATCAGATAACCTCGCACAGGCACATATCGCGCCGTACCCTCCCCCGGCGGGCGCGACGAGGCATTTAGCGCAGTCCGGCGCAGACGTCCAGATCAGAAGAAAACGCAAGTGGAAAATCGCCCGTGGCGAAAATTAATTCTGCCACAAGGTTGCTTGAAAACCACTAATCCTAGGGCAATCAGCCTGTGTCAACCCCCAAGTCTGGACGAAATCGCCAGCTGAGCGGAAGCCAGCCGAGCGACAGGCACCCGGAACGGAGAGCATGACACATAGTCAAACCCCAGATCGCGGCAGATGGCGATTGATTCGGGGTTTCCGCCATGCTCACCGCATACAGAAAGGGTGACATCCGGCTGGGCCTCACGTCCACGTTCCGCGCCGAGTTTCAGCAATTCTCCGACCCCGTCGGGGTCAAGCACATGGAACGGGTCTTCGACAAAAACGCCCTGACGAACATAGTCAGACATGAACCGGCCGGCATCGTCGCGGGACAGGCCATAGGTCATTTGTGTCAGGTCGTTGGTACCAAAACTCAAGAACGCGGTCTGAGGTGCAATTTCATCCGCTCGCAAACAAGCCCGAGGCGTTTCTACCATGACACCCAGGCGGTATTCGAACTCTTGCCCTTGTTCGGTTGCAACCGAGGCCGCGACCGTATCGATGCGGGATTTGACCAGCTCAACTTCGCGCTTGGCTGAAACCAACGGGATCATCACCTCGGGCACGACGGGGGCGCCGTCCTTGCTGGCCTCAAGCGTCGCTTCAAAGATAGCGCGGGCCTGCATGTCGTAGATTTCGGGCACTGTCACCCCCAAACGCACACCGCGCAGACCCAGCATCGGGTTGTATTCAGTCATCGCCGCAACACGCCGTTCGACATCCGACACAGGCAAATCCAGCGCCTCGGCCAGCTCGCGCTGTCCACTGCGCGTGGTCGGCAAAAATTCGTGCAAAGGTGGGTCGAACAGGCGGATACAGACGGGCTGACCTTCCATGATACGGAACAGCTGAACGAAATCCTCGCGCTGCATGGGCAGCAGACGCTCCAGAACCGCCGCGCGACCCGATGAAGTTTGCGCAAAGATCATCTCGCGCATCACGATCAGACGACCGGGATCAAAGAACATATGCTCGGTCCGACACAGGCCGATCCCCTGCGCCAGAAAGTTCCGCGCAGTTTGTGCGTCGGCCGGTGTATCCGCGTTGGCGCGGATGGCGATGTCGCGTTCATCATCCGCCCAGCCCATAAGCGTTTGAAAACAATCGTCCAAAGCCGCCTCAAGCATCGCGGGCTGTCCGGCCAGAACTTGCCCCGAGGACCCGTCGATCGTTAAAACGTCGCCCGTCTTGAACACCCGCCCATCGGGGGCAGACAACAGCCGTTTCTTGGTCTGAAACCGCATCTCGGACGCGCCGACGATGCAGGGCAAACCCAACCCGCGGCCGATCACGGCGGCGTGGCTGGTCATACCGCCCTTTTCGGTCAGTACGGCAACCGCCGCATGCATCCCGCGCACATCTTCGGGCGAGGTTTCGCGGCGCACCAGAATACACGGCTCACCCCGCGCAGCGCTGGCCTGAGCCTCGGCGGCGGTGAACACGATTTTGCCGGTCGCAGCCCCCGGGCTGGCGGCAATACCGGTGGTCAGAACATCCCGCTCTGCTTCGGGGTGAACCTGCCGGTGCAGCATCTCATTCAGGGAATGCGGATCGACCCGCATCACCGCTTCTTGCGGCGGAATGATGCCATCTTCGGCCAAACGAACCGCGATCCGCATCGCCGCCCGTGCGCTACGCTGTACGCGGACGCCGTCCAGAATATGCACGTGTCCATTCTCGATCACGAACTCGACCTGCATTTCCTCGCGCAGCTTGGCGCGCATAAAGGCTGCGTGGGCCTTGAGTTCGGCAAATGCCTTTGGGGCGACCTCTTCCAGTGATTTCCCGCGCGGGTCCTTTTCCAGATACAGCGCTGCCACATCCGCACCCAGCGCATCGCGGCCTTGGCTTTGACTGAGATAACGACCGGTGATTTGCGGCAACCCAGTTGCAGGATCAATCAGTTGCAACACACCCGAGCCGCACTCACCCTGCCCCACGCCGGGGATCATTTCCTGAATGACCAAGCCCAACCCCGCATCCGCCGGCGCCCCCTTGGCCTGTCGCAGCAACCGGGCCGAGGTTCCATCCCACGCCCGCGCCATCGATCGTAGGACGGCAATCAGCTGCTCGCCCCGGTCTTGGGGGAATGCCTCGTCCGTTTCATCCTCATAAGCGCGCAAGGATTGGCTCAGCCCTTCGCTGCCATCCGCGCTGATATCGTCGAAAACATCCGCGTCCAAACGGGCCACATGAATTGCGTAGCTTTGAACAAAGCGCAGGTACAGCGCGGCGGCGGCCTCGGCGCCCATCGAATCCGACAGGTCAACGTAGCGCGCGTCGTTCATACCGATATTCAAAATCGCACCGGGGCCACCCCAATCGGGGTCTTCAGAGCTGGGCCGGACGCACAGCAACGCCGTCTGTTCAAACTGCTCCAGAACTGCGGCGATATCCGGTACCTGCCCTTCGGCAATCCGATGTACCGCGTCAAAGGACAGCGCCACCGTTCGCGGCACCGGAAGGTCCAAACGGACTAGACGTTGCAGACATTTCGCTCGCCCGCCGTGTGTATTGGCGGCCACGGGCGCTTCGGTCGTTATCAGAGTGGTATGCGGATTATTCTGCACTGCAGCACCTTTTGGTTTCACCGCAGCATAAGCCCTTGCACCAATGGCGCAAGGGCGTTCTGGATTAACCTTCGATCTTGCTGAGGTCCGCCACGCTGGAACAAACCTGACGGATTTGGCTCAACAGGTTCAGACGGTTGCGGCGCAAAATGTCGTTGTCCGTATTCACCTGAACCTCGTCAAAAAACGCATCGACCGGACCGCGCAGCGCCGCCATAGTGGTCATCGCCTTGGGGAAATCCTCTGACTTCAGCGCCGTCTCGATCTTGCCCTGCGCCTGATCCAAGGCGGCGAACAAGGCCCTTTCGCTGTCCGTCTCAGCGAATTTCACGTCCGCGCCATAGGAGTATTCGACGCCATCCTTCTCCTCGGCCTGCGTCAGAATGTTGTTGGCGCGCTTGAAGCCCTGCACAAGGTTCTCGCCATCTTCGGTCGCAATCACCGCATTCAGCGCACGGGCGCGTTTGACCAGCAGGTTCAGGTCATCATTGCCGTCCATTGCGATACAGGCGTCGATGATGTCGTGACGGATACCCTCGTCGCGCAGGAAGACTTTGAGGCGGTCGTGGAAGAAGGAGAGGATGGACGACGACGCGTTGCTAATCTTCTTCGAGATTCCTTGAAGGATGGAACCATCACTCACATCCGGTTCAAATGGATTATCGGCGCTTTCAGGAATTTGCCCAATCACTGATTTGAACGCCGCCTGAAATACCCCGTACTTAGCGATCTCCTGAAGCGTACTTTCAAGTGTGAATAGGTCTTGTTCATCGCCGGATACCCGAAGACCCTCAAGTTCATATGACAGCAATTGGCGGTCTACGACACCGTGAATCGGCAAACGCAGATCATTCTCCAAGACCAACCGAATAACCCCCAACGCCGCACGGCGCAGGGCAAACGGATCTTTCGACCCGGTCGGCTTCTCATCAATCGCCCAGAACCCGGTCAGCGTGTCCAGCTTGTCGGCCAGTGCCACGGCCACCGACAGCGGCGCGGTCGGCACGTCATCTGACGGACCAAGCGGTGAGTAATGCTCCTGCGCAACTGCGGCCACGGTGGCGTCTTCGCCTGCGGCTTCAATATAATACCGCCCCATAAGCCCCTGGAGTTCGGGGAATTCATAAACCATTTCCGAGTTCAGATCAGCCTTGGCCAGACGCGCGGCTTTCTCGGCCTGATCCGCATCCGCGCCCGTCACCGGGGACAGTTCGCGAGCCAATGCCGCGATGCGGTCGATCCGCTCGGCCTGTGTGCCCAGCTTGTTGTGGAAGGTCACATTCTCCAGCGCGCGGGTCCATTGGGCAATGTCCGATTTGGCGACGCGCAGGTCGTTTTCCCAGAAGAACTTGGCATCCGCCAGACGGGCCGACAGCACCTTTTGGTTCCCCGCCAGAATGGTCGCGCCATTGTCGGCGGTTTCGCGGTTGGCGACGGTAATGAACCGCTCGATCCGACCGGTCTTTGGATTGCGGACCGAGAAGAATTTCTGATGCTCTTTCATCGAGGTCTGTAGCACCTCAGGAGGCAGTTCCAAAAACTCTTCGTCAATCTGCCCCATCAGCACTACGGGCCATTCGACCAGACCGGCAACCTCAGCCAGCAGGCCCTTGTCATCGACCACTTCCAGACCGGCAGCAAAGGCCATGTTCTGGGCGTCGTTCCAGATATGTTCAGCGCGGTCAGAGGGGTTCAGCACCACAAAGGCGCGTTTCAGTTTGGCAGCATAGTCATCGAACGACGTGACCGCGAAGCGATCTGGCGCCATAAAGCGGTGACCCGCAGTGGTGTCGCCCGCTTTGATCCCTTCGACCTCAAGCGGCACGACTTGCGCGCCAGCCTCATCGGACAGAATGCACAAGATTGAGTGCAACGGGCGCACCCAGCGCAGCGAACCGCCGCCCCAGCGCATAGACTTGGGCCAGGGAAAGTTTCGAATGGTGGTTTCAAGCACCTCGGCCACAATCTCGGCCGCGGGGCGTCCGGCTTTTTCGATAGTCGCGAAATAGACCGCGCCTTTGGGTGTATCGCGTTCTTCCAACTGATCGCGGGTCAGGCCCGCACCACGCAGGAAGCCTTCGATGGCTTTGTCCGGTGCGCCGACTTTCGGCCCTTTGCGCTCTTCGCGGATCGTTGGGCTCTCAGTCAGAAGACCTTCGATCGCCAGCGTCAGGCGACGCGGCGTGGTCAGGGCGGCAGCCCCGGCATAGGTCAGACCGGCCTCAACCAAACCGTCGGTCATCCGTTTTTTCAGGTCCTCACCGGCGCGGGTCTGCATGCGGGCGGGGATTTCCTCGGAAAACAGTTCGATCAGCAGGTCGGGCATTTTCGGTCCTTAGAAATTAACGATCGTCTGAATGACGATGGCATTGGCGATATCCACAAAGAAGGCGGATACAAGGGGCAGCACGATAAAGGCAATAGGCGACGGGCCATATCGCTTGGTAACTGCGGTCATATTGGCGATAGCGGTCGGGGTCGCGCCCAGTGCAAAACCGCCAAACCCCGCAGACAGTACGGCGGCGCGGTAGTTGCCGCCCATCACCGGAAACAGAACCCAGATCACGAACGCCACGGCAAACAGGGTCTGCGCACCCATGATAACGACGATGGCCAACCCCAGTTCGGCAATGGTCCAAAGCTGCAGGCTCATCAGCGACATGGCCAGAAACGCGCCCAGCGAAAACTCGGATATCAGCGCCAGCGAGGGGGTCCGGGACACCGGCGGCGCGTTGGGGGCCAGAGCTGCGCGAACATTGGCAATGACGATCCCCATGATCAGGCAGGGCACGAACAAGGGCAGTTTCAACCCGGTAGCCGCGATTGCCTCGCTCAAAAAATAGCCGAAGATGATCGCCAGATTCAGATAAAGCAACACGCGCATGATGGTCAGGTGGTCGATCATGGTCTCGGCCTCAGTGGCATCATCCGGCAGCCCAACTGTGTGTTCTTCGTCCGGGCGTTCCGGGGTCAACTTCTTGCCTTCGACCAAAAGACGGGCAATCGGCCCGCCCACCAGCGCAGCCAACACAAGGCCAAGCGTCGCCACGGCCACGCCGAGTTCAGTCGCGCCCTCAAGCCCGGTGACTGCACCAACCTCGGGGGCCCACGCGATGGCGGTACCATGCCCGCCAATCAGAGACGCAGAGCCAAAGAGAACCCCAGCTTGGGCCGGGTAACCAAAGGCAACCGCTCCGGCGGCACCGACGGCATTCTGGGCAACGATTGTCACCAACGTCAGAATGAGCAGCAGGAACAAAGGCTTGCCGCCGGAAATCAAATCGGCAAGCCGCGCATTCAACCCAATTCCGGCAAAGAACACGATCAGCAGAAAATCCCGCGAGGCAAGGTCGAACGTCAGCTCAAGCCCTGCCACGACATACAGAATCAGCAATACAAGAGACGCCAGCAACCCGCCGGTGACAGGCTCAGGGATATTGAATTGACGCAGCGGAGCGACCCGAGAGTTGATCTCGGCCCCTATCAGATAGACCGCAATGCCAAGCGTGGCGGTCAGAAAATTGGGAATGTGAAGCATTTCCTCGACTTCGGGCATCTCAGTCCCCCGGCCGTGGCGGGCATTCCTCGCCCACAACCGTTCCATCATAGGCTTTTTCACCGCAATTGTTCAGCGCGTGCCAGACATAGCCTTTGCCATCTGCCGTCACGGCCACAATGCGGTCCACGCCATAGTGTATGTTCTTGGCCCCCATAAAAGCTTGCGCCTGTCCAGACTTCAGAGCCTCGGCAATGGCAACCGCGTCGTAGCAGTCAAACCAGCCCGGCGCGGTCAGCGGTTCGGGGTTTTCGACCGGCTGAAAAGCCGCAAGTTCATCGCTCGTCATCTCGGTCTCAAAACACGCCCGGTATCGGATCGGAGAGCTGTCCGCATCAATCGCGTGAAACGCCGTGTACGGGATCGGCTGGGGTTCCTCTGCCCCCTCGACAAGCAATTCCACGTCCTTCCCTGGCTGGGGCGCGACGTCATAGTAGAACCCGTACACCTGAAGGTAATACATGCCCACCCCGGCCAAAGCCGCAGAAACAATAAGGATGATTGCAAGCAGTTTTCCGGTCATCTTCTCAACATCCCGATCACGCGGCCTCTTTCAACTTGGCGGAAAATAGGCCAGTTTCCAAACTGATACAGGTCGGAACGAGGCTATTCGAATGGACATGACCCTTGCCGTTGGGTTCTTCGGCGCGCTGTTTGCGATTATGAACCCGATCACCAACCTGCCCGTTTTCCTGAGCGTCACCGACGGCCTGACGCCCGCTGATCAGCGCAAAGTCGCGGCGAAAACAGCCACGTATTGCCTGATCCTGGGCGGAGCCTTCGCAGCTATCGGCAACCAGACGCTTGGCCTGTTTGGGATCAGTGTCGACGATCTGCGTGTCGCGGGTGGTCTGGTCGTTCTTATGATTGGCCTGAACATGCTGAACGGCAACGAAAGCACCTCGCACCACGGAACCAAGGGGGAAAAGCAAGCCTACCCCGAACCCGCGACGGTGGCGTTTTACCCGCTGGCCTTCCCCATTCTGGTCGGGCCCGGCACGATCACAACGTTGATCCTGTACGCTCACCATATTTCCAAGCCCATGGACGCCATCATCTATGCGGGCGTGTTTCTGGTGGTTCTGTTTTTGTTGTTCATCACCTTCTGGAACGCTTCGGCCCTGGCCAAACGCCTGTCCGACAACGCGCGCGTAATCATGAGCCGTTTCATGGGCATGATCCTGTCGGCCATCGCGATCAGCATGATCGCGGATGGCCTGAAAGTGCTGTTGCCGGGATTGGCCTGAGCGCGCCATCAGGCCTCGAACCCGGCTGCCCCGGTCTGTACAAACGCATCGGCACATTGCTTGGCCAGCGCCCGCACGCGACCAATATAGGCCTGCCGTTCCGTGACCGAGATCACCCCCCGTGCGTCCAATAAGTTGAACATGTGGCTGGCCTTGATGCACTGATCATAGGCCGGGTGCGCCATGATAATACGCTTGCCGGTTTTTGGGTCGTCATGCTCCTGCGCCAGAATGGCGGCGCATTCGGCCTCGGCCTCTTCAAAATGACGCAGCAGAACTTCGGTGTTGGCCACGTCAAAGTTCCAGCGGGCGTATTCCTCTTCGGTCTGTTTGAAGATGTCGCCATAGGTCAGCGGGCTGGGTGATTGCGGATCGTTAAAGGGCATGTCCATCACGTGATCAATGCCCAGCACATACATTGCCAGACGTTCCAGACCATAGGTCAGTTCACCCGAAACGGGTGTGCAGTCATGGCCGCCGACTTGCTGAAAATAGGTGAACTGGCTGACTTCCATGCCGTCACACCAGACCTCCCAACCCAGACCCCAGGCGCCCAGTGTGGGGCTTTCCCAGTCATCTTCAACAAAGCGAATGTCATGCAGGTCCATGTCGATACCGATGGCCTGAAGGCTACCCAGATACAGCTCTTGCAGATCCGGCGGACTGGGTTTGATCAGCACCTGATACTGGTAATAGTGCTGCAACCGGTTGGGGTTTTCACCGTATCGCCCATCGGTTGGACGGCGCGAGGGTTGCACATAGGCCGCCGCCCACGGTTTTGACCCCAAAGCGCGCAGCGTGGTGGCCGGGTGGAACGTACCTGCGCCAACCTCCATGTCATAGGGCTGCAGGATCGCGCAGCCTTTCGAGGCCCAATAGGTCTGAAGTCGCAGGATAATTTCCTGAAAAGAACGTGGTGCGCTGGACGGTTCGGTCATGACATTCCCTTTGGGCACGTCTGCGCCCGGTTCCGGTCGGTTTTGTCCTTCCTATGCAAGGGGCCAAGGGGCGTCAACGGGCCAATCGGGTTGGGCTGTCACTGCACCGCCACACTGGAAATTCCCCGTATTCCAGGCATGGCTTTCTGCGGTTCAATTCGCGTAGTCTGCCGCAAAGCTAAAACACTGCGAACACGGGCAGACAATGACACGCATATTCACTGTAATTTTGTTTCTATTTTCTATCGGCGCAGGCGCCGTATCAGCGCAACAGGACGCTGGCGTCTGGGTTCAGGTCGAGGCGCGCCCTTCGCTGCGCGAGGCACAAGAGCGCGCGCAGGCTTATTCAAGCCTCTTGCCGGACGTAAACGGGTTTCGCCTGAACTCTGGCTGGTATGCCATTGTTATCGGGCCTTATTTGCGCAGTGACGCTGAACAGGTACTGGACGTTTACCGGGCCGAAAGGCAGATACCGGCTGACAGTTACATAGCCTTCACCAGCTCTCTGGGTCAGCAGTTCTGGCCAGTCGGTGCGAATATCCTGAACCGGGGCGTGGTGACACCGCCCGTCGAAAACACTCCACAACCGGAAGCGACCGTTTCGGGGTTGTCGGCTGAGCCCGCAGATGAAACCCGCTCGCAAGCCCTACAGTCCGAACGCCTGCTCACTGCGCAAGAGCGTCGGGATTTGCAGACAGCCTTGCAGGCCGCAGGGTTTTACAACGCCACTATCGACGGCGCGTTTGGTCAAGGCACGCGCCGATCGATGGGTGACTGGCAACGATTCAACGGTTTTGAAGCCACCGGCGTTCTGACCACAGCGCAGCGCAAGTCGCTGATGGATGACTATAACGCGCCGCTGATCAGCGTCGGCATGGCGCGATATTCGGACCCGCAGGCCGGTATTGATCTCGACCTGCCGTTGGATGTTCTTGCCTTTGACCGCTATGAGGCCCCGTTCGCGCATTTCAAAGGCACCACCGACCTGGATGCCAAAGCGCTGCTGATCAGTCAGAAAGGCGACAAGGCGACCCTACGCGCGCTCTACGAGGTCATGCAATCGCTAGAGATCGTCCCACTGGACGGCCCCCGACAATTGCGCGGTGATCGCTTTACACTGGAAGGTAGCGGGAACGGGGTTGTCTCGTACACCCAAGCCGCGCTGAAGGACGGCCAGATCAAAGGCTTCACGCTGGTCTGGCCCGAAGGGGATGAAGCCCGCCGGGCACGGGTTCTGGCCGCGCTCAAGGCCAGCTTCACCACAAACAGCGCCGTTCTAGACGCAGGGGCCGGTGCAAATGCCGAGCAACGGATCGATCTTGTTTCCGGCCTGCAAATCCGCAAGCCGCGCCTGTCCCGGTCCGGCTTTTTCACCGATGCTAGCGGTACAATCCTGACGGTATCCGAGGCCACCGACAGCTGCACACGGATCACCCTGAACGACGATCAGGAAGTTCAGGTCGCCTGGGCCGATGCTGATTTGGGCGTGGCCGTTCTGCGGCCCCGGAACAACCTTGCGCCGATCAGCGTCGCGGAATTCGGCACCGATCAACCGCGCATCCAATCCGAGGTCGCAGTGTCGGGCTTTTCGTATCAGGGCGCACTGGGAGCGCCGACGCTGACCTATGGCCAGATCACTGACGTGCGCGGCCTGAACGGAGAAGACGGAGTGAAACGTCTGGCGATGGCCGCCCAGCCGGGCGATGCTGGCGGACCTGTTTTCGATGACGCCGGTCAGGTTGTCGGCATGTTGCTACCCACTCCGTCCGATGGGCGCACCCTACCCGCCTCGGTCAGTCTGGCAGCCACGGCTGAGCGGTTGAACGCGGCGCTTGAACAGGCAGGCGTCTCGGGCCAACCGGGTCAATCGACTGCCGAGATCTCACCCAACGAACTTAGCCGCAGAGCCAATGGAATGACTGTTCTGGTGCATTGTTGGGATTAATTTGATCCCCAAAAGTGGAACGCCGCCCCTTTGGGCGGCGTTTTTTTTTGTTTACACGATATCAGGCGTTACGCGGATCAGGGTTGGAACCGGCGCGTCAAAGGCCGCGCGCACTGCAGTCTGCATCTCTGCCAAACTGGTAGGCGCGGCAGACAGGGCCCCGAAAGCCTCAGCCAGTTTGCAGAAATCCGGGTTGTGGGCGATCACCGCGTTCGGAGCGATCTGACCTCGGACCATACTGTCCTCGATCTCTTTCAGCTTGCCGTTGTCCCATAGGATAATGGGCAGTGAAAGACCCAGCTCGACCGCTACACCAAGTTCCATCATCGTATAGTGGAACCCGTAATCCCCGGCGATCACGGCTGTTGGTTTGCCCCGACGCGCAACCGCACCGCCAATACCAGCGGGCAAGCCATATCCCAGCGTGCCAAAGCCGGTCGGGTGATGCCAGTGATAGGGATAGGCCATATCCCAGACCTCTTTCCCGGCATAGGCGATTTGGGTCATGTCGGAATAGATCATCGTATCCGCTGGCATGGCATCGCGCAGAGCATCAAGCACCGGAACGATCCCCGGCCGCTCGGCATCGACCTCGGCGCGCCAGCGTCTGCGTGCGTCGGTGATTTCTTCCGGCGTCCAACCCGTTGCAGGTTTCACCTTGTCAATCGCACCCCATAAGGCATGCGCAAAACTTTCCCCATCAGCCTGCAGCTTGACGCCCGCACGATGGTGATCGGACAGAACTCTGGGATCAAGATCGACCCGCACCAGATGAGCGCTGTGCCCCAGGTTGTCGCGCCACAGATCGACCTCGCCCAGTTCGGTACCTACGGCGACCACAAGGTCAGCGGACCCAATCACCTCGGCGCTTCCGGGGCGCGTCAGCATGGCACCAAAGTCCAACGCATAGCCCTGCCCGGCCATCCCACGCCCAGCAAAAGTTGTGAAGCAGGCCGCTCCCAGTTCCGTCAATATCTGCCGCCACAGATTAGACCGCGCGCCACCGCCCAAAATGAACAACGGCCTGCGCGCGATATTCAACAAAGACATGACCGGAGCAATATCGGGTGGCAAAACCTTGGTTCGCAACGCCGGTTGATTGGGAAACGGCGCGGGGTCGGCATCGGCCTCAAGCTGGGCAATCGGCACCTGAATATGTTTGGGGCGCGGTCGGGACAGTTCGAACTCTTCAAAAGCACGCTCGACCAGACCATAGGCGGTCTGTGCGGAATTGGCCTGCCGCGACCAGTCAGTCACGGTTTCAGCCGCCCCAAGCTGATCCTTCATCTGATGCAATTGCCCATGCACCGCCTGCGTTTCATCAAGACAAGAAGACATCACCAGCAGGGGCACCGAATCCGTATAGGCCTGCCCCATCGGTGTCATGATATTGCACAGCCCCGGCCCGGTGATCACATAGGCGACGCCCGGCTTGCCGGTCGCGCGGGCATAGCCATCGGCCATGAACCCGGCCCCCTGTTCATGCCGGGCCAACACATGTGTGATGCCAGCTTCTTCGATGCCGCGATACATTTCCTGATTGTGAACACCCGGAATGCCAAAAATCACGTCAACGCCCCGATCTTTCAACATATGCGAAATCTGGGCCCCCAAGGGTCTTTTCATTAGTTTCTCCAGAATTGGACGGTGAACAACGCGTAGACGGCCAGCAGTTCCAGCCGTCCGACCAACATGCCGATGGACAACAACCATTTGGCGGTGTCATTCAGCCCGGCGAAATTTCCTGCCGGACCGATCTGGCTGCCCAGTCCCGGCCCCACATTGGCCAGTGCGGTCGCAGCCCCCGAAACCGAAGTGATGAAGTCCAACCCCGTCAGCGCCAACGCCCAGGCCAGCACACCCAGCGACAGCACGAAGAACATGAAAAAACTCATCACCGAAGTCAGGACATCCGTCCCGATCGTGCGCCCGCCATATCGCGGGGCAAAAACGCCATGCGGTGACCGGATACGGCGAATTTGCGTTTTGATCGACGCAAACAGCAGCTGATACCGGAAAATCTTGATCGAACAGGCGGTCGAGCCCGCGCATCCGCCGATCAGACCGATCAAAAAGAACAGCATGACCGGGAAACTGCCCCACGTCATGTAATCAACGCTGGCATAACCCGTACCCGAAATGATCGAGGTGATGTTGAACAGCGATTCCCGGAACGCCTGTTCCCAATGATGTGGAAAGACTACGGTTAGGAACACCGCCATGACCACGACCAGCACCAGGATTGTCGCCAGGAATGTCTGTATCTGGCTGTCCTGCCACAGTGAGTTCGTGTTGCCATTGGCGAATTGAACATAGCGCACGAAAGGCAGCGCCGCGAGGATCATAAAGACCGCAGCCGCATACTCGGTCGGCCCCGAGAAACTGCCGAAGGACGTGTCGTAGTTCGAGAACCCTCCGGTCGCGATGGTTGTCATCGCATGCACCACGGCATCGAAAAACCCCATCCCCAAGCCGGCGTAGACAAGCGCGCAGACAAAGGTCAAAAAGACATAGATCAGGGATATCTGCCCAGCGATCTCTTGCGCGCGCGGCAGGATTTTCCCCATGGTTTCAAACCCTTCCGAACGGAAGATCTGCATCCCCCCCACGCGAAGTTCGGGCAGGAACACCATGGCGACTACAATAATCCCAATGCCGCCCAGCCATTGCAGCAATCCGCGCCACAACAGCAAACCCTGTGGCAGATTATCAAGCCCGGAAATGACAGTCGAACCAGTAGTGGTCAGCCCCGACATTGCCTCAAAATAAGCATCGACAAAGCGCAGCTCGGTCTCGCCGAATAAAAACGGGATTGCGCCGAAAAAGGGCAGCGCCACCCAAACGCCGGTGGTCAGCAAAAAGGTCTGACGGATCGTCAGACCTTCGCCCACTCCGTTCGAACAACTGATGGACAGGATAACGCCCGTCAGCATGGTGATGACGCCGCTTCCCAGAAAAACAGGCCATTCGCCCCGGCCTTCGATGAAATCCGCAAGCATGGGAAGCATCATGGTCGCCCCAAGAATGGCGACCAACAGGCCAATCACATATCCAACCGGGCGCATATCCGTCATGAGGCGCAGCGTTGGCGCGCCTGCACGACTGTGTCAAGCGGATGTCCCGTTTACTCGTCGGTTTTGCTGACGGGTGTGGGCATTGCGGGCGGTTTTGAAGGCGCGCGCGTCCGGTTCTGAGGTGCCGCAGACTTGGCTGTATTCGCCAGGGGCGCCACAGGTTTCGCCTCGGCTTTGGGGGCCACAGGCTTGGCAGCAGGTGCAGCCGTTGGTTTTGCCGTGACCGATTTCGCCGCCTGCACTTTGGGCGCGGCTGGCTTGGCTGTGGCCTTGGGTGCCGCAGGTTTCGCTACTGCCTTTGGAGCCACGCGTTTTGCGGCAGGTTTGGGTGCGGCGGGCTTTGCCTCGGGCTTGACGGCCGCAGGTTTAGGCGCTGCAACCTTGGCCACTGCTGGCTGGGAGGCCGCATTTGCCACAACCGGTTCAGATGATTCGGCTTTTGGGTTCGCTGCCGTCTTGGCCCGAACGCGCGGCTTGGACTTTGGTGCGGCGGTCGTTTTGACCTTGGCTACAGGCTTGGCAGCTGCCACCTTGGATTTGAATTCCGGTTTCTTTTTGGCAGGTGCAGGAACCGACGAAGACGCGTGCAGAGCATGCACTGGAACGAAAGGCAACTCCATGGCCGAATTCGCCAAAATCTGCATGATCTTCAGTTGGTTGCTGACTGCATAACCGGCCAGTCGAATGGCCGCCGCCTGAAACTCAAGCGGTTGGGTAATCGGATTCATTAGTCATTTCTCCTGTAAAAACGAAGCAACCTTCCAAGAAAAGAACCGCTCTGCCCCACCCCGGTATTAGGGGCGAGTGACCAAGGCCTGAAATCCCCGGACATCGCACGTCGCGGCTTCCTTTTCAGAGTGGCCCGAAAGCTGACACGCCCTCACACCATGGCTGCGTTCACGGATAGTTTAACGCGAAACACACTGCGCGTGCAGAAATATTGCTGCAATGCGGCAATATTTCGCCCATTGGATCAAAATGAGACAACAGGATGCTCTTGTCGAGCTACCCGATGTGAAACAGGGTCGAGAACAAGCGTGGATCCAAGCTGGCGGAAACAAAGGTTGACCCTTCGGTCAGCACCGACACTGCATCGTGGCTGTGCAGGCTTTCCTGATGGCTGGCCACAACACGGAAATCACCGACATGATGATCGGCCAGAAGCTCGGCACAGAACAAGCGCGCGGCGTCTTCGACAAAGATTGGGTTGGCGGCATTCAGCTCGGCAAAGGCCTGTTCGTCCTCGCGTTTGACCATCACTTGCGTTTCGGTCGGTACGGCGCGGCGGCACAGGGCAATCAGATCTTCGAACCACAGGCAATCTGCTTTGCAATCAACAACAACGGAAATCCGCGCAACAGAACGCTGGGAATGCGGTGTCGCCAATTGCCCCCGTGTGGACCGCGCATGTTCGCTCAGCTCAAGCGAACATGGGCAGGTGGATGAATAGACATAGTCCAGATGGATGATCTTCTGACGTACGCCGTTTTGTTCGACCAGTTCCAACGCGATGTCGTAATACTGATACCCTTGCAACCCCGATCGCAGGCTTTCCACCCGGTCCGGGTAGGAAAACCGCATCTGGATACGTGCATCGAAACTGTCCAGATCGGTCATATAATCGTCCAGCGCAGCCTCCATGACCTCAAAACTGAACGTACGCTCGGCATGTTTGTAGAACGAGCGCATGATGCGGGACATGTTGATGCCCTTCTTTTCGGCATCAAGGCTGACCGTTCCGGTGACCGAGGTTTCAAGCGTGAGATCCTCACCATGTTTACGGTGGAACCGAATCGGCAAACGGAAATTAGAAATGCCCACATGCTGAATTTGTTGCATGGCCCCGCGGATCAGGCTGGACGGTCCGTTTTGAAGGTCCGGCAACGATGCCCGATAGGCCGCGTCAACTGTGAAGTCTTCGGCATATTCTCGCGACAGCGAAGGATAATTCACCGGAACCAGTCCAGGCACGAGGCGCGCAATTGCAGGATCAAGCTGGCTGATCTCAGCTTCACTCGCGGACTCGGCCCATTTGCGCAGCGTTCTAAGCGCGGCGGCGGCGTCTTCATTGTCAGGTGCGTCTTCAATGGTGCGGGGGTACACATTCATCGAACGGGGTTCCTCGGTTGGTCGCCGGACTATATACAGGTTCGACGCTTTTTCCAGTTTAACCGTATACGCATCAAAGTACGGCCCGGATGAAAATCCGCAAACATCGCGGGAGTTACGCCGCGTTTACGCAGTTTCACCCAAGGCATAACAGGATATAGAGCGTAGTTAGCGCTGAGAAACGTCCAAAGCGCGCTTAATATCGGCAAGCAGGTCGCCCGCATCCTCCAGACCGATGGACAGGCGGATCAGGCCGGGAGTAATGCCCAACTCGTCTTTCTGCTCATCGCTCAGCCGTTGGTGGGTCGTGGTCGCCGGATGGGTCGCAATCGACTTGGCGTCGCCCAGGTTGTTCGAAATCACCGGAATCTTCATCGCGTTGAGGAACGCAAACGCAGCCTCCTTTCCGCCCTTGATATCCAGCGACAGAACGGTGCCGCCCTTACCGCCCAACTGTGATTGAACCAGCGCATTCTGCGGATGCGTCTTTAGCCCCGGATACAATGTGCGTTCCAACGCGGCGTGACCCTCCAGTGCCTCAGCCACGATCTGGGCCGTCTCAGCCTGAGCATTGACACGCAGGGTCATCGTTTCCAGACCTTTCAGCATGATCCAGGCGTTAAACGGGCTCAGCGCCCCACCGGTGTGCTTCAGATAAGGCTCAACGGTGCCGCGGATGAAGTCCTTGGTGCCGATGATTACGCCGCCCAGCGCACGCCCCTGCCCGTCGATATGTTTGGTCGCCGAATAGATCACAACATCCGCGCCCTGCTCGATCGCACGCGAAAACACTGGGGTCGAGAACACATTGTCCACGACCACCATCGCACCAACCGCATGGGCCAGTTCGGCGACGGCCGAGATGTCGATCACCTCAAGCGTCGGGTTCGACATGGATTCAAAGAACACAGCCTTTGTGTCGAGCCGGATCGCCGCTTTCCATTCGTCCAGATTGGTGCCGTCTACGAAAGTTACATCTACACCAAACCGGGTCAGGATGTTCTCGACAATATACAAGCATGAGCCGAACAGCGCCTTAGCCGAAACGATGTGGTCGCCTGCCTTCAGCATCGAGGTCAGCGCGCCATTGACAGCCGCCATGCCCGAAGCTGTGGCGAAAGCATCCTCGCCCCCCTCAAGCGCCGCGATACGCTGCTCGAACATCGACACGGTGGGGTTGCCATAGCGGGCATAGATGAACTCATCCGGGCCACATTCCAGAAAACGGGCCTCGGCCTGTTCGGCATTCTCATAGACGAACCCCTGGGTCAGAAAGATCGCCTCGCTAACCTCATTGTATTGGCTGCGACGGATGCCGCCATGGACGGCTTGGGTGCGTTTGTTCCAGCTTTCGCTCATGTCATTCCTCTCGACCTTTGCCCGGCAAAGGCATCAAAAAAACCCCAGACGCGGTCAAGCGAAAGGGGCCTTTCATCCTGACCTTTTAGCGGCGTTGTTTAGCGTGGCCCGCAATCCGGTAACAAATCGCCACGTAGCTCTGCGAGAGGCAATACGCTTCGGGCGGTTTGCCGTCAAGCCCGGCGTTCCCCCGGTCACGGTTGCGTAATCGGCCCTTGCCGCCCCGTCAGAAACCCGCATGATCCTTTCAACAAAAGGAGGGCACATGGCGGACCCGATTGATCTGTATTTTTGGCCTACCCCCAACGGGTGGAAGGTATCCATCGCGTTAGAAGAGATGGAGTTGCCCTATTCCACGCATCTGATCAACATCGGCAAGGGCGATCAGTTCGACCCCGAGTTCCTGAAGATTTCGCCCAACAACCGTATGCCTGCAATCTTTGACCCTGACGGGCCCGACCGCGCGCCGGTTTCCGTGTTCGAAAGCGGGGCAATCCTGATGTATCTGGCTCGCAAGACCGGGCGGTTTTATGGCAATACCGAGCGTGACCGGATAGCAGTCGAAGAATGGCTGATGTGGCAGATGGGCGGCGTTGGCCCAATGGCCGGTCAGGCGCATCACTTCCTGAAATACGCACCCTACATGGACCCACCGCAGGACCTGCCCTATGCCAAAGACCGCTACCGAACCGAGGTCGGGCGTTTATACGGCGTGCTGGATCGACGGCTGGCCGACAACGAATATGTCGCGGGCGACTTCTATTCCATTGCCGACATGTCAATCTGGGGCTGGGCCAGCCTATGGGAAGGCCAGCAGCAGGTGTTAGAGGACAAGCCGCACTTTACCCGCTGGCTGGAGACGGTCAGTGCCCGTCCCGGCGTCCAAGCCGGTCGCGCACTGCATGCCGAATTGCGTACAGATAATCGTGACAAGCAGTCGCAAGAGACCTTGTTTAAGCGATAAATCAAATCGATCCAGTTTTAGCTGTGAGCCCAGTTCGACCGATGCTGCAATGCGCATAGATGTCTGGTCATAGATTTTGCAAGGATGATGTTGATTGAGCGTTTTGCATGGTTGGATCTTAGGCAGTCCTGGATTTGTTCATTTTCGGGTGTTGTCGACCTAATAAACAGGAATAGAAAGCATAGCGAATCCGGCGAAATTGGGGGTAACGCAATCCCACGCGGTACAAGCGAAAGGCTTCAATCATTGATTTCTCTAACAATAAAAAATGCCCCCAGACTTGGGGGCGAGAGTTATAGAGGAGCGATTACAAGGGATGCCTTATTGTGGATTCACAACCAAAGCACCGGAATTCATGGCGTCGATCAGTTTGTTAACTTCATCGACAACGTCCACCGGGATGTCTGGGTGGAACGACCCGATCCGCATGGCCAGTTCATTGCCCATATCCGCCCGGTAGAGCGCACCTTCCAGTTTGCCAGCAGCTGCCAGTTCCAGGTAGGACCGCATGTTGCCTCGGACATCTAGAATAGCGGACTGTAGTATTTCCGGCCATTCGTTGATCGCATCACGATAGATGCCGATGCCATAGACGCCTTTTTCCTGAACAGCCTGCATGGAGCCCAGCGTCGCGCTGTCCATTGTCGGCCAGACGACATCGGCGCCTTGGGAAATTTGGTTCAAAGCAGCTTCTTTGCCCTTGGCGATGTCATCCCAGTCGCCGGTCCAGGTAACCAAAACTCTGATGTCCGGATTGGCCGCTTTGGCCCCCGCTTCATATCCAGCAACCGTGTCGGTCGTGAATTTGAACTGTTGCGCCGCGATGATGCCGATGGTGCCTGTGTCTGACATGGAGCCCGCGACGTAGCCCATTAGATAAGCGATTTGGCTGAAATAGAAATCCGCGTTGGCAATGTTGTCTTTTGTGCCCAGTCCGTTGTTCACCATGAACATGGTTTCCGGGAAGCGTGCTGCGACACGTTCCACTGCGTCCTGGAACTCTCCGCCGTGACCGATCACAAGGTCATACCCTCGGCGTGCGTAGTCGCTCAGGACTTCGATTTGTTCCGGCTGATGCACGCTTTCGGAAAAAGCGGCTTCAAAGCCAAGCACTTCACCTGCCTTGGTGAGACCTTCGAATCCGGCTTGGTTCCAGCCATTATCAGAAATCGATCCGGGCATAACGATCGCGGCGCGTTCGATCCCGTCAGCGACCGCAGGCCCGGCCAACATCAGTGCCGCAAGCCCCGCCAATAGTTTGGACTTTAATTGCATTGTTGTTCTCCCATATTGGATATGTGTTGTCAGGGTGACGGGAGGATCGCGACGTGAAAAACGATGGTTTCTCACGTCACGGCTGAGATTTATCGATGCTCCCGGTCGTAGGGGAGTCCAACGCTTGCAGGTGCGCTGGCCTTGGCGCCGAGGACCACAAGTGCGATGAGCGATGCGAGGTAAGGCAAGATCAGAAAGAGCTGATAGGGAACCTCTGGCGAGGTGAATTGCAGTTTGAATTGCACCGCATCACAGAAGCCGAAGAAAAGTGCCGCGCAGATCGCGCCGATGGGCGACCAACGTCCTAAGATGATTGCCGCAAGCGCAATGAAGCCTTTGCCCGCGCTCATGCCTTCCGCAAACACATAGACTTGCGATAAGACCAGATGCACCCCAGCAAGTGCCGCGAGGGCACCGCTGACTGCAATTGCGAGATATTGCATGCGAAAGACAGGAACCCCAGCCAAGTCCGCGGCCTTCGGGTTTTCGCCAACGGCGCGAAGGTCCAGACCTTTGTGGGATTTCATCAGCCAGAACCAGGCGGCTATTGCCAATCCGATCAAAAGGTAGAACAGCGGATCCTGGGCAAACAGGGACGGGCCAACTACGGGAAGATCTGACAAGTAGGGAATATCGATCTGCGAGAACCCGTTTACCCGCGCCCCTCCGGCCTGAGCTCCAAATATCTGACGAGACAGAAAAGCTGTGAGTCCGGCCAGCAGCAGGTTGAGCGCGATACCGCCAACCAGCTGGTTGATGCGCAGCCGGATCGACATATACCCAAGCAGCAGGCCTGAGATCAGGCCGCAAATGATCCCGCATCCGAGCCCGATCATGGCGGAGCCCGTTGCGAAAGAACCAGCAGCGGCGCCAAGCGCACCGGCGAGGATCTGACCTTCGAGGCCGATGTTGTACAGCCCGCCACGTTCCGCAATCACCCCGCCAAGGGCAGCAAAGGCAATTGGCGTACCCAATCGGGCGGTTCCGGCAAGGACGTCGCCCAGCAAAACAAGATCAATCATAGCCTATGCCTCTTTCTTTTGGCGTTGTGGTTGGCGGCGCAGCCGCAGGTTTTTTGCCAGGGGTTTCAGAACGGATGTTGACTTGGTTCGCGGTGTCACGAGGGCGGCGGCGACCAAAACCACAACAAGCCCCTCGACCACTTCGATGACGGAACTGTCGACCCCGACGGCACGTTGCATCGTTCCCGCGCCGGCAGAAAGTCCGGCAAGGAACAGCGCGGTCAACGGCGCGACAATTGGGTTAAGAGCCGCAAGGAAGGCGACGACAATTCCGTCATAGCCGTAGCCATCGCTAAACAGGTGGAACAGGCGGTACTTCAACCCAATCACCTCGATTGCGCCGGCCATGCCTGCAAGGCTGCCGCCAATCAACATGGCGCGTATGATGGTCTTTTTCTGGTCCACACCGGCATAGGCCGCAGCGCGGGCATTACGCCCCACTAGGTCCAAGTGGAAGCCCGATGGCGTGAAGCGCAGCCAGAAATACAAGATAACCGTCATGGCCAGCCCAAATACAAAGCCCACATGGGTATCAGATCGCGGCATCAGAATAGGCAGGCGATAGGCTTCTGAGACTTCCTCCGAATAAGGATATGGCGCGCCTTCGGCCAATAGCGGCCCGGCCACGGCATAGCTGACGATGTGGATCGCAATGAAGTTCATCAGCAGTGTGACAATGACCTCATTCGTGCCCCGATAGGCTTTGAGATACGCAGGAATTGCCGCCCAAAACGCCCCACCGGCGGCGGCAGCGATAAATATCAGCGGCACGCCCAATAGACCGGGCAGATCGGGGATCGCCAAAGCAAAGACGGCGCCGAACAACCCACCAATATAGATCTGCCCCTCGCCACCGATGTTGAACACACCGGCGCGCATCGGAATAATCACGGCCAGCCCCGCCAGAAGCATAGGTGAGGCTTTGACCAGCGTATTGGAGAAGCCCCAGTAATTTAGGAAAGATTCCAGAAACAGAACCTTATAGGCCTCAAACGGGTTGTGCCCGTCGAGCAGGATCAGCACGCCGCCAACGCTGAGCGCTAACAGTAAGGCAATCGCAATCCGGCGTTGCATGGTAAATCTGTTCATTGTACTTCCTCCGGCGCCGCGGTCATCAAGAGCCCGATGTCTTGAAGAGTTGTGTTTTCTGGATCGACAACACCCGTGATCCGACCAAAGGCCATCACGGCGACGCGGTCAGAGATGTCGAGCACATGTTCAAGTTCAGTGGAGATATAGAGAACCCCCACGCCGCTTTGGGCGACGGCGCGGATCTGGTTCTGAACAAATTCCGTTGCGCCGACATCAAGCCCTTTAGTCGGCTGTACGACGACCAAAAGATTGCGTGCCCGGGCCACTTCACGGGCCAAAACGATTTTTTGTTGATTGCCACCGGATAAAGCCGAGGCGTTCAATTTTGGGTCAGGGGGCCTAATGTCAAAGGCCGCGACCACGTTGCTTGCGATCTCGTGCATCGCGCGCCGGGAAATCAGACCGCCAGACATGAACCTGTCTTCGCCAATGGATCGAAATGCCATATTTTCTTCGACACTGAGCGACAGGACCAAGCCTTCGGCATGGCGGTCCTCGGGCACGAAGCCTATGCCGTCTGCAATGCGCGAAGCGATGGAGGCGCTTGATATCTCCGTGCCATTAAGGTGGATGGCGCCGCTGGTTTGCCTTTTGAGGCCAGTGATCACCTCGCTCAACTCCGTCTGGCCATTGCCGTCAATCCCGGCGATTCCAAGAATTTCACCAGCCTTCACGGAGAGGGTCAGATCCTGCAGGATTTCGGCCCCGCCTGGATCGATCAGGCAGACATCAGAGACAACCAGAGCGTCCGGTGCTGAGCTGGTGTCATTGCGCGCCTTTTTGGCCTTGAGCGTCTCGACCGTTTCGCCGGTCGGCTTGTCTCCCATCATAAGCGCTGACATCTGGGCCATGGGCGTGGTCGCAACCGGAAGAACTCCCTCGACACGCCCATGGCGCATTATCATGACGCGATCGGCAATTTCGCGGATTTCATCGAGCTTGTGGCTGATGAAAAAGACAAGGCAGCCGTTGGCGACCAACTTGCGCACTCCTTTGAGAAATGGCGCGACTTCGGTCGGGGCAAGAACGCTGGTGGGTTCATCCAGGATCAGGATCGATACATCGCGAAACAGCGCCTTAAGGATTTCCACCCTTTGCTTCATGCCCACAGGCATTTCCGTGACACGGATGTCGAAATCGACGTTAAAGTCAAAGTCGCTGCAAAGCTGCCGAATGCGCGCCCGCGCTTCGGCACCCCGCTTTGTGCTGGGCAAGCCGATCAGAATGTTCTCTTCGGCGTTCATCGCGCCGACCAGGCTGAAATGCTGGTGGATCATGCCGATCCCATGCTCAATAGCTTTTGCTGGGCTGGTCACCGAAACAGGTGTTCCGCCCAGTTTGATTTCGCCGTTATCGGGCTGATACAGGCCGATCAAAACGCTTGCGAACGTGGTTTTACCTGCTCCGTTCTCGCCCAAAATCGCAATGCACTCGCCCTTCGAGGCCAGCAGATTGACATTGTGCAATGCACGAACGGCGCCAAACGACTTGTCGATGCCAGTGACTTTCAAAAATGGATCCAAGACAACCTCCCAACTTTCACGCAAATTCAAGAGAGAATGCCCTATCTTCTCAAATTAGATGTTTTCACCTCACAGCTGAGAATTTCGCCCACATGTGAGCCGGCAATCGGGTTAGAGTGGAGCGACGAATTAGCATCGCATCAGGAGAGCAAAGCCGCGCGTCATGGCGAAGATACCGTCGTTGAAAAGTATTCAGGCCTTCGAAGCGGCCTGCCGGCATCTGAGTTTCAAGGATGCCGCCGATGAACTATGCGTCACTCCGACTGCCATTTCTCATCAGATCAAATCGCTGGAGGATCAACTTGGGGTGCCCCTGTTTCACCGGCTTACCCGCGCCTTGAAACTGACGGAGGATGGGGCCAACTACGCGCCCCACATCATTGAAGCCTTCAAGAACATTGAAGCCGCCTCTCTCGCGCTGGAGGAAGACGACCTTGCGGGCACATTGACAATCTCAACAACCGGGTCTTTTGCCGCCAATTGGCTTAGCCCGCGGCTGCGAGGCTTTTACGAGAAATACCCGGATATCTCGGTAAGGGTTCTGTCTAGTGATCAACTGGTGGATTTCAAATCCAGCGATGTGGATGTGGCTATTCGGTATGGCTTTGGCGATTATCCTGACAGCAATGTGGCTTGGGTCTTGAATGACTGGGTGGCCCCTGTCTGTAGCGTGGAAAAGGCGAAGTCACTGGGTTCCCCCGAAGATCTTCTGAAGTCTCGTCTGATCGAATACCAATGGAGCGGGTTTTCTGATGCGGATCCGAGTTGGGAGCGATGGATGGACGCGGCTGGCTTGCAAACTAGTGACGTCGAGCCCTATGTCACCTATTCCGAGGAACACATCTGCTTGCTGACGGCAAGCGATGGTCATGGTGTGGCCTTGGTCAGCCTTTTGGCCGCCGCGCGTTTTCTGGAACGCAATATGCTGGTCGCCCCCTTTGACGCGGCATTGAAGAACAAGAGCTATTTTCTCGTCTGCCCGGAAACTTACGCCAATCGTGCACGCGTTCGTGTGTTCCGGGAATGGCTATTGGACCAAGCAGATGAGTTTCGCGACAGCGTCGTCGGTCAAAGGTTTTTTGAAGAATAGCGCGTCTGCAACGATCTAATCCGTCGCTTGAATTTTTGTCATTTCTAAATTGCCGAGAAGCATGCGTTTCTGAACCCCTAATCAGGAGTTCTTGCGCATGCATAGTTTTGACCCTTCCCAACCCGATGGTTTCAATCAAACTCTGGACAGCACGGTCTCTGCCGACGGCGTCCCGGTCATTGCAGAACGGTATACAGTGCCAGCACGTCGCGGCGTCGCGGTGCGTTTGACAGCCGAACAAACTTTGACCATCACCAATCCGACCGGCTGGCAAGTCTGCGATTTCTGGGCGTTCAATGCGGCAGAGCTGCATGAATATTTGTCCATGCCGCATGTGCATACGGATCTTCTGTCTGTTTTCCCAAAGATCGGTGACAGGTTGGTCAGCAATCTGCGCAATCCTCTTCTGACGCTGACCCAAGACACATCGCCGGGTGTTCATGACACAACGATCGCCGCTTGCGATGCCAACCGGTACAAGCAAATGGGCGTCACCGATTACCACGACAATTGCGCCGACAACTTGAGGCAGGCCTTGCTTGCTATCGGGAAAAAAGCACCGCATGTGCCAGCTCCGTTCAATCTGTGGATGAACGTACCAGTTCACCCAGATGGCAGCCTTGCCTGGGCTGCGCCAGTGTCAAAGCCGGGGGACAGCATGACCTTCAAAGCTGAGATGCCAGTCTACGCCGTTATGTCGGCCTGCCCGCAAGATATCACTCCAGTCAACGGGGACGAAGGCAAGCCGAGCGCACTGGAATTTGTTGTTCATGACGGCTGATGGCGGCGACATATTTTCTGCCCGCTGGATCATCGAAGATGCCTTTCACAGTCACGACGACTTCGCGCTTTATGTTCTAGACGGCAGAATAGGTGGATTGGCGCCTCTGGCCGTATTGAAGTCACGTTATCCCAGCGCAAGGGTGCACTTGGACACAAACACGGCGATCCTGCCCGGGTTTGTGAATGCGCATCACCATTGCTATGGGGTGAACCTGATAAACCAAGGGATACGGGATGACCTGTTAGAGCCTTGGATTTTCGCCTCCGCTGGCGCAGCCGACGTTGCGCCGCGCCTCGCCACCGAATACGCGGCAATGCGCTTGCTGAAGAATGGGGTAACGGCTGTTGTGGATGCCTGCACCGCGGGTCAGACAGCGGCCATTGCCGAAGCGAAGATATGGGACAAAATCGCCGTATATAACGGGCTTGGCCTGTCTTGCGCCATCGCGCCGGGCGAGAGATGGCACAACCAGCTTGTACATCCATATGGGCAAAGCCAGTCGTTTCTGACTACCTTGCCCGAGGTTCTGCGATGCAAACTGCAGCGCCAGCACGTTGCGCGCGCACGTATTGAACCGCAAAGTTTTGTGCGGCTTCTGTCCCGGATGCATGGCGAATACGCGGCTTCAGAATGCGCTGATGTGTGGTTTGGTCCCACGGCACCGCATTGGACGGGCCGAGAGACCCTGCGCAACATCGCCAGGAAGATTCGCGAAAGTGGCCAGCGCATTCACACCCATGCCGAGGAGTCTCGACTGCAACACCTGTCGGCTACAGCCTGGAGTTTTCAGGGTGCCATTGCAGAATTGGGCAAAGTTGGCCTGCTCACTGACGGCTTGTCTTTGGTGCATATGGTCTGGGCGGACGAAAAAGATCTGGCGCGAGTGGCCGAGGTGCGGGCGCATATCGTGTGTAATCCCAGCTCCAATTTGCGGCTGCGTTCCGGCATTGCACCCGCGCCATTGATGAAGCGGATGGGCATCAACCTCGCACTGGGGATGGATGGGACCAGCCTGGCAGGTGATGACGACATGTTCGCCGAAATGCGTCTGGCGCAAAGCCTTTATTGGTCAAGTGATCGGGCGAACCCTAGCCTGACCGCGAAGGATGTTTTCGACATGGCCACTATGGGTGGCGCGCGTTTGATGGGAATGGATCACAGCATCGGAAGCCTGTCCGTCGGCAAGCGCGCCGACTTTGTGATCCTGCGCCTGGACCGTCTTGAAGGTCCCTGGTTGGACCCCGGCATTGATCCGGTTGAGCTGTTGGTCAGCTCGGCAAAATCTACGGATATCCAGAGCGTCTTCACCGGCGGACAACTGGCCGTTTCGCACGGCGAGACCAAAAAGTGCGACGAAAAGATAATTCTTCAAAACATCACCGACGGCATGCAGCGCGCCGCGGATCAAAGGCTGAGCGCTAGTGAATATGCCGCCGTCAAATCCGCATTGCAGCGCTGGTATGACGATTGGCTGACGAACAACGCCCAGCAATTGTGACAGAGGAGCAAGACCATGCAGAAGAAAATAATCTGGCCAAACGGCGCGCGATGCGCCTGTGCGATCACCTTTGATATCGATGCGGACAGCCTGATCCATATCGCAAGGCCGGTCGATGGGCATGATCGCCTCTATCCGATCTCCATGGGGCGCTACGGGCCGACGGTTGCCATCCCTCGGATTCTAGAAACCTACAAACGTCTCGGGCTGAAACAGTCCTTCTTCGCCCCCGGATGGGTCGTGGAGCAATATCCAGATGCAATGCAAGCCATCCTGAAAGATGGTCATGAAATCGGCCATCATGGCTATTTGCACGAAGACCCGACAAACCACAGCGCGTCTGAACAAGCCTATTGGTTCGAACGCGCGCTGGAGTCGCATAAGCGGGTTCTGGGCAATGTTCCAAAAGGCTATCGCGCACCGGTTTACAATGTGACGCAAGCCGTCATCGACCTGCTGAACAAGCATGAATTCGACTATGACAGTTCGCTGATGGCGGATGATGTGCCATACCTCATGCGATCAGGCGGCCGGACTTTGGTCGAACTTCCATCGCATTGGGGGACCGACGACTGGCCGCAATTCGCCCACTATGAGGAAATTGGTTACATGATGCCCGTCGCCGGGCCACGCGCCGGGCTGACCCCATTTTGGGAGGAATTCGAAGCCCAATACGAAGAAGGTGGCTTCTGGATTGGCATCTGGCATCCCTTCCTGACCGGGCGTTTGGCGCGGTGGCGGCAGGTGGAAGACTGGATGGATTCTGTCTTGAACAGGGGTGACGTCTGGTTCGCTACTCTCGGAGAGATCGCACAGCACGTGCGCATGCAATATGAGGCAGACCGGCAAAGCGTACGGGTTGAAGAACTGCCTTATTATCAGACTCCGGTTCTGACGGCATGAATATCCTTCAACGGACGCGCGACTTTCTGGATTCGCTCGACGCGCATCGCGAGATATTCCTTAGCGTTGCGCCAGATAGACTGTTGCAGGATGCCCGATCCGCCGCCGCGCGGCAGGCCGAAGGAAGGCTGCTTGGCCCGTTGGACGGCCAGTTTCTTGCGGTCAAGGCCAATATCGACGTGCAAACGTTCCGAAGCCATGCGGGATCCTTGGCCATCGATCCTCAACCAGCAGACAATGACGCCCCGATCGTCGCCAGGCTCCGTTCTGCGGGCGCGATCGTCTTAGGCCATGTGAACATGTCAGAGTTCGCCTTCTCGGGGCTCGGAGTTAATCCGCATTTCGGCACCCCTCTGAATGTGTTGGACAGCACAATGGTGCCTGGAGGGTCCTCGAGCGGATCGGCGTCAGCCGTTGCCATGGGCTTGGCCGACATCGCATTGGGCACAGATACCTCCGGCTCCGTGCGCATTCCGGCCGCCTGTCAGGGCCTGGTGGGGTTTCGCCCAACTATGGACCGCTATGAAAGCGCCGGGATTTTACCTCTGGCGCCTTCTATGGATACGCCAGGCTCACTCGCTTTAAACGTCAGTCAGATTTGCGCTGTGGATCGCGCTTTGTCGGATTGCAAAGAAACCGGGCACGCCCGCCGTCAAATTCTGTGCCTGAGGGAAGATGCCCTGGTGGGATTCACCCCGGAAATCAAGGCTATGTACGAACAGGCTCAGCAGCATTTGTCCGAGCATGGCATCGAATTGGAAAGAGTTGATATCCGAAGTTTCACTCGTGTCACGGAGGTCTTCCAAACCTGCGGAACGCTGGTGAGTGCCGAAGCCTTTCGTCTTCTGCCAAGTTTGGTCGGAGACCAGCAGGCCAGACTGGACCCAAATGTGCAGGATCGGCTTGCTCAGGCGGCTTCAATACTTGGCAAAGATCTGCAGGCATTGCTCGAAATCCGGCGGGCCCTCATCCCGGACTTTGGCAGGGAACTGGCAGGGAAGATGCTGCTTTACCCGACATTGCCGTCGTACCCGCCGTCTGTTCAGGCCGTGACCCTCGATAAAGGGGTCTTTGCACGGGAAAACGCCCTTATCCTGTCGGTATCGATGAAAGCTGCTTTCCTCAATGCGCCAACAATTTCCATTCCATTTGGAGAACGGAGACCGGGGGTCAGCCTATCCTTGAGCGGCGGCGCAAACAGGGACGCGGATGTACTTGCGACGGCGTCTTATCTGGAGAAGATTTTTTCAGCGATTAGAGATGGCTGAGGTCATTTCACTCCATTCAGAATTCTCTTCATTTGTACCTGCGCGTCACTGGCTTCACCTTTGAATGGTCCATTGCAAACTGACTAGGTGACAAGATGACCACAATCCTGAGAATTGACGCCAGCGTGCGCCACACCGACAACCCTGTTGCGGCCTATAACTCCATTTCCCGCGCTTTGGCGGACAGTTTCGTGGAAGAGTGGAAAACGGTTGATCCCGACGTTGAAATTATTGTGCGTGACGTCGGAATGACCCCGCCAGATTTCATTTCCAACGATTGGATCGCGTCCGTCTTTACAGCAGAAGAGGAACGTACTCCTGAACAGAGCGCTTTGGTCAGTTTGTCTGACACGCTGATTGACGAGCTCGACCGCTCCGACATCCTGCTGATTTCGACGCCCATGTACAACTACGGCATGCCCGCAGCGCTGAAGGCTTGGTTTGATCAGATCATCCGGATCAACAAGACGTTTACGTTTGATTTGGCGCGCGGCGACTTCCCTCTGGAACCGATCATGTCCGGCAAAACCCTGGTGCTGCTGACATCGGCTGGCGAATTCGGCTTTGAGGACGGTGGGATTCGCAATGACTCGGGTCACCTTTCTGCGCATATCAGCACATTGCGCAAGTACCTGGGCGCAGAACGCATGTTCGAAGCTGCGGCCGAGTATCAGGAATTCGCTGATGAGCGTCACAAAGCTTCGGTCGCCTCAGCTCAGGCCCAAGCACGCCACATTGCGCGTGAGCTTGCCTGAACGTTAGCCAGTTTATGGAAAGGAGAACCTGTTGAAATGAACAGGTTCTACATTTCCAACTTGTCACAACTCAAGGTGTGTGAGGCAGGTGGTTGTGTCTTGCGCTTACTTGAGTGGCTCAAGTCGCTAAAGATACGAAACGACAGCGAATGTAGTAGTAAACCTTCATTTCGGATTGGCAGACAGTTTTAACCAATTTCTTGATTCAACATCCCCGCATTCGAACTCTTGGTTCTAAAGGGGACTTTGCTACGCTGCGTTCGAACGGCAGATTTGTCCGCATTGCAGACCTATCCCCCGCCCGCACCATCACATCCAGCTCCGCGAGATATCCTCAACATCTCTGCGTTCAAATTGGGCACCAAATGCGCACAGCATTTCGACATGCGCTGTGGCAACAAGGGAAAGCCAGCACAGAGCAATTTGTTCAAGCGATGAGAAATCCCTGCTATACTCTGGCTTTGAATAGGAAAAGGATTTTCAAAGCCTAGACTGGTCCACGCCTCGACACCTGCTTTGAGGCTGGTCAGGCGACCATCGGTCGGGCCGGAAAATGAACGAGTTGTTTTATGCGAGTTTTAACCCCTCTGTTTATTTTATGCGCAGGAATGGCGAGTGCCGCGCCAGATTGCGAGGAGCCTGCGCAGGCTCAACCGCATGAACTGGTGGCCTATGACCTGTCCGCTGAATTGGACGTCCTGTTGGAGGAAGACGCCGTCGCAGCCCCCGCCAAGCGCGAACTGACTGTATCACCCAGACCGCGACTGCGACCCTGCAAATTCCGTCAGATCGAGGTTGGCCGCGAACGGATGCGCGATCGCGGTGCGGTGTGTGGTGACTGGACCATTCTCGGCGAGAGCCGAAAACCCTTTAGAGGAAAGTACAGGGGATGCGGCATTGCCGATCCCGTGCGTATCCGCGTGGTGTCTGATGTCTTTCTCAGCCAATTGGCGCTGATGGATTGCGAAACCGCCATCACGCTCAAGACTTGGCTGGAGAACACGGCCAAACCGACCTTTGCGGATCAGGGTGGCGGTTTGAAAGGAATTCGTCTGGCCGGCCATTATGCGTGCAAGACACAGAACAATCAGCCGCGCGCGCGAATGTCGGAACACGCCCGCGGTCGCGCGATTGATATCTCATCTTTCGTACTCTTGGATGGCACTGTGATCACGGTACGCGACGGGTGGACAGCTGAAGATACAAGCGACGCCATGCGTGAGCTTCATGCAGGTGCTTGCGGTCTGTTCGGCACAGTTCTGGGTCCGGACGCCGACCGCTATCACAAAGGGCATTTCCATTTTGACACAGCGCGCCGCCGCAGCGGATCTGTTTGTCGCTAGAGGCCTAACCCTCCCCCCGTACCAATACATCCAGCATTGATGAGATATCCTCGATCTCTTCCGCGATCACATGGGTCACCGAATGCGCCCGCTGCATCCGGCCCGTGACCCGCAACAGGCGCCCGGAAATCACCGCGCGGCGGAATTGTTCGTAGATTTTCCGCCAGACGACCACGTTCACGATACCGGTCTCATCCTCAAGCGTGACAAAGATCACCCCCTTGGCTGTCCCCGGTCTCTGCCGCAGAATCACCAGCCCGGCGACAGCCACGCGCGCGCCTTCGGGCGGGTCGTCCAGCCGGTTGGCTGGCAAACAGGTCGGCGGGCGCGGCCAGTTCCGGTTTGAAACCGCAGGATGAACAGGGGCAACAAGCATGAGAACAAAAATAGAACAAACTGCAGGAAAGTCCAGACACGGCGTGTTGAGTCGCAAATGGTACTGGAAAGACCTAAACGCCTTCACTAAGGAAGAATTCGAAAACCGAAAAAGGAAGACGCACGCAATGGCAAAGATCACCTATGTCGAGCATGGCGGTACCGAACATACAGTCGAGGTCGCCAACGGGCTGACAGTCATGGAAGGGGCCCGCGACAACAACATCCCCGGCATCGAGGCCGACTGCGGCGGCGCGTGCGCCTGCTCGACCTGCCACGTCTACATCCACCCCGACTGGGTCGAGAAAGTCCCAGGCAAGGATGACATGGAAGAAGACATGCTGGATTTTGCCTATGAGCCCGACCCGACCCGTTCGCGCCTGACCTGCCAGATCAAGGTCACGGATGAGTTGGACGGTCTGGTGGTACAGATGCCCGAAAAGCAGATCTGATGCTTTCCAAAGCGCCGCGTCTGCCCGCCTGTCTGTGGCAACATCGGGCACGCGGCGCGGTGCTGGCGTTGAGTGTGTGGCTGGCGGAGATGGGACCAGCAGCTGCAGACACCATCACAAGCGCCCGCTTCACTGAGCCAACGACGCGCTATGCCCACGGCGTACTGGGCGACGACATCGAATATGGCGCGCTTGAACTCAAAGTTTCGAATACGTCAACTAAAACGCTCTTCATCCAGCCGGTATACAAACGCTCGGTTCTGACCATCAAGTTGCCGCTTGATCGCGTCTTTGAAGACCTCAGTCCCCGTCTAGTCGATATCAATCTAGATGGATCAAACGAAGTGATCGTCGTGGAGTCCAACGTCCATGCCGGTGCACAACTCGCAATCTATGATGCACGCGGAGAAAAGATCGCAGCCACGCCCCACATTGGGACCCGCTTTCGCTGGCTCGCTCCAATTGGCGCTGCAGATCTGGATGGTGACGGGCTAGTCGAGATTGCTTACATCGACCGCCCGCATCTAGCCAAAACCCTGCGCATTTGGCGATTTCAGAACAGCGCACTGACCGAGATCGCAACCCTACCCGGTCTGACCAATCACCAGATTGGAGAGGACTTCATCACCGGTGGCATTCGCAAATGCGGAGGAAACCGTGAAATTATTGTGGTCAACGCTGACTGGAGCAGCATTGTCAGCGTCAACTACGATGATGGCTGGAAAAAACGGGAACTGCTGCCCTTTACCCCATCCGCAATGAAAGGGGCACTGACCTGTCCAAAATAGAACCGACCGCAGCCCGCGCCAGCGGGCTGCCCGGCCCAAGGCCTTTGGCGGTGCATCTTTGATGCAGCGTCAGGACGCGGGAGCGTTTTGGATCAGAGCGCCCGCCAGCCAATGTCGCGGCGGAAAAACCCATCGGGCCAGTCAATCCCGTCGACCGCCGCATAGGCCCGGTCCCGTGCCTCTTGCAATGTGCCTCCACGGGCAGTGACATTCAGTACGCGACCGCCAGAGGCCACGATCTGACCCTCCGAAGCCTTTGTTCCGGCGTGGAACACCATATTCCCGCTATCCTCGGGAAGGCCCACCAGACCATTGATCACACTGCCCTTTTCGTACGCACCCGGATATCCATTCGCCGCCATCACCACGGTCAGGGCATGATCATCCGCCCAGTTTACCCGCGCCTCGGCCAACCGGCCCTCGGCAGCGGCATGCATCAGATCCATCGCCTGCGCACCGAGGCGCATCATAAGAACCTGACACTCGGGATCACCAAAGCGCACATTGTATTCTACCAACCGAGGCTGACCGTCCTTGATCATCAGACCGGCATAAAGGACGCCCTGAAACGGCATACCACGACGCTTCATTTCGGCCACGGTGGGCTTGATAATCTCTTCCATCGCGCGTTCTTCGATCTCAGCACTCAAAACCGGTGCCGGTGAATAGGCGCCCATACCGCCAGTATTCAGTCCGGTATCACCCTCGCCCACGCGCTTGTGGTCTTGTGCGGTGCCGACGGACAGGATGTTCTCGCCATCGCACAGCACGAACAGTGACGCCTCTTCTCCATCCATGAACTCTTCGATGACAACCTCGGCCCCTGCCCCGCCAAAAGCACCGCCGAACATGTCGTCGATGGCGTCCAGAGCGGTTTGGTCATCCATCGCCACGATCACGCCCTTGCCTGCGGCCAATCCGTCAGCCTTGACGACAATCGGAGCCCCTTGTTCGCGAATATAGGCTTTGGCTGGTTCAGCCTCGGTAAACCGCGCATAGGCTGCGGTCGGTGCGCCCGACGCATCGCAGATTTCCTTGGTAAAACTTTTCGACGCCTCCAACTGGGCTGCGGCCGCAGAAGGTCCAAAAACCAGCACGCCTGCTTCGCGCAGGCGATCCGCCACGCCGGCAGCCAAGGGTGCCTCGGGGCCTACAATCACGAAGTCAATCGCGTTTTCCTCAGCAAAACTAACGACGTCCCCACCGTTCTCAATATCCAGCGCGGCACAATCCGCGATCAGCGCGATCCCGGCATTTCCCGGCGCCACGATCAGACGGTCACATTTAGGGTTCTGCATCACCGCCCAAGCCAGGCTGTGTTCCCGCCCACCACTGCCGAGAATGAGGATATTCATGAATGCACTCCGATCTGCTTGGCCTCGCCTTGCGCGCGTTCTAAGCTGGCCGGGCATTTGACACAAGGCGCTGAAATGTCCGACCTGCTTGACGACCCCATTCCCGGCCAAAACACCCCTGAATACACTGTCTCGGACATCTCGGGCGAGGTGAAACGCACGCTAGAAGGCACGTTCGGTCGAATCCGTGTGCGCGGCGAGGTCGGGCGCGTGTTCAAGGCGCGCTCGGGTCATCTCTATTACGACATCAAGGATGACCGGAATGTGCTGGCCTGCACCACATGGAAAGGCCAGATCTCGGGCTTGTCCGTTGTCCCCGAAGAAGGGTTGGAGGTTGTGGTCACCGGTCGACTGACCGCATTTGGCGCGCAGTCGAAATACAACTTGAACGTCGATGAGGTCGCCGTTGCCGGACAAGGCGCGCTGATGGCGTTGCTGGAGAAACGCAAGAAACAGCTTGAGGCCGAAGGGCTGTTTGCCCCCGAGCGTAAAAAACCGCTGCCCTATCTGCCACAGGTCATCGGTGTTGTGACCTCTCCCTCAGGGGCGGTGATCCGGGACATACTGCACCGCCTGCGGGATCGGTTCCCGCGTAAGGTTCTGATCTGGCCAGTCGCCGTGCAGGGGTCGAACTGTGCCCCCGAAGTTGCAAATGCGATCAACGGGTTCAACAAACTAACACCCGGCGGGGCTCTACCGCGCCCCGACCTGATCATCGTCGCCCGAGGCGGCGGATCGATCGAAGATCTGTGGGGATTTAATGAGGAAATCGTGGCGCGCGCCGCTGCGGGATCAGATATCCCGCTGATCTCGGCCGTGGGGCACGAGACGGACACGACGCTGATTGACTACGTCTCAGACCGTCGCGCGCCCACCCCGACCGCCGCCGCCGAACTGGCCGTACCTGTACGGATAGAGCTGCTGGCCTGGACCGGCGAACAAGGCGCACGTCTGTCGCGTGCCGCAACCGATGCGGTCCAACGTCGGTCGCAGCGCCTGCGCGACCTATCGCGTGCGCTACCGCGACCGGACAGCCTGTTGAATACCCCGCGCCAACGGCTTGATTTGATTGCAGATCGCCTGACCCCGGCGCTTGAGCGCGGTGTGCAGAACCGCCGCCTACAAGTGGTTAAACTTTCCGCCCATTTGCGCCCTTCGACCTTGCGCAATCTTGTTTCAAGCCGACAAGAAGCCGTGCGAAGTCTGTCGTCACGCCTGTCCTTGCGTCCCATTCAGCGTGAAATCGAGATACAGCGCCAGTCCATCACCCGGTTGGCCGAGCGTATGAACGCCGCCCAAACAACGCGCCTGGACCGGATGCGACAAAAGCTGGACGCCACCGACCGCCTACGCGAAACGCTCAGCTACAAGGCAACATTGCAACGGGGTTATGCCGTGGTCCGCGCCGAGGATCAGGTTGTCACGACAAAAGCTCAGGCTGCAAAGCATGGCTCACTTGAGATAGAATTCGCCGATGGCGTGCTGACCACCGGTCAAACAGCTGCCCCACGATCAGCTACGAAAAAAACGCCCAAAAAAGACGCGCCAGATCAGGGTTCATTGTTCTGAACCGATCTCAGACACCAACATCCGGCCCATAGCAGATCATCTCTTCGTCGACATCCTCGGCCTCATAAAGCTCGGTTTCTTCCGGGTCGCCTTCGAATTGCGCGATCAGACCACCCCCTGATCGGGTGAACACCCAGCATTGTGGGTCCAGACGGTCTTCGTAGATGAAACAGATCTGGGCATCCTTTTCGTACCAGACGCCATGCTTGCAATCGCCATCCAGAAACGACCAGATGACGCGGCGATTGGGCAAGTACCGTTCGACGCCATATACCTGCCCCTGAAAACCGTAGAACAGGGTTTTCCCCCGCGTGTAGTCGTCAAAATCCGCACCCGACAGGGCTGATTGAGCCGTCGCTGAATACGCGGGCAGCAGAAGAAGAATCACAAGATATCTGAGCATAGCCACATTGTGTCAGAAGCAATTGTCCGGCGCCAATCACCATTTCCGCAGGATCCCTGCCTCAACGTCACGGTTGAGGTGAATCAACAACCCGTCACAAGCTACTGAAAACGGAGAGGTATCTATGACAACTGTACTGTTCTGGCTCGCGGCTGCTTGTGCTTTGGCCTACCTACCGCTGTCGCCGCGTCCGGCCAGCACATTGCGATCCGTGTTGAAAACTGCATCCGTCGCACTGCTGGCCGTGACTGCCTTGTTGGGTGCAGGTCCGCTTCTTCTGGTGGTCGCGCTCTTATTGTGCGCCATTGGCGACGCGCTGTTGTCGCGCGAAACTGACAGCACTTTCATGTCCGGGATTGGGGCCTTTGCCGCAGGTCACCTTGCATATATCGCCCTGTTTCTCACTCATCCTTCAAGCAATCTTGCCCTGATTTTCGACCAGCCTGGATATTTCTGGTCCCTTATCATTCTAGGCATTGTCGCCGCCACCCTGTTGGCCCCACGGGCCGGGAACCTCAAAGGCCCTGTTCTGGGCTATATTCCGATCATTCTGGGGATGGGCGTCGCCGTACTGACCCTGCCCGAAACCGGCGCCCTGAGATGGGCCTTGCCTGCAGCTCTGGCCTTCATTGCCTCGGATCTTATCTTGGCAACCGAGAAGTTCCTGCTGCCCAAGGGCCACCCCGCCCTGAAGATCACGCCTTATCTGGTCTGGCCACTTTATTGGGGTGCTCAGGCGGGTCTGCTGATTGCGTTCCTCTGACCCTTTGCAACTGCCGCAAATCCGCATTAGGTGAGGGGAACACCTGCGGAGACCAAAAATGGCGTTTTTCTCAAAGCTCATGGACAAGTTGTTCAAATCCTCGTCCCGCCTCGAACAGGGGCTTGAGGCCATTGTTGAAGATGGGGGCGAGGAAACAGTCGCACCCGACCCGATCATCCCGGACCCCGAGCCGCAGCCGGAACCCGTACCGGAAGTTCCCCAACCAGTCCCAGAGGTGCCCGAACCTACGCCAGCGCCGCAACCGGTTGAGGTACCCGAGCCCGCGCCTGTTGATCCGACACCTGCCCCCCCGCCCCCCGAGGCGACACCTTCCAAAGGCGTGTTGGGTCGATTGTTCGGTCGCAGCGAGGCCAAAACCGCCGTGCGCCGTACGCTGGACGACGACATGCTGGAACAGCTCGAAGAGCTGCTGATCGCCTCGGATATGGGCGTAGATACTGCCTTACGTGTCACCGCCAACATGGCCGAAGGGCGCTTTGGCCGCAAACTCTCGACCCAGGAAATCAAACAGCTTTTGGCGCAGGAAGTGGCCCGCGTAATGGAGCCAGTCGCCAAACCCCTGCCCATCTATGCCAAACGTCCGCAAGTGGTGCTGGTCGTCGGCGTGAACGGCTCAGGTAAAACCACAACGATCGGCAAACTGGCCAGCCAGTTCAAAGCTGCCGGCAAAAAGGTCGTGATCGCTGCGGGAGATACCTTCCGCGCTGCCGCTGTCGAACAGCTGCAAGTCTGGGGCGAACGCGCGGGCGTGCCCGTCCTGACCGCCCCTGAAGGGTCCGATCCGGCCAGCCTTGCCTTCGACGCGCTCACCAAGGCGCAAGAGGACGGAGCCGACCTGCTGATGATCGACACCGCCGGTCGGCTGCAAAACCGCGCCGACCTGATGGAAGAACTGGCCAAGATCGTCCGTGTTATCCGTAAGAAAGACGAAACCGCACCGCACAACACATTGCTGGTGCTGGACGCCACCACCGGTCAGAACGCGCTGAGCCAGGTGGAAACTTTCCGCAATCTAGCCGATGTCTCGGGCCTGGTGATGACCAAACTGGACGGCACGGCCAAGGGCGGCGTTCTGGTCGCACTGGCTGACAAGTTCGGCCTGCCCATTCACGCCATCGGCGTCGGAGAGCAGATTGATGACCTCGCTGCTTTCGACCCCGAAGAATTCGCCGCCGCGCTCACTGGTCTGGATCAGTCCTGAACCGCAGCTTTATCTGGCCTCAAATACCTTCCGGGGGTCTGGGGATGGAAAATCCCCGCCCCCTCCCAGCGAAATGATCTGACACTTGAGCGACTGGCTGATCTCTCTCGAAGGCACGGAAGCAGGCCATCAACTCGCCCTGGGGCTTGCTTTGATGGCCGCCTTTCTGCACGCAGTGTTCGGCGCCCTGCAAAAAGGCCGCCACGATCCATGGCTATCACGCGGTGCGATCGACGCTAGCTATTGCCTGATGGCCGCCCCGTTCGCTTTTTTTGTAGTACCGTGGCCAGAACCCTACATGTGGCCAATCTTTGCCACCGTCTGGCTGATCCATGTCGCCTACAAAGTTCTGCAGGCGATGGCCTATACCAAGGGCTCTTACACTGTCGTCTATCCGGTTGTCCGCGGCACAGGCCCCCTGTTCACCGTCATCGGTGCCTACCTGCTGTTCGGAGAAACCTTCACCGGTACCCAGTGGTTCGGCGTGGCTGTCCTGCTGGCTGGTATCTTTGGATTGGCCGCCTATAACTTTCGGTTTCTCGAAACCAACCGCGACACGCTGGGCATAGCGCTGGTATTGGCCGTTTCGACCGGCTTGTTCGTGGCGCTTTACACCACCTATGACGCCTATGGCATCCGCGCCACTGCCGATCCGTTCACCTTTCTGGCCTGGTTCTTCATGATCGACGGTGCGACCATGCCGATCTATGCCTTTCTGAGATGGCGCGCGATGATCAATCGGCCTACCATTGGGCCTTTGATGCTGCGCGGCCTTGCAGGCGGCATTATCGCCCCAATGTCTTTCGGAGCCATCATGCTGGCCACAAGGCTCGACAAGGTCGGCGAAGCGGCAGTCCTACGTGAAACCTCAACCGTCTTTGCGGCCCTGATCGGATGGCTGGTGTTGAAGGAAACCGTGGGGCCACGGCGGATTGCACTGATGGCATTGATTGCACTCGGCGCCGTAATAGTTGAAATGGGCGGGTAAGCAGCAGGAAACCACTATGTCAGGCAAAAAAGAGATCAACCCGTTTCTGAAACAAGTGCTGGAGCTTGGGCCTCCACTGGCTTTTTTCTTCATCTACCTACGCCTGCGCGACGACAGCTTCCTGATCGGCGGCATCGAGTATTCCGGTTTTATCATTGCCACCATCCTTTTCGTGCCGCTGATGCTGGGCGCGATGGGGGTTCTTTGGTTCCTGACCGGTAAGCTCAGCCGGATACAGATTTTCACCGCATTCATGGTCATCTTCTTTGGCGGCCTGACCGCCTGGTTCAATGACGAGCGGTTTTTCAAAATGAAAACCACGCTGGTCTACGGCTTCTTTTCAATCATGCTTGGCATCGGTCTGCTGCAAGGCAAATCCTACCTCGCCTATGTCCTGGACGAGATGCTGCCGATGCGCCACGAGGGTTGGATGATCCTGACCCGGCGACTCTGCGGTTGTTTCGCGGTTCTGGCGGTGGCCAACGAATTTGTCTGGCGGACGATGTCCACCGACCTTTGGGTCAAGATCGAAACATTCGGCTTTCCCATAGCGCTGATGGTGTTTCTGATGCTGCAATTCAATCTGCTGCAAAGCTATATGGATGACCCCGACCACCAGTAGATGAACCGGTTGGGAAGGCGTTCGCCTCATACGTTTGCGATGGTTTGTCGGCCGATGCCGACAAAAACCTTGGCTTAACGCCGAACCTGTGGAAAGTTGTGTCACCACCAAAACACTCACAGCCGGAGAATCTGGAACTCATGACGGCTTTCCCAGACAGCGGCTTCCTGTCCGAGGCATCCGACGGGTTGAAAGCCATGCTTTCCGCCCAGGCGACTGAAATCGCACTGGAACGTGGTGACGTCCTGTTTGAACAGGGTGACGAAGGTGACGCATTGTACGCCATTCTCGAAGGTACGCTTGAGGTGTCCTTTCTGGCCATGAGCGGCCGCAAGCTGTCGCTGACCCTTATGCGCCCTGGTGAGGTGTTCGGAGAGATTGCACTGTTCGACAGCGGCCCTCGCACAGCCACCATCGCCGCGGCAGAATCCTCGCGCATTCTGCGTGTCCGGCAGGGGGATGTGATGGAGCAAATTCGCCAGCACCCCGATCTGGCGGTTGACTTGATCCGATTGGCCGGTCTGCGCATGCGGTGGATGGGGTCGCAGCTGAATGAGCAGGTGTTCCTGCCGATGCCAATCCGGTTGGCCCGCAAGCTGTTACACCTGTCCGGACTTCAGGATGACCCATCGACCCGGATCACCCTGTCGCAAAGCGAACTTGCCGAATTCGTTGGCGCCACGCGCGAGGCGGTGTCCAAGACGATCTCGACCTGGAAACGCGACAACGTGGTCGAAGCTTCGCGTGGCGGGTTGATGATTCAGGATTTCCAAGCCCTGCGCGAACTGGCAGAATCCGACCTGATCTGATCCCTGTGACCTGCTTCACAGACCTTTTACAACATCAAGACTAATCTCTTAGTTGTTACCGTAGGAGGTCAGAGAATCATCCCCGATATCTGTCCACTGACCTCTCCCTGTATCAGAGCCATGCGCCTCCCCGGCGTGTGGCTCACCTTTTTTCCACCCCCCAAAAACGCAAAAAAGCCGGAGCGATAACCCCGGCCTTTTGGGTTATTTTGGTGTCAGTTACTCGCCCAGGCTCAGCGCCACAAAGCGCGGTTCACCGCCACGGCGCACCAGCAACAACAACGACTTGCGGCCTGCCTCACGCGCTTCTTCCATGCGGGCCTCGAGATCTTCAATAGAGCTGACCTTCTGCTGACCGGCTTCGGTAATCAGATCACCGGCGCGCAGCCCCTTGGAAAAAGCTTCGGACGCTTCGTCCACCGCAGTCACAACCAGCCCTTCTGCCTCCGCATCCAAATCAAGATCGGTGCGCAACGTATCCGTCAGGGGTGAAATCGTCAGGCCCAGAATATCGGCGTTTTCCTCAGGCGCGGCATCTGGTGTTTCCTCTTCCTCGCTATCCGCGCGTTCCGCTTCCTCTCGACGGCCCAGCGTGACCAGAACGGTCTGAGTGCCCCCGTCGCGATGCACCACAACACGAACCGACTTGCCAACCGTAGTCTCGCCCACCTGACGCACCAGACCGCGCGTATCTTCGACCTCGACCCCGTCAAAGCTGAGGATAACATCACCTGCAAGCAGGCCCGCATCTTTGGCCGGACCGTCCGGTACATCGCTGATCAGCGCGCCGCCGGGTTTGTCCAGCCCCATCGCCTCGGCCATGTCCTCGGTCACGTCTTGAATGCGCACGCCCAGCCAGCCACGGCGGGTTTCACCGAATTCGCGCAGTTGGTCGACGACCTTAACGACCACGTTGGACGCCATCGAGAACCCGATCCCGATGGAGCCGCCATTGGGCGACAGGATCGCGGTGTTCACGCCGATCACCTCGCCGTTCATATTAAACAGCGGCCCGCCCGAGTTCCCCCGGTTAATGGCTGCGTCCGTCTGAATATAGTCGTCATAAGAACCGCTCAGCGCCCGGTTGCGGGCCGAAACGATACCAGCCGAAACAGAAAAGCCCTGCCCCAGCGGGTTACCCATGGCAATCACCCAATCCCCCACACGCGCAATGTCGCTGTCACCGAATTGCACATATTGTAGCGGGCCCGAAGCTTCGACCTTGAGCAGCGCGATGTCTGTTTTTTCATCTGTGCCAATCACCTTGGCGGGCAGCTCTTTCTTGGGCTGGCCGTCGCCTGGAAAGAATTCCACAAGGATTTCATCAGCTTCCGCAATGACGTGGTTGTTGGTGACGATATAACCGTCCTCGGAAATCACAAAACCCGATCCCAGCGCATTGCTGCGGCGTGGGCGGTCGCCCTCTTCACCATCTCGGTCCTGAAACTCGCGAAAGAAATCCTCGAACGGAGAGCCTTCGGGCACGATCCCTTGCGGGCCAGTTTGCCCTTCGATCAGGGTCGATGTGGTGATGTTCACCACTGCCGGGCTGATCTTTTCGGCCAGCGGCGCCAGGCTTTCGCTCCGCGCCTGCGCGGCGACGGATTGGGCCAGAACAAGCAACATCCCCGCAAAGGCCAACCACATCAGCCGCATGAAACCAACACTGTCGTCCCTTTGGACGGAAATACTGCGCGCTTGTGCCTGCACTTGGGAACTCCTTGTCGAACAACGTCATAAGGGTGCCGCATAGCAACCCCTCTTGGAAACCAATGTAGTCAGTTTACCCAAGCCCGCAACTCGGGATCGCGGGGAATTCACCGGCAATTGAAATCAACGTGTCAAAACCCGAGCTGAAATGCACCCCACAACAACACCAGACCGCTGACAACACATAGCAGACCGGCCAGACGACGGGCCTGTTCAGGCAGTGACCGAAGCGCCTCAAGCATACGTTCAATAAGCGAAGGGGCCAGCGCATAGGCCAGCCCCTCGACAATCAGTACCAGCCCGAAGGCCAGAAGGATCAGGCCCATTACCGACCAGCCTGCCCGGTGGGTGACTTCAGGTAATTGAAGAACTCGGAGTCCGGGCTCAGAACCATCGAACTGTTGCTACCGCCCAACGCATTTTCATAGGCCGACAAAGAGCGGTAGAATTCAAAGAACTCAGGGTCCGCGCCGTAAGCTTCGGCAAAGATCGCGTTACGTTCGGCATCTGCTTCACCGCGGATGATCTCGGCCTCACGACGAGCATCCGACACCAGTTCAACCACAGTACGATCCGCCTGGGCGCGCACTCGCTGGGCCGCCTCGTTACCACGGGCGCGTTCATCGGTCGCCTCGCGTTCACGCTCGGCCTTCATCCGGTCAAAGGTGGCCTCAAGGTTGGCTTGCGGCAGGTCAGTTGCTTTCAAGCGCACGTCGATGACGTTAACGCCCAGCGCCTGCGCTTCGGCAATCGCGCTATTGCGGATGCGCAGCATCAAGGCGGCACGGTCGGAACTCAGGATATCGCGGGACGAAACCGAACCCAGCACTTCGCGGGTTTCGGCGCGCAAGATGCGATCCAGACGATCCTCGGCGACCGGGATACCGCCAACACCGACGGCCTGACGGAAGCGGTTCAGATCGGAAATCCGGTAACGTGCAAACGCATCAACAACCAAACGACGGTCATCCAGTGGCGTTACTTCAAGCGGCTGCACGTCGATCGATAGGATACGGTCGTCATAGCGTACAACTTCCTGAATCAGCGGAATCTTGAACGCCAAACCGGGCTCTTCCTTAACAGCAACGACGCGGCCAAATTGCAGAACCAGCGCACGTTCACGTTCGTCCACGATGAAAATCGAGGACAGGCCGATTACACCCAGGATCACAACCAAAATGAGGATTATAGGTGACTTACGCATCAGTTGCTCTCCTCAGTCTGATTGCGGCGCAGCTCATTGAGCGGAAGATAAGGCACCACGCCCTGCCCCGACCCTGTCGAGTTCTCGTCGAGGATGATTTTATCCACGTCGCCCAGAACCTGCTCCATGCGCTCCAGATACAGACGCTTGCGCGTCACGTCGGGTGCCTTGGAGTACTCTTCCAGAACCGCGCTAAAGCGGCTGGCCTCACCCTGCGCGCCATTGATCTGCTGGGCGCGATAGGCTTCGGCCTCTTCCAGAACCTGTGCGGCTTCACCTCGCGCCTCGGCCAAAACGCGGTTGGCATAGGCATCCGCAACGTTCTGCAGGCGGTCACGTTCTTGCGCCGCCGCCTGAACATCACGGAACGCTGCGATCACGTCCTGTGGAGGGTCAGCCTTGTCAAAGTTCACGCGGACAATGTTCACACCAGAATCGTAGCTGTCCATTGTCAGCTGAATCAATTCCTGCAACCGGTCTGCGATAATGCCCCGGTCCCTGTTCAGAATCGGTGCCAACTCGCTTTGTGCGATGATCTCGCGCATCGCCGATTCAGAAACGGCCCGAATCGTCTGACGCGGATCGCGCAGGTTAAACAGATATTTAGCCGGATCGTTGATGTTCCAGACAACCTGATAGTCGATGTCGACCACATTTTCGTCGCCAGTCAGCATCAGACCATCGTCACTGCCGCGCGCACCGCCCATGTCTTCATTCTGTTCACGGGTTACCGGGATCACCTCGGCGGTCACAAACGGCCAAGGCGCAAAGTTCAGACCCGGATTCCCAACGGCCGAAAATTCACCCAAGAACAACTCAACCGACTGTTCTTCCGGTTTGACCGTGTAGAAGCTTGCAGCTCCCCACAGACCCGCGGCAACCAGCAAACCAATCACCACCGTGCCTTTGGTGAAAACCGGACCACCGCCGCCCGCTCCCTGACCGCCGCCACGGCCACCGCCGCCGCGACCGCCCATCAGAACGCGCAGCTGCTCTTGGCCTTTTTTCATCAGCTCATCGATCTCGGGGATCTGCGGGCCGTCGCCTTCGGGAGGCTTGCGTCCGTCCCCATTATTACCCCGATTTCCTCCGCCTCCAGAAGAGCCTCCGCCCCCCCAGGGGCCACCGCTGTTGCCCGCCATATGTATCTGTTCCTTCGTGTTGGACCGTGTGATCACGGTGTCCCTTGTAACTTGTGTGCGCGCGCTTGCAAATCAAGCAGTGCGAACAGGTTGCCGCATTGTCACCAGTTCTTCGGCCATAACCGGGTGAACGGCAACCGTGCGGTCGAAATCTTCCTTGGTTGCACCCATTTTAACGGCGATTCCTGCCAGCTGGATCATCTCGCCCGCGCCCGGTGCCACGATATGGCAACCCAACACCTTGCGGGTCGCCTGACTGACGATCAGCTTCATCAGCACCCGCTGCGTTCCACCCGCAAACGCCTTTTGCATCGGCTTGAACGAGGTTGCATATACCTCGACCGGTTCTTGCGCGGCAGCGTCTTCCTCGCTCAATCCCACGGTACCGAACTCCGGTTGGGTGAAGATCGCGGTCGGGATCAGCTCGTGATCGACCGGCGTCGGGTTGCCTTTGAACACTGTTTCGACAAAAGCCATGCCCTCGCGGATCGCAACCGGTGTCAAATTCACCCGATCTGTCACATCCCCAATTGCAAAGATCGAAGGCACGCCCGTCTGGCTGTATTCGTCCACAACGATCTCGCCCTTACGACCCCGTTCAACGCCCACTGCCTCAAGCCCTAGGTTGTCGGCATTGGGCGCACGACCAGTGGCGTACATGACAACATCGAATTGATCCTCGGTGCCGTCGGTGGCTTTGACGCGAATTTGGTCACCTTCCTTGGTCATCTCCAACACATTGGTGCCCAGACGTACATCAATACCGTTCTGGCGCATTTCCTCGCAGATCAGGCCGCGTGCTTCCTCATCAAAGCCGCGCAGAATTTGCGCGCCGCGGTAGAACTGAGTGGTCTTCACACCCATCCCGTTCATGATCCCTGCGAACTCGCTGGCGATGTAGCCGCCACCGACGATCAAGATGGATTGAGGCAATTTCTCAAGATGGAAGATTTCGTTTGAGGTGATGGCCAGATCCGAGCCCGGAAACTCGGGCACGACCGGACGACCGCCGGTGGCGATCAGGATGTGCTTGGCCGTCTTACGCGTGCCATCGGCCAGCTCAACCGTATGCGCATCAACCACATGGGCACGCTGATCAAAGCTTTCGACACCGTTGTTTTTCAGGATATTGCGATAAACACCTTCAAGCCGATCCAGTTCCGCGACCAGCTTGTCGTGGAACGTGTTCCAATCAAGCCCGCCGGGTTTAACATCCCAACCATAGGCTTGCGCGTCCTGCATTGTCCCTGAGAACTCACTGGCAAAGACCATCAGCTTTTTCGGAACACAGCCTCGGATGACACAGGTCCCGCCATAACGATCCTCTTCGGCCAGCGCCACCTTGGCACCATTCTCACCAGCAGCCACACGCGCTGCGCGAACCCCGCCCGAGCCGCCTCCGATGACGAACAGATCATAATCAAAGCTCATTTACCGTGCCTCTTTCAGTTTTCAGCAAGCGCCATCAAAGCGACGCCACGGGTGTATCTTATTGCTCACCACAGTCCAGACCGTTCTGGTGAGACAGTTGATCTTGCCAGGACGCAAAAAAAATCGGCCAGTAATGCTCAACCGTCCTTACGAACCGCTCAGATATGGGTTTCGCCATAGATTGCAACTGGAGGGGCATGCTCTCGAATGTGCCGTCCGGTTTTTGGAAACTGACTTCGCCGAATTGTAATGCCGAAAGCTCTGACATTCGTCAGTCAGCCAAATCCGAGAACAGGTTCTCACCACTGTCCACCAATTCGTCCAGCTCGGTGGTACCCGCGTTGATGTCGCGCAGTTCGACCCGGCCGTCCCCGTGGCCAATCACGACCTTGTCACAGATGTCGATGAACAACCCGTTCTCGACCACACCTGGCACCTGATTAAGCACCAGCGCCAACTGGCGCGCGTTGCCGATGCGCTGCAGGTGCAAATCCAAAACGTGGTTGCCTTCATCTGTCACAAAAGGGGCTTCACCATCCATCCGAAGCATGGCCGAAGTGCCCAGAACATCCATCGTGTCCAGCACCTCTTGGATCAAAGTGCGGGTGGTTTGCCAACCAAAGGGGATCACCTCGACCGGCAAAGGGAAGGCGCCCAGGGTTTCGACCTCTTTGCCGGCATCGGCGATGACGACCATCTGGTCGCTGGCCGTGGCGACGATCTTCTCCTGCAGATGCGCGCCACCGCCACCTTTGATCAGGTTCAGTTCGCCATCGAATTCATCCGCGCCATCAATGGTCAGATCCAGCCACCCCGCCTGATCCAACGAGACCACTTCGATCCCGACTTCGCAGGCCAGTTGCGCGGTGCGGATCGACGTCGGAACACCCTTGATCCGCAGCCCTTCTTTTTTGACCCGCTCACCGATGCGACGCACCATCCAAGCGGCTGTTGACCCTGTCCCCAGACCAACACGCATTCCGTCTTGCACCATGTCAGCAGCGCGACGAGCGGCGACATATTTGGCGTTATCGATGGGTGACAGATCACGGGTCATGGCAGCGTTTCCCTTTATTACTGCCAGACTTATACGAAATGCGGCAACCAACCGCGAGTGCCAAATCGCCGCCATCACGCGTAAACATGCGTGGAAAATACGCGTTTCCGAAGGGAAACGTCGCAATCGAGGCTTCCGGCATTCGCCCCGCAAGTTACATAGGGGCCATGACCGCGCCCTATCGCCTTCATTATGCCCCCGACAACGCCTCGCTGGTGATCAGACTGGTGTTGGAAGAGATGGGCCTTCCTTTTGAGACCGTATTGGTGGACCGCCGCCGGAACGAACAGGACAGCGCGGCCTATCGGGCCTTGAACCCGAATGGATTGATCCCGGTGCTGGACACCCCGCAAGGACCGATCTTTGAAACGGCAGCCATTTTGTTGTGGCTGGCGGATACGCACAAGCAACTGGCCCCTGCCCCCAACAGCCCGGATCGGGTGGCGTTTCTGAAATGGTTGTTTTTTGCGTCCAACACGCTGCACGCCGATCTGCGCATTCTTTTCTATGCTGAAAAGTACATCGACCCCGCGCAGGCCGAGACCCTGCGTGAAGGCATCCGCCCGCGCCTGCGCCAACATTTGCGTGTACTGGATGCCGAAGCCCAGAAAGCGCCGGATTGGCTGCAGGCCGACACCCCATCGGTTTTAAGCTTTTATCTGGCGTGCCAAATGCGTTGGATGGCGCTGTACCCCGCCAGCGCGGATCGCAGCTGGTTTCAGCTTAGGGACACGCCCCATCTGCAGGACATCCTGACGCGGCTCGAATCCCGCCCTGCGACCCAGGCCGCCATCGCGGCCGAAGGGTTGGGGGTTACGCCGTTCACCTCACCACGTTACGCTACACCTGAAGAAGGCTCAGCTACCTGATATGTTTCTATCTGTCTTCGATATGTTCAAAGTGGGCATCGGCCCGTCTTCGTCTCATACCATGGGGCCGATGGTGGCCGCCGCGCGTTTTCTGGACATGATGCGCGCGTCCCCGTTCGAATTTGCGGGGCTGCGCGGATCGCTGCACGGCTCGCTGGCTTTTACTGGGGTCGGTCACGCCACCGACCGTGCCACCATTCTGGGACTGGCCGGGTTTGTGCCCGACACCTACGACAACGATAAGGCTGAGGCCGCGCTGGCCGAAATTTCCCAGACGAACTCGGTGACGCCCGAAGGGTTGCCGACGCTTCAGTTCAACCCAAAGACCGACCTGATCTTTGACTATGACAACAACCTGCCCGGCCACGCCAATGGCATGATCCTGATGGCCACCGACGCACAAGGCGATGTGATCCTGCGGCAGGTTTACTACTCGGTCGGCGGTGGCTTTGTCCTGACCGAAGAGGAACTGGCCGAAGGCAAGGCAACCGACGAGGGCGACCCAGTCCCGTTCCCGTTCAAATCCGCCGCCGAAATGCTTGAGATGGCAAAGACCAGCGGCAAAAGCATCGCTCAGATGAAGCGCGATAATGAAATCGCGCGCGGCTGTGCCGACAGCTTCGCCAAGGGCACTGCGCGTCTGTGGGAAGTTATGAACAATTGCATCGAGCGCGGCCTGAATACTGACGGCATTTTGCCCGGTGGCCTGAACGTGCGACGCCGCGCCAAGGGCATTCACGATGCCCTTCTGGCCGAACGAGGCATGAACCTGAATGCGCCGCACACCATCAATGACTGGATGAGCGTCTATGCGATGGCGGTGAACGAGGAAAACGCCGCCGGTGGGCAGGTCGTGACCGCCCCGACCAATGGCGCGGCAGGTACGATGCCTTCGGTCCTGCGCTATTACCTTGATCACGTGCCCGGCGCGTCGGAAAGCCATATCGAAGATTTCCTTCTGACCGCTGCCGCCATTGGCGGGCTGGTGAAATATAACGCCTCGATCTCTGGCGCCGAAGCAGGTTGTCAGGCCGAGGTTGGAAGTGCGTCAGCCATGGCTGCCGCAGGCCTGTGCGCCGTCATGGGCGGCACACCGGAGCAGGTTGAAAACGCAGCTGAAATCGCGCTGGAGCATCATCTGGGCATGACCTGTGACCCGGTTGCCGGGTTGGTGCAAGTTCCATGCATCGAACGCAATGGGCTGGCTGCAATCAAAGCCGTTTCAGCGGCCTCTCTGGCATTGCGCGGTGATGGAAAACACTTTGTTCCGCTCGATTCCGTGATCGAGACCATGCGCCAGACCGGCCATGATATGCACGAGAAATACAAGGAAACGTCACTGGGCGGCCTGGCGGTGAACGTACCCAACTGCTGATGCCGCAATAAGGGGGATATCATGCGGGGACATTGTCTGTGCGGCACCATCCGGTACGAGGTTACGCCTCCGGTCCTGTCCTGCGTTACCTGCCATTGCGACAGTTGCAGACGGCAATGCGCCGCGCCGATGACCACCTATTTCGGCGTGCGCGACGGCCAGTGGCGCTGGACCGGGGACGAGCCGAAAACCTTTGCCTCGTCGCCCGGTGTCACCCGCAGTTTCTGCCCCAATTGCGGCACTCCGATATCATTCCGATCACAAGCCATGTCGGACGTGCTGCATCTGTACGTGGCAACACTGGAAGACCCAAACCAGTTGGAGCCAACGTTGCACGTGGCGCATGAGGAAAAGCTGAACTGGCTGAAACTGGGTGACGGCCTGCCCACTTGCATCGGTCCAGATTATACCAAGGTTCAACCCCTGCCCTAGACGCTTCCCACCGGACCCCAAACCCCGTAGCGTCGCCCTTATGACACAGGATCGTCCGGTCTTTGGCATCATCCTGATGCTTGGCTTTTGCATCATCGCGCCGATGGGCGACGCGATGGCAAAGCTGTTGGCCGAAACCACACCTGTCGGCATGCTTGTCTTTGTCCGCTTCGCCGTTCAGGCGCTGGTGTTGGTCCCACTGGCCGTATTGACTGGGCGATCCCTGCGCATGCGTGGCCGTATCCTGTGGCTGACATTTATTCGCACGGTTCTGCATATCCTCGCCCTTTCAGCCATGTTCAGCTCATTGCTTTTCCTGCCGCTGGCCGACGCGATCGCCATCGTCTTTGTCATGCCGTTCATCATGTTGATCCTGGGCAAATACATACTGAAAGAAACCGTTGGCCCACGCCGCCTGATAGCCTGCGCCGTTGGCTTTGTTGGGACCTTGCTGGTCATTCAGCCCAGCTTTGTACAAGTGGGGGCCGCAGCCCTGCTACCGCTTGTGGTAGCTTTGCTCTTTTCCCTGTTCATGCTGGTGACGCGCCAGATCGCCAAAGAAACAGACCCAATCACCCTACAAGCGGCATCGGGCATGATGGCTATAATCCTAATGCTGCCAGTTCTGTTGGCCGGAACAATCGGCGGCAGTTGGGCCGTATCGCTGATCTTACCTCACCCGGACATTCACCTTTTGCTGATCGCAATCGGGCTGCTGGGAACCGTCGCGCATCTGTTGATGACATGGTCGCTGCGCTTTGCGCCGTCGGCTACGCTGGCCCCGATGCAATATCTGGAAATTCCAATGGCCACCCTATTCGGCTGGCTCGTCTTTCACGACCTGCCCAACGGGGTTGCGGCCATCGGCATAGCCATCACCATCGCCGCGGGCCTTTACGTTATTCTGCACGAGCGGGCCAACGCCCGGTCTGCTCCGACAGAAACGCCTGCATGATCTGATCCAAGGCGTTGCGCGGAACCATGACCAAAAGGCCGGGCCTGTCCACCTCCAGTTCTACATCAGCCAACGCGCGATTGGAGGTCCCGACGCGGCCGCTCGGCTCTAACACCAGATCATCAATCGGCCATTCCAATCCACGGCTGCGCCCCGTTACCCTCTGAAACGGAAACAGCGAAACCACATCGCCGGGTGAAAGGTCAAAAGCGATCCGCGGTGGGGCGTGGAACACGACTTCATGCTCCCCTAGCAAAATGCACGGACGATCCTGAAGTCGGATCAACGCGCTCAGCACCGCCAATTGGTGATCCAGCCGCCCGCCCAGAAACCCAACCCCTAGCACTAGCGGCGCCTCGACACTGCGCAGGGTCTTGTCGAAATCCGTGCTGTCCTGCTCGCGGATCGGAAACAATCGCTCTTCCGGAATCCGGTCGCGATAGCCGCTGCTCAGCGAATCAAAATCACCGATAACCGCATCCGGCATCCGCCCCGAATCCATCAGCGGGATCGCTCCGCCATCTGCGGCAACAACGGTATTGACGCGAATCAGCGCCAAATTTAGGTCATCTGGACCGATTTCTCCGCCTCCGACCACCGCGATTGGCTCCTCAGACCGTACAATCGACTGATTTTTTTTAAGATTGATCATTTTTCCCGGATTTGGACACATTGAGACCACAAAATGGTAGGTTCATGCAGAGAGTTTCGAGCCATAGGTGTGCCCTCTATTGGGTGGGTGGCTCTTGTAGTTTGTAGAGGACGTGCGTCTGATGGTACAGAATAACAAGGTTTTGACCGTTTCTTATGGAACCTTCTCGTGCACTTTGGAAGGCTTTGATGATTCCTTTGAAACGATGAAAGCGATTGCCGAATACTTCCGTGATCTCGCGGCTGATGATCGCTACTTTGGTTCTGAACCCCCACAGCCTGACACCGAAATGCTGACACGGATCGCGCAGCGTGACGCATCCCGCAGGGTCGAAGCCAGTCAGAACGACTCTGGCCTGCTGATCCGCGCAACCGAAGAAAACGCCCCATCCCCCCAATCCGCCGCCAGCGCTCAGGGTTTGAATGTTATCGACACGCCGCCCTCTTCTCAGCCCGTTTTTTCTGACGCGGAAACCGTAGAAGATGCCCCGGCGCCTGCCGCTGACAGTATTGCCGCCAAGTTGCAGCGCATCCGGGCCGTTGTCTCTCACTCCGAAGAAAACTCGGTCATCTACACGGAAGACGAAGACACGACCTTGATGAAAAGCGCCGCTCCGTCTGATGCAGTGGCTGCGGCCTTCGCAGCTGGTTCGCTTGACCCCGCTGATCTGGACGACACTGAAGAGGCCAGCGCGCACGTCGAAACGCAAGACGAAGCACCGGAAACAGAAGAAGCCGAGGCTGAGATGCCTCAGATCGAAGAATACGAAGCACCTGCACTGGAAGTCGAAGCCGAGGATCTGGATTCAGAGGTGTTGGACGCGACATCGGAAGACCAGACCGAAGCGGAAGAGGAGGACACATCCGACGTGCTGTTCTCGGACCTTGAAGACATTGCGAATAGCGGTTCTGAAGAGGAGGCCAACATTCTCGACGACGCCGGTGTAGAAGAAGACGTCGTCGAAGCCACCGATGAAGGTGTGTTGACGGAAGAGGATGAAGTCGACCTGCTGGAAGAGATTTCAAGCGTGGAAGCTGTACTGGCAAAACGCTCGGCCAATACAGACACTGAAACGTCAGATCTGGATCGGGACGTATCGCGCCTGATGGATAAGGCCGGCGAACAGTTGAACGACCCGGACACCAGCGATCAGCGCGAGGCCTACACGCATCTGCGGGCGGCCGTCGCCGCAACCGAAGCTGAACGTGGCGAAGGTAAGGCCACAGCACAGGACAGTGAGGAACAGGGCTATCGTGGAGATCTTTCCTCGGTCGTCAGCCCGCGCCGCCCGGAAATTCAGGTCACCAGCATGCGCCCCATCAGTGACGATGCAGCCCCTCTTAAGCTGGTCGCTGAACAGCGCATCGACAATCAAACCGTAGACGCCGGACCAGTTACCCCTCGCCGCGTCAAATCCGAAACTGAAGCCGAAGACGAAACACCTGAGGAAGGTGGCTTTGCTCTGTTCGCGCAGGAACAGGGCGCGCAGTCCCTCCCTGACTTGCTTGAGGCTGCCGCCGCGTACCTGTCGTTCATCGAAGGTCAGGAGCAGTTTTCGCGCCCGCAGTTGATGAACAAAATCCGTTCGCTCAAGCAAAATGACTTCAACCGCGAAGAAAGCCTGCGGTCCTTCGGTCAGTTGCTGCGCGATGGAAAGATTGAAAAAGCGGGCGGCGGGCGTTTCGCGGCCTCGACCCAGATCGGGTTCCGCCCGGATGACGAGCGCGCCGCGGGATAATTCCCCAAACCAGTACAATAGAAAAAGGGCCAGAGGTTACTCTGGCCCTTTTCTCATCATCACCTGAATTGCCGGTGATCAATCCGAGTTTTGCTCTGGGTCTTCTTTGCCAACACCTTTGAAGACAAATTTGAACGGCAGCGCCCACACGATGCCCAAACCAACATAGACCAGCAGTTCCAACCAGATGGGCGGACGGTCGAGCCAGTTCACCACCGTCACAACCGCCACGATATAAATGGGAAGCCCAATCAACAGCAGCACCAGCGACCAGCGCCGCCGGGCCTTGTAGCTCAGACCGGATTTGCCGTGATCGCTCATCAGTCGGCAAACGGGTCGGTCACCAGAATGGTGTCGTCCCGCTCCGGACTGGTAGACAGAAGGGCCACGGGACACTCGATCAGCTCTTCAACGCGACGTACGTATTTGATCGCGTTGGCAGGCAGATCGGCCCAGCTGCGTGCGCCTTCGGTGGATTCACTCCACCCCGGCATTTCTTCGTAGATGGGTTTGCAGCGCGCTTGTTGATCAGCTGCTGTGGGCAGATAGTCCAGACGCTCGCCATCCAGCTCGTATCCCACGCAGATTTTCAGCGTCTCAAACCCGTCCAGCACGTCCAGCTTGGTCAGCGAGATACCGTTTACACCACTTGTCGCGCAGGTTTGCCGCACCAAGCAGGCATCGAACCAGCCACAGCGACGTTTGCGGCCTGTGGTTGTGCCGAATTCGTGTCCACGTTCACCAAGGCGTTGACCGTCCGCGTCATCCAATTCGGTCGGGAACGGTCCTTCACCCACGCGGGTCGTATAGGCTTTGACGATACCGAGAACGAAATCAATCGACCCTGGACCGATACCCACACCAGTCGCCGCCTGCCCCGCGATCACATTGGACGAGGTCACAAACGGATAGGTGCCGAAATCAATATCCAGCAGCGCGCCTTGCGCCCCTTCAAAAAGGATACGCTTACCAGCCTTGCGCTTTTCGTTCAGCACCTTCCAGACCGGAGCGGCAAACGGAAGAATTTGCGGCGCGATCTCTTTCAATTGGGCGATCAGCGCGTCCCGGTCAACGGGCTCGATCCCAAGCCCCTTGCGCAGCGGGTCGTGGTGTTGCAGTGCACGATCCACGCGCGCCTCAAGCGTGGCTTCATCAGCAAGATCGGCAACACGAACAGAGCGACGGCCCACTTTGTCCTCATACGCCGGACCAATTCCGCGACCGGTCGTCCCGATCTTGGTGCCCTTGCTGGCAGCTTCTTCGCGCGCACGGTCCAGCTCGCCATGGATAGGCAGGATCAGCGGCGTATTCTCGGCAATCATCAGAGTCTCGGGCGAGATATCGACACCTTGCGCCCGAATGGTTCCGATTTCCTTGATCAGGTGCCACGGGTCCAACACAACACCATTGCCAATGACACTCAGCTTGCCGCCCCGCACGACGCCTGAAGGCAACGCATGCAGCTTGTAAACTTCACCATCAATGACCAGCGTATGACCGGCATTATGCCCGCCTTGAAAACGCGCGATCACGTCTGCCCGTTCGCTGAGCCAGTCGACGATCTTGCCTTTTCCTTCGTCGCCCCACTGGGCGCCGACAACAACCACATTGGCCATATCCGGTCCTTTTGCGCTGAATTATCAAACTCGGCTCATATAGCGGGGTCAAAGCGGCAGGGAAACCGGTAATTCGCCGCAGTTCAGAACCGCGCAATGTGCGGTGCCTCCGGCGGGGATAGTTTCGGCCAGATGAAGTATGGCTCCCCTGTTCATCCGGCCTCAAATATCTTGGAGGAGTCGCCCAGAACAGGCGGCGGGGGCAGCGCCCCTCCTATTCGCCTGCCGCCAAATGCACCGGTTGACCGTGTGGCGTCGTCAAATAAGCCTCTTCCCAAGCATTTCTCATGCGTTGAATGTCACCTGGTAACGTCGAACCTTGTTCGACCAACAATTGCTCCAAGTTCTCCAGCCACGCGTGAAAATAATCATTCCCGCCATCCAGTTCCTTGTCCAACCCGTGCAATTTCAAAGTATGCGAAAATCGATCGGCCCAATCTGACCACTCGAATTGTCCAGCTTCGTTCAATGCAACTGTCAGGGCGAAGACCTGCGCATGCCAGGGTTCGGCAAAAACCGGCTCTGGTGCGGAATGGGTGGTACAGGTGCTCATACGGGCTCCAGATAGCTTTGCCACAAGTCCAGAACGACCTCGTCTTTGGGATGCTCCGGGTCAGCCCACAACTCGGACGCGGCAAATGCCACCGCATAAAGGGGTTCTGGCGCCTCGCCCAAACCATGTGCATTTGAATCTGGCAACACATGCGTACCGTGCAGCCGCAAAATTCGGCCATTTGCACCCGATGCATAGATTGGCAGTCGCGTATGGCCGCCACTCACTAGACGATTGGCTGCCGGATCCACAGTTCGGACATTCTGCCCGACTTCAAACTGTATCGGCACGTCCGAAGCCCGGTCTGCTGGCCCGCCTTTGGCCAAGGCTCCCGAGACGGTCCCGGCTTTCAGAACACGGGCTGCCAACGGGTGTGGGTCGTCGGTGCCTGCGCCCGACAAATCATCCAAGGTCAGCACCCCCTTTTCGACCAGCAGGTCGGCCAGACCGGATATCCACTTTTCATAGTAAGAGAACCGTGCGTAGTCCTTGGGCGACAACCTTTCGCGCGCGTGGCGCGAGACGTCAATATTCCATTGCCCCAGAAACCCGACCGCCAGCGTCACGGCCAAGGCGCGACCATGCCAGTCCTCGGCAAAGACCGGGGCGCTTTCGGCCTCGGGCGTGACCGGACCGTCCCCAAACCGACCACCCATATCGTGAACACGGGTCATGACGGCACCTTAGGCAGGCCCGTGCCAATCATGCTGTCACGGGTAACAAGCGCAGCAAGGTCCTCTTCTCCCAGCCCTTCTGTGCCTTCCGGGCGCATGGGAAGCACGAGGTAGCGAATCTCTGCGGTCGAATCCCATACCCGCACGGATGATTCTGGCGTCAATTCGACACCGAATTCGGCCAAGACCTTGCGCGGCTCACGTACCGCTCGAGCGCGGTAGGCGTCGGACTTGTACCAACCCGGTGGAATACCCAGCAAAGGCCACGGGTAGCAGCTGCATAGGGTACAAACGACCATGTTGTGCTGTTCCGGCGTATTCTCGACCACTACGATATGTTCGCCCTGCCGCCCGTAAAACCCAAGATCAGCGACAACAGACGTCGCGTCTGCAAGCAGGGCTTGCTTGAACGCAGAATCGCCCCACGCCTTGGCGACAACGCGCGCGCCGTTCTGTGGACCGATCTTGTTTTGATACGTGTCGATAATCTCATCCAGCGCCGCCGGGTCGATCAGACCCTTACGGGTCAGAATCGTCTCAAGCGCTTTAACTCGAAGCGCGGGATCGGGCGGCAACAGGGCGTGCGGGTGGTCGTGATCGTCATGAGGCATGGCCGCAGCCTGCGTTACGTATCATCTGCCTGTCCAGTCCCTTTGCTGTGATCTGGAATATCACCGTTCGTGATGCCAACTCATCCCTTGCCCCCGAAGGCAAACTTGCATAAGTACCACGCGATACACGCCACGCTGTACAGGAACACCATGGAAAACGTCGTTCTCATCATCCACCTCCTCTTGGCCCTGGGCCTGATTGCCGTTGTTCTGATGCAGCGGTCCGAAGGCGGTGGCCTTGGTATGGGCGGTGGTGGCGGTGGCGCCATGACAGGTCGCGCGGCAGCGACCGCTTTGGGCAAGGTGACCTGGATTCTGGCATCCTGCTTTATCGTGACCTCGATCACGCTGACCATTTTGGCGGCTCAGAAGTCTTCGGGCAGCTCGGTTATCGACCGTTTGGGCGTTCCGGCACCTGCGGCAACCGAAGAAAGCACCCCGGCGGTTCCGTCGGCGGATGATCTGCTGCCACCGGCGCAGGGCGACAACGCACCTCTGATTCCTCAGGCCAACTGATCCACAAAACCTAGAAATCTGAAAGAGAGCTGCAACAGCATCTTGCGGTTCTCTTGCGCTATTGGCGCGAATCCTTTATACGTGAAGTCCCGTGATGCAGCGGTTTTTCGGAACCGTCGGGCAGCTGATTTTGACGTCTCACGGGAGCAGCCGAAAAACATGGCGCGTTTTATTTTCATCACTGGTGGTGTGGTTTCGTCCTTGGGCAAAGGGCTGGCTTCGGCGGCTCTGGGTGCCCTGTTGCAGGCCCGGGGATACTCGGTGCGTTTGCGCAAGTTGGACCCCTATCTGAACGTCGACCCCGGCACGATGTCGCCCTTCGAACATGGCGAAGTATTCGTCACTGATGACGGGGCTGAGACTGATCTGGACCTGGGCCACTATGAGCGTTTCACTGGCGTGGCGGCCCGCAAAACCGACTCGGTCAGCTCGGGCCGGATTTATTCCAACGTGCTGGAAAAAGAACGTCGCGGCGACTACCTTGGCAAGACCATTCAGGTGATCCCGCACGTCACTAACGAGATCAAGGATTTCATCGCTATCGGCGAGGATGAAGTTGATTTCATGCTGTGTGAAATCGGTGGCACCGTCGGCGATATCGAGGGCCTGCCCTTTTTTGAAGCCATCCGTCAGTTTAGCCAGGACAAGCCCCGTGGTCAGTGCCTGTTCATGCACCTGACCTTGCTGCCCTACATCAAGGCGTCTGGCGAGTTGAAAACCAAACCGACGCAACACTCGGTCAAAGAGCTGCGCTCGATCGGTTTGGCACCCGATATTCTGGTCTGCCGGTCCGAGGGCCCGATCCCGACCAAGGAACGCGAAAAGCTGGCGTTGTTCTGCAACGTGCGCCCCGACAGCGTAATTGCGGCGCAGGACCTTTCCACCATTTACGACGCCCCGCTGGCTTATCACCGCGAAGGTTTGGATCAGGCCGTACTGGACGCGTTCCAGATCAGCCCGGCCCCTAAACCCGATCTGACCAAGTGGGAAGACGTCAGCGACCGCATCCACAACGCCGAGGGCGAAGTTAAGGTGGCCATTGTGGGCAAATACACTCAGCTCGAAGACGCCTATAAGTCGATTGCCGAGGCGCTGACCCACGGCGGCATGGCCAACCGAGTCAAGGTCAAGGTCGAATGGGTGGATGCCGAAGTTTTCGATACAGAAGACGCCGCCCCCCATCTGGAAGGCTTCCACGCGATCCTCGTGCCGGGTGGGTTTGGTGAACGCGGTACCGAAGGCAAAATCAAAGCGGCGCAATATGCGCGCGAACACAAAGTGCCGTATCTGGGCATCTGTCTGGGCATGCAGATGGCCGTGATCGAGGCTGCGCGAAATGCGGCGGGGATCACCGAAGCCGGGTCCGAGGAATTCGACCACGAGGCCGGGAAAAAGCGTTTCGAGCCGGTAGTTTATCACCTGAAAGAATGGGTGCAGGGCAATCACAAAGTCGAACGTAAAGTCGGCGACGATAAAGGCGGCACCATGCGTTTGGGCGCCTATGACGCGGTACTAGCCGAGGGCTCGAAAGTGGCCGAGGTGTACGGTGGCACCAATATCGAAGAACGCCACCGCCATCGTTACGAAGTGGACATCAAATACCGCGAAAAGCTGGAAAAGGCGGGCCTGAACTTTTCGGGCATGTCACCGGACGGACGTTTGCCCGAGATCGTTGAATGGTCAGATCACCCTTGGTTCATCGGCGTGCAATATCACCCCGAACTGAAATCCAAACCGTTTGACCCCCACCCCTTGTTCCGCGACTTTGTGCGCGCAGCCAAGGACAGTTCGCGGCTGGTTTGACCTCGGACAAATCACTGTATTGTGTTGGTCGGCGCGAAACATCTTTACGCGCCGACTATTTGCACGGTTAACTGCCGCCATAGCAGCGACAGGAGACCGGCATGACCAACCAGATTACCCAAGCAGAAGAATTCGCCGCCCTACACAAAAAGGGCGAGCCGGTCATCCTGTACAATATCTGGGATCCGGGCAGCGCCGGGGCTGTCCGCGATGCAGGCGCCAAGGCAATTGCGACTGGCAGCGCGCCGGTTGCGATGGCGCAAGGGTTCGGGGACGGGCAGAAAATCTCACTGGATTCTGCCCTGGACAATGCACGCCGGATCGTTGCCGCGGTGGACCTTCCCGTGACGCTGGATTTCGAAGGCGCATATGCTGAGGATGTGCTAAGCGTCGCCGCCAATGTTCGACTTGCGCTGCAGACCGGTGTCATCGGCTTTAACTTTGAAGACCAAATCGTTGGCACCAGCGACCTCTACGACATCGAAACGCAGGAAGCACGCGTCCAGGCAATGCGCGAAGGCTGCGATGCTGCCGGCATCCCGGCCTTCATCAATGCCCGCACAGATATCTTCCTGAAAGCCAAGCCCGACACTCATGATAATTCGATGCTGGACGATGCGATCGCACGGGCCAAGGCCTATGCCGATGCCGGGGCCAGCGGGTTCTTTGCGCCGGGTCTCAAAGACGAAGGGCTGATCGCTCGGCTCTGCGAATCGACCGAGTTGCCCGTCAACATTATTGCCCTTCCCGGCACCCCCGATACGGCCACTCTGGCGTCACTGGGCGTGGCGCGGGTCAGCTATGGCCCTGTCCCCTATCGGCAGATGCTGGGCTGGCTGCAAGAGCAGGCAAAACAGGCGCTTCAGGCGGGTTGATCCATCCGCAGGTGGATCGCGCTCAGCGTGTTCCTGCCAAATCCGACAGTCTTGCGACCATTCTGCCTATGACGGGTGGTCTGTGCTTGGCGGCCCACAAAATATGGAATAACCTGAGCGCATGTTGAAGAAGTTCTTTCAGGCTTTTCGCCCACCGCAGCACGATAAACTGCCCGACCCGGATGCCGAGCTGGCTCTGGGTGCGCTTATGGTGCGTGTGGCGCAGGCGGATCGTGACTATAAGCTTGAGGAAATCAGCCTGATCGACCGCATCCTTGCGCGGCTCTATCAACACAATGCGATCGAAGCTGCCAAGGTTCGCGCGACCTGCGAAAAGCTGCACGCCGCCGCACCTGAGACGGACACCTTCGGCAAGCTAATCCGCGAAACCACCGACCTTCACGAACGCCTTGCCGCGTTGGACGCCCTGTGGGAGGTCGTTCTGGCCGATGGCGATACAGACGAAGGTGAGATTAAGATCGTGGAAGAGGCACGCATCGCCATGGGCCTTAGCTTCAATGACAGCCAGACCGCCCGCGAGCGTGTTCAAAGAAGCTTGGAAGAGCATTAAGCCCCATCTATATCTAACCCATGTTTAGTGATTTCCTGTCCCGGCTGACACAGCCCGCCCCCGACCCGCTTGCCGATGATGATGCCCGTCTGGCCTTGACGGCCCTGCTGGTGCGCATCGCCAGGTCCGACAACGACTATGCCGATACCGAGATGGCCCGAATCGACAAGATTTCAGCCGAACGTTATGGCCTGTCCCCGTTCGAGGCCGCCGCCCTGCGCGCCCGCGCCGAAGACCTAGAGTCTGAGGCCCCCGACACGGTCCGTTTTACCCGCGCGATCAAAGAGGCCGTGGCCTATGACGACCGTCTGGCCGTGGTGCAGGCGATGTGGTCCGTCGCTTTGGCCGACGGACAGCGCTCGGGCGAAGAGGATTCGCTGTTGCGGCTGGTGGTCAGCCTACTGGGCGTCAGTGACGTAGATTCCGCCCTGGCACGTCAAAAGGCCGCCAAGTCGTGATCGCGATGCTGGGCATGTATGACATGCCCGCATTACAGCCTGCGAATGATCGGTTATGGACGTCGATTCGCGATCACTTGGGCTTTGGCCCGGATCAGCTAACGCGAGACACCGATTTCTGGGATGTCTGGCAACACCCCGACCTGACCTTTGCGCAGACCTGCGGCATGCCTTACCGCACCCGCCTACATGGCAACGTACAGCTGGTCGGCACTCCGGACTATGGGCTTGAGGGGTGCCCGCCAGGTTATTATCGCTCCGTTTTTGTGGCCCGAAAAAATGACCCGCGCGATCTGCACGGACTTTCGAACGGCACGTTTGCCTATAACGAGGGCCTGTCACAATCGGGTTGGGCTGCGCCAATGGTTCATCTAGAGGCGCTCAACCTGTGCCCCAAAACCATACTTGAAACTGGTGGGCATGCGCGTTCTGCCAACGCTGTGTCCGATGGACAGGCTGATTACGCGGCGTTGGATGCATTGACCTGGGAATTGCTCAAGACGCATTCCGACCTTGACGCGTCCCTACGCGAGGTTGGAACGACGCCACCGACGCCCGCCCTGCCCTATATCACGGCCATCGGGCAGGATGCACCAGGTATCGCCCGCGCTGTTCGCGCAGCAATTGACGACCTGAACCCACAAGATCGCGACCTGCTGCATCTTCGCGGCCTGATAACCATCCCTGCCGAGAACTATTTGTCAGTCCCCAATCCGGTCCGGGATTAAGCCATCTGACCCAATCGGTGATCATTTTGGTCAGTACGTTTGGTCAATTTGACGGTTTCAGCACCCGATGATGTCAATTGCGCATTGCATTGCCCCGATTTTTGCGCCCTATTACCGCACCAACACCGACAACACATGGGCCACCCGTGACAGATTCCACTCCCGTTATCGAAATCAAAAACCTCCACAAAAGTTTCGGCCATCTCGAGGTGCTGAAAGGGGTCGATATTACGGCAAGACGCGGGGATGTGGTTTCGCTTATCGGATCGTCCGGGTCAGGCAAATCCACACTGTTACGCTGCTGTAACCTTTTGGAAGACAGCCAGCAGGGCGAGATTCTGTTCAAGGGTGAACCCGTACGCTGGGCCGGTGACCTTCACCATCGCCGCCCCGCCGACCCAAAACAGGTGATGCGCATCCGCACCAACCTGTCGATGGTGTTTCAACAGTTTAACCTGTGGGCCCATATGACCATCCTGCAAAACGTGATGGAGGCCCCGGTAACCGTTCTGGGCCGCAACCCGAAAGAGGTCGAGGATAGCGCCCGAAAATACCTGACGAAGGTTGGCATTGGCGATAAGTGCGATGTCTACCCAGCGCAGCTTTCGGGCGGTCAGCAACAACGCGCAGCCATCGCCCGCGGCCTGTGTATGGAGCCCGAGGCGCTGTTGTTCGACGAACCCACTTCGGCACTGGACCCGGAACTGGAACAGGAAGTGATCAAGGTGATCAAGGATTTGGCCGCCGAAGGGCGCACCATGATCATCGTGACCCACGACATGAAAATGGCGGCCGACATCTCAAGCCACGTCGTATTCCTGCATCAGGGCCTGATCGAAGAAGAGGGCCTGCCAGAAGATATCTTTACGTCCCCCGAATCCGAACGGCTTCGGGGCTTTCTATCCGCCACTCAGGCGGCTTAACTTCAGGACAGAAAACAAAACTGGGGAGTATCCAATGAAAAAACTGATTCTGACTACTGCAGCACTGGCGCTTGGCGCTGGTATGGCCATGGCAGACACCATCCGCCTGGGCACCGAGGGTGCCTATGCACCGTGGAATTTCGTCAATGACGCAGGCGAGATCGACGGGTTCGAGCGTGAGCTGGGCGATGAGCTGTGCAAGCGTGCCGACCTGGAATGCGAATGGGTCAAGAACGATTGGGATTCGATCATTCCGAACCTAGTGTCGGGCAACTACGATGCGATCATCGCGGGTATGTCGATCACTGATGAGCGTGACGAAGTCATCGACTTCACCCACAACTACACGCCGCCGGATCCGTCGGCCTATATCGCCATGTCCGATGGCGTTGATCTGGCAGGCGGCGTGATCGCGGCGCAGACCGGTACCATTCAGGCCGGTTACGTTGCTGATTCCGGCGCAACTCTGGTTGAGTTCGCAAGCCCGGAAGAAACCATTGCCGCCGTACGCGGTGGTGAAGCGGACGCAGTTCTGGCAGACAAATCCTTCCTGGTGCCTTTCACCGAAGATGGCTCGGGTCTAGTCTTTGTTGGCGACGAAGTTCCGCTGGGCGGTGGCGTCGGCATGGGTATCCGTGAATCCGACGGTGAGTTGAAAGAAAAGTTCAACACCGCCATCCAGTCCATGAAGGACGACGGCAGCCTGAACGAGCTGATCACCAAGTGGGAAGTGTCCTCGACCTTCTGATCTTACATTCAGCGGCGCGCCTGATCTTTGGGCGCGCCGCCCATGCGCCCTTGCCAGTCAAAGAGGCCCGCCATTTTCTCGTTCTGCACTGATCCCGAAACACTCGGCACGTTCCGCTGGTTCTCGTGTTATCTGACCAACGGTGTGCATTGGGTATTCTACCTGTCCTTCTTCAAGGTCTTGCTGTTGCTGGCCATTACGGCGCCGGTCGCGCTGGGTTTTGGGTTTTTGGGCGCTATGGCGGCTCGGTCGCATTTCTTGCCGCTCAGCCTGCTGGGCAAAGGTTATATCGCCGTCGTGCGCGGTGTGCCGGATATTGCCTTCTTCATGTTCTTCGTGATCGCACTGGATCAGGCGTTCGAATGGACTCGTCATCAAATATTGTGCCCGGAATGGACTGATCCGATCCGGCAGGGCAATGACTTTATCGTCTGTCAGGCCGCCAAGCTGCCGCTTGGCACTGCCCCCGAATGGGTACACGAAACTTACGGCTTCTTTCTGGCCGTCATCACATTCTCAATCGTTTTCGGCGCCTTTGCCGCCAACGTACTATTTGGCGGTATGCGCGCTGTCCCACGTGCTCAGCTGGAAACGGCCGAGGCCTATGGCATGACCCGCCGCCAGACTTTTTGGCGTATTCTCGTGCCACAAATGTGGGTATACGCCCTGCCCGGCCTGTCAAACCTGTGGATGGTACTGATCAAGGCTACACCGCTGCTGTTCCTGCTGGGCATCGAAGACATCGTTTATTGGGCGCGCGAGCTGGGTGGGTACAAGAACCCGAAATTCACCCAATACCCGCATGGCGACTGGCGCATGTGGTACTTCCTAGCCCTTCTGGTGTTCTACCTGGGCATGACCCGAGTCTCGGAAATCGGTCTTGAACGGCTGATGCGCCGCCTGTCCCACGGTCAGGCGACCTCGGGCGGAGAGCTGCTGCGCAAGGAGACCACCGCATGAGCTGCTTGCAAACGATCCAGGATTACGGCCTGCGCTCGATCGGGATTGGCGAACGTCTGTTGCCACGAAACGATTTTACCCTGTGCGAACAGTTTACCCTGATCGGCTCGGGCATGATCTGGAACATCTATTTCGGGATCATGGCGCTGGTGACCGGGTTCTTTCTGGCCACCGCGCTTGCCATGGGCAAGGCTTCCACGAATAAGTGGCTGCGCAAACCGGCAGAGTGGTTCATCTTCTTGTTCCGAGGCTCACCGCTGTTTATCCAGTTCTTCTTCGCCTATTTCTTCTTCCTGTCGCTGAAGCAGAGCTATCCGTTCCTCGACGCGCTCACCTCGGCCTGGCTTGGCGCGCTGATCGTGCTGTTCTTCAACACCGCCGCTTATTCCGGCGAGATCTTCTATGGCGCGCTGCGGTCGATCCCCAAGGGTGATATCGAGGCTGCTGATGCCTATGGCATGACGGGCTGGGCACGGTTCCGCCGCATCGTGTGGCCAACCATGCTGCGGCTGGCCTGGCCTGCCTATACGAACGAGGCGATCTTCCTGTTCCATGCCACTACGCTGGTGTTCTTCTCGGCCTTCCCGGTCTGGCAGCAACGTGGCGATGCGCTGTACTACGCGGGCTATTTTGCGGACAAAACATTCAACCCGTTCATCCCCTACCCGATTCTGGCCTTCTACTTTATCCTGCTGACCCTCGTGGTCATCTGGAGCTTTGGTCGCGTGAATAAGCACTTGAACCGACATTTGCCCGCAGAAAAGCGGAGCAAAATGAAGCTGAAACTGAACCTGGCGCGCTAATCACAGGCGCGCCAGCCGTCAAAACTGCCAACAACTACAGCAAAAACAGTCACTGCTCCAAGCAGCACATTTTGCACGTTTTTTTCAGACTATATTGAGGGAGATGGTACCGCCTCCCTGGCTTGAACAGGGGACCTCTGGATCCACAATCCAGCGCTCTAACCAACTGAGCTAAGGCGGCACTCGTGAGGGGCGATGTACCGAACGCGTCCAAGGAATGCAAGAGGATTAAAGCCGAATTTTCCAGCTTTGTTCGACAAGATCGACACCAAAGGAATGCACTGGCTTACTGTCCAGCAACTGCCATCCATTCGCACGATACAGCGTACAGGCCGCCCTGTGGCTTTCGTGGGTCCAAAGCCGCATTTCCGCGTACCCTGCATTACGCGCATAGCCCATGCATGTGTCCAGCATGCGCTTTCCCAACCCCCTCCCCCGTGCTTCGGGCAGCAACAGAAAGAGCCGTAGTTTTGCAGTTTGTTCGTCCAATGCGACGCAGAATATGCTGCCAAGTCTTTGGCCGTCGCTTTCCGCTATCCAGCCGCGTTCACACGTCGGATCATGGCTGGCCACAAAATCCTCCAGAATGCTCTGCACCAAAGCGCCGAACGAGGAATCAAACCCCTCGTCGCGCGCATAATACCGGCCGTGCTGCTCTACTAGCCAGGGTGCATCAGTGGCGCGAAAGGGTCTGATCTGAATATTCTCCATACCTCATCAGACCGCAAAGGCAGCTTGATTCTCAACCCTTTGCGCGTTAGCACGAACGCCTAGTCCCGGAGGCGAACATGGGCATCAATACCGAACGCGACATTCAGGCAAACCTGCAGATCGGGCCCACTGATCACGGCATGGTGCGGCTATTCATCGAGGCAGACAACATCGAAATCCCAATGGATTTCGATCCCGAAGAGGCCGAGGAAATCGCGGATGAAATTCGCGCTGCTGCTCAGGCCGCCCGCGCTGTCCAAAGCTAATCGCTTAAATCCTGGGATCACGTAGCGCTTGCAACCTGCGCGCCGCGTCCGTTGCGAATTTCTGGATCATCTTCTTGCGCCGCGCCGGTGCAACCTTGTCTTCCGGCGCCATGCGCACAATCTCGGCGTCATAAGCGTCGGCGATGATCAGACCGGTTTCCGCAGGAAGCAGATCGGTTGGAAAGTCGATATCGACGGCCCAGAAGAATCGATCACACCACTCCAGATAGCCCTGCCATTTGGAATCGGACTGATAATCAGCTCGGCTGGATTTGCATTCGATCACCCAAAGTTCACCCTTTGGGCCCAGCCCCATTACATCGACACGCAACCCGCGCATCGGCACGAATTCTTCAACTGAAACAAAACCATGCGCCGATAAATGGCGCGCCACGCCGCGGGCTAGCTTTTGTCCGGGTTGCAGATCGAGTGTCATTTTAGAAATGTGAACAATTCGTGAACAAAAATCAAGAACCACTTCAGGCTTGACACGATACCATTTGGTACTGCATTAAATATGATACCAAAAGGTATTACGAATGGTGAAGCACATGCAGCCTCAAACCCAAAACGCATTTCGTGCGCTGGCCGACCCTACCCGCAGGGACATCGTTCAGATGCTCGCCGCGCAGGACATGACCATCGCTCAATTGACCGAACGGTTCGACATGACCCGCGCCGCCGTCAAAAAGCATCTGACTGTCTTGTCGGATGGCGGTCTGATCTCGGTCGAGACACGCGGGCGGGAACGTATCAACCGACTGGAACCAATGGGGATGGCCCCTGTTCTCGACTGGTTCAGCTATTTCGACCAGTTCTGGGACGACCGCCTGAACAAACTGAAAGAAGCCATTGAAAGGAAAGACACATGACACATACCGTTCTGCAAAAAACGATCTTTCTACGGGCCGAGCCCACAACCGTCTGGGCCTATTTGACGGACCCGGACCGTCTGGCCGAATGGTTTCACAAACCCGAACGCCCGCTGGCCGCCGGACAAAAGCTTGAGATGTTCGGAACAACCAGTGGTGATCTGTTGATCTGGGGAGAAGTGCGCGTTGCGCGCCCACCGGAATACCTGGAATACACATTCACCGTCAAACCCATGGGGGACGCCGTCAGCGTGGTGAAATGGACGCTCGAACCCGTTTCGGGCGGTACACGGCTTGCGTTGCAACACGAAGGGCTGCCTCAGAGTGCCGAAGCCTTTGGTCTGATCCTGTCGCTCGATAGCGGCTGGGATGAGCATTTCGTCAAAATGCGCACCGCCCTGCACGAAACAGTCGATGCCTGACCCCTTGTGCAAACCCGCCGCAACCCCTACTTAGGCGCGTGGCGGGTTCTGCCCTTCTTGTGATAGGTAGCATTCTGGTGGCCTTAAGCAATTCCGAGGGGGCTGGCTCTGTTCAGGTCCTGGCCTGATTACCTGGCGCCCACCTGTACATACAGGTCCTCGGGAATCACACCGCACGGTTGACTGGCGGTCCCGCCACATTTTTCTGAACAAAATTACTTCGGCGCAGGCGCGTTCTGTTGAACTGCAACAGGTTCAAAGCTGTGTACGACGGGTGAGCCACGACGCGGACCACCCGGTTTCTCTGCCAAGCTCATGATGGAATAGGCAAATTGAACACCTGCGAAGACAATGCCGTTCATGAACCAGATCATGAACAGCGCTATCAGACCGATATCCGATCCGCTGATCAAACCGCGCAAATTGGCCACGTTAAGCGCCAACAGCACCCCGACAAAGATGGCCGAGATGACAAATCCCCAGATAACCTGAGTGATGTACAATCGGATCAGTTTGGGCATGGCGGACCTCATTGCGCTTGTACAGGTAGTTTAGCGCGTGTCGGACCATGGTAAAGGCGTCAGAACGCCTCGGGCTGGGCCTCGCGCGCCATGTGATCCAGTACGGCGTTGACGAATTTTGGCTCTTTGCCTTCCGGGAAAAAGGCACGGGCTACATCGACGAACTCGGTAATGACGACTTTGGGCGGAGTGTCGCCCTGAGTCAGCTCCGCCCCGGCGGCACGGAACGTGGCGCGCAAGGTCGGGTCGATGCGCGCAATGGGCCATTTGGCGACCAACGCGCGGTCGGTCATTTGGTCAATGGGTGCCTGATAGTTCACGGCGTCCTCGACCAGTTTGCGGAACACGCGGATATCGCCGTCCAACATCTCTTCGCCCTCATAGACAGCGCCGAACCGGTGATCCAGAAACTCATTCACAACCTGTTCGGTCGTCTGACCCGACTGCTCCATCTGGAACAGAGCCTGCACGGCATAAAGCCGGGCGGCGGATTTCATCAGGCGTTTCTGGTTGGCCGGTTTCGGCGCATCTGTCTGGGTCATGCTGTCGTGGGTCCGTTGCTGTCGCCCGCCACAAGGATGGACTCGGACGGGGGCTTGAAGCCAACGCCCTTTTGTGAGGCGCCCCACTTACGGCTGAGCGCGATCAGATGCAAGGCCGCAGCGGCAGCCCCGCCACCTTTATTCATCTTTTCTGGATTTGCGCGGACTTCGGCCTGATCGTCATTTTCCACCGTCAGAATACCATTGCCGATGAGCAGACCTTGCAAACCCATCAGTTGGATGGCGCGACTGGAGTCATTGCACACCGTTTCATAATGCGTGGTCTCGCCACGAATGACGCAGCCCAGCGCGACGTAACCGTCGAAATTGCACTGACGGTCCGCCATAGCAATGGCGGTCGGGATTTCCAACGCGCCGGGTACTTCGACCACGTCACAAGTACCACCAGCCGCTTCGATCTCGGCTTTTGCACCGGCTACCAGATTGTCGGCGATGGCGCGATAAAACGGGGCGACCACAATCAGCAGTTTCGCCGGTTTGTCGAAGGTCGGTGTCGGCAGAACGCCGTGTTTGTCTTGTTCAGCCACGATCAGTCATCCTTAAGGATTGAGCGGGTGCCGACGATGGACAGGCCAAAAGCGTCGAGCCCCAGATATACGGTTTCCGGCGAATCTGTCAGCAGTACCAGCTCTTGGATACCCATCTTGGACAGGATCTGCGCGCCCAGGCCGGTTTGCTTGATGGTGCGCGGGCCTTCGTCCTCGACCGCGTAAAGCGAGTTGCGCGGCTGACGGAACAGGCACACCACGCCGCGGCCCTCTTCGGCGATCTTTTCCATTGCCCGCGGCAGTTCGCGAGAGGATTTCGGGCCCAGACCCAGAATATCGGGTGCTTCGTGCAGGGCGTGTGTGCGGGTCAGCACCGGGTCGGGTGTGGTGATGTCACCTTTGATCATGACGACATGTTCGATGCCGTGGGTCTGATCGGTGAAAATACGCAGCTCCCACTCTCCGCCATATTCCGAGGTAACAGTCTCACGCGATGTTTCGACCACCAGATTGTCATTGCGAGACCGATACGCAATCAGGTCGCTGATCGTGCCGATCTTCATGTCATGTTCTTTGGCGAATTCGACCAGATCAGGCAGACGCGCCATGGTGCCGTCAGCCTTCATGATCTCACAGATCACGCCCGAAGGGTTCAGCCCAGCCAGACGCGAGATATCCACGGCGGCCTCGGTGTGGCCCGCACGGACCAGCACCCCGCCGCGCTTGGCGCGCAGGGGAAAGATGTGGCCGGGGGTGGCGATATGCGCCATCGTGTTCTGTTCGTTAATCGCAGTGGCGACCGTCAATGCCCTGTCAGCGGCGGAAATGCCGGTCGACACGCCCTCACGCGCTTCAATCGAAACGGTGAATGCAGTTTCGTGTCGGGATGAGTTGTTCACCGCCATCATCGGCAGTTCAAGGGCGTCCACCCGTTCGGCCGTCATCGGCAGGCAGATCAGCCCGCGCCCATGTGTGGCCATAAAGTTGATCGCGTCGGCATCGGCAAACTCGGCGGGGATCACCAGATCGCCTTCGTTTTCACGATCCTCGTGGTCGACCAGAATATACATCCGGCCCTTGCGCGCCTCGTCGATGATGTCTTCGATCGGGCTGATCGCGTCGCGCAGCTGGGCTTCGACGGGTCCTGGGGTTTCAAAGCTCATGAGGCAGCCTTTCACAGAGCATGTTTGACCCGGTGGATAGACTACCAGACGGTCAAAGGCCAGAGCACTTGCGGCACCAGGCAATCCCGGCGCGACGTAGTTTCAGGACATTTCGGCCAGGCGCGCGACGTAGCGGGCCAGTGTGTCGATCTCAAGGTTCACCTTGTCACCAACCCCTACATCACCCCAGGTTGTGACTTCCTTGGTGTGGGGGATGAAATTGATACCGAAATCACAATCATCCACATCGTTGACGGTCAGCGAGGTTCCATTCAATGCAACCGAACCTTTTGGCGCGATAAACCGGGCCAGTTCTTTGGGTGCGCGCAGGGTCACGCGCGTGCTGTCGCCTTCGTCCTGCACGGCGACCACCTCGGCCACACCGTCCACGTGACCTGAAACGATATGACCGCCCAGCTCATCCCCGACTTTCAGGGCGCGTTCCAGATTGACGCGCTTACCGACCTGCCAACTGTCCAGATTGGTTTTCGAAACTGTCTCAGCGCTGATCTGCACCTCATACCAATCATCGCCCAGCGCGATCACGGTCAGGCACACGCCATCACTGGCGATCGAGGCGCCGATATCAATTCCTGCCGTGTCGTAATCCGTTTTGATCCGGGCCCGCAGATCGCCTTGCTGATCCAGCTCGGTGACGGTGCCGATATCGGTGACGATCCCTGTAAACATTCTGCTAACCCTCAGCTCTTAACCTGATCCAGTGTTCCAAGCCGAGGTAAGCGCAAGCGGCGTGACGGGCAAGCCCCACCTTGCCGGGAAAGGTTGAAACAGGCATAATTTCCTGAACAAAAAGCAAGAGCAGTAGTGATGTCACCCGAAGCCAAAGGCCTGAACCGCCGTGTTTTCCTGTTTTTGCAGGGACCGCATGGCCCGTTTTTCAACGGGCTCGGGCGTATGCTGCGCTCTACGGGGGCCGAGGTTTGGCGCGTAGGGTTCAACGCCGGGGATCAGGCGTTCTGGTTTGACAAGGCCTCGTACATCCCATTCCTCGACACGCCCGAGCTTTGGCCAGACAGGTTGTCTGAGTTGATCGCAGATCGCGAAATCACGGATATTGTCCTGTACGGCGACACGCGCCCAATTCACGCCAGCGCCGTTAAGATTGCTCAAGCCAACGGCGTCACGGTTCACGTGTTTGAGGAAGGTTACCTACGCCCCTGGTGGGTAACGTATGAGCGGTTCGGCTCAAACGGAAACTCACGCCTGATGTCTTTGGGCGTCGATCAGATGCGACATGCACTGAATCAGTCGACAGCGCAGACACCACCGCCACCTTCGCATTGGGGGGATATGCGGCAGCACATCTTTTATGGGGCGCTCTATCATTGGTTTGTATTGTTTCGGAACCGACGTTATCGAAACTTCCGGCGGCATCGCGACCTACCTGTATCAAAGGAATTTAGCTTGTATTTCAAGCGGCTGGCACTGATGCCGTTTCACCGGCTTCAGCGCCGCTGGGCCACAGCGCGCGTTCTGGGGAGCAGTCACCCTTACCATCTGGCGCTGCTGCAACTGGGGCATGACAGCTCGGTTCAATCCCATTCGGACTATTCCTGCATGTCCGACTTTCTTGCGGATGTAATCCGTGGTTTTGCCAACGGCGCGCCCGCGCATCATCGGTTGGTGGTGAAAGAACATCCGCTGGAAAACCACCGCGAACCACTTCGCCACCGTGTGTATGCGCTGGCTCAAGCGCATGGAATTGCGGATCGCGTGCATTATGTGCCCGGCGGCAAGCTCGCCAAGCTTCTGGATGGTGCGAGTTCTGCCGTGACGATCAATTCTACTGCCGGGCAGCAGGTTTTGTGGCGTGGCATCCCGCTGCGCATCTTTGGCAAATCGGTCTATGACAAACCCGAATTCGTATCGCGCCAACCATTGGCGGCGTTCTTTGCCGGCCCGATGCCCCCGGATCAGGATGCCTATCAGACCTATCGCCGGTTTTTGTTGAAAACGAGTCAGGTGCCCGGAGGATTCTATTCCCGCCGGGGCCGCAGGCAGCTTTTGCGTGGCGTGGCGGATATGATGCTGAACGCCGCAGACCCCTATCAATCCGTCCTGTCCCACAAAGAGGCGCAGACGCCACAGTTAAAGCTTGTTGAGTAAAACTGGCCGGTTGGCGCTAGAAGTTATCGCGCGAACCGGGTAGCCTGCGCCCAACAAAAGACCATAACAAAAACGACCGAGGATTACCGGCAGTGCAGCGCTTTCCAATCCGATGGATACGGGGGATATCCCTTGTGACCGCAATTGGCCTGTTGGCCGGGTGTCAACTTCCGAAATCAGGGCCCAACAAGTCCGAAATTTTGGCGGGCTCCACGGAAAAAGGCGGCAATGCTTTTGTGGTCGAAGTTGATGACCGCGTCGCAAAGGCCACTTCGGCCATCCCTCAATACGGGTTTTCGTCCTCTTTTCGCAGTGCGCAACGCCTGGCGGCAGACACTGTTCGCCCCGGTGACGTCCTTGGCTTGACGGTTTGGGAAAACGTCGATGACGGCTTGCTGTCCGGTGAAATAAGCTCCTCCACTATCCTAGAACAGATACAGGTCGACAGCGACGGTTTCATCTTTGTGCCGTATGCCGGACGCATCCGGGCCTCGGGCAACACGCCCGAGCAACTGCGCCAACTGATCACCAGCGAATTGCAGGAACAAACACCTGATCCGCAAGTCGAAGTGCGCCGTGTCGCAGGGGATGGCGCAACCGTTTCGCTTAGCGGGGAAATCGGGGCAGCGGGCATTTATCCAATAGAGCGGCCAAGCCGTACCCTGTCCGGAATGCTGTCGCGGGCCGGCGGCGTTGCCGTGGGTTCGGACATCGCGCTGGTGACGCTGATCCGCGGAAATGACCGCGGGACGGTGTGGTATGACGATCTGGTGCGCAATCCCCAGTTGGACGTCGCGCTGCGCGGCGGAGACCGCATTCTGGTCGAAGCTGACAGCCGGTCCTACATCGCGCTTGGGGCCACTGGACAGTCGCGCGTGGCGTTCGACACACAAGACCTTTCGGCCCTTGAAGCTCTGGCGCAGGTGGGCGGCTTGCAATCCCTGTCCTCGGACCCGACCGGTATTTTCGTGCTACGTAAGGAACGGCAGGACATCGCGCGCAACGTCATGGGACGTCAGGATTTGCAGGGCGATCAGCGCATGATCTATCTGTTGAACTTGACCGCGCCCAATGGATTGTTCGTCGCTCGGGACTTCGTCATCCGTGACGACGACACGATCTATGTGACCGAAGCCCCATATGCGCAGTGGAGCAAATCGATCTCTTTGATCGCCGGTGGACTGACACCGGTTGCAAACGTCGCCACGCTGACGGGCGGCTGATGCAACTTGACCCAACAGCCGGGGCACAACGGACCCGGTTGCTTGTCTATAACGGTGGTTTCCTGACCCAACGCCGCATACGTCGCATCCTACACCTCAAGGGTTACGACATCCGGCTGGGTCTTCCCCGCGACGGAGACGTAGTGGGTGTTTGGGGCAACAGCCCAACTGCGCATCGCGGCTTTAGCATCGCGACCCGACACAACGCACCGATTCTGCGTGTCGAAGACGCCTTTTTGCGCTCGTTACATCCAGGGCGGACGGGTGAGCCGCCGCTGGGCCTGCTGCTTGATCGGTCGGGGGTTCATTTCGATCCTGCGCAGCCTTCGGATCTTGAAACCCTACTGGCCACGCATCCGCTGGACGATACCGCCCTGCTGAATCGGGCCCGGTATGGGACCGAAAGGATGCGCGAATTGCACCTCAGCAAGTATTCTGCCGTCGATCCCACCCTGCCCCCACCTGAACCAGGTTATGTTCTAGTGGTCGATCAGGCGCGAGATGATGCCTCGGTCACGGCCAGCGAGGGTGATGACGCACGCTTCCGCGAGATGCTGGTCATGGCACAAGAGGAAAACCCCGGTGCCCGTGTCCTGATCAAGACACATCCCGAAACCGCTGCCGGATATCGCAGCGGGTATTACTCGGATCAAGATATGACCGACCGGGTTTCGTTTGTAACCGAGCCCATCAGCCCATGGACTCTGCTAGAGGGTGCGGTCGGCGTCTACACCCTGTCATCGCAGTTGGGCTTTGAGGCTATAATGGCTGGCCACAAGCCGCGTGTCTTTGGCCAGCCCTTCTATGCCGGATGGGGGCTGACACAGGATGAGGTCTATTTCCCTCGCCGCCAGCGCAACCTGACCCGGGCACAGTTATTTGCCGCAGCAATGATCCTCTATCCTACATGGTACGACCCATACCGGGATCAGCTGTGCGAGTTGGAAACTGTGCTGGACACGCTCGAGGCGCAAACGAGGGCGTGGCGTCAGGATCATAAGGGGTGGACAGCCTCCGGCATGCGGCTGTGGAAGCGCAAACACCTGCAAGAGATGTTCGGTCGCGAAAAGAAGATTCGCTTCACTCCGACCCCGCCCGAAACACCCGACTGCCCGCATATGGTTTGGGCCAACCACGCCCGCGATGCGGAAGGCGCGATCAGGATCGAGGACGGTTTTCTGAGGTCCCGCGGGCTTGGCGCCAATCTGGTGCCGCCCCTGTCTTTGGCAACGGACGATCTGGGCATCTACTACGACCCGACACATCCAAGCCGGTTGGAGGAATTGATCACCGCACGTGAAACCCTGCGCCCGGATCAGGAATTGCGGGCCGAACGGTTGGTGGCGCAGATCGTTTCGGGCCAACTCAGCAAATACAATACCGGCGGAGCGCCCCCGGAACTGCCCGAAGGGCATCGCATTCTGGTTCCGGGTCAGGTCGAGGATGATGCCTCAATCCTGCTTGGCACTACGACTGTCCGCACAAACACCGACTTGCTGAGGGCCGCGCGTGAGGCAAACCCAAATGCGATCCTGATCTATAAGCCGCATCCTGATGTCGAGGCCGGACTGCGCGAAGGGTCGATTGGCGACGAAAGTCTCGCCGACGTGATCGCCACAGACACTGATCCAGCCGCGCTGCTGGCCCAAACACAAGAAGTCTGGACGATGACCTCTTTGCTTGGGTTCGAGGCCCTGTTGCGCGGGGTCCGTGTGACCACGCTTGGGGCCCCGTTTTATGCTGGGTGGGGGTTGACGAACGATCTGGGAACGGTACCGGCGCGACGTGGCGCAAGACCGTCCATCTTGGGTTTGGTTCATGCCGCGTTGATCGATTATCCACGATACCTCGATCCGCTTACCAGTTTGCCCTGCCCTGTCGAAGTCGCATTGCAACGCCTGACAGAGGGCAATGAACGAAAGAGCAGTATATCTCTGCGCTTGTTATCGAAACTGCAAGGCGCGCTTGCCACGCACACTCGCCTATGGCGTCGCCGCTAACGCAGCGCCCTCGCCCAGCGATGCAAAACATCCGGCCCGATGGCGCGGGTTTCGATCAGGTCAAACCGGGGGGCCGCGTCCAACTTATCCAGCCCCATTGATCCAATGGCGGGCAAGCCTTCGGCACCAATTGTCAGCCCCGCGCTAAAGCCCACCAGCTCATCCACCAGATCATCGGCCAGCAAGGACGCCGCAAGCGCCGACCCACCTTCGCAGAAAACGCGCGTCAACCCGGCCTGCCCAAGTTGTTGTAACAGGTCAGCGGCATCTATGTGATGTTCCTGCAGCGCACAGGGTATCAGACGTGCGCCCAGCCCCTCCCACGCGCGGGCCCGATCGGCATCAGGGGACGGACCATGGCATAGCCAAACCGGTATCTCAGCAGCCGTACGTGCCAATTGCCCCATCAGCGGAATATCCATGTGGCGTGACACTACCACTCGTACCGGCTGCGCCTCGATCCCCAGATCGCGAACAGTCAGAGACGGATCATCAGCCCTCGCTGTCCCTGCTCCGACTATCACCGCATCATGACGCGCGCGCATCGCGTGGACCGCCCGCCGCGCTTTCGGTCCCGTAATCCACTTGCTGTGACCGGTCGACGTCGCAATGCGCCCGTCAAAACTGCTGGCCAGTTTGAGCGTCACAAACGGGCGCCCCTGTTCCGTCTTCAGGAAAAACCCCGCGTGATCACGTGCAGCTTGTTCAGCCAAAACACCGGTGGTGACCTCAATCCCAGCCTCGCGCAACATGGCAAACCCCTGCCCTGCGACGCGCGGATCGCTATCCTCAATCGCGGAAACCACCCGCGACACACCTGCCTTGATCAGCGCCTCGGCGCATGGCGGTGTTTGACCGTGATGAGAACAAGGTTCCAGTGAGACATACGCAGTTGCGCCTCGCGCGGCCTCGCCCGCTTGGGCCAACGCCTGGGTTTCACCATGCGGTCGACCACCAGGTTGGGTCCAGCCACGCCCGACGATCCGACCGGCGCGCACGATAACACACCCTACCGCAGGGTTGGGCCAACACGTGCCCTGACCGCGCTGCCCCAATGACAAGGCCAGCGCCATATATCGCTTATCTGTTTCGCTCACTCGTCCGTCGAAGGCTGCGGCGGGCGCAGTTCGTGGACAAACTCCTCGAAGTCATCGGCCGCCTGGAAATTCTTGTATACACTCGCAAAGCGAACATAAGCCACGGTGTCGATCCGCGCCAGAGCTTCCATAACGATCTCTCCGATCTTGCTGGACGGGATATCGGTTTCACCCATGCTTTCCAGACGGCGGACAATGCCCGAAATCATCTGGTCGATCCGGTCAGGATCAATGGGGCGTTTCTGCATCGAAATGCGGATCGAACGTTCCAGCTTATCCCGGTCGAAATCCTCTCGTTTTCCGTTGGTTTTGATCACCACCAGATCGCGCAATTGTACACGTTCATATGTGGTAAAACGCCCCCCACAAGCGGGACAAAACCGACGTCTGCGGATCGCGACGTGATCCTCTGCCGGGCGTGAATCTTTGACCTGAGTGTCGATATTACCGCAAAACGGGCAGCGCATTCGCCCTCTCCTCGTCCCTTGTTCCGCTTCTTATTGTAAGCGCAGTGGCTTAGTTATCCACAACTATAGGGCAGCCGCTAGGATTTGGGTAGTCGGAAATTTTAACCGCTAGATCATGAATCTACGCGAAATGCGCCGCAACCTTTCGGTGATGCGGCGCAGTTCGATGTTCAAACAGATATATACCCTGCCAAGTGCCCAGAACGGGTTGTCCGGACACCACAGGAATCGACAGGGAAACCGGCAAAAGCGCGGCTTTGATATGGGCTGGCATATCATCGGGACCTTCATAGGTGTGCCGCAGATACGCCATCGACGGGTGATCCGACGGCGGCACCAGCCGATCGAAGAACGCACGCAAATCCGCCTGCACTTCGGGGTCCGCGTTTTCCTGAATGACCAGCGAACAAGAGGTGTGCCGCACGAACAGTGTCAGCAACCCATCCCCCCCGACTGAGTTCAGCCAGTCACGCACATCCGGAGTGAACTCATAAAGTCCGGGACCCCGCGCTGAAATTAAAAACTCGGTCTTCATTAGGTGGACAGGCCTGTATTAGTCAAAGATTGGCCGAGCAGTACACCGGCCATTGGCGGCCGAAACTGACATACTGAAACCCGGCTGAAACCCCGCCGAGAAAACACCACTGCTTTGCTGCTGAACGGTCTCCGGTGCCGTAAGCGAAAACTGCACGGCTGTTCTGCGCCCCGTGGCTTCACTTGGACCATAACCGCGTTTGACATAAATCCGCTGTTGCCAGCTGGCGCCCAGTGTTCTGCGTGCAAAATCTGAAGCGGCACACCAATACCCGTCTATATCGGTCCGTCCGCGCGGGATCACCTCAAAGACTGTGTTGCTAAGCGCTACGGTCTGATAGCCAAACCGAGCGAACGTCGCCGATGCCGGCGTGGTCAACACCAACGCCGCGAATACCGCGTAAGTCATAACCTTTTTCATAATCACACTCTTTCCTGTTTCGAGGTAGGTATTGACCTAGTGTACTCTAAATTCAAACAAAGCCGGTTCACGATGAATTCAATCCGGGTCCATCTGTACGTGAACAAGTTTCAACCAGCCGCTATACCGGATCAATACCCCAAGGCCCGGCACTTTGGCCGAGACATCAAAGCAAAAATCCCCTGTTTCGCTCTGCCATTCTACGGTTGATGAGCGTGGCAGCAAAAATGCCGGGCAACGAAGACCCAAAATGCTCAGGCCCCGGATGTGGATCAACAGGTGTTCAGCTTCGACCTCGGGTTCCAGCCACAGCGTCAGCCAGCCCAGCTTTTCACGAACGCAATCTGCGCCGTGATCAAATGTCAGGAGGGATCGAGTCGTGTGGCCATCAAAATCACGTACCCACTGCCATGTGTCATCGTCACGGTCTATCCGAACTTGCACCGGTATGTCGTTGGCGCTTCGAGGAAACCGTCCGAGGTGCAAAGCAAGCCTGATCAGCCACCCTCGTCCCTCGACAATATCGCACCGTCCCGCGTAGTGACCTGTATTGGAATGCAACTGCTGAAGGGCCAAGGGCACTTCTACCCCGGCAGGAAGGGATTGCAAAAACGGATCGGGTTCCACTCAAAATCCCTCGGGCAAAAAACGGGATCGCAGTGCGGCATCCGGGATCATACAGGTCGGATTGCGTCCGAATATCTTGTACCTGTTACGTGCAATGGCATGATACAGCGGCTCTTTGATCCAACTGGGCAGGAACCTACAAAAAGACAAGATCGGCCAAATCCCCGGCAGCGCGCCCATCGCCGCGGCGAAGGCATCCAGACGTTGATGTACATTGCCGTTCACGATCACCAGGTTGGTTTCAAAATCCTGCATGGGCAATCCAAGCTCTTGGTACAGCCTTTGCCCTAGCGGCGATTGCGCCGTTGCGAATTTAAAACGCTGCGCTTTATCCCTCATCGTCATGAATTGAAAAAAACCTGAACACAGAACACATTCCCCATCAAAAACAATGGCATCCTGAGCATCCACCAATTCTGAGACGGCAAAGTTTGGCATATCTGTTGCGCCCGTTAGCTTTCCTACCCGCACCCTTTCACCATGGTCCGGACCGGGCAATGCGACATGAGGCCGTCTGCTTCAAACGCGTGAATGTGCCGGGGAGCCACCGGTTTTGGTGGTTTTTTATCCAGGGCTCTGACCTCATCCCCACAAGGTGCTAACCCGACAACGGACGGGAAATACAAAATGTCTGACCTTGGGTCTTGTGTTTGCCGGCCAAAACCATTCGAATTCCAGACATTGAAGCAATACATGGGATCGACAAACGCCCAATACGCAACAACGGCATTAAACCCGATTGAAAACACGGTGGAACAGCCATGGAAGTTGATATCGCCCGCATTCAGTTATTGACCAAAGCGCTTGATCAACGAACAAACGGCGCCGAAGCATCTGACCGTATACTGGAAAAGTGTAAACTCTCACGGGATAGAATTGCAGCGCCGACCACAACGTGCAGCGCCCATCAAGAAGCCCTGTTTGCACGCTATGCCTGCGATACCGTCGGAGATATTACCTTTGCCGCGCAGACCGGGTTGCAGTTTTCTTCGTCCTCTAGCCTGACGGCGTATATCAGTAAGTATTCGCGCGACCTGCGGCAGGTGATCGAGAACACCTCGCGCTTTCATATGTTCATCGACCCGGCCATAGCCTTTGCACTGCGCCTTGCCGGAAACTTTGCCACTATTGAGGCCGAATGGAAGGATGCCAGTTTTGCTCGGTATCACCGCCGGACCGAATTCCTCATGTTCGCCGGATTGGCCCGCATGCGCACCCTGACGCAATCGAATTTCCGTCCCATTGAGATACGGTTTCAGCACGAGGTTGGGAGAAACAGCGATAAATTTCAAATACTTGCAGGGTTTCCCGTTGTTTTCGGTGCAGAGAGACTGGAAATCGTCTTTGCCGTATCCTCGTTGGATTTGCCGGTTCCGACCTACGATTCAAACCTGCGCTTGCATCTTCTGGAATATGGTGAACGTGTCCTGGCAGAGCGACGCTCGCCCAAGCAAAAACTGCGCGCACAGGTCGAAGGGCTGATTACCCGCTCGCTGCCCGGCACTGTCATTCACGCCGATGAGGCCGCCGCAAATCTTGGGATGAGTCCGCGTACCTTCACGCGGCGGCTCAAGGACGAAGGGGCAACCTATCGCGATATCGTTGACGATCTTAGATGCGATCTGGCGCAAACCTTTATCACCAACGGCATGGCGCTGTCCGAGATTGCCTATTCGTTGGGCTACGCCGATCAACCGGCCTTTTCGACCGCTTTCAAACGCTGGACCGGTCAGGCCCCCAGCACTTTCCGCAGTCGTCTGGATTAATCGGATGCGCTATATGGCAAGTGGCCGGGGGTCATCAGCCGCAAAGCCTCACCCCGGCCTGTCCCATGAGTGGACAATGCGGATATAAATAGGTGCAGGGGTCTTGCCTTGTGACTTCCCGCCAATTTGATCTTTCCAATGGACAATGTGAAAGCGCGTGGGGTGAAAGAAAAAAGGCGCCACTCTCGGGGCGCCTTGGTTTTATTGATCCAGGAAAGACCGCAGTTTTCGCGACCGGCTGGGATGTTTCAGCTTGCGCAATGCTTTCGCTTCGATCTGACGGATACGTTCGCGGGTCACACTGAACTGTTGACCGACCTCTTCCAGCGTATGGTCGGTGTTCATGCCGATGCCAAAACGCATCCGCAGCACCCGCTCTTCGCGCGGGGTGAGCGAGGCAAGAACCCGTGTCGTCGTTTCCTTGAGGTTTTCCTGAATGGCGCTGTCCAGCGGCAGCACGGCATTCTTGTCCTCGATGAAATCGCCCAGTTGGCTGTCTTCTTCGTCGCCAATCGGCGTCTCAAGGCTGATCGGCTCTTTGGCGATCTTCATCACCTTGCGAACCTTTTCCAGCGGCATTTGCAGCTTTTCAGCCAGTTCTTCTGGCGTCGGCTCGCGCCCGATCTCGTGCAGCATCTGACGGCCGGTCCGAACCAGCTTGTTGATCGTCTCGATCATGTGGACCGGAATACGGATTGTACGGGCCTGATCCGCAATTGAGCGCGTGATCGCCTGACGAATCCACCAGGTCGCATAGGTCGAGAACTTATAGCCGCGGCGGTATTCGAACTTGTCTACCGCCTTCATCAGGCCGATGTTACCTTCCTGAATAAGATCAAGGAATTGCAGGCCGCGGTTCGTGTACTTTTTGGCAATCGAAATCACCAGACGCAGGTTTGCCTCGACCATTTCCTTCTTGGCCTGCCGCGCCTCTTTTTCACCCTTCTGAACTTGCTGCACGATGCGGCGGAATTCGGGGATATCCAGACCGACATATTGCCCGACCTGAGCCATATCGTTGCGCAGTTCCTCGACTTTGGCAGTCGAGCGTTCGATGAACATCTGCCAACCCCGACCGGGTTTTTCAGCCATCTCGGCCAGCCAGTTCGGGTCCAGTTCACGGCCACGATAAGCGTCGATAAACTCGCGACGATTGATACGGGCTTGGTCCGCCAGCTTCACCATCGCGCTGTCCAGCGACATGATACGACGGTTGATACCGTAAAGCTGGTCGATCAGCGCTTCGATACGGTTGTTGTGCAGGTGAAGACCGTTCACCAGTTCAACAATCTCGGCCCGTAGCTTTTGATAGGTCTCTTCGTCCTTGGCGCTGAACGTGCCATCTTCGTTCAGCGTGGCCGAAATCCGGCTGTCCTGCATTTCCGAAAGCATCGCGAAATCGGTCGAGATTCGCTCCAGCGTGGTCAGCACCTGATCTTTCAGGGCCGCTTCCATCGCGGCCAGAGACATGTTGGCCTGATCATCTTCGTCATCATCGTCATCATTGGCGATCGGATTGCCATCCGCGTCCAGTTCCGGTCCGCTGTCCTTGGCTGGCTTTGCCGCCTGTACGGCTGACGTGTCGACGACCGGTTCTTCGACATCGCCGTCTTCGTCCAACTGGTTGCCAAATGTGGCCTCCAGGTCAATGACGTCACGCAGCAGAATGTCTTCGGACAACAATTCGTCGTGCCAGATGGTAATCGCCTGGAAGGTCAGCGGGCTTTCGCACAGACCGGCGATCATGGTGTTGCGACCGGCCTCGATCCGCTTGGCGATCGCAATCTCGCCCTCACGGCTTAGCAGTTCGACGCTGCCCATCTCGCGCAGATACATGCGCACGGGGTCGTCAGTGCGGTCCAGCTTTTCCGTTGCAGCACCGGACAACGCAACCTCACGGTTGCTTTCCGTGGTGGTCAGTTCGGTCGAGCCTTTGTTCTCTTCCTCTTCGGCCTCTTCATCTTCGATGATGTTGATGCCCATTTCGGACAGCATCGACATAACGTCTTCGATCTGTTCCGAGCTGACCTGGTCAGGCGGCAGCACCTGATTGAGCTGGTCGTAGGTGATGTAACCTTTCTCGCGGGCCTCGGCGATCATCTTCTTGACGTTGGCCTGGCTCATGTCCAACGAGATTTCCTGTTCCTGCTCGTCGGATTTGCGGTCTTCGTTCGTATCCTTGGCGGCCATTCAATGCTCCTGCAGGGATGGGTGATTCGTTTCAACCGAATCATTAGCGCGTAGAAGTGATTCGGCCACCCGTTTACCTGTTTTTCTTTTCCAGTGCCTTACGAAAACACCACTTCACCGGCGTTTCCGTTCAAAATTGATGCCCGACATGATTGCCTTGAACGCATCTTTCTCGTCGCGGTTGATCCGCGCGCCATTGTCGGCGATGTCGAAAACGGCCCTGTCCTCGTTCTGGCTGCGGCTTGTGCGGTTGCGTTCTTCGGCGGCTTGCGCCAATCGGTACGTCAACGCCTCATCGGCCAGATCGGACAGTTCCTCTGCAGCTTCGGCAATCTCAGCATCCAACCCCCGGAGCGCTTTGATCTTTGCGAGTTCCTCGGCCAGCGTCATCTCGGCCTTTTCAACGTCGCCTGGTTTGTACACACAAGGGATTACTGCGACATGGCGAAGGGCCAGCAGGTTTTCAAGGGCTTGGGGCCCCAAAGTTTCGGCAATGTGGTCTTTCAGGTTGTCAGGATCATCAATCGCGTGCCGCAGGATCGCATGGCGCAGGGCTGCATGGTCGGAATCGCGGCACTCCATATCCTCCAATTGATGCTCAAACTGCACAACGACTTCGGGGTTAAGCGCAGCAATTGCAAGAATAGCCGCTTCGCGCAGTTGAATCTCGGCACCTTCAGACGAAGCCAAAAACGATGCCCGCGCGTCAGGCGTTGCTGGCTGTTTCTGCGGTTGCCACTTGCCCCGAGGTTGCCATTGGCGGTTCCCAGATTGCCGCTGCGGGCGGAACAATTGCCACCGCAGATCCTTAATCTCTTGCCCGTAATGAGAGCGGATCGAAGGGTCACGGATCAGTTTGATCTTGTCCCTCAGCACCTTATCCAACGCTGCCTTACGTTCCGGGCTGTCAAAGACCTTGCCTTCGGTTTCGCGCTGCCACAGTAATTTGACCATCGGAATGGCCCCATCCAGCACGGCCTGCACCGCCCCTGCCCCTTCGGCACGCAACAGATCGTCGGGGTCCTTGCCTTCGGGCATCAGGGCAAAGCGCAGGGATTTCCCGGCCTCCAGCAACGGCAGAGCCAGATCAACCGCCCGCATGGCGGCCCGCAGACCCGCCGTATCGCCATCCAGTGCAATGATCGGCTCGTCCGAGATACGCCATAGCAATTGCAACTGATGCTCGGTAATCGCGGTACCTAGCGGCGCGACCGAGGCACCAAACCCAGCCTCTGCCAGAGCAATCACGTCCATGTACCCTTCGGCCACGACCAAGGGCAGCCCTTTGCCCGCAGACTGCCGAGCGGGCCCGTGGTTATAGAGGCTGCGTCCCTTGTCGAACAACTCAGTCTCGGGCGAGTTCAGATATTTGGCGTTGTCGGCCGGGTCCATCGCCCGCCCGCCAAAGGCGATGCAACGCCCGCGCGGGTCGCGGATCGGGAACATGATCCGATTGCGGAACGTATCATAAGGCTTTTTGCCCTTGTTCGACGGCTTAGCCAAACCCGCGCCAAGGATCAAATCCTCGGCCACGTTCTTGCCCCGCAGATGGTCCCACAGCGCCTGCCAACCATCCGGGGCAAAGCCAATTTCCCAGCGCTCCAACGCCTGCGCATCCAATCCGCGGCGTGACAAGTAATCGCGCGCCGCCCCCCCCGCCCCGGTCTTCAGTTGCAGGCGGAAGAATTGCACTGCCTGCTCCATCACCTCGGCCAGTTGCGACCGGCGGTCCTGCTTTTCCTGTGCTTTGGGATCGCGCGCAGGCATCGGCATCCCGACCTCGCGCGCCAGAATCTCAACTGCCTCGATGAACGACACATTTTCGGTCTCCTTCACGAAGCTTATCGCATCGCCTTTGGCGTGACAGCCAAAGCAATAATAGAACCCCTTTTGGTCATCGACATGGAAGGATGCGGTCTTTTCGTGATGGAATGGGCATGGCGCCCACATGTCGCCTTTGCCCTGATTGGACTTGCGGGCATCCCACATGACCTTGCGCCCAACGACCTGAGACAAGCTCAGGCGGGTGCGCAGTTCATCTAGAAATCCGGGGGGCAGCGACATCTTAGTTGGTGATGTTGTTTTTTAAGGCCTGTATCTCATCCCAATTGTCCACACATTGTTGGTAGAGGATTTCACCAAGGTCCTGCTTGCGTAATTCTCGCTTTTTTAGCTCGTAAACCCATGGGGCTAACCCGGGGATCGCGGAATTGTAGTTGGATGGCCATGGCGGATTGCTTGACACAATAGTCTCAGCAACGTCAGCTTCTTTCACCCGATCCAGCCGGGCCTGTTGAATTGCTCGAACGACGTCAGCTTGATACCCACAGCTTTCTTCCTTGGTTTCCTGAGCCATTGCAGGTGTCGACAAAAGGATAAAGGCGAGCAAGGGACGAAACATTGTACGGCTCCGGAATCAGTTGAGTTCCGTAGAGTCTAACCCTCAGAAGCGGCACCTGCTATCACCCTTTTCGACGAAGGAGCCATATTTGATCGGCGGGGCGTCAAAACACCCCACCGACGAAAGTGTTATAGCCCTTTGGCGCGGTAGCTTTTCGAGACGCGATCAATGGCCACGATATAAGCCGCCGTCCGCAGATCTTCGACATCATCACGGCTGTGCCAGACCTCGCGCATGGATTGGTAGGCAATGCGCATCGTGTCATCGAGGCCCGAACGAACCAATTCCAGCTCATCCGCACCTTTGAGGTATTTGGCCTTAAAGTCCGGGGACATCGACCACGCATCGCCCAGATACCGATCCAGCCGCTCCAACTCGCTGACGATCAGCTCGTGGCGGGCTTCTTCCTGACGACGCTGCATCCGGCCAAAGCGGATATGGCTGAGGTTTTTCACCCATTCAAAGTAAGACACCGTCACACCGCCGGCATTCGCGTACATGTCCGGAATGATCACGGTGCCTTTTTTGCGCAGGATTTCATCCGCACCCGCCGTCACAGGACCATTCGCCGCCTCGATGATCAAGGGTGCCTTGATCCGTTCGGCGTTGGATAGGTTGATGACACCTTCAAGGGCCGCCGGAATGAGGATGTCGCAGTCTGCTTCCAGAACCTCGGCACCTTCGGCAGAATGCGTTGCATCCGGATAGTCGCTAACACCGCCATGCTTGACGATCCACTGCCGGACCGATTCAACGTCAATCCCGTCGGGATTATAGAGCGCACCATCCCATTCAACGATACCGACAATACGAGAGCCGTCCTCTTCACTCAGGAACTTTGCGGCGTGATATCCCACGTTGCCCAACCCCTGCACGACAACGCGTTTGCCGTCCAGCTTGCCGGACAGGCCTGCCTTCTGCACGTCCTCAGAGTGGCGGAAGAACTCACGCAATGCGTATTGAATGCCCCGCCCTGTGGCTTCGACACGTCCGGCGATACCACCGGCATTCAGCGGCTTGCCGGTGACACAGGCACGCGCATTGATATCGGTTGTGTTCATTCGTGCGAACTGGTCAGCAATCCACGCCATCTCGCGCTCGCCCGTGCCCATATCGGGCGCAGGCACGTTCTGAGACGGGTTGATCAGATCGCGCTTGGCCAATTCATAAGCAAAACGCCGCGTGATCTGTTCCAACTCATGTTCTTCATACTGCCGGGGATCAATGCACAAGCCACCTTTCGAGCCGCCAAACGGTGTCTCAACCAATGCACACTTGTAAGTCATCAGTGCCGCCAGAGCTTCGACTTCGTCCTGATTCACGGCCAGAGCATAGCGAATACCGCCCTTGACCGGCTCCATATGCTCAGAGTGAACCGACCGATATCCGGTGAAAGTATGAATCTCACCCCGCAGGCGAACGCCGAAACGCACGGTGTAGGTCGCGTTGCAGACCCGGATTTTCTCCTCCAACCCCGGAGGCAGGTCCATCAGGGACGCTGCCCTGTTGAACATGAGGTCCACACTCTCGCGAAAGCTGGGTTCTTTAATGGCCGTCATTTAATCCTCCGTGCCAGCGAACGGTTTACGTTCTGACGTTTTGTCGCACCCATTGGGTAAACGATCAATAATTAAGCAGAAATAAAACTCGAAAAACGCATCAAAAATACTGTGACGGTCGCTGAGTCGCCCAATTCGACACCTAGTATCGATATTGTCGCCCAACCGAAGACAGAAGCGCTCATCGCCCGCGAATTATCCCGCTTTTGCTTGTAAATCAGTCAAGTCAGCAGCTTTTTCGCCTAAATCCCGCCACGATTCGGCGTTAATTTTTGAGAGTTAATATTTCCTTAGCAGTTTGGATGTCTGCTCAGCGAGGTCATCAAGATGAATAAGCGCGTATTTCAAAGCGGCTCAAAGAGATCTAAAAAAAAGGCTTCGGTCGCCCGCCGTTTCGCCAAAGACGAAGGTGGTGCGGTATTCACGCTTTTTGTGCTTATCGGCCTTCTGATGATGTTTGCGACAACCGGTCTGGGCGTCGACATCATGAAGTTCGAGCGCGAAAGAGCGACGATGCAAGCAACGTTGGATCGCGCTGTCCTTGCTGCTGCCAACTTGGATCAAGTTGATGTAGACCCCAAGCTGGTGGCTGAAGAGTACATCAAGAAATCTGGGTTGGGTGACGTCAACTACGACATCGAGGTCATTGAAGGCATCGGATCTCGGAAAGTGATCGCGTCGGCAGATAAAACCGTCACAACAAACTTCATGAGGTTTGTGTACATCGACACTTTGACCGCCTCAGCGACAAGTACCGCGGAAGAATCTGTTGGTTCTGTTGAAATTTCCCTAGTTCTGGACATGTCCGGTTCGATGACTCGGGCATCCGCCACGGAAGGCCGATCCAAAATTGCGGTTCTGCGCGATGCGGCTAAAAGTTTCGTGGACACAATGTATGAGAAAGAAAATCCGGATAAGATTTCAATCTCGATCATCCCCTACGCCACGCAAGTGAACGCGGGCGAGGATATTCTGGGCAAGTTCACAAACGTAACAAATGAACACAATTACTCGCATTGCCTGAACTTTAGCTCATCAGATTTCCGGCAGGCTGCTTTGGACCCAACCGCCTCGTTTGACCGCACCGCCCATTTTGATCGCTATCGGACAAGCAGAACGCAATGGGAAGAACCCAGGTATCTTACTTGCCCAACGCGGGACGGTAGTGAAATCACCGCTCATACAAACGATATCGATAAATTGCATGACCGGATCGACGATCTTACGGCGCAGGGCAACACTTCGATCGACATCGGCGTAAAGTGGGGCATGGCGTTGCTGGACCCCGATTTTCAGGACATCATAAATGACTTGTCGGCACAGAGAGTCAGCTCGTCTTCGACCGAGACCATTGTTCCTGCTACTTTCGGTGACCGTCCGAAAAACTATGAAGACGATGTAGAAAAAATTCTCATTGTGTTTACCGATGGCGAAAATACCTCACAATACAGGCTGGAAGAAGATCTGCGTGACGGGAATTCGGATGTCTGGTTCAACGCTGGTTACACGCATTGGGACGGCAAAGTAGGTGAATACAGCGTCAGAATTACGGAACCTGGCGTAGAACCGCCCGTTTATTATTGGTCCCGTCAGCAGGAATACCGTAACCACCGTCATGGCGATCAAGAGGATGGTGATGCCATTCGCCTGACTTATCCTGAATTGTTCAACCGTGCGTCTCTGCGCTGGAACGCCGAAAACAACTACCGCTTTGACAGCAATCGTATCAACAACTGGTATTACGGTGCATATAACTCTATCGGTTCGTCCACTAAAAATATTCGCACCTCGGATATTTGTGCGGCCGCTAAAAATAAGGGTGTGATCGTCTACGGCATTGCCTTCGAAGCACCTGCAGTCGGCGTGACCACCATCGAGGATTGCGCCAGCAGCCCCAGCACAGTTTATGCAGTCAACAGCGATGGGACGTTGGGCAGCGCCAATCTGACCCTTCAACAGGTGTTCGAATCCATCGCTGCTTCGATCAAACAATTGAAGTTGACGCAATGACCCGTGGGTTTCTGAAAAATATACTACGGTTCAGACGGTCCGAGAAAGGCGGGTTGGCGGTTGAGTTCGTCATCCTGTTCCCCTTGTACCTCGTCGTCATACTGTGCGCCGTGGAATATGCACTGGTTTCCGTAAAACAAGTTATGCTGGAACGTGCTGTCGATATGGTTGTCCGTGATATTCGCCTTGGGACCGGATCAGGGCCCACGCACGATCAAATCAAGGATGCAATTTGCGAAAGATCCCTCGTAATTGACGATTGCACGAGTAACTTGCAGCTGGAAATGATCCGTCAGAGCGCCTTCACTGGCGTCACGCTGCCTGTGTCACCGGACTGTACGGACCGTGCGGAACCGACAAAACCCGTTCGGGAATTCACGAATGGTCCGGCAAATGAGTTGATGATCTTGCGCGCTTGCGCACAGATTGATCCGGTTTTCCCCGGATCAGACATGGCAGTCGCCTTAGTCAGTGACGATGGTGTGATCTCTCTAACTTCAACGACCGCTTTTGTTCAGGAGCCTTGATACAATGCGTTTTCTTACTAGAATCCGACAGTATCTGAGAAGCTCCGCACGGCGTGAGAGCGGGAGCCTCACCCTGGAGTCCCTGCTGTTATTCCCGATCTTCGTTATGACGATCTCGCTGACCTACACGTTCTTTGACGGCTTTCGCCAAAGCACTTTGAACGTGAAAGCCGCGTATACGGTAAGCGATCTGCTCTCGCGGGAAAAAGACACTGTTACTGACACTTACATCGAGTCCATGCACACCCTGATGCAACGGATGGTAAACAGCACCGCCGAGATGAGATTGCGTGTGTCATTCATCCGGTATTTCGAAAACGGTGGCGACGACTACTACGATGTGGAATGGTCAACAACCTGCGGATTTCCCGGGATATGGGACAACGGCAATATCGACAGATTGCGCGACCGACTTCCACCCATGGCCGACCTAGAGCCGATGATTATCGTGGAATCGTCAAACGATTATGAATGGACAGTCAAGCCCGCCTGGCTGGATACCGACTATCAATTCGAGAACTACATCTTCACGCGTCCGCGCTTCGAAAATCAGATTATTGGGGTTGTTTCTCAACAGGGCTGCCAGTCGTAACCAGAGCCTGCAGTATTTCGCACAGAAACTTGGTTTCGGCGGCCGTTGTTACCCCGCCGACACCCACCCGGCGTCCCAATCGCCACCACAGGCCAGGCGCCCAGCTATTTTCGGCACTTTGCCGTGTCTTTAGAAGAAACCCGTTTGAGGGTTTGAACGCAAAGACACCCCGGTCAATGCTCTCGATATCTTCGACTTTGGCAATCAACCGCCCTGCCCCGGTTCTGAGTTCGGTTTGCGTCAACTCGATCGCATCATCGGTCGCGAACCACATTCGGTAGGCCAACCAGAAAGACGCACCACCCACCACAAGCAGGAAAACCAGCCATATCGGTTCGGATGGATGTGACAACGCGACATACAGAACAAGTACACCGACACAGCCCAACATTCCGGTGCCCAGCCAACGTCTGGCGATTGAGGGCCTGATGGTGGCCAAAACCTCTTGATGCATGTGACTCCCCGATATTTTCGTCACGGTTTAACGGTTTTGTTCCGGGAAGGACAGAGGGGTAGATTTCCGCACAGCACCCGTTCTTTTCTGCTGATTGACCCGACCCGCGCTTATCATACATGCAAGCCAAAGCTATGGAGGTCACAATGTCCCTACGACCGGTTTTGGAAACCCGTAAATCCACACCAACGCTTGAGGGCGCGGGCGTAAAACTGCACCGCGCGTTCGGGTTTCAGGACCCGACTGAACTGGATCCCTTCTTGCTGTTTGACGACTTTCGCAATGAGAACCCGCAGGATTATCAAGCGGGTTTCCCATGGCACCCTCATCGTGGAATCGAAACGATCACCTATGTTCTGGCTGGCACGGTTGACCACTCGGACTCATTGGGCAACAGCGGGACATTGGGCGCCGGAGATGTGCAGTGGATGACAGCCGGGTCTGGGATTTTGCATCAGGAAATGCCGACGGGTAACGCCGCTGGCCAAATGCATGGTTTCCAGTTGTGGGGCAACCTGCCCTCGGCACAGAAAATGACTGCGCCGCGCTATCAAGATGTGCAAAGCAAGGACATCCCGGAAATCACTGATGATGACGGAACAACTGTGCGTGTGATTGTAGGAGAGTTCTGGGGCAAGACCGGTCCGGTCGATGGGATCGCAGCCGACCCGCAATACCTGGACATTCAAATCCCCGCAGGGGTCAAGAAAACATTCCGGATAGATACCTATCGCCGTGCTTTCGCATATGTGTTTGAAGGTCAGGCTGCGTTTGCCGATGCCTCGCAACCAACCGGCGTTCTGCTGGAAAAAGAGATTGCCGGGCAAGAAGTTAACATTCGGGACATGTCCGGCGATCGCACGCTTGTCCGCTTTGGCAGCGGCGATGAGATCACGGTGCAGGCCGGCGCTGAAGGCGTGCGATTCCTTTTGATCTCTGGGGCACCGATTACCGAACCTGTAGCTTGGCATGGGCCAATTGTCATGAATACTCAGTCTGAATTGAAACAGGCCTTTCGCGAATTGCGTAATGGCACGTTCATTCGACCGGCTCACTAGGTGGAGACCGACCGACGCACCATGTCCCAATAGACCTGCTCGACTTCGTCCAGCGACAAGCGTCCACCTGCGCGATACCAAGTCATCACCCCGTTCAGCATGGCAATGACGGCGAGGGTGGCGATCTTGGTATCCGCGATATCGAACACCCCGCCCTGCTGCCCGCTGCGCAAGATGGTCTCTAGCGCGTTTTCATAGCTGCGGCGCAAGGCCTCGATTTCCGAGAAGTTTTCCGGTGTCAGGTTGCGCAATTCCATATAGGCAATGAACACCTCATCTGGGCGCTCCAGGTGAAAGCGGATATGAAACCCTACGAACTGGCGCAACGCCTCGGACGCATCGGCAGGATGGTCAAGGTCGTCATAAGCCAAAAGCAGCTCTTGCATGTGTTCGTGCATCAGACGGTATAGCAGGCTTTGTTTATCCGGCGTGTAGTTATACAGAGCCCCTGCCTGCACCCCGACCTCGGACGCGATCTGGCGCATCGAGACGGCCGCATAGCCGTGACGGGCGAACAAACCCAGCGCCGCCTTGCGGATGCGTGGGCCGGTAATATCGGAATGTGAACCTTGCGTACGTGCCATTCCCACACCGTATCTGAACGTTTGTTCAGATAGAACCCCGCTTGAACCAAACCACTAAAAGGTGCATCACAGTTTCAGTTGATGTTGAAAGAGTTCTGCATGAAACCCCTGCCTTTGCTGATACTGATGCTCGCATGTGCCGGATGCACCGATATTCCAGAATTGGAAGGGCGCGAGTTGCCGGAGCTGGAGTCGGCACGCTATCCTAAGCTTATCCCGCTGCAGGAAAAACTGGGCCCCGCCGTTGATCCGGTGAACGAGGCCGCAGTGGTCGAAGAAGACTTGATTGCGCGGCGTGAGGAACTTGAGAAAAAGTCAGAAGAACTCCAGAACGCGGAAATCAACTAAGCCCCTACGATTAAGCCCCATCCGGGACCGGTACGCATTGCACCCTAGCGCTGAACCCGCTAAGGCAGCGCTGAACGGGCAAAAGGCCCGAAACCACGGAAATTTCGAGCGGAAAGGAACCCACGGGATGACACAGGCGCTGCGGCTGGGAATTGCGGGCTTGGGAACGGTTGGCGTGGGTGTCGTAAAGATCATCCGCCGCCACGCAGACCTGCTGCAGGCACGCACGGGCCGATCTGTCGAGATCGTTGCCGTTTCGGCGCGCGATGCGAATAAGGATCGCGGTGTGAACCTGTCGGACTACGCCTGGGAAACCGATCCCGTGGCGTTGGCGAAGCGCAATGACATCGATGTGTTTGTCGAACTGATCGGCGGCGAAAACGGCCCGGCCAAAGCCTCGGTCGAGGCGGCGCTGGCCACTGGCAAGGACGTGGTGACCGCCAATAAGGCGCTGCTGGCGATCCACGGTCAGGACCTAGCCGAAAAGGCCGAAGCAGCTGGTCGTGTCATCCGGTTCGAGGCCGCCGTTGCAGGCGGTATCCCGGTGATCAAGTCGCTGACCGAAGGGCTGGCCGGAAATGAGATCACCCGCGTCATGGGCGTGATGAACGGAACCTGCAATTATATCCTGACCCGCATGCAATCGCAGGAGCTGGGCTATAACGCGCTGTTCGAAGAATGCGCGCAGCTTGGGTACCTTGAGGCCGATCCGAACCTGGACGTTGGCGGCATCGACGCGGCGCATAAGCTGGCGTTGTTGTCTTCGATCGCTTTTGGCACCAAGCCGAACTTCGATGGAATCCAGATCGAAGGCATTCAGCAGATCACCCTGGAAGACATTCATCAAGCCGCCGATATGGGCTATCGCATCAAACTGCTGGGCGTCGCGCAACGCTCGGCCCGTGGTTTGGAACAGCGTATGCAGCCGTGCCTTGTGCCCAGCAGCTCGCCCTTGGGGCAGTTGGAAGGCGGCACAAACATGGTGGTGATCGAGGGCGACGCGGTCGAGCAAGTCGTGCTGCGCGGCCCCGGAGCTGGCGAAGGCCCTACGGCAAGCGCAGTGATGGGCGATGTCTGCGATCTGGCACGCGGGCTGCAAATCCCGACCTTTGGTCGCCCCGCAACCTCGTTGCAAGATGCCAAGCCTGCGGTGACCGGACTGCCCGCCCCCTATTATCTGCGGCTTGCCCTCTTCGATAAACCTGGAGCGCTGGCCAAAGTGGCGGCTATTCTGGGCGATGCAGGTGTTTCAATCGACCGGATGCGCCAATACGGGCATACGGAAAGCACCGCTCCGGTTCTGATCGTCACCCACAAAACCACGCGCGCCACGCTGGACGTTGCCCTGAACGGGCTACGGGACACCGATGTGGTGGCGGATGAGCCAGTTGCATTGCGCATCGAAGAGGTTTGACCCTTGCGGCCTGCCCAAGACGCAGGCTATGCCGAAGAAAACGCCGATACTGACCTGAGGATAGTGAAAAATGAGTGCTGCCAAGATTGATTTCAACGACCGACTGTTGTCTCTGGGCCTTGCGCGGGTCGCAGAACAGGCCGCACTGGCGTCCGCCTCTCTGGTTGGGCGTGGCGACGAAAAAGCTGCCGATCAGGCAGCAGTAAACGCCATGCGCGAACAGCTGAACCTGCTGGATATCGCGGGTGTGGTTGTTATCGGCGAAGGTGAACGCGACGAAGCGCCGATGCTGTATATCGGCGAAGAAGTCGGCACCGGAAACGGACCTGGTGTGGATATCGCGCTGGACCCGCTGGAAGGCACCACCTTGACCGCCAAGGACATGCCAAATGCGCTGACCGTGATCGCCATGGGCCCGCGCGGCTCGATGTTGCATGCGCCGGACGTTTACATGGACAAGCTGGCCATTGGTCCGGGGTTCGCCGAAGGTGTGGTCAATCTGGACATGTCGCCCCGCGAACGGGTCGAAGCACTGGCCAAGGCCAAGGGTTGTGAGCCTGCCGATATCACCGTCTGCATTCTGGAGCGTCCCCGTCACGAAGCGATGATCGCTGAAGTCCGTGAAACCGGCGCCTCGATCCGCCTGATCACCGATGGTGACGTGGCCGGTGTCATGCACTGTGCCGAAAGCGAAGAGACCGGCATCGACATGTATATGGGTTCGGGTGGCGCGCCCGAAGGCGTTCTGGCTGCAGCTGCGCTTAAATGCATGGGCGGTCAGATCTTTGGCCGCCTGTTGTTCCGCAACGATGACGAACGCGGCCGCGCCGCCAAGGCAGGCATCACCGATCTGGATCGCGTTTATTCCCGCGACGAAATGGTCACCGCCGACGTAATTTTTGCTGCCACCGGTGTCACCGGCGGTTCGCTGTTGCCGCGCATCAAGCGCGAACCCGGCTGGGTCGAAACCACCACGCTGCTGATGCGGTCGAAAACCGGCTCGGTCCGCCGCATGTCGTATCGCACGCCGATGTGGCCCCACGACAAAGCGTGATGGCTTGCGCCATTGCCTTCGGCGAGAGTATTTGGAAAAAGATGAAGAGGCCGGATCCGAGAGGGTCCGGCCTTGGCGCATAAGAGGCACACCATGAGTTATCTTGGGGTTGAGCAGTCACTATCCGGGCGACGTTGGGTCGGCCCAGTGCCCGATGTTGAGCGGGCCGCGGAAATGCTGATCCAACAGGCCGGTCTGCCCCGCGCGGTGTGTCAGGTTCTGGCGCGACGCGGCGTCTCTGCTATGGAGGCGTCCGGGTTTCTGGAACCCAAACTGAAAGAACTGCTGCCTGACCCGCGCGACATGAAGGATATGGAAAAAGCCGCAACGCGATTCCTGTCAGCGGTCACGAACAATGAGCGGATCGCAGTGTTCGCGGACTATGACGTAGATGGCGCCAGTTCTGCGGCTTTGCTGCTGGTTTGGCTGCGGCAGATGGGCCTGCAGGCTACATTGTACGTGCCCGACCGAATTGACGAGGGCTATGGCCCCAACGTGCCCGCGATGCAGGAACTGGCCGCCACGCATGACCTGATCATCTGCGTCGATTGTGGCACGCTGAGTCACGAACCGATTGCAGCCGCCAAGGGCGCGGATGTGATCGTGTTGGATCACCACTTGGGCGGCGAAACTCTGCCCGATTGTGCCGCCGTGGTGAACCCTAACCGGCAGGATGAAAGCGGCGATCTGGGCTTTCTCTGCGCCGCCGGTGTCGTGTTTCTGATGCTGGTCGAAGCCGGACGTCAACTGCGTGAGGCAGGTGTAAACGGGCCTGACTTGATTGGTCTGCTGGATCTCGTGGCGCTGGCGACCGTGGCTGATGTGGCCCCGCTGATCGGGGCAAACCGGGCGCTTGTGCGACAAGGCCTGAAGGTTATGGCCCAACGGCAAAGGCCCGGTCTTGTGGCGCTGTCGGATGTGGCGCGCATGGACTCGGCGCCTAACAGCTATCACCTGGGGTTTCTGCTGGGTCCGCGCGTGAACGCGGGCGGGCGCATTGGTCAGGCGGACCTCGGCGCGCGGTTGCTTAGCACAGAATCGATGCATGAGGCGCAGGCGCTCTCGCAACGCTTGGATGAATTGAACACCGAGCGTCGTGACATCGAAAACGCCGTACGTGCCGCAGCGTTAGAGCAGGCCGAGGAACGTGGTCTGGATGCGCCGCTGGTTTGGGCTGCGGGTGAAGGCTGGCACCCCGGTGTGGTCGGCATCGTGGCCTCACGCCTGAAGGAGAACGCCAACCGCCCCGCGATTGTCATCGGTTTCGACGGGGATGAGGGCAAAGGCTCGGGCCGTTCGATCTCGGGCGTTGATCTGGGTGCGTCGATCCAGAGGCTTGCCGCCGAAGGGTTGCTGGTCAAAGGCGGCGGTCACAAGATGGCGGCGGGTCTGACCGTGATGCGCGACCAGTTGGAACCTGCCATGGCGCGGCTCAGCGAATTGCTGGCCAAGCAAGGCGCGGGTGACGGCGGTCCGGCCGATTTGAAACTGGATGGCACCCTGATGCCTGGTGCAGCCACTATTGATCTGATCGAACAGATCGAAAAGGCAGGTCCGTTCGGGGCCAGCGCCCCAGCCCCGCGATATGCGCTGCCCGACCTGCAGGTGCGTTTTGCCAAACGCGTTGGTGAATCCCATCTGAAACTGTCCCTGTCCGACGGTGTTGGCGGCGGTCTGGATGCAATTGCCTTTGGGGCCTTTGACGGTCCGATGGGCGAAAAGCTGTCAAATCACGGCGGCGCGCGCTTTCATTTCGCCGGGCGGCTAGAGGTGAACTCATGGGGTGGACGCCAAAGTGTGCAACTTCGGCTGGAAGACGCAGCAGAGGCGATTTAAGCCCGATTTCGGGTCTGGGAAAAAACTTTCCCATCCTTGCATTTTTCGGCTTGCGGGGGTCCGGGTGAAACCGTAAAAGGCCCTCCACAAGCCAGCGTGGCCCGTTCGTCTATCGGTTAGGACGCCAGGTTTTCAACCTGGAAAGAGGGGTTCGATTCCCCTACGGGCTACCACTTGTGCTTGCGCCATACCAAATGGCCCGTTCGTCTATCGGTTAGGACGCCAGGTTTTCAACCTGGAAAGAGGGGTTCGATTCCCCTACGGGCTACCACTTCCCTATTTAGACACCAAACTTCTCGCGGCACAGATTTTGTATCTGCCCCCAGGTCGACTTGAATTCCGGTGTGTTTTCCGCCGCATAGTGAAAGTTCTTCATCAATCCTGTGACCTGCGTAAACACCTGCCGAACCTCGGCCTTGTCAGCGAACTCCGCAGTTGATTGGGTCACGTCGTAGACCAGCTTGAAGGTCATTTTCTGACGTTCCAGCGGCACCGTCGCGTCCACTTTGTCAAACGCATCCTGCTGCAGATAAACCATATCCACAAACAGCGCTTTTTGCTGGGTTACGAAATCTTGGATCGTGACGCCCTCTTCCCCCGTCACCTGCATCATCTGATCGACCTGTTCGCCTTTTTCGATCAAGGCCAGCAAATCGCGGACCTTGCCGGTCCAACCCGGTTCGGCGTTTTTGTCGTACCAGTCGGACAATTGATCCGTATAGCGCGACCAACTGAGCATCGGATCGACCGCAGGATAAAACCGCTTGTAGGCGCGTTCCGAAGACAGGCCGAGGAAACATTTCACTGTGGACAGGGTCGATTGCGTGACCGGCTCGTCAAAGTTGCCGCCGGCGGGGGAGACGGTTCCGATCAAGGTAAGGCTGCCCAAATCGCCGTCATTGGTTTTCATTGCTCCGGCACGCTCATACAGTCCCTTGATCGAGCTTTCCAGATAGGCAGGAAAACCCTCTTCGCCCGGGATTTCTTCAAGTTTTCCGGATGTTTCGCGCATCGCTTGCGCCCAGCGGCTGGTACTGTCGGCAATCAGCAACACGTCATAGCCCATCTGTCGATAGTATTCGCCCAGCGTAATACCGGTGAAGATCGAGGCCTCGCGCGCGGCAACCGGCATGGACGACGTGTTGCAGATGATGATCGTACGATCCATCAGACTGCCACCCGTGGTTGGGTCGGTCATCTTGGGAAACTCATGGATCGTCTCAACCACTTCACCCGCACGTTCGCCACAGGCTACGACAAGGACGATATCCACCTTGGCATTGCGCGCGATCAGGTTTTGCAGAACGGTTTTGCCCGCCCCAAACGGCCCAGGAATACAGGCCGTCCCCCCGCGTGCGATGGGAAAGAACGTGTCGATCAGGCGCTGAGAGGTCAGGACCGGTTCGGTCGGATACAACCGCTCGGACAGCGCGCGTTTCAGAATGCTTTCCGATAAAGGCCGCCGCACTGGCCATTTCTGGCATAAGGTCAGCGTGTGTTCGCCGCCTTGCTCATCTTCCAGACGGGCCACTATGTCGTGGATCGTGGCCGCGCCTTTTTGTACCCAGATGACCTTGTAATCACCCATCCAGTTAAACGGCAGCATGATCTTGTGGGTGAAATGTCCCTCGGGGACCGTTCCGATGCTGTCACCGGCCGTCACCGTATCCCCGACCTTGATCGAAGGGCTGAACGACCATTTTGCCTGATCGTCCAGCGGTGCCACATCCGCCCCGCGGGGCAGGAAGGTGCCAAAATCAGCCGCTACTTTGGGCAAAGGCGATTGCAACCCGTCGAACACCTGCCCCAACAAACCCGGCCCCAGCTCGACCGACAGCAATTGGCCAGATTGTTCGACCAGGTCGCCCACGGCAACCCCGTCGGTGCTTTCATAGACCTGCACATCCGCCGTATCACCACGCACCCGCAGCACCTCGGCCTTCAGGCGTTCCTGCCGCCCACCTGGCCCGGGGCGTGTTGGCAGAATAAAGACCACTTCGTTCTTGACCAACTGCCCAGGTTGCCCCGAGGCGTCATGGTTGGCCCGTATCTGCACCAACCCCTCTTGCACCGAGACGACACGGGCGGTGGCGGTCTGTTTGGCAGAGGTTGGGGCGGTCATGCGTTTGCTCCGTCAAAATCGATATCGGCGACATTAGCCATGGCCTGCTGGGCCAGATGCTCAAATCTTTTGGCCGCCTCCTGCGCATTGCTTTGCGCCCAGCGGTCGAAAATGTTCCAGATCAGCACGTAGATCACCACTGCTTCGAAATCGAAATAATGGCGGGCAGCGTGGCGTTTCAGCTGCTTGTGGCTGACCGACAAGAGCAGCCGCTCCAAGCCCAAAGGATCTGCAGCGTCCAATAGTTGCTGGGCCTCCTTGATCCAAGGCATCGGACCTTCCAATCGAAAGCTCGGATCATTCCAATTGGCAGGGATATGTCGGACCCAACGCCCCATACCGAACGATCCGGCAGGTGGGCTGACCCCCTGTTTGCGCAGGCGCAGCGCGGCCACTACAGTACGCAAGTCCATCCGCTCAATAAGCATCTTGCGCAAGGTGGGCTGCGAGATATCGTGCAACGCCTCGTTGCAGCGCCCAATGGCCTGCGCGTCGGTTACCCCGATGTCGTAGTCGCCCCAGTTCAAAGCATGCTCCAACACCTTCAAAACGCGCGCATCCTCGGGTGTCAGCGCCGTTAAACGTCGATCCAGCCGCAACCGCGACAAGGGCGGCTGTTTGGCGACAAACAACCGCTCCGACCCCGGTAAGCTGCTGATCAGCGCGATATAGGCGTCAGGGTTTGGCATCCTAACGGATCACCCCCTCCAGAACGGCCCGGAAACGCGGCTGTAGATGCTCCATCAGCAACGAGGCCACCGCTTTATCCGTCAGATCCAAAGCCACGCCTTGATCGTCCGCCCGCACCCGTATGCCACCCTCGGCATCATCCGAGGCGTGCAGTTCGACCTGCTCGCGCAGCATTTCAGCGGTCAGGCCCAATACGTATTTGGTGAGCTTGCCAGATTGGATATCGTCGGCATTCTGTTTGATATCCTCTTGCGTAGCGATCTTGGCGGGCAAAATGACTTCTACCTTTCCGTCCAGATTGGCGCCTTCTGCCGCACGGCCCACAACTTCGAGTATCATCTGCTTCAGCAGGTCTGGATCAGCCATTTCCTTGGTGACCAGACGTTCGACATCTTCGCGAAAGCGGTCCGTCAGCCCGGCTTTCATGGTCAGCACCGCATCCCGCATGGCAGTGTTCAGCGCCTCTTCGCCCGCTGCGCGGTAGTTGTCAGAATCCGTGCGGGCTTTCTTTTGATACGCGTCCGCCTCGCTTTTGGCGTCGGCCAGTATCTTCACCGCTTCGGCCTTGGCATCGGCGCGCAGTTTCTCTGCATCCGCCTGGCCAGCGGCCACCCCATCATTGCGCAGCTTGTCGATCAGCGCGTCAACACCGTGAGAAATCATGCCATCCTGCGCCATCAGCTTATCCCCGCGCTAATGACCAAGGCAAAGACGAAGGCAAAGACGCCAAAGCCTTCGATAATTGCAGCAGGTGCCAGCGACAGCCCGAAGATTTCCGGCTTTTCCTTAGTTGCATTGATCGCTGCGGCACAGGCCCGGCCCTGCCAGATACCGCAATACATCAAGGCGATGCCCGACAAGATGCCGATCCCAAACAACCCACCCGCATTTTCAGGCGTCACCTCACGGTTCAGGGTGAACATGATGACGATGCCATAGATAACCATGGTCGAAGGAAAGGCCGAAACGCCGACGAACCGGCCATAGCCCCCCTCGGTCTCGGTCATGGCGCCGATGCTGGCCATACCAGCAATGGAGCAGCCAATGGCGCTTGCCGCCGCCCCCAGTGCCATCGGTGCGTAAATCCCCAGCCAACCCAATGTAAGAACAAGCTCATTCATTCCTGAACCTCCTTGCGGGCAAACGGGCGAAAGACGATGCCTTCATCCGGCAAACCCCATTTAAAGAATTCGATGTAATTGAGACGCAGCCCGTGGACGACGCCGCTCATCATCGCGAGGGCGAAGTTCAGGGCGTGACCGACGATCAGGATCAGCAGAGCGAACAGGATCCCGGGTCCCTTCAGCGCGTGCATCACTGACACCGCCAGATCGTTGAATGTGATCGCCAGCGAGGCCGAGGCCAAGCCCAGCGCGAACAGGCGCATATAACTGAGTACGTCACCAAACGCCCCCATCGCTCCGGCCAGGGCTTGGATGCCGCCAATCAGACGCCATAACCAATCGATTGGCTTGTTGATCTGGCGATCGCTGGAAAACCAAAGGATCGCCAGAACGCCCGCGCTAAGGATCACCGCACCGGGTGTTGCAGAGTTTCCCTTCACATAGCTGAGCCACAAAACAAATCCGCCAATCAGTGCAGCGATCCACCCCAGATTGGCAATCGCATTGCGCTGTCCCCAGGCAGCGTGGGCGGCCAGTGCATTGGCCAGCACCAGATGCAGAACTCCCACAACAATCGAGACCATCATCATGGCACCAAAATTGTTCAGATCGAGCAGTTTCACCTTGGCGAGGATCGACCCTTCCGGCGGTGACACACCGAAATAACTGCCCACCAGAACGCCATATACAATCGTCGCGCCCGAAATGATCAATCCGTACCGACGCCATGATTTCTGCCCGGCAGTTCCGTCCATTCGTTTCCAAAACAGCAGCAAGCCCAGCAGTATGGTCGCGCCGTACCCTGCATCAGCTACAATCATGGCAAAGAAGAACGCGAAGGACACGGCGACGATGACGCTTGGGTCCCAATCTTTGTAACCTGGAACTTGATAAAACAGCGCCAAATCTACGGCAGCGTTACGTTTTTCCGGCTGCTCCAACAGAGTGGGTGGCGAGTCTTCGGGGCCTGGGTCCTCGATCAGAATCGCGGCGTCCTTACCCTTCGCCATGTCCAACACGGCATCAACGCGATCTTCTGGCACCCAGCCCTGAAGGGCAAACATCGCCTCTTCGTCGCGCACTTTCTGCGTCGCATGGGCAAGCTCTGCCGCGCTCTCAGCCACCGAGAGGTTACGCCGCATCAGCGTCAAGTAGCGGGTCTGGGCGACCCGTTCGGCCTCAAGCGCTTCGATGGCAATTTCCGCCTCTTCCAACTGGGCCTCAAGCTCATGAATGGGCAGTGACCCCGTATGGGTGCGCGGTACTGGCAGAATGTCGTCGGCGGGCTCATCCGACGAGATCAGGACCGCATAGATAAACCGATGATCATGCTCCAGAATCGCCCAGGGCAGCGTCAGGTCATTCAAAGCATCTCGACGCTTTAACGGCAGTTGGTAGAACCATAGCCGGTTGCCCGCCAGAACGTCATCGGGCGGAAAATCCAGATCGCCCCACGGCCGCACCTTCGCAATGCGATCGGCCAGAAAATCCCGCCTGTCTGTCATGTCGCGGCTGCGTTGCATCAGGTCGCGCACATCCTTGACGAACTGATCCATATTAAAGTCCGTGTCGCGCTGAATTTGGCGGCGTGGCTCAGGTACATCTGTCAGGAATCGCAACGCCTTATAGGCATCTCTTGCACCGCGCGCGCTGATCTTTTCCGGCTCAGATGGTGGCGGGGCCAGTGGCAATACATGCATGCACCCCAGTTCCTGCAAAGCCTCAAGCGTTTCGGTTTTCTGCGCTGCTCGTCCTACCAACGAGAGCTTTTTGAGGCGGGCGATACTCATGACGCCGCCTCTTGCGCATGTTTACGCTTGGAGATTTTCGAGCGGACGACGGCCTGCATCTGCTCATCACTCAGGTAGATGCGGATCTTCTTGATATTGGCCTTGGCGCGCGGGATCAGAACCTTTTCGAACAGGTTCACCCGCTGCGTGATCGTGGCAACGGCCTTGTCGAAAATCCTGACCCGCTCTTCGGCCACTTTGACCCGCAGGCGCGCCTCGATCATATCATGCAGCAACTGCGCCGCGGCATCCACCCAATGGGGTTTTGCCAACAGCGAATAAGGGCGCACAGCAACCTCGATCCGGTCCAGATCAGGCATCTTGACGCCCACCACGTTGACCTCTTTGACCCTGTAGTCTTTCAGTTCCACCAGCCCGTCCAGATCGATGCTTTGCTGTGCCAGCATTGGCAGCTTTGCCCCCACCTGCTGGGCCAGCTCTTGCACCTCGTCCTCCAGCCGCCTCACCTCCTCACGGGCTTTCACACGTTCCGCCATCAATTGCTGGCGCTTGAGGTCCAGTGACGGCAGGAACCGCTCATAGCTTTTCAGCTGCGTCTGCTCGCGGGCGAGCGACGATTTATTCAGCTGCAACCGCGCCATCGGCATCCTTTGGGAAATATTTGTCGACCAGAGATTGCTTCATCAGCAATTGTTCTGGGGCAAAACACTCAGCCAGGGTTTTCCAGCCCAGATCAAGCGCATCCTCCAGCGGGATCGAGACGTTGATATCCATGAAACGCTTACGGAACAGCGCGCCAAACTTCAGCAGTTGGTGATCGTAATCCGACAGGTCAAAGGCCATCGCCTGCTTCTGCGCGGCGTCCCGGCTTTCCGAATAAAACCGGATCATCGTGTTCATAATCTGCCCGTGGTCTTCGCGGGTTGTCTTACCAACTACATTCTGCTTGAGGCGCGACAGGCTGCCGAACGGGTCGATCACACCCGAATGCAGGTAAATCTGGCCTTCGGTGATATAGCCCGTGTTGTCCGGCACCGGATGGGTCACGTCATTGCCTGGCATTGTCGTCACGGTCAACACGGTGACCGACCCGCCCTTGGCGAAATCACACGCCTTTTCGTACCGGCGCGCCAACTGCGAATAGAGGTCACCCATATATCCGCGCTGCGATGGAACGCGTTCCTGACTGATCCCCACTTCTTTCATCGCATCGGCGAAAGCGGTCATGTCAGTCATCAGAACCAGCACGCGCTTGCCCTCTTCCACCGCGAATTTCTCGGCCACGGCCAACGCCATATCCGGCACCAATAAGCGTTCGACCAGAGGGTCCATCGCCTGATTGACGAACATCACGGTGCGCGAGAACACGCCCGCATCCTCAAAGGAGGTGCGGAACGTGTAATAGTCATCAAAGATCAATCCCAGCCCGCCGAACACCACGATATCGGCATCCGCCTGAATACCGATTCGGCTGAGAAAGGCGTTGAACGGCTCACCTGAAACCGAGAAAATCGGGATTTTCTGGCTTTCGACAAGCGTGTTGAACACGTCGATCATCGGCACATCCGTGCGGATCATCTTGTTGGGAACCGCACGCTCGGCCGGGTTTACGGTCGGACCACCGATGTCGATGCGCGGCTCGGCAGTCAGGTCGGGTCCGCCGTCGATCGCCACCCCCGCCCCGTCGAACACGCGCCCCAAAATGTTGGCCGAATAGGGCGTCTGCATTGGGTGGCCAAGAAAGGTCGCCGTCGCCTCGGTGGATATGCCCTTGGTGCCCGAGAACACCTGCAACGTCACCACGTCCCGATCAATTAAGATCGCCTGAGCCAGAGTTTTGCGGCCATCCACCGTCTCGATCACCGCCAGATCGTTGAAGCGAACGGCTGGGTCGCGCGCGCCATCAATCGGCACCCGAACCTTGATCGTGTCACCGACAATTTCCAGAACACGCGTGTACTTCAACAGGCTTCGGGACATCACTTACCCCCATGCGTCAAAGAGATTTTCAGTAAATTCGCCACGGTGGTCAGTGGCATTTTTTGTAATTGTAAGGACAGCTTACAACGAATTCAGAAATTGGCAACCGAGGATAAATCAACCCTTCGAAACCGGCTGAATTATCATTTACTAAAAATTTAGTTTGACAGGTGCGCAGAAAATCGCTGATGCTGTCGGTCATCCGGTTAGCACCGGACAACCATAATTTTTTGGGAGGAGACAGATGCGGAGACATCTACTTTCCGCAGTGGCGGCGGCTGCCGTCATTGCGGGGCACGGTCCCGTTTGGGCCGACGAAGCCGCAGCACAACGTTGGATCGACGACGAATTCCAGCCATCGACCTTGTCGAAAGACGAACAGATGTCGGAAATGCAGTGGTTCATCGAAGCTGCACAGCCTTACGCTGGCATGGAAATCAACGTCCTGTCCGAAGGCATCCCGACACATTCTTACGAATCCGAGGTCCTGACCAAGGCGTTCGAGGAAATCACTGGCATCAAGGTCAACCACCAGATCCTCGGTGAAGGCGAAGTGGTTCAGGCGGTTCAAACCCAGCTGCAGACCGGCCGGAATCTGTATGACGGCTATGTCAACGACAGTGACCTGATCGGCACCCACTCGCGCCTGCAACTGGCCTATCCGCTGACCGACATGATGGCTGGCGATTGGGCGGCGACAACTTCGCCGACGCTGGATCTGGATGACTTCATGGGCATTCAGTTCACCACCGGTCCGGACGGCAAGCTGTACCAGCTGCCTGACCAGCAGTTCGCGAACCTTTACTGGTTCCGCAAGGACTGGTTCGACGACGAAGCCAACAAAGCCGCGTTCAAAGAAAAGTACGGCTATGACCTGGGTGTTCCGGTCAACTGGTCGGCTTACGAAGACATTGCCGAATTTTTCACCAATGACGTGAAGGAAGTCGACGGAGTGGCGATCTATGGCCACATGGACTACGGCAAGCGCGCACCTGACCTTGGTTGGCGTATGACCGATGCGTGGCTGTCAATGGCCGGTGCCGGCGACGTTGGCGAGCCGAACGGCATTCCGGTTGATGAGTGGGGCATCCGCATGGAAGCGGGCACCTGTAACCCTGTTGGTGCATCCGTGTCCCGCGGCGGCGCTGCAAACGGTCCCGCTGCGGTCTATGCGATCCGCAAATGGGATGAGTGGCTGCGGGCCTATGCGCCTCCGGGTGCGGCGTCCTATGACTTCTACCAGTCGCTACCAGCGCTTAGCCAAGGCAACGTCGCCCAGCAGATCTTCTGGTACACCGCCTTTACTGCCGACATGGTGAAGCCGAAATCCGAAGGTAACAACACCGTGGATGACGAGGGCACGCCGCTGTGGCGGATGGCACCCAGCCCGCACGGCCCCTACTGGGAAGAAGGCCAGAAGGTTGGTTATCAGGACGTGGGGTCTTGGACCTTCCTGAAATCGACCCCTGCGGATCGTGCTCAGGCGGCTTGGCTCTATGCTCAGTTCGTGACCTCCAAGACTGTCGATGTGAAGAAGTCCCACGTGGGTCTGACCTTCATCCGCGACAGCTCGGTCAATCATGAGTCCTTCACCGAGCGCGCACCCAAGCTGGGTGGTCTGGTCGAGTTCTATCGCTCGCCTGACCGTGTGGCATGGTCGCCCACCGGCATCAACGTGCCGGACTATCCGAAGCTGGCCCAGATCTGGTGGCAGCAGATCGGTGACGTGAACTCGGGTGCGTTTACCCCGCAAGAGGCGATGGACCGTCTGGCTGAAGAGATGGACATCACCATGGCCCGTATGCAGGCCGCGGACGAAAGCGCCGGTGTCTACGGTGGTTGTGGTCCACGCCTGAACGACCCGCAGGATCCTGCCTTCTGGCTGGAAAAAGAGGGTTCGCCAAAGGCCAAGCTTGAGAACGAAAAACCGCAAGGCCAGACCGTCAACTATGACGAACTGGTTCAGCGCTGGCAGGCTCAATAGACCATTGAAACCCCGGGGGTGCCGGTTCAGGCATCCCCACCCCAAAGACCAGTGCGATGCACTGAAGGACCGGAACTCACGGACATGATCGAATTACAAGATGCCACCAAACGGGTTGGCAACGTCATCCATATCAAACCCACCAACCTGACGCTGCAAACGGGCCATTTCAACGTGCTGTTGGGCGCGACGGGCTCGGGCAAGACCTCTCTGATCAAGATGATGGCCGGGCTGGACCCGATCGCCTCGGGCAAGGTTCTGATGGATGGGCAGGATGTGACACGGCTGAACACGCAAAAGCGTCAGATCAGCTTGGTACACCAGTTCTTCGTGAACTACCCGCATATGAGTGTTTTCGACAATATCGCCTCGCCCCTGCGCGTGGCTGGTATGGCGCAATCCGAGATCGAGGGCCGCGTGGAAGAGGCCGCCGATCTGCTGCAATTGCGCCCGATGCTTAACCGTCGCCCGCATGAGCTGTCGGGCGGGCAACAACAACGTACCGCGCTGGCCCGTGCCATCGCGAAAGAAAGCCGCGCCGTGTTCCTGGATGAACCGTTGGCGAACCTTGACTACAAATTGCGCGAAGAGCTGCGCGAACAATTACCAGACCTGTTTGCAGGTCGAGGTGCCGTCGTGGTTTATGCCACCTCGGAACCAGAAGAGGCCTTGCTGTTAGGTGGGTACACCGCTCTGATGGAAGACGGCCACGTTACTCAGTTCGGCCCAACCGCTGATATCTATCGCAATCCCGAAAACATCGCCGCTGCGCGGGTGTTCTCGGACCCGCCAATCAATGTGGCTCAAGTCTCGGTCACTGGCGCTCAGGCGCAACTGGCGGGCGGGGGCGGCTGGACCGTTACGGATATGGCTGATGGAGAATACATGGTTGCTGTGCGTCCGCACCGAGTAACCCCGGTCCGCACCTCGGACGCAGATGTGGAACTGACCGGTCGTGTGATCGTCACTGAACTGTCCGGCTCCGATTCCAGCGCGCATTTCCAACATGGGGATGAAGCGTGGGTCTCGCTGGCTGCCGGTGTGCATCCCTATCAGGTCGGTGAGGATCACAGCTTTTACATGAACCCGGCGCATTGCCGGTATTTCGGCCAAGACGGCAAAAGGGTGGCCTGACATGGCACAGATCAAACTTTCAAACCTACGACACAGCTATATGCCAACGCCAAAAGGCCAGGAAGATTACGCGCTGAAGGAAATCGATGTGACCTGGCGCGATGGTGGGGCCTACGCGCTGCTCGGCCCGTCGGGCTGCGGCAAGTCCACTCTGCTGAACATCATCTCGGGTCTGTTGACGCCGTCCGAGGGGCAGATTCTGTTCGATGACCGCGACGTCACCACCCTGCCCCCCGATCAACGCAACATTGCGCAGGTGTTCCAGTTCCCGGTGATCTACGACACGATGACGGTGGGTGAAAATCTTGCCTTCCCGCTGAAAAACCGCGGCGTGGACCCAGCGACAATCAAACGTCGCGTGGATGAGATTGCCGAAATGCTGGACGTCACGGATATGCTCAACACCCGCGCATCGGGCCTGAGCCCTGACAACAAACAGAAAATCTCGATGGGGCGCGGTCTTGTGCGCGATGATGTAAACGCGGTGATGTTTGACGAACCGCTGACGGTGATCGACCCGCATCTGAAATGGAAACTTCGGTCAAAGCTGAAAGAACTGCACCAGCGCGTGCAGGCCACGATGATCTATGTGACCCACGACCAGACCGAGGCGCTGACTTTCGCGGACGAAGTCGTCGTAATGCAGGAAGGCGAAGTGGTTCAGATCGGCACTCCAGTCGAACTGTTTGAACGCCCCCAGCACACATTTGTCGGACACTTTATAGGTTCACCCGGTATGAATGTCCTGCCCTGCGAGGCCAAAGGCGACCGCGCCGTGTTCGAAGGCCACGAGGTGATGCTGGAAGGTCCCACCCTTGGTGACGGAGGCCGTACACACCTGGGAATCCGCCCTGAGTATGTGGGCTTTGGGGACACCGGCATCCCGGCGCATGTGACCAAAGTGGCCGATATCGGCCGCCACTTTGTTGTCAGTGCGATGGTCGGGAACACGGCCCTTAAGGCTGTGACCGAACACAGTGTACCCGAGCCCGGATCACAAGTCTTTCTGCAATTCAAACCTGAACAATCCCGCGTCTATCGTGACGGCTGGATCGCAACCGAGGAGCGGGTGCAATGAGAACCGAAAACCAAAAGGCATGGTTCTTTGTCTTACCCGTTCTGGCGCTGGTCGCGTTCAACGCGCTGGTGCCGATGATGACCGTGGTCAACTACTCGGTGCAGGAAACATTCGGCAACAACCAGTTCTTCTGGGAAGGTCTTGGTTGGTTTGAACAAATCTTGCGATCTGACCGATTCCAGGCCGCACTGGGGCGGCAGTTTCTGTTCACCTTCCTGATCCTGATCATCGAGGTCCCGCTGGGTATCATCGTGGCCCTGTCGATGCCACGCAAAGGGTTCTGGGTGCCGGTTTGTCTGGTGCTTATGGCGCTACCGATGCTGATCCCGTGGAATGTGGTCGGCTCGATGTGGAATATCTTCACCCTGCCCCAGATCGGCCTGTTGGGTTACTTTCTGAATGACGTTTTGGGCATCAATTATGACATGACCCAACAGCCAATCTCGGCTTGGATCACTGTCGTCGTCATGGATGTCTGGCACTGGACCTCGCTGGTGGTCTTGCTGTGCTATGCGGGGCTCGTGTCGATCCCTGATGCGTACTACCAAGCGGCCAAGATCGACGGTGCCACCCCGTGGTCGGTGTTCCGCTATATCCAGTTGCCCAAGATGAAAACGGTTCTGACCATCGCAGTCTTGTTGCGGTTCATGGATAGTTTCAACATCTACACCGAGCCATTCGTTCTGACCGGCGGCGGCCCCGGCAACTCGACCACCTTGCTTTCGATCGACCTTGTGAAGATCGCGCTGGGGCAATTTGACCTTGGTCCTGCGGCCGCGATGAGCCTGATCTATTTCGCCATCACGCTGCTTGTGTCGTGGCTATTCTACACTCTGATGACAAAGGATGACGCAGAATGAAAAAGCGTTCCATCATCCCGATCCTCTATATCGCATTCCTGATGCTACCGATCTATTGGCTGGTGGCGATGTCCTTCAAGACCACGAATGAAATCCTGTCGGGCTTTTCCCTGTTTCCCCAGACCTTTACGTTGGAAAATTACATCACCATCTTCACTGACCCAACATGGTATTGGGGCTACATCAACTCGATCACCTATGTGACTCTGAACACGGTGCTTTCTGTCTGCGTGGCTTTGCCTGCCGCCTATGCGTTCTCGCGCTATCGGTTTCTGGGTGACAAACAGCTGTTCTTCTGGCTGCTGACCAACCGTATGGCCCCAGCGGCGGTCTTCGCCCTGCCGTTTTTCCAGCTTTATTCGTCGATCCACCTGTTCGACACGTATCTGGCCGTGGCGTTGGCGCATACGCTGTTCAACGTACCGCTTGCGGTGTGGATTTTGGAAGGCTTCATGCGTGGCATCCCGAAGGAACTGGATGAGACGGCTTATGTCGATGGTTATTCCTTCCCGCGTTTCTTCGTGACCATCTTCCTGCCCAACATCAAAGCGGGCGTGGGCGTCGCGGCGTTCTTTTGCTTCATGTTCTCATGGGTTGAGATGCTGCTGGCCAAAACCCTGACCGCGGTCGAGGCCAAACCTATCGCAGCCGTGATGACCCGCACCGCGTCCAGCGCGGGGTATGAGTTGGGCCTGCTGGCCGCCGCCGGAACGCTCACCATTATCCCCGGCGCCATCGTCATCTGGTTTGTCCGCAACTACATCGCGCGTGGTTTCGCGATGGGTCGTGTATGAGGTTCGAAATGCGAAAATTGCTACTCATCCTTCCCTTCCTGCCCTCGACGGCTTTTGCACAGGCTCAGGCCGGATGGGGCAATGTCGGCCAGCAAGAGGAAAAAGGCTTTTCCTGGACCGCACCCCTGTGGCCCGATTTCTGGATGGCCTGGACCCCGGCCACATTGGCCGTATTCGTAGGCATCTTTTCGGCCATTGCCCTGATCGGCGTTCTCGAAGGTTTCAAGTACCGCGACGGCATCGAACGACGAGGTGTTTTAGGCCTGACTACCACGCTGGGCGACCGGCTGTTCATCACCCTGCTGGGATCAGCCTATATCTTTCTGGCCTGGCTTGGTCTGGTGGGTCAGCCGGTCTGGACACCACTTTTTCTGTCCGTCGGCTGGGGCATCTTCGTCTTCTGGAAAGTTTAAGCTTTGCGAAACAGCGAAAGGATGCTTGTCTGTCAGGCATACTAAAAAATGCGACACGAAAGACCGATGCGAAAGAAAAAAACAACAAACCTGCTGACCGAAGTAGAACTTGAGTTCATGAACGAGCTCTGGGCGCTGGGTCAGGGCTCGGTTCGTGACGTGCTTGATCGCCTGCCAGCCGAACGCAATCTGGCTTATACATCTGGCGCCACCATCCTGCGTATTCTCGATGAAAAAGGATTTGTCGAAAGCCGCAAGGATGGAAAGACGCTGATCTATACGCCGCTGCTGGAGAAGGACAGATATCAGGCGCGGTCGCTGCAAAACCTGTCGCGGACCCTGTTCGACGACACGCCCGCCACACTGGTCGCGCGTTTGGTTGACGACGCAGGGCTCAGCGAAGCCGATCTGGAGGAAATTCGAGCACTGGTAGAGAGGAGACTGCAAAATGACAGCGGTTAAACCGGTTCTCGACGCGTATCTGGAATTGAATCTGGTCCTTGGGTTAGCCACGCTTGTGTGGCTGGCAGCCCGAGGCATTCTGTCCAGAACATCCTTCAGCCACGGATTTGTGGCGCAACTGCGCGCGCTCAAGGCGCTTTGCCTGTGCGTCGTCCTCAGCCCCGTTCTGGCACTGGGTGTGTCCGTGCTGGCCACTCACACCCCGGCAAAAGGCACTGTAGCCATCGGTGACATCGCCGTGGCGGCCTATCTGCGTGGTGACATTGCCATGCCAGCCACCCAGTTCGAAGCCTTGCTGAACACACGCCAGCGTTGGGTCGATGTGTTGTTCAGCGGGGATCACCCCGTTGTTTTGGTGATCCTTGCGCTGCTGGCGCTGGCAGCGTTGATTTATACCCTGCGCGTCATCCGCGACGGGCTGTCGATCCGCGAGACAGTGAACACCAGCTTTCTGTGGCGACGCTCTGCCAAGGTGGACATTCGCCTGTCCGACCGCATCGCCGTTCCCTTTGCTGTACGCGGCCTGCGTCGACGCCATGTAGTGCTGCCCAGCCATCTGCTGGATTCCCCGCACGAAATGCGCTTTGCCCTTGCGCATGAGCTGCAACACATCCGCGCCGGTGATGTAGAGTGGGAGCTGGGGTTCGAACTGCTGCGCCCCCTTCTGTTCTGGAACCCCGCCTATCTGGTCTTGAAATACCAGTTCGACCGCCTGCGTGAGTTGGCCTGTGATCAATCGGTCGTTGCCCGCAAAGGCATCGACACGCAGGACTACACCAGCTGTCTTTTGGACTATTGCGCCCGAACAGTTGTGCGCGGCAGCCCGCGTGTGCTGAATGTTGCTCTGGTTACGGGAGGCAAAGCTAAGCGGGTTCTGCGGCAACGCGTAATCGCCCTGGCCGATGCGCCTTCGGTTAACTCATCTATGCCGTTCATGTTCCTAGGCCTGACCATCTTGTTTGCACTGGTGCTGGGCCTCGGTGCCGCTTCGATCCAACAGACCGAGGATTGGAGCCACGACCGGCTGATGCTGTCGACTGTTGTCAACCTGGAACGGCTAGAGGCGCGCAATCAGGGCAACTGATTGATCTACCAACCTCGCCGCCCAAACAGCGCCTGCAATCGGGTCTGCCCGGCAAACGGGTCCATCGGTTGCGGCGTAGCCAGTTTTGATACGACCCGGCGGACCAGAACCCAGCAGACCCCCGCAAAGATCACGCCACCCAAAGCCTGCCCCAGCAGGACCCCCGGTGCCCCTGCGATATAGGCACCGGCCACAGCAAAGGGCCATGTGCCCAAAGTATGCCGCCCCCAATTCACCCAAGTCGAATACACAGGGTGACCCAGATTGTTGAAACTGGCATTCGCAACAAAGATCACACCGTTAAAGAACGACGCCAAGGCCAGCGGCCCGCAAAACAGGTAGATCAGTGTGCGCGTTTCCCCCTGCGCCTGAAACAGATCGGCAATCGGCGCGCGCAATAAGAATAGGGTGACGGCCATCAGGCAGACATAAACAGCGGTGAATTTGACCCCGGCCAGAAAACTCTGCTTTACGCGGTCAAACTGCCCCGCCCCGAAATTCTGCCCGACAATAGGTCCAATGGCCCCGGACAGGGCAAAAATGACCGAAAATGCCACGGGCAATAGCCGCCCGATCACGGCCATGCCAGCCACCGCATCCGTTCCGAACTGTGCAATCTCACGAATGACGATGGCATTGCCGATGGGGGTGGCGATATTGGTCAGAACGGCAGGTACGGCAATTGCGCTGACCGGACGAATATCCGCCCCAAGCTGCTGCAAAGAGGGCCGACCAAACCCGCGGTGTACCCGCACCGCCGGTCTGACCGTCGCGATCAACATGCAAATACGCGCAATCACCGATGCGATGGCCGCCCCATCCAGCCCCAGCCCGACAGCAAAAATTAGGATCGGGTCTAGCACGGCGTTTGCCACACCACCATAAATCGTGGCCAACATCGAACGCCGGGCATCTCCGTAAGCGCGCAGAACCGCCATACCGGTCATCGCCACAGCCATCACCCACATGGTTGGCAAAATGATCGAGGTATAGCGGGCAGCCAACCGCAGCACCTCGCCTTCTGCGCCCAGAAGCGACAGAAAGAACGTCAGATTGAACAGGACGATTACAGACACGATCAACCCGACGACGGCACCCAGAACAGCCACACTGGTGCCGAATTGGCGGGCTTGTTCGTGCCGCCCGGCGCCAAGTTCCCGAGCGACCAGGGCCCCTGCCGCAATCGAAAGGCCAACATTGACCGAGTTGGTGAAGAACAAAAGCGTCCCGGCATAGCCAACAGCTGCGGCCAGCGCATCGTTTCCCAACATCGAGATGAAAATCATGTCGACGAAATCAACGGCGAAAATTGCCATAAGACCAATACTGGTGGTCAAGGACATCCGGGTCACGTGCCCCATCAGGCTGCCCGTCAGAAAGACCGCCTTGCTGTCAGATTGTGTCGCCATGCCTTGTTAGCCTTTTTGAATGCGGGCACTTCTCTGGTTCTGTTGGGGGAACTGCCCGGTAAGCCCCCAGTTCCTCTTGCACTACCTGAGAGCCGTACAGGAACTGCAGGACAAATTCGGACCACTCTGACCGTACGGCATTTGCGTCCAAGGCGACAAACCGACCTTCAGGTGACAGTTTGACGATCCCATGAACCGCTCAAAATCCGTTTCGCGCAAGGGGTGAATACCTCCAGCCCTTTGAATTTCGCCGGTTTGCGGTACACCGGCAACCTGACTAATCTAGACCACAACAAATAGGGGCGTGAGTCATGAAAATTGTCTCAGGTGGACAGACTGGCGTAGATATGGCTGCTTTGGAGTTCGCACGCCAAAACGGTTTTGCATACGGTGGCTGGGTCCCCAAAGGGCGCATGAACGAGGATGGAAGGATTCCGGCCCAATTCGACGGTCTGACCGAAACGCACTCCGAAGACGTTGTGGAACGCACCCGCTGCAATGTCTTATCGAGCGATGCTACCTTGATCTTTGTGGATGGCTCAATCAGCCCCGGAACGCAGCAAACTATTGTTTTCGCTGAAGAAACTGGAAAGTTACATCTGACCGTCGATGTCAGAAAAGGAATAGCGACCAGTGCCGCGCATGTCAGTGAGTGGCTGCAGGCAAACCCGGTGTCGGTTCTGAACATCGCCGGCCCCCGTGCCTCGGAAGCACCACAAATCGGGGCGCAGGTACGGGCGGTGCTGGATCGGACTTTGCGACAACTCTCGCCGTGAAACCCAAGGTTCGATTTCGTCGCCCATTCTCATGGAAAATATCTGCCAATCTCGGGAAACCGCTGCGCGATGTCGGTTGCTGTTTTTACGCCGAACACGGGCGTTGGATCGCCGGCAAGAATCGCGTCGGTCCGGACGCGTGCAGTATCGATCAGACTGGGTGATCCTGCATCGGACCACGCCTGTGGTGTCGTCCGATCCGCAAGTGCGGGATAGTAATAGTCGCTTTGCATGCGGCCCAGGGTTTGACTCGCGCCCAGAAAATGCCCCGGACCGTTCAGGCACATGTCGCGGATCACATCGAAGGCGAGCGCATCCTCGGTGATCTCAAACCCGCGTGTCGCACGCATCACCGATCCAATCAGGTCGTTATCCAGGACAAAACTTTCCTTGCTCGCCGCCAGAAGCGAGCCGTACATGCCAGCGGCTTCGTAAATCAGATTGGCCCCCGCCAACGCGCTGAGCAATTCGGTGATGCCCTTTTCATACCCTGCCTGAAAGTCTGGCAGCTTGCTGTCCGTCATCCCCGCGCTCACCGCACAGGGAATGCCATAATATTGCGCCATCTGCGCACAGGCCGCCATCAGCACGCCCTGCTCGGCACTGCCACCGGACATCGCGCCGGTGCGTAGGTCGCTGACAAAGGGCAAGGCACCAAATAACGCCGGGTGCCCGGGATTCAGCAGGTTCAGATAGACCAACCCGGCCAGAACTTCGGCTGTTTGCTGAGCAACGGCGCCCGCCAAAGGCGCGGGGCTTGTCGCACCCGCCTGCCCTGCCGACACCAGTTTTAACGGTGTCCCGGTCTCGGCTGCGCATTCGATTATTCCCAGTGCTTCGGCAGCAAAAGTCAGGGGCGGCACGATAAAACACGTGGAAACACAGCAGAACGGCCTTGCCCGCCAAGCCGCTTCGCCGCCCGCAATCATATGGAACATCTCAATCGCCGCACGCATTGTTTCGGCAGAACTGAAGGACGTTCCGATTGGCTTGGCGGTACCCGCTGCGCAGGCGAAGGCCGTGCTCATCTCCATTGCATGCGTGTCAGGAATATCCCGGGCGACCACGGTGCGCTGAAACATGTGAATGTTGGGCAGCGCTTCGGCCAACCGCGCCATGTCGTGCAGGTCCTTCAGCGTGCTGTCGCGCACCTCACCTGTCGCGCTGTCGACGATATGGACCGCCGCGCCCGAGGTACCAAGGTGGATGCGCGTACCGCTTGGATCAAGGTCGTATTCCGGCCGTTGACCGTACAACGTGAAACCCCGGCCAACCGTTGTTAACACTTGCTCCACCAACTTGGACGGAAACAAAAGCCGACCAGCATCCGAAACCAATCCCCCGGCAGCAACGACGGTGTCGACACAGCGGGGCGTCGCGTTGGCCATGCCAATCTCGGCCAGAATGCGAAGTGTGGTTTTGTGGATGGCCGCAATCCCCTCAGTTGAGATTGGGCGATATCGCCCACCTTCGATGCCCGGCCAGATCGCGGTGGTTGGGCCAGTTCCCGCCCCACCCTTTCGCTGAGCTTTGCGGGCGGCCCGTCCTGATCTTACGCGGCTCATGCGTATTCTCCCTGACGGCAGAACAACGAGGACACGGCAGGTAGCTCGGGCCAGATCCGCAACTTTTCGACCCAGCTTTCGGGCACTGGCCCGGTATTGGCCGCAAACTTCTCCCAAAGCTGTGATTGTGACATCGGCGACTGCGGCGCACCTGTGGGAAAGCTGCAGCTTTCCTCGATGATCTGCCCATCTTGGAACGTCACCACAAGCCGGTCTGGGTCCTTGGCCGAATAGTTTTGACCGGACTGATTGGGCGCAAAAGCATGCACGCGAGACTTGCCAATCAGGCGTTCAATCATCGGCTTCTTCCACGCCTGCTGCGTGAGATCGGCATGCGTCAAATTACCATTTACCAACCCCATGGCCGCTACAAATGGCAGGCTGAACAGAGCCTCTGGGATGGACCTGGGTTGCACGAATGGCAGCACGGCGGCGTGAAAATCGGGCACATAAAGGTCAATCGCGGTGATCTTCGTCGGATCAATCCGGCCATAAACGCGACGTGCGCAGGTCATGATCCGATGGGTATACCCGCAGCTTGGCCAGGGTTTCAGAACCAGCCCGTATTCGGCCAGAGCGTATCCCGTTCCCAGTTTGCCCAGCGCCGCCTGCAACCGATCAGGCACAAGCCCGCCCATCAAAACCGCCTGCCCCCGCTCATGATCCAGCACATGTGCTTGACCGGTGACACCGGCGCGAGCCAAACAGGCGGCCTCGACCCCTGCTCGTGCAGCGAACCCCGCCTGAACCGGCTTGGCATTAGAGCCGAACTGACAGGTATATCCACCAATCGCACTGATTGAGAGAGACATCGCATGGGTCGTTTCCGATGCGTCCAGCCCCATCAATCGCGCGCAAGCTGCAGCAGCGGCCGGAGCCCCAAAAGTCGCGGTAGAATGCCAGCCAGCGTCGTAATGTTCGAAATTCAACGCCTCACCCAGACGTGCGATGACTTCGAACCCCGCCAGATAGGCTTGCGCCAGATCACGACCCGTTGCCCTGGACCCCATGACGGCAAGCATCGCGGGAAATAAAACAACGGTCGGGTGCGTGTTGCCGGGCAGTTCCCAATCGTCAAAGTCCAGCGCGTGTCCCGCAACTGCATTCAGAAACGCGGCATGCGGGCGCGAGGTTGTCATTTTGGCACCCAACACCTCAGTTCTGCCTTCCACTGACATAGCTTGCACCGCTGCGCGTGTTTTGCAGGCCACTTCGGTTCTTACACCTGCCAGAATGCAGCCCAGCGTATCGATCACCCCATCGCGCAGCACGGCCAGGGTATCCGGGTCGGGCATAAGCGGATCGTCGACCACAAAGCGGGCCAACCGACAAAGGGCGGGTCGGGTCATGGCACACCTTTGTTTAACAGGATGACACCCGTGGTTTTCATTCAGAAAAACCTTCATCCGGCGTCTGGCACGGCGGATCCAATGCTTCGGCCTGCATCCGTGATTGCGGATCACTATGAACTGCTATCTGCACTTTCATGACGCACCTCATTCTTGGAATGCTGTTATTCTTCAAGAATGCTAATTCTGCTTGTTTTTTCCGGGAAGATCGAAAAACCTTATACTCGACATTCCATTGAGGAATGATATGGCCGCGCCAAATTGGAAACTACTTACTGCTTTTGAGGCAGCTGCACGACACCGCAGCTTTACGCGTGCCGCGCAAGAACTGAATGTTCAGCAACCGGCGATCAGCCGCCGCGTTGCCGCGCTTGAAACGGAACTTGGCGTCAGACTGTTAAATCGGACCCGCCCCAACGTCTCATTAACACGCGAAGGCGAAGTTCTGTTCCGCGCCGTTGCCAGCAGCATTCTACAGGTTAGCAGCGCGGCAGAACAGATTTGCCGCCGTCCGGACAAAGATGTTGTCACCGTCAACACCACCATCGGCTTCGCCAGCTGTTACTTGATGAAGCGCCTGCCCGCCTTTCGTACCGCGCATCCCGAAATCTCGGTCGAGTTGATTTCCCGGGACCAAAACAACGCATATGGGCCTGATGCCGACATCATCATTGCGTTTGACCAACCGGACAGGTTGCCGGGGGTCAGGCACCGCCTGATCTTTCAGGAAACCATGGTTGCAGTGGCGCATCCTGAAGTCGCGAACACCATCCTTGACACCCCGGCGGCCCTGGCGCAAAGCCCGCTTCTCCATCTTACAATGGGCAATCACACCGACGACTGGAATACGTTCTTCGCAGATACTGGCCTTACACCGCCCCCGCCAGTGTCCGAGCGGAAATTCACTAGCTTCATGGTCTACCTGCAGGCTGCTTTGAACGGGGATGGTGTGATCCTGGGATGGCAAACACTGTTGCAGGACCATTTTGACCTTGGACAATTGACGCCGGTGACGTCACGGCGCCTAAATACTGAACGGGGGTACTTCGTGTGCCTGACAGAGCGCGCGCAACGCAATGCGGCTGCTTTGAAAATTATGGATTGGCTTGCAGACGCCACCCCATAAGCAGCAAGCCGTCTTACTGCAGGCTGCCCAACAACTCGCTTTGGTAACCAAACAGCGCAGGCAATCCTCCGGTATGCAGCATGACAACCTTCTGTCCTTGTTGGATTTTCCCTGTTTCAACCAAATGCAACAACCCCGCAAAGGTCTTTGCGGTATAAACGGGATCAAGGAATATTCCTTCTGTCCGGGCCATCTTTTGCAATGCGGCTTGTGTCATGGCGCTCAACTTGCCGTAGCCCGGGGGCAAGGCCTCGTCCATAACCTCAATTCTGTCTTTCAGAGGGTCCGCTTCGATGCCCAGCAAATCTGCTAGCTTTTGCAGGACAGTTTCCATGCGCGCATGCTGTTGGGTTTTGCCGCGACGCACGCAGACACCGAAGACCGGCGCGGACACCTCTGACAGCGCGACGCCGGTTAGCAAGCCACCATGTGTCGCCCCACTGCCCGACGGCACGACAACCGCATCAAAATCACGCATCTGCTGGCACAGTTCCTGACCCGCTGCGACATACCCCAAAGCACCCAACGGAGGGTGATGTAGCCCCAGATGAATGACGTAAGGCTTGCGCCCCTGTGCCTTTAACTCATCCGCGCGCGCATGCAGGGCTGCATCTGCGCCGGCTTCGTCCTCACCCAGAGGATAGCTCATGTGTTCCGCGCCGAGTATTTTGGCCAACAGAACATTCCCCGAGGTGTAATAGTCGGGGGCCATGTCTGGCACACGCTCTTCCAGTTGCAGGACCGACTGCATGCCCAACCGTGCAGCTGCTGCGGCGGCGGAACGCACATAGTTGGATTGGACCGCACCTGTGATCAGAACAGTATCAGCGCCTTGCTGTATGGCGTCACCGAAATAGAATTCGAGCTGCCGTGTCTTGTTTCCCCCAAAACCAAGCCCCGTCAGGTCATCGCGTTTCAGCCACAGATCAATGCCCAGTTCGTTGGACATTTTGTTCAGGCGCTCCAGCGGCGTTGGGCCGGACATAAGCTTAGCGCGTGGGAATTGGGCCAGTATATCAGTGCGTGTCATCATTTGCCCCTCAGAGATAAGCCATCGCATAGGCACGTTGAAAGAGAACACAGCAGGCAATCAGCGAAACCAGCCGAATTGCAGCAGTGATAAGTGGTTGCGGCAAGTACGGGCCGATGGCGCGGCCGATCAGGCTACCGACCAAAGTAACCGAAGCGAACGCCCATAACTGCGGCCCGAACGGGTTTGTCTGCACCGAAGACAAACTATGCAGCAAAAACGCGGTGCCATAGGCGACCAGAGCAATGGGTTGGACCAGCTTCGCGACTTCCTTGGCCTGATGACCTTTCGCAATCAGACCGAACACCATCAGGGGCCCGGGCGTCGCTGCCCAAACGGTTGCAAGCCCGGATAACCCTGACACGGCTGAGAAACCCGCCGTACCAATGGCGCGGTGAAACGGGATAAGGGTTGTAATCAACCCGATCAGTAGCAAGCAGGCCGTCAGGGTCAGAACGAACACGTCGCTTAGAAACGGGTAGATTGCCAGGCCAGCGATCACACCGACAAGGCAACCGGCAATGCCGATGAGGGTTGTCTTTCGTTCGATCGCAAGGATGCGCCGGTCAGTGGCGACCACGGACACAATGGTGTTCAACAGCAATAAAACGGGCACGGCTGTCGATGTACCCAACATGATCATCATTGGCGGGCCTGCAATGATGCTGAACCCGATCCCTACCCCGACCTGAAGTACTGCGCCTAAGCAGATGGCGACCATCAGGATGGATAGTTCGACAGACACTTCCACACCCCCTTGGTCATTGTCACCCCTTGCAAGGATTGGCATATCCGCAATTGCGGACCGGGGTCCATGCCTTTCCGATATGGCACGAAGCGCCTGGCCTGCAGATTTTTACGTCCAGGGCATGATCCCGGAATACGCGCTGCGCGTGGCAACGGAATGCGCCATCTGAGCCAATGTCGTCAGATCAAATACTGGCAGCTGAAATTCTTGCTGAATCCGCGCGGCGTAGGGCGGCAGATCGGTGCATTCCAGAACGATGGACCGGATGTCAGGCGACTGCCGCTTCAGGTTGCGCACTGCATCCATCAATTCGGCCTCGATCAGATCGGTGTCCATACGGGTTCTTGTGTTGCGCAGGATCACTTCGGCGAATTCACTGGTGTGCTCCAACCCTTGTACGACCACGGGAATACCAGCCGCTCCGACGCCTTCGAAATGCCGGTCCGTCAGTGCCGATGCATCTGCGGTCACCACGCCCACCGGCGCCTTGGCTCCGGTCATGTGAAAGGCCAGAGGCACCTGGATCAGGCTGGACGCAAATACAGGAACAGACACTGCTGCTGCCAGTTCCTTCTGAAACAGGGCGAGAAAACCACAGCTGCCGGTAATGGCTCGTACGCCTTCAGCTTCTAGCCTCTGCGCACCTTTGATGAATGGGTCAAGCAGCTCGGGTGTGGGGTTGTTCAGCAGGGTCGGGACAGTAACGCCGTCGATCATTTCATAAAGGACCGGAAACGGCAGGCTGGACGGATTCTTGATATGCCCCGGAGGTTTGGGGAAATAGCTCTCAAGACAAAGAACGCCTATTGAGGCCCCACAGATATTCTGACCGCCTTCATAAATCGGCATGGTATTCAAATCCTTTCAAGGTGAGTGTGCCGCAGGTTCAAAACCGGGTCGGTGAAAATGGCGCCAGATCGACGTTGGGCTTGCGTCCCGACACAAGATCGGCAACCAGTTCGCCGGTTTTAGGGGCCATCATCAGGCCATAATGGGAATGCCCGAACGCCGTAAAAAGCCCGGCCTGCCCGTCAAGTTGCCCAATCGCAGGAAGGCTGTCTGGGAATGAAGGCCGCCGACCCATCCAGAACTGTGCCTGGCTGGTATCAAGATCCGGCACCATCGCCTTGGCTTGCTCTGTCAGAATTTTTTCTTTGCGCGGATCGGCCGGTGCGTCGACCTTTGCAAACTCGGCCGTTCCGGCAACCCTAAGCCCATCGACCATCGAGCTGGCAACGACCTTTGCATCCACATCCATGACCGAATTGTTCAGGCTGGCAGCAGGGTTCTGAAACTGAACATGGTATCCCCGCTCAGCGACAAGCGGAACGGTTAGACCCAGCGGTTTCAAAAATTCAGCAGACCATACGCCAGCCGCCAGAATAATGTTGCGCGCGAGCAGCGTTTCTTGCGGTGTGGACAGATGCCATCCGCCACCTTGGACAAAGGTCAGTCCAGTGACCTCGGTCTTTACGATCTCTGCCCCCTGCGTGCGGGCTTTTTCCGCCAGAACCGCGCCAACGCGCCCCGGCGAGGTTAAACGGGCCTGACCTTTGATCAGCACCGCCGCTTTGAATTCGGACGTCAGCGCAGGTTCAAGACGCAGTAGTTCGTGCCCGTCAACACGCTCAAGATCACCACCTTTTTCCTGACGGATAAGATAGTCGAGACCTTCCAAATCAGCCTGTTCGGGACGACGGAACGCATGAACATAGTAGCTGTCGGTAATCAGATCTTCGCAGCCAGTGCCTTGCAGGTGCCGACGGTACAGGTCAATTGACGGGCGACACAAAAGATCCATCGCATCCGACACTTCGCGAACGGTCTTTTCGCCGGAATTGCCCAAAAAACGTAAACCCCAGGGGATCATCTTTGGCCAGAAATTGGGCCGCACCGAAAGCGCGCTTTTCGGATCCAAAAGCATTTGGGGAAGCTTCTTCCAGATCCCCGGCATCGCCTGCGGGATAATCGACCAGGGCGACACCACACCCGCATTCCCGAACGAGGTTTCCTGACCCGGCTCGCCCCTATCGACAAGCCGGACCGGAATGCCACGCTCTTGCAGCGACAAGGCGCAGCAGATGCCGACGATGCCGGCACCGATAATGGTGACTTGTTCTGTCATTTCATCAGGCCGCCGAATGACTGCGATTGCGGGCGATCAACTGCGTGATGATGACTGGCGAAGCCACGGCCAGCGCGACCAGATCGGCAGTCAGGGTCGGCGCCACGAAAATGACCCCGGCGACCGCCATCAGGATACGCGACACCATGTTCAACGGGCTCAGCCAGTATCCCACGACGGCTGCGGACAGGGCGATAACCCCGGCGATACAGCTTGATGCCGTATAGGTGAATTCCCACAGGTCAAACCCGGTCGAAGACACAAACAGAAGAACCGGCGCATAGACAAAAGCCATCGGTGCAATCACCTTGCCCAACCCGAGCGTAAAGGCAGATAGCCCGGTACGGAACGGGTTCGAGTTCGCAATGGCCGCTGCCGCATAGGCCGAGGTACAGACTGGCGGCGTGATTTCCGAGACCACCCCATAGTACAGCACAAACAGGTGGCTAGCGATCGGCGGGACACCAAGCTGCGCCAGCGCAGGCTGGGCGACGGACACCAGCATGATGTACAGCGCCGTGGTGGGGATACCCGCGCCCATCAGGATGCAGACGATGGCGATGAAGACCAGCGAGATGAACAGTTGCAGGTCTTCCATCGCAAACAGTTGGAAGCTGCCAAACGAGATCATGTTGTACAGATCCGACGCCAGATTGCCTGCGCCCTGCGTCACCATAAACCCGATGCGGAACCCGATGCCGGTAGTGTTGATCACTCCGACCACGATGCCCACTGCTGCAGCAGCCGCACCCACGGCCAGCGAATATTTCACGCCCAACTCGACCGCCTGCAGCATCTCCGGCACTTCGATCCGTTTTTGCGGGTTGAGCGTTGCGACAACCGAAAGTCCGCACAGAATGGCCGTCATGGTCAGATCAAATCCGCCATCCGAGAATTTCCAAAGGACAAAGGCCAGGAAGGCGGCTGCGTAGATCAAAGTCGGAGGTTGCTTGATCCGCGACATGCCCGCAATCACCGCCAGCGAGATACCACAGAAAGCTGACATGAACGGCGTGTAACCGGTGAACAGAACCACCAGCAAACCGATCAGAGGCACAATATTAGCCCAGCCTTCGGCCCAGACAGCCTTGAGCTGCGGCAACTGCTCTTTGGCCAGACCCTGCAGGTTCAGTTTACGCGCCATCAGATGCACAACGGCGAAGACGCCGACATAGTGCAGGATCGCTGGGAAGATCGCCGCAATCACGATGGTGGTGTACGGAACCTCAAGGAACTCGGCCATGATAAACGCCGCAGCGCCCATGATCGGCGGTGTAATTTGACCACCAGCCGAAGACGCGGCCTCGACCCCGCCTGCAAAATGGCCGGGGTATCCTAGGCGCTTCATGTTTGGGATAGTCAGCGCGCCGGTTGATACGGTGTTGGCCACCGAAGAACCCGAGATCGTGCCGAAGAAGGCCGAGGATACCACCGACACTTTTGCCGGACCGCCAGTATAGCGGCCCGCCAAAATCGTGGCGTTATCGATGAAAAGCTGTCCCAGACCTGTGCGCTGTGCGATCACGCCGAACAGGACAAAGTGGAACACGATGGTTGAGACAACCCACAGAGTGACGCCATAAATACCCTCTTGCGGGAAATACATCGACGACACGAAAGTTTTGAAGTTCACACCGGGATGTTGCAGCAGACCGGGGAAATACGGCCCCAGCAGCGCGTATGAAATGAATACACAGATGATCAGCGGCAGAACCCAACCCAGCGTGCGGCGCGCGATGTCCAGCACCAGCAGAATGATGACGACGCCCAGGAACACGTCATAGCCGTTTGGGTTGCCCATTCGGAACGTCTGCTCCTCGATCCCCAGAAAGGGAATGCCACGCCAGGCGAAGCCGACGTACAGCGCGGCAATGATACCCAGCGCCATGAAGACCAGATCGTAAAGGGGGATGTTGCCGATGCGGAACCGGCTGACTTTGAGCGCATACAGGCTTTGCGACCCGATAATCGGAATGGTCGCGTAAACCAGAATGAACAGCAGGGCCAGATAGATACCCATATGCCAGTGGTCGGCAGGCAGGCCGAACCCGGCAGTAAAGAATTCGTAAAACGCAAAGATCAGGGCAACAACGCGCAGGACCTTACCGGTGGTTGGTGTGACCTGACGAACAGCGGCGCCTTCGTCGAACTGTTCTTCGATGGCCGCAAGTTCCTCGGCCGTCAGTTCGTGGTCATCAAGTTTCTGGGTCTCGGTCATGATGGCCCCCTGATTTCGCATAATTCAAGTGTGCGGTGCCCCGAAATGGGGCACCGGACGATAGGTTACGGTGGGATTTGATTACTGAAGAAGCCCGGCTTCTTTATAGAACTTCTCGGCACCCGGATGCAGCGGAACGCCCAGCGCTTCGACGCCGTCCAGCGCGGTATCTGGCGTGATCTGCTTGCCTTTGGCATGGCCATTGTCCAGCAGCTTGCGTGTGTTGTCGTTCCACATCGCCTTGGTCAGTTGATAGACCAGATCATCCGACAGGTCCGAGGACACAACCAGCATCGCGCTGACCGCGGGGGTCTTGGTTTCGCCATCGATACCTTCATAAACACCACCCGGAATGGCCGAGGGGATATAGGCCGGAATGATCTCGTTGATCTTGGCCAGATCTTCGTCACTGAAGGAATGCAGGTTCATACCCTTGGTCGAGGAAAGCTGCACCATCGCGGCAACCGGCCAGCCTGCGGCATAGAAGTAGGCGTCCAGCTGACCATCGGCCAAACGCTCGGCGCTTTGGCTGTTGTTCAGTTCGGCTTCGTCCATGTTGTCACGGTTAACACCCCAGGCGTCCAGCATCTGCAGCACGGCAACCTGCGTGCCGGAGCCAGCCTGCGCGATACCGACACGCTTGCCTTCCAGATCACCCAGATCGTTGATCGTCGATCCGGCGGGCAGCACCAGGTGCAGGTCTTCGGGGAACAGATTGGCGACAATGCGCAGCTTGGGGTGCGGTTTGCCCTCGAACTTGCCCTCACCCAGATACATCGAGCGGGTGACATCCGCCGCCGCAAGGCCAGCTTCCAACTCACCGTTCTGAACAGCCGCGTTGTTGAACACCGACGCGGTGGTCGATTGTGCAATCGCGATCAGACCAGGAACACCGCACTGGCCGCCTTCTTCACAGGGGCGGGAACCCGGAGGGGCCGAGATACCGTTTGCGATGGTGCCGCCGATGGGGAAGTAGGTTCCGCCAGCACCGCCGGTGCCGATGCGGAAAAAGGTCGGGTCCTGCGCCAACGCCGGTGCGGCCAGCGCGCCAGCCAAAGCCAGTCCAGTCAAGCATTTCACTAGTTTCATTGTCATCTCCCAAGTTGGAACGTCGGATTCGGTTCGCCCGACTTCGATCCTGCAAGCGTAAAGGCAATTCTCATAAATACAAATTTGTTATATTTCACAAAATTAAATTTTAACTTATACATTGAGCATGAACCTCACCCAACTCACCGTTTTTCGCGAGGTGATGGAGTCCGGCTCCATCTCTCAGACTGCCAAGAAATTGCATCGGACGCAGCCTGCTATCAGCCTTGCCCTCAAGAACCTCGAAAAATCTTTGGGCCTGACATTGTTTGAACGCAAAGGACGTCGGCTGGTTCCGGTCCCCGAGGCGCATTACCTTCTGGCCGAGACCGCAGGCATTCTGGATCGCCTGTCAACGATCTCAAACACCATGGAGGGTTTGATCAAAGGGCATTCCGGCAGCCTGAATATCGCAACGATGCCGGGCCCTTCGGCCTTTTTGTTCCCGCGGTTCATCAGTCAGTCGGTGGGTGAAAACCCGGACATTCAAATCACGTTGTCCTCGCGGAGTTCTCCGCAAATTATGGAACTTGCGGGAACGCAGAATATCGATTTCGGCTTTGCTGATTTCGAGCATTCAGCCGGGCGAAAAGCACAATATTCGGTCGAACTGATTCAGGCAGACTGTTTCTGCGCGATAGATTGCGATCATCCGCTTGCGTCCCAGGACAGCATTACGATTTCCGATTTGGACGGAACGCCGATGGGCGGGCTATACGCAACCCATCCGTTTCAGCGCAAAGTCCGGCGAGAGTTTCAGGACATATCCGCCAATTATAACCCGACCGTGACCTGTCAGTATTTCCTACCGCTCATTCCGTTTGTAAGTTCGGGCCAGTGCTGCACGATAGTTGATCCGCTGACCGTCGCAACGGAACGTGAGATGAACCTGTCCAACGACAAGGTTGTGTTCGTGCCTTTGGACAATCCGCTCAGGTATGAATATGCGATCCTTGAACCCGCTCACCGCCCGCCGTCTCAGTTGGCCTTAAAGATCAAGGCTGGTTGGAAAGCCGAAGTTCTAAAAATGCTCGAGGAAGTGAAGGCCAACCCCCACACAGAATGGGTTGGTGACGTGCGTGGCCAGCAGGTTTGACTGTCTTTGAAAGACGGGCAATGGTTTATCCGAAACCGCCCAAATCAGCGAATTTCAAGCACCTGAAAAGCCTAATATCTTTAGACTTTTCATGCGGCTAAACAGGATACTTATATCGCCAGATACTCTTCCCGAAGATTGGTATCTTCCAGCACCTCGTTCGCAGTCCCGTCAAACACAATGCTCCCGGTATCCAGAATAATCGCCCGGTCTGCCAGTTCCAAAGCACGAACGGCGTTCTGTTCGACGATGATCGTGGTCATGCCCTGTTGCTTGACATGAATAAGCGTTTTTTCGATCTCGTCGACGATGACAGGGGCCAAACCTTCATAAGGCTCATCCAAAAGCAAGACCTTGATGTCTCTGGCCAGTGCTCTGGCGATTGACAGCATCTGTTGTTCGCCGCCGGACAACGTAATTCCCTCTTGTTTGCGGCGCTCGCCCAAGCGCGGGAACAACTCGTATAACCTTTCCAACGACCATCCAATCGGCGGCGCGATTTGCGCAAGCTGCAGGTTTTCTTCGACAGTTAGGCCCGGAATAATTCGCCTATCTTCCGGGACAAGACCAAGACCCGCAGCAGCCGCTTCGTAGCTTGTCATATTGTGCAGCGGTTGGTGATCCAGCCAGATTTCGCCATGCCTTACTTCCGGCTCTCCGACCCTTGCGATGGAACGGAGCGTCGAGGTCTTGCCAGCGCCGTTTCGCCCAAGAAGAGCTAGAATCTCACCTTCATGTACATTGAAGCTGACGCCCTGAACTATGTAGCTTTCTCCGTAGTATGAATGCATATCCCACACCGAAAGAAACGCAGGTGCGGTACTGGCCCTGTTCGCGTTTTTCGAAAAGTCAGGTTTCTCGTTCATAGCTTTTCCTTACGCTGCTTCGCCCAAATAGGCCTCTCGGACCTTTGGGTTGCCACGAATGTTTTCAGGCGTGTCTTCAACCAGGGGTGTGCCTTGCGCCAAAACCGTGATGCGTTCGGCCAGGCTGAAGACCACGTGCATGTCATGTTCAATGATCGCGATGGTGATGTCGCGCTCGTCCTTGATTTGCTTCAGCAGATCAATGGTATTGTTGGTATCAGCCCGCGCCATGCCCGCCGTGGGTTCGTCCAACAGCAGCAAGCGCGGGTTCTGACTGAGGCACATGCCGATCTCTAGCCGCCGCTTGTCACCACGAGACAGCGAAGCGGCGTGCATTTCGCGTTTGTCAGCCATGTTCATCTCTTCCAGCATCGCCTCGGCCTGTTCCACAACCGCCTTTTCATTGGCGATGGTCTCATAGGCATGCATCCGAAAAGCCCCATCCCGCATTGCGAAGATCGGGATCAACATGTTTTCCATCACCGTCAGCTCGCCAAATATCTCGGGCGTCTGAAACACGCGGCTGATGCCCATCTGGTTAATCTGGAACGGCTCCAACCCAAGTACCGAATTGTTGTTGAACAAAACGGACCCGGTGTCCGGCATCAGCTTGCCCACCAAACAATTCAACAGCGTCGACTTACCTGCACCGTTGGGACCGATGATGGCGTGGACCGAGTTCTCTTCGACATTGAGGTTTACATCCGTCAGCGCCTTGAGACCACCGAAGCGCTTGCTGACATCTTTGACTCTTAGAATTGCCATGGTTCGCCCCCTACTCGGCCGGTTCTGTTTTGCCCGACGTTGCATCGTCGGTATTAGATTTCTTGCGCTTAAAGCGGTTGAGCAATCGTTGGCCACCTTCGACAAGACCGCCTGGCAGATAGATGACGACCAGCATGAACAGGATGCCCAGCGTCAAATGCCAACCTTTACCGATGAACGGATGGATCACGAAGACAACCGCATCCTCCAGCCCATCAGGCAGGAATGCGAACCAGCTGTGCAGGACGTTATCGTTGATTTTCGAGAAGATGTTCTCAAAATACTTGATAAATCCAGCACCCAGAACCGGACCGATCAGTGTTCCGGTGCCGCCAAGGATAGTCATCAGGACCACCTCTCCCGAGGCTGTCCATTGCATCCGTTCAGCACCAGCCAGCGGGTCCATCGCGGCCATCAGACCACCGGCCAGACCGGCATACATGCCCGAGATTACAAAGGCCGCCAGCGTGTAAGGCTTCGAGTTCAAACCCGTGTAATTCATCCGCTGTTGGTTTGATTTCACCGCCCGCAACATCATGCCAAAGGGCGACCGGAAGATGCGGATAGACAGGTAGAACACCACCATCAGAACAACCGCGCACAGGTAATAGCCCGCGTTGAAATCAAAGCTCCATGCGCCCACGTCCATTGTGTAGGTCGCACGCATCGGTAAGCCGAACAGGTGCGGCAGGTCCGGCGCATTGGCGCCCTGCAGGATCTGCGGATCATCTGCATAGACTTGCAGGCCGGTTTCCCCGTTCGTCAGGTTAAACTTGGGGTTCGATAGCACCGAATAAGCCAGCGCAAAACTCATCTGCGCGAAGGCCAGTGTCAGGATTGAAAAGTAAATTCCTGACCGGCGCAGGCTGACAAAGCCGATCAGCAGCGAAAACAATCCGGCGACGACCACACTTAGCGCAATGGCCGGAAGGATGTTGTAGCTGAGTAGCTTGAACATCCAAACGGCGGAATAAGACCCCACCCCCAGAAAGGCCGCGTGACCGAAAGACAGGTATCCCGTCAAGCCGAACAGGATGTTGAAGCCGATGGCGAAGATGCCGAAGATCACGAAACGCTGCATCAGATCCGGATACCCAGCATTGAATTGCGCCATAGCGCTGCCTTCAGGGAATGGGTTCAGGATGAAGGGGGCCAGCAATGTCAGGATCGCAACGATGATCAGCAGGCCGGTGTCTTTTTTGTTTAGTCCCAACATGGGCTTATTCCTCCATCACGCCCTTGCGGCCCATTAGACCGCGTGGACGCGTCAGCAGCACGATGATGGCGACAAGGTAGATGATGATCTGATTGATGCCCGGGATCGTAGTGGTTGCCCAGGTTGTCGAGGCAAAGCTCTCCAAAATACCCAGCAAGAACCCGGCCAGCACCGCGCCTGGCAATGAACCCATGCCGCCCACAACGACCACTACAAAGCTGAGAACCAGAAAGTCCATGCCCATATGGTAATTTGGCGGATTAAGCGGGCCGTACATCACCCCGGCAAGGCCGGCCACGGCAGCGGCGATGCCGAACATGATGGTGAACCGGCGGTCGATGTTGATACCCAGCAGACCGACAGTTTCGCGATCCGCCATCCCGGCACGCACGACCATACCAAACGTAGTGAATTGCAGGAATGAGAACACCGCACCGATGATGCCCACCGCAAATCCGAAATAGACCAAACGCCAGATCGGATAGATGATCGCGTTGGGGTCGAACCCAACCATGATGCCCAAATCGACCGACCCGCTCAGCGCATCTGGCGGCGGGGTCTGGATCGGATTTGCGCCGAAGAAATATTTGACAATTTCCTGCAGCACGATGGCCAGTCCAAAGGTCACAAGGATCTGATCCGCATGAGGGCGCTTGTAGAAATGCTTGATCAGCCCACGCTCCATTACATAGCCAACCAGCAACATGATGGGGATCGCAAAAAGGATCGCCAGCGGAACGGACCAGTCGATGATGGTGGCTCCGACCTCGGGGCCGAACCAGGCCTCGACATAAGGCGTTTCAACTTTCAGCGGGTTGCCCAGAAAGTCCTTCTGGGATTCGTCAACCGTTTCGAAACTCAGGTTCAGAAGCTTCTGTAAGGTCACCGCGCAGAACGCTCCGATCATGAACAGCGCCCCGTGGGCAAAGTTCACAACACCCAGCGTTCCGAAAATCAGCGTCAGGCCCAGCGCGATCAGCGCATAGGCCGAGCCCTTGTCCAGCCCGTTGAGAATTTGCAGTAGGATGGCGTCCATCGGCCCCACCTCAAGATTGGTCAGTGTAATTGAGTGGTCGTGACCGGGTTTTAGCGCCCGGCCACAAGGGGTCTGGCCGCCGAGACCGGCGGTCAGACATCAGCCAAAGGCCTTAAGCGCCCGGGTTGCACTTACCCAGTTCACCACCGGCGAACATCGGGTGTTCCGGATCGTATTCGACCTGCGCACGCGGCGTGATCTCGACGATTTCCAGCGTGTCGTACTCGTTGGTCGGGTTCTCGTTGCCCCGCACGACCAACACGTCCTTGAAACACTGGTGATCCGCACCGCGATACCAAGTCGGACCATTGCCCAGCCCGTCGAACTCAAAGTCTTCCAGAGCTTCGACAATACCGCATGGATTGAAGGTTCCTGCCCGCTCACACGCATCCGCATAAAGCAGAACTTGCGCATAGCAGGTCTGGGCCGAGTTGGACGGAGGTTTGCCGTACTTCTCGCCAAAGGATTTCACGAAGGCTTTGGTGCCCTCATCCTGCAGCTGCCAGTTCCAGTTCATCGATCCAAGGACACCCTTGATGTTTTCACCCGCACCAGCGGCCATCAACTCGGAATACAGCGGCACGACGATCTTGAAGTCCTTGCCATTGGCGACCTTGTCCAGCAGGCCGAATTGAATTGCGTTGGTCAGCGAATTCACCATGTTCCCGCCGTAATGGTTCAGAACTAGAACATCCGCGCCCGAGTTCAGAACCGGGGCGATATAGGACGAAAAGTCCGTTGACGCGAGTGGTGTCTTAACCGTGTTGACCGTTTCCCATCCCAAGGCTTCGGTCGAGGCAACGATCGACTCTTCCTGGGTCCAACCCCAGTTATAGTCGGCCGTTAGGTGATACGCGCGACGTTCCTTGCCCATCTCAGCTGCCAACACCGGTGCAAGCGCTGCACCCGACATATAGGCGTTGAAGAAATGACGGAACCCGTTGGCTTTTTTATCCTTGCCCGTGGTGTCGTTCGCGTGGGTCAGACCCGCCATAAAGATCACGCCGGCCTCTTGGCACAGGCCCTGAACCGCGACAGCCACGCCTGAAGACGAGCCACCGTTGATCATGATCGCGCCGTCTTTTTCAATCATCGATTTGGCAGAGGCACGCGCGGCGTCCGATTTGGTCTGCGTGTCACCCGTAACAAATTCGACTTTCTTGCCAAGGATGCCGTTCCCCTGAAGCGCCTTGGATGTGAAGGTATTAAGGCAACCCCCGTCCCCTTCGCCGTTCAGATGTTCGACGGCCAGTTGCTGAGCAAGCAGTTCGTCATTGCCTTCTTCGGCGTAAGGTCCGGTTTGCGGAACATTGAAACCCAAAGTGACAGATGCCCCTGTCGGTTCGTTGGTGAAAGCAGCAGCCGACGAAGCCGTAAAGATTGTAGGCAGGGCCAGACCGGTACCTGCAACGGCACCAGACTTCAGCACGCCGCGGCGTGTGACAGATTTGTTGGTCATTCATTCCTCCCATTTTCGTTCTTTCGCCCTCTGGCTCCTCTTCCAGCGGACAAAAGCGCACTTTTGTGCATCTCAATAATGGAAAGCGGAATGAAAATTCCTCAATAAATTCCTATTTTTGAAACATAATTTTGTAAAAAAATTCACGAATAATAATATTTTTTGTAAATAATATGGTGCGCCACCATTTAGCATTGCCGATTTTCATATGCTTAGGTGTGAATTTCAATGGCAACAATTTTCGGCCTTCACCACCCGATAGATCCGCAATCTTACATCTCGGCTGAACGTCCAAACCGGCCTCGCCCTAAGATTGCATTCAGTGGACACATGACGTTCAAAGATCGGGATTTCAACACCTGAATTTCTACGCCAGAAGCGCTTAGCCCCAATCTGGAAATGAAACCTGGCTTTAGAAGTCACAGCCGCTCGGGCCAGCAACCCCAGCGGCACCAAACTGGGAAAGGTTCGGTAAAACGACTGCGTGTCTGGCTGCGTCCGAGACTGTCGGATCAGCTTGTGCGTTGCTTGTAATACGTGTCTTTGTGAACGATCAGCCCATCGCGGTAGGTCAAGATGTCGACGCTTAGAAACTCTTCCTTGGTGCCATCCTTGTGCGTGGCCGTGCGGCGATATTCACAACAGGCTTTGTTTCCAGAAATGGTGCAGTCAAGTGTTTCCCAATGCACGTTCGCAACCTTTTCAAACAGGGTTGAAAAGGCGTTGCGAATGGCCTCGGCACCTTCCAGACGTATGCCATGTTCTTCGGGGCCAACGGCATGGTCAAATGTCGCGTCGTCTGCAAAATGCTTCATCACAGCGTCAATGTCGTTCGCGTTAAAAGCGTCGCCGACCGAGTCGACAAGGTCACGGGTCAAAGCGGTCATGATTGCAGTCCTTTTCCTTGAAGCATGTCGCAAGTTTGTTTGAAGAAGGGGCTTGCCGGGTCGACAAGCACATTCAGTTCGTCAAAGTGATCCACGCCCGGCACGAAATAGAGACCCACCTTGCGATCTGCTGTTTCGTATTTTTCGACATACATGCGTGCCTGTCGGTGGAATTCCTCGGTTTCCGCACCGCCGACCACAACCAGTTGAGGCGCATTGGTGACCGGGGGGTGGTTGGTCATCGGGCTTTCAGCCTCGGCTTCTGTTGGATCCATGCGGATGCCCGCATTCAGCGCTTCGGTCAGACGGACCGGTTCGAGATAGCTGAGCGGTGACACCGGGATACCGGATTTTATCAAGTCCGCGGGAAGATCATCACCAAACGCAGGCCAATCAGTCGCCATCATCATCTGGGTGATATGTCCGCCAGCGGAATGACCCATCACGGTGATGCGGTCTGGATTGATGCCCAGATCGCGCGCGTTGCGCCAGATATAGGCCATGGCCTCACGCGCTTCTTCTGAAATACGCGTAATGGTCACGGATGGGCAAAGATCGTAGCCAACGACGACAACATTGAACCCCGCGGCAACAAAGGGTGGCGCTATGAAACTGTAAATCGATTTGTCACCACGCTGCCAATAGCCGCCGTGGAAATAGACCAATGTCGGCGCAGCCGCGCCCAAGCAGCGGAAGACATCCAACCTTTGCTTCTCGCCTTCCCCATAGCGGAGGTCCAGGCTGCAATCGCAGGTGGCGCGCGCTGTCTCGCTATCGCTGCTCCAACCGGGAATGACGGTCACTTCATAGTCCGGTCGCCCTGCCCTTAGATTATATTGAGCGTCGAATTCATCAGGGCCGAAGCGTGTGTGAAAGGTCAGATGATCGCTCATGATGAAGCCTCGGGTTGGGGCGCGGAGAAGAACGCGCCGCGGCAAAAGACAAGGGGCGGAGCGGGCGCGTGGGCGTAGTTGATGACGCGGCCCAAGAGGATCTCGTGATCGTCTGCGTCGACCCTGCTGTGAACCGTACACTCCAATTGCGTCGAGGCACCGGGGATCAAGGGGGTCGCGGTTCCGGGGATCCAATCGGTGTCGGTAAATCGGTTTTCGACATCGCTTGCAAAGTGCATAGCAAGGTCTTTCTGCTCGGCCGACAGGATATTGACCGCAAAATGATCCGATTGCGACAGCGTTGGGAAGACCCGGCCTGACTTTGCAACACAGACCGAGATCACCGGCGGCTGCAATGAGACCGAAGTGAATGAGTTGGCGGTCAGGCCCCACGGTTCTCTGTCCGCGTTATAGGTGGCTACAATGGTAACACCCGTCGGAAAGGCGCCAAGTGCGCGGCGATATTCTCGGACGTCCATCATAGCACCCCTTCGCTGGCACAGGCTTTTTCCAAGGCAGCCCATTCATCGGGGTTGGTCCCGAACGGGCGCATGACGTGATCCTGATAGGCGGGGCGTTCCGCCAGTCGCTGATACCAGGCCTCGACATTCTGCAAGGACGGGCGGTCGACCTCGACGTTAAAATAACGATAGGCCACACATCCCAAGGGAATATCCGCCATGGTGAAGCTGTCGCCGCAGACATAGGTGCGCTCCGCAAGGTGCCGGTCCAGAAGGGTCAGGGCCTCGTGCGCCTCATCGCGCAGCTTGGCGATCTTTTCAGGGTCACGCTTGCCCGGTTGCGTGCGCACCGTTGCGAAGAACAGATAGATCACCGGCCCAAAGGCGCGGCTTGCCGACCACTCCATCCATTGATCCGCAATCGCGCGGGTCTGAATATCGGACGGGCTCAGCGTTCCTGCCCCGTATCGATCACAGAGGTAGCGTACGATGGCAAGGCTTTCCCACAGCGCAAAATCCCCGTCGCGGATCGCCGGGATCATCTTGTTGGGATTGATCTGCGCATACATCTCGGTGTCGAGCTTGCCAAAGCTGCCCCCGGCAAGTTGCAGCGCGTAGTCCAACCCCAGTTCATTCGCTGTCCAGATCACCGGAATGACGTTCGACGAATAGGGTCGCCCCCAAATCTCAAGCATGTTCCAGCATCCTTTTTTGCGCGATGGACTGCGTGCCGAACCTGGGAACGACATGCTCAAACAGACGATGCCAGCTGGCCAGAATTTTCTCGTAAGGAACGCCGGTATATTGCTGCATCAGCATGAGGTGATCGAGGCCGATGGTTTCCTGCCGTTCTGCAAAACGATCCGCAACATATTCGGCATCTCCCACCACAATGATCCCGCGTTTATTGAGGAAATCAAACCAGTCCATGTCCTCATCTTCGGGGGTCATCTCTTCGCCGACATCCAGATAGCCGTGCTTGGTCCATTCCCCCTTGGGGCGCGACCCGCCGAGAAATTCGTAATAGGCATTGATCGGACCACGGATTGTGTTCACCGCTTCTTCCATGCTTTCACCGACATAAAACGCTGTGCAGACACCAACGCCCTCGCCAAGACTTACCTCGCGCCCTTCGCGTTGCGACAGGGCCTGGCGGTAGGGCTCCCAACAGGCCAGCGTCACCTTGGGGCCAGCCGCCATCGAGATCACGCCCCAACCGCGTTCCCCGGCCAGTTTGAATGTGGGCGGTGCATTTGACATCAGCCAGACCGGAGGGTGAGGGTTGGAATAGGGGCGCGGATGCACATACATCGCTTTGTATTCGCCATCTTTATCGTGATAACGCGGATCCAGAGGGTCAAAGAACCGGTTGCTCTCTTTCCAGCCGGGAACAGGGAATTGATAGAACTCACCATGATGGGTGAACGCTTCGTTGGTCCAGGCTTTCAGGATAATCTCAAGGCTCTCCTGATACAGCCGCATAACCTTGGCATTGTCGCGCCGGTCCGCATCTTTATTGAACTGGAGGGTCGAGCGTTCATTGATGCCCTTGGCGACGCCGAAATCAAAACGGCCCAGCGTCATATTATCCAGCATCGCGGCATCTTCAGCCACGCGCAAAGGATGCCAGTCAGGCAAAATGATGGGCGCTGTTCCAACCCGCAGCGTCTTGCAATGCGCGGCAACGTGGGTCCCCATCTGGATCGGGTTGGGCGGCGCATTCATGTAACCGTTATGGGCAAAATGATGCTCGGTGAACCATGCGGTCGTGAACCCTGCCTGCTCGGCCAGCGAACACTGTTCGAGGATCATCTCCAGCGTGCGCGTCCATGGAATCGTCTCACCGGGGCTAAAATTGGCAATCAAATCAAAGCGCATAACTTTCTCCCAGCCGATGGAAAATCAGTTGATTTTTCCCCTTCTTTTCAACTAAGTTGATTTGAGCTCGAAAAGTCAACTAAAATCATTTATTCTGAAGTCATGAAAAGTGACGTGTCTCAGACCGACGCCCAAAGGCTCGGCAGTGAAGTTCGCGAAGTGCGCAAAGCGCGTGGATTGACCCTACAACACCTGTCCGAGGTGGTGTCGTGCTCCAAAGCCTATCTCAGCCGAATTGAACTTGGGGCGGCCAAGGTGTCGAACGACCTGCTTGGCGAAATCAGCGATGCGCTTGCAGTTGACCCCAATTGGTTCTTTCCCAAACAGGAAGGCAACGGGCCTCTTGAGCGAAAGCACGTCGTGCGACGCGAAAACCGTAGGGCGCTGTCCGCGATGTACACGCGCTCAACTGATGAATTAGGTTTTGAGGACGAGTTGCTTTCAAGCACATTGTCCGGCCATTGTTACTTGATCCTATCACGGTTCCGCCCCGGCGCAGGAGAACCACCCGAGCCACTCGAAGGCTATTCTTTTGAAGGTGAGCAACACGCCATAGTTCTTAGCGGTGAAGTCGAGCTGCGCCTTGGCGATGAAATCATTGTCCTTCGTGAAGGCGACAGTTTTTCCTACCCCTCGATGATCGCACACCGCTTTCGCAACCGAACAGATAAAGAGGCCTCAATGGTCTGGGCGATGTCACCGATACGAATTACTTGGTGACTGTTGTCCGGAGGTTACCAAAGCCAGAAATTTTCAATTGTATTGTGAAAAGTCGGCACACTGACCGGCTCAATAGGCAGTCAGAAGGTGGTCGATTTCGCCTTTTTTTTGGCGGTGCTGTCAGACAAATTCGAACCAGTCTCAGTTTACCGCGGAAGCTGCGAACCTATTCGGAACAAAGTTGACGCCACTCGCTAAGAGCGGCGGCGGGTCAGCTTGAAGGTATCTCAGCTTGCGAGCGATCCTTCCTGGTTGAAGTGGTTGTAGATAGAGGAGTGGACCGAGACGAATTTCTGCAAATTTCGCATGCGCTTGAAACGTTGCATGGCGCGTTCGCGTCGTCGAAACGGCAGGTGCGAGTTCTCGACGCGGTTGTTGAGCCACCTGCCCGTCTGCTGTTTTTCGAGCGCGCCCAGCTCTCTGAGCGCGGTTCTGTATGAGGCGAAGCGACCGGTGACGACGTTTCCAGCTTAACCGTGTCGCTTCATCAATTTCCTGAGGAAATTCAATGCAGCTTACTTGTTTCGGCGTTTGGTGACGATTGCTTCCAGCACTTCACCCTCATGATCGACAGTCCGCCAGAGGTAGTGTCTCTTGCCATTCACCTTCAGGAAAACCTCGTCCACGTGCCACTTCCATTTGGAGAACGCGCGCGGTTGCTGAACACGCTTCCGTCTGATCTCAGCAGCAAACATCGGGCCAAACCTGTTCCACCAATACCGGACAGTTTCGTGCCTCACGTCGATGCCTCGCTCGTGCAACAGATCTTCGACATTCCGAAGCGAGAGCGGGAAACAGATGTACAGCATCACTGCAAGGCGGATGACCTCGGGACTGGTTTTGAAGTATTTGAAAGAGGCGGGTCTGGTCATGGGCAAAAGCTAGGCAACCGCCCTGCCCCGCTCAAGCGAAGTTAGTCTGACAAGACCTTCCTTTGGGCTCCTTCGCAGTCATTGGCAGACCTGCAGCATTACGCCAGCCGACGTCGGCCCAGAGCCGACCTTGACCACAGGTTCTGATTGCGGCTGTGCGGCCCGTCGAAGCTGCCATTCGCTGCGACTGCATGATCGACGACAGAACGAATTCACACAACGCACAACATAGCCGCCAATCTCGCGGAATACCCTGCCGCAGTTTAAGACCTGCCTTTCGGCCAATGATCCTGCAGCAAAACTATGGCAGTGCGTCCGGCCTCCAGAGCTCGGTCCGCCTCCTCTTCAGTTCCTGCCAAACGAGCCAGAGTGATCGTACCCATCAGGAGTGCCATCGCAGCCAGGCCCTGGTCCGAGCCGGTTTCCGGCGTGTCCCGCAAAAGGGCCGCCATGCGATCCGAAGCTTGAGCGCCCGCGTGCCGAGATGCGCCCTTGGTGCGGGCAAGCTCGGTTCCCATCGCCGCCAACGGGCATCCATGCCGACTGTCTTGAACATGAGCTTGGGACAGGTACTTGGCTATGTAGTCCTGGCGTTCCTTCCCTCGCCCTTCGTTGGATTCCTCGCGTTCCATGCCTGAAACAACATCGTCGATCGCGTGCCGGAAGGCTGTCGCGATCAAATCCTCTTTCGACTCGAAGTGCCGGTAGAAACCACCATGTGTCATTCCGGCTGCCTTCATGACGTCAGCGACGCTTGTCGCTTCGACCCCGCGTTCGCGGAACAACTGTGCTGCAGCATCCAGGATCCTGTTGTGACTGCGCTTTTTTTCCGCTTCCGACATTCTCGGCATTTTCGCGCTCCTAGGCGGGGTTGACAATTAAGATTACATGTATCATCTAAATTATAGATTGCAAGCATCATCTAAAGGAGTGCGCCCGTGCCTGCCAAGCCTAAGATCCTCGTCACCAGCGCAAGCGGTAAGACCGGGCTGCAAGTCGCGCTTCAGCTCAGAGCCAAAGCCTATCCTGTCCGCGCTTTCATACGGCAGAGGGATCATCGCTCTGATATTCTCGAACGCGCGGGCGCTGAACTATTCGTGGGTGACCAGTATTCCCTGAGCGACATGCGCTCGGCGATGAAAGGCGTGCAGCGGGCGTATCAATGCGCTCCCACAGCACCCAATGGGCTGCACTTCAGTGCGGTCTTCACCGCTGCGACTTACGAAGCAAAGGTCGAACACGTCGTTACACTTAGCCAATGGCTTTCGAGCGTAGATCACCCATCACTGTTTACACGTGAAGTATACTTGGGCGATATCCTGATCGGCATGCGTCCCGAGATGTCTGTGACCACGGTGAATGTCGGCTGGTTTGCCGAAAACTACCTGATGGTACTGGGCATGGCGGCCCATCTTGGGAAGTTCACGATGCCGCTCGGCGACGGCGACGTGAAGAAGAATGCCGCCCCCTCAAACGAAGACATTGCCCGCGTGGTTGTCGGTGCCTTGACGGATCCGGCACACCATGCAGGCAAGACTTATCGTCCCACGGGTCCAACGCTGCTGTCGCCCAACGAGATCGCCGAAGCAATGGGCCGCGCGCTGGGGCGGCGGGTACGCTATGCCGATATTTCCGAACGAATGATGGTCAAGGCGCTGAAAGCCCTTCGCCCTGCAAACTATTCGGAAGCGGCAGTCACCCAGCTTGCAATCTATTCAGAAGAGTACCGGCGAGGCGCCTTCGCGGTGAATGCCCCAACCGAAGATGTGTTCCAAGTCAGCGGACACGAACCTGAAGCCTTCGAAAGCATTGTACGGCGCAAGGTCGCTGAACAACCCGACCTGGTGCGCAGCCTGTCCCGCAGCATAGGCGCGATCGGCATTTTCCTGAAGATTCTCACGACGCGCCCGTTCGATCTTGATCACGCTCAGAAGCAGCGAGACTACGTGCAGCTCTCACCCGCTTCGTACTGTCAGGACAATGCGGCCTGGACAGAAAAGCACCAACCCAAGGACGTACAAACCGAACCGAAGCGTGTTGCCTGAGACCGCAAACGACGAAGGATTGCCCCCCAAGACGAAAGGACCTCTTCATGAACGTTCAGGACGAACTCATCACCCGAAACCAGGAATTCGCGGCGGGCTTTGACAGTGCTGACCTGCCGATCCTGCCAAAGTTGCGAACGGTTGTTCTGACCTGCGGTGATGCCCGGGTCGATCCCGCGCACATCCTCGGACTGGAGCTTGGCGACGCGGTTGTGATCCGAAACAATGGCGGACGGGTTACGCGCGCCGCAATCGAAGAAATCGCCACCCTCGCCTTTCTTGTGAGCGCTATGACGGAGGGCCGCGAACAGGGGTTCAACGTCATCCTGATGCAGCACACACAATGTGGAGCCGAGCGGCTGTCTAATCCGGACCTTCAGGACGCGCTGTTGAAAAAGCTTGGGATTGACGTATCCGAATACGCGATCACGGATCAGGAAAGCGACCTTTCGGCAGACATCAAGCGTCTAGCGGCAGCACCGGAGGTACCGGACGCGATCACCGTCTCGGCCTTGCTTTACGATGTCGCCACTGGAAAAGCCCAAGAGATTACTCCTGCCGCTTCACTGGGGACGATCCGGGCCGAGGCGAGCGTATCGCAAACTGCGGCTCGAGCATGAAGGTCTGCCCACCCCCTATTCACGTAAACAGACGCATATCGAAAGGATCGATCAGATGACCCCCACAGTGATATTCCTTCTTCAATTCGCGATGAGTCTCTTTGTCTTTGCTCTGATCGCGGCATGGTACGTTGCACCTTGGCTTGCACGGCTGTCGGTGGCTGCGGCGCTCTCAATGCTGCTGCTGCCGCATGCTTTCCGACACATCGGAATGAGCTTCATGGTACCAAATCTCAACAACGGAGGTTTGCCCGAGGTGTTCGCAACCAGCGCCAGCTATGGCGATCTACTCTCGGCGTTTCTGGCAATCGCCGCGCTTATCGCTTTGCGATGGAGATCAGTGGTTGCCCTTCCGTTGGTGTGGGGTTTCAACATCCTTGGTACTGTCGATCTGGTGAACGCCTTGCGCCAGGCCGAGGCAATTAACTACTTTGGCCCCACTTGGTTCATTCCAACATTCTTTGTGCCGGTACTTTTGGTCACGCATGTGATGATCTTTGCACGGCTGTTGAAGGCAGATGGCCCCAAGACAGCCTCGGCATGAGAGGACAGGTATTGTTCCAGGGCAGGCAGCGCTGCTGCCCGCCCCAACTGAGTCTCACGGCCCTTTCCGGACCTTCGTCCCACCCTCACGATGCTGCAGCCGCAATCCGGTTACCGGTCTTTCGCTGCGATTGCGCGCTATGGTGCTGTCCGAACTCACAGTTTGGGGGACGAAGCGTAAATTCGCTACAGTTGACGCAAAAGTCAGCTTAGATGCCCAGTGTGCTGTCAGCGACCAGAAAGCCTGAGTCAACATTCAACAGAATTGTATCGCGCGCGCTCCTTACCTGTGCGGACCGCCTCTTCGTGCATCGGTTTCAACTGTGGTGCACTCCGCATGAAATCCACAGCCCTGGCCGCGATCATCATCGTAGGTGCATTGAGATTGGCGCTTGTAATCTCTGGCAAAACCGAAGCATCCACTACGCGCAAGGCTTCAATTCCGTGCACACGAAATTTGTTATCAACCACCGCCAGTCCATCATGGCCCATCCGACAGGTGCACGAGGGATGAAAAGCGGTTTCCACTCTCTCGCGCAACATGGCCTCGATATCCTCACTTGTTCGACAATCGGCACCCGGAGTCATTTCCGCGCCGCGAAATTCGTCAAAGGCCGGTTGCGCCACAAGCTCTCGCGCGCGGAGCACACCTTCTCCCATTTCGCGCAGGTCGTCGGGGTCGGCAAGATAATTGAAATGCAACCTTGGTGGTCCCCGAGGCGTGGTGCGGTTAAGTTCGATGTAGCCTTTCGTTCGTGGTCTTGCATGATCTACGTTGACTGAGAACGCCTGATTGATCGTGATACGATCCCCTTGAACCGTAAATCCCAAGGGGGCGAAATGGTACTGAAGATTGGGATGGGAAACATCATCATTGCTGCGTATGAGGCCACCCGCTTCCCATATGTTGGACGTAGCGATGCCCTGGCCGGTCAGGGCCCATTGCACCCCTGCGGTCGCCCTGACTAAAGGATTGCCGATGCGGTGAAATGCAAGCCGTTTGCGGCAGGTAAACTGCAGCTTTATCTTGGCATGATCCCGAAGATTTTGGCCAACGCCAGGCAAATCAGCAAGAACTTGGATGCCGCAATCACGCAAATGATCCGCCGGACCTATACCGGACAACATGAGCAATTGAGGCGAGTTGATCGCTCCGCCACACAAGACAACTTCTCGTTTCGCCCTTACAGTCTTATGCTCCCCAGCCAGCTGGAACGTCACACCCTCAACGCGGTGACGGCGAATTTCCAGTTTTTCGACATGGGCTCCAGTTTGCATTTTAAGGTTCGGGCGCCGTAATGCCGGGGTCAGGTAAGCTGTTGCGGCGCTGCACCTGCGATTGCGGCTTTTCGTAGCGTCATAGCGCGCCACGCCCTCAGGATGCTGGCCGTTCAGATCATCACTTGCTCCCTGTCCGGCTTGTGCGCCAGCCTCAAGAAAAACGTCGTATAGTGGGTCAGTGTTATCTGTGCGCGTTACTTTTAGAAGGCCCGAGTTTCCTCGCCAATCATTGGCTCCTTGATCATAGCTTTCGGCTGCCTTGAAATAAGGAAGGCAGTCGGCATACCCCCAGCCCGCAAGTCCATGATCGCGCTCCCAGCGGTTAAAATCGTCTGGATGGCCACGCATATAGACCATTGAATTGATCGAAGAAGACCCTCCCACAACTCGCCCTCGCGGGGTTGGTATCCGGCGGCCATTCAACCCGGCTTCGGGTTCCGATACGTAATTCCAATTGATCCGTTTGTTTCGGAAGGCCCGATAAACTCCGGCGGGAATTTGTATCATGACGTTACGGTCAATTGGCCCGGCTTCGAGAAGTAAGACAGAAACTGACGGATCGCGACTCAATCCTTCGGCAACGACACAGCCGGCCGAACCGGCGCCAACAATGACAAAATCGTATTCGTCTATCTTCATGCAATCCCCGAAACATGCTCATGCACAATGCATTAACTCTGTCAGAGAAGAAAGAAGTCCATACACAGCCTGAAGTTTAGACCAGTGTCTGCTTTAGGTCAGATTGCAGCAGTTGGTGCTGTCAGACTAATTCGAACCAGTCTCAGTTTGCCTCGGAAACCGCGAACCTATCCGGAACAAAGTTGACGCCACTCGCTAAGAGCGGCGGCGCGGGTCAGCTTGAAGGTATCTCGGCTGGTCAGCGATCTCTCCTGGTTGAGTTGGTTGTAGACGGAGGAATGGACGGAGACGAATTTTTGCAAACTTCGCATGCGCCTGAAACGTTGCATCGCGCGTTCGCGTCGTCGGAAAGGAAGGTGTGAATTCTCGACGCGGTTGTTGAGCCACCTGCCCGTCTTTTGTGTTTCGAGCGCGCCCAGCTCTCTGAGCGCGGTTCTGTATGAGGCGAAGCGATCCGTGACGACGTTTTCCGCTTTACCGTATCGCTTCATCAATTTCCTGAGGAATTTCAGTGCAGCCTGCTTGTTTCGGCGTTTGGTGACGATTGCTTCCAGCACCTCGCCTTCGTGATCAACGGCCCGCCAAAGATAATGCCGCTTACCATTTACCTTCACGAAAACCTCGTCCAGGTGCCACTTCCATTTAGAGACTGCGCGCAGCTGCTGAACACGCTTTCTTCGGATCTCAGCAGCAAACGTCGGGCCAAACCTGTTCCACCAATACCGGATAGTTTCGTGGCTCACGTCGATCCCGCGTTCGTGCAGCAGATCTTCGACATTCCTAAGCGAGAGCGGGAAACGGATGTACAGCATCAGCGCCAAGCGGATAATCTCGGGATTGGTTTTGAAGTACTTGAAAGAGGCAGGTCTGGTCATGAGAAAAAGCTGCGCAACACCCCTGCCCCGCTCAACCCAAGTTCTTCTGACAAGACCTTTTGAATGATCCACACGAGCGTGAAAGCGTACTCTTCCCGCACACATGGGCAGCCGAAAAGGCGCTGCCGCAGTTGCAGGAGCACATTGCAACCTTCGAGGAACACCCTCCAATCCCACCGGGAACGCCTGATCCGTACGAACCACCCAAAAACTGAACGGCGGCTTTGTCCGCAAAGCCGTCATCCGACATTTTTTGTCAGATGACCGCGTTGAGCCCAAAACGAAAGTTTACTCGCCTAAGGCGAAGCGAGTGGTTTTGGACGATTTTGCATTAGCCTGATCCCAAGTAGCAGAGACAAACATCCAAACGCCAATCCCATAGCGAGGGCATTGGCAACGAAGATACCGCCAAACAGGGATATCGCTGTTCTTCCCGCCTGCTCGATAGACGTGTCTACTACGATCGATACCCAGTCTTTCAGGTATAATGCGAACAGGATCGAAAGCCCTACGGGCGAAATGATAAGCGCTGCACCGAGAGAGGCCAATCCTCGCCCAAGGACGGCTCGCAGTGTTGATCCTTTCAGTACTATTGCGGCTGTGGAAGCAAAGACGACAAGCGCAGAGAGCAGGACGAGCAATATGTGGACAATTGGGAAGAGGTCTTTCGTAACAGTTCCTGTAAGGGCCGAAGTGAATGGCAATAGAACGAAGGTCGCAAACCCTGCTGCAAGGAGCCCTGTGAATAGCTTTGGCAACATGCCAGACGAGCGGCTATCGCCCAGCTTTTGTTGCTTAGGTAGAGTGGGCAGAGCCGGGTCAATCTGATCCCACTTCACAGACATTTGTTTTTGACGAGAAAGCATTACAGCCCCCTTGCATTGTTAAGTTTGAGACGACCCAGCCAGCCGCGTGTTATTGAAAGTCTGGTGAGCTGGAACGGGGTTTCTTTCGGCGCTTGGACTAATGTTTGCGCGAGCTGGACATGCCGACGCGCGAGCATTGGTATCTTTGCAATTTTAGGTGATGAACAACCTGATAACGTAAGCGACATTGGCTAGGCACAAGACGCTGCCGAACCATATCGCGCCGAACCAGAAAACTTGCTTTATCAGTTTCAATGGAAGCTCTCCTCTGGATCGATCTTTCCGCGGAATACCCAGTACGTGTAGGCGGTGTAAGCAAGGATCACAGGCAGCAGAATGACGGCTCCGACCAGAGCGAAAGCCAAACTGCTGTCAGGTGCTGCGGCTTCGGCAATCGTGAGGCTTGGGGGTAGCATATAGGGATAGAAACTGATCCCAATGCCAATGAAGCACACGACGAACAAGGCAATGGCGCAGAAGAAGGGCTGATAGTCGCGCTGTGTCTTCAGGCCGCTATGAAGCATCCAAGTAATGAGAGCAACAACAGCCGGCACACACACAGAGAAAACTACACCGGGCCACGAAAACCATCTGATCAGATAGATCGGATCTTGGAACGGGGTCAAAAGACTGACGAGGCCAATCAACCCGAGCGTCATGAGCATCAGTGGACGTGCATAGGAACGCATCTGGTGCTGTATTCCGCCCGTTGTTTTCATATTGAGCCAGGTCGCGCCCAGCAAGGCATACCCGATCACCAAGGCCACACCCGATAGGACAGAGAACGGCGTCAGCCAATCCCACTGTGCACCTGCGTACAGCCGATCTTCGACCGGAATGCCCTGGACCAGCGCGCCAAGCGTGATGCCTTGGCAGAAGGCAGCCACGGTTGAACCGCCGTGAAACGCGACATCCCACAGCCAGCGCCCACGCACCGTTCGCCACCGGTATTCGAAGGCGACACCGCGGAAAACAAGCGCAAGAAGCATGATGATAACGGGCAAATAGATCGCGGGCATCACCACGGAATAAGCCAGCGGGAAAACAGCGAACAAACCTCCGCCGCCCATGACCAGCCAGGTTTCGTTCCCGTCCCATACCGGAGTGACTGAGTTCATCATAACATCCCGATCTTTGTCGGTTTTCGCGAATGGAAAGAGGATTCCAATTCCAAGATCGAAACCGTCCAGGATCACGTAGGTTAAAACGGCAAACGCTATTATGCCTGCCCAGATTGTCGAGAGTTCAAGCATTACGCCGCCTCCGCCATAGTCGGGATTTCAATAGTTCTGTAATTTTCCCGAGGACCTTCGGCGGGTGCTTTGCCCATGAGGCGCAGCATGTAGAACGTGCCCGCTCCGAACACGGCGAAATACACTACGATGAACGCTATCAAAGACGCGGCAACAGAAGGTGCATCCACTTGTGAGAGTGAGTCCGAAGTCCGCATCAGCCCGTAAACTGTGTACGGCTGGCGCCCCACTTCGGTGGTGATCCAACCGGCCAGTACCGCGACAAACCCGCTGGGTGCCAATAGAACGGATGTCCTCTGCAACCAGCGATCGTCGTTGAGACGGCCGCGAACCCGCTGAACAAGCGACCACAAGCCGATACCCAGCATGGCAAAGCCGATGGCGAGCATGATGCGGAAGCTGTAGAATACGATCGCGACCGGGGGTTCTTCGTCGTCGGGGATAGTGTCCAGCCCGTCAAGCGGCGCGTTGGGGTCATGTTTCAGGATCAGCGATGATAGTTTCGGGATTTCGATGGCATAGTCCACGCGCTTTTCATCTTCGTTTAGAATGCCGAACAGGATTAGCGGTGCACCTTCGGGGTGGCTGTCAAAGTGACCTTCCATCGCCATCACTTTCTGCGGCTGATGCTCCAGCGTATTCAAACCATGAAGGTCGCCGGCAACGATCTGCAGAGGGGTGATTAGAACGGCCATCCACATTGCCATCGAGAACATTCGGGTGATCTCAGCCGTGCGATTGCGCCGCAGCAAATGCCACGCCGCAACCCCGGCCACCACAAAAGCAGTGGTGAGATAGGCGGCAAGAACCATGTGCGTCAGGCGGTAGGGGAAGGACGGATTGAAGACAATCGACCACCAGTCATCGGGAATGAACTGCCCCAGTTCGTTGATGTCAAACCCAGCTGGGGTTTGCATCCAAGAATTGACTGACAAGATCCACGTAGCCGATATCAGAGTGCCAAGAGCGACCATCGCTGTGGCCATCATGTGCAAGCTCGGACCGACGCGGTCGCGACCGAAAAGCATAATGCCGAGAAAGCCTGCCTCCAGGAAAAAGGCTGTCATGACCTCGTAAGCCATCAAGGGCCCGATTACAGGGCCTGCGGTATCCGAGAATGTGCTCCAGTTCGTACCGAATTGGTACGACATCACGATGCCGGACACGACACCCATCGCAAAACCAACTGCGAAGATCTTTTTCCAGTAGTTGAACAGGTTGAGGTAAACCTTGTCCTTGCGCCACAACCAGAGGCCATTGAGGACGGCCAAGAAGCTCGCCAAGCCGATGGAAAAGGCCGGGAAGATGATGTGAAACGACACAGTAAAGGCAAACTGGATGCGTGCCAGAGTCTCTGCGTCAAAGTTTGCGAATAAGTTCATTGCCGTTTCCTTTGGCATTGGGTTGCAAAGTGCGGCAGTGAACAGAAGTACCTCGGCTGCCAGCTCATCGATGTCATTCAGATGAGCCGGATTTGGGTTGTTGCCTGTTTCAGTTCATTTGGGTTCTGGACGGTTGTTTTTGGGTTTTGGACAAAACCCAGTTCCCATTGGCTGGGACTGAGGCTGAAAGTTGAAACCGCGCCTTCAGGAAACAATTGCGTTCGAGGGCTCAAAACAAAGTTGCCACCCGGCTCGTTTGTGAGCTGGATGGCAAGCTATCAGAAACTGTGCGAGTTCTGTGCGGGATGGTCAGTCAAACTGCGTCTGGATGCTAACAGCGCATGCTGACCGGTCGGGTTTGTTCGGCTGTGTTTCTCCTTGTTTGCTTCACTGGGGGTGGTGTCTTAGTCGTTCCAGTCTTTGTGTTCTTCTTTAAAGTCGTCGCGACGCTCCTGGGCTTCGTCCTGCGCGTCTTCGAAATTGTCCTTTTGGATCGCGCCGCCTACGGCTCCGACTGCGGCACCAGCGGCCGCGCCACCTACGATGCTTTCGCCTGCGATACCGGCGACAGTGGCGCCGACAACTGCACCCTTGATCGCCTTGTCGGTGACGTAGTCAGCATGAGCTGTTGCCGCCATGGTGATCAGAAGTGCGCCTGAGATCGGGGCGATAATGAATTTCTTCGAGGTCTTCATAGGGTTCATCCTTGTTCTGGGTTAGCAACCACCGTGGCTGCTGTGTGCCATTGAACTAGGTGACCCGATGGCCCGCTTTCTTTTGGAGACGGGACAAGGTTTTGTGGATCTTGGACATCTTTCGATCCCCGGTGCCAGTCCCTCTAGCGGCCAGCTTTACGGAATCTGGCAGGCGTTTCACCTGTCCAGCGCTTGAACGCCACCGAAAAGGCGGCCTGATCCGCAAATCCAAGCATGAAGGCAACACGGGCAACACCCTCACCGCTACGCAGCATGCGTTTGGACAGGTCGCACAGCACACCTTCCAGAAGAGCCTTAAAGCTTGTTCCCTCGGCCGACAGGTGCCGTGTCATGGTCCGACGCGTCAGGCCAAGTTCTCCGGCTATATCGTCGCCGTTTGGTATCGGTCCGGGAAGACGTTCGCCGAGCATATCCATTATGCGGTCGGACAGACTACGGACTGCATCAGGCTGCGCCTTCAGTTGCTCTTCTCCGTGCCTTCGTAAATGTCCCAATAAGGTGGGGTCTGCCGTTGGTATCTTAAAACTCATGCCGTTTGTGGGCAGGGCCAAGGCGTATCCAGACCTGAAGCCTACGACTTCACATCCCGCCAATTCGGTCAGCCGGCGGCAGTGCTCGTCGTCGTCCGTTTCCAACTCGATAGAGATCGGGGCAAGCCCGCCAGAGGTGATTTGTTGAACTCGCTTATAAAGGCCGAATATCAGCATTTCGCGATGACGAGGATATTGATGTGCCGGGATTACATTGCTCTCCAGAGTGATCCTTGGCTCGTCGGGCGCCCCCACCACGTCCAGACTCAAGTCAGGGTCTTGCATTGCGTAAAAACGTTGCGTAAGCGCCAGCGCGTCTTCGATCGTTTCGGCTGCACGAACGATGTAAGCCAAAAGCGTTCCGGGACCTTGCGCCGAAAGCCCAACGCGCGCGGCAAAAGTTTTGTCTTCCAAAACCCGGCAGGCAGTTTCAACTGCGCCCGCCTCATGTAGCAGCTCGACAGTTGCGTCGGGGCTATCGCCGATATCAACGGGTGCCCCCGCCATTTCCAGGACTTCGGGAAACGGAATGCGCGCGCCGGGTTCTTGAGAATAACGCAGCCCGACGTTTCGCAGTCTGTAAGTGCTGATGCGTGGCACTTTCACGTCCTCCCCTGAATGGCACGCAACTCCCGGCAGTCACAGCAATTGTCCAGAAGCCAACAACAAATGTCCAGAACCCTCAGGATTGCAGGCGCGACGACGGTTAGGTCCGGGTCATCAGAAAGGAAACGACCATGATCTACTTCGCAAGGTACTACCGCGTACTGAAGGCAATCCAAAACTCCGCCAAGCAAGAGTGGTCCGGGGGGAACATCCACGGTCTGCGCAGTTCGCCACTTGGCGAGAAAACACCGAACGGACGTCGTTGGGATCCACCCTACGCCCCGCAGGAACAGCCCACAGAACCCGCACAACAACCAACCGAGAATTGACGTTCTCCAAACACTGAAAATCTACATGCGCAGCGTGGCTGCGTAACAAAAGGACTGAAACATGAAACCACCCGCGTTCCTGATGGCGCCCTTAGTTGGCGTCATCTCAACTCCGGCCTTTGCCGCTGGCGGCGATCCCAGATGGTGGGTCGCGCCCAACCAAACCGACACCTATGCATGGGTAGGCTTGGTCGTTCTCGCCCTTGCGATCCTGCTGGTCGTACATCTGTACGCGCGCTTTGAACGTTACACCGAACACAAGTCAATCGGCACTCCGCTGCGCACAACTATTCCGACAATGCTCACTGTCGCCTTGGCGTATGAGCTGATGCCTGCCCTGAGCCACTTCAGCAGTCTACTGCCGGGTGCCTTAATCCTGACCGCAATCGCTCGCGACTTCATGTTGTGGTGGCGTCCATCGAAAGAGGAGTTGGCAAAATGATTGAGCTTCTAGTAACCTCTTTTCCGTTTGTCCTGCGCGTGATTTACCTGAAATGGCGCGGGCTACCGGTCACCCTCTACAATGTTCACCGAGCGCTCTTCATGTGGTTCGTTCTCGCCCTGATCGTGTTCTTTGCTGTATTCTACTACTATCCCAAGTCCTACACCGGCCTCGTGCCATTCAGAACTGTTCCGGTCGTCGCCGAGAACGGCGGAACCGTTACGGACATCTATGTAAAGGGCGGCGATCGTGTCGAACCGGGCGATCCGCTGTTTGCAGTCGAGAATGCGTCGGAACAAGCCGCTGTAGATTTTGCGATGCGCAAAGTTGAAGAGATTGAAAGCGCGAAACTGGCCGCTGAGTTGCAGGTCCAGACCGCGCAGGCCGTGGTGGATGCCGCAGTTACCGCTAGAGAACAGGCTGAGCTGGTGCTGATGGATCACGAGGCACTTCAAGCAAAGGGCTCTGCGGCATTTCAAGTGAGCCAGCTGGAGCGCGCTCAAGCAACTTTGAGCACTCGGGAAGCTGAGGTTGAGGCTGCTGAAACGCAACTTGGTGTAGCGCAAGTTCAGGCGACGGCTGTTCTGCCCGCCCAACTTGCATCGGCGCGTGCATCGTTACAGCAGGCTCAGGTGGAACTCTCAAAGACCCTGACGCGCAGCTCTGTCGATGGTGTAGTTGAACAAGTTACCCTGAATGTTGGTTCACGCGCAGCGCAAGCCGCAATGAGCCCCGCCATGCTGATTGTACCCGACCGAAAAGATGTAGAGAAAGGACGCGTCGTAGCCGGCTTCTCACAGGTTTCTCGCACCGAACTGTACGAAGGTATGGCCGCAGAGGTGGCATGCGAAAGCAACTTCAACATCTCGATGCGCAACACCGTTCTTCCTGCAAGGATCGTACGTATTCAGGAGCAGATTTCTTCGGGTCAGCTCGCGCCTAGCGGTCGCCTGATTGAGCCGAGTGAAAAGGCAAAACGGGGTCAGATCGTTGTGCATCTCGATCTGGTGCACCCAGAACACCGCGAACTTTTGGTGCCAGGTAGTGGTTGCATCGTCCAATCCTACACCACCAAATTTGAAGGTGACATGGAAGGAACACTTGTTGCCCACGGGATCCAGGCTATGGGTATCATCAAGGCAGTCGGTCTGCGGGTTAAAGCTTGGTTCGGTCTGACTTCAGGTATCGGCTTGATCGGTGGTGGACACGCCTGATTTTCCAAAGACCCTCCTATTCAGCAAATGCGGCTCCCGATAAACGTTGGGAGTCGTTTCTTCTGTTTTGTGAACAGATCACATGCCAAAAAAATGTGAGTTCTGTTTCGGCTTTCTGATACCCGGCGAACGGTAGGTAGGTCCGCTCAGGTAATCTTTTGCAGGAAAATGACGACCACATACAGTAGACCGGAATGTCAGTTTTGACCGCGTAGCCGCCGTCGGTTGATCGCGCAGCAGCAGTCACTATGGGCTCGAAGCGGCCATTCGCTGCTAGTTGCTCGTACGACTGCTTTGCGGACAAAGTGGTCGTTAGACTCCGGCGATCCAAGACCTTTTCTTACACAAAGAAGAAGCATTAATCCTCATTTTTTAAGTTAGCAAATTGTGTACTCATCCAGCGAGGCGAAGTGAGGTTGTCGCCATAGCGCTCCTCAATTCGGCTTTCAATCTTTTAGATATCTCGCGATCTTTGAAGTATTCAGTTTGAATGAATGTAGAAGGTCTAAAGTCCGGATCGTGAAGCAACAAATCGCGAACTGCTCGTTCAAGCTTGCAGTCATTATTCAAGTGAGTTGCGGCCGCAGTCCGATAAGCTGCCGCCCGCCGAGTGAGCCTCGCAAATTCATCCACGGTGTTAAAACAAGCCTCAAAATCACGCATGACATAGTAGGCAATTGCCTCTAGTTCACGGCAATATTCGGGCAAAAAGGGATCAAGCATCTTTGCACGCTTTTGGTACTCAAGAGCAGTCTTTCCATCTCCGAGAAAGTTATGGAGTTCACCGGTTCGTCCGACAATGAACGCGTGATTGGGGTTTAACTCCAGAGCGCGATTGAAGTGGAACTTAGCCCGTTCAAAGTCACGAACATAGAGCGCCAAGGAACCGGCAATTCGATGGCTTTCAGCGTCCGTTTCATCCAGCTCGACAGCTAGGTTCCCTGCTTCGACCAACTCATCCCATACATCTTCACCGGTCCATTCTGCTACTGTAGCGACAGCGCACGCCCTCCACGCATGAACTCGACCATATCCTGGATCTCGTTTCAGCGCTTCGTCAAACCAATGAACTGCTTCCTGTGCATTCTCCTTTGTGACTCCACCAATCCGGTGATAGTACAAACCGCGGATTAAACATTCATAGGCTTCCAGGTCACCCGGACGTTTGCGCTGTGCCGTGGCTTCCATTTGCCGTTCGATCTGGCCAGCCACACTAGCGACGATTTTGGCAACAAGGTCATCTTGGAAATCGAACAGATCCTCCAGATTGCAATCCGCCCGCTCTGCCCAAAGCTGTTCGCCTGACACTGCATCCGTCAGATACGCGTTGATCCGTATGCGATTTCCCAGCTTGCGAACCCCGCCCTCAAGACAGAAACGCACGCCGAGTTTCTGTCCAAGTTCACGAGCGTCCGCCGCAACCCCTTTTAACCCAAAACTAGTATTCCTGGAGATCGTGAGAATGTCAGGGAACCGGGACAACTCTGTAATGATGTCTTCCGTCAGGCCATCGGAAAAATACTCCTGCTCGGGATCATTGCTCATGTTCTTGAAGGGAAGCACAACAATTGAGTTGGTGGACTTTTGAAGTTCCGCCACGTAGGGAAGGCTACTGTCCTCGATAAGGGCGGTTCCGCAACTGTGCGTGCCAAGCTCGCCTGCAACAGCGTAGACCGTAATTGGTTCGGAAATATTTTTAAGCTTTCGGGTGCCCTTGTTCTCAAATTTTAGCTGGGCCGACCGCTTGGCGTGATCGAACACAGCATTGCTTACGAGGACCGTACCCGGCTCGGCTTCAGACTCAATACGACTCGCTACATTTACCCCATCGCCAAGCAAATCGTCGCCATCTACTACGACATCGGCAAGATGGACCCCAACCCTGATTTCTAGTCCAATCTCTCGCTTGGTTACTGGTGCAGCGAGTTGAAGTTGTAAGTTGTAAGCACAGCGAACAGCCGCCACCGGGCTAGAAAACTCCAAAAGAAAGCCATCACCCGCGCGGTTGAAGACCCGCCCATTGTGCGTGGACGCAACAGTTCCGATTAACTCGTTTAACAGGGTAACACGATTTATCGTGTCGACTTCATCTTCACGCATTCGAGTGGAATAACCGACAACATCAGCGGCCAAGATCGTAGACAATCTCCTATTCATATTGAAGGTTCCTATTGCGCATAAATTTTAAGCCCTAATGCACGATTGCCCCATAGTAAGCCATTTGACTTCAAGAGTCTGCAAGGGGTGCTGTCAGACGAATTCTAACCAGTCTCAGTTTGCCGCGGAAACCGCAAACCTATCCGGAACAAAGTTGACGCCACTCGCTAAGAGCGGCGGCGCGGGTCAGCTTGAAGGTATCTCGGCTTGCGAGCGATCCTTCTTGGTTGAAGTGGATGTAGACAGAGGAGTGGACCGAGACGAATTTCTGTAGACTTCGCATGCGCCTGAACCGTTGCATGGCGCGTTCGCGTCGTCGGAAAGGAAGGTGGGAATTCTCAACGCGGTTGTTGAGCCACCTGCCCGTCTGTTGTTTTTTGAGCGCGCCCAGCTCTCTGTGCGCGGTTCTGTATGAGGCGAAGCGATCCGTGACGACGTTTTCCGCTTTACCGTATCGCTTCATCAATTTCTTGAGGAATTTCAGTGCTGTCTGCTTGTTTCGGCGTTTGGTGACAACGGCTTCGAGTACCTCGCCTTCGTGATCGACGGCCGCCAGAGGTAGTGTCTCTTGCCATTCACCTTCACGAAAACCTCGTCCACGTGCCACTTCCATTTGGAGAACGCGCGCAGTTGCTGAACACGCTTCCGTCTGATCTCAGCAGCAAACATTGGGCCAAACCTGTTCCACCAATACCGGACAGTTTCGTGCCTCACGTCGATGCCTCGCTCGTGCAACAGATCTTCGACATTCCTAAGCGAGAGCGGGAAACGGATGTACAGCATCACCGCCAAGCGGATAATCTCGGGATTGGTTTTGAAGTATTTGAAAGAGGCGGGTCTGGTGATGGGCAAAAGCTACGCAACACCCCTACCCCGCTCACGCAAAGTTCTTCTGACAAGACCGGGCCGACAACGGATTCGTTTTCTGCAACCCTACGGGTGAGATTCTGGTATTAGAAAACGTGACCAAAATTGCAGGGTCGATCCGTGACGCTGCTGGGGTATCGCAGGACGTTTCGCCCTTCCACGGTACACGGCACTATGCGTTGACCCAGTTGCACAAGGCTGGTGTTGATGGCCTGACTATCCGTGCGCGGGCCGGTCATGCCGACATCAGATCAACGCAAGGATACATCACTGTTGACGATGATGATGACCGCAAAGCAGCCGCTGCGGTCCGTGATTCACTGCTGTAAGGCAAATGAAACGCAAATGGTGACTAGCTGGAAGTGGTGTGGCCGACCTGTAAATCGTTGATAAGTGGCGGGGAGACAGGGATTCGAACCCTGGGGACGCTCTCACGCCCAACGGTTTTCAAGACCGCCGCATTCGACCACTCTGCCACCTCCCCGCGTGGGGCTGGGTCTAAGGCCAACTGAAATCGGTGGCAAGAGCAAATAGGGAATTCTCGCCTAAGGATGTGCAGTGGTCTTTCCATGACACCTCACCCACGTTATGCTTTGCAGGAAAGACCGTAACAGACCGGCAAGACAGAACCGGCAATTGGCGGCGGGGTTCAGGAAACGAGACCCCTTCAGGCAAGGGATGACAAAATGAAGCGAGCGACTGAGACACGCGTAAAACCGCGATCGTGGGCGGTGCTGGCCGTGACATTGGCAATTCTGGCGGGGTGTGACGAGACACTGTCGACCGAGGAAGCATTGTCGGATGCACCAAGTGACGGCACCCAGACCAGCGGTACCGTCGAACTGTTTCCCGGTCATTCAGACAAATCAGGCGCAACGGTCGAAGCGCCAGAGGCCTTCAATGTGACCGAGGCCGCGCTGTGGGATGGGCGTCCGTCCTTGGGCGGTATCTGGGTTGCCCACCCGGATGTGACCCAACCCGAACGCGTTGTCATCAAGAATCCGAAAAACAACAAATCTGTGAATGGCGCCTTGTTCCGGCGGGAAAGAAACCTGCCCGGCCCGGCTTTACAACTGTCCTCTGCGGCCGCTGGCAAGTTGGGTATCCTTGCGGGTGCGCCGACCAAGGTTCAGGTTACTGCCCTGCGGCGCAAACCCGTAGAAAAAGAAGAACCCAAGCCCGAAGAAACCGCGACAACCGAGAATAAATCGGTCACCGATGAAGCAAAATCAAAAGACGCAGCCATAGAAACGGCTACGGCAGATGCCGAAAAGCCCACAAAGCGGAAATGGTGGCAAAAGAAGGAAACGGTTGCCGCAGCAGGTGCAGCCGGAGCCGCTGCAGCGGCAACAGGCGACGCCGCAGCTGAAGCAACCGCCGATGCCGCGGAAGACGTGGTTGAAACCGCAGCTCAGGCAACAGCGTCACCTACTCAATCTGACCCCGAAGTCACCTCGCCCGAGGAAAAGCCAGCCAAACGGAAGTGGTGGCAAAAGAAGGAACCGGTTGCCGCAGCAGGCGCAGCCGGAGCTACCGCGGCGGCAACAAGCGACACCGCAGCTGAGGCAACCGCTGATGCGGTGGGAGAAGTGGTAGAAACCGCAACTCAGCCCACCGCGGCCCCCTCTCTGTCTGACCCCGAAGTCACCCCTCCCGAGGACAAACCGGCCAAACGGAAGTGGTGGCAAAAGAAAGATCCTAACGAGATCACTGAAACGCCGCTTGACCCCGTTGCAGGTGCTGCAGCCGCGATTGAAGCGGCCGACCCCACCCCGGTAAGCGCGCCTGCTCCGGCGGCTCAGGATCCAGCACCACGATCTCTGACCAAGCCGTTTGTTCAGGTTGGAACCTTCAATGTCGAAGCCAATGCCAAGAGCGCGGCGCAAAAAATTGAGCGGAACGGGATGACGGCCAACGTTCGCGAGCTGAAGACCGACGACAAAACGGTCTGGCGCGTGCTGGTTGGCCCGGCAAAAACCCGCTCGGAACGCAACGCATTGCAAAGCGACGTCAGAGACCTTGGGTTTTCCGACGCGTTCTCTGTCAAGAATTGAAACAAAGGAGGCCCCTCGTGCTGTCCTCACTGCGATCATCCGTTTTGACCCTTGGGCTGGCTGTGTTTGCCCTGCCCGCCCAAGCCTTTGATACAACAGCCCGCGCGGCATATGTGGTAGATCAGACCACAGGTACGGTTCTACTGTCCAAAGAGGCCGATCTGCCCTTACCGCCTGCCTCTATGTCCAAGCTTATGACGCTTTACGTGGCGTTCGAGGCACTGCGCGATGGCCGCCTGACATTGGATGAAACACTGCCGGTTTCGGAACACGCCATGAGCTATGGCGGCTCAACCATGTTCCTGAACACGCAGGACCGCGTCCGGGTCGAGGACCTGTTGCGCGGCATTATCGTGCTGTCGGGCAACGACGCTTGCGTGGTGATCGCCGAGGCGCTCAGCCCTGACGGAACCGAGGCTGGGTTTGCCCGATACATGACGCAACGTGCGCAGCAAATGGGCATGAACAATTCCAACTTTGCCAACTCGAACGGCTGGCCCGCTGCCGGTCATATGATGTCCACCCATGACCTGGCTGTGTTGGCAAATCATCTGATTTCGGATTTCCCGGAATACTACCCCCTGTTCGCCGAGGAAGAGTTTGAATTCGATGGCCGCGCGCCGTCGAACAAACGCAACCGCAACCCGCTGCTCAAGCTGGGGATCGGTGCCGACGGTCTGAAGACCGGCCACACGCAAGAGGCCGGGTATGGCCTTGTCGGGTCGGCCAAACAGGGTGACCGTCGGGTGATTTTTGTACTCTCAGGTCTCGACAGCACCGGCAAACGAGCAGAGGAGGCTGAGGCCGTGGTTAACTGGTCGTTTCGAAATTTTGTCGAGAGGACAGTTGCCAACGCGGACACGCCGATAGCCGAGGCCAAGATCTGGATGGGCGCGCAAAAGACCGTGGGTCTGGTCCCGGAAGAGGACCTGTCGCTGCTGTTCCCAGTTCTGGGTGATAAGAATATCGAGGCCGAGGTTGTCTATGACGGGCCGGTCAACGCGCCAATTGAAAAGGGCCAACAACTGGCTGAGCTGGTTATCAAACCCGAAGGATTGCCGGAAATCCGCCGCCCATTGGTGGCGTCTGAAAGCGTTCCGGCCGGAGGCTTCGTGGTGCGCATGATGACCGTGGGCGGTATCTTTCTGACCGATGTGATCGGCAATCCACTGGACGCATTGTGACAAAGCCCGGGTTGTTTCTGACCTTCGAAGGCATTGATGGATCAGGCAAATCATCGCAGGCACGCATGCTGGCCGAGCGTTTGCGCGATCTTGGTCATGAGGTCGTTCTGACGCGCGAACCCGGTGGCTCGGTCGGGGCCGAAGAGATCCGCCGCCTGGTTTTGGAAGGCGACCCCGACCGCTGGTCGGCCGAAACGGAATTGTTGTTGTTCACTGCCGCGCGGCGGGATCATTTGGAACGCACAATCGAGCCCGCTCTTGCCGCTGGCAAAGTGGTTATCTGTGACCGATTTGCCGATAGCACTCGCATGTATCAGGGCCTGTCGCGCGGCGATTTGCGCGGGGTGGTTGATCAATTGCACAGCTTGGTGATTGGGCGCGAACCCGATCTGACACTGCTGATCGACATGGACCCACAAACCGGTCTGGCCCGCGCCAAGGGGCGACAGGGCACAGAAGAAAGGTTCGAAGATTTCGGCATCGATCTGCAGCAAAAGATGCGCGCCGGATTTCTGGCGCTGGCCGATGAGTTTCCGGACCGCTTTCGCGTGATTGACGGCAATCGCGACATGGACAGCGTTGCACAGGATGTGACAGATATCGTTCTGCAAGCTTTGTGACTGACGATAGATGAGCAACGATACCCCAACCCCGGATCAGGCCCCCGGTGCCCCGCACCCGCGCGAAACCCAGCAACTGTTTGGGCAAGCCGCGGCTGAACAGGCATTTCTGAGCGCCTACACCTCGGACCGGCTGCACCACGGCTGGCTTTTGACTGGCCCGCGCGGGGTGGGCAAGGCAACCCTGGCCTGGCGGATTGCACGGTTTTTACTGGCAACGCCGCCGGTAGAAGAGGATGGGCTGTTCGGTGCCCCTCCGCCACCTGAAACCCTTGCGATTGATCCCGAACATCCGGTCGCGCACCGCATTCTGGCCGGGGCCGAGCCGGGGCTGGCCGCCATCACCCGATCCGTGAATGATCAGGGGCGGTTGCGGAACGAAATCGTCGTTGATGATATTCGCAAGCTGGGGAAATTCTTCGGACTGTCCTCGGCCGATGGCGGGCGGCGTGTCGTAATCGTCGATTCAGCGGATGAGATGAATGTCAGCGCGGCTAACGCCCTGCTGAAAATGCTCGAAGAGCCACCTGCGCGCACGACATTACTGTTGGTTTCGCACCAGCCGTCACGCCTGTTGCCAACGATCCGATCCCGTTGTCGAACCCTGCGCCTTTCTCCACTTGGACCTGAGGATATGCAAGCCGCCCTCGTGCAAACGGGTGCGGACCTGCCCGCGCAGAACGACCATTTGGCGGCGCTGGCCGCCGGGTCGGTCGGCGATGCGGTGCGGTTGATCAATCTGGGTGGGTTAGAGATCTATGCTGAACTGATCGCCATTCTCGGCACTCTGCCGCGCATGGATCGCCAGCGCGCGCTGGCCCTGGCCGAAGCCGCTGCCCAACGCGGTGCGGCAGAGCGGTTCGAACTGCTGCTGACCCTGATCGACGTCGTCCTGTCGCGCCTGGCGCTGACCGGCGCAACCGGTGCGCCGCCACTACCCGCGGCTGCGCCGAATGAGGCGGAAACGCTGTCACGTTTGTCCCCATCTCCGCATCAGGCCCGTCAATGGGCCGAGGTTGCGGCGACAATCACGGCCCGCGCGCGCCATGGTCAGGCGGTGAACCTTGACCCTGCCGCTCTGGTCCTAGATACGGTGTTCAAGATACAGGAAACCGCCGGTCAGAGCAGATGAGCGACACCCCCCAGATCACCGACAGCCATTGCCATCTGGACTTCCCCGATTTTGAGGGGCAGCTGGACCAGATCATCGCCAATGCCGCCGAAGCAGGCGTGACCCGCATGGTCACGATCTGCACCCGCTTGCGCAACGAACCCACCATTCGTGCCATTGCCGAGGCACACGCGCCGATCTTCTATGCCGCAGGCACCCATCCCATGAGCGCCGCGGATGAGCCGATGGCCACGGTCGACGAACTGATCGCGCTGTCCCGGCACCCGAAATTTGTCGGCATCGGCGAAACCGGTCTGGATTACCACTACACCGCTGACTCAGCCTCGGTACAAAAGCAATCGCTGCGCGTTCATATCGAGGCCGCCCAGCACACCGGTCTGCCGCTGATTATCCACGCCCGCGCAGCTGATGATGACATGGCGCGCATTCTGGCTGAGGAACACCGCAATGCGCCCTATTCCTGCGTAATGCATTGTTTCTCATCCTCGGCGGAACTGGCCCGCGCCGCGCTGGATCTGGGTTTCTACCTGTCCATGTCCGGCATCGCCGCCTTCCCCAAAAGCCAGGAATTGCGCGATATCTTCGCTGCCGCGCCCGTCGACCGCGTTCTGGTGGAAACTGACGCCCCCTATCTGGCCCCACCGCCTTATCGCGGTAAACGTAACGAACCGGCCTATACCGCCCACACCGCCCATAAAGGGGCCGAAGTGTTCGGGTTGGACTATGCCGATTTCGCGGCCCAGACGCAGGCCAATTTCGACCGTCTGTTCACCAAGGCCGCAACCTACAAGGCGGCTGCATGACCCAGCTGCGCTGCACCATCCTTGGCTGCGGCTCGTCCGGCGGCGTACCGCGACTGGGCGGGCATTGGGGGGATTGCGATCCGCAGAACCCCAAGAATATTCGCCGCCGCTGTTCGATGCTGGTTGAACGTGACGGGCCAGATGGCACGACCACGGTGCTGATCGACACCACCCCCGACATGCGCAGCCAATTGCTGAGTACTGGAACAGGGCGTTTGGATGGCGTGGTTTATACTCATTCCCATGCCGATCACGTCCACGGCATCGATGACCTGCGCATGATCGTCTATAACATGCGCGAGAGAGTATCGGTCTGGGCCGACGGTGATACGCAGAACGCCCTGCTGGGGCGGTTTGGGTATGCCTTCATCCAACCCGAAGGCTCTCCCTATCCGCCGATCCTTGACTTGAAGTCCATCGACGGCCCGTTCGAAATCGACGGCCCCGGCGGTTCGATCCCGTTTCACCCCTTCAAGGTCAATCATGGCTCGATCGATTCTTTGGGTTTTCGGATGGGTAAGCTGGTGTATCTGCCGGACGTCGCCGAACTTTATGACGACGCATGGCCTATGATGGAAGGGCTGGACTGTCTGGTCATTGACGCCCTGCGCCGTAGCCCTCATCCCACACACGCCCATCTGGATAAAACGTTGGAATGGATTGAGCAGCTGAAACCCAAACGAGCGGTTCTGACCAACATGCATATCGACCTCGACTATGTCACGGTTGACGCCGAAACCGCCGATCACATCACCCCTGCCTATGACGGTATGGTGATCCATCAGGATTTATAGGGCACTGCCGTTGCAGCCCGCGAAACACTCTGGGGCGGCTGGATGCTGCAAACTCTGATCGAAGTTATCCTGCCGGTATTTCTTGTGATCGGTGCCGGATACGCCGCGACCCGCCTGGGGTATTTCAAAGAAGCCCATGTCGAAGGGTTGATGAAATTCACCCAGGGCTTCGCGATTCCCTGCCTGCTGTTTCTGGCCATCGCACATCTGGATCTAAGTGCAAGTTTCGATCCCCGGCTACTTGGCAGCTTTTATGCCGCGGCAACCCTGTGTTTCACCGCCGGTTTTTTCGGCGCCCGCCTGATCTTTCACCGCGAGTGGGAAGATTGCGTCGCCATCGGCTTTTGCTGTTTGTTCTCGAACTCGGTTTTGCTGGGCCTTCCGATCACGGAACGCGCCTTTGGGTCCGAGAATTTGGACGGGAACTACGCCATCATCGCCTTCCATGCGCCATTTTGCTATGCCATCGGCATCACGGTGATGGAAGTTGTCCGAAACCGGGGGAATGGCGGCAGGCGCATGATCCGGTCGGTGATGTCGGCAATGTTCCGCAATGCGCTGATCCTCGGTATCGCGCTGGGATTTATCGTTAACCTTTCAGGAATTGGCGTACCTTCAGTTTTGGACGAAGCGCTTGGCCTTATTACTCGTGCCGCCCTGCCCGGCGCCCTGTTTGCGCTGGGCGGAGTTCTGGTCAAATACAAGCCCGAGGGCGATCTGCGCGCGATTGCCTATGTCTGCTGCATTTCATTAATCCTGCACCCCGCCCTGGTTTGGCTGTTTGGGACCTCTGCTGGTCTGCCTCAGGATTTGTTCCGCTCGGGCGTTCTCACAGCGGCGATGGCGCCCGGCTTCAACGCTTATATATTTGCCAACATGTACGGACACGCAAAACGGGTGGCAGCCTCATCCGTTTTGATTGGAACGGCGACCTCGATTCTGACGGTCTGGTTCTGGCTGACACTTTTAGGTTGATGGCACCTTAGTTTGGATTGACTCTGGCGCGGCGGGACGCACCTATCGGTAAAGCTAACAGGACAATTCGAATGCACCACGCCCTTATCGTCGCCCATGGCCAACCGTCGGACCCGACCCCGGCCGAACAGGTCTTAGCCGAGTATGCCGCCGAGGTCGACGTACTGTGCGCAAAGGTGACTGTGCGGTCGGCAACGCTGGCGGCACCGGGTATATTCGAAGAGCGTGTTTCAAAGCTGACAGATGACGCAGTGATTTACCCGCTGTTCATGGCAAAAGGGTGGTTTGTCACCAGCGCCCTACCCAAACGCCTTGCCGGGCGAAATCTACGCATTCTGGACCCGCTTGGTGTCGACCCTGACCTACCAGAACTTGTGGCCGGGGCGCTGCGCGACAGGTTGGTGGAAAACCAGTGGACGGCGCAGGAAACGGATCTGGTTGTGGCCGCTCATGGCTCAGGTCGCAGTCGCAACCCATCTTCCGTTGCCCTTGCATTTGCCGGCACGTTAGAAAAACATCTGGTATTCAGGTCTATTCGTGTGGGTTTTGTCGAAGAACCCCCTTCCATCTCCGAGGCCGCGTCAGGTTTGTCGGAGCAAGCTATTTGCCTGCCCTATTTTGCCTGCACCGGCGGTCACGTTCTTGAGGACCTGCCGCAAGAGTTGGCTGAAGCCACGTTCAAAGGACAACTCATGCCAGTTGTCGGAGAGCTACCACCGATCAAGCGCCATATTGCAAACACTCTGAGCCGTGTGTTCGATTAGGCTTGATCGCATCTAAGCCGGGTCCGCGCGATTTTAATCCAAACGAACTCCGGATGCCGGGTCGCCTTGCCGACGCCCCACCAGTGTCGAGTATAAGCAATGCCGAGATCTGCCTTTCCTCTTCGCCTCATACAGCGCCAAATCAGCCGCGTTCAGAATTTCCGCAGATTTGGGGGGCGAAAACTGCGTGGACAACGCGGTCCCGATACTGGCTGATATCCGACAGGGGTTTTTCTCGAACACCATTGGTTTTTGCAGCCGGTCAATAAGACGTGACGCAATTGCTGAGAGGACAGATTCATCCATCAAACCCTTGATGATAATAACGAACTCATCCCCGCCAATGCGAGCCACTGTGTCATCGTTGCGGGTTTCCTCTACCATGATCCGGGCGGCCTGCTGCAACACGTGATCCCCCGCTGCGTGCCCATATTGATCATTGACCGACTTGAAGAAATCCAAATCCAGATGCATCAGGGCGAAAGGCGAATTCCCGGATATCAGATGGCCCAGAACCACGTCCATGGCCCGACGGTTCTTTAACCCGGTCAGCATATCGGTAAAGGCTTGTTCTTCGGCGGCCAACATCGCCCCTTGCAGCCGCAGGTTAAGCGACCGCGAAGCCTCCATCGCGGCCGATTTAGCCTCGACCAGGTACAGCAGTTCGATTGCAAGGTCGGTGCCAGAAAAGTCCGCACTGGTCAGCGCATAATCGCGTACAGCATCCAAAATCGAAATGCCGAAGGACAGGTTAATTACTGCGCCTTTTCCGTTGGGCAGTGGCGCAACCAATCCCTTCAACACCGTTCGTGGCGTATCATGGAGTTTCAGGTGCAGTTTTGCGCCAGCCAATGACATCAGAGCCGAAAGGGTTGTGACAGCGCGCGGGCGTATCAACTCGAATACATCCAGAAATTCTTTCCCCTCCATCGGTTGATCCGGGCGAAGTTTCTGCAACGTCGGCCCTACGCGTGTTATCCGCCCAGTTTCGCTCACCAGAACGAACATTGGACATAGTGTTTCCAGCAAAGAACCCAGATCGCCAGTATCCATCATGATTTGCGCGCCCCAAGATCGAAATGACGCCCTTCGGCAAAAGCGCTTTCCACAAGTACGACTGAGATGACTTCGGCCTCGCCCTCTTGCCCGTCATGGGACAACATGGCCAAGGCACCGTAATCGTCGGCCATGGCGCGCAAAACCCCGACCATAACGCTGGAATATCCGGCCAATCCGGGATGACAATACAATTGATATTCTGTTGGGCTCACCTCAATAAGCTCCAACATTGGCAGACAAAGGTCGGAAACTGCCAAACGGACGCGGTCGGACAAGTCATCCAGGGAATGCAGGAACTCTACATAAGTGACGCCGCCAAAGCGCAGCAGACGGCGCAGATCCTCCATATTCGGGTGAGACACCAGATATGTTCCCAAGTCCTCGAGTATTTCGGCACGTGGGCGCATTAGTTCGCGGCACAGTGCGTCCAAAACCCGGGCAGTCATGTCGTCATCGTAGACGAGCATGGCCTCGAACTCGGTAAATCCCAGCTCAGCCATCTCGGTCACGTGCAACCAGCACGTCTGCCCGTAGGTCGCGCATACGAAGGATTGTACCGCCCGATTGATCAGACCATGCATAAAATGCCCCAGATTGGTTACTTCTCCAATCTGGCCCGAGATTCCTTAACAAACCCCCAAGATAGGACGTTGGATTCCAACAATCTGAACAAATATCACAGTGGAAGTCTTTGACAGAGAACTAGAAATCCGTCGGCGCCCCACCTTCGGCCTTGCGACGGGCGACAAAGTCGGCAAGCTCATCCCGGATCGCATCATCCAGCGCCGGTGGTTCAAAGCTGGTGATGATCTCTTTGAACATGTGATGGGCCCGCTCCGCCGTCCAAATGCCACCCGCAACATTCCACCCCTCGAAGTTCTTCCAATCACTCAGAAAGGGTTGATAGAATGCGGTGGTGTAGCGGTCCTGCGTGTGCTGAATACCAAAGAAATGGCCGTCATTGCCCACCGACCGGATCGCATCCAACGCGATTTCATCTGGACCGGTCGCGGTAATTTCAGGCTGCATATAGCGCTGAATTTGCTGCAATATTTCACAGTCCATGATGAATTTCTCGGGGCTGGCGATCAACCCTCCCTCAAGCCAACCTGCTGCATGGTAAACCATATTGGTACCCGACTGAACTGACGCCCACAGAGAGTTCGAGGTCTCCCAAACCGATTGGCCATCGGGCACGTTTGCGGCACATACCCCCGACGACCGCATCGGCAGGTTGTAGAACCGTGCCATTTGCCCAGTCATCTGGGTGGAACGCATGTATTCCGGTGTACCAAAGGCAGGTGCGCCTGACTTCATATCCACATTGGATGTGAACGTCCCGATTACGCAGGGAATCCCTGGGCGCACGTATTGGAACAGAGCGATTGCGCACAAGGCTTCGGCCAGCGATTGCGCCACAGCCCCCGCCATCGTTACCGGAGCCATTGCACCAGCCAACGTAAACGGCGTCACAACAATCGCCTGCCCCCGCCGCGCCAAACGCAAGCAACCGTCAATCATCGGGTGGTCGTGTTTCAGCGGTGAGGTCGAGTTGATGTTGGAATACATCCGAGGCGTTGCCTCGAATTCCTCGTGGCTCAGCCCGCCAGCGATGCGGACCATCTCCATCACATCTTCGACCCGTTCCTTCCCGAGGCAATAGGCATGCATCGCCTTGTCAGTCAGGGTCAGCTTGTCATAAAGCACATCCAGGTGCCGGACACTGGCATGTATATCGACGGGTTCAACCGGATACCCGCCCGCAAAGTGAATGCAATTGAAATATTGCGTCAGTTTCAACAGGTTGCGGCACATATCTCGATTACCGGGAACCTTGGTACCGATCTCCATATCCCAGTAATTCGGCGGCGATGATACGTTGCCGAACACCATGTTCTTTCCGCCAATCTCAATCGTGCGGTCCGTATTTCGCGGAGTAATCGTAAAGCTTGAAGGGGCTTTGCCCACCATCTCCATGACAAAGTCCCGGCCCATGCGAACATTGTCGCCCTCGACCGTACACCCTGCCTCGCGCAGAATGCCTTTGGCTTCTTCGTTGTAGAACTCGATCCCGATCTCTTCGAGGATGCGCATGGCCCCTTCATGGATCGCCTCGATCCCGTCCTGATCCAACGGTTCAGTCGGGCGGTCGATGTTGATTGGCGGGCTCCACGGCATCTGGTCGATTACCGCAGTACCTCTGCGTTCAGCGGCCCCGGCACGTCCACCACCACGACGCCTGCGAGTTTTTGTGTCTGCCATCTGATCCTCCGGAGCTTGCTCTATCACAAGCAAGCCCCGAAGGTCGGGGGCTGGCCGCTCTGTCTGCGACAGACTTTGTCGGTTTTTTATCCCGAAGCGACGAAATCGGCTGGAGCGTGATCAGTTTTTCGCCAGCCAGTCGGGAATGTGGCCGATATCCGGCAACACGACATCCGCCATGGGCGCCAGTGCTTCGGCCGGGGCCATGCCCGTGAGAACGGCAATTGTCGTCATCCCGGCAGCGCGACCAGCTTGCAGGTCGTGCAGACTGTCGCCCACCATGGCCACCTGTTCAGGTGCCACGCCTACATGGGTCGCAAAGGCAAGCAACTGCCCGGGCCCTGGTTTGTACCCGTGGCCGCTGTCATAGCCCGCGACAAAGTCAAAATGATCGCGAATCCCGACCGATGAGAGATGCTGTTTCGCTGGCATCTCACCGTCATTTGTGGCCACGCCCAGCTTTAGCCCAGCCTGTTTCAAACCTTCCAGAAAGGGGGCTAATGGCACGGCCTGCGCCTGCGGAGCCGACGCCGATTCGGTGTTCAGAACATCGACCAGATCTTCCTGCGTCATGTCCGGAAGATGCGGAACCAAGGCTTCGGCGATTTCATCAACCGTACCGGCGATGACGATGCTGTCCTCGGAATAGGTGGCCTTTTCCAGGTCAAAGCCGATAACACGCCCCAATTCTGAAGCGCGTGCAGGGACACCGTCGGCCAGGCGCAACACGACATTGCGCCCGAAAGCCCCCCAGGTGTTGGCAAAGTCAAACAAGGTGCCGTCCTTGTCGAACAGGATCGCGTCGATAGGCATTGCATGCTCCTGCAAAGTTGTGGGTCAGGTCCAGTGGACGTCAGCGCCACCGGACAAAACCGCGCGGGCCTGTCCAGGCAGGTCATAGGGCACGGAATTCGCGTCACAGAAGGCGATTACCCACGAGTCGTCAAGCACAAGAAAATCCAGCACCGACCCCAGAAACTCGGGCTCGCCTGCTCTTTCGCGCAGGTCCTGTGTCGATGCACCGGTTGAGCCAAGGAAAATTGGCAGCAATTCTTCATTGCCCACCAGCCAACCCAGAACATTGAGCGCCAGCGTTTCGGCAGATTGGGCGTTGATTGACATAAAATAGCCCCGGATCAGGTCTTGGAAAGGGTTTGTTAACCAGACTCATAAACACTTTAGCAACGCATGCAATCAATGGTGACCGATATGTCCGTGCAGGGAACCATCCTTGTCCTCGACGGGGCCTCAACCAATCGCATCATGCTGAAGGTTCAGCTAACTGCGGCTTGGTATCACGTTGTTCAGGGTGAACGGCTTCAGGGTCTGCCCGGGCTTTTACGGCGTGCCAGGCCCGACCTGGTACTGACCTCGCAAACCTTGCCGGACGGCACTGCCGCTGACGTAAAGAAGCTTGTCATGGCAGACCCGGATTTGACCGATGTGCCGGTGGTTGCGATCGCACAGCAAAACGACAAGGCCGCGCGGTTGAAGGCGCTGGCTGACGGCTTGGACGATGTTCTGGCCCACCCGTTCAAGGATACGTTCCTGCTTGCGCGGGTTCGCAGCCTGTTGCGCGCGCGCGCCGATACCCAAGAATTGCAGGTTGGAACCAGTTCGCACCCCATCGGATTTGCCGAACCCAGCTCTGCGCTGATCATGCCTGCGAAAACCGGTCGAGTCGCTATTCTGACACAATCGTCATGCACCAGCGCTTTGTGGAAAAAGGCTCTATTCAAGCAAACACCGCACAACCTATCCGCTCATACAACATCCAACCTTCGGGGTATTCTGTCGGGACCTGTCCCTGATGCCATCGTGTTCGAGGTCAGTGCAAACCCGTCGGACCTCAAACTGCTGGCCGATCTGAAATCGCGAAGCACTACGCGGCATACGGTTCTGATTGGTGTTCTTGAGGAAGAGAATACCGAATTGGCATCCGAAGCGCTTGATCGGGGTGCCGACGCGATTTGCATGGGTAGTTTCTGCCCCGAAGAAACGCTGTTGCGCCTGGAAAACCAGATTGCGCGAAAGGCCCGGCTGGACCAGATGCGCGCGTCGCTCAGGCGCGGGTTGGAGGATTCCTGGGTCGATCCGTTAACCGGCCTGCACAATCGCCGATATGCGATGCGCGCGATGAATCAGATCATGCACAAGGCTGCGCGGACCGAGCAAGGTTTTGCGGTGATGCTGGCTGACCTGGATCACTTCAAGTGTATCAACGACACCTTCGGCCACACCGGCGGGGATCTGGTGCTGGCCGAGGCAGCGGCCCGGATGAAACAAACGATTGGCTCGGCCGGGTTCATCGCACGAATCGGTGGCGAAGAGTTCATGGTTGGCCTCGCCGAAACAACGCAGGCCAAAGCACTGAAACTAGCAAGAAGCTTGTGTGATTGCATCCGTGACAAACCTTTTGAGCTGCCAGACGCTCCTGCCCCAATACCGGTCACGATCAGCATCGGACTAATCGCAGCCCAACCAAACGGGTGGTCGCAATCTCATCAACTACCCCGGTTGGAGGGGCTGATCAAATCGGCCGACACCGCGCTTTATGCTGCCAAGTCGGCTGGGCGCAACCAGGTTCGGGTCCGGCAGAGCGCAGCCTGAACCGATCAATCCTTGTGCTTGCGCCCATGCGCCTTGCGCTCGACCACTTCCTGCAGCCGGTCCGCGTAAGCCTGACGTTCCGCGTCAGTCATCGCGGTGATGCGGCCCAGCCATTTATCCTGTAATGCGCTTTGCAATTCGGCCATGGCTTGCGCCTGTTGCTGCAGCAGCGCCTGTACCGCCTCGGGATCGAACGGTTCCGCGCGCAAGGCTGCCTCAAGCGCGGCAAAGTCCTGCGACCGCATCTTCGCCCCCTTGGTATGCCGCTCAGACAACTCACCGCGCAACGCTTTCCGTTCTTCTTTGGGCAGCGCCCGGTACAACGTTGGGGCAAATCCGGGCGGACCCTTGCCGTGATGCCCGCCTTTGACCCTGTAAACAGTGCCCAAAGCGACCCCGACAACCAAAAGGTTCAGCGCCAGCGATACGGTCAAAAGAACCGTCACCCACCGTCTTTTGGGTTTGGCATTATCGCTCATTCGGCGTCCTCCAGAAAAGTTGTGTCCAGGCCAAGGTCAGCGACCACAAAGCTGGTGTCCTGCGGAAAAATAATCGTTGCCGGGTCAGGTAAAAAGTCGGGCGCGGCAAATCCGATCCAAACCCCTGCGGCACTGGCCGCGACCAAACCACCCATGCTCTGCCAGCCTCCGATCCCGTCCAGCAGCCGCGCCCAGACAGAACGCGGTGGATCTGCAGGTTTCATCCGGTCAAGACGCACCGTTTCGGCGTCCGTCAGAATGCGAACCGCCAGATCATCGGGCAGTTCCGGCCGGGCTTGCCGTGCCTGAGCAAACAACTGGTCCAATTTCATGTCATCTTCAGCCATCTTCGTACCCCAGTTCATCTTGCCGTCCTGCCAGTATTGCCGCCAAGGCACGCTTTCCACGCGCGGTCAGGCTTTCTACCGCTTCAGTCGAAATGCCCATGATCCCGGCGATTTCAGGGTTGGGCAGTTCTTCGATATGCCGCAAAATCACCGCTTGCCGTTGGCGGTCTGGCAATTGCGACAACGCTGATTGCAGCGCATCCTTACGCGCCGCTTCTTGTAGCCGCTCGGTAGCGCTCAGGTCTTCATCCTCGGGCTCGGGCACATCGTCCAGACGGTCCGGCCTTTTCTTGCGCTGCACATCCACACACAGGTTCAGCGTAACGCGATAGAGCCAGGTGGACACCTTGGCCTGCCCCGGCACCCATTTGGGGGCCATCTGCCACAGCCGCATCATGGCGTCCTGCGTTACGTCTTCGGCCTCGGCGCGGTTGCCCAGCATTCGCATCGCGACTGAAAAACAACGCGGCCCCAACCGGTCAGTCAACTGACGGGCAGCCGCCGCGTCGCCGCCCGCGAACTGCCGCAGCAACGCATCATCTGTCGTATCCGCGGCACATTCTGCGCCGCGGACATCTTGAAATGGAGAGGTCAGATCCTCCATCCTTCATCAGCTGTCGTCAGAGTCCGCCTTGCCGTGTTTCTTGTGCTTGCGACCCATCCGCTCTTTCGCATCGGCGTATTCCTGTTCCGAGATCGTTCCGCTGTTATCCGCGTCGATACGGTCAAACATCTTGCCAGCGCGGCGCGGTTTGGGCAACTCGTCTTCACTCAGAAAGCCGTCCTGATTGGCGTCGTGTTTTTCGAACATCTTGGTCACGCGGTCATTGGCGCGTTTTTGGCCAGCGGCCTGCATTTCTTCGACGCTCAGTTTGCCGTCGCCGTCAGCGTCAGCGTTCGAGAATCGCTGCGTGCGGTGGGCCTCCAATTCTTCCTGCGTCAGTTGACCGTCACCATTGGCATCCAGTTCTTGAAAGCTTGCAGGTTCACGATCCTTTGGTCCGGCCGCCAATACGGACGTGCCTGTGATTGCAATAGCCGAGATAAGGATGGCCGGAATGAATTTGGCGCTTTTCATGTCGTTTTCCCTTTGTTTGGCGGCCCCATCGCCGCTGCTCACATAAGTTCAAACGCAGGGCTGGATGCTTTCCGTCGCAAAAATCCAAAAAACTTTGCAGGCCTTTACCAAAACCCCACGCCACAAAGCGACGCACCCCTCTTTTTTTCAGGGCAAAACAAGCGCATTATCCGGCTCAAACGAACGCGCGAGTTTTACAATGACAGATCAAACGATCGACACCACGAATGAGAATGACCGCCCTACTTGGCCTGCTTTGGTCAAAGGCTTCCGCTGCCGCTGCCCCAAATGCGGCGAGGGCAAGGTTCTGAAAGGTTATCTGAAGGTCAAGGACAACTGCGACTCTTGTGGGCAAGAGTTGTTTCACCATCGGGCAGATGACGGTCCGGCGTACCTGACCATTCTGCTGGTCGGTCACCTGATGGCACCGGCCCTTCACGTGTCTTATGTAGAGTTTCGCCCGGAACCGATGACCATGTTCCTGATCTTTGCCATCGGTTGTACGGCCCTGTCCTTGTTCCTGCTGCCTCGGCTGAAGGGCGCGGTTGTCGCGTACCAATGGGCACGTCGCATGCACGGGTTCGAAAAAGCGCAATGACCTCGCTCATCGGCTCGCACAGAACATGACAGTCGACAAATCAGCGATACGGGACGCGGCAACGGTCATCGTTCTGCGAGATCGTATGATCGAGCCGTCCATCCTGATGGGGCAACGCGGTGCAAAGGCCGTATTCATGCCCAATAAGTTCGTGTTTCCCGGCGGTGCCGTCGATGCCGAGGACAGCTCGGTACCTTTGGCCACGCCCCTGCCCGCGTTGTGCAGCGACAGGCTGGACGAAAAGTCCGAACCGGGATTGCAAAACGCACTGGCCGCAGCCGCAATTCGTGAATTGTGGGAAGAAACCGGGCTGATCCTGGGGGATCCCGGCGGGTGGAGCGGCACAGTTCCGGAGGATTGGCAGGGCTTTGCCGACTTGGGTTACCGCCCATCGGCCAGCGCGCTGCAATTTGTGTTCCGTGCTGTGACCCCTCCGGGGCGCCCACGCCGTTTCGACGCACGGTTCTTTCTGGTCGATGCCAACGCCGTTCAGGGGGATCTGGATGATTTCAGCCGTGCGTCGGATGAGCTGTCCCATTTGCAATGGGTCCCGCTGGACCGCGCGCGCGAACTGGACCTGCCCTTCATTACCGAGGTCGTTCTTGCGGAAATAGCGGCCCGGGCTACAAATCCCGAACCACCCGCCACCGTGCCGCTATATCTGCATACCGAAGAACAAAGCCTGTTCTTGCAGCTCAAGGGTTATCCCATGCCCGACGCGGACTAGGCGTCACCTCATCCGGCTGATAACCGTCGTCACCTCGGGCTTTTTACCGATTTCTGACTTGGCGGTCTGGCGCACGATGCGGCGCAAAGCTTCCTCCAGCTTGTCATCGTCGCGCAACGTCTTGGCATCGGCCCGCATCAGGAATTGGTTCAGGTCCTCTTCCAACACTTCAATCAGCGCCGCCCGCGACGTCCCGATTTCAGGCAAGCCCATCGTGTCGCACCACGGCTCACCCAGCGGCTCGTCCTCTTCGTCCAAAATGACCGTCACGGTCACGTGCCCGTTCAAAGCCATGCGAATACGGTCACGCACGATCCCGTCCAGAGCCCCGACCTTGACGGTGCCGTCCAGATAGGTGCGGCCGGTTTCAATATAATCCACCACCTGCGGCGCATTGCCTGTCAGGTCAACCATCGTTCCGTTGACGGCCAGAATGCCCGTACGCCCACCGGCCTCGGCCAGTTTAGTGTGTTCACGCAAATGCCGATGCTCGCCGTGCATCGGGATCACCATCTGCGGGTCGATCAGGGCGTGAACTCTTTCAAGATCCGGTCGGTTGGCATGGCCGGACACGTGGTACAGACCTGAACTGTCATCCACCACATCCACACCCTTTTCGCTGAGCTGGTTCATGATGAAAATCACGCCGCGCTCATTTCCGGGGATGGTTTTGGATGAGAACAGGAACAGATCACCCTCTTTCAGCTCCAGCCCGCGGTATTTGCCCCGCGCCAGTTGGGCACTGGCGGCGCGGCGTTCGCCCTGGCTGCCGGTCACGATCAGCATCAGGTTCTGGCGCGGCATGTCCACGGCCTCTTCGGCACTGACAACCTTGGGAAAATCCGTGAGGATTCCAGTTTCAGTCGCGGCTTCGATCATCCGTCGCATGGCACGACCCAGCAACACAACCGAACGCCCGGCGCGCTGGCCCGCTTCGGCCAGTGTTTTCACCCGTGCAACGTTCGATGCAAAGGTGGTCGCAACCACCATACCTTCGGCGCTTTCAACCAGTTTGGTGATCTCGGGGCCGACCTCGGATTCCGAACGACCTGCATGTCCAGAAAAAACATTGGTGCTGTCACAGACCAGCGCCTTAACACCGGATTTCGCGACCTCGGCCCACAGATCGGGATCAAAGGGCTCACCCACCACGGGGTTTTCATCCAGCTTGAAGTCACCAGTATGCACAATCCGCCCCTTGGGCGTGTCGATCACCAGCGCAGCACTTTCGGGGATCGAATGCGACACAGGCAGGAAGCCAATCGTGAAGGGACCGACCGAGACCTGCTCGGGCCAGGCCGATACCGTGCGGACCGCGTCCTCGGGGTGGCCATGTTCCTCCATCTTGCGACGGGCAATGTTGGCGGTGAATGCGCGTGCATAGACAGGTGCGCCCAGTGCCTCATAGCAATGGGCCACGGCGCCGACGTGGTCTTCGTGCGCGTGGGTGACGAATACGGCCTCAAGCCGGTCCGCCCTTTCGCGCAGCCACGAGATATCGGCATGGATCAGATCAACGCCCGGCGTCGTGTCCATATCCGGAAAGGTCACGCCAAGATCCACCAGGATCAGACGCTCTTTCCCGGGCTTTCCATAGCCATAGACATACGCATTCATGCCAATTTCGCCGGCACCACCCAGCGGCAAATAGATCAGTCGTTCACTGCTCATGTCGAGCCATTATCCTTGTTATAGCGATGGATCACGGTCAGCCCGTGCATCGTCAGATCTTCTTCGATCGCATCAAACCCGACATCCGCCTGATCGAACAAAGGCGCAAGCCCACCGGTGCCGACCACTTTCATCGGCATGCCGTATTCTGCCTTGATCCGGGCAATCAGCCCCTCGATCAAGCCGGAATAGCCCCAATACACGCCGGACTGGATACATCCAACCGTATTCGTACCAATCACCTTTTCCGGGCGGGTAATGTCGATATGCGGCAATGCAGCCGCGCCTTGGTGGAGTGCCTCAAGGCTGAGGTTCACACCCGGTGCAATGATGCCGCCAACATAGGCACCGTCGTGGGCCACTACATCGAAATTCGTGGCCGTCCCGAAATCGACCACAACAACATCGCCGCCATGGCGGTCAAACGCGCCCACGGCATTGGCCAACCGGTCCGGGCCGGGGATTGTTCCTTCGTCAATGCGCGGTGCCACGGGCAACAGGCATTCAGGCTTGCCCACAACCAGCGGCCGACACCCAAAGAAGCGATCAGCAAAAATACGCAGGTTAAAGACCACACGCGGCACGGTCGAGGCGATCACCACGTCAGTGATCTCCGCTTCGATCCCGTAATGTTTCACCAGCGTCGAATACCAAGTGAAATAGGCATCCGCCGTACGCGAATGATGGGTCGAGGTGCGCAGGGTACACAGGAACTTTTTGCCGTCCCAGATCGAGAAAACGGTATTGGTGTTGCCGCAGTCGATAGCCAGAAGCATCTGAGCCCCCTTTAGAAGTACACGTCCGCCGCAGGAATGCTGACACGGCCTTTTGCGGTCTTTAGGACAAGGTTGCCGCCCGAGTCCACGGTTTCAAAGGTTCCAACCGTTTCAGATGTCGAGGTTCGCGCTGTGATCACTTCACCCAAGCGAGCGGCACGAGACAGCCAGGCAGTGCGGATCGGCTCGAACCCGTAGGTCACGAACTGAGTTTCATATTGTGCATAAGCCGCGGCCAATTCGGTCAGAAAATCCTCGGGCAGCACTGCGGCACCGGTTTCCGACAACAGAGAGACTGGCCGCACCGCGCTTTGTTCCACCGCATAGGCTGGGGGCGCCTGGGAAAGATTTACACCGATGCCAATCGACAGATACGACACGCCCCCGCCCTTTCCGGTGCTTTCCAGCAAGATGCCCGCCAGCTTGCCCCCGTTCAGCAGCACGTCGTTGGGCCACTTCAATGACAGCCCGTCGGCGCGACCGGTGACCGCGACACAGGCGTCGAACAGCGCCAAGGCCGCCACAAAGCTGCGCAAGGCCGCTTGTTCCGGATTACCCTGCGGTCGCATTAACAAGGTCGCCGCCAGGTTGCCCTTGGGGTTGGCCCACGCCCTACCCCGTCGTCCCCGCGCCGCCGTCTGGTGATGCGCCATGATCCACACAGGGCCCGGCGCCGTAGGGGCAAGCCGGGCAGCCTCATTCAATGTACTGTCGACTTCCTGCACGATGTGCAGTCCGTATCCTTGCGGCCAATCAGTCACGTCAAAAAGGCCCGGCCTTTTGACCGAGCCCCCTGAAATTGGATGTTAAACACGTCAGTTGACAAGCGTCGCTGCCGCAGCTGCAGCCGCGCCTTCGATGCCGAACTGATAGAAAACGCCCACCAGCATCAGCGCCGCCGACCCCATCAGCGCGACCCACAGAACCGGGGTCGAGTGGGTTTCGATCGGATCCTCGTTCTCGGCCCCGAAATACATGTAGAACACGATCCGCAGGTAATAGAACGCACCGATCACAGAAGCGATGGCCGACACGATCACCAACCCGGTCAGACCCGCGCTGATACCAGCCTGCCAGACGCCGAACTTGGCGAAAAAGCCCAACATTGGCGGAACGCCAGCAAGGCTGAACATTAGGATCAGAACAGCCAGGGCCTTACCCGGATCGCGTTTGGAAAACTGGCGAAGCGCATCGATATCAGTGACGGGTTTGCCATCGCGCTCCATCATCAGGATGAAGGCAAAGGTGCCGATATTCATGGTCACGTAAATTGCCAGATACATCAGCATCGCTTTGATGCCCATTTCCGTACCCGCTGCCAGACCGATCAGCGCATAACCCATATGGGCAATCGATGAAAACGCCATCAGCCGCTTGATATTGCGCTGACCAATCGCGGCAACCGCACCCAGCAGCATCGACAGAACCGAAAGCAGTACGATCACCTGCTGCCAGTCTTTCACTACGCCACCAAAGGCGTCATGCATCAAGCGGGCAAACAGCGCCATCGCCGCCACTTTTGGTGCGGTAGCAAAGAAGGCGGTGATCGGCGTGGGCGATCCTTCGTACACGTCCGGCGTCCACATATGGAAGGGCACAGCCGAAACCTTGAAGGCAAGGCCCGAGATCAGGAAGATCAGGCCGAACAGCAGACCAACCGAGATGTCGTCATGGTGGACCGTTTGGATGATGCCCGAAAACAGCGTCGTGCCAGTAAAGCCATAAACAAGCGATGCACCATACAGCAGCAGCCCCGAACTGAGCGCACCCAGTACGAAGTACTTCAGACCGGCCTCAGTTGATTTGGCGCTGTCACGACGCAACGCAGCCACGACGTACAGCGACAGGGATTGCAGCTCCAGCCCCATATACAAGGACATCAGATCGCCTGCGCTGACCATCATCATCATACCGACAGCAGCCAGTGCCACCAGCAACGGGTATTCGAACCGCAACAGATCGCGGCGGGTCATATATTCCTGGCTCATCACCAGAACAGCCGCAGCCGACAGCAGGATCGCGACCTTGGCAAACCGCGAGAACCCGTCATCGACGAACATCCCGTTGAACGCCACGTTGGTGCCATCGCCATTGGTTGCAATCCAGAAGGACAGCAGCGCCATCAGCCCCGCCGTCGTCCACACCAGAATTGGCGCCAGCGCGTCTTTCGTCGTGTAAACTGCCCCGATAAGGGCGGCCATCGCATACACGGCCAGAACGATTTCCGGCAGGATTATTGTCAGATCAGCCTGGATCATGTCTCCAAAGCTCCCTTAATGCGAGGCGGCCGTCTGGGTCGCGGCCTCAGCCGCGGCCAGAGCCGAGTCATAGTTCGAAATCAGCGCGGCGGTCGAATTGCCGATCACATCGGTTACCAGCGACGGGTAAACGCCAAGCAGGATGGTCATCACGATCAGCGGTGCAAAGATCAGCCGCTCGCGCGAGCTCATGTCCGTCATTGCCTTGAGGCTTTCCTTGATCAGATCGCCAAACACGACCCGGCGATACAGCCACAGCGCATAGGCAGCCGAGAAGATCACGCCAGATGCAGCCACAGCCGTCACCCAGGTATTGACCTGGAACGCGCCCATCAGCGTCAGGAATTCACCGATGAACCCGGATGTGCCCGGCAGGCCGACATTGGCCATTGTGAACAGCATGAAGACCAGCGCGTATGCGGGCATGCGGATCACCAGACCGCCATAAGCGTCGATGTCACGCGTGTGCATGCGGTCATAGATGACACCGACACACAGGAAGAGCGCGGCCGAGATAAACCCGTGGCTGAGCATCTGGAAGATCGCGCCGTCAATACCCTGCTGGTTCGCAGCAAAGATACCCATAGTCACAAAGCCCATATGAGCAACCGAGGAATAAGCGATCAGCTTTTTCATATCCTCCTGCACCAGCGCCACCAGCGAGGTGTAGACTACTGCGATGGCCGACATCCACAACACCAGATCGGTCATCACCGCTGACCCGACCGGGAACATCGGCAGACTGAACCGCAGGAAGCCATAGCCGCCCATCTTCAGCAGGATCGCCGCCAGCACAACCGAGCCTGCAGTCGGCGCCTGAACGTGTGCGTCAGGTAGCCAGGTATGAACCGGCCACATCGGCATTTTCACCGCAAACGAGGCAAAGAAGGCCAGGAACATCAACGTCTGCATACCGCCGACGATATAAACGCCCAGCACGCTGAACCCTTCGGACGAGAAATGGTGGCTCATCAAGGCTTCGATATCAGTGGTGCCTGCATCGGAATACATCGCAACCATCGCCACCAGCATCAGCACCGAGCCCAGGAAAGTATAGAGGAAGAACTTGAAGCTTGCGTAAATCCGGTTCGCCCCACCCCAGATGCCGATGATCAGGAACATTGGGATCAGGCCGGCCTCGAAGAACAGATAGAACAGCACCAGATCCAGCGCCATGAACACGCCCAGCATCAGCGTTTCCAGCAGCAGGAAGGCGATCATATATTCCTTGACGCGGTCGGTGACCTGCCAGCTGGCCAGAATGGTCAGCGGCATGATGAAAGTGGTCAGCAGTACGAACAGAACGCTGATACCGTCTACACCCATCTTGTATTTCAGGCCCAGCAGCCACTCGGCCTCTTCCACCATCTGAAAGCCGGTATTGGACGGATCAAAGCCTGTGTAGATACCGATCGAGACAAGGAAGGTCACCGTGGTCGCGACCAGCGCAACCCATTTCGCGTTGCGCTGCGCAGCAGCGTCCTCACCGTGCAGAAACAGGGCTAGAATGCCTGCCGCCACTGCGGGGATAAAGGTGACGATCGAGAGGATATTATCCATTAGTGTGCGCCTCCGCCGATCGACATCCAGGTGACCAGGGCAGCGATACCCAGAACCATCCAGAAGGCATAAGTAAAGATGTAGCCCGTCTGTGCCTTGCCTGCGAGGCGGGTAAAGAAGGGAATAACGCCCATCGAAACCCCGTTCAGGAAGCCGTCGATGGTATTGCCATCACCGCGTTTCCACAGGAACCGACCAAGCGCAACGGTGGGTTTGACAAAGATCGCATCGTAGATCTCGTCAAAGTACCACTTGTTCAGCAGAAACAGGTAAAGCGGACGCTGGTTCTGTGCCAGACGCCCCGGCAGGGACGGGTTCACGATATAGAACCAATAGGCCATGACAAAACCCAGCGCCATCGCGACAAAGGGTGAGACCTTGACCCATTTCGGGGCGGCATGCGCATCGTCCAGAATATGGTTGTCCGGCGCGATATAGATCGCGCCCTCGCCCGGCTCACCCGCGAAGACATAGTGGTGATCACCGCCATGCGCATCCTTCTCGCCGTGCCCATCATCGGCATGAGTATCTTCTGCGTGCCCCTCATCAGCGTGTGCATCATCCGCATGTGAATCCGCAGTGCCATGATCGCCCGCCTCGGCATGCTTCGACGCCTCGGCCACCGGAATGCCATAGAACTTGCCGACCTTGTCCGCATGACCAAAGAAGTTGCCATACCAGATCATCCCGGCAAAGACCGCACCCAAGGACAGCACGCCCAAAGGAATCAACATGGTCATCGGGCTTTCATGCGCATGCTCATGCGTATGCTGATCACCACGCGGCTCGCCATAGAAAGTCAGGAAGATCAGGCGCCAGCTGTAGAACGAAGTGAACGCAGCCGCGATCACAAGCAGCCAGAAGCCATAGGCCGACCCACCAGCATAGGCACTCTCGATGATGGCATCCTTGGACAGGAACCCGGCGAACCCGATGGTGGTCAGCGGAATACCAACGCCGGTAATAGCCAGTGTCCCGATCATCATCGCCCAGAAGGTATAAGGGATTTTCTTACGCAGACCGCCGTATTCGGTCATTTCCTGCTCGTGATGCATAGCGTTGATCACCGAACCGGCCCCAAGGAACAGCAGCGCCTTGAAGAAGGCGTGCGTAAACAGGTGGAACATCGCCGCCGAATACATGCCCACACCGGCGGCCACGAACATGTAGCCCAGCTGCGAACATGTCGAATAGGCGATGACGCGCTTGATGTCGGTCTGCACCAGACCCACGGTCGCCGCAAAGAACGCGGTCGAGGCGCCTAGTACGGTGATGAATCCGGTCGCACCCGGCGCGAACTCCATCAGCGGCGACATGCGGCAGACAAGGAAGACACCTGCAGTCACCATGGTCGCAGCGTGGATCAGCGCCGACACCGGTGTCGGGCCTTCCATCGCATCCGGCAACCAGGTGTGCAGGATCAGCTGCGCCGATTTACCCATCGCACCGATGAACAGCAGCACACAGATCACCTCGATGGCATTCCATTCACCCCACAGGAAGTGCAGTTGCGTTTCCGCTAGCTCAGGGGCCGACGCGAAAATGTCGGAAAAATTGATGCTGTCCGTCAAGAAGAACAGCGCAAAAATCCCCAGCGCAAAGCCAAAGTCGCCCACCCGGTTGACAATGAACGCTTTCATCGCCGCCGCGTTGGCCGATGGCTTGCGGTAGTAGAAGCCGATCAGCAGGTAAGACGCGACACCCACACCTTCCCAGCCAAAGAACATCTGAACCAGATTATCCGCCGTCACCAGCATCAGCATGGCAAAGGTAAAAAACGACAGGTAAGCAAAGAAGCGCGGCTTATAGCTCTCGCCTTCGCGCCATTGCGGATCATGGGCCATATAGCCAAAGGAATACAGGTGTACGAGCGCCGATACGGTCGTCACCACGATCAGCATGATCGCGGTCAGCCGGTCCAGCCGCACGGCCCAGCTTGTCGAGAGCGAGCCGCTCTCGATCCAGCGCATGATCTCGACCTGCTGGGTCACCCCGTTAAAGGTGAAGAACACGATCCACGACAGCAAACAGGCCAGAAACAGCAGGCCGGTGGCGGTCCACATCGCGGCCTTTTCGCCTATGAATCGCCAGCCGAACCCGCAGAGCAGCGCGCCCACCAGCGGGGCAAAGAGGATGGTGGTTTCCATGTTCTCTTACCCCTTCATCATATTGACGTCTTCAACCGCGATGGTGCCGCGGTTGCGGAAGAAGCAGACCAGAATGGCCAGACCAATCGCCGCCTCGGCCGCTGCAACGGTCAGCACGAACAGTGTAAACACCTGCCCGACCAGATCACCGAGGAAGCTGGAAAACGCCACGAGGTTGATATTTACCGCCAGCAGCATCAACTCGATGCTCATCAGCAGGATGATGACGTTCTTGCGGTTCAGGAAGAGACCGAAGATGCCGATGACGAACAGTGTCGCCGCGACCGTAAGATAGTGTTCAAGTCCGATCATCGTCTCAAAGTCCCTGCCCCGGTTTCACGTCCTTCAACTCCATCGCCTTGGCCGGGTCGCGCATCATCTGGCCGATGATGTCCTGACGCTTGATGTCCTGACGGTGGCGCAGCGTCAGAACAATGGCGCCGATCATGGCCACCAGCAGGATCAGGCCCGCCAGCTGGAACAGAAGGAAGTATTGATCATAAAGAATGACGCCCAGCGCCTCGGTGTTATGGCGATCAACAGGCACCGGCTGAGCCAGATTGGCCGCCGCGCCCTGCGCGCTGTCCCATGCGCCAAAGGCCATGACAAACTGCATCAGGATGACCAGACCGATCAGCAGGGCCAGCGGCATATAGCGCGCCATCTCGGCCTTCAGCTCGGCAAAGTCCACGTCCAGCATCATCACCACGAACAGAAACAGCACCGCGACCGCGCCGACATAGACGATGATCAGCAGCATTGCCACGAACTCGGCCCCCAGCAGCACGAACAACCCGGCCGAGGAGAGGAAGGAGAGGATCAGCCACAGCACCGAATGCACTGGCTGGCGGCTGATCACCGTGAACAGCCCGCCGGTGATGGCACTGATGGCAAACAGGTAGAAGGCAAAGACGGTCATTGATCCTCATCCTCGTTGTCGCCCATGACCTCTTGCGCCAGATCCAGCGCGCGGGTCATGGCCGGGATGCCGGCAAAGACCGACATCTGGCCGATCGTTTCCACGATCTCTTGTTTCTTTGCGCCCGCTTCCAGCGCGTGACGCACGGTCTGACGCACCGCTGAATCCGCCTGCGCGCCCTGACAGGTCAGCCCGGCCAGCGTCAGCAGCAGGCGGGTCTTGGCGTCCAATCCGTCCTTGTTGACGGTGTTGCCGAACATCATCTCCATGACCTCTTTGGGCATGGTCGGCCACAGCGCTTCGAACCCCTTGGGCGAGAAATTCTCGAGCCCCGGGTTCATCGCTTTGGCCATGTCCTGTGCCTGTTTGAGCATTTGCTCGAATGGGTTTGTGGGCTTGTCACTCATCTGTACGGCGCATCCATTTCCAGGTTGCGGGCAATCTCGGCTTCCCAGCGTTCGCCGTTATCCAGCAGTTTTTGCTTGTCGTAGAACAGCTCTTCGCGGGTTTCGGTGGCGAACTCGAAATTCGGGCCTTCGACGATTGCATCGACCGGGCAGGCCTCCTGACAGAAGCCGCAATAGATGCACTTGGTCATGTCGATGTCATAGCGCGTGGTTCGACGGCTGCCGTCCTCGCGCGGTTCGGCGTCGATGGTGATGGCCTGCGCTGGGCAAACCGCCTCGCAGAGTTTGCAGGCGATGCAACGTTCCTCGCCGTTCGGGTAACGGCGCAAGGCGTGCTCGCCCCGGAACCGTGGGGACAGAGGGCCCTTTTCGTGCGGGTAATTTATGGTGGCCTTGGGGGCGAAGAAATACTTCAATCCCAGTTTCATGCCGACCCAGAAATCCTGCAGCAAAAAGTACTTGGCAGCGCGGGTATAGTCGATCTGCGTCATGATTAGCCTCCTACGCTCCAACGGGCGAATGCTCCCCAGAACCAGTCGAATTTCGCAGCAAAAGCCACGAACACCACCCAGGCCAGTGAGAATGGTAAAAACACTTTCCAGCCCAGCCGCATCAATTGATCATAGCGGTAACGCGGCGTGATCGCCTTGACCATTGCGAAGAGGAAGAAGAAGAACGCCATTTTGGCGACCATCCACAGCACTCCGTCGGGCAGACCTGGGATCGGCGACAGCCAGCCACCGAAGAACAGCAGCGATGTTAGCGCGCACATCAGGAAGATCGCAATGTATTCGCCTGCCATGAAAAGCAGGAAGGGTGTGGCCGAGTATTCCACCTGATAACCGGCGACCAGTTCGGATTCCGCTTCGGGCAGGTCAAACGGTGGTCGGTTGGTTTCCGCCAGCGCCGAGATGAAGAACAGGAAGACCATCGGGAAATGCGGCAGCCAGTACCAGCTGAATAGGCCCAGCCCTCCATCCTGCGCGCGTACGATGTCGCCGAAATTCATCGACCCTGTAGAAATGATCACACCAATGATGATCAGGCCGATGGAAACCTCGTAAGAAATCATCTGCGCAGCCGAGCGCAACGATCCTAGGAACGGGTACTTTGAGTTCGACGCCCAACCGCCCATAATCACGCCATAAACCTCCAACGAGGATACGGCGAAGACATACAGGATGGCGACGTTGATATCTGACAGGACCCAGCCATCGTTGAACGGGATTACCGCCCAGGCGATCATCGCCAAAACAAAGCTTGTCAGCGGTGCCAGAATGAAAACCGTGCGGTCGGCCCCGGCGGGGATGACCACCTCTTTCACCACATATTTCAGCGCATCTGCCACCGATTGCAGCAGGCCATAGACGCCCACCACGTTGGGACCGCGGCGCATCTGTACCGCCGCCCAAATCTTGCGGTCGCCATAAACGAGGAACAACAGCGAGATCATCACAAAGGCGACAACGGCAAGCACTTGCGCCAGAATGATGATGGCTATTCCGCCTGGGGTGTTAAAGAAATCAGCCATTGGTCCTCACACCGTGGGTATTCCGTTTTCCGCGTAAGTTGCGAAGGCCATTTGCCTGCGCAAACTGCGGCTGGGTCGGCGCGTTGGTGTAAACAGCATCCGCCGCACTTACGCCACCCTTATTGTTGCGTCTCACGCGCATTTTCACAGCCACCGTATTGCAGGCGCCCAATAGCGATATGAAACAGGTCTGTTTCATTCCGCCGCGATCTTCCTGGCCTTGCGTGCCTGTGCCTGCGCCGACAGCTCGGCCATCAGTTGCGAGGCGCGGGCGATTGGATTGGTCAGGTAAAAGTCCTTGATCGCATTGCGGAAAGTGGCTGTACCTAGGGGGCCAGCCTCCATCAATTGCACTTTGTTTTCGATCACCTCGTCGATGCGCGTAAGATGCGGCACTGCTTCGATCAGCGCACTGCGCAATTGCGCCAGCGAGTCGTAAGGCAGCGTCGCGCCCAATTCGGCCGACAAGGCCCGCAGGATCGCCCAGTTTTCCTTGGCCTCACCCGGTGCAAAGCCTGCGCGCATGGCCAGCTGAGGGCGGCCTTCGGTGTTCACGAACAGGCCGTTTTCCTCAGTATAGGCGGCGCCCGGCAGGATCACATCGGCGCGGTGTGCGCCCCGGTCGCCATGGCTGCCCTGATAGATGACGAACGCGCCCTCACCGATCTCGACCTCGTCCGCGCCAAGGTTGTAGATTACGTCCGCCGCGCTGATCGCGTCCATACCACCTTCGTTTGTCGCATCCACGTCCATCGCGCCCACGCGCGACGCTGCTGTATGCAAAACGATCAGACCGCTTTCTGTATTTGCAGCAATGGCTTGCGCAGTGGCCAGAACAGCGGCACCGTCAGCCTCTTGCAGCGCACCCTGCCCCACAACAACCAGAGAGGCCTTGCCTTTGATCACATCATCGCCGCCCATATCGACGACTTTTTGCAGTGCTGCGCGGTCATCACCCATGTGGTGATACTTATAGGTCAGATCGACAGCCGGACCGACCAGAGCAACCTCGGCCCCGTGCGCCCATGCTTTGCGGATACGCGCGTTCAAAACCGGAGCTTCCTCACGCGGGTTGGTGCCGATCAACAGAATACGCTCGGCTCTGTCGATATCCTCGATCGCAGCAGTCCCGGCATAAGCCCCACGGTTACCCGCAGGCAGTCGGGCACCGTCGGTGCGACACTCGACGACACCGCCCAGGCTTTCGATCATCTGTTTGAGCGCAAAGGCCGCTTCGACTGGCGCCAGATCACCCACGATACCCGCCGGTTTCTCGGCACCTTTCAGCGCCTCGGACGCTTTGGTCAGCGCCTCGGGCCACGAGGCCGGGCGCAGCTTGCCGTTTTCGCGAATATATGGGCGGTCCAAACGCTGACGCCGCAGACCGTCCCACACAAAGCGGGTTTTGTCGCTGATCCACTCTTCGTTCACACCGTCATGGTTGCGCGGCAGGAAGCGCATGACCTCACGCCCCTTGGTATCCACCCGGACGTTCGAGCCCAAGGCATCCATCACGTCGATGCTCTCGGTCTTGGTCAATTCCCACGGACGAGCCGTAAAGGCGTAAGGTTTCGAGGTCAGCGCCCCCACCGGACACAGGTCGATGATGTTGCCCTGCAGGTTCGAATCCAGCGTCTGGTTCAGATACGAGGTGATCTCGGCATCTTCTCCGCGCCCCGTCTGACCCATCTGAGTGATCCCGGCAACCTCGGTCGTGAACCGCACACAACGGGTGCAGCTGATGCAGCGGGTCATCGCAGTGCCAACCAGCGGTCCCAGATCCAGATCGTCCACCGCGCGCTTGGCTTCCTTGAAGCGGCTGCCCGACAGACCATAGGCCATCGCCTGATCCTGCAAGTCACACTCGCCGCCCTGATCACAGATCGGGCAATCCAGCGGGTGGTTGATGAGCAGAAACTCCATCACCCCTTCGCGGGCCTTTTTGACCATCGGTGAGTTCGTTTTGACCTCCGGCGCTTGCCCTTCGGGGCCGGGGCGCAAATCGCGCACCTGCATCGCGCAGGACGCTGCAGGTTTGGGCGGGCCGCCCACAACCTCAACCAGGCACATCCGGCAGTTCCCTGCGATCGACAAACGTTCGTGATAACAGAAGCGCGGCACCTCGACCCCGGCTTGCTCACAAGCCTGGATCAGGGTCATCGCACCATCGACTTCGATTTCCTGCCCGTCGATATTGATCTTACGGAGGTCAGACATCGTCTAGTTCGCCCTCAAATACACGCCAATGGCGCTGTTTCTTTCAATCTCTGCCCGCCCCAGCGTGCAGAAGGAATTGGGGTTTTCGTAGGTGACGCCGTGTCGGGCCAGATACGCCTCGCCCTTGGCGCGCATCCGGTCCTTTTCGGCATCCGAATCCACATACGCCCGGATTTCGTTGTCCGAGTATCCCAGTTTGTTCGCTTGCGACTTCAATCCCCACAGCACACCGATCGCTTTCAGACGCCGCCCGCTGATCGAGGGGCAATACTCTGAAATCTCATTTGCAATGGCGATGTAATAGAGTTCGTTGTCGATCTCTTTGACTTCGCGCAAGGGCGGTTTCGCTTCAACGATGGTGGGCAAAGCCAGCACAGACAGCAGCGTCAGCATTTTCACACTGGACATGACAATTCCTTTCGTCTTGGGAAACCCAAGACGACCGGCAGTCGGGGTGCTATGCAATAACATCCCCCGTGTCATCGAGTGATATGCGATCACGCGCGTCATGGTCGCTGGCAAGCTCCTGCAAAGGTCAACTTGTCGTCGCTGACACGCAAGTTCTGGGGTTCAGTATCCGGGCCGACCTTCCACGCGATGCTGGAAGAACCGAAGTTCTTGATGCAGAATTTCGTCCCCTCGTACCGTCCCGCTTCGCGCGCGCCGTCCAACGAGGCAGAAACTCCATTCACAACCACGGTGAATTCGGTCGGCATCTTCTTTTTATCGACGGGCTTTGCTTTGGCCCGAAAATACTTACCGTCAAAAAGGACACGATCACTGGACGACGTGATGCCGCCGCACGCCGAAACAAGTGACAACGTAAGGACGCCGGCCAACATGGACACGCGACCGGCAACACTTTTACGTCCTAGCATCTGATATTTTCCCCAAGTCTTCATCAAAACGCCGCCACTATTGCCATAATCCCCATCACGACCATGCAAGCCCAGGCGATGACATACAGAACCGAGCGCAAACCAGCAGACGGTTTGCCGATACCGCGAATATGCACCACCAGCATTATCAGACGCGCCAGCAACGCGACCGAAGCCAGCAGGTTAACCCAAAATGGGCTGGCCCCCATAAGAATGGCCGCGACAATGACCGTCAGATAGGCGGGCAGCGTCTCGGTCCCATTCAGGTAGGCGCGATTCAGGCGATAGGCCTTGTCAGCATAGTCTTGTTCGGGTGTGGCCCCCGGCGCCAACCCTTTGCTTTGTTTCGCCAAAGCCGTGAATGGCGACATGAACAGAAGCACGAGCGTGAAGATCACTATCGAAGTAACTGCGTGGGAGTAGTCGGTTAGAAATTCCATCTAGGTCACTCCTTTACCAGAAATCGCCCGATAGCATCTTCGGTTCCTGCCACGCCTCGTCCAAACGCACAAAGAGATTTTTTGTTTGAAAATTCTACATTTCTGTCGTCGAGAACCTTCCTTACTTGCCCCTTAAGCCAATCGGATCTCCCATAAAATAAGAACTTGCGCATTTTTTGCCGACGCAATCCCTGAACCGCAGTCAGTTCTGTCGCAGTCAGCACGTAACTCTGGTAATCAGAACCGCCAACAGTGGCCAGACCGCTGCATCTGTCTTTTATGAAATGAGCCGCAAGAACTTCACCGACAGCCTGATCGTATGCCGCACGTTTCGCAGCTGCGGCTGGGGCTGCTACAGCCCCGATAAGCAAGAGTGCGACACAAGTTGTTCGAAAGCTCCGCATCTCGATCACTCCGCCGCCATCGCACCCATCCGACCCGTTTTCTGGGCCTTGATGCGATCTTCAATCTCTTCGCGGAAGTTACGGATCAGGCCCTGGATCGGCCAGGCAGCCGCATCGCCGAGGGCGCAGATCGTGTGACCTTCAACCTGTTTGGTCACATCGAACAACATGTCAATCTCTTCCAGCTCGGCCTCGCCGCGCACCAGACGGTCCATCACGCGCATCATCCAGCCGGTGCCTTCACGGCAGGGCGTACACTGACCGCAACTTTCATGTTTGTAGAATTTCGACAGCCGCCAGATCGCCTTGATAATGTCCGTGGACTTGTCCATCACGATCACCGCCGCCGTTCCCAGGCCCGAGCCCAGATCGTTGCGCAGATGATCAAAATCCATGATCGCATCGCGCATGTTCTCACCGCGCACACAGGGTACCGAAGAACCACCCGGAATAACCGCCAGAAGATTGTCCCAACCGCCGCGAATGCCGCCGCAATGGGTTTCGATCAGCTCCTCAAAGGGAATAGACATTGCCTCTTCGACCACGCAGGGGTTGTTCACGTGACCCGAAATGGCAAACAGCTTGGTTCCCGCGTTGTTCTGTCGACCGAATCCCGCAAACCAGTCCGCACCACGGCGCAGGATGGTCGGCACAACCGCGATGGATTCTACGTTGTTCACCGTGGTCGGGCAGCCATACAACCCCGCGCCCGCCGGGAACGGAGGCTTCATCCGCGGCATACCTTTCTTGCCCTCAAGGCTTTCGATCAGGGCGGTCTCTTCTCCGCAGATATAGGCACCGGCGCCGTGATGCAGGAACAGATCGAAATCCCAACCCGAACCGGCGGCGTTCTTGCCTAGCAGACCCGCGTCATACGCTTCGTCAATCGCGGCCTGCAGCGCCTCGCGCTCGCGGATGTATTCGCCGCGCAGGTAGATATAGCAGGTGTGTGCGTTCATCGCGAAAGACGCGATCAGGCAGCCTTCGATCAACGTGTGCGGATCATGGCGCATGATCTCGCGGTCTTTGCAGGTGCCGGGCTCGGATTCATCCGCATTCACCACCAGATAGGCCGGACGACCATCACTTTCCTTGGGCATGAACGACCATTTCAGACCGGTTGGGAAACCCGCGCCACCGCGCCCACGAAGGCCCGAGTCCTTCATCGTCTGAATGATCCAGTCGCGCCCATTGCCAATCAGGCCAGCTGTGCCGTCCCAATGCCCGCGGGCCTGCGCACCTTTCAGCGTGCGCTCGTGCATCCCGTAGATGTTGGTAAAGATCCGGTCCTGATCCTTCAGCATCGCGTGTTACCTTCAGCTATCCTGACGCATGCGCCAGAGTTGAAATATGTTGACGCCCGCATAGACGAACGCCGCCAGAGCGGCGAGATCAAACAACAACGCATGGCGCGTCGTCAGTTCCAGTGCGGGGCCAATGAACAGGTTCATGGCAAGCCAAATGGTCATCGTCACTGCAATGACGATACCTATGTGACGACCCTTGCGGGCTATGGCCTGTTCTTTGTCCTTGTCCATCTCATCCTTCATGCCCCGGATGGGCATGCGTCCTAGTCTTCGTAAGTGCCGTCTTCCTTGGCACGTTTGGCGAACTCGGTTTCCTCGCCCGCCGCCAGCTTACCGGCCTGTTCGATCCAGCCGTCCCGCTCGATCCGACCTTTGAACTTCAGCCGCGCATCAACCCAAGCCACCTGTTCCGATGTCCAGGCCGCAATCTGGTCGTAGTGGTAAAAGCCCAACTCGTTCAGCGTTTCTTCCAACTTGGGTCCGACACCTTTGAGCATCTTCAGGTCATCAGCTTTTCCATCGCGCGGCGCGGTCAGGGTTTCCGGCTGGTCTTCTTTCGCCTTCGCCTCTTCGGCCTGTTTCACCGCAGGCTTGCCCGGTGCCGGCGCTTTCGGAGGTTTCGGTGCTGCCTTGGTCGCTGCAGCCTTACCGTCCTTACCCAGCCAAGGGGTCAGGATGGGCACTTCGGTCCCATCAATCCGCTTGACTGTATCGCCCAGATCATTCGCCAGTTCGACACTGGCGTTAAACTGGGTTCGACCACTGTCATATTCCGTCAGACTGGTCAGACCCTTGAGAGGTTCTGCCGCATAACGCCCATTCTGCGGGCCCGGTGTCGGAACTTTGCCCGCAACCAGATCGTCGAGGATTTTGCCAAAGCTCTCGGTGGTCAGGTCCTCATAATAGTCCTTGCCAATCTGCGCCATCGGCGCGTTGGTACAGGACCCGAGGCATTCCACCTCTTCCCAGCTCAGCTTGCCATCGGCAGATAGTTCATGCGGCCTGGCAGCGATCTTGTCCTTGCAGACCGCAATCAGATCCTCGGCTCCGCAGATCATGCAGGACGTCGTGCCGCAAACCTGAATATGCGCAACAGAACCAACCGGCTGCAACTGGAACATGAAGTAGAAAGACGCGACCTCAAGCACGCGGATGTAGGCCATGCCCAGCATGTCGGCGACGGATTCAATCGCCGGACGACTCAGCCAGCCTTCCTGCTCCTGCGCGCGCCACAGCAGCGGGATAACCGCGCTGGCCTGGCGCCCTTCGGGGTACTTGGTGATCTGCGCTTCGGCCCATTGCTGGTTGGCAGCGGAGAAGGCAAAGCTTTCGGGTTGTTCGGGGTGGAGGCGGCGGAGCATTAGCGGTCAATCTCTCCAAATACGACGTCCATGGTGCCGATGATGGCGGCAACATCGGCCAATTGGTGGCCTCCGGCGACGTGGTCCATGGCTTGCAGGTGCAGGAACCCCGGTGCGCGCAGTTTGGCGCGGTAGGGTTTGTTGGTGCCGTCGGCGACAAGATAGACGCCGAACTCGCCCTTTGGGGCCTCAACGGCGGCGTAGACCTCACCGGCGGGAACGTGGAAACCTTCGGTGTAAAGTTTGAAATGGTGGATCAAGCTTTCCATCGAGGTCTTCATGTCTGAGCGTTTCGGCGGGGTAATCTTGCCGCGCGCCAGAACATCGCCGGGGCACTCACGGATTTTGACGATGGCCTGCTGGATGATCGACAGCGACTGGCGCATCTCTTCCATGCGCACCAGATAACGGTCGTAGCAGTCGCCGTTCTTGCCGACGGGGATCTGGAATTCGAACTCGTCATAGCATTCATAAGGCTGCGCGCGACGCAAATCCCATGCCAGACCAGACCCGCGCACCATCACGCCCGAGAAGCCGTATTTCTGGATGTCATCCTCGGTTACGACGCCAATTTCGGCATTACGCTGTTTGAAGATACGGTTTTCGGTCAGCAGACCGTCGATGTCATCGAGAACGGCGGGGAATTCGTGGCTCCACGCCTCGATATCGTCCAGCAGTTCCGGCGGCAGGTCCTGATGGACACCACCAGGGCGGAAATAGGCGGCGTGCAGGCGGGCACCGCAGGCGCGCTCATAAAATACCATCAGCTTTTCACGTTCCTCAAACCCCCACAGAGGCGGAGTCAGCGCGCCCACGTCCATCGCCTGCGTTGTCACGTTCAGCAGATGGTTCAGGATGCGCCCGATCTCGGAATACAGAACCCGGATCAGCGAGCCACGGCGCGGCACCTCGACCCCTGTCAGCTTTTCGATGGCCAGACACCAGGCATGTTCCTGGTTCATCGGTGCCACGTAATCCAGACGGTCGAAATACGGCAGGTTCTGCAGATACGTCCGGCTTTCCATCAGCTTTTCGGTGCCACGGTGCAGCAGACCGATATGCGGGTCACAGCGTTCGACAATCTCACCGTCCAGCTCAAGCACCAGACGTAAAACCCCGTGTGCCGCAGGGTGTTGCGGGCCGAAGTTAATGTTGAAGTTGCGGATCTTCTGTTCTCCGCTCAGCGCGTCCGTGCTGCCGTCATCGTATCTTGAGCCGTCCATCAACGCCCCCGTTCTTTCTTTTTCGCTTCGGCCCGAACCCGAACCTTTTCAGCTTCGGCCGCTTTGGCAGCGGCACCTGCCAGCAGCACCCCCAGCGCACCCAAAATGATAAGTTCACCCATCATCTCAGCGGCGCTCCAACTCTTGCAGTTTCAGCCCAACCCACCACAGCAACGCAATTGTGCCAAATGGAACCAGACAAAGAAGGCACCAGAACTTGTTGATCCCGAAAAACGGCAAAATCTTCACCATCGGAATGATGGTCAGTGCAGAAAGGATCAGCCACCAGATGCCACCCATTATTCAGTCTCCTGTTTTTCATCCCCCGGAAGAATGTAGTTCGCGCCTTCCCACGGGGACATGAAATCAAACTGACGGTATTCCTGCACCAACGACACCGGCTCATAGACAACGCGCTTTTGCGCTTCGTCATAGCGCACCTCGGTATAGCCGGTGGTCGGGAAATCCTTGCGCAGTGGGTGGCCGCGGAACCCATAGTCGGTCAGGATGCGGCGCAGGTCCGGGTGGCCCGAGAACAGGATGCCGAACATGTCGAACACCTCACGCTCGAACCAGTTCGCCGAGGGGTGAACGTCAACGATCGAGGGCACCATGTCTTCTTCTCGAATTGAAACCCGCAGGCGGATGCGCTGGTTCTGGTACATCGACAGGAAGTGATACACCACATCGAACCGCTTGGCCCGTTCGGGGTAATCCACGCCAGTGATGTCAACCAGCGACGAAAACTGGCAATTCCGGTCGGATTTCAGGAACTCAACGAATTCCACAAGGTTCGACGGCGCCACATCCACGTTCAGCTCGCCATGGGTCACATCCCAGGACAGAACGCAATCGGCCCGTTTCAGTTCAAGCTGCGCGCCGAGTTCTTTGAGTGCTTCGCTCATCAGCTCTCTCCTCAGCGTACGATGGTGCCGGTGCGGCGGATTTTGCGTTGCAACTGCATCAGGCCATACAGCAACGCCTCGGCGGTTGGCGGGCATCCGGGGACGTAAATATCCACTGGAACCACGCGGTCACAGCCGCGCACGACCGAATAGGAATAGTGGTAATACCCACCGCCATTTGCGCAGGACCCCATCGAGATCACATAGCGCGGCTCGGGCATCTGGTCGTAAACCTTGCGCAGCGCCGGAGCCATCTTGTTGGTCAGCGTTCCCGCCACGATCATTACATCGGACTGACGCGGGGACGCCCGCGGGGCGATACCGAACCGTTCGGCATCATAACGCGGCATCGAGGTGTGCATCATCTCAACCGCGCAGCAGGCCAGACCGAAGGTCATCCAGTGCAGCGATCCGGTGCGGGCCCAGTTGATGATGTCTTCGGTCGAGGTCAGCAGGAACCCTTTGTCCTGCAACTCGGCATTCAGGGCCTGGGTTGCAACTTCTTTGTCGACACCGGCAGTGTTTGCACCCGTCATCACTCCCATTCCAAGGCCCCCTTCTTCCATTCATAGGCAAAGCCGATGGTCAGAACACCCAGGAACACCATCATCGACCAGAACCCTACATCGCTGATGTCCTTGAAGCCGACGGCCCACGGAAACAGAAAGGCGATTTCCAGATCGAAGATGATGAACAGAATCGAGACCAGATAGAACCGGACGTCGAATTTCATCCGCGCATCATCGAAGGCGTTGAAGCCACATTCATATGCGCTGACCTTTTCAGGGTCGGGGTTGCGGACTGCCAGAACCACAGCCGCCAGAATCAGGACGATTCCAAGGCCGACAGCAACGGCCAGAAACACCAGAATCGGGAGATACTCCCGTAGCAGGTCTTCCACGAATAGCTCCTTTCCTGCGCAACCCGGTCGGGGGGCGCCGTCAATTGGCGTGTTGACTGGACATTCTCTATCCGCGCGGGGTCAGAGGGTCAACCGAACACAGTCGCAGACAGGAGTAATAATCCACTTGTCATGCCCTGTGATCCGGGAAAGGTGATTCCTACTGCAACTGCAATGAAATTAAGGCCTAAACCTAACTTTTCCATACAGGTTTTCGCTTTTCAAAGAACGCACCGATTCCCTCCATCGCCTCGTCGGTTTCCCACCGATCCACCAAGGATCGGATCGTCTGGTCAATCACAGCATCGTCAATATTGGGTCCCAGCTTGCTGACCAAATCCTTGGCCGAGGCAACCGCGCCTGGCGCACAGGAAAGATAGGGCAGAACTTCGGCTTCGACCGCATCAGCTAAATCGGTAGCCGGAACGGTTTTGGCCAGCAGCCCAAGCTCGACCGCCTCGACAGCATCGAACAACCGGGCCGACATGAACACGCGCCGCGCCCGCGCCTCACCCATCCGGGCAATCACATATGGGCCAATCGTGGCGGGGATCAGGCCCAGCCGCGTTTCGGTCAGGGCCATCTTTACGCTGTCCACACCAATGGCCACGTCGCAAACAGCAGTCAGCCCAACACCACCGCCAAACGTATTGCCCTGAATCGCACCGATCAGCGGGCGGGGCATGGTGTTCAGCGCCTGCAGCATCTCGGCCAGCTTGCGCGCCTCGGTAAACCGCGTTTCGGGGTCGGCGGCCATCTGGTCCTGCATCCAGCCCAGGTCACCGCCCGCACAGAAACTCTTGCCCGCCCCGGTCAACACCACCACGCGCACTGTGTCATCTGCACCCAGTTGCGCGGCCGCTTGTGTCAGTTCGGCAATCATCTGCGCCGACATCGCGTTGTGTTTTTCCGCCCGGTCGAGCGTCAAAGCCGCAACTCCACGCGCGTCTGTGGTCACCGAGATCGTTTCAAACATGCCCGCCCCTCACTCTGGCCGCATGGCCCGCGCCATTTGCGCGGCCTGCTCTACGATTTCCAGATCAAGTCCGGTTTCATAGCCCAACCGCTCCAGATGGGCGGCCACGGCCTCGGTCGCGACATTCCCCGCAGCTCCGGGCGCATAAGGGCACCCGCCCAATCCACCAACCGCCGTATCAAAGGTCCGCACGCCCAACGCCAGGGCAGCATCAATATTGTCGAGCGCCCGGCCATTGGTGTCGTGGAAATGCCCAGCCAGACGGGTTACCGGCACGCGTTCTCGTACGGCCAAGAGCATATGCGCGATGGTATCTGGCGTCCCCTGCCCGATTGTATCGCCCAATGAGACCTCATAGCAGCCCAAGCCAAACAGCTGATCTGCGACCTCGGCCACCTTCGCGGGCGGTGTTGGGCCATCATAGGGGCAGTCGGTCACGCAAGAGACATAGCCACGCACAGGCAGATCAATGTGGCGCGCGGCCTCGAGGATCGGTGTAAACCTCTCGATGGATTCGGCAATCGTGGCGTTGATATTGGCTTTCGAAAATCCCTCGGAGGCCGAGGCGAATATTGCAATTTCATCCGTTTTGGCCGTCAGGGCGTCCTCATATCCACGCATGTTGGGCGTCAGCGCGGCATAGCGCACCCCATCTGGCCTTTTTATTCCGGCCAAAACTTCCGCACTGCCGGCCATCTGCGGCACCCATTTGGGCGATACAAAACTGGCCACTTCGATCCGGTTGAACCCGGCGCGGCTGAGGCAGTCGACCAGCGCCACTTTCTCGGCAACCGGGATCTCACGCTGTTCATTTTGCAGGCCGTCACGTGGACCTACTTCGAAAATCTCGACCCGCTCACCCATGGCTGCGCTCCTCCCGGTTTTGTTTCGTGTCCTGTTCGGATGGCCTGACTGTGCCACGCGATGCGGTGCGCGAACAGGTCACTCTTCTTTCAATCTGATCAGGGCCGCTCCGGCTTCGACCTGCGCGCCGTCCTCAGTCAGCACCTCGGCAATGACACCGTCGCGGGCGGCCAGAAGGGAATGTTCCATTTTCATCGCCTCCAAAATGGCAAGCCTGTCTCCCTCACTTACCTTTTGACCCACGGTGGCAAACACCGCCTTGACCAACCCGGGCATGGGGGCTTCGATCACGTTAGTATCGCCTGCAGCGCTGGCATCGCGGTCCAGCGGATCAACAATGTCAAACGCCTGCCCGTAGGTGTCAAAGACCGTGATCCGCGCGCCCGAAACCGACACCTGCGGCATTGGGTTGCCGTCAATGGACCAGATACCGTTGCTGCGCTCGGCAATGACAGTATCTTCCCCGACCTGCCAAACCTGACGATTTGAACCTTCAACCTGAACATCAAGATCAAGGGTGTCATCTGCCTTTAGCTGAACTGCTCGGTGCAACGGAGCCCACAGGGAAAACCCAGTCTCTTCCTTCGTATCGACCAAGTCCAACGCCATCATCGCAGCCGCCACGCATGTCGCTGCCGAAATCGGAGCTACCAGTGTCAGCGCATCAATATCCCGCCCGATCAGCCCGGTATCTACATCACCTGTGGCGAAACCGTCATGCCGGGTCAGCGCGCCCAGAAAGGCGAGGTTGGTCACGGTGCCTGCGACCTCGGTCTGCTGCAGGGCACGATGAAGCTGTTCCAATGCAACCGCGCGCGTGGGGCCATGGACAATGACTTTAGCGATCATCGGGTCATACCAAGGGCTGATCGTATCACCCGCACGCACTCCGCTATCGGCACGGCAGGCCGTAGGGAATTGCAGATGCGTCAGGGTGCCCGTTGCAGGCAGGAAGCCCTTGGGCACGTCCTCGGCATAAAGACGGGCCTCAAATGCGTGGCCAGTGATGGATAGATCGTCCTGACGTTTCGGCAACGCCTCGCCAGCGGCGACCCGCAATTGCCATTCGACCAGATCGACCCCGGTGATCGCTTCGGTCACGGGATGCTCGACCTGCAGGCGCGTGTTCATCTCCATGAACCAGAACCTGTCCGGACGCAGCCCGTCCGAAGCATCAACGATGAATTCAACCGTCCCTGCGCCCTTGTACCCGATCGCCTCGGCGGCCCGCACGCCCGCCTGCCCCATCGCCTCGCGCATCTCAGCCGTCATACCCGGGGCCGGAGCCTCCTCGATCACCTTCTGGTGTCGGCGTTGAAGCGAGCAGTCTCGTTCAAACAGATGCACCGCATGGGTGCCGTCGCCAAACACCTGCACTTCGATATGGCGGGGTTTGGCGACAAATTTCTCGACCAGAACGGCGTCATTGCCAAAGGCTGTTTTGGCCTCACCCCGTGCGCTGTCCAATGCTGAGGCGAAATCCTCGGGACGTTCAACCAGCCGCATGCCCTTGCCGCCGCCACCTGCCACGGCCTTGATCAACACGGGATAGCCGATGGTTTCAGCAGCGCCCGCCAGATGTTCGGGGTCCTGATTGTCACCATGATATCCCGGCACAACCGGCACGCCTGCCTGCTCCATAAGAACCTTGGCCGCATCCTTGAGACCCATCTTGCGGATCGCATCCGCCGAAGGGCCGATGAACGTCAAACCAGCCGCATCGACCGCATCCACGAATTCGGGGTTTTCCGAGAGAAAGCCATACCCCGGATGGATCGCCTGAGCTCCGGTATCCAGCGCAGCCTGAATGATCACGTCGCCCTTCAGGTAGCTTTCAGCGGGAGCCGCGCCGCCGATACGGACAGCCTCATCGGCCATCTGCACATGTTTTGCCGAGGCATCCGCGTCGGAATAGACCGCAACACAGAAGACGCCCATTTTCTGAGCCGTTTCCATGACGCGACATGCGATCTCGCCCCGGTTGGCAATCAGGATTTTGTTGAACATGTCTTACCCCTCAACAGCCAGATCTTCGACAAGACGGAAACGTTCGCACAATAACTCCATCTCGGGATCGAAACCGCCATTGCGCTCGAAGTAACAACGGTGATCCTCGCGCCATCCTTCAAGCGTTTCATTCTCACCCTCGGCCAATGCAAAGTCCTCAGTCACATCGCAAAAACAACAGATCGTGACATCGACCGTTTCGATCACCAAAGCCGGGGTGTCATCCCATTCCAGAGCGATATCGCGTCGCCCGACAACTGGTGTCTCAGGGCTTCCGCCCGGATAGTCGCGCAGCGCCCCACAAGTTGCTTTTTTTTGGCCTGAGCGCACCAATGCCAGCAATTCAGCACTCAAGGCAGCGCTATCGCCGAACTTAAAAGTCTGTGCGTCCGGGTAGCGGGTCATTACTTCTTTCAGGTCCATGCGCATCACATCCTGAACACGCCGAAACGTGTCTCTTCAATCGGGGCATTCAGCGCGGCTCTCAGCGACAGCGCCAGCACATCGCGGCTTTTGCGTGGGTCAATGATGCCATCATCCCACAACCGAGCAGAGGCATAGAGCGGATGCGACTGTTCCTCGAACATCTCCAGTGTGGGGCGTTTGAACTCGGCCTCCTCCTCGGCAGACCAGGTGCCGCCCTGCCGTTCGATCCCGTCGCGTTTGACGGTGGCCAGAACACCCGCCGCCTGTTCGCCTCCCATCACGGAAATCCGCGAGTTCGGCCAGGTCCATAGGAAGCGCGGCTGATAGGCCCGTCCCGCCATGCCGTAATTCCCGGCCCCAAAAGAACCGCCGACCAGCATCGTGACCTTCGGCACGTTCGTCGTGGCAACTGCTGTCACCATCTTGGCCCCATGCCGTGCGATACCCTCGTTTTCGTATTTCCGACCAACCATGAAGCCGGTGATATTCTGCAAAAACACCAGAGGGATTTTCCGTTGCGAACACAGCTCGACAAAATGCGCGCCCTTCTGCGCAGCTTCGGAAAACAGCACGCCGTTGTTGGCAATGATCCCGACAGGGCAGCCTTTGACATGGGCAAAGCCAGTCACCAGCGTCTCGCCAAAGCGCGGTTTGAACTCATCGAAACGCGAGCCGTCGACCAACCGCGCGATCACCTCGCGGATGTCATACGGCGTGCGCAGATCGGCGGGCACAACGCCCAGAATTTCCTCGGGGTCATAGGCCGGATCCTCGGGGCTGGCCCAATCCACCGTCTGCGGTTTGCGCAGGTTTAGCGACCCGACCGCGCGCCGCGCCAGAGCTAGCGCGTGGGCGTCATCCTCGGCCAGATAGTCGGCTACACCAGACAAGCGAGTATGAACGTCGCCGCCACCCAAATCTTCGGCGCTGACGATCTCTCCGGTCGCAGCCTTGACCAGAGGCGGCCCGGCCAGAAAGATCGTGCCTTGGTCGCGCACAATGATCGTCACATCCGACATCGCAGGCACATAGGCCCCACCCGCCGTACACGAGCCCATTACCACGGCGATCTGTGCAATCCCTTTGGCGCTCATCCGTGCCTGATTGTAGAAGATGCGGCCAAAGTGGTCGCGGTCGGGGAAGACCTCATCCTGATTGGGCAGGTTCGCACCGCCGCTATCGACCAGATAGATACAGGGGAGGTTGTTTTCCTCAGCAATCTCCTGCGCCCGCAGATGTTTCTTGACCGACATCGGGTAATAAGTGCCGCCTTTCACAGTGGCATCGTTGCACACCACCATAACCTCACGCCCCTGCACGCGGCCAATGCCCGCGATGACCCCAGCACAGGGCGCAGCATCGCCATACATCGCATGCGCCGCCGTCGCCCCGATCTCAAGGAACGGAGACCCCGGGTCCAGCAAGTTCGCCACCCGACGACGTGGCAGCATCTTTCCCCGGGATTCATGCCGCGCGCGGGATTTCTCACCACCGCCCATGCGGGCTGCTTCGGCGGCGGCAGTGATTTGTGCCAGCGCATCGAGATGAGCGGTGCGGTTTGTCTTGAAGCCCTCAGAGGCGGGCATGGCTTTGGATGTGAGTTTCATTCTTTGCTTTCCTGGTCCATCAGAAAACCCGCCGAAATAAGAAGCATCATCTTTCCTCCAACAACGTCTTTAACCAAACCACTCTTTGGCTCGTTCGCTCCAAGCGACACCCGGCCCCAAGGAGTTTCGCACCTGTTCCCCCTCTCCACTGAAGATACTCCACCAAGCAGTCCGCCTCCCGCATTTCTTCCCAACGTTCTTGTGCTTCGGTTAAACTCGGCACTCTAAAAGGTAGAGAGGAAGCTTTCTCAGCGTCTCCTTCATCAAGCATGCTGTAATGAACCAGCAGGTCTGCGGCACTCTCGTCCACCAGCGTGTCCCAGACCGCTGTTTCAGCTTCGACACAAAAGTAAATTCCCAGAGTGCTTTGCCCCCAAGAAATATCTTCATTCATGCAATCGCCCGAAAAAGCACCAATACAGTCGGAAAGGTCTGTTGGTGCTCCAGCACTTTCGACACACCCACGGACTTGAGCATCCATGTAGGCTTGATCCACGGTAGTTTGTCCGTGCTCATCTTGAACTTGATAGTTCTGTGCCCAAAGGTCTTGGGGCAGCACAAAGGTGAGAACTGAAACAGTGCCTAGAGTAAGCCAATCAAAGCTGTGCAACTTATTCAGCATTGTTTGTCCTCCGCCGCCGCTCGCACTTTCAATTCCTTCCGGATCACCTTCCCCGTCACCGTCATCGGCAACTCCTCCAGAAATGCGACCTCACGCGGATAGGAATACTGAGCCAGACGCGCCTTGACCCAGTCCTGCAACTCCGACCCCGAAGCCTCAGCCCCCGGTTTCAGCACCACATAGGCCTTCACGATCTCGGTCCGTAGTGGGTCGGGCTTGCCGACCACGCCCACGGTCGCCACCGCCGGGTGGGTTAGCAGGCAATCCTCGATCTCGGCCGGGCCGATGCGGTATCCGGCTGAGGTAATCACGTCATCATCGCGACCGACAAAGCGTAGATACTCGCCCTCCCACACGCCGCGATCTCCGGTGATCAGCCAGTCGCCGCGAAACTTCTCAGCCGTCGCCTCGGGCCGGTTCCAGTATTCCAGCAACATCGAGGCCGAACCGCGCCGGATGGCCACGTCACCTTCTTCATCGGTCGGATTGGCGTCCTCATCGATTACCGCTACCTCGTGCCCGGGCACTGGTTTACCGATGCAGCCGGGTTGCACCGGGAAATCCTCGGCGCAGGAGGAGACGACCATGTTGCATTCGGTCTGGCCGTAGAATTCGTTGATCGTCAGGCCAAACGCCCGTTGCCCCCAGGCCAGCATCTCGGCCCCCAGCGGCTCACCGCCCGAAGCGACCGAGCGCAGACCGGGGATGGCCTGATCCGCCGCCTTCAGCATGCGAAGTGCGGTCGGAGGGAAGAACACGTTCCGCACAACGCCGCGGGCGATCACGTCGGCGCAGGCTTCCGGCGTAAACTTTTCCAACCGCGCCGCGACCACAGGAACACCCAGCGCAAGCCCGGGCATCAATACGTCGAACAGACCTCCGATCCAGGCCCAATCCGCAGGTGTCCATAGGCAATCGCCTTCGTGCAGGTGATTGTGGCTGATCGAGACACCCGGCAGGTGGCCGGTCAGAACCCGGTGCCCATGCAGTGCGCCCTTTGGGCTGCCCGTGGTGCCCGAGGTATAGATCAGCACCGCCGGGTCCTCGGGGCCTGTATCTGAGCAGGGGAACGGATCATCCGATTGTGCAATATGTTCGACCAGAACCGGGTGGGCCAGATCGCCCAGCAACGCGGCTCCTTCGGCATCGGTCAGCACCAGACGCGCACCCGCATCCCCCACGCGCGAGGCCAACGCATCCCGTTTGAACAGCTTGAACAGCGGCACCGAAATCGCCCCAAGCTTCCAGATCGCCAGGTGCGCCGCCGCACACCAGGGCGACTGGCTCAGCAACACACCCACGCGGTCGCCGGGCTGAACCTGCTGATGCAGTTCACGTGCAATCGCGTCCGTCATGCGCGTGAGTTGACCAAAGGTAACGGTTTCGCGGTACCCGTCTGTCAGATCAACGATGGCCACATTGTCACGAGGATGCGCCAGGCATTGTCGCGCCATATTGAGCTGATCCGGAATATCCCAGACGCCCGCCTTCCGCATACCGGGTATGCACTTATCGGGATGCATGCGCAAAACCCCTTGTTTTTCTTACCCTTGGCGGGTGCGGACGCCCCCCTGCTTTCACAGGAACTTGATGCAGATCAGAGTTCGCAACGGTCCGGTCCTGCACAAGCGACTCATCAACAAATTCAAAGGCCATAAAATGACCAAAACACTCGCCGCTTTGACGCTCTCGACTGCGCTTGTCGCACTTGCCGCCCCTGCAATGGCCCAAAACCAAGGTGACTGGACCGTGGGTGTCGGTGTTGGTTATCTGGACCCGAAATCCGACAACGGAACCCTGGCTGGTCTCGATACCGACATTGACGCAGACACCAGCGCGATCTTCACAGTAGAGTATTTTGTCCAGGACAATCTTGGCATCGAACTGCTGGCCGCGACCCCGTTCAGCCACAGCATCGCGCTGGGGGGCACCGATCTGGCCAGCACCAAACACCTGCCGCCCACTCTGTCGCTGAACTATCACTTCGCGACCAACAGCGCCTGGAAGCCCTATGTTGGCGCCGGTCTGAACTACACCATCTTCTTTGACGAAAAATCCGCGCTTGGGGATCTGGACATCGACAACTCCTTCGGTGTGTCGCTGCAAGCCGGTTTGGACTACATGGTCACCGAAAAAGGAGCTGTGCGTCTGAACGTGCGCTGGTTCGACATCGACTCCGACGTCAAACTGAACGGCACCGATATCGGCACTGCAGAAATCGATCCCTGGCTGGTCGGCGTATCCTACGTCCATCGCTTCTGATCCTTGTCTTTAACGCCCCGCCACCCTTTGGCGGGGCGTTTTTCTCAGCGCATTTCGCTCATCAACTCTCGCCCGATCAGCATTCGGCGAATTTCGCTGGTGCCCGCGCCGATCTCCATCAGCTTGGCGTCTCGGAATATCCGGCTGACCGCTGAATCCGACAGGAACCCGGCCCCGCCCATCGCCTGCACAGCCTGATGCGCCTGCGTCATCGCCTGTTCCGAGGCGTAAAGGCAGCACGCCGCTGCATCCTGACGGGTCACGTCACCCCGGTCACAAGCCTTGGCAACTTCATAGACATAAGCCCGCGCGGAATTCATCGCGGTATACATGTCGGCAATCTTGCCCTGCATTAGTTGGAAGCTACCGATCGGTTTGCCGAACTGCTTACGCTCGGCCAGATAGGGCATGATCTCGTCCAGACAGGCAGCCATGATGCCAGTGCCGATCCCAGCCAGCACGACGCGTTCATAATCCAGACCTGACATCAGAACCGCAACGCCCTTGCCCTCTTCGCCCAGAACGTTCTCGAACGGCACTTCGACATCTTCAAAGATCAGTTCGGCTGTGTTCGACCCCCGCATCCCCAGCTTGTCGAAATGCGGAGAGGTCGAGAATCCCTTCATCTCTTTCTCGATCAAAAAGGCCGTGATCCCTTTTGAGCCCGCGTCCGGGTCTGTCTTGGCATACACGACCAGCGTGTCCGCGTCCGGCCCATTGGTAATCCAATACTTGTTGCCGTTAAGACGGTAGTGATCGTTGCGCTTTTCCGCGCGCAGCCTCATCGACACAACGTCTGATCCGGCCGAGGCCTCGGACATTGCAAGCGCGCCAACATGGTCACCCGAGATCAGACGCGGCAGGTATTTCGCCTTCTGCTCGTCATTGCCGTTCAGCTTGATCTGATTGACGCACAGGTTCGAATGCGCCCCGTAAGACAGCGAGACCGAAGCCGAGGCCCGCGCCACTTCCTCCACCGCTACGGTGTGGGCCAGATAGGACATCCCCGCCCCGCCATACTCTTCGGGCACGGTGATGCCCAACAGCCCGAGGTCACCCATCTCTTTCCACAGCTCATTGGGAAAGGCGTTCGATTGATCGACCTCGGCCGCCATCGGTTTGACCCGATCCTGCGCCCAGCGATGCACCATCTCGCGCAGAGCGTTCACATCCTCACCCAGATCAAATTGCATTGTGGCCGTGAACATGTTGCGACCTCCTCATCGAATTAATGAACACTTGTTCAATAATTAGGTAACAGCGAATCCTCCACGGGTCAATGAGAAGGCTAGCACCAAAGAAAATGCCACCCCGAACAGGGTGGCATTTTTCAAGATTAAAGCGTGCGCCAAAGGCGCACTCAATTGGATCACGATTGAAACACAGCCCCAACTTCGGCCCGGATGATGCGCGCGATCAGGCGGCAGTCGTCCAGCGAAAAAGTCAACGGCACGCGCATATCCATCACCCCGGCAAGGATACGATCACTTGCGGGCAAAGGCGTGCTTTCGGCATAGCGCCAACTGTCATAGCGCGAGGTGAATCCCGTCGGCTCCGCCCCACCAAACCACTTAATCTCAACCCCCCGTGCACCGCAACGACGGATTACCTCGGCAATGCGTTCGGGCGTCCAGTCGAGCAGCAAGAACTGGATCGACGAACCGACATAGGTCTCTTGCTCGGGACGCTCGACGATGGTCAGGCCGGGGGTGTCCCGCAGGCCGGTCGCGATCTCGTCATAGCGTTCGTTCCAGCGCTGCACCTGCCGGTCAAGATCACGCAGTTGCGGGCGCAGGATCGCAGCGCGCAGATTGTCCATGCGGCCGGACACATTGGGCGTGGTGTATTTGATCTTTTCAAACACCTCGGGCCCCGGTGCGGCAAGGTGGCGTTCATACAGCATGTACGAACCCGACAGCATCGTGGCCTTGGCCGCAAGCACTTCGTCATCGGTGATCAGCAGACCGCCTTCACCGGAATTGACGTGTTTGTACGTCTGGCAGGAATAGCACCCAATCGCCCCCTGACGCCCCGACAATTGCCCGCGCCATGCGGCACCCATTGTGTGGGCGCAGTCCTCGATCACCGCAACGCCCGCCGTATCACACATCTGCATTAGCCGGTCCATATCGCACAGATGTCCGCGCATGTGGCTGAGCATCAGCACCCGCGCCTGATCTAGCTTGGCCTCAAGATCATCCAGATCAATCGTCAGATTCTCAGTCACGCCCACAAAAACCGGCCTTGCCCCGACCGAGGCAATCGACCCCGGCACCGGCGCAAGCGTGAAGGCGTTGGTCAAAACCGGATCACCCGGCTGCACCCCCACGGCCCGCAATGCGGTGGCCAGTGCATAACCCCCAGAAGACACAGCCAGACAGTATTTCGCCCCCATTTGCGCCGCGAACTCCTGCTCCAGCAGCGCGGTTTCGCCCAACTCTCCGGGGACGACGTTATAGCGATGCAGACGCCCATGGCGCAGAACGGCCATGGCGGCGTCAATCGCCTCTTCTGGAATAGGTTCCTGCTGGGTGAAGCTGCCAGTGAATATTTCGGTCATGGGCTAGTTCTGATCCTGCAAAGGGTTGGGGTCAAGAATTTGTGCCGCCGCACCAATCAGTCCGGTGACCAGCTCTGGCAGATCATCAAAGTGATGCAGCAGTGCTTCGGGTTCCAATGCGGCCATATCTTCCCCGGACGGGCCAAACGTCACCAGCACCGAGGGCACGCCCGCTGCCCGCGCCGTATTTCGGTCGGTGTCGGAATCGCCGATCAGCACACACAAATCGGGGTGTCCCCCGGCCCGGCGCGCGGCTTCGCGCAGTGGTTCGGGGTCCGGTTTGCGCACGGGCAACGTATCTGCGCCCACCAAAGACGCAAACTGATCCCGAACGCCCATCTGGGTCAGCAGCTGATGGGCCAGAGCCTCGGGTTTATTGGTGCAGATACCTACGCCATAACCTTGGGATTTCAGCATTTCGACAGCCTCAAGCGCACCGGGATAGAACCGAGTGTGGGTGTCGATGTCCTTCGCGTAAGCCTCAAGCAGGGTGGGATAATAGGACAGAACAGTATCCTCATCATAAGCACCGACCCGCTTCAGCCCATGGGTCAGCATCATCCGTCCACCCCGCAAGGCAACGGCTGCGTCATCATCGTGAACCAAGACATCCCCATGCCCCATCTGGCGAAAACAGTGGTTGGCCGCCGCGAGCAAATCGCCCGACGTATCGGCCAAAGTTCCGTCCAGATCGAAGATTACTGTGCGCATTGTGCCTCCTGCCTCGGCGGTTTATTGCCGTCTCGTGTTGCAAACGGCAATCTTGTTTGATCCGTGAACCGCTTGCGCCTTTGCCCTCAGCGGATAAAACGGAGCGCAACAAAACACAAAGAGAAATCGATTTCATGAGCACTGCCCTTGTCATCCTTGCCGCTGGAAAAGGCACCAGGATGCATTCGGATATTCCCAAAGTTCTTCATCCCATCGCGCAGGTCCCGATGCTGGTGCACGCCATGCGCGCCGGGGCCATATTGTCGCCCGAGCGGACCGTTATCGTCACCGGGCACGGGGCTGAAGCCGTAGCCAAAGTTGCAACTGCCGAGGATGAAGCGGCGCAAATCGCTGTTCAGGACGAGCAGTTGGGCACTGCCCATGCCGTCGCGCAGGCACGCGAGGCTTTGGACGGATTCACCGGCGACGTCGTGGTTTTGTATGGCGACACGCCGTTTCTGCAGCCCGATACGCTGGAACGCATGATCGCGGCGCGGGCAGAAAACGATCTTGTCATTCTGGGGTTTGAGGCCGGCGATCCTGCGCGTTATGGTCGCCTGGTGATGAACGGTGACAGTCTTGAGCGGATCGTCGAATTCAAAGACGCATCGGATGAAGAGCGCGCGATAACCTTCTGCAACTCTGGTCTTTTGGCCTGTGATGCGCAGGCGTTGTTTTCCCTGATCGACACGGTAAGAAATGACAACGCGGCAGGTGAGTATTATTTGACGGACGTCGTGGAAATCGCGCGCGCGCGCGGTCTGAAAGTCACCGCAGTCGCCTGTGACGAAGCACAGACATTAGGTGTGAACTCCCGCACCGATTTGGCTGCGGCAGATGCTGTGTTTCAGGCCAGTGCCCGTGCCGAGCTGTTGGATCTTGGCGTCACCCTGATGGCACCCGATACTGTTTATCTGGCCGCTGACACCGTCATCGGGCGCGACACTGTGATTGAACCCAACGTGGTTTTTGGCCCCGGCGTCACAGTCGAAAGTGGTGCTACAATCCGGTCGTTTTCGCATTTGGAGGGCTGCCACGTCAGCCGCAGTTCTATTGTTGGGCCTTATGCCCGCCTGCGCCCAGGTGCCGAGTTGGCCGAAAACGCCCGCATCGGCAATTTTGTCGAGATAAAGAACGCCGAGATCGCCGAAGGGGCCAAGGTTAACCACCTCAGCTATATCGGTGACGCGTCGGTAGGTGCGGCGTCGAATATCGGCGCTGGAACAATCACCTGCAACTATGACGGTGTGATGAAGCATCGCACGACAATTGGTGAGAATGTTTTTGTCGGCTCAAACACAATGCTGGTGGCCCCGGTGACGGTGGGCGACGGGGCGATGACCGCGACAGGAACGGTTGTAACGCGAGACGTCGAGCCCGACGCGCTGGCCGTGGCCCGCGCCAAGCAGGACAACAAGCCGGGTTATGCACGTAAATTGTTTGATATGTTGAAGGCGAAGAAGGCTCGCCGCGACAAAGGAGCCTGATCTATGTGTGGAATTGTAGGTGTACTGGGGCAACACGAAGCCGCCCCTATTTTGGTTGAGGCGCTGAAACGGCTGGAATATCGCGGCTATGACAGCGCCGGTATCGCGACGATCAATGACGGTGAACTTGGGCGGCGTCGGGCTGTGGGCAAGTTGGTCAACCTCAGCGATTTGCTGGTGCATAATCCTCTGCGCGGAAAATCGGGCATCGGGCATACCCGTTGGGCCACACATGGCGCACCATCAGTCACCAACGCGCACCCGCACAAGGCAGGCCCCGTGGCCGTGGTGCATAACGGCATTGTCGAAAACTATCGCGATTTGCGGGCTGAGTTAGCCGAACATGGCGTCGATTTCGTCACCGAGACCGATACCGAAACCGTGGCTCTGATGGCCGAGTATTATCTCAATATCGGCCTATCGCCCGTTGATGCGGCGTTCAAAACCATCGACCGGCTTCAAGGGGCGTTTGCACTTGCATTTCTGTTTGACGGGCAAGACGACCTGATCGTCGCGGCGCGTAAGGGCTCACCTTTGGCCATTGGGCATGGGGAAGGCGAAATGTATGTCGGTTCGGACGCCATTGCGCTGGCCCCGCTGACGGATCGTATCACCTATCTTGAAGAAGGCGACCGGGCGGTCCTGACCCGCACTTCGCTTGAAATCCGCAACGAAGCCGGAGAACTGGCCAACCGCGAGACCCGCCAGATCAAACTGGATCAAACACGGGCCGACAAGGCGGGTCACAAGCATTTCATGGCAAAGGAAATCGCCGAGCAACCCGTGGTGGTTGCCGAGGCAATCCAATCCTACCTGCCCACTGGTGGCAACGAGATCACCCTGCCCTGTGAGCTGGATTTCAGCAAGCTGGACCGCCTGACCATGGTCGCCTGCGGAACTGCCTTTTATGCCTGTCTGACAGCAAAGTACTGGTTCGAACAGTTGGCCAGAATGCCCGTCGAGGTCGATATCGCCAGCGAGTTTCGCTATCGCGAACCTCCGATCCCCGATCGCACGGCGGCCTTGTTTGTCAGCCAGTCGGGTGAGACCGCCGACACGCTGGCCGCGCTGCGCTATTGCGAGGGCAAGGCCGATAAGATCGTTTCGGTGATCAATGTCCCCGAAAGCTCGATCGCGCGCGAAAGCGACATCGCCCTGCCGATCCATGCTGGGGTTGAGATCGGTGTGGCCTCGACCAAAGCTTTCACTTGTCAGCTAAGCGTATTGCTGATGCTGGCGCTCAAGGCGGCTGCGGATCGGGGCACCCTAAGCGATGAGGAACTGGCTGATCATGCCGCCGCATTGCGTGGATTGCCGACCGCACTAAATGCCGCGCTGGATCAGAACCAGTCCATCAAGGCCTCGGCCCAGCGCTTGTCCGAGGCGCGCGATGTGCTGTTCCTGGGCCGCGGCCTAATGTATCCACTGGCTATGGAAGGTGCGCTGAAACTAAAAGAAATCAGCTATATACACGCCGAAGGTTATGCGTCGGGTGAACTGAAGCACGGCCCCATCGCCCTGATCGACAAACACATGCCAGTAGTGGTCATGGCCCCGCGCGACACAGTGTTCGACAAGACCGTGTCGAACATGCAAGAGGTCATGGCGCGCAAAGGCAAGGTCATACTGGTCTCGGATGATGACGGCGTTACCGAGGCCGAGGATGGGGTGTGGAGCACTATTCGCATGCCCCATATCCATCCCAGCCTTGCCCCGATCCTGTATTCGGTTCCGGCGCAACTGCTGGCCTATCATACGGCTGTCGCCAAAGGTACCGATGTGGACCAGCCCCGCAATCTGGCGAAATCCGTCACCGTCGAATAAGCCAAGATCGGGCTGCACCCACGGCCCGTTTCACCAGCAGGGCGACAAACATTGAATTTCTATCTGGACCAGATCAAAGCTCATGCCGACCTCGAGCGCGCGAGCCAAATGGCGGCCTATCACAAGGTCGACCGCCCCTATCTGGGTGTCGCGAACCCCGTTCTGAACGACCTGACGAAAGATTGGCGTCAAGACCTGGATGTATCTGAGCGCGTGGAGTTGGCGGATGCCTTGTGGCAGACCAATATACACGAGGGCCGTCTGGCCGCAGCCAAACTGCTGACCCAGGCCCGCATTCGGCCTGATGGGGCGGTCTGGGATTTACTGCACAGCTGGTTGCCCGATTTCGACGCCTGGGCTGCGGCCGATCACGCCTGCATGGCGATGCAAAAACGTCTGTCAGCCGACCCAACCCGGTTGGATCAGGTGGAAATCTGGACGACTTCCGATCATATGTGGACACGGCGCGCAGCGCTGGTGGCCACCCTTCCCTGGACCAAGCAGAACCACCCCAAACCCGACGATCTGGCACGGCGCGACCGCATCCTTGGCTGGGCGGCAAGCTATGTGCCGGACCGGGACTGGTTCATTCAGAAAGCCATTGCTTGGTGGCTGCGTGACCTGTCCAAACACGACGCTGAACGAGTCATCGCTTTTCTGAAAACCCATGGTGACGCGATGAAGCCCTTCGCCCGCCGCGAAGCCGGAAAATACCTGAAAGATCAGTTGGAATAGACCTCAAGTTCAACCAATTCGTCGAATGGCAACAGCAAAGCCCGCATCGCATCCAGAGACAACCGACTGCCGCCGCTTTCGGGCCCTGGCGCTGGAACCAGCGTAATATAAGCCTGCGAGCCGGTTCTGGGAACGACCACGCGACCGGTGAATTCGACGTCGACCAGCGGAGTTTCCAGCCAACGACCCGGCGTGGTCGGATCGCCCAATCCGGCTATGGTCGTCTTTGCGCCCACCCAGCCGGCAGCAGTGGCCGCAACGGGTTCTGATTCAACTGCTTCCTCTGCCACAACCTCTTCGACCACGGCGTCTTCAGGTTCAGAAGGCGTCTTTTCGCCCCCAAAGACCCGATCTGTCGCGGACCGTACGGTGTCGCATCCGGCCACCAGAATACACAAAGCGAATAGCATATATCTCATGCCATCAACCTATCGCCCTGTGCGCATCTGTACCAGCGCAAAGGAAACTTCGCCCTTGTCGCAGGCAGGTCGCGGCTTTACCTATGTCGCATGACTGCTCCGCTTATCGACCCATTCGCACGTGCGATCACCTATCTCCGCGTCTCTGTCACAGACCGCTGCGATTTCCGCTGTGTTTACTGCATGTCCGAAGACATGAAGTTTCTGCCAAAGAAAGACCTGCTGACGCTGGAAGAGCTGGACCGCATGTGCTCGACCTTTGTGAAGTTGGGGGTTGAAAAGCTGCGCATTACCGGTGGTGAGCCGCTTGTGCGCAGAAATATCATGACGTTTTTCAACAGCATGACCCGCCATCTGGACAGCGGCGCGTTGAAAGAGCTGACGCTGACCACCAATGGCTCGCAGCTGCACCGTTTTGCCGATGACCTGTACGCAGCAGGTGTGCGCCGGGTAAATATCTCGCTGGATACGCTGGACGAAGATAAATTCGCCGCGATCACCCGCTGGGGCCGTCTTAAACAAGTGTTGAACGGCATCGACGCAGCGCAGAAAGCCGGGCTGAGGATAAAGATCAACGCGGTGGCCCTGAAGGGCTTCAACGAAGAAGAATTGCCGACGATCACGAAATGGTGTGCGGAACGCGATATGGACCTGACCTGGATCGAGGTCATGCCCATGGGCGATATCGGCAATGAGGATCGTCTGGATCAGTATTGGTCGCTCAAGGATGTTCGTAAGGAATACGAGAACCACTATTCCGTGACCGATCTGGCAGAACGCAGCGGCGGGCCAGCGCGTTATGTTCGCCTAGAGGAAACCGGCCAAAAGATCGGCTTCATCACCCCTCTGTCGCATAATTTCTGCGAAAGCTGCAACCGCGTGCGCCTGACCTGCACTGGTGAGCTGTTTATGTGTCTGGGCCAAGAGGACATGGCTGACCTGCGTGGTCCACTACGCGATCACCCCGATACAGAGCAACCGCTCGAAGACGCAATCCGCGCGGCGATCAACCTCAAGCCCAAGGGACATGATTTCGACTATTCCCGCCAGGCGGTCGACGGCAAGATGAGCCGTCACATGAGCCACACAGGCGGCTGACGTGCCGGACCAGACGGGCCGACCGACGCTGCTGTATCGTCTATATTGCGGCCTGACCTCTGTTGCGGGACCGTTCGTCTGGCGCACCGTACGGAACAAACTGCAAGCCGCGGATGTTTCCGTAACCCGACAACAGGAACGCCAAGGCCGTGCCAGCCTGCCCCGCCCCGACGGCCAGCTGATCTGGTTCCACGCCGCCAGCGTTGGTGAAACCCTTTCGGTCATCAGCCTGATCAAACGGTTGGGGGAACGTCTGCCGGATGCCGAGTTTCTGATCACCTCTGGCACGCCAACCTCGGCTGCGCTGATCGAAAAACGCATGCCACCACGAACGCGCCACCAATATCCGCCGCTGGACACGGCTGGCCCCGTGCGGCGCTTTCTGGACCACTGGCACCCAAATGCCGGTATTTTCGTCGAAAGCGAAATCTGGCCCCGTCTGATTGTCGAAGGTGCCAAGCGTGGCATGCCCTTGGCTCTGCTCAACGCACGCCTGTCGGACAAATCCGTCGAAGGCTGGAAGAAACGCCCGGACACAGCCCGGTTCATTCTGGATCGTTTTCGCCTGTTCCTGACCCAGAACAACAAGACCGCGCAAAACCTGATCGTGATGGGCGCGCCCGCTGATCGTGTACAGCCGGGCACGAACCTGAAGGCCATGTCTGACCCCTTGCCGATTGATCAGGCCACGTTGTCCGAAATCCGCGCACAGATCGGCGCCCGCCCCGTCTGGATCGCCAGTTCGACACATGCCGGTGAAGAGGAAACCGTTCTTGCCGCCCACGCAGAGCTGCTCAAACGCTGGCCCGACCTGCTGCTGTTGCTGATCCCGCGCCACCCTGAACGCCGCGCCGAGGTCGCCAGTCTGGCAACCCAAGCGAGGCAAACTGTGGCCATTCGATCGAATGACGACAAGATCACCGACAAAACGCAGGTCTACATGGCAGATACGCTGGGTGAAACCGGCACATGGTACGCGCTGTGCCCTATTGTGTTCCTTGGCGGATCACTGAAAGAGATCGGCGGCCACAATCCGTTCGAACCGGCACAGGCGGGTGCCGCTGTAATCACCGGCCCCGGCTATTTCAACTTTGCCGAAACATTCGCCCCGCTGATCGAATCCGGCGGGGCGCTACAAGTTCAATCTGCTTCCGAACTGACCGAGGCCGTGGAAACCTGGCTATCTGACCAAACCACGCTGGACACAGCCCGTACGGCTGCGAAATCCTGCGTAAACACCCAACAATCGGCGCTGGATGCAATCGTCGAGACGCTATGCACCGAACTCAGCTTAACTGGGTCGGGTTCAACGTCATCTGACTAAGTACGTACCGGGTAGCGCGAGGGGCTGGCCCCTCGCCACCCAACGCCAAGATCAGGCCGCCGGCATCCGCTGTTCGACAATCTCAGCCCACCAGCTGCACCCTGCCGGAATGGCCTCGTCGTTGAAGTTGTACTCAGGATGATGCACCGCCGCCGTGTCGCCATTGCCAACCAGAATATACGCCCCCGGTCGTTCTTCGAGCATAAAGGCGAAATCCTCGCCGCCCATGATCAACGGTGCCTCGTCGCAATTACCCGCCACCGAACGTGCGACATCCGCTGCAAAGTCGGTCTGCTCGTCGCTGTTCACCATCACCGGATAGCCCAAGTAATAGGTGACATTGGCCGTTCCGCCAAACGTCGCCGCGATTCCGTTGCAAATCTCTTTGATGCGCTTTTCCGCCATTTCCCGCATTTTTGAACTCATCGTACGGACGGTACCTTTGATCTGTACCGTTTGGGGGATGACGTTAAAGGCGGTGGTCGAGGTTTCAAACGACGTAACTGAAACCACGACCTGATCCACCGGATCTGCATTGCGCGACGCCACCGTCTGCAATGCCAGAACCGCTTGCGCCGCCATCACGGTTGTATCGACTGTCTCATGTGGTTTGGCCGCGTGACCGCCCTTGCCCTCAAAGGTGATGTCGAATTGATCTGTGGCCGCAAAGAACGCGCCCGGACGAATGGCAAAACTGCCGACCGGGCGGCCCGGCCAGTTGTGCATGCCATAGACCTCTTGGATGCCCCAACGGTCCATCATGCCGTCCTCGCACATTTCGCGGCCTCCGCCGCCACCCTCTTCGGCGGGTTGAAAGATCACCACGACGGTGCCGTCGAAATTCCGCGTTTCCGAGAGGTATTTCGCCGCTCCCAGCAACATCGCCGTATGCCCGTCATGACCACAGGCATGCATCGCCCCATCGGTCTTGGAGGCATACTCCAGACCCGTCGCCTCATGTATCGGCAGTGCATCCATATCGGCCCGCAGACCGATCACCTTGCCCCCCGTGTCGACCTTACCTTTGATCACCCCAACGACCCCGGTGCGACCAATTCCGGTGACAACCTCATCACAGCCGAATTCCTTCAGCTTCTCAGCAACCAGTGCGCTGGTGCGGTGCGTTTCGAATAGAATCTCGGGGTTTTCATGAATATCGCGCCGCCACCCAGTGATTTCACTCTGCAATTCGGCAAAACGGTTTTTGATCGGCATAGTCTTCTCCCATCTTTTTTCTTTGCCCCGGCTTTATCCCGGCGCGGAATTCTCAAGTCAGTCCAAAGACGCAGGCCGCAGCGCGCCGGACAGCAGGACAATCAGGATGGCCAAGGGCAACAAAACCATGAATGCCAATCGTAATGTAAGCATCTCGGCCAAAATCCCAATAAGCGGTGGGCCGATCAGTAACCCTCCGTACCCCAGCGTCGCCACACTGGCGATGGCCTGCCCCGGCGGCACATGCGGATCATTGGCTGCCCGGCTGAAGGCCAGCGGCATGATCACAGCATAACCAACCCCCATCAGGGCAAAACCCGCCAAGGCCAATCCCGCCTCTGATGTCGAGACCACACCGAACACGCCAAGTGCCGCGCAAATGCCTCCAAAACGGGCTGTTGCGACAGGACCAAACCGCGCGATTGCAAATCCGCCAGCCAGCCGAAACGCCACCATCGTCACCGAAAACACGGCATATCCCAACGCAGCGACGCTTTCGGCGGCACCCGTCACATCGCGCAGGAATATTGCACTCCAATCCGCTACGGCACCTTCCCCCAAAGCGCCGCACAGCGCAGTGAACCCAACCAGGATCAACGCACCGGACGGCAGGGCAAAGACACTGCCGTCATGTGAGACAGCTCTGCGCGACGCCCACTTAACCCAGGACAGGGTCAGCGCCAGCGCCACGACAACTCCGCCAGCCAGTAAAAAGTGCTGCATTACTGTCAGTCCCAGCTGCACCGCCCCGTATCCGCTAAGCGCCCCCAACCCGGCGCCCAAACTCCACATCGCGTGGAACGAGGACATGACTGGTTTGTCATAGGCTTGCTCGACCTCGGCGGCCCAGGCGTTCATGGCCACATCCATTGAACCGTGAAAGGCACCGAATACGAACAGGAACCCCGCCAGCGCCCAGAACCCATCGGCCACGGCCAACAGGATCAGAGACAACGTGTACAGCACCGCAATAACCCGCGTGATGGCTACGGCCCCGAACCGATCAGACAACCGCCCCGTCACCGGAAAGGAACACACAGCCCCCGCTGCCATGAACAGCAGACCATAGCCCAATGCCTCATGCGTCAATTCCAGCCTGTCCCGCACGGCTGGAATGCGAGATGCCCAAATGCCAAACAGCGCACCGTTCAGGATGAACATGGCAGCCACCGCCCGCCATGCAGACATAATTCCGATCACAGAAAACTCCCACGCGCAGTTTGCTGTTCCTAAAGCGCCCTAGGTAATTCGCAATTGCGGGCTATTGCAAACGCTTTCGAATCTGACGGATGGCAACCCAGACGCACAGAATGACAGGGATCGTCACAACCGAAGTCAACCGTCCCTGACTGATCCCATCCTCGGTCAGCGGGTAAAGAAAGTCACTAACCAGCGTCACCGCGTAGAAACTGATAGCTACCACAGACAGCCCTTCGACGGTGTGCTGTAGCCGCAGCGCAATCTGGGCACGCCGATCCATGCTTTCCAGCAGCGCCTGGTTTTGCGCACTGCGTTCCACATCGACCCGTGTACGTAACAATTCTCCAGCACGGATCGCCCGATCGGACAAAGCCTGCAGGCGGCGCTCGGTGGATTTGACGGTTCGAATGGCCGGATCGTACCGGCGCATCATGAAATCGGCGAAACTCTGACGGCTCTCAAACCGCTCTTCTCGCAGCACTTCGATCCGCTGGTTCACGATAGCCTCATAGGCCCCCGTCGCCCCAAACCGAAAGGAACACTGGGCGGACAGCGTTTCCAGCTCGGTCGAGGTGGACAATAGATCGGGCAGCAGTTCATCTGGGTGGGCCGTGTTGTCGGTCATTTGCCCCATCAACTCGGTCAGCCTACCGTCCAATTCACCGATACGTGGGGTCAGCTGTTTGACGCGGGCAAACCCAAGCATTGACATTGCTTTATAGGTCTCGATCTCACACAAACGCTGAATGATCCGCCCCGTCCTGCGTCGCCCTGTGCCCTTGCTGACAAACAGCGCAAAGCGCATGTGCCCGGCCGGATCGATACGGAAATCACTGGCACAAATGGCGGTATCGTCCAGCACCCGGGCCACGGCAAGGCTTTCAGGCTCGAACCAGTTCCCCAGAGAGGACCGGACCGCTTCGTCGTCCTGGCGTTCAACCACGCGGAGCATGGCCGACGTCACCCTTTGCCCTGGGCTGGCCATCAACCAATCAGGGGGAAAGACTTCGAAATCTGCCGGGTTAAAGGGGCGATCGCTGACATTTTGTGTAATCGCAGTGTAAGTGACGAATTCGGTATGCTGTTCCCATTTCAACCAATGACGGCCAATCTGACCAGCGTAATGCGTCGCCTCCGGCTGCGGATGTTGTGCGCCGTGGCGATCCAGCAGATTGATCAGATGGGCCAGATCCTCATCCCGGTCCCGTGCCACGGCTGCATCTGGCTTCTTGATCGCCAAGAACACCACCGTGCACGGCGTCGCGGCCACCGGAAAGGGGCGCGCGTGCAGTTCATTGGCCAGCGCATAGCGCAGCGGGTGATCATCAATGGGCGTCATGCAGGGCTCCGTTTTGTCCGGGGCACTATACGCCACCTCAAAAATACATCAATTCTCTTTTTATTTCATATACTTAAGTGGATACGGCTGTATACATTCCCTCTATCTCATTGATTTGGCTGCCACAGCTCGATTGGATTGCCCTCGGGATCGTGAATGCGGGCAAACTTTCCCACCTCACTGTCCCACTCAGCACGTGTTTCTACGGTGATCCCGGCGGCCTCAAGCTGCGCTATCAGTGCCGCCAAATCGTCTACTCGGAAATTGATCATCCATTGCTGATCTGCGCGGCCGAAGTATTCCGTAATTTCGGCAAATGGGGCAAAGACAGTAAACCCTTCGCGCTGCTACCAGGGCAAAGGATCGTAATGATTGACGCCCAAGTGTTTCTCATACCACGCGCTCAACGCGTTTGGGTCGCGGGCACGAAAGAACACACCACCTATGCCGTTTACTTTCTGCAAGGCTACTCTCCTGACACCCACCACGTCAGACCAGTCTATCACAATCCGCCTGCTTCATCTGGCTACAAATATCCCCAAGGTCCGGAGGCAGAGCCTCCTTCACTACAATTAAGAAAAGGGCGCCCGAAGGCGCCCTTTGCAATTTGGTTACACCCCAAGCTCAGTCGATCATGGGCAGCAGTTTGTCGAGGCTGGCCTTTGCGTCGCCATAGAACATGCGGGTGTTTTCCTTGAAGAACAGGGGGTTTTCGATGCCCGAATACCCGGTGCCCTGGCCGCGTTTGGACACGAACACCTGTTTCGCCTTCCAGCATTCCAGAACCGGCATGCCGGCGATGGGGCTGTTGGGGTCTTCCTGTGCCGCAGGGTTCACGATGTCGTTCGAGCCGATGACGATGGCCACATCCGTTTCGGGGAAGTCGTCGTTGATCTCGTCCATCTCCAGCACGATGTCATACGGCACCTTCGCCTCGGCCAGCAGCACGTTCATGTGGCCCGGCAGACGGCCCGCGACCGGGTGGATCGCAAAGCGCACATTTTTGCCCTTGGCGCGCAGCTTGCGAACCAGTTCCGATACAGACTGCTGCGCCTGCGCCACGGCCATGCCATAGCCGGGGATGATGATGACACTGTCAGCATCGTTCAGCGCTGCGGCCACACCATCGGCCTCGATAGCGATCTGTTCGCCCTCAACGGCCATCTGCTCACCCTGTGGGCCGCCAAAGCCGCCCAGGATCACGCTGACAAAGTGACGGTTCATCGCCTTACACATGATGTAGGACAGGATCGCACCGGACGAGCCCACCAGCGCACCAACCACGATCAGCAGGTCGTTGCCCAACGAGAAGCCGATCGCCGCCGCGGCCCAACCCGAATACGAGTTCAGCATCGACACAACCACGGGCATGTCGGCGCCGCCGATGCCCATGATCAGGTGATAGCCGATGAACAGCGCCGCCAGCGTCATCAGGAACAGCGGGAAGAAGCCACCGGTCGAGGTGTACCAGACCAGGCAGATCAGCGAGAGACCCGCAGCCGCCGCGTTCAGCGCATGACCGCCGGGCAGCTTGGTCGCCGCAGACGTCACCTTGCCCGCCAGCTTGCCATAGGCCACGACCGAACCGGTAAAGGTGATCGCACCGATGAAGATGCCCAGGAACAATTCCACATGCAGGATCGCCAGCTCGGCCGCATCCTTCTTGGCGATCAGCTTGGCGAATGCGCCCAGATCGCTCAGATCCGCTTCTTTCGCTGAATCCGCAATGGCCATGACCTGCGCCACGTTGCCAATCTCAAAATGCGCGTTGAAGCCCACGAACACAGCCGCCAGACCGACCAGCGAGTGCATCGCGGCCACAAGCTGCGGCATCTCGGTCATCTGCACGCGCTGCGCCACATATTGACCGATCAGACCACCGCCTGCGATCAGCAGCAGCGACAGCAGCCATAGACCCGAACCCGGACCAACCAGCGTAGCAAAGACCGCCAGCGCCATACCGACAATGCCATACCAGACCGCGCGTTTGGCGCTTTCCTGGTTCGACAGACCACCCAGCGAAAGGATGAACAGAACAGCCGCAACAACATAAGCGGCAGTAGTGAAGCCAATCATCTACCCGGCCTCCTTAAGATTTCTGGAACATGGCGAGCATGCGCCGGGTGACAAGAAAGCCGCCGAAGATGTTAATCCCGGCCATGAAGACAGACAGCGCCGCTAGCAGAATGACCAGGAACGATCCCGACCCGATCTGCATCAGCGCCCCAACGATAATGATCGACGAGATCGCGTTGGTGATCGCCATCAGCGGTGTGTGCAGGCTGTGTGCAACGCCCCAGATCACCTGGAAGCCCACAAAAATGGCCAGCACAAAGACGATGAAGTGCTGCATGAAGCTGGCCGGGGCGATCAGCCCCACCAGCAGCATCAGCGCGCCACCAACACCCAACAGGGTGAACTGCTGTTTGGTCTGCGCCTTGAAGGCCGCAATTTCCTGCGCCTTTTTCTCTTCCGGGGTCAGTTCCTTGACCTCGGGTTTTTTCTGTGCCGCAATCGCCTGCACCTTGGGCGGTGGTGGCGGGAAGGTGATCTCACCCTCATGGGTCACGGTCGCGCCGCGGATCACGTCATCTTCCATGTCGTGGTTGATCTGACCATCTTTCTCAGGGGTCAGGTCCGTCATCATGTGGCGGATGTTGGTTGCATAAAGCGACGAGGACTGCGCCGCCATCCGGCTGGGGAAATCGGTATAGCCGATAATGGTCACGCCATTATCGGTGACAATCTTCTCATCCGCGACGGTCAGCTTACAGTTGCCGCCCTTTTCTGCTGCAAGGTCGACAATGACCGAGCCGGGCTTCATCGCCTCGACCATATCCTTGGTCCAAAGCTCGGGCGCTTCGCGGTTGGGGATCAGCGCCGTGGTGATGACGATGTCCATCTCCGGGGCCAGTTCACGGAACTTGGCCAGCTGTGCCTCGCGGAACTCGTCCGACTGGACGCTGGCATAGCCGCCGGTGGCCGCGCCGTCCTGCTGGTCTTCTTCAAAATCCAGATAGACGAACTCGGCGCCCATGGATTCGACCTGCTCGGCCACTTCGGGGCGCACGTCGAACGCGTAAGTGATCGCACCCAGCGAGGTCGAGGTCCCGATCGCCGCCAGACCGGCAACACCGGCCCCTACGATCAGCACCTTCGCAGGCGGCACCTTACCGGCCGCCGTCACCTGACCGGTGAAGAACCGGCCAAAGTTGTTGCCCGCCTCGATCACCGCGCGGTAACCGGCAATATTGGCCATCGACGACAGCGCATCCATTTTTTGTGCGCGGGAAATACGCGGCACCATCTCCATGGCGATGACGTTGGCGCCCTTGGCCTTAGCCGCTTCCATCCCTTCTTCGTTCCCTGCCGGGTTGAAGAACGAAATCAGCGTCTTACCCTTGGTCAGACGCTTCAGCTCGGTTGCGTCGGGTTGACGAACCTTGGCAACAATGTCGGCCTCTTTCCACAGCGCAGCCGCCGTCTTGACGACCTCAACGCCTGCAGCCTCATACGCCGCATCCGAAAAGCCCGCAGCAGCCCCAGCGCCTTTCTCAATCAGGCACTCATAGCCCAGTTTCTGCAACTGCACCGCAGAGTCCGGCGTCATCGCAACCCGGTTCTCGCCCTCATATTTTTCCTTCGGTGTGCCTATCTTCACTGGCAGTCCCCCTAGTTCTCACTCAAGCTGAGCGGGTGGTCGGTATTCTTCGTTAAGCAAACATGTATCTTGCGCAACATTATTTCGCAAGTGCAGCATTCACGATATGATATTATCGGTCTGTCCATCCTAAACCCACCGTCGGGTTTTACGTTCATAACGGGCAAAATCCGCGTGAAAAGTACGGCGCAGGCGGTCTTCTTCGGGCAGAATGAACCGGCGCTCAAGCACCCAGACGAAGATTGGGATAAGGATCAGAGACAGCACAGCATCAAACCGTAAAACCAAACCAGCCAGAATCAGAACATCGCCAACATAGATCGGGTTGCGGCTGCGTTTATAAATGCCTGACTGAACCAGCGCCGAAGGTGTTTCGTGCGGGATAACGGTTGTTTTGTGACGGCGAAACTCCATAATCGCCAATACGGCGAGCAGAATGCCGCCCCCGATCAGCAACCCGCTTAACAAGTCAGTCAGTCCACCGTCCAGCGACAAGCCCAGGGGGAAATGACGCGCCTGCAGCCAGGCCAGAAAAGCGAACCCAACAAGCCAGACGGGCGGTATGTCGATCCGGTGCATGCGCATCCCCGCAACTGACAACATGCACAGGCATGTCGTTTCTGGCCGATGTCCTACCGCTTTCGAACCGAATTGGCAAAAGCTCAGGTTGTCGCATCAATGGACAGGCCGATACGGATCGGCTAGGCCGAAAGAAAGCAACACAACACAAAGTAGTGAGCCGCCCATGACCGACTTTGCCGCGACCAAAGCCATGTTCGATCTGCCCGAGGATGTCATTTATCTGGACGGCAATTCGCTGGGTCCGTTGCCGCTGGCTGCCAGTGATCGTGTCAGTGACATGATGGTCAAGGAATGGGGCCAGATGCTGATCACCGGCTGGAACAAGGCCGGATGGATGGGTTTGCCGACCGGCCTGGGCGACCGCATTGGCCGTCTGATCGGCGCGGAACCCGGGACGGTTGTGACCGGCGACACCCTGTCGATCAAAGTGTATCAGGCCGTGGCATCTGCGCTGGAACTGTGCCCGGACCGCAAGGTGGTCCTGTCGGATAACGGCAACTTCCCGTCTGATTTGTATATGGTGGACGGGCTACTACGCTCGCTGGGGCCGGGTTATGAACTACGCGTTGTCGCACCCGAGGACGTGGCCGCTAACATAACCGACGACGTCGCCGTGTTGATGCTGACCGAGGTGGACTATCGCAGCGGGCGCATACACGACATGAAGGCGCTGACCGAACTGGCACATGCAAACGGGACGGTCACTGTCTGGGATCTGGCCCATTCCGCCGGAGCTATCCCAGTGGACCTGTCCGGCTGCAACGCCGATTTCGCGGTGGGCTGCACATATAAATACCTTAACGGGGGCCCCGGTGCGCCAGCCTTTATCTATGTCGCGCCACGCTTGACAGATCGCGCCCGTCCGGCCTTGTCAGGTTGGCTGGGGCACGAGGCACCCTTCGCCTTCGACCTGGACTACCGCCCCGGCAGCGGGATCGAGAGGATGCGGGTCGGCACCCCTCCGATCCTTCAAATGACCGCCCTGTCCGCCGCGATGGACATCTGGGACATGGCGGACATGGCTGATGTGCGCGCCAAATCCATCGACTTGACCGAGTTGTTCATAGCCCGTGTCGAAGGCACCTGCCCTGAGTTGGAACTGGCCAGCCCACGTGATCCGCAGCAGCGCGGCAGTCAGGTCTCGTTTCGGTTTACTGAAGGTTACGCCGCCATGCAGGCTCTGATCGCGCGCGGCGTGATCGGAGATTTCCGTGCGCCGGATATCATGCGCTTCGGGTTCACGCCTTTGTATATCGACGCGAGGGACGTCGAGCGCGCTGTCGAAATCTTGGCTGACATTATGCAAAACCGTTTATGGGATGCACCGGAATTCAAAGTGCGGCAGCGGGTTACCTGACCTCAAGCCCCGCACCGATCAACGCCGCGATCTGCGCAACCTGCTGTTCATAGACCTCTGCACCTGCACCGATCAGCTTGAGCCCCTTAAGCGTGGCCGTAATCGTCCGACCAGTCTCGGCCGCACCGGCCAGCAGGCGCACCCGCCCGGCTCGTTCTTGCTGTGTCAGCCAATCCGCGTATAGCCCTGACAGTTTAGCCTCACCCTCCGCGATGATCTCGGCGGACAAGGATTTGGTGTTGTCCAGCATCTCAAGCCCATGAGGCGAGGCCAGTATCGCGGCCATCCCTGCCGTCTGCGCCTGAATCGCACTGGCTAGAACCTCGGACACTGAACCTGACGTTGCCAGCGCCTCGGCAACAGCCGCGCATTTTTCGACATAGTAGATCTCGGTCAGTTTACTGACGATCGCCTCTTTGTTCTTGAAATGCAGATACAGCGCCGGCCGGGACATCCCCGCCCCCTGCGCAATGTCATCCATCGAGGTTTTTCGGTACCCATAGGCGGCAAAAGCCTGAAAAGCCGAATTCAGGATGGTTTTTTGCCGTAAATCGTCAACTGCTTCCGTCATACCAGAACCTCTGACATTTTTTGTACATTTTGTCAATTGACACACTGACACTTTGCGCTAAATATGTCAGCAACCAGCCACAGCCAGATGAGGTGCGCCATGGCGACCACCCTGAAGATTAACGGCAAGCAACATCAGGTTGACCTGCCCGATGACGTCCCCTTGCTTTGGGTCTTGCGCGATGAGGTCGGCCTGACCGGCACCAAATTCGGCTGCGGCGTGGCGGCCTGTGGTGCCTGCACGGTTCATATTGATGGCGAGGCTGTGCGCTCGTGCCAGGTGAGCCTGTCGGATGTTTGGGGCGATGTCACCACGATTGAAGGTATCGGGACGCCGGGTACGATGGCGACAATCCAGCAAGCCTGGGTCGATCATCAGGTGGCGCAGTGCGGATATTGCCAGTCGGGCCAGATCATGCAGGCCGCTGCGTTGCTGGCTGAAAACCCTGCACCTTCGGACGCCGATATTGATGAGGCGATGCAGGGCAACCTGTGTCGTTGTGGCACCTACCCCCGTATCCGCGCTGCGATCCATGACGCGGCTGGCAAACTGAAGGAGGCGTAACTCATGGCTTCTGTTGGTAAAATCCTTCGCCGCACTTTCCTGATCGGCTCGGCCGCAATTGTCGGCGGCGTAGCATTCGGCGCCTATTATGTCAGCCGCCCCGCCGCGAACCCGCTGAAACCTGGCGAGGGTCAGGCGGCGTTGAACCCGTTTGTCCTGATCGACCAAAACGGCGTAACCCTCTTTGCACCGCGCGCTGAAATGGGTCAGGGCGTCAAGACCACATGGGCCGCGCTGATTGCCGAGGAATTGGACGTGGATCTGAACCAGATCACTGTGCTGCACGGTCCGGCGGCAGCGGCCTACTATAACTCTGCCATGCTGGGGGAAGGTCTGCCCAACAAGGGTTATGACATCTCGGACTTCCAGCACAATCTGGGCGAAGCGCTGGGTGTGCTTGGCAAAGCTCTGCACCTTCAGGTCACGGGTGGTTCGACATCGATGAAGGATGGGTTCGAGCGGATGCGTCAGGCCGGTGCCTCGGCCCGAGACACACTGAAGCGCGCTGCGGCCCTTCGTTTGGGTGTTGACCCGTCGGAACTGGGAACAGCCTCGGGGCATGTCATCGCGCCAAATGGCGACAAGATTGCCTATACGGACTTGGCCGTTGACGCCGCCGGACTTGAGCCGGTCGAAGTGCCCCTTCGCGATCCGTCCGAATGGCGTTATCTGGGCCAAACCCAGCCGCGTCTGGACATTGTCGAAAAGGCAACCGGTACCGCCGAGTTTGGCGTCGACGTTCGCCTGCAGGGGATGAAATTCGCGGCCGTGCGCATGAACCCCAAGCTGGGCGGCGCGATGCACGGTTATGACGACAGCACCGCGCAATCCATGCCGGGGGTCGAGAAAATCGTTGATCTGGGCACAGGTGTCGCCGTGATTGCCAACAACACGTGGCTCGCCAATCAAGCAGTCGAGGCCATCGACGTGGATTGGGGTGACGCCCCCTACCCGCCCGAGACGGATGGCATTTTCACCAAGATCGCCGAGGCGTTTGATGACTCGGCGAATTCGACAATGCGCGACGATGGCGATGTCAGCGTCACACCCGAAGGCGCAACCGAGATTACCGCAGAGTACCAAGTGCCCTATCTGGCCCATGCCACGATGGAGCCGATGAACGCCACCGCGCTGTATACCGGCGATGCGTTGGAGCTGTGGTGCGGCAATCAGGCCCCAACCCTGATCCGGTTTCGCGCGGCCAACACCGCTAATCTGGACACCGAAGCGGTACAAATCCACACCACATATCTGGGTGGTGGGTTTGGTCGCCGGGGTGAACTGGATTTCGGCGAGATTGCCACCAAGGTTGCCATGGCCATGCCCGGCACCCCGGTTCAGACGACCTGGAGCCGCGAAGAAGATATGCGCCACGACTATTACCGCCCCGGCGCCATTGCCCGGATGCGCGGGGCAGTGCAGGACGGCAAGGCAGTTCTGATTGACGGCAAAGTTTCGGCGCAATCCTGCACGCAGCAGGCCGTGACGCGATATACTGGTATGCCTGGTGCCGGCCCGGACAAGGTTCTGGTCGAAGGTTTTTTCAACCAGCCCTACGCGGTGCCGAACTACCGCATGAGCGGCCACATCCCCAAACTTGACGTCCCCGTCGGGTTCTGGCGGTCGGTCGGCAACAGCCATAACGGCTTCTTCCACGAAACCTTCATGGATGAGATGGCCTATGCCGCGGGCCGCGACCCGCTGGAATTCCGGTTGGAACTGATGAAGGGTGAACATGCACCCTCGGCCGGATGCCTTGAAGCGGTGCGCGAAATGTCCGGTTGGACCGGGCAGACACCGGACGGCGTGGGGCGCGGCGTGGCGTTCACCTACAGTTTCGGTACTCCGGTCGCACAAGTGATCGAGGTGGTAGACGAAGACGGCACCATCCGCATCAACAAGGCGTGGATTGCCTGTGATACGGGGCTGGCTCTGGACCCCGAGAACGTCAAAGCGCAGATGTTCGGCGGCATGATGTATGGTCTGTCAGCAGCCTGCTTCGGCGAGATCACCTTTGCCGAAGGTGAGGTCGAGCAATACAACTTCCCCGACTACGATGCGATCCGAATGCATACTGCTCCGCAGGTTGAGGTGCGCGTGCTGGAAACCAACCGCCACATGGGTGGCGCGGGCGAACCCGGAACGCCGCCATCAATGCCGGCGCTTGGCAATGCGTTGTTTGATCTGACCGGAGAACGCGCCCGAAAGCTGCCTCTGAATCAGCAGTTTGATCTGTTGATTTGATTGCAATGCGCCGGTCCCCTTTGTGGATCAGCGCGACATTCACGCCCGTTGCTGTACCAGACTGGCATCCGAACCGGTGGCCCATGCCCGTACGGCGGCACCGAATGCCTCGAACAAAGGTCGGGAAACGGGATCGTTCATTGCATCCCATTCAGGGTGCCATTGCACCGATAGAGTAAAGCCTGGTGCATCCTTGATATAGATCGCCTCGGGCGTACCATCAGGCGCGTGGCCGTCGATGACAACACGGTCACCGACCGTCTTGATACCCTGCCCGTGCAAAGTGTTGGTCATCACTTCGGGCGCGCCGAATAGTTGGTGGAATACGCCACCTTCGTCCAGTGTCACCACATGTCGCAAGGCAAACTTCTCTTCCAAAGTCCCGTCCGGGGGCATGCGGTGGTTCATTCGACCCGGCAAATCGCGTATTTCAGGATAGAGCGTGCCGCCCATGGCGACGTTGACCTCTTGAAACCCGCGGCAGATGCCCATGAAGGGCTGACCACGCTCGACACAGGCGCGAACCAAAGGCAAAGTGACCGCATCCCGCGCCCGGTCGAACTCACCATGCGCGTCAGTGGCGTCCTCGCCGTATTCTTCGGGATGTACATTCGGGCGCCCACCGGTCAGCAGGAACCCGTCGCAGACCTCAAGCAATTCCTCAACCGTGACAAAGCGCGGGTCGGATGGGATCAGCAGCGGCAGACAATGCGAAACATTAGCCACGGCCTCAGAGTTCATCGTTCCACCCGCATGGGTAGGGTATTCATCGTTCATAAGGTAAGAGTTGCCGATGATACCGACGACAGGTCGAGACATTCCGCATTCCTTGCAGTTTCTGTAACTAACAGGGAAGCTATCCTCAGCAGAAAGAACGTGCAACAGAACACGTCCTGCATGACGGCGCAAGGACGTGTTCAACTGCGCACAAAACGTTCGGGCTTTACGGCAAATGTCGGAACAGAATTACAAATGATACCAAGTTTTTGAGAGTTTTTCCCTATTCTCTGGAAAAACCAGCACCACAGGCTGATCGAAATCAGGCTTCTCCGGTCAGGCCTGCCCCCTCGACCCCGGTCATACCCGCAACGACATCATTGTCCGATGTGTCGCCTGTCACACCAATGGCCCCGATCACCGCGCCCTTGCGATCACGCAGCAAAATTCCCCCCGGAACCGGCACAACCTGACCACCATAAACGCCGTTCACCGCATTCATGAAATAAGCCTGAGCTTCGGCACGTTGCATTTGCGCAGTGCCCGCCATGCCCAGCATGACCGACCCATAAGCCTTACCATGCGCGATAGCGAAACGGCCGGGCGCTGCGCCATCTTCACGTTCAAACGCGATGACGTGCCCACCCGCATCCAAGACCACGACCGAGAGCGGCTTCAGCTCCATCTCGCGGCCTTTTTCAAGAGTTTTGCGAATAATCGTGCGGGCTTTGCGCAGAGAAATGGTCATTTTGTGTCCTAACGTTTTTGCGAAGTTAAAGGCTGGCTTTCAGTTCAAGACGGCGCGCATGCAGAACCGGCTCGGTATACCCCGAGGGCTGAATACGTCCCTTGAATACCAGATCACACGCGGCCTGGAAGGCGATCCCGTCGAACCCCGGCGCCATCGGCGAGTATTCAGGATCATTTTCGTTCTGACGATCCACCACGGCAGCCATTTTTTGCATCGCAGCCATCAATTGTTCTTTACTGACGACACCATGATGCAGCCAGTTGGCTAGTGCCTGCGAGGAGATCCGGCAGGTTGCCCGATCCTCCATCAGACCCACATCGTTGATATCCGGCACTTTCGAGCAGCCCACGCCCTGATCAATCCAGCGCACGACATATCCCAAAATGCCCTGCGCGCTGTTTTCGATCTCACGCGTGATCTCATCTTCGCTGAGGTTGCGGCCATCCAGCAGCGGTATCGTCAGCAAATCCCGCAACGTGCCACGGGCGCCACCAGCGGCCAGTTCGTCCTGACGGGCCAGAACGTCGACCTTGTGGTAATGCGTGGCGTGCAGGGTCGCAGCGGTCGGTGACGGTACCCAGGCGCAGGTCGCGCCGGATTGCGGATGGCCGATCTTGACCTCAAGCATCTCACCCATACGGTCGGGCATCGCCCACATGCCTTTACCGATCTGGGCCTTGCTCTTCAGGCCGCAAGCCAGACCGATATCGACGTTACGGTCTTCGTAAGACGCAATCCAGGGCGTGTTCTTGATGTCGCCTTTGGGCAGCACCGGACCTGCTTCCATCGAGGTATGAATCTCGTCCCCCGTCCGGTCCAAAAAGCCGGTATTGATGAAAGCCACGCGCGATTTCGCAGCTCGGATACATTCCTTGAGGTTGGCCGAAGTGCGGCGTTCCTCATCCATGATGCCCAGTTTTACGGTATTGCGCGGCAGACCGAGAATGTCTTCGACCATGTCAAAAATCTCGACCGAGAATGCCACCTCTTCCGTTCCGTGCATCTTGGGTTTCACCACGTAAACCGACCCGTTGACCGAATTGCCGCCTTCGCGCTGCAGATCGTGCATTGCGATCACAGTGGTGCAGAGCGCATCCATTAGACCTTCACCGGTCTCATTGCCGTCGGCATCCAGTACGGCGGGGTTGGTCATCAGGTGACCCACGTTACGCACCAGCATCAGCGAGCGGCCTTTCAGCGTTGCCTGCTCTCCATCTGCGGTGGTGTAATCGACATCCTCTGCCAGCTTGCGGGTGAAGGTATTTCCGCCTTTGGAAACCTCTTGCGTCAAGTCACCTTTCATCAGGCCCAGCCAGTTGCCATAGGCCACAACCTTGTCTTCGGCATCAACACAAGCAACCGAGTCTTCGCAGTCCATGATCGTTGACAAGGCCGCTTCGACGACCACATCGGCGATGCCTGCCGGGTCGGATGCGCCGATCGTGCTGGACGGATCGATCACGATTTTGACGTGCAGACCGTTGTTCTTCAGCAGTACGAATTCGGGGTTTTCAGCGGCGCCGCCATATCCAACAAAACGCGAGGAGTCCGCCAGCGCGGGCACCAGTGCTCCGTTTTCCACACGCAGTCCCGAGACATCCGCCCACGAACCGCTGGCCAGCGGTGCAGCGTCATCCAGAAAACCTTTGGCCCAGGCGATCACCCGTGCGCCGCGTTCAGTGTCATATCCTTTGCCAGTGGGAAGATCACCCATCGCATCAGTGCCATACAGCCCATCATACAAACTGCCCCAACGGGCGTTCGCAGCGTTCAGGGCAAAACGGGCATTGGTAATCGGAACAACTAACTGCGGCCCGGGGATTGCTGCGATTTCGGGATCGACATTTGCCGTTTCAATCTGGAAATCGGGGCCTTCTTCTACCAGATACCCGATTTCTCGCAGGAATGCCTCGTATGCGGCGGCATCATGGGCCTGCCCCTTGCGTTCCAGATGCCAACCATCAAGACGGCTTTGAATTTCCGACCGCTTAGCAAGCAGTTCCCGATTTTTTGGGCCAAGCTCATCAACCAAGCGGGCGAATCCGGACCAGAACACCTCGGGCGTGACACCTGTTCCAGGCAATGCCTGATTTTCGATGAAATCCGCCAGCTCCCAGGCAATCTGCAGCCCTTTCCGGGTTTCTCTGCCGCTCATAAGTCAATTCTCCCGCATTGTGTACGTTGGCATGCAGGCGTCAATTAGTGCGAAAGTTTCCGATAGGCAACAGACCCCTCAAGTTTCCGGTGGAATTTGAAGACCAAATTGACCTGCCTGGCGGCTCGGAATACCCAGCATCGGCTTGCGGCTGACAAGTGATCCCCATAACGTCACGCCAGAACTCAACCGATACGAGGCCCCCGATGCGTGACGCTGCCCCCACCACGATCTATCTGAAAGATTACACGCCTTTTGGCTATCTTGTGGACAGCGTGCATCTGACCTTTGATCTGGCAGATCATGCCACACGCGTTACGTCTCGTATTGCGTTCCGCCCCAACCCCGAGGCAACGGATCGTACGTTTTTTCTGCATGGCGAAGACCTGACCCTGATCCGGGCGGTTGTTGACGGGGTCGAAGTCACCCCCAATGTCACCGACAAGGGCCTGACTGTTGAAGTCCCCAATGCGCCCTTCATCTGGGAGGCCGTCGTCGAGATCGACCCCGGTAACAACACCGCGCTTGAGGGCCTGTATATGTCGAACGGCATGTATTGCACCCAGTGCGAGGCTGAAGGTTTCCGCAAGATCACCTATTACCCCGACCGGCCCGACGTGATGTCCGAGTTCACCGTACGCATCAACGGTGACTTGCCGATCTTGCTGTCCAACGGTAACCCCTCGGGCAAGGGAGAAGGCTGGGCTGAATGGACCGACCCGTGGCCCAAACCCGCCTATCTGTTCGCATTGGTCGCAGGCGACCTGATCGCCCATCCCGGTCAGTTCACCACCATGTCGGGCCGTGACGTGGAACTGAACCTCTGGGTGCGCCCCGGAGACGAAGGCAAATGCGCCTTTGGGATGGAGGCACTGAAAAAGTCAATGAAATGGGACGAAGACGTCTATGGCCGCGAATACGATCTGGACGTGTTCAACATCGTGGCCGTCGATGACTTCAACATGGGCGCGATGGAAAACAAGGGGCTGAACATCTTCAACTCCTCCGCCGTTCTGGCCAGCCCCGAAACCTCGACCGATGCCAATTTCGAGCGGATCGAGGCAATCATTGCCCATGAGTATTTTCATAACTGGACCGGCAACCGCATTACCTGCCGCGATTGGTTCCAGCTGTGTCTGAAAGAGGGCCTGACGGTGTTTCGCGATGCGCAGTTTACGTCCGATATGCGCTCGGCCCCGGTGAAACGCATCCATGATGCGATCGACCTGCGCGCACGGCAGTTCCCCGAGGATAACGGTCCGTTGTCACACCCGGTTCGCCCTGAAAGTTTTCAGGAAATCAACAACTTCTATACCGCGACTGTTTATGAAAAAGGCGCCGAAGTCATCGCCATGCTCAAGCGGTTGGTGGGGGATGAAGCCTATGCGCAGGCGCTGAACCTCTATTTCGACCGTCATGACGGGCAGGCCTGCACCATCGAAGACTGGATCAAGGTGTTCGAGGATACGACCGGTCGCGATCTGACCCAGTTCAAGCGTTGGTACAGCCAATCCGGCACGCCGCGCATCTCAGTTGCCGAAGACTGGCAGGATGGCACCTATACTCTGACCCTGTCACAAAGCACCAAGCCAACGCCCGGCCAGCCCAAGAAACTGCCGCAGGTAATCCCCGTCGCCGTGGGCCTGCTGGGCCAGAACGGGGACGAAGTGCGCGCCACCGAAGTGTTGGAACTGACCGAAGCCGAGCAAAGCTTTACTTTCACTGGACTGGCAGCAAAACCTGTGGCCTCGATCCTGCGCGATTTCTCGGCCCCGGTCATTCTGGAACATGACCATACGGATGCCGAACGCGCATTTTTGCTGGCCCACGACACCGATCCGTTCAACCGTTGGCAGGCAGGGCGGTCGCTTGCGCAAGATACGCTGCTGCGCATGATCCGAGAAGATGCAGCGCCGGGAACGAACTATCTGGATGGTATGTTGGCCGTGCTGCGTGACGGCGATCTGGACCCAGCCTATCGCTCTTTGATGTTGGGTCTGCCAACGCAATCCGAACTGGCTGCGGCCTTGTTTGAAAGTGGTAATACTCCTGATCCGATGGCGATATGGACCGCCGTCGAAACCCTGCGCCAAGCGACCGCACAGCATGTGCAGGACCTGCTGCCAAGGCTGCACAGCGAAACACTGATCGACGCGCCGTTCAGCCCCGATGCTGATCAGGCCGGCAAGCGGGCGCTTGGTGGCGCAGTACTGTACTTGACTTCGCGGCTGGATGGCGGTGCCAAAGCGGTCGAGGAATACGCAGCAGCCGACAACATGACCCGCCAACTGACCGCCCTGTCTTGCCTGTTGCGGGCGGGCGCGGGCCAAACCGAACTGGCGGACTTTTACAGGCAGTGGCAGCATGACCGGCTGGTGGTCGATAAGTGGTTCGGCCTGCAGGTGACAACGGCCTCTCCTGAAACTACGCCGGATGTTACGCGCACATTGACCGAGCACCCTGATTTCAATTGGAAGAACCCCAACAGGTTCCGGGCAGTCATGGGGGCGTTGGCGATGAACCACGCCGGGTTCCATCGTGCGGACGGGGCAGGATATGCGTTGTTGGCAGACTGGCTGATCAGGCTGGACCCGGTTAACCCCCAGACCACCGCCAGGATGTGTTCTGCCTTCCAGACCTTGAAACGCTATGACACCGACCGTCAGGACCTGATGAAAGCTCAGCTGACGCGTATCGCCGACACACCGAACCTGTCGCGGGATACAACGGAAATGGTGTCTCGTATCCTCGGCGCATGACCCCGTTTACTTTCCAACGCCACAACAGGACCCCACGCGCCGTCGTGATCCTGATGTGCGTCTACGCGGTGCTTATCGCGTTGGTGATTCTGTTCGATGCGGCGTGGTGGCTGGTTGGTTTGCTGAGCTTGCCTACCCTGCCCGCCCTTTGGGACATTGCGCATGGCACAAGTGCCGGACTAACCCTGGATCACCGCGCAATACGATGGTTTTCAGGCAATCGCGAGGCCGAGGTTGCCTTGGCCGATATCGACCATGTCCGGCTCGACACGCGCTGGGACTTTTCCGTGCGCACGTCACTGGTTCTGGCCTCGGGCAAGCGGATTCGGCTGCCGGATGAAGCCACACCACCCCACAAGACCCTTGAAACTGTCCTGCAAGACGCCGGATTACGGGTTGAACGGCACCATTTCACCGTTTTCTGAAACAATCAGTCGGAAAAGGACCAATTCCCCCGGCCTGTCACGCAACACCCCCCAAAAAGCTTGAATTTGAGGCGATTTTCGGTCAAAGTTTCAAGCTAACTTACCAGTTTTTTACGGTTTCGAGTTTTACCATGTTTCGGTTTTTCAGGGCACGAGAGGCCCTTTCTTCTTTATCCAAGGGTCATTCCACACAAAACGTGCGGGCAACCGACTGCGCGGTGACGGCATCACTGCCGGATAAAGGGCAACTGAACATTCCAGTGGCCGATATCAGGGCCGAAGACCTGACAGCCCGTAACACCATTGAAGAAGGGCGCACACTGGCCAGACAGGACCGCTGGGCCAAGCTGTCCAAAATGATGCATGCCGCCGACAAGGACCGCGCAATCGCATCGGACGCAACACCGATTGCCGATCTGTTGGCCTTTGGCGCGCGTTCCGACGTTGTATTGGCAGTGGAACATGCCCTGTCGGATGGCAGCGCGCTGTGCGAATATGACTTGCTGGGCGGTATCTCAGAGCTTGAAGACGAAATGCGTGAGCATCCGGGTGATCCGATGATTACGCTGGTGGTCGCCTTAGCACACATTGACCTGGCCTGGGCATGGCGCGGAACCGCAACGGATGCCACGTTGCCGCCCCTTCACCGGTCGCGTTGCGCGGCCCATTTCGACCGGGCCGCAGACCTTTTGCCGACATGCCGCGCTGCGTTGCCAGACAGCCCCATTGTCGCAGCCGCAAGCTGTGCCCTGTTGGCAGGTCAACGGAAGACCAACCAGCGTGTAGCCGAAGAATACGAACGCCTGATCTCCCTGGATCCGCACAATCAGCGGCCTATGCGGGCGATGGGCACGCATCTGCTGCCGCGTTGGTTTGGCAGCTATGAAAAGCTTGAAGTTCAGGCACTGCGGAACGCCGCGCGGACTGGCGACATCTGGGGCGCTGGCGGCTATACTTGGGTCCAGTTTGACGCCATCGCATTGGACGAAGAGGCCTGCGCTCGTCTGGATGTCGAGTACTTCCTGGAAGGGTTGGATGACATTTTGCATCGCCGCCCCGATCAGCAGACCGTCAACATGCTGTCGGCCTATTGCGCCATCACGATACAGAACGGTCAGGGCCTGAACGAAAAGGCCGACCTTGTGCGCTCGCAAATTCACGAAGCTGCAAACAGGCTGATCCGCGACCACATGACTGAACTGCACCCGCTGATCTGGGCGCATGCCGCGAATGGGTTCAACAACTCGGTTCGCATCAATTCTGCCGAACGGTTTGCAGCCCGCGGCAAGCGCGATGCGTTGCGTGCCATCCGTGATCTGTTCCGCGAGGAACTGCGCAGCGGCACGGACGTGACCTTTACACCGTCTGGTCTGCGCCTGTCTCAACACTGATTCCCCCTTGCCCCTCGCCCCTGCCGGGCCTAATACGCAGGCTTAGACTTCTGCGGAAATGAGGCGCGCCATGCTCGACCTGACATATGAAATGCCCAAACCCAAAACCATTGCCGGGGCCAAGCACGATTGGGAACTGGTGATCGGGATGGAGGTGCATGCGCAGGTCTCGTCCAATGCCAAACTGTTCTCGGGAGCGTCGACCCAATTTGGGGCCGAACCGAACGCGAACGTGGCCTTTGTGGACGCGGCGATGCCGGGCATGCTGCCAGTGATCAACGAATACTGCGTCGAACAGGCCGTCCGCACCGGGCTGGGCCTGAAGGCGGATATCAACTTGAAATCGGCGTTTGACCGCAAGAACTATTTCTATCCTGACCTGCCGCAGGGATACCAGATTTCCCAACTTTATCACCCGATTGTGGGTGAAGGTGAAGTGCTGGTTGAAATGGGTGATGGAACCGCGCGCAACGTGCGGATCGAACGCATCCATATGGAGCAGGATGCGGGCAAATCGATCCACGACATGGACCCGCATATGTCCTTTGTCGATTTGAACCGGACCGGTGTCTGCCTGATGGAGATCGTCAGCCGCCCCGACATTCGCGGACCCGAAGAAGCGGCGGCCTATATCGTCAAGCTGCGTCAGATTCTGCGCTATCTGGGCACCTGTGATGGCAACATGCAAAACGGCAACCTGCGGGCTGATGTGAACGTCTCAATCTGTTTGCCGGGCGCATATGAGAAATACCAGGAAACGCAGGATTTCTCGCATCTGGGCACCCGCTGCGAAATCAAGAACATGAACTCGATGCGCTTTATCCAGCAAGCGATCGAGGTCGAAGCCCGCCGCCAGATTGCCATTGTCGAAGCTGGCGGCAAGGTCGATCAGGAAACCCGCTTGTACGACCCGGACAAGGGTGAGACCCGCTCGATGCGGTCCAAGGAAGAGGCGCATGACTATCGCTACTTCCCCGACCCCGACCTGCTACCGCTTGAGATCGAGCAGGCATGGGTGGACGACATCGCCGCCAAACTGCCAGAACTGCCCGACGACAAGAAAGCGCGCTTTATAAGCGAATTCGGCCTGACCGATTATGACGCGTCCGTGCTGACCGCCGAGGTGGAATCGGCCGCCTATTTCGAAGAAGTTGCCAAGGGCCGCAACGGTAAGCTGGCCGCAAACTGGGTCATCAACGAACTGTTCGGTCGTCTGAAGAAAGAAGACCACGACATAACGGAATCGCCCGTGTCTCCGACACAATTGGGTGGGATCATCGACCTTATCGCATCGGACGCGATCTCGGGCAAGATCGCCAAGGACTTGTTCGAGATCGTCTATACCGAAGGCGGCGATCCGGCGCAGATCGTCGAAGAGCGCGGCATGAAACAGGTGACCGACACCGGCGCGATTGAATCCGCACTGGATGAGATCATCGCAGCCAACCCGGCGCAGGTTGAAAAGGCCAAGGTGAACCCGAAACTGGCGGGCTGGTTCGTCGGCCAGGTGATGAAAGCCACGGGTGGCAAGGCCAACCCCAAGGCGGTGAACGAACTGGTCAGCAAGAAGCTGGGCTCGTAAAGCCTTCGAGATATCGAACAGTCGCGGCGGGGTTTGAACAAAACCCTGCCGTTTTTCTTTCCGCCACGTCCATGCGATGATGACTTTCCCAAAATCGCCAACATGTTAGATTGCCGGAACCCGGTAACCAGGAAAATCCGATGCAGCGCTACGAATACAAAGTTGTCCCAGCCCCGCAAAAAGGCACCAAGGCCAAGGGCGTCAAAACCGCCGAAGGACGGTTTGCAGCATCCGTGGAACAGCTGCTGAACGAGATGGGGCAAGACGGCTGGGAATATCAGCGGGCCGAATTGCTGCCCAGCGAGGAACGCACTGGCCTGACCGGTTCAGCCGTGAACTGGCGCAATGTGTTGGTCTTTCGGCGCGAGATCGAGGCGCCTTTTGTCTCGACCCGCAACCCAACCGAAACGCCGGACAGCGTGCCGCTGGCGCAACCCGTACCTGGACCCGAAACAGTTGTTGCCCCGGCTCCGATTGCCGAAGAGGTGAATGACCCGCCCCTGTCGCTGAAAGGGTCCGAGGCGAAATCCGAACCTCCGGAAAAGCCCTGATCGCGGCGAGCCTCAAGTCAAGCGCAGCACGTTTTTCCCTGTTGTATCGGAGGGCAAGGCACCGTTGCGTATGAGCAATAGACGCAGCAATCGCCCTCCAGAGGCTTCAGCACTTGGTGGCAGGATTTGCATTCATAGAACCACTGACACGCGTCCGTGGGCATGGTTTCCGTTTCGACGTGCCCACAGGATGGGCAGGTCAGGGTGGACTTGAGCGTAAAGGCCGTCTCCGTTCTGGACATCTGATCCCTCCCCTCAAAGCACTTTGGGCCAGCTACCCCCCAATATCCAGCGCCAGAGCATGGATGCGCGGCACGATATCGCCCAGCGCCTTGTGTACAGCGCGGTGGCTGGCGACGCGGGACTGGCCCTCGAACGCGCTGGCGCGGATGCGGACATTGAAATGGCTCTCGCCTCCGTCCTGATACCCGGCATGGCCGCGGTGGCTTTCGCTGTCGTCGATGACCTCCAGCTCACGCGGATTGAACGCGGCTTCAAGGCGCTGATAGATTTCGTCACTCACGCTCATTTTTTCGCTCAGCGGCAAAAAATTTACCGCTCCCCCTCTTCTACTTTCGGCTGCTTAGACTAAACTGCTGCCTCCGAGTCGAAAAGATGCCTTGTCGAGGATCAGAGCATGGTAAAATCAGACCCCTTCGGATTCGATATGTCCGTTTCCAGCGCAAAGAAAAAGAACCCGCGCGGGCGCCGGGGGATGTCGGGCGCATCTGAGACCTCGACGCGAATCTGCGATCACGAGGGTTGTGAGGAAGCCGGTAAGTTCCGTGCGCCCAAGGCGCCGGACGTGCTGGACGATTTCTACTGGTTCTGCCAGCAGCACGTCCGCGAATATAACAACAAGTGGAACTTCTTCGACGGCACCACCGAGGCCGAGTTGAACGCTCAGCGCTCAAAAGACAAAGTGTGGGAGCGTGAGACCAAGCCGATGGGCGACCCCGAAGCGCGTGCCTGGGCCCGTCTGGGCATCGAGGACCCGCATCAGGTTCTGGGCGAGAACGCTACTAAGAACCCCGGCCGAGCCAATTCCGGAGGCCGCCGCCTGCCCCCCACCGAACGTCGCGCGATTGAGATTCTTGAGGCGCAGGACAGCTGGTCCAAGGCCGAGGTGCGCAAGGCCTATAAAAAGCTGATCAAGGTGCTGCACCCGGACATGAATGGCGGCGACCGATCCCAAGAGGAACAGCTGCAAGAGGTCGTCTGGGCCTGGGATCAGATCAAGGACAGCCGGAATTTTAAGTAAGCTCTACTACGCTGAAAACGTACCCCGCAGCGCCTGCGCTTCGGGGTGTTTCAAGCAACGAAGTTTGGTTTTTGGCACCTGCGCGCTATCACTGAGTTCGGGAAATAGCGCGCGCAGTTCGTCAACATCTTCGCGGCTGAAAGAATTCAAAGACTGACCGCCGACATACAGGCTTTCACTTTGCAGGCCATGCGAGGACAGGATGGCATGCTGCTCGCAGGCAATGTGAAAGTAGGTGACGGGCTCATCCGTTCCTATCTGACGGATCGTATCATCGTTGACCAGATGAATCGCGGCCGAGAAGACCATCGGTTCCCCAAATAGCAACTCAGCCCGCCAGCCTTCAATCACAATCCGGTGTTGCGGGGATACGTACAGATCGCGGTTGGGCAGATCTTTGCCTAACGCGTTGCGCTGAATTCTCACTGGGCGAAACCTTGGCTGGAAGCGCAAAGTCTGAGCGCTGAGTGTTCGTTTCCCGATCCATACAATAGGAAGGGTTTGACCATCAGATACGCAAACCCTGTCGCCCACCGCCAAATCCTCGACCGGTCGCGGGCCTGCGGTTGTTTCGATTAAGGTACCGGCAACAAAACAAGGCGGGTTCGACGGATCGAGATCACTCTGAGTGATCTTCCAATTGCCGGTGCTCATTGGTCCGGTTGGGTCGTTTGTGTCCCAAGCGAAAATCTGTGTGCCGACCTGAATAAATTCGCCGGAGTCGCCGTTGCTCACCCTGGTGCCTTGCCCAAGGTAGGTATAAGGCTGAAACGTAAGGCCCCCGTCGAATGAGATCGTTTGACCATCAACAATCGCTGGCTGAGTCGTGTTTTGAACGACCAAGTCGCCCGGGCCAGTTGTGTTTACGGTGTGCAGTAGGACATCAAAAGCCATCGAATTCGCCCTTTGCGCCAGCAATGGTCAAAACGGGGGCGCCATCATGCGACGGGTGGATGGGCACTCTTTCGCGACTGCTAGTCTCGTTCAATTACGCCTCACAAATTCAGACAATCGGACTATTCCCTTAAGCTCAGTCTACAAGATTCTATTTTAACCCAAATTAAATATTTCGATATTTGTATTTGATTGAGAATATTCTTCCTTACAAGCACCCTCCTTGATCGCTTTAGCTATCTGTGCGCATTCATCCCGATAAGGCCAGTTTCGAAGAAACATCCTCTCAGCCTCCGCGCGGCGCCTCTTTCCCTTGCCCTTCCCGGCAATATGTTGCACCACACACGGGTTCAAACCCGGCAAAACGGGCCAAAGGATAAGGACAAGGCGAATGGCTGACGGATCGATTGATATCAACGCAAAACCCACCGAAGAAATCTCGGTTCGCGATGTTTTTGGCATTGATACCGACATGGCGGTCAAGGGCTTTGCAGATCGCAGCGACCGGGTTCCGGCAATCGACCCGACTTATAAGTTTGATCCTGAAACCACGCTGGCGATTCTGGCAGGCTTTTCGCATAACCGCCGTGTCATGATTCAGGGCTATCACGGCACTGGTAAATCGACCCATATCGAACAGGTTGCCGCCCGTCTGAACTGGCCCGCTGTACGTGTGAACCTGGACAGCCACATTAGCCGGATCGACCTGATCGGTAAGGATGCGATCAAACTGCGTGACGGCAAACAGGTCACTGAATTCCACGAGGGCATCTTGCCCTGGGCGCTGCGCAACCCGGTAGCCATCGTGTTCGACGAATACGATGCAGGCCGCGCCGACGTGATGTTCGTGATCCAGCGCGTACTGGAACATGACGGCAAGCTGACCCTGCTGGATCAGAACGAGATCATCACGCCGAACCCGAATTTCCGCCTGTTCGCCACTGCAAACACCGTGGGTCTGGGTGACACCACTGGCCTCTATCACGGGACGCAGCAGATCAACCAGGCGCAGATGGACCGCTGGTCGCTGGTCTCGACCCTGAACTACCTGAGCCACGACGCCGAGACGATGATCGTCCTGTCGAAAGCGCCGCATTACAATACCGAGAAAGGCCGCAAAACCGTCAGCCAGATGGTGACCGTTGCTGATCTGACCCGGACCGCCTTTATGAATGGCGACCTGTCCACCGTGATGAGCCCGCGAACCGTGATCAACTGGGCCCAGAACGCCGAAATATTCCGCGACGTGGGCTATGCCTTCCGCCTGTCCTTCCTGAACAAATGTGACGAACTGGAACGCCAGACCGTTGCCGAGTTCTATCAGCGTTGCTTTGACGAGGAACTGCCGGAAAGCGCTGCCAGCACAAGCCTGGGATAAGTAGGTGCAATTTGCCGCGCAAAAATGCGTGTTCATCCACGTACCAAAAACCGGAGGAAACTTCTTTACGCGCTGTTTCCTTCGGTTCTCAGACGATGCCATCGTCACCAGCGGCCATCAAGACGGCACAGACCGGTTCGAATTAAGCGGTGACGCTACCAAATCCAAGCATCAGACACTTGCGGAATACAGCCAACTGATTGGCCCGGCCTTTGCCGAATATACCGCTTATGCCTTTGCCCGCCCCCCGGTCGAGCGGATGATCTCGCTATACTATTCGCCCCACCGATGGATGCGCGCGCAAGAAGGGGGTGGTTTCGGCCTTGATCCCCGCAGCGAACCAATAAACCTTGAGGAATTTGAGACACTTGTGTCGGCTAACAAATCCATCTCGGACTTGTTGGATATCAAAAATGTTTCAGGTAGGTTAACCGTCAACAAAAGCGCCCGGCATGCGTCAGGGGCGCGCGTGTCGCTGTTGGATTTTGCCGATTTACGGCACGGGCTTGAGACATTTGGCCGAAAAAACGGCTTTGACCTAACCGACATGCCCGGCAAGAAAGTGAACTCCAGTGCTGTAAACGATCCCATGAAGCTCAACACCGGACAGATGCGTGACTTGACGAATATCGTTATGCGCTCGCACCACGGCAAAGATCAGAAATTGTTCCGGGAAAATGGGCTTAAGGGAGTGTTTGAGGGTTTTATAGGATGGTTCAGGTAGGAACCGCCAAGTCGTTCTGGGGCGCACAAGGCTGGGCAATCTCCTAGGCCTGTAGTTTATAGTTAGTTTGACACACGCCACCCTTCGAGACACCCCATGATTTTACCATAGGTCCCGCTCTGGTTTCATGCGAAAACGGGGTTGGCCCTATGGTCAAGGCCCTGAATTGGCACTAGGTTGCCGGGACAGAACAAGACCGGACCGCCACCGATGAGCAAACCCAACGACAACCCCGCTGATCCGTTCAAGAAGGCTTTGGCCGAAGCCACCAAGGTTATGGCCGACGACCCTGAATTGAACGTGACCTACACAGTCGACCCTTCTGGTATATCGGGCGAGTCGATGCGTCTGCCGCAAGTCAGCCGCCGGATGACGCGCGAAGAGGTTTTGCTGGCACGCGGTACGGCGGATGCTCTGGCGCTGCAGCGGAAATACCATGACGACGCCACCCATGCGCGCTATGCGCCTCCGGGTGATATGGCGCGGGATTTGTACGAGGCGATGGAAGTCGCGCGATGCGAGGCGATGGGTGCGCGAGATATGCCCGGCACTGCCAGCAATATCGACGTCAAGATTGGGCATGAGGCCCTGCGGCGCGGATACGACCAGTGCAAGCAGCCTGCGGATGCACCGTTAGCGGTTGCTGCGGGCTATCTGATCCGGCACCTGGCCACGGGGCGGGACCTGCCCCCGGCGGCCTCTAACATCATGAACCTGTGGCGTGGATTTATCGAAGAACAGGCCGGTGGCACGCTGGAAAACCTAGACGAACTGCTCTCGGACCAGGCGGAATTCGCCAAGTTTGCCCGCCAGATGATCAAGGATCTGGGTTACGGCGACCAACTGGGCGATGACCCTGATGAGTTGGACGACGAACAGGAAGATCAGGCCGAAGACGACGCCGAGGAACAGCCCGATCCCGACAGCACCGGCCAGGATGACCAAGAGGAGCAGGACGCCGACGCCACGCCCGAGCAAACGCAGGAAGAACAGCAGGACCAGTCTCAGGCTCAGGTCTCGATGGATGAGATGGCCGAAGATGAGATGGGCGATGAGGCAGAGATGCCCGAAGGTGAGGCTCCGCTGGAACCCCCTGCCCCCCCGCCGGCATCCGAAGCTGATCCCGATTACAAGGTCTATCTGAACACCTACGACGAAGAGATCGCAGCCGAAGATCTGGCCGAACCGGCCGAACTGGAACGGCTGCGTGCATATTTGGATCAACAGTTGGAGCCCCTGAAGGGCGCTGTTAGCCGATTGGCCAACAAGTTACAGCGTCGCCTGCAGGCACAACAGAACCGCAGCTGGGAATTCGACCGCGAAGAAGGCATTCTGGATGCGGGCCGTCTGGCGCGAGTTGTGGCAAACCCGACCACGCCGCTCAGCTTCAAGGTTGAGAAGGACACCGAATTCCGCGACACGGTGGTAACGCTGTTGCTGGACAACTCGGGCTCGATGCGCGGGCGTCCGATTTCTATTGCGGCGATCTGTGCGGATGTTCTGGCGCGCACACTGGAACGCTGCAATGTGAAGGTTGAGATTTTGGGCTTTACCACCCGCGCGTGGAAAGGCGGATTGGCGCGCGAGGCGTGGCTGAACGATGGTCGCCCGCAACAGCCGGGGCGTCTGAATGATTTGCGCCACATCATCTACAAGGGCGCGGATGCCCCTTGGCGGCGCGCACGGCCCAATCTGGGCCTGATGATGAAAGAGGGGCTGCTGAAAGAGAATATCGACGGCGAAGCGTTGGAATGGGCGCATCGCCGAATGCTGGCCCGGCGCGAAGCACGCAAAATCCTGATGGTGATTTCGGATGGTGCGCCGGTCGACGATTCAACGCTCAGCGTCAACCCCGCGAATTATCTGGAAAAACACCTGCGCGACGTGATCGCTATGGTGGAAAAGCGCAAAATGGTGGAACTGCTGGCTATCGGCATCGGTCACGACGTCACCCGCTATTACGACCGCGCGGTGACGATCACTGACGTCGAACAACTGGCAGGCGCAATGACCGAGCAACTGGCAGCCCTGTTCGATAGTGATCCTCGCGCACGTGCGCGGGTGATGGGGATGAAAAGGGCCAGCTGAGGCTGGCCTTGCCCCGGGCCAAAGAATTTTCCAAAAGAATAAGGGGTGAACCCCCGCTTGGGAGAGGTATGTGATGTTTCAGTCCTTTGAGGTGACGGCGCGCCCGGAACAGGGGCCACCCCGGTTGGCGGCTCTGCGGGGTGAAATTGCGAACGAAGGGCTGGACGGATTTCTGATCCCGCGCGCAGACGCGCATCAGGGCGAATACGTGGCCGCTCGGGATGAAAGGTTGGCTTGGCTGACAGGGTTCACGGGATCAGCAGGGTTTTGCGCCGTGTTACCAGATATAGCGGGCGTGTTTGTCGATGGCCGGTATCGAACCCAGGTCAAGGCGCAGGTCGCCGCCGAATTCACTCCGGTTCCGTGGCCCGAGATCAACCTGAGCACCTGGTTGAAGGAACACCTTCCCGATGGCGGCAAGGTAGGTTTTGATCCGTGGCTGCATGCAGCAGGTCAGATCACAAGCGCAAAGAAAGAGCTGACCGACAGCGGCATCGAACTGGTGCGCTGTGACAATCTGGTGGACCGCGTGTGGTCCGACCAGCCCACCGCCCCGATGAACCCGGTCAAGACCCATCCGATTGAGTTTGCAGGTGAAACCGCGGACAGCAAAATCACCCTTCTGGCCGAAGCCCTGCGCGAGGCAAATTGCACAGCTGCAGTAATCACGTTGCCGGATTCGATCATGTGGCTTTTGAATATTCGCGGCTCGGATATCGGGTACAACCCGGTGGCGCATTGCTTTGCTATTCTACATGCCGGTGGCCGGGTGGATCTGTTCATGGATCAGGAAAAACTGTCCGAGCCGTTGACGGATCAGGTTACCGTCCACGCGCCGGGGGCATTTCTGGACGCCGTTACAGCGCTTGAGGGGAAGATACAGGTCGATTTGGGAACGCTGCCTCAGGCTGTGGCCGATGTGTTGCAGGATCGGATGGTGGATGGCGGAGATCCCTGCGCCTTGCCCAAGGCCTGCAAGAATGCGGCCGAGATCGCGGGCAGCGCCGAAGCGCATCTGCGCGATGCAGCGGCGGTTATTGAAACCCTTTGCTGGTTGGATGCGCAGGCTCCGGGTACCCTGACCGAGACGCAGGTGGTGACCCGCCTTGAAGAGAGCCGGCGCAAGGACAATGCGCTGCAGGATATCTCGTTCGACACGATTGCCGGCACTGGTCCGAACGGCGCGATCATGCATTACCGCGTGACCGAAGAAACCGACAGCCGCCTTGAAGACGGTCATATTCTGGTTCTGGACAGTGGCGGGCAATATCTGGACGGCACCACTGACATCACGCGAACTATCGCCGTCGGTAATGTCGGAGATGAGGAAAAATCCTGCTTTACCCGCGTATTGAAGGGCATGATTAACCTATCCATGCTGCGCTGGCCTGTCGGGCTGGCCGGGCGTGACATCGAATGTATCGCACGGGCCCCGCTTTGGGCCGCGGGTCAGGATTTCAATCACGGTGTCGGACACGGTGTCGGTGCCTACCTCAGCGTTCACGAAGGCCCCCAGCGCCTGTCCAAAGTCAGCCATGTGCCCTTGCAACCCGGCATGATCCTTTCCAACGAACCGGGCTATTACCGCGAGGGCGCCTTTGGTATCCGCATCGAAAACCTCGTAGTTGTTCAAGAAGCCCCAGCCCTGCCCGGTGGTGACGCGGAACGCGCGATGCTGAACTGGCGGACCCTGACATACGTCCCAATTGACAGAAGGCTAATCGTGACTGACATGTTGACGTCGGCAGAGCGTGACTGGCTGAATACCTATCACTACGACGTTGCGAAAAAACTGCGCTCAAGGCTGGGCGACGACGCGCAACTGTGGTTGGATGCCGCAACTGCGCCGATCTGACACTGACCTGTTACATACACAGAGCAGAAGAGAGGCCGAAAATAAGACGAGGGAAGAAAAATGGTTGAGATCACAATCCGCAGAGCTCCGGGCAAATGGAGCGTTCGTTCCGGTGGTGCCGTACTGGGTGAAAGCACTGGCGCGCTGGAACTGATCGAAGGTGATCTGACTCCGGTGATCTATTTCCCCCGTACCGATATCGCGATGGCCTTTCTGGATAGCACCGACAAGATCACCCACTGCCCACACAAGGGGGATGCCTCGCATTTTTCGATCGTCAACAAATCCTCGGTGACCGAAAACGCCGCGTGGAGCTATGAAACCCCCGTTCCCGCCATGGCCGAGATCAAAGGTTATGTGGCCTTTTACCCGGTTGAATCGGTGAAGGTAGAGCAGATCTAGCGAAAGACCTTTCCGACGCTCTACCTACTGTTCAATCGGGTACTCTTCCCAAAAAGCTTATGGTCGGGCCTCATGAATAACTCGACAGGTTGTTTGCGATTTTGGAGTTTTGTCACGTACTTGTTTCTTCATGCTTGCCAACCTCTTGGCCACATTAGATTCGCATGCCAAAATTGCAGCTTCCTGTGCCTCAGTCCGGTCTGAGAACCTCCATGAATACCCAAAAGAGCCGATATCTGAGATCACGAATGCGCCCGATGAAGGTGGAGCGTTTTTCTTTTGGTATTTCCGGAACTCGGTGTTTCCATCCTGGCTAAGTGTGGTGCCCTCAAATGTCGGATCATAGTCTTTTGGCACTATAACAGCATAAACCGCGCACGTATCCGGGTATTCAGAAAGCAAACGGCAATCTCTTAGGCTTTGCTCTTTCGCGACAGCAAGCGAGTGACGGTTGGCAACCCAACCACTGCTGTTTTGTCCAGAAACAACAAATGCCGCAAAATACTCTTTGGTTTTAAACTCTCTGAACCTGGATTTTTGTCGTTTCGACAGTTTTAGATCCATCAAAACAGAAGTTTTCTTGGAAGATTTGTTAAGCTTTATCTCAGCAGAAACAGCCGGGACTGTGACCGCATTAACCGCACCCAGCAAAGCAGCCAACCTAAAGTAAAATTTCACGCACAGGCCTTTCCGATTCTCACGTAGGAAATTCTAATATTGATGGTTTCGAAGCTTCTTTCCAGAAAGAATGCTTTGTTGCTCGCAAGGTAAGATGAAACGAGATTTTTCTTAAAACGTTGGCACCAATTTAGGTATGCTTCTTTCCCTCACGCACCTGTTGCATGCATGTGAACAGCGGCCGATGCACACTGGACATGGACACCATCGGAGGATGCCATGTCGATCACGCGCCGCAGTTTCACTGGTATGCTGGCCGCAGCCGCATTGCCCAACGCACTTTCAGCACAGCAAGACCCCGTGCTTGAGGCCGTGAGGTCCACCTTGTACGGCAGCAGTTCTGAATTCAAACAGGGCATGGCCTTTCTGGTGCAGCGTGGCAACCCGGATGTAGTCCCGGCCCTGCTGACCGGAATGCGTTACGGAGGGCGACGTACCGACGAAATCGCCGAAGTGATGCAGACCCTGACCGGTCAGAACCTTGGCACTGACTGGTTCGATTGGATGTTGTGGCAGGAAAAGAACCCGCAGGTGGTCCCGCACTCTTCGTTGATTCCGTTCAAGCGTGAGGTTCTTCTGGGGATTGACCCGAATTTTGACGACTTCTTGCGCCCAAAATACCTGCAGCGCGACAAGATGAAGATCCGGCTAGAGGAAATCACCTGGGGCGGCGTTAGCAAGGACGGCATCCCGTCGCTCGACAATCCGGCACTGATCTCGGCCTCAAAAGCCAGCTACATGAAAGACGACGATCTGGTCTTTGGCGTCTCGATCAATGGGGATGAGCGCGCCTATCCGCTGCGGATCATGGGGTGGCACGAGATGTTCAACGAGGTGATCGGTGGCGTCCCCGTAGCGCTGGCTTATTGCACGCTGTGCGGGTCGGGTATCTTGTTCGAAACACAAGTGGCGGGACGGCGGAAACCGTTTGTCTTTGGATCATCTGGTTTCCTGTACCGTTCCAACAAGCTGATGTTTGATCGCGAGACGCATTCGCTGTGGAACCAATACACCGGAAAGCCGGTTGTGGGCCCGCTGGTCGGCAGTGGAATCACGCTCCAGCAGCGCCCGGTAGTGATCACCACATGGGAAAGCTGGAAGTCCTCACACCCTGGCACGCGCGTCCTGTCTCAGAATACCGGCCATCGGCGCAACTATGGCTCCGGCGTGGTCTATCGTGAGTATTTCGCCTCGCCCGAACTGATGTTTCCAGCACTGGTTGACCAATCCGAACATCGGCAGAAAGACTATATCTTCGCTATCCGCCAGTTCGGTGCGGCGCGGGCCTGGCCTTTGGATGCGTTTAGCAAGACGCGCGTGATCAATGACGCGATTGCCAACCGGCCGCTGGTTCTGATCGGCAATCCCGACAAGCGCGCGGTACGGGCGTATGAACGCAGCTCGCACCGGTTCACCGCGTCCAACGGCGGCCTGGTGGATCAGACCGGACAGAAATGGACCATGACCGAAGAGGCGTTGATCGGACCAGACGGAACTCGCTTGCCGCGTGTGGCTGGACATATCTCTTACTGGTTTGCATGGGACAATTATCTGGGCGACGCGGCAACGGTCTACGACGGTTAGGAATGTTCCTCGGCCGCCGTGGCGGCCAGCGCCCGGTTATAGGCCTTGAGCGCGTCGATATGAAAGAGCGCACCAACCGGGGATTCGTTACCCTCGTCGTCAATCACCACAACCGGGATGCAAGGGGTGTCGTCGTGGTCGAAATAGGGCATCGCCGCCTCAAGCGTGGCACTGGCCTGTACGCATAGCCCCTGCTCTATCAACTCCTGTGCCTTTTCTTTGGTGATCGAGCGCGGGTCCCCAATCGGGCGCATCACCGCCCCGGTGCGCAACATCGCCAACAAATAGGCCTGTGGTCCTGCGGCCAGATGAACATCGCGGCGCTCCAGCTGAGTCAGGAAGAACGACCGGTCCACAAGACGCGAGGCCAAGGCTGTCGACATCGAAACCGAGACCATCACCGCAATTCCGATCTGCCAATCTCCGGTCAGCTCAAAAACGATCATCGTGGTGGAAATCGGCGCACCCAGCACTGCGGCGGCCACGGCACCCATGCCCGCAAAGGCATAGAGCGTATGGGTCCCGGACACATCCGGCAACAGCCCGGTGGCGATTAACCCAAAGGCCAATCCGGTCAGAGCGCCAACCATCAGCGAAGGAGAAAACACACCACCGCCCATGCGTCCCCCCATGGTGATCGCCAAAGCAACTGTTTTTATCACGGCAAACAAGATCGCGACGGTCAGGGTCAGATCGCCAGTCAGGGCACGGATTGTCGTTTCATATCCGACCCCGATGATATGCGGAAACCAGATCGCTAGCAGTCCCAGCATCGCACCGGACACGGCGGGGCGCAGCCAACGTGGCAGCGACAGGCGATTTTGAACGTGAGTGCCGATGTCCTCGGCAAAGAAGATCGAGCGCATCAACAGCAACGACACCAGCCCGCAGATCAGCCCAAGGATCAAAAAGGCTGGCAGCTCCACATAGAATTGCAGCGAGCCCGGGGTTTCCAGAACGAACTCGGTTACATCTCCGTATTCCAGCCGGTTGATCACCGTACCCGCGACCGAGGCGATAACAATGGGTGCAAAGGCGTGCACAGCAAAGTGGCGTAGCACCACCTCAAGCGCGAATAGCGCCCCAGCGATGGGTGAGTTAAAACTGGCTGAAACCGCCGCCGCCACAGCGCAGCCCAACAGATCGCGGCCGGTGATGCCATCCGCGTGGATACGGTCACTGACCCAGGTCGAGATTACCCCGGCCATATGCACCACCGGGCCTTCCCGCCCGGTTGACCCGCCAGTGCTGAGCGTGATCAGCGAGGCAAAGAACGAGGCGATCCCCGCCTTGCCCTCGACCCGGCCATTGGTCAGCGCCGAACCCTCGATCACGTCTGCGACCGAGCGTACGCGCCCGTCATCGGTGAATCTGTGCAGGATGACACCAACAATAAGACCGCCGATGATCGGCGTAATCAGGATCAGGAACCACGGCAATTTCTCAGCATGGCTGTGCAGCAACAGGATATCGTCTGTGTCGTAGACATAGGCCTGCAGCGACCGGATCGCTTTGCGGAACCCAAGGGCCATAAACCCTGCCGCAATCCCAATTGCCAACGCAATGAACCAGAACTGAATCTGGCTAGGCCCACGTCGCAACATAACCCGCCATGCATCCTTCATCGCGGCCAGAGCCTGATTGAGCTGGTTGCGCAGAACGGTGCGGGTCGTTTGGGTCATTGGCACTCGGGGATCAAGGTATATTCCTTAGTAAGCCACGGAGCCCCCTTATAAAAGTAGGATCGCGACGGTTTGAAAACCGGAAAGCGGCAAATTTAACTCAGGCGTCCAACAATGCGCGGGCGGCGGCGCGCGCCTCGTCCGTGATAGTGTCCCCTGCGACCATCCGGGCGATTTCATCCACACGGTCTGGTTCGGCCAGCGGAATAACGGTGGACAATGTCTGCCCGCCAGTTACCTGTTTTTGAACCCGCCAATGATGCGCCGCGCGGGCGGCAACCTGCGGCGAGTGGGTCACGACCAGAACCTGCCCCCCCTGTGCCAAAGATGCCAGACGGCGACCCACCGCATCAGCAGTCGCCCCACCGACACCCCGGTCGATTTCATCAAAGATCATAGTGCGGGCGCTATCGTCGCCGGTCAGACACACTTTGAGCGCCAGCAAAAACCGGCTGAGTTCCCCGCCCGAAGCGATCTTATTCAGTGGGCCAGACGGAGCGCCGGGATTGGTGGCAACGGTAAAGGCCACCGCATCCACCCCCTCAGGTCCGGGATCGGCGCCCGTGATTTCGGTTTGAAATACCGCACGCTCCATCTTCAACGGTGCAAGCTCGGCCATCACGGCCGCATCCAATTGTCCGGCCGCCTGTTGGCGCGCGGCGCTAAGTGCGGCGGCGGCGTTGTCATAGGTTTCCTGTGCAGCCGCAACCGCAGCACGCCGATCCGCCAAGTCGGCGTCACCTGCATCCAGCCGGGTCAGTCGATCACGCAGCGTGTCGGCAAAAACCCCCAAATCGTCAGGCACCACATCATGCTTACGGGCCAACGCTCGGATGGCGAAAAGACGTTCTTCTGCGGCTTCAAGCTCAGCCGGGTTAAAATCCAAAGCTTGAAGGCAGGCGCTCACCCCGTCCTGCGCTTCACCCAATTCGATCAAGGCGCGCCCCAATGCGGCTATCGGGGCCTCAAGCTGCCCGCCCGCATTGTCGGACACGCCTTCCAACCACCGCACCGCGTCAGACATCGCCACCTCGGCCCCATCTGCGCCCAACAGGTCAAAAGCACGGGCAACGTCATCGCGAATGCGTTCAGCCCCTTGCATCATGCGCCGACGGGCATCCAATTCAGCATCCTCACCGGGCTGAGGGTCCAGCTTGTCCAACTCGGCAACGGCGTGGCGCAGAAACTCCTCCTCGGCGCGCATGGCGGCCAGCGTCGCCTCGGTCTCGGCCAAATCCTTACGCGCGCGGGACATATCCATCCACGCCGCACGCACAGCTGCCAGAAGGTCCTCTACCCCCGCATAGTCATCCAGCATTGCCCTATGCCCGCGCGGGTTCAGCAACCCGCGATCATCATGCTGGCCGTGCAGTTCGATCAACGTCTCGGACAGGGCGCGCAGTACCTCACCGGAACAGCGCCGGTCATTGACCCAAGCGGTCTTGCGTCCCTCGGCTGTATTAACCCGGCGCAGGATCAGTTCCTCACCACCAGGCAAGCCTGCCTCGGCCAGAATCGCATGGGCGGGGTGGCCATCTGGCAACTCAAACTCGGCTACAACCTCCCCCTGCGCGACGCCTTGCCGAACCAATTCAGCCCGCCCTCGCCAGCCCAGCACGAAACCCAGCGAATCCAGCAAGATCGACTTGCCCGCCCCGGTTTCACCGGTCAATGCGTTCAAACCCGACTGAAACGTCAATTCCAGCCGGTCAATGATCAGCATGTCGCGGATATCAAGGGCGCGCAGCATCGGGTCTTAGCGTCCCACGCCTTTAGCCATGACGATTACAACCACTCACCTTTGATGGTCTGACGGTAGATGGTGCTTAGCCAATTGTTTCCACGGCTCTTCAATTCCAACCCACGCGAGGTCAGCAATGCATAGCCCGCATCGTACCATTCCGACGATTGATAGTTGTAACCCAAGATAGCACCGGCTGACTGCGCCTCATCCACCAAGCCCAGCGACAGATAGGCTTCGATCAGACGATACAGCGCCTCAGCTGTGTGGGTTGTGGTCTGGAAATCTTCGACCACGACACGGAATCGGTTGATTGCAGCGGTATAGTGATCCTGACGCAGATAATAGCGCCCGATCTCCATTTCCTTACCAGCAAGATGGTCGAAGGCCAGATCGAATTTCAGAACCGCCGACGTGGCATATTCGCTATCAGGATAAACCTCGATCACTGTGCGCAGAGATTGCAGCGCCTGAAAAGTCAGCCCTTGGTCGCGGCCAACCTCGTCAATCTGGTCATAGTAGCTCAGCGCCAAAAGATACTGCGCATAGGCTGCATCTTCGTCTGTTGGATAAAAGTCGATATAGCGCTGCGCCGCCGCCCGGCTTTCTTCATAGTTCTTGTCCGTGTGGAACGAGAACGCCTGCATGATCAGCGCGCGCTTGGCCCAATCCGAATAGGGATACAAACGCTCAACTTCCGAGAAGTACCACGCCGCATCATCCGAGCGATTCTGCGACAGCTCAAACTCGCCGCGTGTGTAAATCTGTTCTGGCGTAAAGCCTTCCAGGTTCTGATTGCGGTCTGCGCCTTTTCCGCCGCATGCCGTCAAAACTGCTGTCAGAAGAATCGCGCCTGCGAGCCTGACTGCCGCTTTGGTGCCAACCATTCCGCCTATCCTCGTCGTATTGCTTATCGGGGCACGCCCCTGATTGGCCTTTGGTCTAGCATAGATAATTCCGGGGCAAAACGCCTTAGTACACTCACTAGCGGAATTGTCGGCAGAGTTGATCCAATCAGGCGACTTCGGGGATTTCGTCCCAAACAAGGCCCTGGCCCGGCAGACGCGCGGCCTGTTCGGGGGTACACAGGACCGGACGCACCGCACCAGGTGTTTCAAACAGCTTGCGCAGCAGCGTGTTGGTCATCGCGTGGCCGGATTTGTCGCCAGTGAAGTGACCCAGAATCGGGCCTCCCGCCAGGTAAAGGTCGCCCAGAGCATCCAGCATCTTGTGGCGAACAGCCTCATCCGCATGGCGGAAACCGCCAGGGGTCAGAACTTCGTCACCCTGTACAACGACAGCGTTTTCCAGCGTCCCGCCCAAGGCCAGGCCGTTTTCGCGCATCGCTTCAACGTCTGTGCGGCGGCAGAATGTGCGGCAATCGCTAAGCTCACGCGCGAACGAGCCGTTACGCATGTCCAGCGTTTTGGTCTGATTGCCAATTGCGCCGTCTTCGAAATCAATGTGGAAATCGATGATCAACCCATCCGCAGGCGCGATTGAAGCGCTGGCGCCTTCGCGCGTAGCTGTGACGGGCTTGAGAACTTCGAACGCAAGAACGGGGCTGGCCTGACGACGTACACCCTTGGCCATGATACCGCGCACGAAATCAATCGACGACCCATCCATGATCGGAACTTCGGGTCCGTCAATCTCGATCAGCGCGTTATGCACGCCGCATCCGGCGAGCGCGGCCATGATATGTTCGACGGTCGACACCGAAACATTTGCATCGTTCACCAGACGGGTGCAAAGCGGCGTCCGCTCGACCACGTCATAGATCGCGGGGATCAGCGCATTGCCCAGCTCGATATCCGTCCGTTTGAACCAGATGCCGTGACCGGCGGCTGCCGGTTTCAGGACCATCGTCGCAGGCTTGCCGCTGTGCAGCCCGACGCCTGTAAACGTGATCGGAGATTTGAGCGTATGTTGCAAGGTGAACCTCGGTGAGTGGTGTCCGGCCTTTTCGGTCCGTGTTGGACACTCACCTAAGGAAGCAAGCGTCAAGGCTCAACTCACTCTTTGTAACTGAATGAAACATGAATGTAACAGATCGGCAAAAGCCTGCTTACATACAGTTAAAGCCGTGTATTTCAAAAGAAAAGGGTCGCCAAAAGGCGACCCTAAGTCGTTAATTTGTTACCGTGATCAGTTGGCCTGACGACGCAAGAAGGCGGGAATTTCGATCCGATCCTGATCGGGGTCGGCCTCATCATGCGCAGGTGCCGTAGCGTCAGCTTGGCGCATCGGGGGCTGCTGGCGCACCGGCTGTGCCGGCGTATCGGCGGCGTGGCCGGTCATCCGGTCGATCAGGCGGTTAAAGCCGAACCGGGAACGATCCTGCCCTTCAGCCTGCGGTGCGGGGTCCGGTTGCGGTGCCTGTGGGCGCGGCGCCGCATACCCACGTTCAGAGGCCGGGACATTTTGTACAGCGGCCTGCAAACGCTGCAGCGCTTCGGGCGACGGTGTGCCTGCGGAGTGCTGTGGCTGCGGTGCTACAAAGCTTTCCGCCGCGGGTTCAACCGGTTCAGGTGTCGGCTCGAACTCAGCCACGCGGGGCTGATAGGCAGGGGGTGGCAGACCGTCATCGTCACGCTCCACCTGCGGCTGCGCCGGTTCCTCGGCGGTTTCGAACAGCGAAGGTTCACGGTTCACTTCTAGCTGGGGCGCGGGCTCCGCCACTTCGGCCACAGCAGCGGGGGTCTCATCCTGCTGCGCCTCTTCCGCAGAAACGGTACGGGTCAGCGGCTCGGACATCGAGCGACGCGCAACCGGAACGTCGACGGGCTTTTCGCTGGCGTCGATACCAGTGGCCACAACCGACACACGCATACCGCCTTCCATCACGGTATCCAGGGTCGAACCGACGATGATGTTGGCCTCGGGGTCAACTTCCTCACGAATGCGGTTGGCCGCTTCGTCTAACTCGAACAGGGTCAGGTCGTGCGAGCCGGTGATGTTGATCAGCACGCCCTTGGCACCCTTGAGGCTGATTTCGTCCAGCAGCGGGTTGGCAATCGCCTTCTCAGCCGCCTGAACCGCGCGATCTTCACCGGTGGCCTCACCAGTGCCCATCATCGCCTTGCCCATCTCGTCCATCACGGCACGAACATCAGCAAAGTCGAGGTTGATCAGACCCGGACGGACCATCAGATCAGTCACACCTTTAACGCCCTGATACAGAACGTCATCCGCCATCGAGAATGCCTCGGTGAACGTGGTCTTTTCGTTGGCCAGGCGGAACAGGTTCTGGTTCGGAATGATAATCAGCGTGTCGACAACCTTTTGCAGCGCCTCAACGCCGTCTTCGGCCTGACGCATCCGCTTGGCGCCTTCAAACTGGAAGGGTTTGGTGACAACGCCAACAGTGAGAACGCCAAGCTCCCGCGCGGCCTGCGCGATGATCGGCGCCGCACCCGTACCGGTGCCACCGCCCATACCAGCCGTAATAAAGCACATATGTGCGCCAGCCAGATGGTCGACGATCTGCTCGATGCTTTCTTCGGCCGCCGCAGCGCCCACGGTCGGACGGGCCCCTGCCCCCAGACCTTCGGTCACTTTCACGCCCAATTGCACCCGCGCCGAAGACTGGCTTTGCTGCAGCGCCTGCGCATCAGTGTTGGCGACGACAAAATCAACGCCGTCCAGCTGTTTCTCAATCATGTTGTTGACAGCGTTGCCGCCCGCGCCACCAACGCCAAATACTGTAATCCGAGGCTTCAGTTCGTCGTGCCCGGGCATCGAAAGATTCAATGTCATGCTCTGTCCGCCTGTTTTATTGACCCGCCAAAGCGGTGTTTTTCTTACCTATCCGCTTACAATCCTACCGGTCCAAACAGCAAAGGTCACGCCAAAAATCGCCGAATCCCACAAAATATGGAGGAAATAAGGCAGTCGTCAGCGGTATTTTGCATTCATTGCCAGATGTTGCGGATTGAACTCAATCCACCACAAAGCAAGCGACACACGCGCCGCAGTCAACATGCACGCCACTTGAGGGATTCACTGATTTTTAAGATGCGGAAAACTGCTCAGGTCCTGCCGCAGGGCCTCTGACGGGCCTTGTGGATATCTTGCGGGATAAGGCCGCTGGCTGCAACCCATTTCTTTAGCTAATTGGGGTACTTGGGCAATTCAAACCGTCTTCGGTAATGCTACGCACCTCTTGAATTTCGCGTCGGTTGAAGTTGGCAAGTCGCACCATAAGGCGGCCTTCGTGCTGAAAGGTCCACCAGCACACCGGCACGTCATCCGGGTCATCATCGTACAAAAAGCAGATCTGACCATTGGGTGTAGTGATCTGCCCATAGACACAACCCCGCCCCTCCATCCGCCAGACAGACAGTTTGGGGCTGAGAAATTCCTCGGTCCCCACCAGAAGGCCGCTGGGATAGTCGTGAAACGTAACGGTTTTACCCTGGACAGCAGCCAGAAATGCCTCAGGCGGTATCCGTGTCTGGGCGTGTGCGGCAAGCGGGGTTGCAACGACCAGCGCCGCAACGCCGACCGCTTTACCAATTGTCACGGAACCAGCGCATGGCGCGCTTGAAAGGTCGCGCGGCATAGGTGTCGACCGGAATATCGAAATCCCACCATTCGTCCTGCGGATGCGCAGCGAACAGGCTAAGCCCCACCGCTGACGAAAACCCCGGGCCTGTCGCCGATTGCGGCAGACCGTGAACACGCAAGGGTCGACCCAAACGCACTCGCTGGCCCAGAATGCGGGTCGCGAGACCATCCAACCCCATGATCTGACTGCCGCCGCCTGTCAAAACGATCTGCTGGCTGGGCATATGCTCAAATCCGGCGGCATCCAAACGCACACGCACTTCTTCCAGAATCTCTTCGACGCGAGGGCGCATGATACCGATCAACTCGGCTCGACTGACTGTGCGGCGGTCGTGTTCCCAATCACCGGTATCACCACCAATATCGATCAGGTCGCGGTCGTCAGCGCCAGTCGCGTGGACACCTCCGTTAAAGGTCTTGATCCGTTCGGCCACAGCCGCCGGAACACCCAGTCCCATCGAGATATCGGCGGTCACGTGGTCGCCGCCCATACGCACGCAATCGGCATAGATCATGTGTTTTTTCATGAAAATCGACACGCTGGTTGTACCGCCACCCATATCGATACAGGCGGCACCCAACTCTTGTTCGTCCTCGACCAGGGCCGAGACGCCAGACACGTAGGCCGAGTTCGCGATCCCCGCCAGTTCCAGATCGCAGCGTTTGATGCAGCGCACGATGTTCTGGATCGCGACGGCATCGACGGTCAACATGTGCATGTCGACCGCAAGGCTTTGGCCCATCTGCCCGCGCGGATCGATCAGCCCCGAGCGGTTATCTAAGGCAAAATTCACCGGCTGGGCATGCAACACTTCGCGCCCTGCCCCGTAATCGGGCACGTCGCAAGCGTTCAAAACACGGCCAACCTCGGCCTCGGACACAACCTGACCTTCCAGATCAACCTGAGCGTCCAGACCATAAGAACGCGGGTTCGCACCCGAAAAACAGGCGATTACGTGATCCACCCGGATATCAGCCATCTTCTGCGCCGCCTGCAACGCGGTACGGATGGCGCGTTCGGTTTCCTGCATGGCAGTGACTTCACCAAACTGCACACCACGCGACCGCGTGGTCGCAGCGCCAATCACCCGAAATCCGGTCTGACCGGCCAGGGACCCGATGCTGTTATCTTCGCTCAAGCGGTTTGCGCCATCGAAGCGCAGCACAAGGCAGGCAATCTTGGAACTGCCAACATCCAGAATGGCGACAACACCGCGTTGCATCGCCTGCCTGCGCATCTGCCGCATGGCCCGTTGGGACTGATAAAGATCGGTCATCATGTTCGTTACTGCCCGTTACCCACTGTCACTTTTGTATTCCACCAGTCTTCGCTGGCAGCTTTGGTCATTCTTATTGTCGGGCGCTGCCCAAGCCGCATGTCCACCACGGCCACGTCACGCTCCAACAGGTCCTGCACTTCGTTCACGGCAAGCACACGTTCCAACGCGCGCACCGGGCGTTCGGTTGGCAACATGATGCGTTGGCCGCGATCCAGAACCAGATCCCAACGTCGCTCGCCAATCCGCACCAGACCGCGAACCCGGCCACCCAAGCTGCGGGCAGTGGTCACCAGTTGCAACGCCTCGGCCACATGGGCATCCGCACCCTTGCCTGCGATCAGCGGCAGGTTGGTGTGTTCCTTACGCGAAGCGATGCGTTCCACATGCGCGCCGGTTTCATCCAACAGTTCGATCCCGCGGCGCGTGCGCCAGACGATGACGGGCTGACGCTCTTCAACATCCACTTGCAAGATACCACCAGGGCGCACCCGGACCGAGGCGGATTTGACCGGGTCCAGCCCGGTGATCGTGTCGCGGATCTGTTCGACATCCAGATCCCAGGAGCTTATCGGGAAGTCCAACGGCACCACTTCGCGGATGTCTTCAGACAGATTGGTACCCGCGCCATCAATCGCCATAAGATTGACCATGAATTCAGGCCGCTGCTGGATCGAGGTCTTGATGTCGGCCACATAGGCCACCACAGCCTCGCGCCGCTCGGCCGAGCCGAAATAGATCCCGGCCGCAGCGCAAAGCGCGAATATGGGCAAGCCAACCCGCAAACCCCGGCGCACACCCGGCGTCAGCATCCAACGCTGCAATCGGTAATTCAGCCGCGACGGAGCCGGATCAAACCGTTGCGATTTGCGACCGAACAGCTTGACCCCACTCAACCGCAGCTTTGGCTCCGCCTCGGACCGCGCGCCCGAGCCAAAATCCGCATCCGGTCCGGCCAGCGGCTTTGATCGGTGGATCACCGGCGCACGAGTGGCCCTTAGCGGTCGCATGAGGCGTCCTCCACCATCCACGCGCAAAGCTGGCCAAAGCTCATGCCGAAATGCTCGGCCTGTTCTGGCACAAGCGACGTTGGCGTCATCCCGGGTTGCGTGTTGGTTTCCAGCAGGAACAACCCATCAGCCCCCATGCCGTCATCCCAACGAAAATCAGTGCGGCTTACCCCCTTGCACCCCAACGCATCATGGGCGCGCAATGCGTAATCCAGACAACGGTCAAAGATGTCTTGCGGGATTTCGGCTGGCAGCACATGCCAGGACCCGCCTGGCTTGTATTTGGCGTCATAGTCGTACCAACCGCCATCGGTCATGATCTCGGTCACGGTCAGCGCGCGGTCCCCCATCACGGTCACTGTCAATTCACGACCTGCGATGTATTTCTCGACCATCACGAATTCAGGCATATCCTCGGACAGTTGCGGCGGGCCGTTTGACCCTTCATGCACGATATAGATACCGACGCTGGAGCCTTCGTTATTGGGCTTGGCGACGTAAGGGGGTTCCATCACGTGAACTTCGATCACCTCGACCTTGGGCACGATCACGCTGGGTACTACGGGCAGACCTACGGCCTGATACACCTCTTTGCTGCGTTGCTTGTCCATCGCCAGCGCCGAAGCCAGCACACCGGAATGCGTGTACGGAATCCGCATCCACTCCAGCAGACCCTGCACGCAACCATCCTCACCCCAGCGGCCATGCAGGGCGTTAAAAACCACATCTGGTTTGATGTCTAAAAGGCGCGCGTAAAGGTCGGGACCTGCGTCCAGCTCTACTACTTCAAAGCCTTCTCCCCGCAGGGCGGCTGCGCATTCGCGCCCAGAGCTGAGAGACACCTCGCGTTCCGCCGAGGGGCCACCCATCAATACCGCCACTTTGGGGTTTGTCATGCTCGACTTACCCACTTAGCGCCTCAATGTCCCAGGACCTTATGTAGTGGTCCGTACTGCGTTATGCCTTTGATCCGTCGCCTGAATTTGCCTGTTATGGTCTGACGGTTGGGGCTTTATTCTGTCAGCGGATCACCGACCCGCATGATTTCCCACTCTAGCGTGATGCCGCTTGTTTCGTAAACCTTTTTTCGCACCTCTTCGCCCAGACCTTCAAGGTCAGCAGCCGTGGCAGTGCCGGTATTGATCAGGAAGTTCGAGTGTTTGGGGCTCATCTGAGCGCCCCCTCGCAACGCCCCGCGCATACCCGCATCGTCGATGACTTTCCATGCCTTGAGGTCATGCACGTCATCAGCGCGACCCGTGGACGAAAAGCCCGCCGGGTTGCGAAAGGTCGAACCGGCGCTGCGGTCTTTGGTGGGTTGGGTCTCGTCGCGCTTTTGCAGTTGCGCCGCCATGCGAGCGTGCAATTCAGCGGGATCACCTAACGGACCCTCGAATGTAGCGGAAACCAATACCGCCCCGTCGGGCAGATCGGACTGACGGTAGCGAAAGTTCAGATCCTCTGGGCTCAGGTCCAGAACCTCACCCTGTCGCGTGACGATGGTGGCCTTGCGCAGCACATCCGCTGTGTAGCTGCCATAGCATCCCGCATTCATCCGCACAGCCCCCCCGATCGAGCCGGGAATGGTGCGCAGAAACGTCAGGTCCACACCCGCATCCGCCGCCTTGCGCGCCACATGCGCATCCAGCGCTGCCGCGCCAGCGGTGACGGTGTTGCCATCGACCGAAATACCGTTGAACCCGCGCCCAAGCCGGATCACCACCGCGCGCAACCCGCCATCCCGAACAATCAGGTTCGAACCAACACCCATTGGGAAGACGGGAACCTCAGCAGGCAAGTCGCGCAGGAAGTGCTGAAGGTCTTCGATATCTGCAGGCTGGAATAAATAATCCGCAGGCCCACCGACCCGAAGCCAGGTTAAATCATTCAAAGGTCGGTTTTCAGTGAGTTTGCCACGAGGCGCAGGAAGTGTTTGAACCATGGCTCTCTGGTAGTTCGATTCTGTTCGCTTGTCATCTATCTGGACTAAGTTTTGCATACGCTTTGACCGCTGTCGGCTACGCAAACCTGTACTGAATCCCAAAACCAACCCGGTTCCCAAAGGAAAGGCTGTGAACATAACGAAAAGATTATAGAAGTCTTCGGCCCGCCACCACATCGGCTCTAGCAATCCTACGTTGTCCGAAGCCAGAAACCCATAGGCACTGGACAAGACAAGAAACAACAAAAGATAGACGGGCCCACGAAAACGACCCCGTTTAACAAGATTGTGGGATGCCAGCCCGGACAAAAATACCGGAAGCGCCATCGCCAACACGACAGCGGCTACTACTTCAATTATCTCCAATCCGTGTCCTCATCTGAAGGTTTGGTCAAAATGGTTCAGCTGTCCTCAACCAAGCGTTTCTTTGGAGCACAGCATTTTAACCTCTTGGGTTATTACACGGGCGCAATACTGGCATCAGACTTCAACTTCCTGAGCAAAATCCGGTGCAATCCACCAGTCAAAATTCCAAGGGTAAGACCTGGCACGAATTGGACGATCACGCTCGAGGTATAAGCGACTGAAAATAGCACAACGAACCCCTCGGCGCTCTGACTGGCGTACGCGCTAACAGGGGTCCAATACCACACGGCAAACGAAACAAACAAAAATAATAGAAGATAGATCGGTCCTCTGAACTTCCCTTTAATAATAAGAATGTGTGAGGCTATCCAAATCAAAAACAGGGGCAGAAAGAATGCGAGAGTGTAAAAGACGTATTCGATCATGTCAGTGTCCAACAAGCCGTCGCACCCAACGCCCCAGATAAATCACCGGCCAGCGCAGCACCGACATGCCTGCTGCCATTACAATCAACCCGATCCACGGTCCGTTCTGAAGCGTCACGTATCCCAAAATCGGAATCCCCACCGCAATCAGGATATAGGCGCGGGTCCAGTGATTGTCTTTGCTGGGGATCATCGCCAACACATTCGCAGCAATTCCCCAAAGCGCGGCAAGGGCGATGGACAAGTTCATTTCTGAACCTCCGCACCGGTCCAACGGCGCCAGTAAAACCGGATGGGATTGCGGAACAGGGATACAAAGGCAGCGCTAGCCAACAGCCCAAACACCCAGCCATAGTCATGGCCCAGCCAGACAATCAGAGCAGGCGCAGAGATGAATAACACAACTCCAGGCGGGAACTGCAGACGCATCGGCAACATGGCCACAATCGTCGAGGCCACGACCCACAAGGCTGCAAACATTACCGAATATGCCATATGCCCCTCCGAGGACATCCCGTCTGCGATTGCGACGTCACACTTTATAGTTGCAATAGGCGAGAGTCCATTGCCTCAGACCACCTGTTTTTGCTGCAATCGAGCGGGCAATCCGTTGGCCCAGGCACTGATCGTACCAGCCCCCAGGCAGACGACCATATCTCCGGGACGCGCCTGTTCGCGAACCAGACGTTCAAGATCGCCCTCGTCCAGCAATGCGCGGGCGTGTCGATGGCCGTGGCGGATCAGGCCCTGCACAAGATCATCGCGGGATGCACCCTTGATCGGGTCCTCTCCGGCGGCAAATATGTCAGCGATGGCAACGACATCGGCGTCGTTGAAACACGTGCAGAAATCATCAAACAGGTTGGACAGGCGGGAATACCGGTGCGGCTGATGCACGGCGATGACCCGTCCCTCGGTGGCCTGACGGGCAGCTTTCAGCACAGCAGCAATTTCCACAGGGTGATGGCCGTAATCGTCAATGATGGTGACCCCATCAACCTCACCCACCTTGGTAAAGCGGCGGTTCACGCCACCGAAATTGGCCAGCGCATCACGAATTTCCGAGGTCTTCATGCCCAGGTGCCGGGCCACTGCCGCCGCAGACAAGGCATTCGAGACATTGTGATCACCGGGCATCGGCAAGGTACAGCCTTCGATCACCGTGTCTTCGTATTGCAGGTGGATGTCGAAATGCGCGATGCCGCCTTTGTAAGTCAGGTTAACTGCACGTACATCGGCCTGCGCATTGAAGCCATAGGTCCGCACGCGCCGGTCAGTGATGCGGCCAACCAGCGTCTGCACCTCGGCATGATCGGTGCAGCACACGGCCAGACCGTAGAAAGGCAAGTTCGACACGAACTCGTAGAAACCGTCGCGCAATTTGTCGAAGTCGCCCCAGTGTTCCATATGCTCGGGGTCGATATTGGTAACAATGGCAATGGTCGCAGGTAGACGGTTGAACGAGCCGTCGGATTCGTCGGCCTCGACCACCATCCATTCGCCCTGTCCCATCCGCGCGTTGGAGCCATAGGCGTGGATGATCCCACCATTGATCACCGTCGGGTCGAAATCACCGGCCACCATCAACTCGGCCATCATGGTGGTGGTGGTTGTTTTGCCGTGGGTTCCGGCAATCGCGATGTTGGACTTCAGGCGCATCAATTCGGCCAGCATGTCAGCCCGGCGTACAACCGGCAGTCCGCGCGCGCGGGCACCGTCCAATTCCGGGTTGCCCGGTTTGATCGCGGTCGACACCACTACTACGGCGGCGTTTTCCAGGTTCTCGGCGCGTTGGCCGACAAAAATCTCGCCCCCCAAGCTGGCCAGACGGTCAGTGATTTTCGAGGCCTTCAGGTCCGACCCCTGCACCCGGTAGCCAAGGTTCAGCAGCACCTCGGCAATGCCCGACATCCCGATCCCGCCGATCCCTACGAAATGGATCGGCCCTACATCTTGCGGCAGTTTGGTTGCAGGATTCATGCGGTCTCCTTCTGCGCCAGTTGCTCGACAAGGGCCGTCAGACGCTCGGTTGCGTCCGGAGCTCCGGTCGAAAGGGCGGCATGGGCCATTTTTTGCGCGGCTTCAGGGTTAGTCAGAACTGCGGTGATTTGCTCGGTCAGCGAGGAAACGTCAAGGGCGTTTTCAGGAATCATGATCGCCCCACCCGCCTGTACCAGCCCGCGCGCATTGGCGGTCTGGTGGTCGCCAGCGGCAGCCGCAAACGGGATCAGGATCGAGGGTCGCCCGATGACCGAAATATCGGCAACGCTTGACGCCCCCGAGCGCGAGATAACCAACTGTGCATCCGACATGCGGCGGGGAACGTCGTGAAAAAACGGTTTGACCTCGGCACGGATTCCATGGTCGGCGTAGAACGCCGTGACCCGTTCGCCATCTTCGTCACGTGCCTGATGGGCAACGCGGATTTGGCCGCGCAGCAATTCGGGCAAAGCTGCAATCGCGCCGGGCACCACATCGCTGAGGATGCGCGCGCCCTGCGATCCCCCCATCACCAGGATCGACATCGGGTAATCTCCGGGCGGAATGTAACCCGCCGCCGCGCGTTCAAGAACGGCGGCCCGAACCGGATTGCCAGTATGGATGCCCTTTGCCCCCTCGGGCAGATCCGTGGGCCAAATACCGCAAGCTACCTGAGACACGCGGGTCGCAAACAACTGGTTTACCCGTCCCAGAATACCGTTCTGTTCATGGATCATGCGCGGGATTTTCAACATCGTCGCCGCGCCGAGCGCCGGGATCGAGGGGTAACCGCCAAATCCCACAACCACATCCGGCCGGTCGCGCATCATCTGCAATGACATGCTGGTCACGCCACCCGCAATCTTGGGTCCGACCAGCGCCTTTGCGGCCAAACCACCACGCGCGAAAGTGGCCGAGGACGCCTCGACAATTTCGGTCGAGTGCGGGAAGCCACTGGTATACCGTGCGCCGCGCGTATCGGTAGACAGGCGCACGCGCCAACCTTTTTGCAGCATCGCCTCAGCCAGCGCTTGTGCCGGGAACATGTGCCCCCCGGTGCCGCCAGCTGCAATCAGAAGGTAGGGTTTGTTCATTAACCTCGTCCGCGCAGTATATCGCCAAGCTCGCCCTGTGGGCGGGTGCGGGTGAAGGCCAACAACATGCCAACCGCGATGCCGCCCGCAATCAGGGATGAACCACCATAACTGACAAACGGCAGCGTCATGCCTTTGGCGGGCAACAGCCGCACCGCAACGCCCATATTGATCATCGCCTGCACACCGAACATGCAGGCCAGACCGGTGCCTGCCAGACGGATGAACATGTCCCGCTCGCGCATCAACCGCAGCAGCGAGCGTACAACGATGATCGAATAGAGCGCGATGATGATCAGCACCAGGATCAGGCCGTATTCCTCAGCCGCGACAGCGATGATAAAATCGGTATGCGCATCGGGCAGCGACCATTTCACCTGCCCCTCGCCCACGCCAACACCGAACAATCCACCTTCGCGAATGGCGTTGGTAGCATAGCCCAGCTGCGTGGTCGGATCGACCTCTTGGTTCAGGAACCCGTCGATGCGGCGGGCAAAGTGTTCCGAGTTCGAATAGGCCAGCATACCGCCCAGCACGACCGCCCCGGCCATACCCAGCAGAAGCAGCATAGGTGCCCCTGCCACAAAATACATCACGCCCCAGCCAAACAGGATCAGACAGGCTTGACCGAAATCAGGTTGCAACACCAGCATGCCAACGATGGCCATGCACAGTGCAAAGGACCACAACCGCCCCGGAGGACCGTTGATTTCCTGCGACGCGGCCAGCAACCATGCGGCCACGACAATAAAGCCGGGCTTTAGAAACTCGGATGGCTGCATCGAGGCAAAGCCCAGCGAATACCAACGCACCGCCCCTTTGCCGAAATCGGTGCCAAAGACCGGCAGAAACGCCAGCGCCACAAACGACGCAAGAAAGCCCAGCACTGCCAGTCGCCGCACCAGTGTCGGGGACATCATCGAGGTCAGCAGCATCGCAACCAGGGCCAGCCCGCCAAAGATCGCCTGCCGTTCGACATAGTGGAACGGGTCAAACCCGTTGCGCCCGGCCAACGGCGGCGACGAGGCCAGCCCCAGCAACAGCCCAATGACAAACAGGATCAGCACACAGGACATGGTCCAGCGATCAATCGTCCGCCACCACTTTGGTAGAATCGGTTCTCCGCGCTGGTCCTGGACCGCGCCATACACCATCTCAGTCATGAGATACCGCCACTTACTGCCTCGTTCATGTCCCTTTTTCGGGATCTGAATGAGAGTCTACAGACATTTTTGCGTTTGGGCTAGCGGAATGAGCGGGTATGCGGAAAACGGCCCGTAAGTGGCGGTGACCTCAGCAATTGGACAAACGGCCCCAATCCCATCGCGGTGTCAAAGGGGCTGAATAATGCCTGCGCAGGACAGCGCAGAATTTACTTCACTCTTTGATTGGATACCGATCCGGCTCTTCAAACACGTCGATCACACGGGTCCCGGCCTTGATCTGCCCGCCGTGTTCCACCCCGGCCGGAATCGAATAGTTGTCACCGGGACGGTAGGTTTTGGTAACTCCTCCGATAGTCAGCTCGACCTCACCTTCGATGACCGTTCCCCATTGGGCCCCATGTGAATGCAATGGAAGCTCCATATCCTGAAGAAACGTAAAAAACGCCGCGAGGCCGGCGTCAGATCTTATGACCGCCGTCTGCACGACATCCTCGGGGAAAGGCACGTCCAATTTGGGAAATGCAGCAATAAAGTCCGGAAATCGCATCGATTTATCCTTTTTTTAAAACGCGCGTCAAAAGGGCAGCATGTCAGCGCGTTGGGCAGCTTGCAATCTGTATTTCTACTGACCAAAACGCCTCACGATGCAATGACCCATGAAGTCTTTTGCAGTGCGCCGAAACCGCGCTGGCTCTTGCCTTCCTTCCAATTCCACGCCATGCGCAGCCCATGACATATGACACGATCATCCTCGGTGCCGGTGCAGCCGGTATGATGTGCGCGATCCATTGCGGTGGGCGCGTTCTGGTGATCGATCATGCCAAAGCGGCCGGAGAGAAAATTCGCATCTCAGGTGGCGGGCGTTGCAATTTCACCAACATGTACGCCGGGCCGGGCAACTTCCTGTCGCAAAACCCGCATTTCTGCAAGTCGGCCTTGGCGCGATATACACAGTGGGATTTCGTTGACCTGGTCGGGCGCCACGATATCGCGTGGCATGAAAAAACCCTTGGCCAATTGTTCTGCGACGGGTCCTCGAAACAGATCATTCAGATGCTGTTGACCGAAATGGAGCGCGCCGGGGCCGATCTGTGGGTGCGTACCGAGTTGAAAGATTTGCGCAAGATCGAGGTCGGTTTCGCGCTGGAGGTCGACCGCGAAGGGCAGCGCCTCAGCCTGACTTGCACCAATCTGGTTCTGGCAACGGGCGGTAAGTCGATCCCCAAGATGGGTGCAACCGGCTTGGCCTATGATATCGCCCGCCAGTTCGGTCTGCGGATCACCGACACACGCGCAGCATTGGTGCCGTTCACCTTCTCGGACGGGAAATTCAAGGACCTTTCCGGCGTGTCCCTGCCGGCACGCCTGTCAAACGAGCGCACCAGCTTTGACGAGGCGCTGCTGTTCACCCATCGCGGCCTCAGCGGGCCATCGGTGCTGCAATTGTCTTCTTATTGGCGCGAGGGTGAGGCGATCCGGGTCAACCTGATACCCGATCTTCCCCTTTTCGACCTGCTGCGCGATCAGCGGCAGAGCGGGGGCCGCAAGGCCCTGACCACCGAACTTGCCCGCCACTTGCCAACACGGCTGGTGGAGTACCTAAGCCAGCATATTCCGATGCAGGGCAACCTGGCCGACCAATCCGACGCGGCACTGACCGATTTAATTACGGCCCTGTCCAATTGGCCACTGACCCCTTCGGGCACCGAAGGTTATCGCACCGCCGAGGTCACCCTGGGCGGGATCGACACTGATGATCTGTCGTCAAAAACGATGGAGGCCAGGGATGTCCCTGGCCTCTATGCGATTGGCGAAGCGGTGGATGTCACCGGTTGGCTGGGCGGTTACAATTTCCAATGGGCGTGGTCCTCGGGCCACGCTGCTGGAGTTGCAATCGCAACCCGTTAGCCGACGACGTTATAGCCACGTCCGCGCATACAGTTGCGCACGATGACTTCTTTATTCTGGTTCTTGTTGATCACGTCCGCACCGGCACCGACCAGAGCGCCAGCGACCGCTGCACGACCCAGATTGTCGCTGCTGTCCTGAACGATCCCGGTAACCGCAGCCGCACCTGCCGCGCCGATTGCGGCGTTCCCGGCGGTGGAGCCATCAACGCTGGCTTGCGATGCAGCCAGCTGTTGGCATTGCTGCAGATCCACGTTGTAGTTCGGGCCAATCGGGCCATCGACAATCGGCTGATAATTGGCACCAACATTCGTGCAGGCGCCAGCCACCAAAATGGCGGGTAGGATCAGAGAAAACTTACGGTATGGCATAGTCATTACCTCGTGTTGAATTTGCCCGGAGCCAAACGTAATTGTCACGGCGCGTCAAGCTGATAGCACTGTAGCTTGGCCCAACTGGCGGTCTATTGCAAATGACTATCCCGCCAACCGCTGCCGAACCTGTTCAGCGAAGTCCTCTCCGCGCTGTTCAAAATTGTCATACTGATCGAAACTTGCCGCTGCAGGGGCCAGCAGCACCGTCTCTCCCGGTTGCGCATCTGACATGGCCTGCGCCACGGCTTCGGCCATTGTGGTGCAGACCTGCGCCTCGGCTTCAAGTTGAAGCGCGAAATTGGCAGCTTCGCGCCCGATCACATAAGCCTTGAGCACCTGATCCGCAGCGCCGTTCAACGCTGAAAGACCACCCTCTTTTTCCAGCCCCCCACAAATCCACCGGATCTTTTTAAACGCGCTCAACGCCTTCAGCGCGCTGTCTACATTAGTGGCCTTGGAATCGTTCACATAGGTCACGCCGTCCACTTCGGCGATAATCTGGCTGCGATGCGGCAAGCCGGGATAGCTGTGCAGCGCATCCTCAATTACGCGCGGCGCCAGCCCCAACGCGCGGCAGGCAGCATAGGCGGCACAAGCGTTCTGATGGTTATGAACGCCGGGCAGGCCCTTGATCTGACGCAGGTCGATTGACCCAGCCTGCCGCCCCTTGCGGTACTCCGACAAGAACCCCTTGCGTGCAAAGACCTGCCACCCCGGCCCGGTCAGTTTGCGCGCCACCGAGACACGGATGACCCGGTCGTCAGTCGGCCCTTCGGACAGCTGGCCCGCCAGAAACGCGCCTTCGTTTTCATCCACACCGATCACTGCGCGATCCGGTCCGCCCTCGGCAAATAACCGACGTTTGGCTGCGAAATAGCCCCCCATCCCGCCATGCCGATCCAGATGATCAGGCGAGAGGTTGGTGAACACCGCCACATCCGGCGTCAATGCGCGGGCCAGATCGGTCTGATAGCTGGACAACTCCAACACAACCACCGACCCGTCTCCACCCGGATCAATATCCAGCACCCCGCGCCCAATATTCCCTGCCAGCTGTGCCTCGCGCCCGGCTTCGGTCAGGACGTGATGAATCAATGCTGCAGTGGTTGACTTCCCGTTTGACCCGGTCACCGCAATAACGCGAGGCGGGGTGTCATAGTTGTTCCATTCCGACCCGGCAAAGGATCGGAAGAACAGCCCAATATCGTTGTCCACCGGCACTCCGGCGTCCAGCGCAGCAGCCACAATCGGGTTCGGTTCGGGATAGAGATGCGGAATTCCCGGCGACACGATCAGCGACGCGATGTCGTCAAACGCCCCGTGGCGGTGCAAATCGGCGCAAGTGAAACCTTCTGCCTCGGCTGTTTCGCGAGCGGCGGGATTGTCATCCCAACAGACAGGCTCAGCCTTACCTGCCCGCAATGCACGGGCCGTGGCCAGACCCGATCGGCCAAGCCCCAGAACCGCAACCTTTTGCCCTGAAAACCCTTTGACCGGGATCATGCCGCCCACCTTCTTCTGACGTCCAATTGGCCGTCACACTGCACAGAAGAAAACTCTATTGGCAAGGGCAACAAAAGGCTCGCGCGTCAGCGCGAGCCGGGCTCAACAGGTGGCAGGTGGACCGCAGGTCCGCCGAACCTGGCGGGAGCGTTACCGGACTTTCAAAGTCGCCAGACCAATCATCGCCAGGATCAGCGAGATGATCCAGAACCGGATCACAATGGTCGGCTCGGCCCACCCCTTTTTCTCATAGTGGTGATGGATTGGTGCCATCAGAAACACGCGGCGACCGGTGCGTTTGAAGTACAAAACCTGAATAATCACACTCAGCGCTTCCACAACGAAAAGCCCACCGACAACGGCCAGTACCAGCTCGTGCTTAGTGGCCACCGCAATCGCGCCAAGCGCGCCGCCCAAAGCCAGCGATCCGGTATCGCCCATGAATACGGCCGCAGGCGGAGCGTTATACCACAGAAACCCAAGCCCCGCGCCAAACAGTGCCGAGGTAAAGATGAAAATCTCCCCCGTACCCGGCACATAATGCACGTCCAGATATTCGGTAAAGTCGACCCGCCCGACCGCATAAGCAATTACACCCAAGGTCGAGGCTGCAATCATCGCAGGCATGATTGCCAAGCCATCCAAGCCATCAGTCAGGTTCACAGCGTTGGCCGCCCCCACAATCACAACAATTGCAAAGGGGATGTAAAAAACTCCCAAATTGACCAGCGTATCCTTGAAGACCGGCACGGCCAGCTGGTTCTGCAGCGCCTCGGGATGATGCAGGGTGGCCCAAAGCGAAGCCAGAACCGCGATGATCACCCCCAGCGCCATTCTCATCTTTCCAGACACACCCTTAGTGTTCTGCTTGGACACCTTGGCATAGTCATCTGCAAAACCGATTGCCGCATAAGCCAGCGTCACAAACAACACCATCCAGACATAAGGATTGTCCCACCGCGCCCAGACCAGCGTTGAGGTCACCAGCGCACCAACGATCAGCAACCCGCCCATGGTTGGCGTGCCAGCCTTGGAAAAATGCCCCTCAGGACCGTCGTCTCGGATTGGCTGACCTTTACCCTGTTTCCTGCGCAATACGTTGATCAGCGGCTTGCCGAAGATAAAGCCAAAGATCAACGCGGTCAGAAAGGCTCCGCCCGCACGGAAGGTGATATAGCGGAAGAGGTTAAAGAAATCCCCCCCATCCGACAGGGCGGTCAACCAATAGAGCATGTCAAAACCTTTCTCATGCGGAGGTCATGGGTCAAGCGCGCTCCCTTGCCCCATTTTCCGCAAACCGTCAACAATCTGAGCCAGCGCCATGCTCAGCGACCCTTTGGCCAGAACCGTATCGCCTGCCCGGATCAAATCCGGCAGATGCGCGGCCATTTCGGTGCTTGTTTCACTCCACAACCCGCGCTTGCCCTCGGGCAGCGCTGCATGCAGAGCCTTCATCAACGGACCGATACAGTGAACCTGATCGACCTGCGCCATTGCCGCGACATCCGCCATTCCGGAATGCATGGCGATTTCCTGCGTGCCCAACTCTTTCATATCACCCAAAAAAGCGACCCGGCGTGTGCCCTCGGCCGCAGCCAGCACATCCAACGCTGCCTCCATCGAAGTAGGATTGGCATTATAACTGTCATCCAACAGCTCAATCTGCCCGCCCGCCGCCAGCGGCAGCACCTCGCGCACGCCCCGCCCTTTGACCGGAGACCATTGGCGCAGACCTGCGATGGCTTCATCAAGATCAACACCCATTTCAACACAGGCCGCCAATGCACCCAACGCATTCATGGCAAAATGCGTTCCAGCCGATTGCACGTCATAGGTGATGGTGGCATCCCCAACCGCAGCTTCCGCACGCACCGAGTCGCCTCCTTGCGAGACATCATTCAATGCGTAATCTGCAGCCTTACGGCCAAAACCAACGATACCGGCCCCGTAGTCCTGCGCGATCTGACGCAAAATTTCTGCGTGTTCGATATCTGCATTTACGATGGCCACTCCGCCGGGCTCGAGCCCTTCGAAGATCGCGGCTTTTTCCTGAGCGATACCCGCAACCGAATCGAACGCCTCAAGATGGACCGCCGCAACTGTCGTCACCAACGCCACATGCGGGCGTGCCTGACGCGCCAACGGGGCAATCTCTCCGGGGTGGTTCATGCCGATCTCGATCACGGCGAATTCAATGTCGCGCGGCATTCGAGCCAGCGTCAGAGGAACGCCCCAATGGTTGTTATAGCTGGCCACGCTGGCGTGGGTTTTTCCCTGCTTTTCCAATATGGTCGCCAGCATTTCCTTCGTCGAGGTCTTGCCGACGCTGCCGGTAACACCCACCACGCGCGCGTCGGTTCGGGCGCGGCCTGCTTGGCCCAATGCCTCTAGCCCGATCTGAACATCATCGACTATCAACAGCGGGGCGTCTTTCGAAACACCTTCGGGAATGCGCGACACCAATGCCGCGCCCGCGCCTTTTTCCAACGCCTGCGCCACAAAATCATGCCCGTCACGCTCGGCTTTGAGAGCAACGAACAAGTCGCCCGGCTCAATGGTCCTGGTGTCGATTGACACGCCATTTACCGCCCAATCGGTCGTGGCGCGCCCTCCGGTGGCCTCGGCCGCCTCGGCTGCTGTCCAAAGCGTCATGCCACCCTCCCGTCCAGCGCGGCCACACTGATACTGGCCTGTTCCACATCATCAAACGGCAACACCTGATCACCGACGATTTGCCCAGTCTCATGGCCTTTTCCGGCGATCAACAGCGCGTCACCGGGTTGCAGAGCGTCAATGCCGCGCAGGATGGCTTCGGCCCTATCGCCCACTTCGGTGGCCTCCGGTGCACCCAGCAGAACAGCGGCGCGGATCGTGGCCGGGTCCTCGCTGCGTGGGTTGTCGTCGGTGACAAAGACAAGATCCGCATGATCGGCAGCTGCCTTACCCATCAGCGGGCGCTTGGTGGCATCCCGATCCCCACCCGCGCCGACAATGGCGATCAGGCGCCCCATGACATGCGGCCGCATCGCCTTGAGCGCCGTTGCCACCGCGTCCGGCGTATGGGCGTAATCGACAAATACCGCTGCGCCGTTGTCACGGGTCGCAGCCAACTGCATTCGGCCCCGAACGGTTGTCAGGTGCGGCAAGGTTTCGAACACACGCTCGGGCTCTTCTCCGGCGGCGATGACCAGCCCACAGGCAAGCAGGATATTCTCGGCCTGAAACCCTCCAATCAGGTTCAGACGGGTTTGCAGCACCTTGCCCTGCCAGGAAAACCGCAAGTCTTGCCCGGTTGCGTCAAAACGCTGACCGATTAGGCACAGATCGGCATCGCCCAGCCCGACGGTCAATACACTTTGACCCCGCGCTTCGGCTATTTTGCGAACCTCGACACCTTTGGGGTCGCTCATGTTGATTACCACGGTGCCGTCCTGTGGCAACACACGATCGAACAATCCCGCCTTGGCGGCGAAATAGGCCTCGAAGGTTTCGTGATAGTCCAGGTGATCCTGCGTGAAATTCGAAAAGCCCGCAGCGGCCAGATGCACGCCATCCAGACGCCGTTGTTCGAGCCCGTGCGAAGACGCCTCCATCGCGGCATGGGTCACGCCGTTTTCCGCAGCTTCGGCCAAACAGCGGTGCAAGGTAATTGGCTCGGGCGTGGTATGCGCCAGCGGTGCGGTCCACGCACCCTCAACCCCTGTTGTTCCAAGATTGACGGCGGCCAGTCCAAGTTCCATCCAAATCTGGCGTACAAATGTGGCCACGGACGTTTTTCCGTTTGTCCCAGTGACAGCCACGATGTGCTGCGGCTGGGCCCCAAACCAAAGCGCGGCACATCCGGCCAGCGCTTGACGGGGGTCTTCAACCACGATCAAAGCAGCGTCCGATGCGGCCAGTTCCTCCGCCGCTATTTCAGCGCCTTCGGCATCTGTCAGGATCGCAGCGGCCCCCATACGCAGGGCAAATTGTATGAACTCTCCACCATGTACGCGGGTGCCGGGAAGCGCAGCGAACAGATAGCCATCCTTCACCTCACGGCTGTCAACGGCCAGTCCGGTAATGTCGGGATTCGCCCCGCCCCGCGCAGTCAGGGCCAGTTGGCTAAGTGTTTTCGTCCTTGTGCCCATGACCCACCTCTGCTGGACAGCCTAATTTGAGGTCAGGGTTATAGCAGCGCGCGCCTCAGGCTCAAGCCGGGGACGCAACCCAAGTAGCGGGGCAATCCGTCCGATCAGCTCGGCAGCCACGGGAACTGCCGTCCAACCCGCCGTCCGGCGCTTTTCGCCGTAGGCCACGATGGACGGTTCATCCAGAGTGACGATCAACACATATTTCGGATCATAGGCCGGGAAGATCGTCGCGAACGTCGCGATTACCTTTTCATCATAATACCCACCGCGCGGCTTGGGCTTATCCGCCGTGCCGGTCTTACCCGCCACGTCATAGCCTGCAACATCGCCAAAGCTGGCAGTGCCATCTGTCACCACTCGGCGCAGCATGTTCTGCGCCTGTTTCGCGGCGCTTTCGGACATGACTCGCGGCCCGTATTGAGCACCATTTTTGCGTAGAATGGTCGGGCTGACATAATGCCCGCCATTGGCTATCGCTGCATATCCGGCTGCGAGATGCATCGGGCTGGTCGATAGGCCATGACCGTAAGAAATGGTCACCGTACTCAGCTCGCCCCATTTCTTGGGCTTGAGCGGTTCACCGCCTGCGGCCTCGACAATTTCAAAGGGGGTGGGTTCGAACATGCCCAGCGCCTCAAGGAAATCCTGCTGACGGCGCGACCCGATCTGCAAGGCCAATCGGCCCGTGCCACGGTTCGAGCTGTGGACGATCACATCCGCAACGCTGATCTTACCATAGTTCTTGCCGTTGAACTCACCAATCGGGAACCGCCCGATCCGCATCGGACCAGAGGTGTCGATGATTGTCTCAGAATTCACTAACCCCAACTGAACAGCCTGCGCGGCAGTAAAGATTTTGAATACCGAGCCCAGCTCATAAACGCCCTGCACATAGCGATTGAACAATGGGCTGTCCGACGGATCAAATCCCGAGGTTGGCGGGCGCGGACGGTCGTTCGGATCGAAGGACGGCAGCGACGCGGCCGAGATGACCTCGCCTGTGTGTGCGTTCATCAGCACCGCCGAGGCCCCTTTGGCGTTCATGATCTTCATGCCGCCATACAAAACCTGTTCAACCGCTGCTTGAATGGTCAGGTCCAGCGAAAGTTGCAGCGGCTTGTTGCCGTTGGCCGGGTCACGCAGATAATCGTCGAATTGCTTCTCGACCCCCGCCACGCCGATAACTTCGGCTGCGCTGACGCCTTCGCGGCCAAAGCCCGAACCACCCAGAATATGCGCGGCCAGACGCCCGTTCGGATATAACCGCATCTCGCGCGGGCCAAATAAGATGCCGGGATCGCCGATATCATGCACCGCCTGTTTCTGTTCCGGTGAGATACGTTTCTTGATCCACAGGAACTTGCGATTACCGGTGAAATCCTTGACCAGACGCTCTTTTTCCAGATCAGGGAAGATCGCCACCAGCTGGTCTGCAGCGGCGACTGGGTCGATCATTGCAGGTGGCTGGGCATAGACAGAATAGGTGTCCAGATTGGTTGCCAGAATGCGCCCCTCGCGATCCACGATATTGGCGCGCTGCATCGCAATCGCAGCACCGGGGGCGCTTGCCAGCGGCTCTTGTGCCTCGGACGTCGCAAGCATGCCCATTCGGACCCCTACCACCGAGAAAGCGCAGAAGAAGAACAGGCCCAGCACCAGCAAACGCCCTTCGGCGCGGGCGCGGGCGCGATCTTTCATGTCTTCGTGACGCTGACGGATATTTTCCCGCTCGATCGCCTTTGGGTTTTCCCCGCGAGCGCGGGCATCAAGAACGCGGGCCAGTGGGCGCAGAGGGGTACGGGTCATGGGATCTGCACCTCGCCCAGCGCCTGAGTACTGGTGATGGCCTGCAACTCGACCGGGTCGACGATAGGCAGGTCCGGGTCCTCGGCGTAAGAAATCTGATCAGCGCGTCCGAATTGTTCGGCGCGCAGCGGCAACAGGCCCAGACGTTCAAAGTTCAGGTCGGCCAATTCGCGCAGCCGGTCGGGACGGTTCAGGTAAGCCCATTCGGCGTTCAAAACGGCCAGCCGCACCTGCGCCATGCCAATCTCGCGCTGTAGCTTCTGTGTTTCCTTCACCACTTGCTGGGTGCGGTAATTCTCTTGATACGCCCAAAGCGCCAGTCCGAACACGGCCAGAGCAGTCAACACATACAAAACACTCTTCATTTTGCCCTTCCCCCCAGTTGCGGCATCCCAATGGCGCGGGCATCAATTTCCCCAGCCGGAGCCTCAGTCCGTACCGCCACACGCAGCTTGGCCGAGCGCGCACGCGGATTTTCCTGCAATTCCTGTTCATCCGGACCCACAGCTTTGCGGGTCTTAAGCGTGAACTGCGGCAGTTCTTGTTCCATTTCAGGTGCATAGCGATTGGCACGCCCGGTCTTACCTGCGCGGGACTGAAAGAACCTTTTGACCATCCGATCCTCGATGGAATGGAAAGTCACAACAGCCAGTTGCCCGCCTGGCTTCAACGCGCGTTCGGCAGCCATAAGCCCCTGAAACAGCTCTTCATATTCCGCGTTCACTGCAATCCGCAGCCCCTGAAAGCTGCGCGTTGCCGGGTGCGACTGCCCCGGTTTGGGGCGCGGCAAGCAAGATTCGATGATCTGAACCAGACGCAGGGTCGTCGTAATCGGCTCATCCGCCCGCGCTTTCACAATCGCCTTAGCGATCCGTCGGCTGGCGCGTTCTTCACCATAGTGGAACAGAATATCGGCCAGTTGGGCCTCGGTCGCCGTGTTCACCAGATCGGCGGCGCTCTCACCCTCCTGGCTCATTCGCATGTCCAGCGGGCCGTCCTTCATGAAGGAAAAGCCACGCTCGGCCTGATCCAACTGCATGGATGAGACGCCGAGGTCCAGCACCACGCCATCCAGATCTTGCGCGTATTCATCCATGCGGGAAAACACCCCGGGCTGCATAACCAACCGGTCGCCATAGCCACCCGCCCAGTCTGCCGCCATCGCAAAGGCCAACGGATCACGGTCCACGCCAATGACTTTGTCAGCCCCGGCCTCCAGTAGGCCACGTGTATAACCACCCGCCCCAAACGTCCCATCCAGCCAAGCACCGGACACCGGCGCCACAGCGGCCAGCAATGGGCGCAGCAGAACAGGGATATGAGGTTTGTCGGAAGGGGTGTCAGCGCCGGCCATGCCGTCACGCGTCCCCGACGCCATCTAGGAACTCCAGAGGATCGAAATCCTCGGGCTGTTCGTCCAGCCAATCTTCGGCGGCTGCCAGCTCTTCAGACTCATATGTCTCAGGCTTCCAGATCTGGAACGTATCACCCGCGGCAATAAAGAACGCCTCGTTTTCAAGGCCGATCTTGGTGCGCAACTTGGCTGGCAGCACAAGGCGACCCGTCTCATCCACGGTGGTTGGGAAGGACTGACCGTGGAACATGCGCTGCAACATCTTCCGCTGCATCGAACCACGCGGAAGCGCGTCAATCTTGTGATCGACCTCGTCAATCGCCTGCATGGTATAGCATTCAAGGAATTTGCGGCGGTGATCTCCATAGACGATCACCAGTTCGGGGGTATCACCGGGCTGCCAGTTCGGGTCCGAAGCCTCAAGCACACGGCGAAACGAGGCCGGGATCGACACCCTGCCCTTCGTATCCACCTTGTGGTGGCTTTCACCTCTAAACCTGCGCGCCAAGACGACTGTCCCTTTCGCTTGCGCCCCACCCAAAATTCACGTTCCCCCCGGATGAAAAACGGCGGGTTGATCTGCTGCCACTGATCAACCCGCCGCATTGACCCGCTTTGCGGGATGTCCAGCTGCGCGCGCCACCTGGGGGGATGTCTGCTCGCCCGCGCGCCGGATCTCTTGATTGATGAAAGCGAGATGCCTGTATGAAACCTGTTTTTATTGGTTCGGGGTCGTTTGGCGCCCCATGTGCCTCGTCCTCATCGGATAAACAAGGGATGCCATGGGAATTCATGGAAATCAATAGGAAACTTCAATGTACTTAAGAAAGAATCGCAATATAGACGCATGGCAATCAATTGAAAACCACCCGCATTACACCATAATTAGAATTGATATCGAGGCCAAATACCATATATAGCTAAAAACTTGCACTGAACATCATGTCCCATGAATTCCCAAAAATTCTCCAAATTCTTGAAAATTCAATCACCCAGAGGTCAATCTCACAGCTTCCACCGTACGAATCACCTTCCATTTGCGGCTCCCCATGCAAATCGCGAAGGCATTCCCAGGCGTCGCCCATGATTTCCCATGCACACCGGAACACTCATTTAGTGAGGCAAGAGGCGCACCTTAATTTAAAGATGCTCAACTTAGAAACATCGCGCTTAAAGAAGCGGCAATTTTTACTAACCAGTAAAATTCGGAAGATTGCCACCGTGGGCAAGGCACTCATAAAACTCCTGTTTTTAAGGCCCAAATGACAACAGCACACCAACACGTTGATATCTATGCATTTGCTGCATAGCAGCATTGACAAGTTCACCTATTGTGCATGTGCAGCATTTCCTTATCTTCATCCTCAAGCAAACGCCGAGACACAGCGGCAAAGACAAAACATATCGGGTAACACAGATGGCTGTAGCAACACATCAGACCGCGCTCAAAGGCGCACCGGCAACCGGCCTGGCATCACTGATTGAGGCTTCAAAAACCAGGTTCGTTCGGTACCGGGTCTACCGCCGGACCGTGAATGAACTGTCCGAACTGTCGAACCGAGAGCTGGCCGATCTGGGCCTGCACCGTTCGATGATCCGCCGCGTGGCAATGCAGGCGGCCGAAGAATACGTCGCGCACTAAGCGCGCACTGACATAACCGAGATCAGGTCCTTCCTCCTCCCTTTAGGATCTGTATTTCAGCGGCGATATCTCTCCTCCTCCCTGATATCGCCGCACCTTATACCGGCCCTGAAAGCCGGAAACTGACACACCGGGTACTTCTCCTCCCTTTCCCGGTGTTGAAAGCGCGCGGCGACGTCTTCCTCCTCCCTGACGTCGCCGCGACTTACACATACCGGGATCAAACCCGGATTCGGATACATCGGGGCTCTTCTCCTCCCTGCCTTGATGTTGAAAGCGCGCGGCGACACCTCTCCTCCTCCCTGGTGTCGCCGCGACTTACACATACCGGGATCAAACCCGGGTTCGGATACATCGGGGCTCTTCTCCTCCCTGCCCTGATGTTGAAATGAACGGCGGTTCCCCTCCTCCTCCCTGGGAACCGCCGTTTTTCTTTTTTCACAAATGAAACAAGGCGCCGCAGCAATGGCCGGGCGCCCCAAAAAAACCGAGCATATGCCGTCAGGCACATTCCTATTGATTAAAAGGGTATGTCGTCCTTGGCCGACAGGAACCGCGAGACCACCTTTTTGGTGCCCGCCTTTTCGAAATCCACCTCGACCTTGTCGCCTTCGATGCCGATCACCGCGCCATAGCCGAATTTTTGGTGAAACACGCGCTCGCCTAGGGTGAAGCTTGCGACCGCGGTTGCATCGATCACCGTGTTGCGGGTTTCGCGTGGCTGAGACATCCCATACTGCCCCTGCCGCGCTTGCATCCGCTTCCAACCGGGCGAGTTATAAACATTTGCCTCAGCCGCGCGGGTTTCAATTCCCGCCGCAGGCTGACCGCCGCCATAAAGCCCCGGAGGCGTCAGCACCTCAACATGATCCTCGGGCAGTTCGTCGATAAACCGCGACGGCATCGAATTTTGCCACTGGCCGAACACGCGTCGATTGGCGGCGAAGGATATCGTACAAACTTCTTCCGCGCGGGTGATGCCCACATAGGCCAGCCGTCGTTCTTCCTCGAGACCCTTAAGGCCGGATTCGTCCATCGACCTTTGCGACGGGAACAACCCGTCTTCCCACCCGGGCAGGAACACGGCGGGAAACTCCAGCCCCTTGGCCGCGTGTAGGGTCATGATCGAAACCTTGGCCCCGTCACCCTCCTGCTCGTTATCCATAACTAGGCTGACATGTTCCAGAAACCCTTGCAGGTTCTCGAAGTTGTCCAACTGGTTCACCAACTCCTTGAGGTTTTCCAGTCGTCCCGGCGCCTCGGGCGTTTTTTCGTTTTGCCAATGCGCGGTATAGCCGGATTCATCCAGAACGATTTGCGCCAGTTCGATATGTGAAACCTCTGGCTCGCCGAACCGCATGGGCGCAGTGCCGTCATCAATCACCGAATCGTCGTCGACCTCGATCCGAGGCCCACGCGTCATCGCATTCCACCGTGCCAGGCCGTCGATCAACTCGCGCAGCGCCTTGCCGCCCTTGCCCTTGATCAACCCGTTATCGACCGCGATCCGCGCGCCATCGACCAGTGACACGCCATGCTCGCGCGCTGTCATCTGGATCGTCTGCTGCGCCTTATCTCCAAGGCCGCGTTTCGGAGTGTTCACAATCCGCTCAAACGCCAGATCATCGCCGGGGCTGACCACCAGCCGGAAATAAGCCATGGCATCGCGGATCTCCATCCGCTCATAGAAACGCGGGCCGCCAATAACCTTGTAGGGTAAACCGATGGTCAGGAACCGGTCTTCAAACGCGCGCATCTGATGCGAAGCACGGACCAGAATGGCAATCTCATCCAAATTGAAGGGCCGCGCACCCCGAGTTCCACCTTGCATCGCGTCGATCTCTTCGCCGATCCAACGGGCCTCCTCCTCGCCATCCCAGTGGCCGATCAGACGAACTTTTTCGCCCTCTTGCGCGTCGGTCCAGAGTTCCTTGCCCAGACGGTTTTCGTTTCCGCGGATGACATTCGACGCAGCGGCCAGAATATGCGGGGTCGAGCGATAGTTCTGTTCTAACCGTACCACGTAAGCGCCGGGAAAGTCTTTTTCGAACCGCAGGATGTTGCCTACTTCGGCCCCGCGCCAGCCATAGATCGACTGGTCATCATCGCCTACGCAGCAAATGTTCTTATGCGCCCCGGCCAGCAGGCGCAGCCATAAATATTGGGCCACGTTGGTATCCTGATACTCGTCCACCAGAATATAGCGGAACCAGCGTTGATATTGCTCCAACACATCCTGATGCGCTTGGAAGATCGTGACCATGTGCAACAGCAGGTCGCCGAAATCCACCGCGTTCAGCTCGCGCAAGCGAACTTGATACTGAGCGTAAAGCTCAATGCCCTTATTGTTATAGGCCCCGGCATCCGCTGCGGGCACCTTGTCTGGCGTCAGCGCGCGGTTTTTCCAGTCGTCGATGATTCCAGCCAGCATTCGTGCGGGCCAGCGCTTGTCGTCGATATTGGCGGCCTGAATCAACTGCTTCAGCAAGCGCAACTGATCGTCTGTGTCCAGAATGGTAAAATTAGATTTCAGACCGGCAAGCTCAGCATGACGGCGTAGCAGCTTGACGCAGATTGAATGGAAGGTGCCAAGCCACGGCATCCCTTCGGCCGGTTGGCCCAGCAAGCGGCCCACCCGGTCTTTCATTTCACGTGCGGCCTTGTTGGTGAAGGTCACCGACAGAATCTCATTCGGTCGCGCCCGCGCCGTGCTAAGCAAGTGGGCAATACGCGCTGTCAGGGCCTTGGTTTTACCCGTCCCCGCCCCGGCCAGCATCAGAACCGGACCGTCCAACCGCTCAACCGCGTCACGTTGCGCCGGGTTCAACTCATCCAGATAAGGTGCGGGCCGCGCTGCCATAGCGCGTGCCGAAAGCGATGCGCCCTCAAAGGCGTCCATTTCGTCGAAACTGCTCATGCCTCCAAACTACGCTGGTTCCGCGACAAGGGAAAGGGTTTGTTCACGGCTTGTTCACCTAAAAAGCAACAAATCCTTAGCTACAACTCTGAGCAATTCGAGCTTTTTTGTCTGCTCCTATGCCGGTCTCGTTAACTCTCTCTCAAACTCTGGCCTCAATGCTGATGTCAGATTGCGGGAGGGCGGGATATGAAACTCACGGCTCGGGGACGGCTTGCCCATCGGGTAAAATGGGCGGGGATCACCGTTTTGTTGATAGCGCTGGCGGCGGTTGCAGGTTGGGGAGTCTATTCTCTTCCGGCACCGGTTGTGGACCGAATGCTGAAAACTGACATATTGAAACAGTCCGAACTGTGGAAACGCCGCGTTGTTCTGCATCTAAAAGATCCCGAAACGGCGCTGCAAACCGGCAAGATCGACCCGCATGATGCCGAATTTCTTTCTTCGATGCCCGAAGCGTCGGATGTGTATCGGTTCAAAATGTTCGACACGGCCGGGCGCGTTGTCTGGTCAACACGTCCCGAGGAAATCGGATCCTACGAAACGCGTGCCTTTTTCCGCAGTGATGTTGCACGCGGAATGACGCATTATATTCAGGAAGCGCTCCCGCTGTCTGAGATCGACGGACTCGACCTGCATTCCGAAAGCACGCGTACCGCCGTGCAACATCAGGTGGCTGAGGTGTTCGTTCCGATCACAAAAAACGGACGCTTCATCGGCGCGATTGAGTTTTTCACCGATTTCACCGATCTGCGCACAACATTTATTACCCGACTGAGGGTTTCACTTTCGATCCTTTGCGGCATTGCGCTGTTCGCTTTGGCCAGCGTCTCATTGGTGACATATCGCACCAACCGTCTGCAGTTACGCGCGCTGCAACGGCAATCAGCCAAAGAACGCAACCTGATGGATGAACAACTTAGGTTGGCGCGTGAGGTACGCCTGTTGGGCGAATTGAATGAATGGCTACAGTCGAGCCGATCTCTGGATGAACTGTTCGACATGGTTTCAAGGTTTATGACCCACATCCTGCCTGAGGCAGAGGGCAGCGTGTATGTCTACTCCAACTCGCGCGATGTTCTGGATGGCTGCGCAAGCTGGAACGGGGGCACTCACAAGGCGCATATCCACCCTGAAGGATGCTGGGGTCTGCGTCGCGGTCGCACATACCAATACGGCGCGTCTGAGATTGATTTTGTCTGCGAACATGCCGAACCCCATGATGGCCGCCCCTATTTCTGTTTTCCCATTCTGGCGCATGGCGAAACAGTTGGCCTGCTCCATCTGCGGGCGCATGAAGGCAGCCAAAAAGTGTTTCATTCCAATAGAAAACTGGCCCAACTGTGTGCAGAACAAATCAGCATGGCGATTGCAAACGTGCGGATGCGGGACCAATTGCATGACCAATCGGTCCGTGATCCGCTGACCGGCTTGTTCAATCGTCGGCATATGACCGACACGTTGCGCAAATCCATTAGCCGCAGCCAACAGACAGGCGCACCGCTGAGCCTGATAGCTGTGGATGTGGATCACTTCAAGAAATTCAACGACACCTATGGTCATGATGCGGGCGACATGGTGCTGCGCTCGGTGGGCTCGGCCTTGGAACAGGGCTGTGACCGGGACGAGGTTGCCTGCCGCATCGGAGGTGAGGAATTCATGCTGATCCTGCCCGACAACACCCCCGAAGACGCCATGACCCGGGCCGAACAATTGCGGCAGGCGGTCGAGGCTGTCTCGGTCCGCTATGGTGAGAAATCACTGCCGCGCATCACGATTTCCGTTGGCGTTGCCCATTATCCTGCGCACGGTTCTATGCCGCAGGATTTGATGCGTGCATCAGATGACGCCCTGTATGTGGCCAAAGACAAGGGTCGAAATCAGGTGCAGGTCGCCAATGGCGCTGATCCGGCACAGGGTAATAAAAGCAAGCCCGAGCAACCGACCAAATCGACAACTCAGGCATCAGCGGCCTGAAAACCTTGCAGAATCACTGTGTAGGTCGGATCAATTCGTATGGACCTGTACAGCTCATTCCCCAGCATTGGCGATCTGAAACGCCACGCACGGCGCAAGGTTCCGCATTTCGTCTGGGAATATCTGGATAGCGGTACAGGGTCCGAGGTCACGCTGCACAAAAACAGGGCCGCACTGGATGATGTGGAGTTTTTACCCTCAATCCTGCACGGTCCTATCGAATGTGACACCAGAACACAGTTTTTGGGCCAAGACTTTCCCTTGCCCTTCGGTATTGCGCCGATTGGAATGTCGGGGCTGATCTGGCCGGATGCTGAGAAACTGCTGGCCCTCGCCGGTGCCAAGGCAGGGTTGCCGTATACTTTGTCGACCGTCGCCAGCCAAAGCCCCGAGGATCTGGCTCCTCATCTTGGTCAAAACGCCTGGTTTCAACTTTACCCTCCAAAGGACCCGGACATTCGCGCGGACATGTTAGGTCGCATCAAAGCCGCCGGGTTTTCAACGCTTGTGCTGACAGTTGACGTCCCGGTTGCATCGCGGCGCGAACGGCAGGTGCGATCTGGCCTGACCCATCCACCCAGACTGACGCCACGTTTGCTGGCGCAGATCGCCCAACGCCCGACTTGGGCCTTGGGCATGGCGCGACATGGTATGCCGCGAATGAGGACGCTCGACAAATACATCGATGGCAATAGCGCGCTGTCCCCCACGGCGCATATCGGATACCTGCTGCGCACATCGCCAGATATGGACTATGTCAAATGGTTGCGCGATGCATGGGATGGGCCGTTCGTTGTGAAAGGCGTGATGCGCGCCGAAGACGCGGCTCGCCTGAAACAAGCCGGTGTTGATGCGCTCTGGGTCTCGAATCACGGTGGGCGGCAGTTCGATGGCGCCCCGGCTAGCATTCGCGCGCTTCCCGCCATACGGGCGGCCACAGACTTGCCGCTAATCTTTGACAGTGGCGTTGAAGGCGGGCTTGATGTTCTGCGAGCTTTGGCGCTTGGGGCGGATTTCGTCATGCTGGGGCGGGGTTTTCTTTATGGGTTGGCTGCCCTTGGGTCACGCGGCCCGGCCCATGTCATCGACATTCTGCGACAGGACATGCTGGCGAATATGGGCCAGATGGGTTTGGCAAAGTTGGATCAACTTACGCTACGTCAATACAGCAATTGATGCTGCAGCGCAGAATTGCTAGTAAGTTTGCGCCACCAAGCGGCGTTTGCGAGCGTTAACATGCCGGTTCTACCCAGAACGACTGATATACGAGCGCGTATTGTCCGCCTATGAATACGGCCAAACCACCAAGACCGGGACCTGATATGACCAACTTCAACAAGATCCTGATCGCCAATCGCGGCGAGATAGCCATTCGCGTGATGCGCGCAGCAAACGAGATGGGCAAACGCACCGTCGCTGTCTTCGCCGAAGAAGATAAGCTGGGCCTGCACCGGTTCAAGGCGGATGAGGCCTATCGCATCGGCGAGGGGATGGGACCAGTTGCTGCCTATCTGAGCATCGACGAAATCATCCGCGTGGCCAAGGAATGCGGCGCGGACGCGATCCACCCGGGCTATGGCCTGCTGTCCGAGAACCCCGATTTCGTGGATGCCTGCGTTCAGAATGGCATCACCTTCATCGGCCCCAAAGCTGAAACCATGCGCGCGCTTGGTGACAAGGCCAGCGCACGACGTGTGGCTATCGCGGCGGGCGTACCCGTCATCCCGGCGACCGAGGTTCTGGGCGATGACATGGACGCGATCCGCAAGGAAGCTGCCGAGATCGGTTATCCGCTGATGCTCAAGGCGTCTTGGGGCGGCGGCGGTCGCGGGATGCGCCCGATCGAATCCGAGGACGAGCTGGAAGAAAAAGTACTGGAAGGCCGCCGCGAGGCCGAGGCTGCGTTCGGCAACGGCGAGGGGTATCTGGAAAAGATGATCACCCGCGCCCGCCATGTCGAGGTGCAAATTCTCGGCGACAAACATGGCGAGATCTATCACCTCTATGAACGCGACTGTTCGGTCCAGCGCCGGAACCAGAAGGTCGTGGAACGGGCCCCTGCCCCGTATCTGTCCGAAGAACAGCGCGCGGAAATCTGCGAACTGGGCCGTAAAATCTGCGCCCATGTGAACTATGAATGCGCTGGCACTGTCGAATTCCTGATGGATATGGAAACCGGCAAGTTCTACTTCATCGAAGTGAATCCGCGCGTGCAGGTCGAACACACCGTCACCGAAGAAGTCACCGGCATCGACATCGTGCAGGCGCAGATCCTGATCGCCGAGGGCAAAACCCTGGCCGAGGCCACAGGTGCCGCCAGCCAGGTTGATGTGCATCTGAACGGTCACGCGCTGCAGACCCGGATCACCACCGAAGACCCGCAGAACAACTTCATCCCCGATTACGGCCGCATCACCGCCTATCGCTCGGCCACTGGTATGGGCATCCGTCTGGATGGCGGCACGGCTTATGCGGGTGGCGTGATTACGCGGTATTATGACTCGTTGCTGACCAAGGTAACCGCAAAGGCCCCAACGCCCGACGCGGCGATTGCCCGGATGGACCGGGCCCTGCGCGAGTTCCGTATTCGCGGCGTCAGCACCAATATCGACTTTGTCATCAACCTGCTGAAACACCCGACCTTCCTGTCGAATGAATACACCACCAAATTCATCGACACGACGCCGGACCTGTTCACCTTCAAGCGTCGTCGCGACCGCGGCACCAAGGTTCTGACCTATATCGCGGATATCACCGTGAACGGGCATCCCGAGACCGCAGATCGTCCCGCCCCGCGCGCTGATCTAAAAGAAGCCAAAGCACCCGCGCCCAAAGCCGAGCCGCAAATGGGCACCCGCAATCTGCTGGAGCAAAAGGGCCCGCAGGCTGTAGCCGACTGGATGAAGGCGCAGCGTCAGCTGCTGATCACCGACACCACTATGCGTGATGGCCACCAGTCTCTGCTGGCCACCCGGATGCGGTCAATCGACATGATCAAGGTGGCACCGACCTATGCGGCCAACCTGCCACAACTGTTCAGCGTCGAATGCTGGGGCGGCGCAACTTTCGATGTGGCCTATCGCTTCTTGCAGGAATGCCCGTGGCAGCGCCTGCGTGACCTGCGCGAAACGATGCCGAACCTGATGACCCAAATGCTGCTGCGCGGGGCGAACGGGGTTGGCTACACCAACTATCCCGACAACGTGGTACAGGAATTCGTACGTCAGGCGTCCAAGAATATCGACGTGTTCCGCGTGTTCGACTCGCTAAACTGGGTCGAGAACATGCGCGTTGCGATGGATGCAGTGGTCGAGAATGGCAAAATCTGCGAAGGCACCGTTTGCTATACCGGTGACATTCTGGACCCGGATCGCTCCAAGTACGACCTGAAATACTATGTCGGCATGGCGAAAGAGTTGCGCGATGCAGGGGCACACGTTCTGGGCCTGAAGGACATGGCAGGTTTGCTGAAACCGGCCTCGGCCAAGATTCTGATCCGGGCGCTGAAAGAAGAGGTCGGGCTACCGATCCACTTCCACACGCACGACACCGCCGGCATCGCCAGCGCCACCATTCTGGCCGCATCCGAGGCCGGCGTGGACGCGGTGGATTGCGCGATGGACAGCTTCAGCGGCAACACCTCGCAGGCAACGCTGGGCACTGTGGTCGAAGCGCTGCGCCATACCGAGCGCGACACCGGGCTGGATATCAAGGCAATCCGGGAGATCAGCGATTACTTCGAGGCAGTGCGCGGCCAGTACGCGGCTTTTGAGTCCAGCCTTCAAGCCCCCGCGTCTGAGGTGTATCTGCACGAAATGCCAGGTGGTCAGTTCACCAATCTCAAGGCACAGGCGCGCAGCCTCGGCCTTGAAGAGCGTTGGCACGAAGTGGCGCAGATGTATGCGGACGTGAACCAGATGTTCGGTGATATCGTGAAAGTAACACCGTCATCCAAGGTCGTCGGTGACATGGCGCTGATGATGGTCAGTCAGAACATGACACGTGACGATGTGGAAAGCCCAGATTCTGACGTGGCCTTCCCCGACTCGGTCGTCGACATGATGCGTGGCAATCTGGGTCAGCCTCCTGGAGGGTTCCCGGACACCATCATCAAGAAGGTGCTAAAAGACGAGGCCCCGAACACCGACCGCCCGGGCAAGGACGTGCCGGCGGTTGATCTGGAAGCCACCCGCGCCGAGCTATCCAAGCAATTGGAAGGCAAAGAGGTCGATGACGAGGATCTGAACGGCTACCTGATGTATCCCAAGGTCTTCCTGGACTACATGGGCCGTCACCGCGTCTATGGTCCAGTCCGCACCCTACCCACGCGCACGTTCTTCTATGGCATGGAGCCAGGCGAAGAGATCACCGCCGAGATCGACCCGGGCAAGACACTGGAAATCCGCTGTCAGGCCATTGGTGAGACCGACGAAAAAGGCGAAGTCAAAGTCTTCTTCGAACTCAACGGCCAGCCCCGCGTGATCCGGGTGCCGAACCGCATGGTCACCTCGACCACGCAGGCGCGGCCCAAGGCCGAGGCGGGCAACCACGACCATGTCGGCGCACCGATGCCAGGTGTTGTGGCCACTGTCGCCGTCACAGCTGGTCAGCAGGTCAAGGAAGGCGACATGCTGCTGACCATCGAAGCGATGAAAATGGAAACCGGCATCCACGCCGAACGCGACGCGACGGTCAAGGCCGTTCACGTGCAGCCCGGAGGCCAGATTGACGCTAAGGACCTGCTGGTCGAACTGGAATAACCGGTTTAGCTTTCTAAATTAACAAGGGCCGCGCGGGGAACCGGGCGGCCTTTTTTACGCCGAGGAGGATCAAGATGCTGTCCGTCACCCCAATCTACGCCGCACTGCTGGCGATTTTGTACGTCGTCTTAAGCGCCAAGGTTATCAGCCAACGTCGCAGCGACAAGATTTCCTACGGGGACGGTGGCAATCAGGACATGCTCAAAGTGATGCGGACGCATTCCAACTTTGTCGAATACACACCCTTTGCCCTTCTGTTGATCGCGATGGTCGAGCTGCAAGGCGCGGGTGGGCTGCTGCTGAATCTGCTGGGGCTGGCCCTGCTGACTGGACGGGTGATGCATGCCTATGGCTTCGGTCGCAGCCCGCAGATCGTGATTCTGCGCCAGATCGGGATGCTGCTAACCTTCACGGCCATTCTGGTGGCCGCAATTGCAAATCTCGTGCTGGCGCTCTGATCCGGCTGGCGGGGGCTTATCCCGCCAATATCTGCGTCTCAATCAGTGGTGCTTTCATTAGGACCGGCTCAACCTCGACCAGTTTGCCATCATCTTCCGCACAGAACACGGCCGTCAACACGATCAGTGCAGCCAGCAGTGCCATTTTCATATCTGCAACCCGTATCATTTCCTCTCCTCGAACCCTCTTGTTTTATAATGCTCTGTGGTTTGAACGTGCGGCGGCGGGGTTTCCGTCGAAAGATTTTTCCGCCTTTTTGTCTTTTTCTGCTTGCAGGCCCGCGTGGGAATTTATACATCCCTCCTCACTCAACGGCGCGGGCGTAGCTCAGGGGTAGAGCATAACCTTGCCAAGGTTAGGGTCGGGCGTTCGAATCGCCTCGCCCGCTCCATTGAGAGGTCTTCGGACCAACATATGTATCTGATGCGGGCGTAGCTCAGGGGTAGAGCATAACCTTGCCAAGGTTAGGGTCGGGCGTTCGAATCGCCTCGCCCGCTCCAGATACAAACCCATTCAAACACACTGGTTTCTTCGTAAGCGTTGCGCCATTCTGGCCGTGATTTCAATCATGCACGGAATTCGCCAATGTCGGACTATGTCATTCGCCCCCTTACTGCCGCCGAAGTCGAACACGCCGTGGATTGGGCCGGTCGCGAAGGGTGGAATCCGGGCAAACATGATGCCGAGTGCTTTCGCACGACAGACCCGGATGGGTTTCTGGGTGGGTTTCTGAATGGCGAGATGATCGCGTCGGTATCAGCGGTAAATTACGACGAAACCTTCGCATTCCTGGGGTTCTATATCGTCAAACCCGAGTTTCGCCACCATGGCCACGGGCTTGAGATCGCTCAGCATGCGTTGGCCCATTGTACCGGGCGCAATATGGGGCTGGATGGCGTGGTCGAGCAACAGGACAATTACCGCAAGTCCGGCTTTACCTTTGCCTATAACAACTATCGTTTTGCCGGCACGAAAAGTCGGATGTTGGCTAAGCTGGGAACCAGACAGAACGATCAAATCACCGATCTGACCCAAGCATCCGACGCCTTGAAAGACTATGATCGCGAACTGTTTCCCGCGCCACGCGACTTGTTTCTGGGCGACTGGCTGAGTGCCTATAGCCACGTATCGAAAGTCTTTACCGAGAACGGCAGAATCAGAGGGTACGCAACACTTCGCCCCTGCCTCACTGGGTATAAGGTTGGCCCCCTGTTTGCGGATAACTCCGACATCGCAAGGGCTTTGCTGGCCGCAATTCTGACTGCAATCCCTGAGGATCACAATGAGCATGAGGTCTTCGTGGACATGCCTCAACCCAACCCATCAGCGTTCGCGCTGGCCGATGAACTTGGGTTGGACAAGGTGTTCGAAACAGCCCGGATGTATTCAGACTACGAACCAGACATCGATCTGAGCCGCATCTTTGGCGTCACGACCTTTGAGCTTGGTTAAAACGCCTTGAACGTCATCGTGGTCAGCGACCGTTCGATGTTGGGAATCACCAGCAGGTTTTCATTGATGAAATGGCCTACATCTTCGGTCTCGGGGATGTAAAGCTTCAGCAGCAGGTCAAACTCACCGCTGGTCGAATACAGCTCAGAATGGATTTCGCGCAGGGCGATTTGCTCGGCCACCTTGTAGGTAGAGCCGGGTTTGCAGCGAATCTGGATGAAAACGCAAGTGGACATGGGCCGTGCCTTGTTGGTTCAGTTTCCTGCAGGCTGGCATGGGCCGCGACCGGGCGCAATCCCCTGCAACAGTTTGCGGTGAATGCCACGCTTGGTCTGGATAAGGCGGGCCATCCCCGTCTATAAGCGCGCCTGTAGCAAAAGGAATTCGCCCATGCGCAGCGCAAAGATCAGCCGTCAAACCGCCGAGACCGAAATATCGGTCGAGGTCAATCTGGACGGCACCGGCACCTATGACAACCAGACCGGCGTCGGTTTCTTCGATCATATGCTGGACCAGCTGGCGCGCCATTCGCTGATCGACATGACGATCCGCGCCAAGGGTGATTATCACATCGACGACCACCACACGGTCGAGGATACCGGCATCGCGCTGGGTCAGGCGTTGACCCAGGCCCTAGGCGACAAGAAAGGTATCCGCCGCTATGGCGAATGCCACCTGCCCATGGATGACGCCCAGGTGCGGTGTGCGCTGGATCTGTCGGGCCGTCCGTTCCTGATCTGGAACGTGGACCTGCCGACGCCCAAGATCGGCGCGTTCGACACCGAACTGGTACGCGAGTTCTTTCAGGCGCTCAGCACCCATGGCGGCATCACGTTGCACATCGACCAGTTACACGGCTTCAACAGCCACCACATTGCCGAGGCCGCGTTCAAAGCCGTCGCCCGCGCCCTGCGTCTGGCGGTTGAGACTGACCCGCGCAAGGCCGATGCGATTCCGTCGACAAAGGGCGCGCTGTAAATGCTCACGGCCATTATCGACTACGAAAGCGGCAACCTGCACTCGGCCGAAAAGGCGTTTCAGCGCATGGCGCGCGAAATGGATGCCGGTCAGGTCGTAGTGACCTCGGACGCGGATGTTGTGGCGCGGGCCGACCGTCTGGTTCTGCCCGGTGACGGCGCCTTTCCAGCCTGCGCGTCTGAACTGCGCGGCCACAAGGGCATCTATGACGCGATGGTCGAGGCGGTGGAACAAAAAGGCCGCCCGTTTCTTGGCATCTGCGTCGGGATGCAGCTGATGGCCTCAAAAGGTCATGAATACACCGAGACCGACGGCCTGGATTGGGTGGCCGGTGATGTGCTGCGGATCGAACCCTCGGACGATGCGCTGAAGGTGCCCCATATGGGTTGGAACGATCTGGTGCTGGAAAGCGATCACCCAGTGTTCAGTGGCGTCAAAACAGGTGATCATGTCTATTTCGTCCACTCCTACCATTTTCGGGTAACAGACCCGGCAGAGCGGTTGGCTTTTGTGGACTATGGCCAAGAGGTCACGGCCGTGATTGGCCGCGACACAATGGTTGGCATGCAGTTCCACCCCGAGAAAAGCCAGGACGTGGGCCTACGCATGATCGGAAACTTCCTGACCTGGACGCCCTGAACGGTTACTGAACCCGCGTCCAGGTCTGCCCACGGCAGACCAGACCACCAGCAACACAGCCTTTGACAGTCAGTTCATTCTGACTGTCCAGTGTCATTTTCGAGTTGTAGGTCTTGTCGCGGTCCGGTGCCCAGATTTTTCCGCTGTCGTACTGACCATCCCCCTCGGGCACCATATCCCAGATGATCTGTTTGCCCAAGTTTTCGTATTCCAACTGCTGGTTGCCATCACCGTCGAAGGCGCTGTCAATTGTGCCGCAAATCGCACTGCCACATTCCGCAATGGTTACATGCAGATAGCCGCCCGTATCCCCCGGCTGGGTCTTCCACAGCCCATCAACCGGGTCAGCCGCAAAAGCGGTGGTCGCCATGGTGGCAAAACCTGCTGTAAGTAGAAATTTCTTCATAATGCTCTCCCTGTGTTGCGATCACTCTGGCCCGGTGACCGGCTTCGGGCAAGAATGACTTTGCGTCGCGTTGCATCCCCTGCCCTGACTGTGCGATATCCCGCGCGACTGACCAAGATATAGGGCCGCCCGACATGATCCTCTACCCCGCCATCGACCTCAAAGACGGCCAGGCCGTGCGCCTGCTGCGCGGTGAAATGGACAAGGCCACCGTGTTCAACGACGATCCGGCGGCGCAAGCCCGCGCCTTTGTCGAGGCCGGGTGCGAGTGGCTGCATCTTGTCGATCTGAACGGCGCTTTTGCGGGTGAGCCGATCAATGCCGCGCCGGTCGAGGCCATTCTGAAAGCCTGCAACGTGCCCGCGCAGTTGGGTGGCGGCATTCGCGACATGACCACAATCGAAACCTGGATCGAAAAAGGCCTCGCTCGCGTAATTCTGGGTACGGTTGCAGTGGAAAACCCCGATCTGGTGCGTGAAGCAGCAAAGGCATTCCCCGGCAAGGTCGCTGTGGGCATTGACGCGCGGAGCGGTATGGTCGCCACCAAGGGCTGGGCCGAAGAGACCGACGTTCAGGTCACCGATCTGGCCCGCAGTTTCGAGGATGCAGGCGTCGCAGCCATCATCTACACAGACATCAACCGCGATGGCGCGATGCAGGGCCCGAATATTGAAGCAACCGCCGATCTGGCCCGCGCCGTCTCAATCCCGGTCATTGCCTCGGGAGGTGTCAGTTCGCTGGATGATCTCATCGCCCTGCGCGATTGCGGCGTCGAATTGAACGGGGCGATTTCTGGTCGGGCGCTCTATGACGGAGCCCTCGATCTGAAAGAGGCCCTGGCCACCCTGAGCAACTAGAGCGGGCCCAAATGCGCCAGCAAGAAGTGCAGCTGGCGCATTCCTGATGTTATTGAGCCGCGACCGAAGTCAGTTTGGCCAACGCACCGCGCATCTTTTCGATGACCGGAGATTTCTCGACGTCGTCAAGCTCATCCATGGTCTCTTTCGGGTCTTCATAAGCCAGCCAAACCTGACCGTTTTCATCCTCATAGGCTTGAACTTTCAGTGGCAGGAACAATCCCGCCCGCGGATCGATCTGCATCGCGGGCGTTCCCAGCGCCGGATTGCCGAAGATCAACACCTGATTGGCTGGGATACTCAGCCCGACCCTTTCCGCACCAGCCGCGTGATCGACGCGCGCAAATACGGTCGCGCCTGCATTGCCAACGGCGGCTTCAAGTGCATCCATAACCTCGGGCACGGATTTAGCTGTGTTTACCTTGATGATATCGTCTGCCATCGCTGCGACGGTCCCCCCAAATACAAAAGCGGCTGTCAAAAAAAGTTTACGCATCTCTTTGATCTCCTGATGAATTTGGGCGCAGTGTTCACAGTTTTGAACCGGGTGGCAATCACATCTCCGGCATCGGCGAGGCTTTGCCGGTTGCGAATTAAATGGGTTTCAATGGGCCCGCCGCGACCGATGACAAATCGTGAACAATTCCACGTTTCCGGTAAGAGTTTGCACATATCAGCCGCAAAATAGTCTTATTCCGTCGCTAGGGCTGAACCGCAATCTAATGCCGGAGTTTCACTGTGTCCGTTTCAAACGTATCTCAACCGACTGAAAATTGGCGCTATTATGCTCCGGTCATCAGTTTTTGCGCGACAATTTTTGTCAGCGCCAGCCTTCTGTTTTTTGTTCAACCACTTTTCGCAAAACTCGTCTTGCCCAAAATCGGCGGTGCACCGGCGGTTTGGACAACAGCTATGCTGTTTTTCCAACTTATGTTGATCATGGGATATCTGTACGCCCATATCCTGACCCGGTGGTTTAGCCTGCGTTGGCAACTTGTTACACATCTGGCCCTTTGGCTGATCGCCCTCAGCTTTTTGCCCTTGGCCACGCAAGAAGGCTGGAGATTCGATTCTTCGCAATCTATTGCCCTTCAAACGCTGATTCTGTTTGCGGCAGGGGTCGGCGTTCCATTTGCAGTGCTGTCCGCAAATGCCCCGCTTCTTCAGGCATGGTATTCGCGCTCTGGCGGTCCATCGGCCAACGATCCATATTTTCTGTACGCAGCCAGCAATGTTGGATCGCTGCTGGCCCTGTTGGCGTTCCCACTGATGGCCGATCCTTTCTTTGGTGCGCAAGAAATCAGCCTGTTCTGGTCCGTCGGATTTGTCGTGTTTGGTATTCTTATGGCCGTCAGTGGTGTGTTTGCCCTTCGTGGTGGAACCGAACCTGTCGCCGTACATGAACCGCAAACGACAGGCAGCGCCCTGAGCGTCAAGACAATTTCCACTTGGGTGTTCATTGCATTCATTCCGTCATCCCTGATGCTGGCCACAACAACCAAGCTCAGCATCGATCTTGGTGCCATCCCGCTAATCTGGGTTCTGCCACTGGCGACATATATCCTGACCTTCATTCTCGCTTTTACCAAATGGCGTCGAGTCACCCTGGATAGTCTGAAAGTTCCGGTTTTGATCGCGCTGGCAATCGCCGTGGTCCTGCTGTCCAAGGTTGCACCGACGCACAAGGCCTTGGCGTTGATGATGCTGTATGTTCCGATCCTCTTTCTGGTCGCCCTGTTTGCGCATAGGCTTCTGTATGAACTTCGGCCACCAGCCGAGCATCTGACCGTCTTCTATCTGGCGCTTTCGGTTGGAGGGGCTTGTGGAGGCCTGTTCAACTCGATCATTGCGCCGGTCTTCTTTGACCGCGAGATCGAATTCGCCCTGACACTCATTGCGACCGGTGGACTGTTTCTGCTGCACGCAGGTACTTTCAGTATCCGTCACGTTGCCATTGGAATCATTGCGTCGATTCCGCTGTTGTTCGTGACAGGCGCACTGCGCTTCAGCCTCGTGTTCGACTCTCGCACACTTGGTATCTTGGTGGCGTCCTCACTTGTTGCCGCAGTGCTACTGGCCTTTAGAAATGCCCCGACCCGATTGGCGACAGTTCTGCTGATCGTTTTGGCACCGAACCTGATCTCGAAGACTCAGGTCTATTTCCGCGATCGCAGCTTTTTCGGAACCCACGCCGTCTATGATTTTAAAGAGTTCCGGGTCTACAAGAACGGAACCACCGTACACGGCTGGCAAAGGCAAACACCGCCTAGTACGCGGCCGGTTGGGTCTTCGTATTATCATCCGAACGGGCCAATGGCCGAAATCCTGACATCGGAATACGGCCAGAACTTGGACAATATCGCAATTGTCGGCCTTGGGACCGGTGCGTTGGCTTGCTATGGGCAACCGCATCAGACGTGGGATTTCTTTGAGATCGACCAAACCGTTGATCGCATTGCACGCGACCCTGAACTGTTCACCTATATGTCCACATGTGCGCCGGACACGACCACCCATCTGGGCGACGCCCGGATCGTTCTGGAATATCAAAAGTTCGACTTTGATATCATGGTGCTGGACGCCTACAGTTCCGACGCGATACCGCTCCACCTGATCACGCAGGAGGCAATCGAGGTCTATCTGAACCATCTGGATCAGGATGGCACGTTGGTCTTCCATATCTCGAACCAGTATTACGATCTTTCACCGCAACTGGCGCGAGCCGCAGCAGCGCTGAACCTGCACGCGGCACTTCAAATGGACGATGCCACCGAGGAAGAAGAAAAAACCGGCGCGTCTGACACGCATGTCGTCATCCTGAGCCGAGACAAAAATCGCATCGAATCGTTCATCGATACCGGCAAGTGGGAGCCTTTGGTCACCGACGGTCAGGTTCCGTGGACGGATGACAAGGCGAACCTTCTGTCGGCCCTCAAGATACTGCACACAAACTGATTGCAAATAACGCAACCTGTGCCCCGCCACAGTCAGGCTGTTCAGCACTGGCATCGGCGGGGCTTTGTAGGTAGAGGTGCGGCAACAAAGGATGCCGACATGCTGAAAACCCGCATCATTCCCTGTCTGGATGTCGCTGATGGCCGTGTGGTCAAGGGCGTGAATTTCGTTGGTCTGCGTGATGCCGGTGACCCGGTTGAATCGGCCAAGGCCTACGACGCCGCCGGCGCAGATGAGATCTGCTTTCTGGACATCCACGCCACCCATGAAAACCGCGGTACAATGTTTGACGTGGTACAACGCACCGCCGAGCAGTGCTTTGTGCCCCTCACCGTGGGTGGCGGCGTGCGTACTAAAGATGACGTGCGCGCTCTGTTGCTGGCTGGTGCGGACAAGGTCAGTTTCAACTCGGCCGCCGTGGCAAACCCCGATGTGATTGCGGAATCGGCTGATCAGTTCGGCAGCCAGTGCATTGTCTGTGCCATCGACGCGAAGACCGTCAGCCCCGGCAAGTGGGAGATTTTCACCCACGGCGGCCGCAAACCCACCGGCATTGACGCGGTGGAATTCGCCAAAACCGTCGTCGCCAAAGGTGCTGGGGAAATCCTGCTGACGTCAATGGACCGCGACGGCACCAAAGCCGGGTTCAATCTGCCCCTGACCCGCGCGATTTCCGACGCAGTGTATGTACCAGTGATCGCTTCGGGCGGGGTTGGCAACCTTGACCACCTGGTCGAAGGCGTCACTGAGGGCGGGGCAAGCGCGGTTCTTGCCGCCTCGATCTTTCATTTCGGCGAATACACCATCCGCGAAGCCAAGGAACACATGACCGCCGCAGGTATCCCGATGAGGCTGACATGAGTATTCTACACGATCTGGCCGCCACAATTGAGGCCCGCAAAAACGCTGATCCTGACTCCAGTTGGACCGCCAAGCTACTGGCAAAAGGGCCCGAGAAATGCGCCGAAAAATTCGGCGAAGAGGCCGTCGAAGCCATTATCGAGGCCGTCAAGGACAACAAGGCCGCGCTTACGGCAGAGGCGGCGGATGTGCTCTATCATCTGCTTGTCATGCTGGCTGCGCGGGATGTGGCACTGGATGATGTGCTGGCGGAATTGGAACGTCGTCAGGGCACCAGCGGCATTGCCGAAAAATCCGCGCGCCCCAAGGGGTAATCGGCAGGGTTTCGTCATACCGCTCAACCCTTTATCATCGTGTTTCATGCTTTGCAGATCGAAGGGCACGCAGATGATCAAAGCTTTGGCCTTGGTGCTGGCCCTTCTGACGTTGGGGGCATGCGCGTCCCCTCCCCCTTCGACCGGAGATGAAGTTCAACGGCTGGCCAGCGAAATACGCAGCCTCGGCCCCGATATCGACCCGGAAGAGGCTGACCGCGCCGCGCGTATTGCCTATTCCTATACGGCGCAATTGGTGCAGGAATACGAAATCACCGACCCTCCGTTGATCCACAACGCCAAGGTCAACAAGGGTCTGCGCCCGCGCGGGCTGTGCTGGCATTGGGCCGAAGATATCGAGCGCCGCCTGAAGCAGGAAAACTTCCAGACGCTTGACCTGCACCGCGCCATCGCCAACGCCGACAACCCGTTCAGAATCGATCACAGCACGGCTATCATCAGCCGCAGAGGGGAAACGATGTATGACGGTGTGGTGTTGGATCCGTGGCGCTATGGCGGAGTGCTGTTTTGGTCGCCGCTGATCGAAGACACAAAATACGAATGGGTGCCACGCGACGTCGTTTTGGAGAAGCGCCGCGTGGAACAATACGGCGATCTCTTGCCCTATACCGGCGGCTAGATTTTGGACGAGATGACACCAGTGGTAAATCCGCCCATGCGCAACTCACCAAACAGGCGCTGATATTCGATCTTGGGGCAACGGTTCATCACCACATCCACCCCGCGCGCCTGTGCCTTGGCGGCAGCATCAGCGTTTTCGACACCGATCTGCATCCAAATGGTGCGCAGGTTCGGGAATGCGTCCAATGCCTCATCCACAATCGGCGGCACGGATTCGGAGCGGCGGAAGATATCGACCATATCTACGGGTTCAGAAATCTCGGACAACGACGCCCTGACGGTCTGACCAAACAGCTCTTTGCCTGCGTGGCCCGGGTTGACCGGAATGACCGTAAAGCCCTTCAAGGAAAGATATCGTGCCACATAATAACTGGGGCGTACTGAGTTCATTGACACACCCACAACAGCGACAACTTTGGTGCGCTGAAGAATCTCTTTCAGGTGCTTATCGGAATAGTCGGCCATCTGCGCACCCTATGCCGTCCTTAACAAAGAAAAAAGCGCCCAGGTTGAACCTGAGCGCCAGTTGTTGGAACGAGGGACAGTGAAATGACCCGCGGCAGTTCCGTTCCGCGGTCACTGTGACATTTAGGCATAAATTGAGAGAAAAAAAGAGGGGATGCGCATTTTTGTGATGACAGATCACGAAAAGCGAAAACCCGCCTATTGCTCGTAAAGAATTACAGGCCAATGCGCCTCGGCCATACGGATATATTCCGTCCTGGCTTCACGCCACATCGCTTCGATTTCGGGTGAGTGGGTCAGATACAGCCGACCGTCCACGACCTGCCATGCCTTGGGATCGGTGCTAACAAGCGATCCATGCGCCATGGCATAGGCGCAATATCCACCGAATTGAGGGGCAAAGGCACGTGGATCACGTTCAAACGCGTCACGGTTCTCAGCGGTTGCAAAGTGCCATTGGGCCCCTTTCCAGACGACGGCGTATTTCGGCTGACCATGAACCGGAGCATCGCCATTGAAATACGACACCACGTCATACCCGGACATCGCGGTGCCATCGGTCACGTAGAAGACAGGTATCTCCTGCGCTGTTGCGGCAGGAGTGATCAAAGCGGCGACAATCGCGCCCAGAAGAAAACGTCGGGTCAACATCACAGAAATCGGAACAAGGTCATCAGGGTCTCAAGATGCAAGTTTTATGACCAAGTGACACCCCACTTAACGGGCTTGTGATCACCTGTGTCGCCCAGGCGCCACATCAATCAAAGATGTCTTCGATGACATCCCATGCCTCATCCAACACGTGTGAGAAGACACTCTTTTTCTTTTTCTGCTTCTTTTTCTTGTGGCTTGCAGTCGGCTTTGCCGCACCACGCCTTGATTGGCTTTCGGACAATTTACGCTTGGGCATCATCTTGAGGTTATGCAATGGCGCCCCGCAGCTGGAACAGCTCAGCTCATGACGGTCCTGACCTTTCAGAACCAGCGCAGCGCGGGTCCCGCAATAACAACAGGTGGCGATTTTGGACGGGCTGGGAATGGCACTCTCCTGTCTATCTGTGCCTTGAGGCATATAGGGCAATTGCGGCAGCATTTGAGACGTTAAGTGACCCAAACCCGCCCGCTGCGTCGATTTTCACCAGTTGATCAACTGTTTCTTTGGTTTTTTGCCGCAAGCCCGGCCCCTCGGCCCCCAATACCAACGCAACCGGCTGATCAAGTTTGCCGCCCAACGCTGTCTCGATGGTTTCTTCGGCCTCACCATCCAGACCAAGAACCAGAAATCCCATGTTCTGAAGCTCGACGATGGCGTCGGCCAGATTGCGAACCCGCAAATACGGCTGACGTTCCAACGCGCCGCTAGCGGTTTTGGCCAGCGCCCCGGTTTCCGGCGCCGAATGGTGCCGCGTGCCGATCACCGCACTGGCCCCCAAAACCTCGGCTGAGCGCAGAATCGCCCCGACGTTATGCGGGTCGGTCACCCGGTCCAGCAGAATCACGCGAGGAAGCTCGCGCCCGATGCAATTCTCGGCCAGCCCTCCCCAATCCAGCGGTTTAACCTCAAGCGCTGCGCCTTGATGGACAGACCCCGGATCAATCGGCGCGGTGAATTTGCGCGGATCGACCATTTCGGCCTCAATCTCTGCAAAATCAATGGCCTCTGTCAGCTTGTCCTGCGCATTTCGCGTCACGATCAAACGCAGTTTTTGCCGCTTCGGATTCATCAACGCATCGCGTACAGCGTGAAGGCCAAACAGCCAGACAGTTTCGGACGCAGCCGCTTTACGGGCTTGTTCTTTCTCAACGACCCACTTGGGTTTCTTCATTTCTTGGGCCTCCGAGCCGGGAAGTCGGTTTCCTGCGTCAAAGCGGTATTTTCCTGTTGACGCTCCTTTAAGGCGCTAGTAATCACGCCTCCACGTCAGGTGCAACGCCTGACAGTGGGCGACAGGCCGCAAGGTGTGGCAGGGGACTGTAACTCCCTCGCGGAGACGCACGCCTGGTTCGATTCCAGGGTCGCCCACCATCTTCTTCTGATGGTGACAAAGTGCAAGGGGCCGTTAATTCGGCAGGCATTCCCATTCGTCTACCACCTGACCACCCCTAACCGCCAATACGATCCCGAACTGGTTCAGCACAGCTTCGCTCTGGCTTGGGTGTAGCAGGGCGATGTCGCCGGGTTTGACGGGCGCATCTGGTGGGCCTGTCCAGACCTCCTGATTGGTTGAACGTCCGAAAATGGAGGAATAGCCAAAGCCGTTGGGAAATACCGGTTTAGCGCGGAAATACCCCCCGAAAATCGCAAGATCGGTTTTGCGCCGGGCCAGAAAATCCAATCCCGGCAGCGAATTACCGGGCATGGTTTTCAAAACCGGAGTCGCGATGAACGCTGCGGGTTGAAATCCCTGTGTCGTTTTGTGGTCGAAATCTGTGGGTTTCACGAGGACCGACCCAAAAGCGATCTCGGTGGTCTTACCTGTTGTGCGGTAGGACTGAAAAGTCAGACTGCCACCCGTGTTGAGGCACAGCCCTTTGGCCTCATTCGGCAGGTTGGAAACGGCGTGATCGAACGCATCCGCGCTGGCCCGAATGGCACGTTTGCGCAAGAAATGCGGCAGTTTGGCCAGATGCGCCTCGTACCCCATAACACCGGACAACCGCGCATTAGGGTTTGTCTCAATTTCTTGCGCAATGCGCGCAACTTGATCTGGTTGAAAGCCACCGCGATGCAGGCCGATATCAACCTCAAGCGACAGGCGCAGGGCTAGCTGACGATCCGCTGCAAGGGCCAGATAGGATTGCAACCGTTCCGACGAGTCGATCAGCCATTGAACCCGCGCAGCAGCGTCTGGACATTCGCTCAGAACCCGCGCAGCTGACCGGACCGGCAACGGTTTGCCGATCAAATGGTCGGCTTTCGGCTCGGCCTTCAAAAGCGCCAGCAGCATGGGCTCGGAAAACGTCATCAGGCCCGAGGTCTGAATCAGGCCCCGAACATGATCCAGCAGCGGCAAACAAGGCAGGGATTTGGCGACCAATCGACGGTCCAACCCATCATCCGACCTGTCCACCGCCAAGGCACAATTTGCATCGAGCCTGTCCAGATCAACCACCGCGACCGGCTTGTCCACGCCATACGCACGCAGCGTTTCAGAGAGGGATTGCAGATAGTTCGTCATGGTCGAAACAGCCTGGCAAGCGCGGGCATGAGAAACTTGCCCGACGGGTCCAATTGTTCCCGCAGCGCGCAAAAACGGTCGAAATCAGGATACATGGTGGATAGTTCTGTGAAGCCCAAGCTGTGCATTTTGCCCCAATGCGGTCTTCCTCCAGCTTCGACAAATAGTGACTCAATGGCGTCAAAGTATCGCTGGTGATCCTCGTCCGCATCGGTGTGGATTGCGATTGAAATGCGCGGCCCGCCCTGAAATGGGGATAGGCAGGCCGAGTCGCCCGCAGTTTGGCGGACTTCAATTGGAAAATAGATATCCTTGTGGTCGCGATGCAGCCGGGTAATGACCTCTTGCAGAACATCTTGGGCGACGTCAGGCGGCAGGTGGTATTCCATTTCCTTGAACCGAATATGCCTGTCACTGCACAGTACCCGCCAGCTTTCGCCCACATAATCTTCGTCCGATTGCGCCATGGTCAGTAGTCGCAACAGCAAATTGCGTAGCCCACTGCTGAGCCGACCAACATTGCGCGCCAGCTTCAGCACTTTGACGGCAATCATGTCCAGATCACGTGGTGCCCTGCTTTCGGCTGCGTCTGAAATTTCATGGCGCAGCTCGACGGCCTTACCGGTGAAAGGGATATAGAAGAACTCGAAATTTCGGTTCTGTGCCCAGTTCTGGTGCATGTTGGCGATGCAGTCCTGCAGATCAGCCAATCGTACCCTTCGGCGCAGGTTGTATTTCGGCACGACCGAGATTTGGGCCTCGGTCAAAATGCCCAACATGCCCAAAGTGACTTGCGCCATCTCAAGCGGAAGGTCGTCGGTTGTCAGAATATCCCCACCCGCGCTGACCAGTTTTGCGGCGGTGATTTCCGCTGCCAGACAGGGCAGCGAGCGTCCGGTGCCGTGTGTGGCGGTTGATACTGCACCGGCCAAAGACTGTGTGTTGATGTCACCGAGATTGCGAAAAGCCATCCCCTGCCCCGCCAAGGCCGGAGACAAGTCGCGCAGCCGGGCATTTGCGTTCACCCAAACCTTGTCTTCCCCGACTTCTCCGACCACTGGCAAGTCGATATCCGACAAGTCCAGTATCCGATCCCCACCGGCAACAATGGGTGTGAACGAATGACCGGCCCCAACGACCCGCAGCGTGCCTGACTGCGCCACGGCTTGCTGCAACTCGGAAATCGAGGTTGGGCGTTTGATCGGCGTCTGCGTACGCTGGTTTCCGGCCCAGTTGGTCCACATGTGCAATCTCCTCCGAAATCGAAGATTGCAGCACAGGTGGAACGAAACAAGTCAGGATTACAGAGGTTTACCCAACGAGAGGTTAACTCAGGCCGCAGCCGCGCGTTGCGCGTTGACCCGGTCGAACCAAGCAGAGATGGCTTCGAGGTTCGGCTCCAACTGCTCGGCCGCGCCGACGGTGAACTCTTGAAACTTTTCCTTGTTCAAACCGTTCACGCCGACCAGCACGGGGATATCCAGTGTCAACGCTTCGGCGATCACCGGGCGAAAACCGCGCCCGTCAGCCTCATGCTTGCCGAATTTGTTGATGATCAGCAACTGCGGCGCATCCTCAAGCGAGTTGGTGACATACCCCACAGCCCGCTCCAACGCAGCCGGGTCCAGCCGACAACCGCGCGAATGCTCGCCCAGAGATTGCGAGATGCGGATGGTCTCGCCATCTGGCAGCACACGGACATCCATGTCGCATTTGCTGCTGTCGGCGCATTCGGTGTTAGTTTGAACCACGCCGACCAGACGGGCATCGTTGGCCAGAAGATGTTCGGCAACGGCGCTCAGCAGGCGGTCGGTCGCGCCGCGATCGGTGGTGGTAACATAGGCCAGATACATTGAAAGACCCTCATAGTCCTAAAGTGTGACTTTCCAGATAGCACGCATGACCCGGTCCGGCCACTCCTTGCGTTATGGCAGGGGCGAAAGGCCGATCACAGGCGCGTGCAGGTGAAGCAGAACCACAAATGCGGCCAAGGAAATCAGCGCGATCCCCAAGCCAGGCCAGGGTTGCGGCGCGCGCAGGGAAAACCGCGCCGTATTGCGGGATAGGCGTACCCATTCGATCCCCATATCGCGCGCCTTGCGCTGATCGATCAGCGCCATGCCCCACGCCGCAAAACCTGCAAAAAGACCAAATAAGATGACATGCGACAGGCTGCCATTCGCCAGAAGATGCGCCAAGGCCCACAGCATCATGGCAGCAAGAAGCGGGTGACGCGTGGCGCGCAGGATACCGGGGTTTTCGGGGTCGAACCGACGGTGACCCAGGCCGCCAAAAGAAAACGGATTTTGGATTGTCAAACCTGCCACCGCCAACCAGCACACCACAGGCATAGTCAACAGCGGCACCCAACGCAGGATGGGAAGCGGTGGAATTACTTCAACATAGGGCGCTTGCGCTGCGGCGACGATCAGCCAGCCCAAAACTAGCAGGGACAACGCGGAATACGCCGTAAAATACCCCCTGCGTCCCATCACGTCGATCAACCGCCCGCGCACGACGGGTCGGGCGGGGATGGCGTGGGTCAGCAGAAAGGTGATCAGTGCGGCAAGGAAAAGAGCCCAACCCAGCATGGCATTCTCCGTTAATTTTGGCCCCTATTTAGGTCCGTGACGCGGCATGATCCTTGTCCGAAATCAAGTCGGGTGCGGCGCATGGGGTTTCCGCGCATGTTCTGGGCATATTGTTTCAACGCTTGCAACCCGACGATGAACAGGCAACCCTGCCTGCGGAGGACACCGATGCACCATTTCGATGAGATCTACACCATGGCTGCCAATCGCCACGGTGGGCCCGACGCTTTGCGGGCCAAGCTGAGCAAACCTAAAAGCGTGGCTGAGTTGACCGCCCTGCCCGATGATCGCTGGCTGTCGATCATCACGAAATGCGTCTTTCAGGCCGGGTTCAACTGGAAGGTTATCGAAAACAAATGGGATGGGTTTGAAGCTGCCTTTGATGGTTTTGACGTCGGCCGCTGCGCCTTTATGGATGATGAGAAGTTCGACGCCCTGCTGCAAGACACCCGCATTGTCCGCAACGGCACCAAGATCGCCACGGTCCGCGACAATGCCGCGTTTCTGTTGGAACTGCGTCAGGAAGGTGGTGTGGGAAAGGTGCTGGGCGGCTGGCCCTCGACTGATTACGTCGGCTTGCTGGCGATGCTAGGCAAGCGCGGGTCGCGTCTGGGTGCGGCCTCGGCGCAATACGCCATGCGATTTGCCGGGCGCGACAGTTTCATCCTGTCGCGGGACGTCACCGCCCGATTGATTGCTGAAGGCGTGATCGACAAAGCGCCAAGCTCCAAGAAGGCGATGGCTGCCGTTCAAGACGCATTCAACACCTGGATGGACCAATCCGGGCGGTCGTTGACGGAAATCAGCCGGGTTTTGGCGATGAGCCTGTAAAACCGGTTGCAGTGCGGGTGCTTCACACTAGGCTCACTTCATGACCTGCCGCATTTTGATGATGGTTCTCCTTCTGCTTGCATCCTGCGGTCGCCCGCTGACCGAGCAGGAACGTGCTTTTGCCAGCGCTGTTCAGGGCGAGTCGCTGAATCTGGATCGGGTGCGCCTGGTCGAGGGGGCTCCGGTCGCGCCAATCACGTTTTACCGCAAGGAACGGCCCCGTCTGGCCTGCCGTGAACGCATATTGCCAGCCCCGACCGAAGGGGTCGTCACAGCAAAGCCCGCCGCCGTAGCCCTGTTCAACAAGGTCTATTTCACGCGTGAGTGGTATCTTGAGGACTATATGTCCGACTTCCCCGAGCAGATGAACCTAATCGCCGGAATGCTGCTGGCGCATGAGCTGACACATGTGTGGCAATGGCAGAACCGGAAAACCACAGGCTATCACCCTTTGCGTGCAGCGGCCGAGCATGGTGGCAACAAGGACCCCTATCTGTTTGATATCGAAACCTCGTCCGACTTCCTATCCTACGGGTTTGAACAACAAGGCGCGATTGTCGAGGAATATGTCTGCTGCCGGGCGCTGGACCCTCAAGCCCCCCGCACCCAACGCTTGCACGACATGCTGGGCGCGCATTTCGACATTTCACCCCTGCCGAACCAACCGCGTGAGCGCGATATCGTCATCCCCTGGAGCGGCGCAAAGACCGAAGGCATTTGCCGCTAGACGTTACCCGCCTTGCAATGTTTCAAGATAGGCGATCAGATCCACGATCGGCTGGCTGGTCAGAATCGGCTGCCCCTCGGGTGTTTTCATCGAGGTGTCCTGCCCGTCGAAATAAGGACCATAGACTGGCATCGGGCTGCCGTGGCTGACCAACGGATCGCGCCCGTCAATCCGCGCAACGACGCGCGCAGTTGGGAAAACACCGTCTTCTCCGGCCAGCTTGGTCAGATCAACCGGCTGAATGACCAATATCCCCGCCATCGGCCCATGCCCGGTCGCATCGATTCCGTGGCACGTTGCACAATAGTGCTGATACAGCTCGGCCCCGGTATCCACATCCTGCGCCGCGACCTGCGCAGCGGTCACAAGCACTCCGAACGAAACGGCAGTCATTAGGGGTCTGGGCATCGCATCCTCCTGTCAAGATTGACATATACAGGCTTGCCCGAGGGCCGGCTTGGCGCAATGATCCAGATCAACGAAGCAGATGGGTACGGGCAATGACACAATATGCAGTTATCATGCTGGCCGCCGGGATTGGCGTTCCAATCCTTGCCGCTCTGAACGCGGCGCTTGGAAAGCTGATCGGATCACCGACCACCGCCGCCGTCATCCTGTTCGCCATCGCGTTCGGAGCATCCACGCTGGTGATGGTTCTTTTTACCGGCACGGGCGCGCTGCCCAAAGTCACGCAGGCCCCGAAACACCTGCTATTGGCCGGTGTCCTGATCGCCTTTTACGTCCTATCCATCACCCATGTCGCACCGCATTTCGGTGTCGGTAATGCGGTGTTCTTCGTTTTACTCGGGCAACTGATCAGCACGGCAGCCATCGACCACTTCGGACTTTTCGGCGCGCAAGTCACGCCACTGACATGGATACGCGCAGGTGGGATCGCCGTGATGGCCGCGGGCGTTGCGATCACTCAACTGGCCTGAGTACACCGCCCTCCAACCGCAGCTTGCGGTCCATCCGCGCGGCAAGTTCCATGTTATGCGTGGCGATGAGTGCCGACAGCCCCTCGTCCCGCACCAGTGCCATCAGCGCGTCAAACACCTGATCCGAGGTTTCGGGATCCAGATTTCCTGTCGGCTCATCCGCCAGCAGAACGCGCGGCTTGTTGGCCAGCGCCCGGCAAAAAGCAACCCGCTGTTGTTCTCCACCTGACAGCGCCGCCGGGCGGTGATCAGCGCGCGGTGCCACGCCAACGCGGTCCAGCAAAGACTTCGCCCGCGCCTGTGCCGCCGCCTCGGACACCCCATTGGCCAGTTGCGGCAAGGTGATATTCTCCAGCGCAGTGAATTCCGGCAGCAGATGGTGGAACTGATAGACGAACCCCACGTCCTGACGCCGCAAAGCGGTGCGGATCCGGTCGCCCTTACCCTTGACATTCTGACCCGCAATCTCGACCGAGCCGTCATCCGGCGTGTCCAGCAAACCGGCAATGTGCAAAAGGGTCGACTTGCCCGCACCGGATGGCGCAACCAGCGCCACCGCTTCGCCTGCGCGCAGTTCCAGATCGGCCCCACGCAGCACCTGAACCTCGCCCGGTGTGCCCTTCAGATAGGTCTTGGTCAGACCGCTCAATCGCAATGTCACATCATTCATAGCGCAGCGCCTCAACCGGATTCAGCCGCGCCGCGCGGCGGGCGGGGAAATAGGTGACGAAAAAGGACAGGCCCAGCGACAAGCCGATTGCCTTCAACACGTCCGACAGGTGCAGTTCGGCGGGCAGGGCATAGATGCCGCGAATGGAAGGGTCCCAGACACCGCCACCCATGACGTAGTTCACGAACGAAAAGATCGGGTCGATAAAAATCGCGAACAAGCAACCCAGAACAACACCCATCACGGTGCCTATGATGCCGGTGAATGCACCGCAGATGAAGAACACCCGCAGTACGGACCCCTCGCTCAGACCGATGGTGCGCAGGATGCCGATATCGCGCCCCTTGTTCTTCACCAGCATGATTAACCCCGAGACGATATTCATCGCCGCAATCAACACGAGGATCGACAGGATGATAAACATCACGTTGTCCTCGACCTCCAACGCGCGCAGGAACCCGCCCGAGGCGTCCTGCCAGGTCCAGATCTGACTTCGTTCGCCGGCGGCCTCAAGAATAGGGATCAGGATCGGTGTTAGTTCTTCGGGGCGGTCAACCATCACCTCGATCTCATCCGCAACGCCCTCGCGGTTGAAGAAGCCCTGCGCCTGTTCGAACGGCATATAAACGCGGGTGCGGTCGATATCATAGCGCCCGGCTGAGAAGACATAGACCACCCGATAGGCATTCACACGAGGTGAGGTACCAAAGGCCGTCTTCACCCCGTTAGGGGACGTCAGTTTGACCGTATCCCCCACAGTTGCCCCAATACTGCGCGCCACGCCCGAACCGATGGCGATAACGTCCTCTCCATTCTGGAATTCGGAAAGATCCCCCACCGCCTGTTCGCTTTCGGCGACGCCGGGCAGGTCCAGCAGGTCGTCAGGCTGAATGCCAAAGACCTCAACCCCGCTGCTGCGCTCGCGATTGGTAATCAGCACCTGCCCTTTGACCAAGGGCGCGGCGCGTTCAACGCCGGGCACCTGCGCAACGCGCTCAGCCACTCCGTCATAATCCGCGATGGTGCGGTCCAGGTTACCCTGCGCATCGAAATTACCCGCCGAGTAGACAGTGACATGCGCATTGGCCCCCAGAATGGTACCCACGAACTCGGATCGGAAGCCGGACCGAACGGCCAGCGTCGCGATCAGGGCAAACACCGCCAGTGTGATTCCGATCAGAGAAATCCAGGTCATCACGCTGACACCGCCCTCGGCACGGCGTGCGCGCAGGTATCGCCAGGCGATCTTCCATTCGAATGGGGCAAAGGGCGGGGGCGTCTTGGCCATGTCTGCTCCGGGGCTTTTTGGTTTGCGCGACCCTTTCGGCATTTGCCGGGATGGTCAAGGTGGTTATGCGCGTCCCGCCCGGCGATAGGCAATCCTGCGACTTTTATTGGCATGGCCTACTACGAATCACCCTAGGTGTCGGGAAGGCCGCTCTGGCGAAAGGAGAGAGAAAGGATCCAGATTACACCCTTGGTTGTGACCCCCTTCACAGACAACCCCCAATTGTTTCAGCTATGAAGTCAATAGGGCCGTTGCGTGAGTTACTGAACTCAAAATGCAACATTGATTAAGCAATATTCTTTCGCCTTTTGCTTATTTTTTAAAACTTTGTCACCCTAGATGTAAGGGGGATATCATTTTTAGAGCGGGGGTCGCTCATGTTTGTAAAGAGTAATAAGGAATTGTTGGACCCGATTTTGGTCCGAAACGCATCTTCAGAACTGGATTGTGAAACAGCAGCATTGTTGCGCGCAGTCATTCGCCCTGTTTTCGATACAGCGGCAAGCTGGGCAAGTTTGACCGATATCCTGAAAGACAAAGGATACCGATTGGCGTTCCGTCAGGGGCGGCTGTGCATTACGGATCGCACGACCGATCAACGGGTTTGTGGGATACGCTTTCTAGGGTTCGAATACAAAGATCTGGTCAGACGTCTGGGCCGTCCGATTGTCGTAGCACGCGGCAACAGTGCGGATGGTGAAATTCTGACGGAACGACCGGAACCGCAGTGAACCTAGAAAGACCGCCAGAACTGAGCCTTGCGACGTAACGTCTTTGTCAGGCTGTAAAGAGCGGCACGCGCGATAGCGGGCTGCGATAGCGATTTCAGCAAAATGGCGCCTGAAACCCGAACCGGCAAATGGCCTTGCTTGTACCAACCAAAGCGCTGCGCGTCCGAGTACCCGGACAGATCGCAGAACTGACTGTAGTTTTTCAGCCAACATGCGGCCATTTCGGCCCCGGCAGCGTCTGTGTCTGCTGATACTCCACCGATCCGAAACAGTGATATTGGGGCCTGCAACCGCTGGCCGGAATGGCCAGACAGGATCATTCGCAAAACCATGTCATAGTCCGCGGCGATACGGAATTGCAGGTCGTGACCGCCCAATTCCTGAAACAACGCCCGTTTCAGGACCATCGCATTGTGACCGAATGGTAAGCGCTGCAAGATGGATTTCGGGGTTAGCCGACGGGCATGACGGCGGTTGCCCTCATCATCGAAAAAGACGGTTTCACCATACACAAAATCGGGCTTATCGGGCTCGATAGCTTTTTGCACCCTCAACAGGCTGTCAGGGTCTGCAATCAGATCGTCCGAGTTGAGAAACAAGACATACTCGCCGCGACACCGATCAACCGCCTGGTTCATCGCGTCATACAGGCTTTTGTCTGCCTCACAGAAATACCGCACCGGAATGGGGTCGCCCGACTCCGAGAATTTCTGAATCGCGTCTTTCAGCAGGTCTTGCGTTCCGTCATCGGATTGGCCGTCCCAGATCACATGCTCGATGTCACGGAGCTTTTGCGACTGCACGCTGTCCAGGGCGGCGAGGACTTGCACCTCGCGCCCTGCTTCGATCAGGTTCCGCGTAACGGTGACGACCGAGATCAGCGGCCGATGATCCTGTTCAGGCGATTTGCTCATAGATTTCGGCAACTTTCGTGACGGCGGCTTCGGGGCTCAACTCCTCGCTTTCACCGGTACGGCGGCAGGTCAGCTCAACGACGCCGTTTTTCAGACCCCGCGGCCCGACGGTGATACGCCACGGCAAGCCGATCAGGTCCATGGTGGCAAACTTGCCCCCTGCCCGTTCGTTGCGGTCATCATACAGCGGCTCAAGACCCAGTGCGGTCAGCGCGCCATAGAGTTTGTCGCAGGCGGCGTCAGCCTCATCATCACCCTGCTTGAGGTTTATGATACCGCAATGGAACGGTGTTACGCCCTCGGGCCAGATGATGCCCTTGTCGTCATGGCTGGCTTCGATGATCGCACCGATCAAGCGGCTGACACCAATGCCATGGCTGCCCATATGGACCGGCGTTGGCTTGCCATCGGGGCCTTGAACAGTCGCGCCCATCGCCTCGGAATACTTGGTTCCAAAGTAGAAGATCTGGCCCACTTCGATCCCGCGCGCCACACGGCGGCGATCTTCGGGCACCTGATTGAACAGCGCCTCGTCATGGGTTTCATCGGTACGGGCGTATTTCGAGGTGAACTCTTCCAGAATGGCCTGACACTGCTCTCGGCTGTCATAGTCGATCTGACGATCACCAAACGTCAGGTCGGTGACGGCGCTGTCATAGAACACTTCGGATTCACCCGTATCGGCCAGTACGAGGAATTCATGGGTGTTGTCGCCGCCGATCGGGCCGCTATCAGCACGCATCGGAATAGCCTGCAGGCCCATGCGCTCATAGGTGCGCAGGTAGGTAACCAGATGACGGTTATAGGCGTGCAGCGCGTCCTCTTTGGTCAGGTCGAAATTATACCCGTCCTTCATGTAGAACTCGCGCCCCCGCATCACGCCAAAGCGCGGGCGGATCTCGTCACGGAACTTCCACTGGATTTGGTACAACGTCAGCGGCAGGTCCTTGTAGCTGCTGACGTGGCCGCGGAAGATATCGGTGACCAGCTCTTCGGCCGTGGGCGTGAACAGCATATCCCGGTCATGCCGGTCCTTCATACGCAGCATTTCCTGACCGTAGTCATCATAGCGCCCGGATTCACGCCATAGGTCTGCCGATTGGATAATCGGCATCTGGATCGCGATATGACCTGCGCGCGCCTGCTCTTCATGGATGATATTTTCCAACTTACGCAGAACTTTGAAACCCAGCGGCAGCCAGGAATAAATCCCGGCCGATGCTTGCTTGATCATCCCGGCGCGCAGCATCAGCCGGTGGCTGACGATCTGGGCCTCGGACGGGTTTTCCTTGAGAACGGGCAGAAAGTAACGGCTGAGGCGCATTGTATGACCTTCACGGGTGAGAATTCGACTTCAAAGGTCCTTATTCCAAAGCCCCGCCGGGGGCAATCGGCCATTGGTTATTTTGCGACCTCGGGACGGTCGGAATTTTGATTGACCCGCCAGCCAAGGTTTTCAATGGTGGCTAAAATGCAAACCCATGAGGCGCCGATGCAAACCATTCAGGAACCCGCCCGTCAAATTCCCGTCGTTCACAAAACCGACGTTCTAGTTGTGGGCTCCGGCCCCGCGGGGCTGGCCGCTGCCTTGGCGGCAGCGCGCGCAGGGGCCGAAGTGTCTCTGGTCGACCGCTTTGGCTGCATGGGTGGCAATATCACCGCCGTGGGTGTCGAAGGATTTGCTTGGTACCGCCATGAGAAAACCGTCGAAGCAGGCGGCATTGGTCTGGAATTTGAAACCCGCGCCCGGGACATGGGGGCAGCGGTGCCAGAAAGCCAGTCGCTCAGCTATGAGTTGGACAGCGAAGGGTTCAAACTGGTTGCTGACAAGCTGGTCGAAGAGGCCGGGGTGCATCCAATGTTGCACCGTCAATTCGTTGCTCCAATCATGGATGGTGACCGGATCACCGGCGTCATCACCGAATCCAAAGCTGGGCGTGAGGCGATTTTGGCCAAGGTAGTGATCGACGCCACCGGGGACGCGGATGTAGCCCATCGCGCAGGCGCGCCCACCTACAAGACCGCGCGCGAGGATATGATGGCCGCTTCGGTCATGTTCCATCTGGCAGGCGTCGACAAGCGCGCCTTTATGGAGGGCGTCAAGGCCGACCCGCAGACCTATAAGGACTGGGGCGGCGGTGGCGAGTGGAACATTGAAACCAGTGGCAAAGAGGACGACATGTTCTCACCCTTCGTCAAGAAACCGTTCCAGCAAGCCATCGAACAGGGTCTGATCCCACCGCATCTGAACACCATCGCCGGCACTTGGGGCGCGGTCCACGATACGGGTGAGCTGACTTATATGAACCTGATCCATATGGACGGGATAGACGGCACCGATCCCGATAGCCTGACCCGTGGCGAGATCGAGGGCCGTCGACAGTCAATGCTAGCCATCGAGGCGCTGCGCCGTTTCATGCCCGGCTGCGAAAACGCGCGTCTGCGGAATTTCGGCATGACCATCGGCATTCGCGACACCCGCAAGATCGATGCGATCTACAATATGACCGAGGACGACGCCCGGCATCAGGGTCGGTTCGAGGATACGATCGGCATCTATCCTGAATTCATCGACGGCTATGGCATCCTGATCCTGCCGACCACGGGCCGGTATATGCATGTGCCCTACCGTTCGATGCTGCCGAAAGGCGTTAAGGGTCTGCTGGTTGCAGGCCGGTCGCACGGGGCGGACAAGGTGGCCCATGCCGCCACCCGCAATATGTCCTGCTGTGCGGTCATGGGTCAGGGTGCCGGGATTGCAGCCGCCCTGTCTCTGAAGAGCAATCAGGACTTGCATGGGCTGAACCTAGCCCCGGTTCATGCTGAACTTGACCGCCAAGGCGTCAGGGTTCACTGATGGGTGGCATTCCCACTATAGACATCGCCCCGCTGTTTAATGCGTCCCATGCGGATTATGAGCAGACCGTTCAGCAGGTCATCAGCGCCTGCACTGACATCGGTTTTTTGTCGATCACCGGAACCGACATACCCACTGACACGGTTCAAAACATGCGCGCCTGTGTGCAGGCCATCTTTGACGTTGAAGAAGGTGCCAAGTGGGATCAGGCCATCACCCGCGACAATTATCGCGGGTTCATCCCGCTGGGGTTCTTCACCCCAAATGACGGGTCTGGCAAGGCGGACAAATACGAAGGCTACAAGTTGCACCATGAGGTCGCCAGCGATGCGCCGATCCGCAACGATTGTGCCTTGTACGGCCCGAATGTCTGGCCGTCACAGGTGCCAGACGCTCGCGGAATGATCCTTGACTACTGGTCCCAACTCGACCGCGTTGCAGATGCCTTGCTGGGTGCGTTGGAAACAGGACTGGGCCTGCCCGCGCGCCAATTGCGGGACGCTTTCCGCGATCCCATGACCAACATGACTCTGCTGCACTATCCGCCTCAAGCCCCCGATGAGGGCGGCTATGGCATTCATCCCCACAAGGACACCGATGCCCTGACCATCATCGCCCCTGATCCCGTCGGCGGGCTTGAAGTGCAAACCCGCAACGGCGGCTGGATCAGCCCTGATTGCCCGCCGGGAGGATTTGTCGTCAATATCGGAGACATGCTGGAACTATGGTCCGGCGGGAGGCTGAAATCTACGCCGCATCGGGTGGTGAATCGCTCGGGACAGGAACGTTACTCGTTTCCTTATTTTGCCGTGCCCCGCCATGACGTGGTGGTTTCACCTCTGGTCGACCCCCTGCCCGGCTTTGATCGGCCTGCGGTACATTGCGGCCATTGGTCTGCGGAAATCTGGCGCACCAACTGGCCGGACGAGGCCGCCCATGACGCCACGCCTGAACTGGGCACGCTCAGCGATTAGCGCCCGGGAATTGTACGGGCGATGAAGCGCTTGCATCATGGGGCTTCATGCGCCAAGAACACTGGCAAGAGCCGAAAACAAGGGGACAGCCATGGCTTTGCCGGTGAAGGATCAGCTCAGGTACTGGGGCATAGCAGCTGTAGTTTTTGTGCTTCTATTGTGGGCACTTGGCGACGTTCTTTTGCCCTTTGTGATTGGCGGAGCAATCGCTTACTTCCTTGATCCAATTGCAGACCGGCTGGAAAACATGGGGCTGTCGCGAATGGCCGCAACTGGGATCATCACCATTGTCGGCGTTCTGGGATTTGTGCTGATGGTGCTGATGGTGGTGCCCGCGCTGATTACCCAGTTGATCGATCTGGTCGAAGTTATGCCCAGTCTGCTTAAAGAACTGCGCGGCTTCATCGAAAAACAATTCCCATCCCTGCTGGATACCGAATCCAGCTCTCACCAATTCCTTGTGTCGCTGGGCGAGACGTTGCAATCCAAAACTGGAGACGTTCTGCAATCCGTCGCCGCTTCGCTGGGATCAGCCATCAACGTGGTGGTTCTGCTTGTCATCGTGCCGGTGGTCGCCGTGTATCTGTTGTTAGATTGGGATCGTATGATAGCCCGCATAGGAGAGCTGCTACCTCGTGACCACGCCCCAACGATCAAGCGGCTGGCGGGTGAGATTGACGATGTTCTTGCCTCATTCGTCCGCGGCATGGGAACCGTCTGTCTGATCCTGGGCACCTACTACGCCGTTGCGCTGATGATCGTTGGTCTGCAATTCGGCCTGATCGTGGGCTTCATCGCAGGGCTCGTGACATTCATCCCCTATCTGGGTGCCCTGATTGGCGGCACGTTGGCTATCGGCCTTGCGCTGTTTCAGTTCTGGGGCGATTGGCTTCATATCGGCCTGGTGGCAGGCATCTTCGCGCTGGGACAGGTGACCGAGGGCAATTTCCTGACGCCCAAGCTGGTTGGCAGCTCGGTCGGGTTGCACCCTGTCTGGCTGCTGCTGGCCCTGTCCGTCTTTGGCGCGCTGTTCGGCTTTGTGGGTATGCTGGTTGCTGTTCCGGTTGCCGCAGCGCTGGGCGTGGTCGCCCGGTTCCTGACCTCAATCTATCTGGACAGCCGCCTGTATACCGGCCTCGACGGGTTGAAGCAGGAAGACGAATAAATGGCCCAACAACTCAGCTTTGATCTACCGGCCAAAACCGCACTGGGCCGCGGAGATTTTTTTGTCTCGCCCGCCAATGCGCTGGCCGTTGCGATGATCTCGGCGACGTCGTGGCCCGGCAACAAGCTGGTCCTCAGCGGCCCTGCCGGGTCTGGCAAAACGCATCTGGCCCATGTCTGGGCTGCCGAAACCGGCGGGCGGATCATTCAGGCCCGCGATGTGCGGTACGAAGACGTGCCCGCCTTGGCCAGCACTCCGATAGCGGTCGAAGATATTCCGATGGTCGCAGGCGACCTCGATCAGCAGAAAACCCTGTTTCACCTGCACAACTTGGTGCTGGCAGAAGGCCATGCGTTGTTGATGACCGGGCGGTTGGCGCCAAAGCTGTGGGAACTGCCACTGCCCGATCTGCAAAGCCGGATCGAAGGGGCGCATCACGTGGCGCTGGACCCACCGGACGATGCCCTTTTGGGGGCCGTTCTGGCCAAGCTGTTTGTCGACCGCCAACTGAATCCCGGACCAGACGTGATTGCCTATCTCGTCAAGCACATGGATCGGCGGTTCAAGACCGCAGCCGAGGTCGTAGCCCGGTTGGATCATCTGGCTTTGTCGGAAAAGCGGGAAATCACCCGCGCTCTTGCGATCCGGGTGCTAAACGCGGACATGACAGATGTCGCATCCGACAATTGACCCGCACACTGCGATTTCGCATTCTGCCACCCGAATATCTGGAATAGACATGGATCAGATTGCAGAAGCCAAAATCCCGGACTGGGGATCGTTCGGCAAGCCCTTGTTCGACAACCCCGAGGCCCGCGCCCTGTCGCGGGTGGGCGTGGTCGACGTTGGATCGAACTCGGTCCGGATGGTAATCTTTGACGGGGCCGCGCGATCCCCGGCTTATTTCTACAATGAAAAGATAATGTGCGAGCTGGGTGCGGGCCTGTCGGAATCCGGGTTCCTTAACCCGCGCGGGCGCAAGCGTGCGCTGTCCGCTTTGCGCCGGTTTCAGCAATTGGCCAATGATCTGGACCTACCGGGCCTGCATGTCGTGGCAACCGCTGCAGTGCGCGAAGCCAAGGATGGACCGGATTTTTGCAATCAGGTTCATTCGGAAACCGGTCTGACCGTTCAGGTCATAGACGGCGGCGAAGAGGCGCGCTTGTCCGCGCAGGGTGTGTTGCTGGGCTGGCCCGGGGCTTATGGCCTGATCTGCGACATTGGCGGTTCATCCATGGAACTGGCCGAGATTGGCGACGGTCAAGTCGGGCGCCGTCTGACCTCGGCCCTGGGGCCATTGAAACTACGCGATATCAAGGGCGGGCGGCGCGCGCGCAAGGCCCATATCAAGGCCACCATGGAAGAACTGCGGGATCAGCTGGGGCCGCAGCGGGATCGCCTGTTTTTGGTGGGCGGCAGCTGGCGTGCTTTTGCACGTCTGGACATGCTGCGCCGGGGTTATCCGCTGAACGTGCTGCATGAATACCGCATGACCACAAAGCAGGTCCGTGAGACCATAAAGTTCATCGAAAAAGGTGATCCGGATCAGCTGCGCAGTCAGGCGGGCGTGTCTAGTTCCCGCATGGCGCTGATCCCCTATGCGATGGACGTTCTGGCGCGGCTGATCCGCACTTTCAAACCAAAGGACATCGCGATCTCAAGCTATGGCATCCGCGAAGGGTTGCTGTACGAACAAATGCCGCAGATTCTGCGCGACCGTGACCCGTTGATCGAAGCCAGCTACTTCTCCGAAGCCAAAGATGCCCGTCTGCCCGGATTTGGCAAACACCTGTTTGATTTTGTCATGCCGTTGTTCAAATCCGCTCCAGAGGCACGCGTGCGCCTGATCAAGGCTGCCTGCCTGCTGCACGACGTCAGCTGGCGCGCCCATCCCGATTACCGGGCCGAGATTTGTTTCGACAATGTCACCCGCGCCAATCTGGGCGGATTGAAACATTCTGAACGGGTTTTTATCGGCCTTGCGCTGCAACACCGTTATCGCAATAAACGCGAGGGCAACCGGTTCGAGCCGCTTTACAAACTGCTGGACGAGAAAGATCAGAAACAGGCTGAAATTCTGGGCAAGGCCATGCGCTTTGGCGCCATGCTGTGGATGCACCACGATGTCAAAATGGGCACGCTGCGATTCTATCCCAAAAAGCGTCAGCTTGAACTGCGGCTGCCCAAAGCCGCAGAACCATTGTTCAGTGAGGTGGCCGAAGCGCGCCTGAATTCCTTGGCGAATGCCCTAAAGTCAGAGGTTCACGTCACTATCCGAGGTTAGATTTCCGTCGCTCCGTCGGCTTCTTCTTCGATTTGCTCGGGCTCTTCTGGTTGATCCTCAGGCTTTTTGCGGATGATGATATCCCCATTGGGCAATATCTCAGGCGCTTCATAGGCGCTCCAGTCCTCGATCTCACCCGCCAGTTCGGCCAGGGCTGGGCCCATCTCTTCAAAGAATGACTGCATTGCTGGGCCAAATTGGCTGACCAGCCCCTGCAAGTCTTCCAGCGCGGGTTCCATTTCCTTGCGCAAACCTTCAAAAAACAGTTCGGCCCCCTGCTCCATCAAGGATTTGCCGGTATCTTCCTCGGCCTGTGCGGGCAAGGCCAGCGCGACCGATAACGCGCAGATCGCAATGAGATGTTTCATGTCAAAGAATATAAGCAGAGCCTTCCGTCGATAAAAGGTCACAACGCGATATCCAGAGTAACGGGGAAGTGGTCGGACGCGGTCAACAAGGCCTGATGCAAGTCCTCTGACGCACGAAGGCCTGCGTCTTTGAAAGGGTGCCAGATACGCCACGCCGGACGATTGGCGCGCAGGTTTTCACTGACCATGATGTAGTCCAGCAGCGCCTCAAGATACCGCCCACCCTCGCGGGCAAACCGGGCGGTTGACGGCTCTGCGTCCGTCCCCGCGGCATGCGGGTCAAACAATCCGGCCTGCAGCAGAATTTCGACCGAGGATCGGCCAAACAGGTGTTCAAACTCATCCAGCCCCGGCCCATCGTTCAAATCGCCCAGTAGGATGACCTGTTCCTCGGCCTCGACATGCGCTTTGACACGCCGAGACAGCCACACGGCCTGCGCCAGTTGCTTGCGGCGATTCGCGATCGAGATGCGGATCGCCTCATCCCGCGATCCCGCCCCGTGCGGGGCCTTGGATTTCAGATGCGCCCCGATCAGGCGAAGCTGCGCGCCGGATCGGATCTGCACCGCCAGTTCCATCGGGGGTTTGGAAAAACGCACAAGATCCTCGGTCGCATCGATATCGAGGTCGATATGGAACACGTCGTCGAACCTGGGGGCCGCATCGTTGCCCGCAACCGGGTCGTGCCGCGCTTGCAGCACATTCGGATCGTAAAGCAGCGCCAGCTCTTGATGGGTATCGTTGGGAAACCCCATCACCGCGTGTGAGGTGCGCAGATCAAACGCCTCGGCAAAATTCTGCAAAGCACGGATGGTGTCCTGCGATTTCCCGGAATTGGGGGCTTCGACAATCAAAACTGCATCCGCGTCAATTGCCGTCAGAACCTTGGCGATGGCCTCAACCTGCTGCGCTTTGGTGACGTTGTGACGACCGGACCAGCGATCATTGACGACCAAATTATCATTGCGGTCGAACAGGTTGGCGAACCATTCAATATTGTAGGTCGCCAACCGCATTCGCCTACGCCTGTGCGCCGTTGATCTCGTCCCAGGCGCGGTTGATGTCGATCATCTTTTTCTCGGCCAGACGGATGGCTTCCTCGGGCACGCCGCGGGCCATCATCGCGTCGGGATGGGTATCACGAACAAGTTGCCGCCAAATCTTGCGGATTTCAGGCAGCGGCATGTCGTGCGGCACTCCCAACACGGTATAAGGGTCATTGGGTGCGTCAGGCACAAACCGCGCGCGCAAGGCCATGAACTGCGCGTCGGTCTGACCGAAAATGCGGCTGACCTGTTCCAGAAATTCGTTCTCGTTTGGGTGATAGAACCCGTCGGCCATGGCGATGTGAAACAGCCCCTCCATCAGGTCGCACAGCGTGGTGCTGTCATCGGCAAACATACGGGCAATCTTGCGGGCATAGTCCTGATAACCGGCAACGTCCGTCCGGGCCATGTCGAAAACACGTGCGGCACCGGCCTCATCATCGCGGGCAATCTGGAAGACATCGCGAAAGGCGGTGACCTCATCCCGCGTCACCTGCCCGTCAGCCTTTGCCATCTTCGCACCCAGCGCGATCACGGCAATTGCAAACGCAACCGAGCGTTCCGGCGGCGTGCGCAGTTTTTCAAATACGTCCGTAAGGCTTTCACCCTGGGCAAGCGCACTTAGCGCATCGGATATGCGGGTCCAGATCGACATGGGCGCACCCTAGCGTCCGAAATCGCGACTGTCAGGTACGACAGGTGGGTCAGAGGAAATAATTTTCTGCATCAGCACAAGATCCAACCGTTTGCCCCATTTGAATCCAACCTCTGGCATGTGCCCGACTTGCTTAAACCCCAGCGCCGCGTGGAATGCGACCGCCCCAGGATTCGCCGAGGAGATCCCGGCCACCAGCACATGCACACCTTCCACCCGGGCGGCGGTCTCAAGCGCCGCCATCAATGCCCTCCCACCCCCCTGCCCCCGCGCATCAGGTGCCAATTGGATCGTAAGCTCGCGGCACTGCGCGTAACCTGGCCCGGAGCGGTATGGGCCGTAGGTGGCAAAACCCACAACTTGCTTGCCTTTTCCCGCAACCCAATAGCCGTCCCCACGAGAAACGATTTCCTTGGCGATGCTTTCGACGCTGCGCTCATCCGTGGTGAAGGTCACAAGCGTATCGCGGATGATCGTGTTGGTGATTTCCGCGATTGAGGCGGCGTCCGCGACCTTTGCGCGCCGTATTTTCATTCCAGCACGCGGGGGCCATGCGGGGTTTCGAACTCGGCCCGCAAGGCGGCCGGACCGGTATCGAACACCACGGTTTCCAGATTACCCAGCAACCGCGCCAGATCCAAAGCGTCAGGATGAAAAACCACCAAACGTCTCAGGCGGCATCCACTGCCTTGCAACATACGCGCCGGGTGTAGATCGCCGTGCCATTGAATGAGCGCAGGAAACAGATTGTCGAATGGCAGCCGCCCGTTGGGCGGGACCGCCATTTGCCACCTCAGCGCGCCTCGGGTCAGGTCAATTGGTTGGCCTACGCCATCTGGGAATATGGACAGTGCGGCCTGGATATCTGAGACCCGGCATATCCAGTTTGTTAGGCGCGGCTGGCCAGAAAATCGATCCAGATCGAACCACCGTGTGCGCTTTAGTTTTGGTGCCTGCGGATCAATCGCGATGGCCTCGAGATAAAGCTCATCCCGCAAACCCAGTAACCGGTTGTGCGTGCCGAAAGCATCATGTTTACCGCCCGCCTGCAGTGGCACTCCCAATGCCTGTTCGATATGGGCCGAGGCTTCTTCCAATGTTTCGCCCGCAACCGCCAAATGATCCAGTAACACGTGCGCTGCCTCCAACAAAAAACGACCAGATCCCGATGGATCTGGTCGCATGTTTTCGCCAACGGCGGTGAATCACAAGATTTTTCGGCGAAAAATCTTGGCTGGCCTCAGCCTTTTGCTTCTCGGATCAGACGCAGGATATCCTGCGCGGCCTCGGGGATATTGGTTCCCGGACCAAAGATCGCCTTAACACCATGGTCATAAAGGAACTGATAATCCTGCTGCGGGATCACGCCGCCACAGATCACAATGATGTCCTCTGCCCCGGCTTTCTTGAGTTCCTCAACCAGTTGCGGCGCCAGTGTCTTGTGCCCCGCGGCTTGCGAGGAAATGCCAACCACATGCACATCGTTATCAACTGCGTCTTGCGCAGCTTCGGCAGGTGTTTGGAACAACGGGCCAACGTCCACGTCAAACCCGATATCGGCAAAGGCTGTGGCGATGACTTTGGCACCTCTGTCATGCCCGTCCTGCCCCATCTTGACCACCAGCAAACGGGGGCGACGGCCTTCGGCTTCGGCGAACTCCTCAATGGATTTCTGGATCGCAGCAAAGCCCTCATCACCTTCGTAAGCCGCGCCGTAGACACCGGCCAAAGTCTTCACCTCGGCGCGGTGGCGGCCGAATTCTTTCTCCATTGCCATGCTGATCTCTCCTACGGATGCGCGGGCGCGGGCGGCCTCGACCGCAGCAGCCAGCAGGTTGCCACCCTCGCGGGCGGTCTTGGTCAGTGCGTCCAGCGCTTGTTGGCACGCAGCTTCGTCGCGAGTGGCGCGAATGCGTTCCAGACGTGCCACCTGAGCCTCACGCACGGCGACATTGTCGACGTCCAGGATGTCGATCGGGTCTTCCTGTTCCTTGCGGTATTTGTTGACCCCGACGATAACCTCGTCACCCCGGTCGATCATCGCCTGACGACGGGCGGCGCTTTCTTCGATCCGCAGTTTCGGCATACCCGAGGCTACGGCCTTGGTCATACCGCCCATTTCCTCGACTTCTTCCATCAATGCCCAGGCCTTTTCGACCAGTTCATTGGTCAGGCTTTCGATGTAGTAGGACCCGGCAAGCGGATCGACCACATCGATCACGCCGGTTTCTTCCTGCAGTACCAACTGAGTATTCCGCGCTATGCGTGCCGAGAAATCGGTGGGCAGCGCAATCGCCTCGTCCAGCGCGTTGGTATGCAGCGATTGGGTACCGCCCAGAACCGCACTCATCGCCTCATAGGCGGTGCGGATCACGTTGTTGTAAGGGTCCTGCTCTTGAAGCGACACACCAGAAGTCTGGCAGTGGGTGCGCAGCATCTTCGACCGCTCGGATTTTGCTCCGAACTCGGTCATAACCCGGTGCCACAAGGTGCGTGCGGCACGCAGTTTGGCAATCTCCATGAAGAAGTTCATGCCTATGGCAAAGAAAAACGACAGGCGTCCAGCAAATTTGTCCACATCCATCCCGGCCTGCGTTGCGGCGCGTACGTATTCACGCCCGTCCGCCAAAGTATAGGCCAGCTCCTGCACCAAGTTCGCTCCGGCTTCCTGCATGTGATAGCCGGAGATCGAGATCGAATTGAATTTGGGCATCTCATTCGACGTGAATTCAATAATATCCGAGATGATCTTCATCGAAGGATCGGGCGGATAAATATATGTGTTGCGCACCATGAACTCTTTCAGAATGTCGTTCTGAATGGTGCCCGACAGGACGGATTTGTCGTGCCCCTGCTCTTCGCCCGCCACGATAAAGCTGGCAAGGATGGGGATCACCGCACCGTTCATCGTCATCGAAACCGAGACCTTGTCCAACGGGATGCCATCGAACAGGATTTTCATATCTTCAACGCTGTCGATGGCCACACCAGCCTTGCCGACATCACCAACCACGCGCGGGTGGTCACTGTCATAGCCCCGATGCGTCGCCAGATCGAAAGCAACCGAGACGCCCTGTTGGCCCGCAGCCAGATTGCGGCGGTAAAAAGCGTTCGATTCCTCGGCCGTCGAAAACCCGGCATACTGGCGAATTGTCCACGGCCGCCCCGCATACATCGTCGCCTTCACCCCGCGCGTAAACGGACCGAAACCGGGCAACGATCCCATATGCGGAAGATTTGCAGTGTCCTCCTGCGTATAGAGCGGTTTGACGTCGATGCCTTCCAACGTCTCTTTCGTCAGGTCCTCCAACGGACGCCCGCGCAGCTCTTTTTCGGCTAGCGCGCGCCAGTCTTTCGTATCGGTCATAGCGATATCCTTTTTTCAATTCGGGTCGCGCTGGGGCCTGGCCTGCGCGTTGTGGTGTTCGGACGGGTTGGTTCAGACAGCGCTTTACGCAAAATTTTGAACCTTTGATGCAATTCGCCGGTCGCATTCACCGACGCAGGGGCTATATTCAATTCAACAGGAGGCCCCATGATACGAACGCTTGCCCTTGTTTTCTCGGCACTATTCCCGCTGGCCGCCTTGGCTGCCGACGGGTCCGCACCGGTGGAAGACGAATTTGTTCGCCCTACTGGTGACAGCGATCTCAGTGAGTTTCTTTGGGTCAAACGGCCCATCGTCGTTTTTGCCGACACGCCAGCCGACCCGCGGTTCCAGCAACAGATCGATATGCTGACCGAAGGCGAGGCAGCGATGCGCGACCGTGATGTGGTCGTGCTGACCGACACCGACCCTTCGGCGCGGTCTCCGATCCGGTCGCAGCTGCGGCCTCGCGGGTTCCAAATGGTATTCGTAGACAAGGACGGCGTGGTCAAACTGCGCAAACCGTCCCCATGGAGCGTGCGTGAAATCGGCCGGTCCATCGACAAAACCCCCCTGCGCGAACGCGAGATTCGCGAGCGGCGCCAGGGCGGCTGAACGCATTCGCCACGCCCAAAGCACCCGGCGCAAAACGCCGGGACCATTTGGATATATGACGAACGCGCGGACATGATCACTCGAACTCGATGATCACGTCGTCCACGGCCAGACTGTCGCCGGGGCCTGCGTTGATCTTGGCTACCACGCCTTTCTTCTCGGCGCGCAGGATGTTTTCCATCTTCATCGCCTCGACCGTACAAAGCGCCTGACCTTCCTGAACCTCCTGACCTATTTCGACGTCGATCTTCACGATCAGGCCGGGCATCGGGCACAGCAACATTTTCGAAGTATCAGGTGGCAACTTCTCGGGCATCAGCTTGGCCAGTTCTGCCTGACGCGGCGTACGGACATGAACTTTCAGGTCAGCACCTCGATTGCGAATACGGAAGCCGCCAGAGATTTTACCGACCTTCAGAACAAGCGGAGCGCCGTCTACATCTAGCAACGCAAGCTGATCGCCCGGTGTCCAATCTGATGCAACACGCATCACCGCACCGTCAGTGAACGTAACCGTTGACCCGTCATGATCCGCCTCGATGGCAAGTTCGAAATCCTGACCTTGCAGGGTGACGGTCCAATCGGTTCCGACCTTACGCTCGTGATTATCCATGCGGCCGGAAACACGGGTGCGGCGAATCTCAGCAACACGATGCATCGCCGCGCATGAGGCCGCGATGCGACGCAAGTCGGCCTCGGGCAAGATTACACCTTCAAACCCGTCGGGATATTCTTCGGCGATGAAGGCCGTTGTCATATCGCCGCTGACGAATTTCGGGTGATCCATCACTGCGGACAGGAACGGCAGGTTGTGACCGATGCCTTCGACCTCGAAACTGTCCAGCGCTACACGCATCGCCTCAATCGCGGCTTCACGGGTCGGGGCCCAGGTACACAGCTTGGCGATCATGGGGTCGTAATACATGCTGATCTCGCCGCCCTCATAGACACCGGTATCATTGCGCACGGCGGCCTCACCATTGGGCGCGTCACCCTGCCACTTGCCGTTGTCCAACATCGGGCCAGCTGCGGTTTCCTGTGGCGGGCGATAGCGGGTCAAACGGCCAATCGACGGCAGGAAGTTGCGATACGGGTCTTCAGCATACAGACGGTTTTCGATGGCCCAGCCGGTCAGGGTCACGTCGTCCTGCGTGATGGACAGAGGCTCACCCGCAGCAACGCGGATCATCTGTTCGACCAGGTCGACGCCGGTGATCAACTCGGTCACTGGGTGTTCCACCTGCAGGCGTGTGTTCATTTCAAGGAAGTAGAAGTTCTTTTCGCCATCCACGATGAATTCCACCGTACCCGCGCTGGCGTAGTTCACAGCCTTGGCCAGAGCGACAGCTTGTTCGCCCATCGCCTTGCGGGTTTCGGGGTCAAGGAAGGGCGACGGGGCTTCTTCCACGACTTTCTGGTTGCGGCGCTGGATCGAGCATTCGCGTTCTCCCAGATAAATCCCGTTGCCGTGGCTGTCGCACAGTACCTGAATCTCGATATGGCGCGGCTGGGTCACAAATTTCTCGATGAAAATCCGGTCATCGCCAAACGAATTCGCGGCCTCGTTCTTGGAGGACTGGAACCCCTCGCGCGCTTCTTCGTCGTTCCACGCGATCCGCATGCCTTTACCGCCACCACCAGCGCTGGCCTTGATCATGACCGGATAACCGATTTCGTTCGAAATCTTCACCGCCTCATCGGCGTCTTCGATCAGGCCCATATAACCGGGAACAGTCGAAACACCCGCATCCTGCGCGATTTTCTTCGAGGTGATCTTGTCACCCATGCTTTCAATCGCACCAACCGGGGGACCCACAAAAGCCACGCCTTCGGCATCCAATGCCTCGGCGAATTTGGCGTTTTCAGACAGAAAACCGTAACCCGGATGCACCGCCTGCGCCCCGCTCTGGCGGATGGCATCCATCACCTTGTCGATCACAATATAGGACTGGTTCGCGGGCGGCGGGCCGATGTGTACGGCCTCATCTGCCATCGATACATGCAACGCTTGTCTGTCCGCGTCCGAGTATATGGCAACTGTGCCGATACCCATCTTGCGTGCAGTCTTGATGACCCGGCAGGCGATCTCACCCCGGTTGGCGATCAGGATCTTGTTGAACATGGAACGTCCTTTGTCTTGATGTTCTGGAAACGCAAAACGCCGCCGCAGGGCGTAAACCCTGCGACGGCGTGATGCGCAATGGCAACCGGAGCGGCGGGCGCCCCGAATTCTTGGTTAGTAACAGTTCTTCTGTGTTTTGCAGTACAGCACGTTGCCCGCAGCCCCGACTGCTGCGCCGACAAACGGATCCGCTCCGATGACCGCCGAACCCAGTGCCCCTGCGCCGCCGCCAAGCAACGCCTGTTCACCGAATGAGTCGCCGCAGGCAGCAAGGCCCGCGCAGGTCGCAACGGCCAGGAAGAATTTTGAGATTCGCATGTGTTCTGCCCCTTTAGCTTTCTTGATGCATTGGGGCGCAGATGCCGGAACCAAGCGCTGTTATTCAATAACAAGCGCTGGAAATGGATGTTTTGCGCAGATTTATGCCGCATTAAGCCTGCATTGTGCGCAAAGAAAAACGCGGGCAGGATTTTGTGGGTTTCACAAACCTGCCCGCGGAAGGAAGGGGTACGGAATAGTAGGTGCTTGTGCGGCGCAGGCAAAGTAGAGCCGCACGGCCTGATCACATTGCACGGCACAAATGAGGCCGCAAACAAAGTATTGTTTCCACCCAAATTTCCGGCCAGAATTCGCCCATAAGGCGAATTCTCGCGCAAAATCGTGCCGACACCGGGTCGTCCCGACTGGAAAACGCCATCCTCTGAATCAGTCACACTTCCGTTACAATTCGCGCTTCCGAGGCAGTTTTCTGCATGTGCAACATCACGTTTCAGTTCACTGATCCCATTTGAAAAAGTCTTTGCGAACGTATGGTTGACAGATCTGTTCACTTTGCTGTGAAAAATACCGGCTCTTTGCACAATTTTGCTTGAGGAAAACGGCGCTTTCTTTGCCGTTCTCGTGATTTCCCCCACTGACGTTTGCGTGAAACTTTGCGTGGGCACACTCGCACACAAGGAATCAACTGCATGATTACAAATAGAAAAAAGGCACTCTTGCTTGCTGCCTCTGCGCTTAGCGTCACGGGCACGCTCGCGCTCGCTCAAGATGCCGGAACCCAGGCTGAACTGGATGCGCTGCGCGCCCGCGTCGAGGCGCTGGAGACCGCAAATACCGGCTCTGGGGGCGGAGACGGAGACCTGAGGATCGGAAACACCACCTTGGATCTCTATGGCTACGTCAAGGCCGACTTTTTCTACGATACGGATTTTGAACTTGGCGATTTGGCCGATACGTCGCGGATTGGTGAGCCCCAATTTGCCACGGATGGAACCTTTGGCGCCACGGTTCGCCAATCTCGGGTCGGATTGCGCACGACGACGCCAAGTGCGTTGGGCGATATCGGTGGTCAACTGGAACTGGATCTTTTCTCCGGCGGTACGGACGGTCCGGCCGAATTGCGTCTGAGACACGCCAACATCACAATCGGTGACCACTGGTTGATCGGTCAGTACTGGACCAACTTCCAGCCGCTGGATACCTACCCGACCTCTGTGGAATTCAACGGCCCCGTTGGTATCCCCTTCGCGCGTGTCCCTCAGGTGCGCTTTACGAATAAGATTGGCGGCAACGCAACCTTTGCCCTGTCGGTTGAAGAAAATGTCGGCGCTTCGAATTCCGACGATCCGGTTCTGACGGCGTCGGCGGAATATAATGACGGGAAATACATCGCCCGAGCCTCGGCCTTGTACGGCAGGGCACAATCCGGTGATGTCGAAGTTGATCAAACCGGCTTTACTCTGTCGGCTGGTATCCGTCCCTGGGAAGGTGGTCTGTTTCAGGTCAACTACGTCGACGGCGAAGCGCTTGGCCCCTATCTGATCGGCTTCGGGGACGCCATCGTCAGTGGAGAGGCCAACGACGTTGACGGCTTTACCGTCGAATTCCGGCAGCAAATTAGCGAAAAGTGGAATGTCGGCATTGCCTATGGCGAAGAAGATTACGACCTGCCCACCTCGACCGGAACTCTGGCTTTTACCGAGCTTGAGACAATCCACGTCAATGCCTTCTACAAGGCAACCGACGACCTGACGTTCAGCGCCGAATATTTCTTTGGCGAACGCAACGACGCGTCTACAGGCCGGACATTTGACTCGGACCGAGTTCAATTCGCGGCCCAGCTGAATTTCTAGGCACACAAATCCACCCTGCCCGATCCTGGGCAGGGTTTTTTCCGAAGTTTCCCCCGAATGGATATGCGCGACAGCGGGTTGCACGGATCAGCGTATCCCGTCGAAGATATCGGGGAACGACATGCGCGCCGCGTCCACATCAATCACCAGCAGCGCATCATAGCTGGCCGGATCGAACGGATCCTCCGCCGCGATCACCTCACGCTCGAACAACCAGCTTAGGCGACCGGCGTCCAGGTTGCCACGCTCGAACGGCTGGTCTCCGAAATTCTGCCACAGCGCTTCCATAAACGCCGCATCCGCGCGGCGATCGGCGGGTTTGCGGTCACGGAACCGCTCGCGCCGGGCAATCGGGGTTACGCCCTTGGGATTGGCGCGGCGAATGGTGAACTGAAAATCAGTTCCGGCCAGACGTCCGGGGAATCCGCGGTGCTTTAGCATGCCAGCACCTCGTTGTTCGATGTATTCGGGGAAACAAACTCGTACCCGATTGCAGACGGGGTCATTTCGCGCACCTCCAAAGTCGCTTTGGTGTCTAGGAACGCTCGGACGTGGTGAAAACGGGGTTTCATGGTCAGAGCCCCTCCCAGATACATTGGGATTGCTCCAGCCGGTAGGCTTCAAAATACTGAGTTGCATCAGGTGAAGATCGCCCGAATTCAAGGGGTCGATCAGAAAGCGATATCACGACCCGCGCCGGATTAAGCTCGTATTTCGCGACATAAGCCACCGCAAGGGTTTGGCACAGATGTTCCATGTCCACCGAGGCCACATCATACCCGATCCGTCCAACGTCCGATCCGATCTTGGGCGCGATAAAACGGAACCTGACCCACAGCTCGCCCGGGTTGTTGTCCAGCAGCACATCACTCAGATGCACCGGCTGACCAGAGGGGACAGGCAACAGGTTTTCGGATTGAGCGATTGCAGGGGAGGTCCATGCCAGAAACGCCAGTACAAAAGCGCGATCCCAGACCCACAAGTGGGCTCCTCTCTCCGGGATCGCGCGCGCATGGCTTTCGGCCCGCGCGTGTATGTATCTGGTAAGACGTCTCATCTAGCAGCTTTGGCCTCAAAGTCAAACGTACCGACAGTTACCCTTGCCATGACCCGCCCAAGGAGCATTCTGCAAAGGGCAGGTCATTCAGCGCAGTCTGTTACAGCGGAATGTTGTCGTGCTTTTTCCACGGGTTTTTCAGCTGCTTGTTGCGCAAGCTGGCAAACGCGCGCGACACTCGGCGGCGGGTGGATTGCGGCATGATCACCTCGTCGATGAAACCGCGCTCAGCCGCAACAAAGGGGTTGGCAAAGCGATCTTCGTAGTCCTGCGTGTGCTGCGCGATCTTTTCGGCATCGCCCAGATCGGCACGGTGGATGATCTCAGTCGCGCCCTTGGCACCCATCACCGCGATTTCAGCTGTGGGCCAAGCATAGTTGAAATCGCCGCGCAGGTGCTTGGAGGCCATAACGTCATAGGCGCCACCATAGGCTTTGCGAGTAATCACGGTGACCTTTGGAACCGTCGCTTCACCATAGGCAAACAACAGCTTGGCGCCGTGCTTGATCACCCCGCCATATTCCTGCGACGTCCCCGGCAGGAATCCGGGCACGTCCACCAGCGTCAGGATCGGGATTTCGAAACAGTCGCAGAACCGCACGAACCGTGCTGCCTTGCGCGAGCTGTCAATGTCCAGACATCCGGCCAGAACCATCGGCTGGTTCGCCACGACACCCACAGTCTGTCCTTCCAGCCGGATGAAACCGGTGATGATGTTCTTGGCGTAATCTTCCTGAATTTCGTAGAAATCGCCCTCATCCGCCACCTTGGTGATCAGCTCTTTCATGTCGTAGGGCGTGTTGGGATTGTCTGGGATCAGAGTATCCAGCGAGGTTTCAACCCGTTCGGGGCTGTCAAAGAACGGACGAACGGGCGGTTTCTCTTGGTTGTTCAGCGGCAGGAAATCGACCAGACGGCGCACCTCGGCCAGTGCTTCGACGTCGTTTTCAAACGCGCCATCAGCGACCGAGGACTTCTTGGTGTGGGTCGACGCACCACCCAGTTCCTCTGCCGTGACAACTTCGTTTGTCACGGTTTTCACCACATCGGGGCCGGTCACAAACATGTACGACGTGTCTTTGACCATAAAGATAAAGTCGGTCATCGCCGGGCTGTAAACCGCACCGCCCGCACATGGCCCCATGATCACGCTGATCTGAGGAACGACGCCCGAAGCCATGATGTTGCGCTGAAACACTTCGGCATAACCGGCCAGCGAAGCCACGCCTTCTTGGATTCGCGCACCCCCCGAGTCGTTGATTCCAATTACAGGCGCGCCGTTTTGGATCGCCATATCCATGATCTTGCAAATCTTCTGCGCATGGGTTTCCGACAGCGAACCACCAAACACGGTGAAGTCCTGACTAAACACATAGACCATGCGGCCATTGACTGTGCCCCAGCCGGTGACCACACCATCACCCGCAGGCTTTTGATTTTCCATCCCAAAGTCAGTGCAACGATGGTTGACGAACATGTCGAACTCTTCGAAACTGCCTTCATCCAACAACAGTTCGATCCGCTCGCGTGCTGTCAACTTACCGCGGCCGTGCTGCGCGTCGATACGCTTTTGCCCACCCCCAAGACGGGCGTCGTTGCGGCGGTCTTCAAGCTCAGTCAGGATGTCTTTCATGGCGCTAATTCCCTGTGAAATTTAGGCGAACACTATACGCACGGATGCCGTTGCCAAAGTACATTTCGGCAAATTTGCAAACCTTTGGCAACAAAGTTATGGAAAACTGTAAAATTGCAAAGTTTCATACTGAAACACCGTCTTGGATAGCATTCCCTGAAACGGTCACTATACATGTGAACCATGCAGTTTAGTTCGCCTATGGCGCGTCGGTCGCCACCCACCATTTTCACGCTGGTTTTGCTGTCGGGGCTGTCCGCCCTCAGCCTGAACCTGTTCTTGCCCAGCCTCCCAAATATGGCGCTGCATTTTCAGACCGACTACAAGGTCATGCAACTTTCCATCGCGCTGTACCTGCTGGTCAATGCGGTGCTGCAGGTACTGATCGGCCCGATTGCGGATAAAGCGGGGCGTCGCCCTGTTTTACTGTGGGGATTGGCGCTGTTTCTGATCGCCACGCTGGGCTGTATCTATGCGCCGACGGCCGAGGTTTTTCTAGCCTTTCGAATGTGCCAGGCCATCGTGGTGGTCGGCATGGTGCTGAGCCGAGCAGCCGTCCGGGATCTTTATGATCAGGATCAGGCGGCCTCGATGATCGGCTATGTGACCATGGGCATGGCCATCGTACCGATGATCGGCCCTGCCATCGGCGGCCTGCTTGAGGAAAGCTTTGGGTGGAAAGCTAATTTCTGGCTGCCTTTCGGCCTGGGCGCTTTGACGCTGGCATTGACCTTTGTCGACTTTGGGGAAACCTCCGCCAAAAGCGGTAAAACGCTGGTACAGCAATTCCGAGAATATCCAGAGCTGCTGCGCTCACCTCGGTTCTGGGGCTATTCCTTGTCCTCTGCCCTGTCTTCGGGCGCGTTTTTTGCCTATCTGGGCGGCGCGCCCTTCATCGGTACGGAATTGTTCGGCCTCAGTGCCGCGCAGGTCGGCATCTATTTCGGCGCTCCTGCTGTCGGGTATTTTGTCGGCAATTTTCTCAGCGGTCGATACTCGGTCAGATTTGGCGTGAACCGGATGGTATACTGGGGATGTTGGCTGAACGCGATGGGTGTTGCCTTGTCGGCCATCCTGTTTCTGGCAGGTTTTGGCACCGCGCTCAGCTTCTTTGGCCTCATGACCTTTGTGGGCCTTGGCAACGGCATGACGATCCCCAACGCGACCTCGGGCGCCCTGTCGGTTCGTCCGCATCTGGCCGCCACCGCCTCGGGCCTCAGTGGCGCGATCATGCTGGGCGGTGGCGCGGGCCTCAGCGCCCTGGCCGGGACGCTGCTGACCCATGAAACCGGCGCCATGCCCCTGCTTTGGCTGATGCTGGCAACATCGGCGCTGGCGATCTGCGCGATTGCGTCCGTCATCCGACGCGAGAGGCAACTGGGCTTGTAACACAGCTTGCACCGCATGGTTTGCAAAGTTAGCTTGCCACAACGGAAAAGTTGCAAAGAAACGCCATGGCCACTCAAAAGCTATATGCCGGTGCGAAACTGCGCGAAATGCGCACGCGCCTGACCCTGACGCAAAAGGAATTCGCCACCAAATTGGGCGTCTCTTTGCCCTACTTAAACCAGATGGAGAATAATAACCGGCCGATCTCGACCACAGTTGTTCTGGCTCTGGCACAGGAGTTCGGTATGGATGTGACCGAGCTGAGCACCGGCGACAGCGAGCGTCTGGTCTCGGACATGCGCGAGGCTTTGGCCGACCCGGTTTTCGATGACGCCATACCACCACTGGCCGATCTGCGCCTGACGGCCTCGAACGCCCCTGCGCTGGCGCGCGCGTTCATCGCACTGCACCGCACCTATCGCCAAACCCATGAACGGCTCGCTTCGCTGGACGAAGCTTTGGGTCGCGAGGACGCGCAGATTCAGGCCAGCCCCTGGGAAGAGGTGCGTGACTTTTTCCATTATTGCGACAACTACATCGACGCGGTCGACCGCGCGGCCGAACATTTTTCGACCCGCGCTGGTAAGGCCGATGGCATAAGGGCGGAAGCGATCAACAGTCTTAATGAGCGCGACATTCGGGTGCAATTTGTCGATATCCCCGAAACACGGAAATACGACGCTGACAGCAAGACACTGCAACTCTCGTCCCGTATCGCGCCGCAAACACAAGTGTTTCAACTGTTGCTGCAGTTGGCGCTTATCAGCCAGGACAAACTGCTCGAAGCCACCCTGGACTTCGCCAAGTTCCAAAGCGAGGAAGCCCGCGCCATCGCCAAGATCGGTTTGGCCAACTATTTCGCCGGGGCGTCCTTGATGCCTTACGACGCCTTTCTGACCGCAGCGCAGGATTATCGCCACGATCTGGAACTGCTCAGCAACCGGTTCGGCGCGTCAATCGAACAAGTGGCACACCGGCTTTCCACACTGCAACGCCCCGGTGCCAAAGGCATCCCGTTCTTCTTTGTCCGCGTTGATCAGGCTGGTACGATCACCAAACGCCATTCGGCCACTCGCCTGCAATTTGCACGTTTCGGCGGTGCCTGCCCCCTGTGGAACGTCCACCGTGCATTTGAAACGCCCGGCCATTTCCTGCGGCAACTGGCGGAAACACCCGACGGCGTGCGCTATATCTCTCTGGCTCGGGATGTTTCGAAATCGGGCGGTTCCTATGGCGCGCCGGTGCGTCGCTATGCCATCGCGCTTGGTTGCGAAATCCGCCACGCCGAAGCGCTGGTCTATGCCGACAATCTCGACATCAATAACGCCAGCGCCTATGAGCCCATCGGCATCTCGTGCCGTATCTGCGAACGGCAAACCTGCCACCAACGCTCGGTCCCGCCGCTGGAACGCCGCCTGTCGATCGACGCCCACACCCGTGGAACCCTGCCATATAAGGTCACCTGATCTTCACCTGGCCTGAAAATACTTCGGGGGAGTCGCGGCCTGCGGCGACGGGGGCATCGCCCCCGCCTTAAGGTTTAGGCTTTCGACAAGATCGCCCAGATCTCATCCTTGAGCGCCGCGCGCTTCTTGCGCATTTCACCCTCGGTCAGATCTTCGACTGGTTCGATGTTGGTCTCGGCCCGATGCACGATGCGGTTGATCTCGTGATACTCATCCGCCAGCCGGGCAAAATGTGCATCCGATTGCTTGAGCTGGCTCATCAGCTCGACCTTGTCCGGAAACTCTTCGGCCAGTTCATGCGGGGTGTGGGACATTCCTGTTCGCTCCTCAAAATATGTCGTTGCGATTCAGGTCTATACGTCTTTTCCACACCCTGCTTTGACGCGGATCAAATCACCGCTGCGCTGTTGCCCATGCCGGATGAATCCACGGACGGTCATTGGCTTTCGGCAGGGCTTCTTTACCCAACAGATGATCCGACATTTTCTCACCCACCATGATCGACGGCGCGTTGAGGTTGCCGTTGGTGATCTGCGGAAAGATCGAGCTGTCGGCGACGCGCAGGCCGTCCACACCAATTACACGACCCTCAGGATCGACCACCGCATTCTTGTCATCGGCCCGACCCATGCGACAGGTGCCGCAGGGGTGATAGGCGCTTTCGGCATGTTCGGCGATGAAGCCATTCAGCTCTTCGTCTGTCTGCACGTCGGCACCCGGCTGGATTTCCTTGCCCGCATAGGGTTTGAACGCATCTTGCCCGAAAATCTCGCGGGTCAGGCGGATACATTTGCGGAAGTCCTCCCAATCCGTTTCGTGGCTCATGTAGTTGAACCGGATCACCGGCGCGTCCTCGGGCTTGTTCGAACGCAGCGTGACAGCCCCGCGCGAAGGCGAACGCATCGGCCCTACATGCGCCTGAAAGCCATGCCCCTCGGCCGCCGCCTGCCCGTCATACCGGACAGCAATCGGCAGGAAGTGATACTGGATGTCCGGGTATTCGACACCGGGGTTCGACCGGATGAAGGCCGCGCTTTCGAACTGGTTCGACGCGCCAAGGCCGGTTTTGGTAAACAGCCACTGCGCCCCGATCAAGCCCTTGCTGATTAGGTTCCAGTGCTTATACAGCGTGATCGGCTGCAGCGAAGCCTGTTGGATATAAAGCTCCAGATGGTCCTGCAAATTCGCCCCCACACCGGGGCGATCAGCGACAACTTCGATCCCATGTTCGGCCAGATGTGCCGCCGGACCAATGCCCGACAACATCAGCAGCTTGGGCGAGTTGATCGAGGATGCGGCCAACACCACCTCGCGCCGCGCACGGATAATTTCCTTTTTACCACCACGCACCAGCTCAACACCCGTCGCACGGCCGTTCTCTATCACCACGCGCGCGGCCAGCCCGCGCACGATATCGCAGTTTTCACGATTGAGCGAAGGCTTCAGGTAAGCATTCGCAGCCGACCAGCGCCGCCCTTTCCAGACGGTCTGCTCCATCGGGCCAAAGCCTTCCTGTTTTTCGCCGTTATAATCTCCAGTAACTTCATAGCCAGCTTGCTGACCAGCATCGACAAAGGCCTGAAACAGCGGATTTTCACGGGGACCGCGCGAAACATGCAGCGGCCCATCAGTGCCGCGCCATTCAGGATCACCACCATGGCCACCATCATGCCAGGTCTCCATACGCTTGTAGTAGGGCAGCACATCCGAATAGGACCAGCCATCAGCCCCCATCTCGGCCCAGGTATCAAAGTCACGCGCATGACCTCGCACATAAACCATGCCGTTGATCGAGGATGACCCACCGATCACCTTGCCACGCGGACAGGCCAGACGGCGGTTATTCAGGTGCGGCTCGGGTTCAGAATGATAGCCCCAGTCATAGCGCGACATATTCATCGGATAGCTCAGCGCCGCGGGCATCTGGATGAACGGACCGGCATCGGTGCCACCATGTTCGATCACCAGAACCGAGGCCCCAGCCTCGCTGAGGCGATAAGCCATCGCGCATCCTGCGGATCCTGCGCCAACGATGACGAAATCTGCTTCCATTATTTGGTCTCCATGCCCCGCCGAACCAAGTTGCGAATTTTCGGCGAGGAATCTTCGATTAGGTTGATAAGTCTATTCGCCACGCGGAAAACGAGCGTTTTCCTCGACGACATTCAGATCCATGTGATTGCGCATGTAGCGTTCCGATGCCTTCTGCAGCGGCTGGTAATCCCACGGGTAATACCCACCCTGCCGCAGCGCCTCGTACACCACCCAGCGGCGGGCCTGGCTGGCGCGGACATCCGCGTCGAACTGATCCAGATCCCAACGGGCCTCGGACTTGGCGCGCAGCGTTTCCAGCGTTCCGGCATGCGACGGGTCTTCGGCCAGGTTGGCCTGTTCGTGCGGGTCGGCCTCAAGATCGAACAACTGATCCGGGTCCAGCGCGCAGCGGTTGTATTTCCACTTGCCATAGCGCAGCGAAACCAGCGGGGCATAAGATGCCTCGGCCGCATATTCCATTGCTACGGGCGCGGTGCGCTCAACGCCCTTGGCCAGCGGCACGAGGTCTTCCCCATCGGTCCAAGGTTCGATCTCGACCATGTCGACACCTGCCAACGCACCCAATGTCGGCGTAACGTCGATTGTCGAAACTGGCGTGCCGATCCGGCCGGCAGGCAAGTCAGGGGCCGAAATCATCAGCGGAACACGGGACGAGCCCTCGAAGAAGGTCATCTTGAACCACAATCCACGCTCACCCAGCATATCGCCGTGATCCGAGACAAAGAGGATGATCGCCTCTTGCCGTGTACTTTCCAGCACTTCAAGAATCTCGCCTATCTTGTCGTCCAGATACGAAATATTGGCAAAATAGGCGCGGCGGGATTTGCGGATATCTTCTTCGGTGATGTCGAAGCTGCGCCAGTCATTGGCGTCAAAAATCCGCTTGGAGTGCGGGTCTTGGTTGTCATAGCCAAGGTCCGCGACCTCGGGCAGCAGATGTTCGCAATCCTCGTACAGGTCCCAATACTTGCGGCGCGCCACATAGGGATCATGCGGATGGGTAAAGCTGACGGTTACGCACCAGGGTCGGTCATCCTTACCGCGCGCCAGATCATACAGCTTGGTTTTGGCGTTATAGGCGACCTCGTCGTCGTATTCCATCTGGTTGGATATCTCGGCCACGCCTGCGCCCGTCACCGAGCCCATGTTGTGATACCACCAATCAATCCGTTCACCCGGTTTGCGGTAGTCGGGCGTCCAGCCGAAATCGGCCGGATAGATATCGGTGGTCAGGCGATCCTCGAACCCGTGCAACTGATCGGGGCCGACGAAATGCATCTTGCCGGACAGGCAAGTGTAATACCCCGCACGGCGCAGATGGTGCGCATAGGTGGGGATGTCGCTGCGGAACTCAGCGGCGTTGTCGTAGACGCCGGTCCGCGACGGCAACTGGCCGGACATAAAGCTGGCCCGCCCCGGCGCGCATAGCGGCGAGGCCGTATAAGCATTGGCGAACCGTGTCGACCTTTCCGCCAATTTCTTCAGATTGGGTGCATGCAGCCAATCTGCGGGACCATCTGGAAAGAGTGTCCCGTTGAGCTGATCCACCATCAGGATCAGAATGTTCGGTTTTGTCATTTTTCAGCCTCGAGCAGAGTGTTGAGGACACGCAATGCGTGATTAACCGCCAGTTGCGGCTTTTTCGGCGCGCTCAGCGCGGCGCGGATATACAGCCCGTCAATCAGAGCAATCATATTCTCGGCCGCTTCGACCGGGTCGCTCATCAACGGGCGCAGGGCATCAATAAGATTGGAACGGATACGCGCCTGATAGATCTGCCACAGGCGCAGCGCGTCATCGTTGGTTTGGGCCAGAACGTAAAACGTCATCCATGCAGCAATGACATCGGGCGTAAAGCACGAGGGCGCAAAACAGGCCCGGATGATGGCCTGCGCCCGCTCCTGCGGTGCGGCTGCCTTAAGCTCGCTGCGCGCCTCGGCACCGAAATCGGACAGGATGCGTTGCATCGCCGCCAGAAAAATCTGGTCTTTGCCACCGAAATAGTGATGCGCAAGGGCGCTGGACATGCCGGCCCGCTTGGCGATTTGGCTGACGGTCACATCTAGGGATTTCTTCGACCCAAGCTCGGCAATCGTCGCCCGGACGATTGCGTCTCGGCGGATCGGCTCCATTCCGAGTTTCGGCATAGCTGTCCCCTCCCTATGACTGGTAGGAAAACGCTACGGTGTTTTTATTGACTCGTCAATCAATAACCATTTCCGCACGCTGAAACCTGCTAGAGTTTTGGGGCTATACTGGGCGTGGTCAGGTTGCTGCGGTTCAGAACCGCTTCGCGCCAGGCGATGAAGCTGACGGCAGACAGGATTAACGTACCCCCGGCAACAACCCAGATGTCAACACTTTCGTGAAAAACCAACGCACCCAGCAGCGTGGCCCAGATCAATTGCAGGAAGGTCACCGGCTGCGTGACCGCCACCGGAGCCGCCTGCAAGGCCAGCGTCATGAAATAGTGCCCCGCGGTGGCAAAGCAGGCGACCAGAAACAAAACCCAGATGTCACGCAAGCTGGGCGGCTGCCAAACGGCGATGGCAAAGGGGATCAACGCCAGTGTCACCCAAATCGACAAATGCGCCACGACCACCGATGGTGGAATATCGCGCACCAGCAGTTTGGCCAGCAGGTAGGACCCTCCAAGCAGCAGAGCAGTTCCTAACATGGCCAAGTGACCGGTCGAAACCTCTCTGAACCCCGGGCGCAGGATGATCACCACACCGACCAACGCCACCATTATCGCCGCAATCCGGCGAAAGGCCAGCGGCTCACCCAAGAACAGCGCCGCACCCAACGTGACATAGACCGGCGTCATATAGTTCATCGCCGTGACCTCGGCCAAGGGGATCTGGGTCATTGCATAGAACCACAGCATCACAGCAAAGGCGTGAATGATCCCACGCAGCCCGAACAGGGTCAGATGACGCTTTGTGAGATGAGTCGACAGGATCAAACGCAGGGCCGGCAACAGAAATACCAATCCCAGAGCATAGCGTATGAATGCCGCCTGGATCGGACTCATTGTTGTGCCCAGCGATTTGACCAAGGCCGTCATCACCACAAAGGACAGCCCGGCGGCAAACATCCAGAACATGCCCGCAAGGGGCCGGTATGAGGTTGCAGACGTTTTCATGCCGAAACCTGAACACTGAAACCTGCGCAGGTACAACCCTTCACATGGCAACAAGTTTCAGTGCGATTCCCAGCATGACAATACCGATGACCACATCCAGAATCTGCCAGGCACGCGGTCTTACAAAGACCGGGGACAGCACCCTGGCCCCATAACCGAGGGAAAAGAAGAACACGAAGCTGGACAGCATCGCACCGCTCGCGAAGGCCAGACGGTCATCATACTGGGCCGAGATCGATCCGATCAACACTACCGTATCCAGATAGACATGCGGGTTGAGCCAGGTAAAAGCCAGCACCGTCAGCAGCACCGACCGAAGGCTGGCGCGTTGGCCTTTGGTCACGTCCATCGCCGCCCCGCCCTGCCACGCAGATTGCAGGCTGCGCAGCCCGTACCACGTCAGAAAGATCGCCCCTCCGTATCGCATGACGGTCTCAAACCAAGGTGCCGCTTCGGCCAGCGCACCAAACCCCGCGACACCTGCGGCAATAAGGATGGCATCCGACACTGCGCAGGTCAGACACAGGGGAAAAACGTGTTCGCGCCGCAATCCCTGACGCAACACAAAGGCGTTTTGTGCCCCGATGGCTAGGATGAGGCTGAAGCCCAGTAAAAAACCGGCGAAAAGGGATGCGGACATAATGCCTCCTGTGCGTTCAGGGGCATTGACTATGCGCATTTTGGCATCCTATCAAATTAAAGATGTTGATCCTAATTAAGTCTAGCTAATGATACTCGACCCCAACCACTTGTCGGCTTTGTCGTCGATTTTGCGGCACGGCAGTTTTGAGGCAGCTGCGACGGAACTTACTGTGACGCCTTCAGCCATATCCCAGCGGATCAAGGCACTGGAAGATCGCGTGGGGGCAGCATTGATCAATCGCGGACCGCCTTGCACCGGAACACCGGCGGGGCTGCGTATTGCCCAGCATGCTGAGGATATCGGTTTGCTCGAAGCGAAGCTGGCCCGCGAACTGACATTGGATCAAGGCACCGGCCCGGCCCGTGTCCGCGTGGCAGTGCCTGCCGACGTTCTGGCCACGTGGTTCATTGATGCCATAACACAGGTGGATGGGCTGCTATTTGATCTGGTGGTGGATGATCAGGATCACTCGGCCGAGTGGTTGCGTCGCGGCGAGGTCAGCGCTGCAATCACGGTAGGCGGTCAGCCGGTTTCGGGGTGCGACACCTATGCCTTGGGCGCGCTGCGCTACATCGCGACCGCCAGCCCGGCCTATATGCAACAATGGTTTGCCGAGGGTGTAAACGAACGCTCGCTGGCCCTTGCCCCTTGCTTGACCTTCAACCGCAAGGACAACCTTCAACGAACGTGGATCATCGAACAGATGGGGTGCCGGATTTCCCCACCCTCGCATTTTCTGCCGTCTCCGCAAGGGTTTGTGGAAGCGGCCATAGCTGGGTTGGGTTGGGGCATGAACCCTGTCGGGCTGGCGAAGAGCGCGCTAAATGATGGGCGACTACGTCCGCTGCTGCCTGAGGCCCCTCTTGACGTGGGTCTGACTTGGCAGGTGGGGCGCGTTCTGTCCTCTGCGCTGGTTCCGCTGACCCGCGCGGTCAGACAAACCGCGGCAAAGGAGCTTCTTCCGTCGCAATCATGACTGTCCCGGTTGCGCGCCCTTGGCCTTTTCCGCGTTGGGAAGGACCACGCGGTAACAGGTGAGGGCAGCAAACAGACTGACCATAGTGATGAACACAATGGCCCACGCAACCTCATGCATATGGGCGACCCCGGCCAAGGCCGCCGACAGGATCACCGCCGTGATCCGGCAAATACTTTTGATCGCCGCCGCGCCTTTGACACGTTGATCCTTGGGGGCCACGTCCAAATAATACAACTGCCGCGCACCGCTTATGCCAGTTACGGCCACGGTCACAACGAACAGCGCGATAGCATGCAGATGGACTGCGTGATCAATACCCAGAAAGTGGACAGTGACCAACGTGGCACCTGTCGCGGCAACCATCAGGTTTCCGGCCACCATGACGGCGCGGTGGGATTTCATGTTCACCAGCTGCCACAGCGGTGCCGCGACCAAATATCCCGACGCGGATGAGATGATCATGGCCGTCAGTCCCTTGGCTGAGGCATGATGTGCCTCGGCCGCGATCAGGGCAAAAAATGGCACCGACAGGGAGACCACGACCAAGGGCAACCGCATGACCAGATACCGACGGAACCAAGCCTGGTCGAACATGGCGGCAATATCGGTAAAGTTCTCTGAAAATTTCCGTTTCCGCACCCTTTGCGGTGTGTCCTTGACCTCATCCCCTCGTGCGATTTCTGAGATCGCAAGAATGGACAGGCCAGACAGAACGAAAAAGGCCACCGAAACCGCAATCACGGTGGAATGGCGGGAAAACGGTGGGTTTTCCTTTGTGATCTCATGCACCAGCAGCGCCAATCCGATGGCTCCCAACCCGCCTATACCTAATTGAAGATAGTGCATGATCATCCGCGATTTGGATTGCACTTGATCCCCTATCAGATCCGTTAACATCAACGATTGAATTTCTTCGATCAGGCCGATCACGAAGAACGCTGCGACAAAGGCCAGTGCAATTGCAGGAACAAACCCTGTCGCGGCCACCAAAACAGCCATGACAAGGCAGGCGCCTATACAAACCTCGGTTAGGGCAATCCCGCGTTTCTTCTGCTGTCGCGCCGAAATCGGCTGTGCCAGAAAGATATCCGAAATCATGCTGCCGACCATCCGAATGGACACCAATGCGCCTGCGATGAACATGGGCAATTCAAAAGAAACGGCCAGAAACGGCAGGACGATTGAAGGGCTGCCAAGCGTCCACGCGACCTGAGACAGGATGCTCTGACCGGTCAGAACAGGAATATTGCGTTTGGGTTGGCTGGCTGGGCTGTCCGTCATTCGCTCAATCAGATTATGTGCCGTTTGGGCACAGATATTCTGGTCAAGCCTATCGGGTTCTGTCCAACCGGCCAAGAACCCACAAAGCAAAAAACCCGACCAGAGGCCGGGTTTTCCAACAGAAATTCAAAACGCTTAAAGCTGCGCCATGACCTCGTCTGTGGCCTCGAAGTTCGTGGTCACGCGCTGTACGTCATCGTCATCTTCCAGCGCATCGACCAGCTTCATCAGCTTTTGCATGTCTTCCAGCCCCAGCTCGGTTGTAGTGGTGGGTTTCCAGATCAGCTTGGTAGATTCGGATTCGCCCAGCGCGCCCTCCAGTGCGTTCGACACATCATTCAGGTCGGTGTCAGCACACCAGATGATGTGACCGTCTTCCGAGCTTTCGACGTCTTCGGCGCCGGCATCGATGGCGGCCTCAAAAACGGTGTCCGCATCGCCTGCAGTGGCCGGATACACCACCTCGCCCTTGCGGTCGAACATGAACCCGACCGAGCCGGTTTCACCCAGATTGCCGCCATTCTTGGAAAAGGTTGAACGCACGGTCGAGGCGGTGCGATTGCGGTTGTCAGTCATCGTCTCGACGATCACAGCCACACCGTTAGGGCCGTAACCCTCATACCGGATTTCTTCGTAATCATCGCCTTCACCCGCAACCGACTTTTTGATCGCCCGGTCGATCACGTCCTTGGGGACTGAGTTCGACTTGGCCTCTTTAACTGCCAAACGCAGGCGTGGGTTCTTTTCGGGATCGGGGTCGCCCATCTTGGCGGCGACGGTGATTTCTTTCGACAGTTTGGAAAACAGCTTGGACCGCGCGGCGTCCTGACGTCCCTTGCGGTGCTGGATGTTGGCCCATTTGGAGTGGCCTGCCATGGTGCGTCCTCGTGATAGTGATTGCGTATTCGGCGCTCATATAGACGTTTGCAGGGCATGGGATCAAGAGAGCGGCTTGCGAGACGCCCCCTTGCGGGTATGGTGGCGGGATGACGACAGATCAGATTATTCTTTTCACCCTTTTTGCCACTGTATTCGGAATGCTTCTTTGGGGGCGGTTTCGCTATGATCTTGTGGCGTTTTCTGCGCTGTTAATCGGGGTCGTTCTTGGCGTCGTGCCGGTGGACAACGCCTTTGCCGGGTTTGGACATCCGGCAACCATTATTGTGGCGTTAGTTCTGGTTGTCTCAGCAGGGCTGGTTCGGTCGGGGGCGGTGTTTCTGATCACGCGCACGCTGGTTGATGCCTCGCGCGGGCTTGGCGCGCATATCGCACTGATGGGCGGGATCGGAGCTGTTCTGTCGGCTTTTATGAACAACGTGGCCGCACTGGCCTTGTTGATGCCGGTCGACATTCAAACCGCGCGCAAGGCGGGGCGGTCGGTAGGCCTGACCCTGATGCCGCTGAGCTTTGCCACCATTCTGGGCGGTATGGCCACCCTGATCGGGACGCCGCCTAATATCATTATCGCCTCAATCCGTGCCGAAACCTTGGGCGAGCCGTTCCGGATGTTCGATTTCGCCCCTGTCGGCGGGTTAGCGGCCATTGCCGGGCTGGCCTTTGTGTCTTTGATCGGATGGCGTCTGATCCCGAACCGCGGCCCGCAAGAGGAAACGTCCGAGGCGCTGGCGGAATACATCGCCGAACTGACCATCCCTCCGGAATCAGCGCATATCGGCAAGCGGGTCAGCGAATTGTATGAGGCCGCCGAGAAATCCGACGTCGCCATCATCGGTTTGATCCGCGATGGCAAGCGGCGCTATGGACGATCGGCCCATGCTACCTTGAAACCGGGCGACGCGCTGGTGCTTGAGGCGCGGCCCGAGGCACTGGATGAATTCCGTGCAGCGCTGAATCTCGATTTTTCGGACACGCGGAGGCAGGAGTTGCTGACGGCCGAGGGCGACGGGCTGGAAGTGATCGAGGTTGTTGCCACCGAAAGCGCCCGCATCACCGGACGCACCGCGCAAGGGTTAGGGCTTGCCTGGCGGCAAAGCACTGTGCTGATGGGCATCTCGCGCCAGGGTCGCCGTATCACCGAACAGGTCCGCAAGACCGAAGTCGAGGCAGGCGATATTCTGCTGCTGCTCTGCCCTCGTGACCGCAGTGCCGACGTGACCGAATGGCTGGGCTGCCTGCCGCTGGCCACGCGTGGCCTGAACGTCACCGCTAATGACAAGGCCTGGCTGGCCATCGGGCTGTTTGTCGCTGCGGTATTGGCCGCAAGTGTCGGGCTGATCTACCTACCGATTGCTCTGGGGTTTGTCGTAGTCGCCTATGTGCTGACCAAAATCTTGCCGATTGCCGATCTCTATAACCATATAGAATGGCCGGTCGTTGTGCTGCTGGGATCGATGATCCCGCTGGGCAGTGCTCTGGAGACATCAGGCGGCACCGAATTGATCGCCAATGCGCTAGTGCAACTGACGGATGGCCTGCCCGCATGGGCGATCCTGACGGTATTGATGGTTGTTACAATGACCCTGTCGGATGTGCTGAACAACACCGCCACAGCCATCGTCGCCGCCCCCGTTGGCATCCAAATGGCTCGCACGCTTGAAGTCTCTCCCGATCCGTTTCTGATGACGGTTGCCGTGGCAGCCTCGGCCGCGTTCCTTACTCCGATCGGGCACAAGAACAACACGCTGGTGCTGGGGCCTGGCGGATATCGGTTCGGGGACTACTGGCGCATGGGGCTGCCGCTGGAAATCCTCATCGTTGCAGTTTCCGTTCCTGCCATCCTTGTCTTCTGGCCGCTTTGATGGGTAAGGGCTCTGCATGAAACGATTTCTGATCCTGCAACTGCGTCCCGAGACCGAAGCTTCGGACGCCGAATACGCCTCGATTCTGGACAAGACCGGTCTGTCGACGAACCAGACCCATCGTATCCGTCTGGATTGTCAGGACCTGCCCGCGGGTCTGGATGTGACAGATTATGCCGGTGTTATCGTAGGTGGAGGCCCCGGCTGTGTCAGTGATGATCCGGCGACGAAATCCGAGATGGATGCAGGTATCGAAGCGGCCATCATGGGTTTGATGCCGCAGATCACCGCGAATGATCACCCTTTTATGGGCTGCTGCTACGGATTGGGCATTCTCGCGGCGCATCTGGGCGGCGATGTCAGCAAGAAACAGTTCGGAGAACCCGTCGGCCCCTCGACCTGCCAACTGACAGATGAAGGTGCGCTTGACCCGCTGACCGCCGGACTGGGCGACAGTTTCGAGGCTTTCGTCGGCCACAAAGAGGCTGTGCAATCCCTGCCCGACGGATGTGTCCACTTGCTGGCCTCGGACCCCTGTCCGTTTCAGATGATCCGCTGGGGTCAAAATGTGTATGCTACGCAGTTCCACCCCGAGGCCAACGCGCAAGATTTCGAACAGCGCATCAATATCTACAAGGATTTCGGCTATTTCCCGCCCGAAGACGCCCAGCGCCTGATCGATATCTGTCACGCCGCCGAGGTCACCAAGCCCGGCGAAATCCTGCGCCGTTTCGCCCAACGCTACATGTGACCTAACGGCGCGGTTGCCTGCGCCTTGAACACTCGCTTAGGCTGATCCGAACGGCTGAGGGAGGAGTTGTTCTTGGATTTGCTAATAAATGTCGGGCTGCCGTTGTCGTTGGCCATTATCATGCTGTCCCTTGGTGTTGGGCTTCAGGTATCTGACTTCCAACGGGTGCTGCGCCGGGGTTATCCTTTTACCATAGGCGCGCTAAGCCAAGTTGTTTTGCTGCCCGTCGCAGCCTTCATCATAGTCAAACTCTTCGCTTTGCCGCCCGAGATCGCGGTGGGGTTCATGCTGCTTAGCTTTTGCCCCGGAGGGGTCACCAGCAACATCCTGTCCAAACTGGCCAAGGCCGATGTCGCGCTGTCGGTTAGCCTGACTGCCGTGATCAGCCTGTTGTCCATGATTACCGTTCCCGTTTTGGCGGCTTGGACCATCGCTCACTTCATGGGCGAAGACGCGCCCGACGTGTCGATCACCGGGCTGGCAATTGCAATGTTCTTGATCACCACACTGCCCGTCGCCATCGGCGTCAGCCTGCGCCATTTCGCAGCCGGATTTGCCGAACGGATCGACGCACCGCTGTCCAAGACGGCCACCGTTCTTTTCGTTCTGATCGTGATCGCCGCGCTTGCCGGGAACTGGCAGTTGTTCGTCGACAACCTTGGGATCATGGGCGCGAGTCTGATCACGCTGAACGTTGCGCTGTTGGCGATTGGATTGGGAATTGCCCGTGCCGCAAAGCTGTCGTGGACGGAAAGCAAAACGGTCTCAATTGAAACCGGCATTCAGAATTCGACGCTGGGGATCACGTTGGCGGCGCTGATCACCGGGACAGACAGCGGGTTCAGCCCGCTGGCTCTGCCCTCGGCCGTCTACGGGATCATGATGTATGTCGTGGCCCTGCCCTACATCGCCTGGCTCCGCAGCCGCTGAAAGGACAAGACATGACCAACACTACTGCTGACGCCATTGTCGTGGGCACTGGACTGGCCGGGCTGGCCGCTGCGGCTGAGTTGGGGGATCGTGGCAAGAAGGTGATCGTGCTGGATCAGGAGCCTGAGCATTTTCTGGGCGGGCAAGCGCATTGGAGTTTGGGCGGTCTTTTCATGGTCGACACGCCAGAACAGCGCCGGATGGGCATCAAAGACAGTCAGGACCTTGCGCTGCGCGACTGGATGGGCAGCGCGCAGTTTGACCGCGAAGAAGACGCATGGCCCCGCAAATGGGCCGAGGCCTATGTGGAATTTGCCGCAGGTGAAATGCGTCCGTGGCTGTATGAGATGGGCCTGCGCTGGTTTCCTATCGTTGGCTGGGCTGAACGCGGTGGGTCCTATGCGGATGGTCATGGAAATTCAGTGCCGCGGTTTCACATCACATGGGGCACCGGACCGGGCGTTCTGAAGAACTTTGTCCGCCGCGTGCGCGAACATGTTAGCGCCGGTCTGATCGAGTTGAAATTCCGCCATCAGGTCAGCCACATCATTATGCAGAACGGGCGCGCCAAAGGGGTCTCGGGCGAGGTTCTAGCCGATGACACGGCACCCCACGGTGCCAAAACCAACCGCGATGAAGTGGGTGAGTTCGAGATCTATGCGCCCTCGGTCATCGTTACCTCGGGTGGGATCGGCGGCAATTTTGAGATGGTGCGCAAAAGCTGGCCCCGCGATCGGCTGGGTGAGCCGCCCAAAGATATGGTGGCGGGCGTTCCGTTTCACGTGGATGGTCGTATGATTCCCATAAGCGAAAAGGCCGGCGGGCACGTCATCAACGGCGACCGGATGTGGCACTATACTGAGGGTGTGCGGAACTGGAATCCGATCTGGCCCGCGCATGGCATCCGTATCCTGCCCGGCCCCAGCTCATTGTGGTTTGACGCGCGTGGCAATCGGTTGAAACCGCCCTTCATGCCGGGGTTCGACACGCTGGGCACGCTGCAGGAGATCCTTAAAACAGGATATGAATACAGCTGGTTTGTGCTGACCCAAAAGGTGATCAAAAAGGAATTCGCCCTGTCCGGGTCTGAGCAGAACCCAGACATGACTGATGGCGGCTGGCGCGAGGTGCTGTTCCAGCGCGTCCTGACCGGCTCAAAAGCCACCGCGCCTGTCGAGGCCTTTAAGGAACATGGTGAGGATTTCATTGTCGCCAACACTCTGACCGAACTGGTCAGCGGTATGAACCAAATGGGCGGTGGGTTGATTGACGAGGCGCATCTGCGCGCCCAGATCGAGGCGCGGGATAGCCAGGTCGACAACCCCTTTACCAAGGACGCGCAGATGGCCGCCATTCTGGCCGCGCGCAATTATCGCGGCGACAAGCTGATCCGCACCGCCAAGCCGCACAAGTTTCTTGATCCCGCAAACGGCCCGCTGATCGCCGTGAAACTGCACGTGCTGACACGCAAAACGCTGGGTGGATTGCAGACCAATCTCGACAGCCAGATGATCGGCGCGGATGGTCAGGTTGTGCCCGGCCTGTTTGCCGCAGGCGAAGTGGCCGGGTTTGGCGGCGGCGGTTATCACGGCTACAACGCGCTGGAAGGCTCGTTTCTGGGCGGCTGCATATTTTCGGGCCGCAATGCCGGGCGATCAAGGGCCGTCGCCTGACGGCCCCGCCTACCGGGTGCGCACGAATTTGATAACCGGTTCGCCTGCGGCATCCAGAAAGGCCAGCGCATCGCCTTCAACCGCGTAAGTGGTGACGCTTTGCAAGGCTTGAAAGAATTGCCGCTCAACCTCTTCCAAGGCCGGAGGACACGCCATCAGCGTGGCAGCCATATTGTCAGGGAATGTGATAGTCGCACCGGAAATGTCGGCCTGCCCGTTGAATCGGTTGCAGCCACCGCTGCCTGAAAAGGCACCATCTTGGGCAAAGTTAATCTCTGGGCGGCGCTCTGCTTCAATCGGTGCACCGTTCAGGGCGGCGGCCGTCCACTGCGTGTTGTCCAGCATGTTTCCCCCCTGCACTTGCACCAGCATAAGGTCTGCGGAATTTCCTGCCCCATCGGTCAGAACCGGATAGGCCGTATCGGTGGTGAACAGCAGGTCTTGCCCCTGGCTGATCGAGGCCCGCACCACATAGCGGTGCCCGTCCTTGATCAGCGCGTCATCGAATGTCAGCTCGAACTGCGCGGGAACGCTGTCCATTGCATAGCGTTTTGCAGCAAGGGACACTGCCGGTGCATCGGCCAGAGAGACATCCTGAAGCTCGACATATAGCGTCGCATCGGGCGGCACGGCAATCCGCTCGCGATAGGCAGCGGTTCCCGTTACGGTTCCAGCATGGCTTTGGCTGCCCAAAATAGTCAGGACAAGAGCGCAGACAACGATGGCCTGGCCGAGCTTTGGAAATGGCATGACACAATCCTTTCACTTCCACTTTGGTGAAAAGATCGTGGCCAGATCAGTATTTACAAGACCTAGTGATCCAAATCGGCGATTCCACGCCTGATTTACAGGGGCCAGATCAGCGGGATCAACAACGACGCCAGCAGCCCAACAGTCAGGTTCAGCGGAATGCCGACCTTCATGAAATCGACAAACCTGTACCCGCCCGGACCATAAACCATCATGTTGGTCTGATACCCGATCGGCGTCGCGAACGAGGCTGAGGCCGCCACCATCACCGCCACCACCAGCGGGCGCGGGTCAATCCCGACCGCCTGAGCCAACCCGATGGCAATCGGTGTCACCACCACGGCCACCGCGTTGTTTGATACCAGTTCAGTCAGCACCGAGGTCAGCAGGTATACGGCCCAGATGATCAGGAAGGGCGGCAATGAGCTGAGGCCCGGAGCAATCGCCTCGACAATCAGCGATACAGCACCGGATTTATCCAGCGCGGCCCCTATGGCCAGCATCGAGAAGATCAACGCCAGCAAGCGGCCCTCGACAAAAGAAAATGCTTCATCCGCGTCGATGCAGCGCGTGATCAGGACCACCGCAACTGCCAGAACCGACAGCAACAGGATCGGTGCGACACCCAACGCGGCCAAGGCGACGATACCGACCAGCGCGCCAATCGCAATGGGGGCATGGCTTCGCCGGAACGCACGTGCCGACGGTTGCGAAACGTCGACCATGTCCATGTCGGCGGCGAGTTTCTGAATGTCAGCGGGCGATCCTTCCAGCAGCAGCGTGTCGCCGACCCGCACCACAAGATCATCCAGTTGACGCCCGATATTCTGGTTCCGTCGGTGTACAGCCAGCACATAGACACCATACCGACGCCGCAAACGCAGCGTACCCAGCGTCCGACCCACCATGCGGCAACCTGGGGTGATCAGAACCTCGACCGTCTTGGTCTCAACGGCCGAGACCTGATCGACGCGCTTTAGTTCCTTGTTGCTTTGCAAGCTCAGCAATTCGGTCATTTCAGTTCGCAGAACGACACGGTCGCCAAGTTTCAGCTCAACACCTTTCAGATTACGCCGCAGCGACTCATCCCCGCGGATTACGTCGATCAGCCGCACACCGGGGCGCTTGAACAGCTGAACCCCTGTGACCTCTCGACCGATCAGGTTGCTTTCAGGCGGAATGACAGCCTCGGTGAAAAACTTCATTTTGGATCGGTCAGACAACAACGTCGCCATGCTGTCCCGATCCGGCAGCAGTCGCGGCGCGATGAAGCGCAGGTAGACCATACCGTAGATCACCAGAGCGATGCCCAACGGGGTCACCTCGAAAATGGTGAAGGCAGTCATCCCCTGCGCACGGGCCACACCATCCACCAACAGGTTGGTCGAGGTTCCGATCAACGTCAGCGTGCCGCCTAAAATCGCTGCATAGCTAAGCGGGATCAGCAGTTTCGAGGCCGGAACATTCAGCGTGCGCGCGATCTGCACAAATACCGGGATCATCACGACAACCACCGGCGTATTCGACACCACGGCCGACGCCAGCACAACAAACGCCATCAGCAGCCCGATGGCGAAACGCGGGTTTACCTGTGCCTGCTTTTGCGCGGTCGAGGTAAAGGCGTCCAGCGCGCCAGTGCGCACCAGAGCCCCCATGATGATGAACATCGCCGCAATCGTCCACGGCGCCGGGTTGGAAAGAACCGCCAGCGCGCTTTGATACGGCAAGATACCCGTCACCAGCATGATGGCGACACCGCCGATGGCAACGACTTCGGTCGGGTAGACCTCACGCAGGAACATGACGAACATGCCCGCGACGACCAAAAGCGCCAGTATTGCGCTGCCTGTTTCTGTCAGTTGAAGGAGTTGCATTCTTGGTATTCTGTCCGAACCCTAGCCTGGCTTACGCGCCCGGCAGCCAGTTTCACGCATTGCGCGCGGCAGAGCAAGCCTGACATCGCCTTATTGCGGCCCGGCCTGCTGCAAACGCCCACCGACGCGCACCATTTGCACAGATTTTGCCCGCCCGTCGCGGTCATCGGTTTCAACGAACACACCGCTCAGCGTTGCTTCGCCATTGGCCGGGGTGAACCGCGCCTTTGGCATGCCGGTGATAAAGCGGCGCATCGGCTCGACCTTGTCCATCCCGATCACTGAGTCATAGTCGCCACACATCCCCGCATCGGTCAGATACGCCGTGCCACCCGGCAGGATCTGTGCATCCGCAGTTGGAACATGCGTATGAGTGCCGACCACTAGGCTTGCACGTTTGTCACAATAATGGCCCATCGCCATCTTCTCAGACGTGGCCTCGCAATGCATATCGACGATGATCGCCTGGGCCTGCCCGCCACGCGGGTGGGACTTCAGAATGGGCTCAACCGCCGAGAACGGATCGTCAAAGGGCCGTTTCATAAAGACCTGCCCCAGAACCTGCACCACCAGAACCTTGCGCCCGCCCGGCGCGGTGTACAACCGATGCCCCCGCCCCGGCGCACCCTTCGCAAAATTCACCGGGCGCACGATACGCGGTTCGCTCTCGATGAATTGCAGCATATCTTTCTGATCGAACGCGTGATCGCCCAGCGTTAGACAGTCCGCGCCCGCGTCCAGTAGTAGCTTGGCATGATCGCCGGTCAGACCCATCCCGTTCGAGGCATTCTCGCCATTGACCACAACGAAATCCAGCCGCCATTCGTCGCGCAAACGCGGCAAATGTTGCTGAATGGCCATGCGTCCCGCACGGCCCATGACGTCACCCAGAAAAAGTATCCTCATCCAACCTGTCCTAAGTGTGGTAATGACCAAGCACAAGTGATTAAGCTGCCTGCATAATCTGCCAAAGCCTTTAAAGCAGGAGAATCTTGATGACTCGCATCCTTTTGGCCGTTGCTGGCCTATTCGCACTTGCCGCCTGCGACGAAACCCCAGCAACCGATTCCACCACGCAACTGGCGAACCCCGCGGCGACCTATTGCATCGACAGCGGCGCACAGTACGAGATACGCGACGGTGACAACGGCCAAACCGGCGTTTGCATTCTGCCGGATGGGCGCGAGGTGGATGCCTGGGAGTTCTTCCGTGAGAACCACCCGAGCTAAGGCGATCAGCCCGAGAACGTCAGAACCCGGCTTTCGGTAATCACCATATCCAGCGGTTGATCCGTGGGCTCTAACGGCAGCTCTTTGGCCTCTTGCGCGTCAAAGGCAAAGCCAATGGCCAGTGTCGGGCGCTTGGCACGCAGACCCTGCAACGTGCGGTCGTAAAAACCGCCGCCATAGCCCAGCCGCCCGCCCAGCGCATCGAAAGCAACCAATGGGACAATCAGAATTTCGGGGTCGAAGTAATCGTCGACCTCGGGCACCTTGGCCCCAAACGGGCCGTCCTTCAGCGTGCCTTCAGGCGTCCAGCGCGAAAACTTTAGTGGCTGACCGGCAGCCTGAATGACCGGCACACCAACCGGACCATAGGCCGATGCTTCTGCCATCGCCGCCACTGGATCAATCTCGGTACGGATCGGCATATAACCGGACAGAGGCACGCCACGGTGTCCGGCCAGAACCTCGGACAAGCGCCCCGCAGCACCGGGCAGGCGGGTGTCAAAAGCAACCTTGCGGCGTGCAAAAGCCGCCTTGCGCGCAGCGGCTTTGATTTCGGTCAGATCGGTCACAGTAGCACCACGCTGGCAAGCCCAAGGAACAGGAAGAACCCCATGACATCCGTTGTGGTCGTCACGAAGGTGCCGGAGGCAAGCGCCGGGTCAGCGCCCAATCGGTCCAGCACCACAGGTACTACCGTACCGATGAACCCAGCGATGATCATATTCACGACCAAGGCAGCGCCGATCACGACACCCAGCATCGCAGAATCGAACCACATCATCCCTACGGTTCCCAAAACGATGGCGAAACACAGGCCGTTCAACATCCCCACCAGCAGTTCCCGCCGGATCACGCGCAATACGTTCGACCCCGTAAGGTCGCGCGTCGCCAAAGCCCGCACCGCAACTGTCAGCGATTGAGTGCCCGCATTGCCGCCCATCGACGCCACGATCGGCATCAGAATGGCCAGCGCCACCAACTGATCAATCGCCGCCTCGAACTGGGAAATCACCAGCGAGGCGCAAATCGCCGTACACAGGTTCACCGCCAGCCAAGGCAGACGCCGCTTACTGGTCGCGGCAACGCTGTCGGACAGCGAACTTTCGTTGCTGACACCCGCAAGGTGCAGCATGTCCTCTTCGTATTCCTCATCCAGAACAACCATCGCGTCGTCGATGGTGATCACACCGACCAGTCGCCCGTCTGCATCGACCACGGGCGACGAGATCAGGTGATACTGGTTGAACGCATATGCCACGTCCTCTTCGTCCTGATCGACAGGAATAGTGTGGAACTCTTCTTCGGCGATGTCGTGCAGCGGCACCTCACGCCGAGCGGCCATCAGCTTGCCCAGCATGACCTGCGCTACCGGCTTCAACCGGGGATCGACCAAAACAACGTGATAGAACTGTTCCGGCAGGTCGTCATTGGCCCGCATGAAGTCGATGGCCTGCCCAACGGTCCAATGTTCGGGGGCCATGACAACCTCGCGCTGCATAAGGCGGCCGGCCGAGTTTTCGGGGTAGGACAGCGCCTGCTCAGCCGCGATCCGTTCGGAATCCTCCAGCGCGTCAAGGATGGCCTCTTGCTGCGGTTCTTCGAGGTCTTCCAGAAGGTCGACAACATCGTCGCTTTCCATGTCCCGTACAGCGTCGGCCAGAACGTCCGGGCGCAGAACCTCGATAACCTCTTCACGAACGGCCTCATCCAGTTCCGACAAGATATCGCCGTCGAATTCCTTGTCGTACAGACGGATCAGTTGGGCGCGTTCCTGAGGGCTGATCTGTTCCAGAAGGTCGGCGATGTCCGCAGCGTGCAGCGGATCCATCAGCTCGATCAGTTTGTCGCGATCATCCACTTCGACCGCGTACAGGATATCCGCCACAGTCTTGCGATCCAGCGCATAGACGTCTTCGTCACTTGTGGACTCGGTTACGGGTTCATCAAAGCCTGTTGTCATGTCTGCCCCCGTTTCGCGCGCTCATTGCCCCCTAATTAGAAGAAGCAGCTACCGGAAAACAATGACAATGCGCCGATTTACCGGCAAGTTTCGCCCGCCTATGCTGTTTCACAGTCCTATTCAGGCGGAGATGGATGAAAATGGCGCAAAAAACGCTGCTGAAAGGTCGTGTTCTGAGCTTTACGGGTTCCCCTTTTGAAGGAGATCCGACCGAGGCCGTGAAAATCAGCGGGGCCGTTCTGGTTGAAGACGACCGAATATCTGCTGTTGGGGATGCCGAAAGCCTGCGCGCCGACAACCCCGAGGCCAACGTTGTGGATCACGGCCAGAACGTGATCATGGCAGGTTTCGTCGATGCGCATGTCCACTATCCCCAAACCGCAATGATCGCCAGTTGGGGCAAACGTCTGATCGACTGGCTAAACACCTATACCTTCCCCGAAGAGATGAAGTTCAGCGACCCGGTCTATGCCTCTGAAATCGCCAACCGCTATCTTGACCTGACAGCTGCGCATGGAACCACGACCATGTGCAGTTTCTGCACCATTCACCCCGAAAGCGTTGATGCATTTTTTACCGCCGCGCAAAAGCGCAACCAACGGGTTGTGGCAGGCAAAACCTGCATGGATCGCAATGCGCCCGAAGGTCTGAGGGATACAGCACAAACGGGTTATGATCAGTCTCAGGCGCTGCTTGAGAATTGGCACGGGGTCGACCGCCTGTCTTATGCCATCACCCCGCGTTTTTCGCCCACGTCCACGCCGGAACAACTGGAAGCCATGGGCGCGCTCTGGGCCGATTACCCGCATTGCCTGATGCAAACCCACCTGAGCGAACAAACCGATGAGATCGCCTGGGTCCGCGAGCTATTCCCCGAGGCACGCGATTATTTGGATACCTATGAAAAATTTGGCCTATTAGGGTCGAACGGCCTGTATGGCCACGTTATCCATCTTGAAGCACGCGAACGCGATCGCCTGCGCGAGGTCGACGCGGCGCTAATCCACTGCCCGACCTCGAACACATTCATCGGCTCTGGCTTGTTCGATATGGCGGGGTTGATGCGTGACGGCCATCGCGTCGGGTTGGCGACGGACACCGGCGGCGGGTCCAGTTTTTCGATGCTGCGAACGATGGCAGCAGCTTATGAAATCGGACAACTGCGCGGGGCGCCGCTGCACGCCGCGCAACTTTTGTGGCTAAGCACGGTTGGCTCAGCACGCACGCTGCGGATGGACGATTGCATCGGCAACGTTGCACCGGGGATGGAGGCTGATCTGATCGTGCTCGACCTCGCCTCGACCCCCGCCATTGCCCAGCGCGAAGCCTGCGCCGAGAACCTGTGGGAGGCCATCTTTCCCACCATCATGATGGGCGACGACCGGGCGATCGCAGAGGTCTGGATCGCCGGTCAACGTGTTTCCAACTAGAATTGCAGGGCGCGGGCCAGCTGGTTCTGCCGCTCGATCACGCGGGGCATGTCCAAACTGGTGACATGCCCGTCACACACGATCTGGCGGCCCTCGACGAACAGGTGCTTGACCTTCACTGGCCCGGCCAACAGCAAAGCCGCCGGATCCCAACTGCCGGCGCTTTCGATACAGCTTGTGTCCCAAATCGCGATGTCAGCGCGTTTTCCGGGCTCCAGACGTCCGCAATCAGGACGGTTTAGCACATCTGCACCACCGCGTGTCGCAATCTCTAGCACTTCGCGCGACGACATGGCATCCGCGCCGTTGGCTACCCGTTGCAACAGCATGGCCTGACGCGTCTCGAGGATCATGTTGCCAATGTCATTGCTCGCTGAACCATCCACGCCCAGTCCAACAGGCACACCGTGATCCCGCATCTCGCGCACCGGCGCGATGCCCGAACCCAGCCGACAATTGGAACAGGGGCAATGCGCGACGCCGGTTTGTGTTTTGGCGAACAGGTCTATTTCCACCCCATCCAGTTTGACGCAATGGGCGTGCCAGACGTCCGTGCCGGTCCAGCCCAAATCCTCGGCATATTGGCCCGGACGGCAGCCAAACTGGGCCTGCGAATATGCGATGTCCTCGTCATTTTCCGCCAGATGAGTATGCAGCATAACGCCCTTGTTTCTAGCGAGAAGCGCAGCATCGCGCATCAGGTCACGGCTGACGGAAAATGGCGAACACGGTGCAAGCCCTACACGGCACATTGCGCCCTCAGACGGGTCATGAAACGTATCGACCACACGGATCATGTCGTCCAGAATCGCTTGCTCTTTTTCGACCAAGGCGTCGGGCGGCAGACCTCCGTCGCTTTCTCCGATACTCATCGCACCGCGCGTCGGATGGAATCGCATTCCGATCTCGGCGGCGGCAGCAATCGTGTCATCCAGCCGGGCACCGTTGGGGTACAGGTAAAGGTGGTCGGAACTGAGTGTACACCCTGACAGCGCCAGCTCGGCCAACCCGATCTGGGCCGAGACAAACATTTCTTCGGGCCCAAAGCGGGACCAGATGGGATACAGCGTCTTAAGCCAACCAAACAACAGCGCATCCTGCCCACCGGGCACCGCACGGGTAAGGCTTTGGTAAAGGTGGTGATGGGTATTCACCAGACCCGGCGTGACGACACATCCTGTGGCGTCATGCACCTCTCCGGTTGTTTGCAGTCCGTGGCCGATTTGGTCGATCTGTCCACCGCGGATCAGGATATCCGCGCCGGAAAGCTCGCGGCGTGTGTCATCCATCGTCAGGATGGTGTCTGCGTTCTTGATCAGGATTTCGGTCATGTCGCCCTCCTTGCATCCGCCCGTTTCGTGCAAGAAGGTAAGGGCTGGCGGAAAACGGGCATAAGAACCAGCCGGGCAGAGATTACCTGACCAGCCTTAACCCGACAAGCTGTTTCAGTAGTTGCGCAGAAGCTTTAGCGCCGCCGCATGTAATTCGGCATTTGCCGCAGCCAATACCCGTCCGCCCTCATGGGCTGGACCACCTTGCCAATCTGTCACGATACCACCTGCGGCCTCGATCACCGCAATGGGGGCTTGAACATCATAAGCATTCAGGCCCGCTTCGATCACCAGATCGACCTGCCCCGCCGCCAGCAAAGCGTAAGCGTAGCAATCCATGCCATACCGGGTCAGTTGCACCTGTTGGGCCACAGCCTTGAACCCGGCGCTTTCTTCAGGGGTGCCGACCTCGGGGAAGGTCGTGAACAGAATGGCCTGATCCAGGCTGGAGGTTTTGCGAGTTTTCAGCGGCATAGTTCCGGTCGGCCCAGTCGCCTGTGCAACATCCGCTGATCCAAGGAAACGTTCGCCGATATAGGGCTGATCAATGACGCCCAAGAACGGACCGTCATGGTTGCTCAGCGCGATCAGCACGCCCCATGTCGGTGTGCCGCTGATAAAACCGCGGGTGCCATCGATCGGGTCCAACACCCACGTCCGGCCGGAACTGCCCTGAGTCTGGCCGAACTCCTCACCGAAAATGCTGTCATCGGGGCGGTGCTTGGCCAGAACCTCGCGCATGGCCTTTTCCGCGTTCCGATCCGCGACCGTGACCGGATCAAAGCCGTCGACCAGCTTGTTCGAAGTCTCAATATTTGATTGTCTAAAAAACGGAAGAATGGCCGCACGCGCCGCGTCGGCCATTTCTTCGGCTACATCCAGATCACTTAAAGTTGTCTCTTGCATGCGCTACCCGTGCGGATCACACGTGCCAGAGTCAACCCCGGTTCTCTCAGGCGACGTCGCTCAGGACGCGGGCAAGTTCGAACAAGCGGCGGCGCTGGTTTTCCGGAATCGCATAGTAAGAGCGCACCAGATCCAGAGCTTCCTTGTCCCCCATCAGATCGGCCGGAACCGATTTTTTGCCGGCTGTTTCCTTTTCAGATTCTTCCAGACCTTCAAAGAAAAAGCTGACGGGAACATCCAATGCCTCGGCAATGTCCCAAAGGCGCGACGCGCTGATCCGGTTGGCCCCGGTCTCGTATTTCTGAATCTGTTGAAACTTAATACCAACCTGCTGCGCCAACTGCTGTTGGGTCATGCCAATCAGCCAGCGGCGATGCCTGACGCGTTTGCCCACATGGACATCGACGTGATGGGTCATTGGTATTCTCCTCTTAACTACACACACAACTAATTCGGGTGTGCGACATGCATGTACTACCGCAACACTAGCGAGCCGCCCTTAACCACTCCCTAATCAGGAACATGCCCCCCAAATCAGCACCTGGGACAATATTGCTCTTTTTGGGTTTTTTTTCAAGAAGGTTGAATCTGTTTCACCATGCACAGGACTAAGGTTGTGCCCTTTCGATCCCGCACACGCAGTTACCGTCGGCAAGCCTGAGACGTCATCCACACAGTCCTTTCCGCCCCGCCGGGTAAGCGATTGACATTCCCCGGTCAGCACGAACCTATGCGCCAAACCACAGGAGCCCGACCATGCTGGCCTATAGAATTTCATCTACGGACGCCGCCGCCCAGCTTTGCGACATTGACGTGCCGACCCCACAAGAAGGCCAGGTCCGTGTCGCGATCAAGGCATGCGGTCTGAACTTTGCCGATCTGCTGATGCAGAAGGGAACGTACCAGGACACGCCGCCCGCGCCGTTCACACAAGGAATGGAAATCGCTGGCGTGGTCGAAACAACAGGTCCCGGCGTTTCGCATCTGAGCACCGGTGATCGCATTGCGATCTATTCAGGTCAGGGCGGCCTGGCAGAATTCGGGGTGTTTGACGCTGAACGCGCAATTCCCCTGCCCGATTCGGTCAGCTTTGAGGATGCCGCCGCGATTCAGATCGCTTATGGCACCAGTCACATCGCCCTGGATCACCGCGCCCAATTACAACCCGGAGAAACCCTGCTGGTCACTGGCGCGGCTGGCGGTGTTGGGCTGACCGCCGTCGAAATCGGCAAGCTGATGGGGGCAACCGTAATTGCGCAGGCGCGCGGCGCAGACAAACTGGCGGTCGCTCAGGCAGCGGGGGCGGATCACCTGATTGATGCGTCCGAGGATTTACGCGCGCGTGTAAAGGAACTGGGCGGAGCGGACGTGGTGTATGACGCCGTTGGCGGCGACGTGTTCAAAGCCGCCTTTCGCGCCACCAACCCCGAAGGCCGCCTGCTGCCTATCGGTTTTGCAGGCGGAGATGTGCCGCAGATTCCGGCCAATCATCTGCTGGTTAAGAACCTGACGGTGATCGGCTTTTACATCGGTGGCTATCTGACCTTTCGGCCGCAGATCGTTCAGGACAGTTTTGACACGCTGTTTCGGTGGTGTGCCGAAGGGCGGATCAAGCCGCATATCAGCCACGTGCTGCCCCTGTCGGATACCGAGAAAGGCCTGCAATTGTTGCGCGACCGTGCGGCAACCGGCAAGGTCGTGATTACGCCCTAACCGACCACAGCCTTCAAGGGCGCACTGCCGAGCATGCGGAAATTCTGTCGAACCAAAGCTGCAAGTGCCTCAACCAACGGCCCGCGTCCGGTATCGCCTCCGTACAGGTTGATCATATGTTCGGGCAGCTCAGGCAATACACCGCCATCATCGATTTGAACCAAATGCGCAGCCTCGGTTCCGTCGAGCATGGCGTGGACGGCCAAGTCAGCGGCAACGGTCGCCTCGATGGTGCGATCATTTTCGGTTTCAACCGACAGCTCCCACGGGATGCCAGCCTCATCCAATGCCGCGATGACCTGTGGCCGGAACATGCAGCGACGGCCAAGCGCTATTGGGATCGGCCGCTTGCGCCACGCCGACCCACCCGGCGCCCCGATCCAGCGCAACGGCAATTCGGCGATGATTTCGCCCCCCTCGCCCGCACTTGCCTCAGTTGTGAGGATCAAATCGCATTCGCCGCGTTTGAACATTTCCTTCAACTGCATCGTGTACGAAGAAATCAACTGCACCCGCACCCGCGGGAAATCCACGTTGAACCGCTGCAGGACACGCGGAATAGCCGGGTAAACGATGTCATGCGGCACACCCAGAACGACTTCACCCTCAAAGGCTTGGTCAGTGAGTTTCGAGATCACCTCATCGTTCAACGCAATCATCCGGCGGGCATAAGCCAACAGTTGTTCTCCGGACGCTGTCAGCGCGATGGTTCGGCCACTGCGATCCAGCAGTTCCAGTCCCAGCAGCTCTTCCAGACGCTTCAGCTGCATTGAAACGGCGGATTGCGTCAGGTGCAGGAACCCGGCGGCACGTGTCACTCCACCCTGATCCGCCACCGCCACAAACGATCGCAATGTCGTAATGTCCAAATTCCGCATGTTCACGAATCCTTATGCATCACTTCAAAAACATTCATTTTTAAAATGTCTCATAGTGCGCCATATAAATCAAGGAACTTGATGAGAAACCAAAAACTCATCGAGGATCGATGAAAGGACATATATTATGACCCAAATTGCAATTCACAGACCTTGCCCGCCCCGTCGTCGTTTTGGCCTGACCATGTTGTTGGATGCGTTCTCGCTGCGTCGCCAGCGTTGCACGCTTGCCAGATTGGATGCACGAGCACTAGAAGATATCGGAATCACCCGCGAACAGGCCGATGCCGAAGCCGCTCGCCCCTTCTGGGATGCACCGGAATTCTGGCAAAAATGACCCTGACACTCATGTTTTCCTACTGAATGGCGGCCCGCTGACGCAGGTCGCCATTTTGTTGCATGTTTTAACCGGTTTCCCACTCTAAACTCTTGAAACACGGCCCGCAGTTGCCGATATTTGCTGGCAACGGGGTCCGGGTTTCGGACCGCGAAAAGAATTATGTGAAGGGAGACCCTTTAATGGCACAATTTGACACGATCCGGACGGCTGCCGGTACGCGCGCTGCCCAGATTGACGAGGGCCTGCGCGCCCATATGAACAAAGTCTACGGCACGATGTCCGTGGGCATGCTGATCACGGCGCTCGCCGCATGGGCGATTGCCGGTCTTGCTGTGACGTCTGATCCAACCAACGCAGTGGCCCAGATCGGCGCTGACCGTTACCTGACCAGCCTGGGTGGGGCACTATTCATGTCACCGCTGAAGTGGGTTGTAATCTTTTCACCGCTGGCCTTCCTGATCTTTGGCTGGGGTGCGCTTATGCGGCGCGGGTCGGCTGCAGCCGTACAGCTGGGCTTCTTCGTCTTCGCCGCCGTAATGGGTGTGTCGATGAGCTCGGTGTTCATGATCTACACCCCCTACTCGATCGCACAGACGTTCATCGTGACCTCGATTGCCTTTGCTGGCCTAAGCCTCTTTGGCTACACCACCAAGCGCAACTTGAGCGGCATGGGCACGTTCTTGATGATGGGCTTGATCGGCCTGCTGGTGGCGATGGTCATCAACATCTTCCTGCAATCGCCTGCAATGATGTTCGCAATCTCGGCCATTGGTGTATTGATCTTTGCTGGTCTGACCGCGTTCTACACCCAAGACATCAAGAACACCTACATTGCGCACGCAACCCATGGTGATCAGGAGTGGCTGAATAAAGCCGCTATTGACGGCGCGCTGAGCCTGTACATCTCGTTCCTGAACATGTTCCAGTTCCTGCTGATGTTCATGGGGCAGCAAGAATAACGCGCTTCAACACTGCACCAATTAAACAGGGCGGGTCCAAAACGACCCGCCCTTTTCTTTTGCCTATTTAGCCGTCTCACAGCCCGGTTGACACCTCGACCGGTGCCCCAAAAAGACAAAGGCCCCGCTCAAATGGCGAGGCCTAGGAAGATAGAATGAACGGGGTCTTAGCTGCAGTTCAGCGGCACCGCAAAACCCGAGCTGCTGTCGGAAGAGCCCTTGCGGTAGACGTCACCCGCAGGCAGACAGCCGGTAAACTGTTCCGCGTTGCGACCAAAGTTGGCACCGATCTGATTATCGACGCGCGTGCTGTTGTTCGGGGTGCGCAGAACACCATAGAGGGTGCCGTTCACATTGACGGTGCTGAGGAACAGATTGGTGTCCTGCCCGGTCAGAACCACCGAGTCCGTATCGCTGCGTCCACCATTTTCAATTGCAACTCGGGCAACTTTCTCTGCCTCAGTCTCATCCGTCGTGACGGCCACGGCAGGCAGAACAGCCAGTTCAGCCGGCACATTCGTTGCAGGCGGAAGGATGCCCACTGCACCGGGTACGTCCGAAAGCGAGCGCGGTTCACCATCGATACCCGTGAATCCGATGCCTTCGCGGTTATAGGGATCTTCACAGGCTGCAAGGGCCAGAATGATCGTAGAGGAAAACAAGATTTTTTTCATGACGGCCAACATTTTGGAACGAGTTGTTGAAGCGTATGAGTAAGACGTCAAAAAAAGCAACCCATCGACGATCCGATTGCCCCAATCGCTGATGCTTCGTTGCAACGGCGCGAAACGCCACAAGCGCGATCCCATCGGGATATGCGCAAAGAAAAAGGGTCCTGCCGCGGCAGAACCCTTTAAAAAACTGTCCAAGCTGGACGGCAGATTACTTAATCTTGCCTTCCTTATACTCGACATGCTTCCGAACGACCGGATCGTATTTACGAATGGTCATTTTCTCGGTCATGGTGCGCGCGTTTTTCTTGGTCACGTAGAAGTGGCCCGTGCCCGCGGTCGAGTTCAGACGGATCTTGATTGTCGTCGGCTTCGCCATGGTTATCTCCTGCGTCCGGAAAGGCAGGGGCCTTTCGGTTGAATTCCTATGAGCGTGCGCTTTTACTCGGTCGCGCAGCCGAGTCAACCAGATTCCGCGCACAACGCGCACAATTCCTGCTGTCGCTCCCTGCCCCGGTTTGGCGCGATCACGGTTCTGTGATAAGGTCCCGCCGTTCTATCCCACAAAGAAGCCGACGACAGGCTCGTATTTCGAAACGGCAGCAACAGGCGAAACCCTCTGCGAGCAGAGGTTTTAAGCATGTTTTTGGGGGGCTATCATGACGGAATGGAAACTTCAGGGTGAAGAATTGGCCAATTGCAACTGCAACTTTGGTTGCCCGTGTCAGTTCAGCGTCCTTCCAAGCCATGGCAATTGCGAGGCTGTTGTCGTGTTCGATATCGAGTCCGGGAACTATGGCGACACCGATCTTGCCGGAGTACGCGCGGCTGGCGTGTACCACTGGCCTGGCCCCATTCACGAAGGCAACGGCCAGATGCAGCTGATCATTGACGAAGCCGCCAGCGCCGACCAGCGCGCCGCTATTGAGGCCATCATGAAAGGTGAAGACACCGACGAAATGGCGACCATGTGGTACGTCTATAGCGCCATGGCCCCTACAAAACATGAGACTTTGTATGCCCCGATCGAATTGAAGTGGAACCGGGATGAGCGTGCTGGATACGCCAAAGTTTCGGGTATCTTCGATGTAGAGGTCAGCCCGATCCCGCATATCGTCTCGGGCATGCCGCATCGTGCTTCGATACAGTTGCCCAACGGGTTTGAGTATCGCCACGCCGAGGCAGCCTCGGGGACTGCCAAGACTGCGGGCGGCGCGATCAATCTAACCTTTGATGCTACACACGCGCATTTGGCGCATCTCAACATCTCAGGCCACGGAGTCCTCGGCGCATAGCGTAGGCTGACATGAGCACGTTCCCTCCCCGACCCGGAGTCGTAGATCGGGTGCTGCGGCGCGACAGCGGCATCGTTGTGTTCTGCGTTCTGCTGATCATTCTGGGCGCGTCCTGGTACACGGTTGCGGGCATCGGTATGAACATGTCCGCAATCGACATGACCCGAATGGCTGGCCCGATTGGCGAGCCGATGAGTATGGCGACTGAAACACGCTGGACACCGATCTACGCCGTTCTGATTTTCCTGATGTGGTGGGTCATGATGATTGCCATGATGACCCCCAGCGCTGCCCCCACCGTTCTGTTGTATACGGCGATCAAACGAATGGGGCCGGACAAGTTGCGGGCGTCGCGTCTCAGCCTGCTTTTTTTGACGGGCTATCTGGTTGCCTGGGCGGTGTTCAGCATCATTGCAACCGGGGCGCAATGGGCGATGGAAAGCGTCGGACTGTCCGATGGGCCGATGATGACGATCCACTCGAAATTTTTTGCCGGATGCGTACTGGTCGCTGCCGGTTTGTACCAGTTGTCCAGCTTGAAAACCGCTTGTCTGCGCCACTGCCGCAGCCCCGCCCAATTCCTGGCCGACCACAACAGGCCCGGTGCCTATGGCGCGTTTCGTACCGGCGCGCTGCATGGTGCGTTTTGCCTGGGATGTTGCTGGGCGTTGATGTTGCTGCTGTTCGTGGGCGGAGTGATGAACCTTTATTGGATTGTGGGCATTGCCGTTTATGTCGCGTTGGAAAAGCTGATGCCGCGGGTGCGGTGGTTCGTTCCGCTCACTGGTGTTGCGTTGATCGTCGTGGGCGTTTGGCTGATCGCAATCTCATAGATCGCGACAGGCTGAAACGTTCATAAGGGCTGAAGGACCGGCCAAATTTCGGGTTCTGCATTAACTTTTTTGACAGGAGGTAGTCATGCCTATTTTTATCACCTACGCGTCCTATTCGCCGGAAGGCGTTAAGGGAATGCTCAAGAAACCCGTGGACCGTTCGGGCGCGGTCAGGGCATTGCTGAAAAAAGCCGGCGGTAAGCTGGTGGCGTTTTACATGACCTCTGGCGACAATGACGTGGTGGTTGTCAGCGAATTGCCGGAAAGCACGGATGCAGTTGCTATAGGCATGGCCGTTGCAGCATCAGGCGCGGTGTCAAAAGTTGAAACCGTGCGCGCATGGAAGGCAAAGGACTTTGTCGCTGTGACCAAAAAAGCCGCAAAACTGACCGGAGCCTACAAGGCGCCGGGACGTTAATCGGGATCTACGCGCGGAGGGCCTGTAAGCCGGATCTTGTTCCAGGGTTACCCCCTTCGATGACCATTCCTCTAGGCCGTGCATTGCTGCGCGGCTCAAGCTGCCAACCCGGTCCCTCTCGGCCAAGACGCGCTTAGCGGCGGTATCGGCTGACGCCGACCGGCCCGCGCGAGGACCCTATTTGGCATTGCTCCCGGTGGGGCTTGCCGTGCCGCCGCTGTTGCCAGCGGCGCGGTGGGCTCTTACCCCACCGTTTCACCCTTACCGCGTTTTGCCAAAGGCGAACCTCTGCAATGGTGCGGCGGTCTGATTTCTGTGGCGCTTTCCGTCGGGTTGCCCCGCCCGGGCGTTACCCGGCACCGTTGTCTTGTGGAGTCCGGACTTTCCTCTCGGGCATACGCCCCAGCGGCCATCCGTCCCTCCGCGCGGGGTGTGGGTATGCTCTGGGTACGGCGGCGTCAAGTGCGGATCAGGTTTTCTTGATCAAGGGTATAAGGTCAGCTGGTTCCAACGGGCCGTCACCCCATGGACGATATCTGAGGCGTACCGCAGCCAGAAGCGTGTCATGGTCCGTCTCCGCCGAGTAGCCTGCGGCGCGCGCCAACGCATTGAACGTATTTAAAGGGGTTTTGCCAGGGTCGTGTTGAGAGCGCTTTCCGGCAAGGGCCATGTGTTCCAGTCGCTGCCAAGGGAAGCGCGGACCGGGATCGGACTTACGGCCCGGTGCCATGTCGGAATGGCCAATTACATGTTCAGGGGGGATAGCCCACCGGTTCATGATCTGGTGTAACAGGGTTTCCAAAACGTCCAACTGCAGCTCGGAAAAAGGGTGCGCGCCGGTGTTGTCCAGTTCAATTCCGATCGAACGGGAATTGATATCGCTCTGGCCATGCCACTCACCCGCCCCGGCATGCCAGGCCCGATCCTCCTCGCGCACCATCTGCCAGAGTGTACCATCCCCACCGATCAGGTAATGCGCGGATACTTCATGGGCAGGGTCACACAGCCGGTCCAACGCCTCGGTTGCGCTGTCCATCGCGGTATAGTGCAGCACGATCAGCGACGGGGTCAGCCCATCCCTGCGTTCGCCAAAGTTAGGGGACGGGTGCCAGTTAGACGTCAGTGGCTCAGTTATTGACGGCACTGCGGAACGGGCTGGGGTCCCAGCCACAGGCATAGCCATCGCCATCCGGGTCAAGTCCCTTGCGGTCGCGTTGCGGTCCACCGTTGGACAGGAACTCAATCTGAGCCTGATCCGGGGATGGAAAGCGGGCGCAATTGCGCTGCGCCTTGGCTTGCAGGTTCAGACCTGCACGGCTGTATAGCTGGGTCCCGACCGGGTTCGATGTGTTCAGCGCGTATTGCACGATATTGGGCTGACCATCCGTTCCACGTTCCGGAACGGCGGTGGGCGCGACCACCTCATAGGTCTGGCGGTTCTGTTCGATCAATGCGGCGTCGGATTCGATGGTGCGACGGTCAGAGACCGCTCCAAAATCCTGCTCATCGGAAATCGCGTTGTTGGTGGGGTCTTCGACGGGCGACGGTGCCGGAGTGATCGCGCCTTGCCCTGAGGTGCCAGCCAGCGCAGCCGCGGTCGCCGAAGCGATGTCGGCATTTTCGCCGGTTGGCAACGTGGCTACTGTGCCAGGCGCGCCCAGCTGCTGTTCTGACACGTCGGGCGGGCCAAGCAGCGGGTTACCAGTATATCCCTGCCCCGCCAACTGGGCCTCACGCTGTGCCTGATAGGTGGGGGTGTTGAAATCCGTGCCACCTATCGGGGCCACCGTATTACAGGCGGCCACGAACCCGATTGCGGGGATCAGAAGCGTAAAGCGCATCCAGCTGCTCCGTCTTGCGTTGTCTTGCCTGACTTGAGGATTACCACCATTTGCCAGGCTTGGCCACAAACCCGGCGGCGTTTTCCAGCGCATAGGCCGTGTTGAGCAGATCGCCCTCTTCCCACGGGCGACCAATCAGCTGCAGACCCAGCGGCAGGCCCTGTTTGTCCAGACCGGCAGGCACAGAGATGCCCGGCAGACCGGCCAGGTTCACTGTCACCGTAAAGACGTCGTTCAGATACATCTGAACCGGGTCCGCCTCGGTCATTTCACCCAGGCCGAAAGCGGCCGACGGCGTTGCCGGGGTCAGGATCGCGTCGACACCTGCAGCGAAGACATCTTCGAAGTCTTTCTTGATCAGGGTGCGGACGCGACGCGCGCGATTATAGTAAGCGTCGTAGAAACCTGCGGACAACACATATGTACCGACCATGACGCGGCGCTGCACTTCGTGACCAAACCCTTCGGCGCGGGTCTTTTCGTACATCTCGGTGATGCCGTCGCCCTGCGCCAACTGCGCGCGGCGGCCATAGCGGACACCGTCATAGCGCGCGAGGTTCGACGAGGCCTCAGCCGGTGCGATCACGTAGTACGCAGGCAGCGCGTATTTGGTGTGCGGCAGCGAGATATCGACGATCTCGGCCCCTGCCGCTTTCAGCATTTCGGCCCCTTCAGACCACAGCTTTTCGATCTCGGCGGGCATACCATCCATGCGGTACTCTTTTGGGATACCGATTTTCTTGCCTTTGATGTCACCCGTCAGCATCGCCTCGAAATTCGGAACGGCCAGTTCGGCGCTTGTCGAATCCTTGGTGTCGTGACCGCACATAGTTTCCAGCATAATCGCCGCATCACGTACGTTCTTGGTCATCGGACCGGCCTGATCCAGCGAGGATGCAAAGGCCACGATACCCCAGCGCGAACAACGACCATAAGTCGGCTTGATACCGGTAATGCCAACAAAGGCGGCAGGCTGACGAATCGAGCCGCCTGTATCGGTGCCTGTTGCGGCCAGGCACAGGTCGGCTGCAACAGCCGAAGCGGACCCGCCCGACGAGCCACCCGGTGTCAGCTTCGCGTCATCATTACCGCGACGCCACGGGCTGACCGCGTTGCCATAAACCGAGGTTTCGTTGGACGAACCCATGGCGAATTCGTCCATGTTCAGCTTGCCCAGCATCACGGCACCCGCATCGGCCAGTTGCTGCGACACGGTGGATTCGTATTCAGGCTTGAAGCCATCCAGAATCTTTGACGCGGCCTGCGAAGGCACGCCCTTGGTGCAGAACAGGTCCTTGATACCAATCGGTAGACCACACATTGACGGCGCGTCGCCACCCTTGATCCGCTCATCCGCCGCTTTGGCGCGTTCCAACGCAATCTCGGGCGTTTTATGGACAAAAGCGTTCAGCGCGTCCGCGTCATCAATAGCCTTAAGGCAGGATTCGGTCAGCTCGACCGAGGTCACATCACCCTTACGCAGCGCGTCGCGGGCCTCGGCCAGGCCAAGTTTGTTCAGATCGCTCATGTCTTACTCCACCACTTTGGGGACTGCGAAAAAGCCTTCGCGTGCGTCGGGGGCATTGGCCAGAACCTTGGCCTGCTGATTGCCGTCGGTGACCACATCCTCGCGACGTTTAAGGCGCATCGGCTCGACCGAGACCATCGGCTCGACGCCTTCGACATCGACCTCATTCAGTTGCTCGATGAACCCAAGGATTGTGTTGAACTCGGATGCCAGCGCGGGCAGCGCGTCATCCTCGACCTTGATCCGGGCCAGTTTGGCCACCTTGGCGGCGGTGCTTTGGTCAATCGACATCGGAAAACCTCATATGCGTTAGGGGGCATTTACCCGTCTGATGCCCGGGTCGCAAGTCCGCCGAAGAGCGGATGTGACGCTGTTTCCGTCGTCGGCGCGTCCAGCCATTCAAAACTGAATAACCAGTATACGCAAAAGTAAACCAATTAGTTCAGTTTTCGACTTGAAAAAGTGAACCAAACTGTTCACCTCATGATCCATGGCACAGCCAGAAACCGGAGAAAGAAAATGAAAACCTTCATTACCACAGCCCTTTTGACCGCAACCATTCTGAGCACCCCCGCCATGGCCTTCGGCCCTACGACGCAAACCCTGATCCCCGACGTCTCGTTCCCGACCCCCTCGCCCGAGACGGTGACACAGGATAGCGCCAAAGTCGGCAAATAAGGTGCCTTTTGCCGCCGGGCCAGAATCCCCCCGACTGGCCCGGCCAGGGTGCAATTGACTGCTGCATCCGATGAAACCAACCGCTACGATGGTGCGAACTAACCGGTCGGATTGCATCGTAAATCCGGCGAAACCCAACGGAGCGGAAGATGAGCGCACGCAAGCAAGCGGTTCTGGACGCAATAGATGCGGCCAACAGGCAAGACCCCACAATCGAAGATGGCCAACCCGCTGCCCTGCTGTACGGCCAGAGGATGAGCGCCGAGTTGGACCGGCTGTTTCCAGACGCGTCGGACCCATTGCAGATCGCGGCACGCGGTCAGCATGTGGAACGCTGGAAGCTGGCGCGCAGCGAATACCCCGAAGGCCGAACCGGATACCTGACCTGGCGCAAGGCACAGGCTGAACATCACGCCGAGATTGTCATGGGATTGATGGAGCAAGCTGGATACAGCAAAGACGAGGCCGAATCCGCCGGTCGCATGCTGCGCAAACAGGGCATCAAGCGCGATGACGAGGTTCAGGCGCTAGAAGACGTCATCTGTTTCGTTTTCCTCAAGTGGTATTTCGCGCCTTTCGCGGAAAAACACTCGGCCGAGAAAATTCAACGCATTGTGGAGAAAACCGCGCGCAAGATGTCAGGCGACGGACGGGCGCGGGTGCTGTCCGAATTTAACCTCCCGGAACATCTGGCCGCCGCGTTTCAGGTCTGAGACACGCGCGCCAGATGCCTACGATAGACCTCGATCATCCATCCCAGCATGGTGGCGTTCAGGATGTGCCACATGAAATGCGTGCCCAGCGGCACCTGCGCACAAATGGGGTCATCGAGCGCACGAAATGCAATCGAGACGATAAGGATCACCGCCCCGATGGCCAGTCCCTGCGCTGTATCCGGCGCCCGATTGCGCAGCAGAAATGCATAAATCAGGATCAGCAGCGGAACCGGAGCGTAAGCCGCTGATCCGCCCAGCCCCGGAACAAGTTGGAACAACGGAAGGGTTGCCGCAGCATAGGGAAGGAACATGCCGGTCACGATACCCGCTGGCACAGGCCCCATGTGCCAGACATCCCGGTTGATGGCAAAGATATAGACCAGAATGTACAACAGGATCGGCACGACATCCGCCATGGCCGCCCAGGTCTGCGCATGGGTATGGAACAGAAAACTGCCAACACCGATGGTAGCCAGAATGACCACAAGCGCCATTGCCAGCGGCATCCCCCGCCCCTGAACGCGCCGCCACATAACAAACGCCGCGATCAGAAACGCCGCGTTTGTCACAGCGTTGATCGGCTCGGCCCAATAGGCGGGCGACAGGCGCTCACAATAGCCGTCAATTTCCTGAAACCAGTCCATGCACTTTTACATAGCCGATGCTAGGTTGATGCCAACAGTATGATCAGGAGGATTTTTTCAATGAATATCATCTGGCTGGGCCACGGCAGTTTCCGTATTGAAACCGGTGGGCAGGTGCTGTTGATCGACCCGTGGCTGAGCGGTAACCCGGTGTTGTCCGAGGACCACCATGACAAAGCGCTGGATGGTGCGACGCACATTCTGCTGACGCACACACATTTCGATCACGTCGCAGACGTGGTGTCGCTGGCCAAGCATCTGAAGGTTCCCGTGGTCGGCCAATACGACCTGATGGGGTATTGGAGCGAGACCGAAGGGCTGGAAACCGTCGGCTTCAACAAAGGCGGCACAGTGGATTTGAACGGGGTCAAGGTATCCATGGTGCCTGCCTCGCACAGCTCGACCTTTTCAACGCCGGACGGCCTGCGGACCGGAGGCAGCGAGGTCGGCTTCATGATCGCCTCGGAAGATCACATGCTTTACGTGTCAGGGGACACCGACATCATGGCGGATATGGAGTGGATGGGCGATTACTACAAACCCGACATCGGCATCCTGTCAGCAGGCGGACATTTCACCATGGACATGAAGGGCACGGCCTATGCGGCCAGACGGTATTTCAACTTCAAGACGGTGATTCCCTGTCACTACAAAACTTTCCCAATTCTGGAACAGTCTGCTCAGGCGCTGATTGATGGGTTGCCGGGGGTGGACGTGATCGAACCTGAGTTGATGAAACCTATCACTCTTTAATATCACGGCGTGCAGCGAAGAAGGCTCTCAGAAGATCGGCGGCTTCTTGGGCTGCGATGCCGTCGTAAATCTCGGGGACATGGTGCGCCTGTGTGTGGGTGAAAACCCGCGCGCCATGGGCCACACCGCCAGATTTCGGATCGGCAGCCCCATAATAAATGCGCCGGATACGCGCCGCGGCCAAAGCTGCCGCGCACATGGCGCAGGGTTCCAGCGTGACGTAAAGGTCATGATCCGGCAGCCGTTCAGACCCGGCCTCGGCACAGGCTGTGCGCAGGGCCAGAATCTCGGCATGGGCAGTGGGGTCGTTCATTTCGCGTGTTCGGTTGCCCGCCGCAGCCACGATCCGGCCGTCAGGCGCGACAATTACAGCCCCAACCGGAACCTCTCCGCGATCTGCCGCAGCGCGCGCCTCGACCAACGCCTTATCCATATGTGATTTGAACGTCATGCCTCTGACTGCATCAGAAACCTGTCTTTCGCAAGCGGGCGGGATGCGCTATGGGCTGCGGATGACAAAAACCCCTCCTCCCGGCGACCGGATCGCCAAAGTGCTGGCCCGCGCGGGCGTTGCCTCGCGCCGTGAAGCGGAACGCATGATCGAAGCTGGCCGCGTGGCAGTGAATGGCAAGCTTATTGATAGCCCAGCCCTAAACGTGACCGCCAAAGACAAGATCGTCGTCGACGGCAAACCTGTGTCGGAACCTGAACCCTCGCGTCTGTGGCTGTATCACAAGCCGTCCGGTCTGGTGACAACGACCCGCGACGAAAAAGGCCGCGCCACCATTTTCGACAACCTGCCCGAGGACATGCCCCGCGTCATGAGCGTGGGGCGGCTGGACCTGAATTCCGAAGGGTTGCTGCTGCTGACCAATGACGGCGGCATCAAACGCAAGCTTGAGCTGCCTTCGACCGGTTGGCTGCGCAAATACCGCGTTCGTGTGAATGGCCGCCCCAAGGACGAAGACTTTGCACCGCTGCGCAGGGGGCTTGTGATCGACGGAGAACGCTTTCTGCCGATGGACGTGTCTCTGGACCGCCAGCAAGGCGCAAACGCATGGCTGACCATCGGCCTGCGCGAAGGCAAGAACCGTGAGATTCGCCGCGCAATGGAGGATATCGGCTATGCCGTGAACCGCCTGCTACGGGTATCTTACGGACCGTTCCAGCTGGGCAGTCTGAAACCCGGCGAGGTTGAAGAGATCCGCCGCCGCGTTATGCGCGACCAACTGGGGCTGGACGCTGAGCCCGAAACCAAACCCAAACGCCCTGCTCGTCCGCAACGAAAACGACCGCCGGTCGGCAAGAAATCTCGCAAGTGACGCGGGTTTAGCAACCTTCCCCCTAGCGCCAAGCCCACGTATCGCCTAAATTTTCCGTAAGTTATTCCACGGGGGAACGCCATGTCAGGGACCGGAGTGCAAAAACTGGCCTATGCGGCCCTTCTTGTGCTGATGTTTGGTGTTTGCACCGGCGTGCTGGGGGGCCTGTAGCGCATGGCTAAGCGGTATGGCGGAAATTTCAGCCCCGAAGGCGGCAGCTCTGACGACGACCAACCGCAGCGCGGGCAATTTCATGGCGCGCGTGTCGAACCGGCGGGCGCACGGGCCAATATCCTGTTTCTGCCTGCCATTCCTCTGGTGTTTCTGTCGCTAAACGACGGTGCAGTCGGGATGACGATCGGGCTGATCGCCGCTGGCCTGCTGACCGCCGCTGCCTTTCTGTTGCGCGAAGGGTTGCGCGCCGAGGCCGAATTTAACACACGTCGCACCGCGCGACGCCCGGCCTTTCCACGCAAGATTTTCGCTAGCGTGTTGACCGGTATTGGTGTCGCTGTGGCCGCGTACCGGACGGAATACCTGGATGCCGAAACTGCTGCTCAGGCCAGCCTGCTGGCCCCGATCCTGTTCGGGGTGGTAGCAACGGTCCTGCATTCCCTGTCCTTCGGTCTGGACCCGATGAAAGACAAGGGCATGGAAGGGATCGATACCTTTCAGCAAGACCGCGTGGCCCGTGTGGTTGAAGATGCCGAAACCCATCTGACAGAGATGACCGATGCCATCAAACGTGCGGGCGACCGCCGGATCGAGGCGCGCGTCGAACGGTTTCAGGACACCGCCCGCGATCTGTTTCGCACGGTCGAAGAAGACCCGCGCGATTTGGCCGGTGCCCGCAAATACCTGACTGTCTACCTGCAGGGTGCCCGTGATGCGACCGTGAAGTTTGCCGATGTCTATGCCCGCACGCGGGATGCGCAGGCATTGGCTGACTATTCGTCCCTGCTGGACGATCTGGAACAGAATTTCGCGGCCCGCACCCGCAAGATGCTATTGGATGACCGCAGTGATCTGACGGTTGAAATTGACGTGTTGCGCGAACGGCTGCAGCGCGAAGGCGTCCGGTTGGACTAACCGGCCCATTTTTTGAGAAAGGATTACCCCATGTCCGATGAGATCAAGAACAAGGCGGTCGAAGCAGAAACGCTGGTACAGGAAGTGACCGCCGTTGCGTTGCCTGAACCCACGGCCGAAGTCATCTCGCTGGAAGACGCAGACGACCCTGTCGGCGCTGAAATCCGCAAACGCATGGACGAGCTGGATATGAGCAACACGAATTCGATCGTATCATTCGGTTCGTCCGCTCAGGCGGAATTGCAGGAAATCAGTCAGGCCATGCTGGCAGATGTGCGCAACAAGGATGTGGGGCCCGCTGGCGACAGCCTGCGCGATATCGTCACCTCGATCCGGGGCTTTTCGGTCAGTGAACTGGATGTGCGCCGTGAACGCAGCTGGTGGGAAAAGCTGATCGGCAAAGCTGCGCCCTTCGCCAAGTTTACCGCACAATACGAAGAAGTTCAGAGCCAGATCGACAGGATCACTGACGACTTGCTGGGTCATGAACACACGCTGTTGAAAGATATCAAGTCACTGGACTTGCTGTATGAAAAGACCCTTGGGTTTTACGATGAGCTGGCGCTTTATATCGCGGCGGGCGAGGAAAAGCTGACCGAACTGGACAGCCAGGATATCCCTGAAAAAGAGGCTGAGGTTCAGGCTGCGCCCGAGGATCAACAAGTGATGAAAGCGCAGGAGCTGCGCGACATGCGCGCTGCGCGGGACGATCTGGAACGCCGCGTGCATGACTTGAAACTGACGCGGCAGGTGACAATGCAATCGTTGCCCTCGATCCGGTTGGTTCAGGAGAACGACAAGTCGTTGGTGACCAAGATCAACTCGACGCTGGTTAATACTGTACCACTGTGGGAAACCCAGCTGGCCCAAGCCGTGACCATCCAACGCAGCGCCGAGGCCGCCTCGGCCGTGCGCGATGCAAATGACCTGACCAACGAATTGCTGACTTCGAATGCTGCGAACCTGCGTGAATCGAACAAGATGATCCGCGAGGAAATGGAACGCGGCGTGTTCGATATCGAAGCGGTCAAACAAGCCAATGCCGACCTGATCGGCACCATCAATGAAAGTCTGGCCATTGCCGACGAGGGCAAGGCCAAGCGTGCCGCCGCCGAGCAAGAGCTTCAGAAGATGGAGGCCGAACTGCGCGATACGCTGGCCGCGGCCAAAGCCCGCAAGGATGGTATTGGCGACAATGCCGGTACGGCAGTACCGGGTTGACGGCGGGCGAAGGGTGCGGTTTTCGGGATATCTGAAGCCGGTCATGGGCTTTCTATTGCTATTGGCTCTGGCCAATTGCGATGAAACGCTGACATCCTCTGTCGTTCCGCAACCGCGCCCAGAGGCACTGGCGCCTGCCGCCAATGCCTATGTCCCCCCATCCGCTGCCAGTCAGGACCTGGCCCGGTTCTATCAGCGGGTCGAGAGGGATCTGCTGACCCGCGGTTTGCTGCGAACGGACGGAGGAGGCCCTGACACACCGTATGACGCTGATGATTTAGCCCGCAATTTTGGCAAAATTGCTTTCATCAACGAACACTCCGGCAAATCCGCCGCATTTGTCAGCGGCCCGAGCGAGATTAAGTTAAATCGCTGGAAGAGCCCGATCCGTATCAGGACTGAGTTTGGTCCGAGCGTTTCCATGGAAAGCCGCGAAGCTGATCGGCAAACCATTCAAAACTATGCCAAACGGCTGCAAAAAGCGACCGGGCACAACGTTCGAAGTGTAAATGGTGACGGGAACTTTCTTGTTTTCATAGCAGGTCAGGACGACGTGGCTTACGCTCAGGATAGATTAAAATCACTTGTTCCGGGTATCCCTGACGACAGGTTGAATTTGCTGAGGACGCTGGACCGGCCGTTTTATTGTTTTGTCTTTACGTTTTCCGGCCAAGAGGACACCAATACCGTAATCCGTGCCGTAGCTTACATACGTGCAGAACTACCCAATCTGCTGCGGTTGAGTTGCATCCACGAAGAAATTGCGCAGGGACTTGGCCTTCCAAACGACAGCCCCGCAGCGCGGCCTTCGATTTTCAACGACGATGATGAGTTTGCGCTGCTGACCAGCCATGACGAAAAACTACTGACCATGCTTTACGACCCGCGCCTTCAGCCCGGGGTGACGGCGGATGACGCCCGCCCCGTGGTGCGGATCATTGCACGCGAATTGATGGGCCAACAGCTCTGAGCCCAAGGAAAGGAGACCCCAAATGGGTATTTTCGATTTTCTGACCGGAGAATTTATTGATGTCATTCACTGGGTCGACGACACCCGAGATACGATGGTCTGGCGGTTCGAGCGTGAGGGCCATGAAATCAAGTACGGCGCTAAGCTGACGGTGCGCGAAGGTCAAGCCGCCGTGTTCGTGCATGAAGGGCAGTTGGCGGATGTGTTCACGCCGGGTCTCTATATGCTTGAGACCAACAATATGCCGATCATGACGACCTTGCAGCACTGGGATCATGGCTTTCAGTCGCCCTTCAAGTCCGAGATCTATTTCGTCAATACGACCCGGTTCAATGACCTGAAATGGGGCACCAAGAACCCGATCATGCTGCGGGATCCCGAATTCGGCCCGACGCGCATCCGGGCTTTTGGTACTTATACAGTACGGGTAAAGGATGCCGCGAAGTTCCTGATCGAGATCGTTGGCACCGACGGTGAATTCACGATGGATGAGATCAGCTTTCAGATCCGCAACATCATCGTGCAGGAATTCAGCCGAGTGATCGCCGGATCAGGCATTCCGGTTCTGGACATGGCCGCAAACACCGCCGATCTGGGCAAGCTGATTGCAGCCGAGGTTTCCCCAGTGCTGGATGGCTACGGTCTGGAGATGCCGGAATTCTACATCGAAAACATCTCACTTCCGCCTGCAGTTGAGGCGGCCCTGGACAAACGGACCTCAATGGGGTTGGCGGGCGATCTTGGCAAATTCACTCAGTATTCCGCCGCCGAGGCGATGACAGCCGCGGCCAACAACCCCGGTCAGGGCGGCGGTATGGGCGCCGGTCTCGGCATGGGTATGGGAATGGCGATGGCGCAACAGATGTCGAATATGGCAGCGGGTCAACCCAGCGGCCCGTGGGGCAGTTCCGCCCCCGCTGCACCGCAACCGGCAGCACATGCCGCACCGCCACCTCCACCTCCGGTCGAACATGTGTGGCATATCGCGGTGGACGGGCAAACCAGTGGGCCGTTCTCAAAAGCCAAGATGGGACGTATGGCAACGGACGGAGAGATCACCCGCGACACCCATGTCTGGACCGCCGGTCAGGACGGTTGGAAAAAGGCCGGAGACGTGCAGGAACTGGCGCGGCTGTTCACCATCCTGCCGCCGCCACCGCCTGGAGCCTAATGCGCCAGTCACCGGCGTAAGAATAAGGCTACACGATGAACGAAGAACACAGATTTCCCTGCGAGCAATGCGGCTCAGACTACCGATTCAACCCCGGCGATGGCAGCCTGACCTGTGACCATTGCGGGCATTCCGAAGCGATTGGCGCAGGCCCCTGGGGCGGTGCCAGTTTGAAAGAACTGGATTTCAACGCCGCCATCGCGGAACAGCTTCCGGACAGCGAGATCGAGGAAACGCGTGTTCTGTCCTGCCCCAATTGCGCGGCTCAGGTCGAGTTCGACCCCGCCACCCATGCCGCCGAATGCCCGTTCTGCGCGACACCCGTAGTAACGGATACCGGCGTCAACCGGCATATCAAACCGCGCGGTGTGCTGCCCTTTGCGCAGGATGAACGCACGGCGCACAAGGCGATGGGGGATTGGCTGGGACGGCTCTGGTTCGCGCCCAACGGGTTGAAAGAATATGCCCGCAAAGGTCGCAAAATGCAGGGCATCTATGTGCCGTATTGGACCTTTGATGCGGACACCACGTCCAACTATCGCGGTGAGCGGGGCGTTGTTTATTACGAGACCCGCACCGTTATGCGCGACGGAAAGCGCGTACAACAGCAAGTGCCCAAGGTGCGGTGGTCTCCGAAATCCGGGCGGGTCGCGCGATTCTTTGACGACGTGTTGGTGTTGGCATCACAGTCTTTGCCCAAAAGCTATACCGACGCATTGGAGCCCTGGGACCTGCCGGCGTTGGAACCTTATCAGCCAGAATATCTGGCCGGATTCCGCGCCGAGGCCTACACTGTGGAACTGCAGGAGGGCTACACCGAGGCCCGCGGGTACATGGCGCGGGTGATCGAACGCGACGTGCGCTTTGATATCGGTGGCGACCGTCAGCGGATACACGCGATTGACACCGATGTGCGAAACGTGACCTTCAAACATATCCTGCTGCCGGTCTGGATGGCGGCCTACAAATACCGTGGGCAGACCTATCGGTTCGTCGTGAACGGACGCACAGGCCGCGTTCAGGGAGAGCGCCCCTGGTCCGCCATCAAGATCACCATTGCCGTTTTACTTGGCCTGCTTGTGGCGGCAGGCGTCGGGTATCTGATGGCAACCGGCCAACAATGATAGAGCTGTCGGCAAGCCAAGAAATCTGTCGATGTTAGCGCTTGAACTTCCCGCTTCGTAACGCCATCCTCCACGGCGTCGACGCCTAACGGGAGAGGCCAGAGTGACACTATCCGATCTGAACCGGTTGCTGGCCTCGCGGTATTCCTGCCGGGCCTTTCGCCCCGATCCGGTGCCCAAGGATCAGATCAAACAAATCCTGAACAGCGCCGCGCGTGTGCCTAGCTGGTGCAACGCTCAACCCTGGCACGTCACTATCACCAGCGGCGCTGAAACAGACCGGTTTCGCACGGCAATACAGGCCGAGGCCGCAACGGGCACCCCCTGCCCCGACATTCCCTTTCCAACCTCTTATTCCGGTGTATACCAAGATCGCCGTCGAACCTGTGGTTGGGCTTTGTACGAGGCTGTCGGGGTTGAGCGCGGTGACCGCACTGCTTCGGCCAGGCAGATGATGCAGAATTTCTCTCTGTTCGGGGCACCCCATTGCGCCATCGTCACAAGCCCGGCTGAGCTTGGTACCTATGGCGCGCTGGATTGCGGCGGGTTCATCACCGCATTTTCACTGGCCGCGCAGGCGCTTGGCATCGCCACAATCCCGCAGGCCGCACTTGCCACCTACAGCCCGTTCCTGCGCAGGTATTTCGATATCCCGGAAGACCGGTTGATTTTATGCGCGATTTCCTTTGGCTATGCGGATACAGATCATCCCGCCAACGGCTTTCGCACCGACCGCGCCGATCTGAGTGAGATCGTAAACTGGGTCGGATGACAAGCACACCAAGCGGAGAACGATTTTGCGCGCTGTTCTACAACGAGTTTCACGAGCCAACGTCTCGGTCGACGGTCAGGTGATCGGTCAGACCGGACCGGGGTTGATGATCTTGATCTGTGCCATGCAAGGCGACGATGAAGCCAAGGCAGATCAGCTTGCCGCCAAGGTCTCCAAGCTGCGCATCTTCAAGGATGACGCCGGAAAAATGAACCGGTCCGTGAAAGATATCGAAGGGTCCGCGCTGGTGATCAGCCAGTTCACGCTGGCGGCCGATACCTCTCGCGGGAACAGGCCGGGATTTTCCGAAGCCGCCGCACCGGATGTCGGCAAACATTTGTATGAGGTCTTTGCCCAGCGGTTGCAGGGGCATGGTGTGCCGGTAGAGACCGGACAATTCGGTGCTGATATGGCCGTGGAACTGGTCAATGACGGGCCCGTCACGATTTGGATGGAAAGCTGATGGACAGGAAAGAACAGGCAATTCGCATCTGGCAGGCCGGAGTCGATGCTGTGGGTGGCCACGTAGCAACCACCAAGGTTTTGCAGGACGTTCCCGAACCCGATCACATATTGGCGGTCGGCAAACCCGCCGCGTCCATGGCTCGTGCGGCCCTTGAGCATTTCGGCCCGCGCCCAACACTGGTTGTCACCAAGGATGACCACGGGCGTGATCTGCCGGATTATGTGACTGTGATCGAAGCCTCGCACCCCGTTCCGGACGCGCGCAGCCTTCAGGGTGGTCAGGCATTGCGCGAGGCGGTTGAGGTAATGAAGCCGGGCTCGCATCTGTTGTTGCTGGTTTCGGGCGGGGCATCCTCGCTGGCCGAGGATTTGCTGCCGGGTAAGACATTGGATGATCTGGAACAGCTGAACAAAAAACTGCTGTCCGAAGGGCTGGACATCACCACGATGAATGCGGAACGGCGCAAGCTGTCGCGGATCAAAGGGGGCGGATTGCTGTCCCATTTCCAGGGCGACAGGGCGACCGTTCTGGCGATTTCGGATGTACCGGGCGATGATCTGAATGTTGTCGGGTCTGGCATCGGAGCGCTGCCGGGTAAGGTTGACTTTGCGGCGACGACTCAGATCGTGGCCTCAAACGCCCACGCCCGCGCAGCCGCTGCTGAATTGGCAAAAGACGACGGCATCCCGGTACACGCCAACGAAGAATGCCTGCACGATGATTTCCTGAAAATTGCCGAAGCGCTTGGCGAACGTATCCGCACCATGCCCAAAGGGGCATTGATCTTCGGCGGTGAACCAACCGTCGTACTACCCGACAATCCGGGGCGCGGCGGGCGCAATCAGGCGCTGGCACTGGCACTCGCGCGCGAGATTGCAGGGTACGACGGAATCACGGTGGTAGTCGGCGGCACCGACGGCACAGACGGGCCGACGCAAGCCGCCGGAGCTGTCGTCGACGGCACCACTTGGGGCGACGGCGCCGAGTTGGCGTTACAACAGGCAGACAGCGGCAGCTATCTGGATCGCGTTGGCGCCTTGCTGGTGACGGGTCCGACCGGAACAAACGTGATGGACTTGCTTGTCGCGATCCGCACATGATTTGACGGTTTTCGGACTGCCCGGGTTATAAAACACCCGGACAATATCTGAATGACGCCGCCCTCAAACGCGCTACACAACATGCAAGACCTTTCCAACGTAGGCACTAGTGTGCGCGATGATTGTCGCCGGTCGGCCCGCGTGTCTCGCCCCTCGCATGCTCTGAAAACCTCTGCCCCCGCCATTTTTGGCATTCTGCTTTTTGAGAAACGCGACGGCGTCTCGATATGGGATACGCTGGCCCCTTTGCAGTTCGCGAAACACGGCTGTGGTCACATTCGTTTGGATATGCGCGGCAATGACAGCAGTGAAGACCTGATAAGAAAAGTTTACACCCGCCAAGCGCTAGGCAACAATAGGTGGCGCTGCTCGGTCTGGGAAAGGTTCGGGGCAATCAAAGCCATGAATAATGCCGCCGCAGGCAGGAAATCAGTCGGCTTGGTATCGATTTGAGAAAAGGGACGTCTTGCGAATTGCAGGAAGAAGAACCGACATTCTACCCTTTGGCAGAAATGAAAGCCTTTGATGGTGAATGCTTGCTATCAACAAAGCAGGTGGAGGATACCAATTCACGCGATCAAATATAAATCATTCGCCGGATTGAGACAGACATTTACCCTTGCTCGGCTGACCGAAATGCGCCTACTTTGACTCATGCGTCAATAAAAAGCCCGCAAAGGGCTAGTAATCCAATCAACTGGGAGATCTTTGAATGAACGAACAACTCACTCACATGACCAAGCAGGTCACAGCGGGCAAGCTGACCCGCCGCGAATTCATGGGGAAAGCGGCGGCTCTGGGTGTCACCGCAGCGATGGCAAGCACCATGTTTGCAGATGCCGCGCGTGCGGCAGGCCCGAAAAAAGGCGGTGATCTGAAGTTCGGTCTTCAGGGCGGTGAATCCACCAACTCGCTTGACCCAGCAACCTATGCAAGCTCGGTGCCATTCCAGAACGGCAAGCAATTTGGTGACCAGCTGGTAGAGGTTGCACCCGACGGTTCGATCGAACCTCGTCTGGCAGAAAGCGTAGAAGGCAGCGCGGATGCCAAAGTCTGGACCTTCAAACTACGTCAGGGCGTCGAATTCCACAACGGCAAGACCATGACCAGTGAAGACGTGCTGAAGACCATGGAGCGCCACTCAAACGAAGATTCGAAGTCCGGTGCTCTGGGCATCATGAAAGGCATCGAGTCAATGAAGGCCGATGGCGATAACTTCCAAGTCACCCTGACAGAACCAAACGCCGACCTTCCCTATCTAATGGCCGACTATCACCTGATCATTCAGCCAGACGGCGGTATGGAGAACCCAGGTGCGGGTATCGGCACTGGACCATACAAGGTAGAAGTGGATGAGCCCGGTGTACGTCACCTGTACACGAAGTTTGAAAACCACTGGAATCCCGACTTCGGAAATTTCGACAGCGTCGAAGTAATTGTCATCAACGATGCGACCGCCAGAACGGCTGCTCTCCAGGGTGGGCAGGTTCACGCGATCAACCGCGTTGAGCCGAAGGTTGCTGACTTGCTGGGTCGTGCACCGAATTTGACCGTACATTCGACGGCGGGACGCGGGCACTATGTGTTCATCATGCACTGCGACACCGCGCCGTTCGACAACAACGAACTACGTCTGGCACTGAAACACGCCATTGACCGTCAGGACTTAGTCGACAAGGTTCTGCGCGGGTACGGCACAGTTGGTAACGATATGCCTGTAAACGCGGCATACCCGCTGTTTGATGGTTCAATTCCTCAGCGCGAGTTCAGCCTTGAGAAAGCGGCTGAGCATTACAAGAAGTCGGGCCATGACGGTTCGCCGATCATCTTGCGCGTTGCAGATGGCGCCTTCCCAGGTGCCGTGGATGCTGCGGCCCTGTTCCAGCAAACAGCAGCACAGGCCGGTATCCCTCTGGAAATCAAGCGCGAACCCAACGATGGCTACTGGTCCGAAGTCTGGAACGTGCAGCCCTTCTGTGCTTCCTACTGGGGCGGTCGTCCGGTGCAGGATCAGATGTACTCAACCGCCTATCTGTCTAGTGCTGATTGGAACGATACCCGTTTCAAGGTTCCAGAATTCGACGAGATGTTGTTTGCGGCGCGCGCTGAGTTGGACAACGACAAACGCAAGGACATCTACAGCAAGATGGGCATGATGGTCCGTGACCAAGGCGGCCTGATCTGCCCAATGTTCAATGACTTTGTCGAAGGCGTCACTAATCAGCTGGAAGGTTGGGAAAACGATCCGACCCAAGAGATGATGAATGGCAACATGTCGCGCAAGATGTGGTTCTCCTGATAGGGCCCACGGATAATGCATCCTATCATTAAATTGGTTTCCCAGCGCCTTGCGCTGGGATTCCTGCTTCTCTTCGGTGCATCGGCTCTGATATTCGGCCTCACCGAAGCCCTTCCTGGGGACGCTGCGCAAGCGGTCCTAGGCCAAGCTGCAACCCCCGAGGCGCTGGCAAACCTGCGCGAGGAAATGGGCCTCAACCGGCCCGCCCTGACCCGTTATTTCGAATGGTTGGGCGGCATTGTTCAGGGTGATCTTGGTCAATCCCTGACCAATAAACTGGATATTGCTGACTCTATTGGCAGTCGTCTGGGCAACACGCTGTTTCTGGCCTTCTGGGCCGCCGTTGTATCGGTTCCGCTGGCCATCTTTCTGGGCCTGCTGGCCGTGCGTTATCGCAACCGCTGGCCGGACAAGCTGATTTCAGCGGTTACACTCACAACCATCTCGATCCCCGAGTTTCTGATCGGTTACGTTCTGGTCTATTTCGTTGCCGTTAAGCTGGGCATGTTCTCGCCCCTGGCGATGATCAATGACAGCATGTCCTTTTGGCAAAAGCTGAATTCGATCGCTCTGCCCGTTATCGTTCTGACGCTCGTTGTTCTGGCGCATATGATGCGCATGACCCGCGCCGCGATCCTGAACGTGATGCAGTCTGCATACGTCGAAACCGCAGAGCTGAAGGGTCTGAGTAATTTTCAAGTTATCTATCGCCACGCCTTCCCGAACGCCGTCGCGCCCATCGTCAACGTGGTGATGCTGAACCTGGCCTATCTGGTCGTCGGCGTCGTCGTGGTTGAGGTGGTGTTCGTCTATCCCGGCATGGGGCAGTACCTTGTGGACCACGTGACCAAGCGTGACGTTCCGGTGGTTCTGGCCTGCGGCGTCATCTTTGCCGCGATCTATATCGGACTGAACATGATTGCAGACATTGTTGCCATTCTGGCCAACCCAAGGCTGAGGCATCCGAAATGAAGAACATCCCTATCTCTGCAATGATCGGGCTGGCCTTTACAGCCCTGTACTTCATCATCGCCCTCCTCGCCCCTCTGCTGGCCCCTTATGGCATGGCTGAGGTCGTGGGAGATGTATGGGAGCCGTCCAGCTCGCAATTCTGGCTGGGTACCGACAACATTGGCCGCGATCTTCTTAGCCGGATGATCTATGGCGGGCGCACGACGATCTTTATCGCCACGGCGGCCACGATCCTTAGCTTCGTGACCGGTTCTATCCTTGGCTTCCTGGCCGCGGTGCTGGGTGGTTGGGCCGATCAGGTCATGTCGCGCGCGGTGGATTTGATCATGTCGATCCCGACACTGATCTTTGCGCTGGTTGTTCTGGCCATGGTGCCGGTGACAATCCCGGTTCTGATCCTTGTCATGGGCCTGTTGGACGCCACCCGTGTCTATCGTCTGGCCCGCGCCGTTGCCGTGGATATTGCGGTCATGGACTATGTCGAGGCCGCGCGCCTACGTGGTGAGGGCCAGGTCTGGGTCATCTTCCGTGAAATCCTGCCCAACGCCCTGTCGCCGCTGGTTGCGGAACTGGGCCTGCGGTTCATCTTCATGGTTCTGTTTGTCTCGACCCTGTCGTTCCTGGGTCTGGGCGTTCAGCCGCCGTTGGCGGACTGGGGCGGCATCGTGAAGGAAAACAAGGATGGCATCGTCTATGGCATCGGCGCAGCGCTTTACCCTGCTGTCGCCATCGCAACGCTGGCGATCTCGGTCAATCTTGTGGCTGACTGGGTCCTGAACCGTACCACATCGCTGAAAGGAGGCCGGGGATGACAGAAGCCCTTCTTAAGGTCCGCGACCTCAAAATCGGCGCGACCGTCTACCCGCCGGGTGAAAAACCCCATGACATCGAAATCGTGCACGGGGTCAGCTTTGACCTCGCGCCTGGAAAGGTGCTGGGGCTAATTGGCGAATCCGGTGCCGGTAAATCGACCATCGGCCTGGCCTCGATGGCTTATGGCCGGGGTGGCGTGGAAATCACCGGTGGTGAAGTTTGGGTCAACGGGCGCGATATCCTCAAGACATCGCATGGCGATATCCGCAAGCTGCGCGGGGGTGAAGTCACATATGTGTCCCAATCCGCCGCAGCCTCCTTCAATCCCGCTAAAAAGATCATGGATCAGGTGGTTGAAGCCGCGGTCGAACAGAAAAAGTTCAGCCGCAAAGAGGCCGAAGGCCGCGCCCGGGAACTGTTCGCCAAGCTGGGTCTGCCCGATCCGGATAACATTGGTGATCGCTATCCGCACCAGGTTTCAGGCGGTCAGCTACAGCGTTGCATGACGGCGCTGGCGCTATGCCCCGAACCTGATCTGGTGGTGTTCGATGAACCCACCACCGCGCTGGACGTGACGACTCAGATCGACGTTCTGATGGCCATTAAAGAGGCCATTGCAGACACCGGCGTTGCCGCGCTTTACATCACCCATGACCTTGCGGTCGTGGCGCAGGTAAGTGACGACATCATGGTGCTGCGGATGGGCAATACGGTCGAGTATGGCAATACCGACCAGATCATCAACAACCCGCAGGAAGAGTATACGCAGGCTCTGGTCTCGGTCCGCTCGATCGAGCACGAAGAAAAGAAGCCCACACCAGATCCCGTGCTGAGCGTCGACGGCATCACCGCGCGCTACAAAGGGTTGAATTTCGATGTGCTGCACAACGTAAATGTCGAGCTTCATCCGGGGCAAACGCTGGCTGTTGTGGGCGAATCCGGTTCGGGCAAGTCCACGCTGGCGCGAGTAATCACCGGCCTGCTGCCGCCGCGCGATGGTGAGATCACCTTTGCCGGTCGCAAGCTCAGTGGCGATCTGAAAGGCCGCACCCGCGAAGACCTGCGCGAGTTGCAGATGATCTATCAGATGGCTGACGTGGCGATGAACCCACGCCAGACCGTCGGCACGATCATCGGGCGTCCCTTGGAGTTCTACTTCAACATGCGCGGCGCGGAAAAGCGCAAGCGGATCATCGAACTTCTGGATGAGATCGAGCTGGGCGAAAAGTTCATGGATCGCTATCCGGCCGAGCTGTCCGGTGGTCAGAAACAGCGTGTCTGTATCGCGCGGTCGCTGGCGGCCAAGCCCAAGATGATCATCTGTGATGAGGTCACCTCGGCGCTCGACCCACTTGTGGCGGACGGCATCCTCAAGCTGTTGCTTGACCTGCAAAAGATCGAGGACGTGGCCTATCTGTTCATCACCCATGATCTGGCGACGGTTCGTGCGATCAGCGACAGCATCGCGGTGATGTATCAGGGCCGCGTGGTCCGCTATGGCCCCAAAAGCCAGGTGCTGAGCCCACCGTTCGACGATTATACCGACCTGCTGCTCAGCTCGGTGCCCGAGATGCATCTGGGTTGGCTGGAAGAGGTTGTCGCCCATCGCAAGATGGAGAGTGCGGGGAACTGACCCGGTTCGCGACAGGTTGAAAAACTGAAAATCCCGGCGCTTTGTCTGATGACAGGTGTCGGGATTTTGCTATTGGGGGCGGGAACAGGCAGCCCATATGCAACGAATCCCCTAGGGTCGCCTGAGGGACTTTAAGAAAGGGTCAGGGAATGGACCGAAAACTCCTCCTCATCATTCTAGACGGTGTTCCGTGGCGCAATTTTCGCCGCCTGTTCGGTAATCTGGAAGGGTGGGTCGACAGTGGCGAGGCGCAGGTTTGGAAGCATCGCGCGGTGCTGCCATCGATCTCGGCCAGTTGCTATGCCTCGATCCACACCGGCGTCACGCCGCAGGAACATGGCTGTACCGGCAACGGCAACGTCTTCCGCCTAAGCCACAAGGACGTCTTCAGCCAAGTCCGCGAAGCGAGCGGCGTGACCGGGGCGGTGACCCACAGCTTTTGGTCGCAATTCTTCAACCGTCACCCGTTCGATTATGTCCGTGACGTCGAATATGACGAGCCCGAGAGCAAAACGATCAACCATGGCCGGTTCCACTCAATGACCGGCTACAGCAAAGTGAACCAGATGACGCCGTCGGACGTTGATCTGTTTGGCACTCTGACCAATCTGTGCCTGCGCTTTGGGCTGGATTACGGCGTCCTGCACACTTGCACGCTGGACAGTATGGGTCACCGGTTTCATCACGACTGCGAGGAAATGGACCACGCCTGTTTTGTCATGGACGAAATGCTGGCCCCTTTCATCCCGCGCTGGCGGCAACTGGGGTATGAGGTCATCGTGACCGCCGATCACGGTCAGGACGAACGTGGCCATCATGGCGGGCGCAGCCCGCTTCAGCAGGAAACTGCATTGTATTATTTCGGCGATGCCGAAGGCCCCGAGGCTGATGCGGTGATCGACCAGCTGCAACTGGCACCCACGATCCTGAACCGCATGGGCGCACCGATCGCCGAGACGATGAAAGCCAAGCCTTTCCTGAAGTAACGGATCAATCGTAGGGCCAGATCTGCTGGCCCAGCGCCTCGATCGCAACTGATATCCGTTCAAAACTGTCTGCAGCGCGTTTCACTGAGGTGCGCGCCCGCAGGTACCCGTGCACAAGGCCGGGCTCATTCACCCAATGCGCCCTCCCGCCCGCTTCGGTGATCTTAGTGCAATAGGCCAGGCCATCGTCGCGCAACGGATCGCAATCGGCGGTGACCACCACAGTAGGCGGCAGGCCCGAGAAATCTTGATCCTGCAGCGGCGCAAACGTGGGATCGTTCTGCGGCGCAGGTCCGCCACAGCGCACTTTTTCGTAGAACCGGATTTCTTCCAGCGTCAAAAGCGGTGCCTGGGCGTGCTCGATATATGACCCTGTGGATGTGTCCCCGCCCAGACCGGGATAAATTAGGACCTGCCCCAGCACTCCATCAAGCCGCCCCCGTGCGTGCTGCGCCACCGCGGCGGCCAGATTGCCACCCGCGCTGTCACCGGCCAAAATCAACGGGTCGCCGTATTGCTGCACCACCCAATTCGTTGCGGTCCAGCTATCCTGAAACTGTGCCGGGTGCACATGTTCGGGGCACAGGCGATAGTCTACGGCAACAACCCGATACCCGGTCTGAACGCAAATCTCAGCACAAACGTCATCATGGCTATCCAGCCCACCAACGACGAAACCGCCGCCATGAAAATAGACGACGGTTCGGGTCGGATCTCCGGCGGTGTAAACCCGGACAGGCACGCCATTGGCGGACCTGTCCTGCACATCCAGACCTGCAGGCCGGGGTTGGCGAAAGTCCTGACACATCTTGTTGTAGACACGGCGCTGATCTTCGATCGAAAGGTCGACAGCGTCATCAGGATAGCTTTCAGCCGTTCGTCTAATGAACGCCCAAGTCTCTTCATCAATCAGACGTTCATAGTCCATTGTCCCTCCCGGTCAGGCAGCCCATTCCCATGGCCGGGTAAACGTTCCCAGCACCTTACCGACATCGTCGTCCGAGCAGCCGTTCGCGTCAAGCTGCGCGACAAGCCCGCGCTTTTTGTCGTCAAGCACGGATACGACGCGCGCGTCCAGCCCGGCCTCTTCCAGCGCGCCATTATAGATGCGGGTGATTGCCTGCTTGCGTAGTTCGGGTTTAAAGACCTTACCCACGGCGGTTTTCGGCAATTCGTCCAGAATGGTCATGTGCTTGGGTCTTGCCGCACGTTCGTGAACATGCACGCCGCAATACTCCATCAATTCCTTCTCGGTCACACTGGCCCCGTCGACCAGTTCTACAAAGGCGCAGGGCACCTCGCCCGAGTGCGCGTCGGGCTGACCGATGGCGCCGGCGAAGGCAACGGCGTCGTGGCCCAGCAAAGCCTCTTCGATTTCGGCTGGGTCGATATTGTGGCCGCCGCGAATAATCAGGTCCTTGGCGCGGCCGGTGATCCACAGATACCCATCGTCGTCAAACCGACCCAGATCACCTGTGCGCAGGTACTTGTCGAAATGGTACAGATCAACGTTCTTGTCCGCCTCGGTATAGGTGTTGCCCGCATAGACGCCGGGATTCGAGATACAGATTTCGCCGATCTCATCCGCGCCGCATTCCTTGGGGCCGTCCGGCCCGTCCCGCAGGATTTTCACATCCGTATAGGGGAATGGAATCCCGATCGATCCGATTTTCTTTTCGCCATCCACCGGGTTGCACGACACCAGACAGGTTGCCTCGGTCAGTCCATAGCCTTCGACGATGGTCACACCCGTCGCTTCTTCGAACCGGCGGAACAGTTCGACCGGCAGCGGGGCCGAACCCGAGAAGGCTGTTTTCACGCTTGAGATATCGGCATCCACCTGGCGTTGCATCTTGGCGGCAATCGCGGTGGGGACGGTGATGATGAAACTGACCTTCCAGCGCTCGATCAACTTCCAGAAGTTATCAAACACGCCATCGCCCCGATACCCGGCAGGGGTCGGGAACACCACATGCGCGCCCGACGACACCGCGGCCATCACGATCACATGCACAGCAAAGACATGGAACATCGGCAACGGGCACATGATCACGTCTTCGTCCGAGAACAACAGCGTGTTTCCAAGCCAGCCGTTGTAGATCAGGCCCGAGTATTTATGCTGCGCCACCTTGGGCATACCGGTGGTTCCGCCGGTGTGGAAATAGCAGGCGACACGATCTTCGGTGCTGTCCTCGAAGGTCAGCGTAGTGGGCTGTTTGGCCAGTTCCTTGTTGAAGTTCTTATAATCCGCATGCGCAAGATGCTCCTTGTCGCCCATCTTGGGACGCAGGAGCGGAACCAGCCAGGATTTCGGTGGCGTCAAATAGCGGTTGAGATCGATCTCAAGAATGGTTTTGACGTTGGGCGCATGGCGCACGGCCTCTTCGACCTTTTGCGCCACATCGGCCTTGGGGAAGGATTTCAGCGTAACCACGACCTTGGCGCCGGTTTCGCGCAGGATCGCGGCTATCTGCTCGGGCTCCAGCAACGGGTTTATAGGGTTCACGATCCCTGCAACCGCGCCACCCATCATGGTGATCAGCGTCTCGTTACTGTTGGGCAGCACGTAGGCCACCACATCCTTTTCACCGATCCCGAGCGAGCGGAACAGATTGGCGGCCTGGTTGACCTTACCCAGCAGCTCGGACCAGGTCAGCGTTTCAGCCTTGTCGGTCGGCCCGGACAAAAGCTGAAAACTGATCGCATTGCTGTTGGGGAACTTGCTTGCCGTGCGCGACAACAACTGATGGAAGGTGACCGGAACATCGCGGTCCTCCCACGGCATTTCCTGCTCCATCCTTGCCTTGTCTTCCAAACCCACAAAGGCCATATGACTCCTCCCTTATCTCTCCCGTGTCCGGCACGGGTTTTGTATCCACCGCCAAGATGGAAGCAAAACCGTGCATGATCAAGAAAGGGCTTAGCTGTGAAGCCCGGAAAGAGGTAGAATTACGCTGCGGAGCGAATTGCCCTGCCCCAGCGTCACTTTATTCTGCCGCCATGCCGTCGGTGAACTGCAGACGCGCCAATCTGGCATACAGGCCGTCCTGTGCCACCAGATCGTCATGGGTGCCCTGCGCCACGATACGGCCGGCCTCCATCACCACGATCCGGTCAGCCTTTTTCACCGTCGCCAGCCGGTGCGCCACGATCAACGTGGTGCGCCCGGCGCGCATCTGATCGACAGCGCCTTGAACCGCACGCTCGCTTTCGGCATCCAGTGCCGAGGTCGCCTCGTCCAACAGCAGTACCGGCGCGTCCCGCAGGATCGCACGAGCGATGGCGATACGTTGCTTTTGCCCGCCAGACAGCATCACACCCCGTTCACCAACGAAACTGTCGTAACCTTCGGGCAAAGCCGAAATGAAATCGTGTGCGGCGGCGGCCCGGGCGGCGGCCTCAACCTCGGCATCGGTGGCGTCCAGACGACCAAACCGGATGTTTTCACGCGCCGAAGAGGCAAAGATGATCGGGTCCTGAGGCACCAGCGCCATGTGGCGGCGGAACTCGGCCCGGTCGATGTCACGCAGATCGACGCCATCCAGACTGACCTGCCCCGAGACCGGATCATAAAACCGCTGGATCATCTGGATGACGGTTGTCTTCCCCGCCCCCGAGGGGCCGACAAATGCAACCGTCTCGCCGGGGTTAACCTGCAATGATAGATGTTCCAGCGTGACAACATCGGGGCGTGACGGATAGCGGAAGGTCACATCGTCAAAGCGGATCTCACCCCGAACCGGTAATGGCAGCGTATTGGGATTGGACGGATCGGTGACGGTGTCCTGTGCATTCAGCAATTCCACCAGTCGTTCAGTTGCGCCTGCGGCGCGCTGCAATTCACTCCAGATTTCAGACAAGGCCGCCACAGAACCCGCCATGATAATCGAATAGATCACGAACTGGATCAGTACGCCTTCGGTCATCACGCCATTGCGGACATCATTTGCGCCCATCCACAACACGCCGACAATGCCCGAAAAAACCAAAAAGATGACGATAACGGTCAGAACCGCGCGCGTCTGAATACGCCGCAGCGAAACGACATAGGACGTTTCCGTCATATCCGCGAATTGCTTGCGGCTGGCCTGTTCATGAGTAAAGGCCTGCACGGTTTGCACCGCGCTCAGCGCCTCACCTGCATTACCGGACGAGGCTGCGATCCAGTCCTGATTTTCGCGGCTGATCACCCGCAGGCGGCGCCCCAGCACCAAAATCGGCACCACCACCACCGGGATCAACAACAAAACCAAACCTGTCAGCTTGGCCGATGTCAGCAGCATCAACACCAGCCCGCCGAAGAACAACAACATGTTGCGCAGCGCGATGGACACAGACGAGCCAAGCACTGACTGGATCAGCGTCGTGTCGGTGGTTATCCGGCTCAGGACCTCGCCGGTCATGATACGTTCGTAGAATTCGGGGCTCATTCCGATGACGCGGTCGAACACGGCCTCACGGATATCGGCGACCACCCTTTCGCCCAGCCGGGTCACCAGCGCATAGCGCAGACCAGTGCCCACGGCCAGAATCCCGGCGATGCCCAGCGCGGCCAGAAAGTACCACTCTAACAACTCACCATCTTCGATGCGGAAATTGTCAACCACTCGGCGCACAGCCAGTGGTAGCGCAAGGGTCATGCTTGCCGTCAGCACCAACGCCAGTGTCGCCCCGGCCATCAACATTCGATAGGGGCGCATGAAGGGCCACAACGACGCCAGAACGCCAATTTTCTTGGACCGGGCGCGCTCTTCACTGGCGCCGGGTGCGGGTTGTTGTGCTGGACTGGCTGGGGCGGTTCTTGCCATGCGTGGCCCTTAGTTCAAATTCGCAATCAGGTGGTCGCTTCTTGGCGGCAGCAGACGGCGGGGTCAAGCAGCGCGTCACCAATTCACGGCCTGTAAGGGCCATTTGACGCAGAATTTCGGGGCTGATTTGGAGCGGGCGGCGGGAATCGAACCCGCTTCATCAGCTTGGAAGGCTGAGGTAATAGCCAGTATACGACGCCCGCTCAGCGCAGGTCGGTTTAAGGGATGCGTCTGGTGTCGTCAAGCGCCGTTCGGCGCAGGAAATCAATTTCTGTAATCGCGTTCCAATGCAGGAGACAGACACCCTTCCCTCAACCCTGTGAACATATCCAAGAACAGGATTCGAGGTCCGAGGAAATCCGGATCATCGACTCCGCACGCAGCGGTTGCGCAACCGGCTGGCCGATCAGAGACGCCGGATAGGTCGTGGCTGCAGCCAGCGCCTCCTGAAGCGGCACGTCAGCATGTGTGACCAGAATGCGGATCGCAGTGGTCAAGTCCAAATCGGCTCCGGCCAAGGTTCCATCCTCAAGTGTCAGGCGTCCGTCCGTCCGCGTGATCCGGCGACCCTCCAGCTCGAACGTAGCCTGATCCGTACCCGCAACAGCCATCGCATCGCTGACCAAAAAAATCTGGCCGGGCGCTGTTTTGGCAGCCCAGGCCGCGCGGATCACCTCGGGGTGGACATGGATACCGTCGGCGATCACCCCCGCCGACAGTCCGCCGGTTGCCAGTGCGGCCCCCACCAGACCGGGTTCGCGGTTGCCCAGTTGGCTCATGGCGTTGAAAAGATGTGTGACGCAGCGCGCGCCCGCCACGGCATAGCGCTGGCACGTCTCGAAATCTGCGTTGCTATGTCCCAGCGACACCAGAATCCCGGCGTCCGACAAAGCTTGCACTTGCTGCAGGGACACGGATTCGGGCGCAAGGGTCACCTTCAGGCACGGCAATTGCTCTGCTGCTGCAATCAGCATGGTCAGGTCCGCGTCCTCCATCGGGCGAATTAGCGCCCCGTCATGCGCCCCCTTTCGCGCCACCGACAGGTGTGGCCCTTCAAGATGCAGCCCAGCCACACCCGGAACCCCCGCGCGAACCGCCTCTATCGCGGCTGCAACGGCGGCTTCGGTTTTTTCGGGCGTGTCGGTGATTAGTGTCGGCAGCAAGGACGCCACACCTAGACGGCGATGCGCTTCGGCGATCTGCCGGATCGAATCAACCGAGGGGTCGTCGTTGAACATCGCGCCGCCGCCGCCGTTCACCTGCAGGTCGACGAAGCCGGGGCACAAGATATCCCCGTTCAGGTCGATGACTTGCCCTTCGATCTGTGCGGTCTCCTCAGCCGCAAGCGCGGCAAGGACGCCGTTGCGAAAGGTCATGACCTGATCAAAATGCAGGCGCTCTCCATCGAACAGGGCACCATTGCGAAATGTCATGGATTCTGAGGTCATACCGTCTCTGTCACCTTTCTCAGATGGCGCGGAGTATCTGGGTCGATCCCGCGCGCCTGCGCCACGGCTTCGACCATGCTGTAAAACGACGTGATCGTGGCAATGGGGTCAGTCAACCAGTGATCGGTTCGGGTTACCGGCAGGCTATGCGCTTTGGTGACCTTATCAGTGGCCGCGAAAACAGCCGCACCTTTGCCTGCCAACGCATCAGCCGCCTCGGCTGTCGTTTGCTCGGCAGCATCTGCGGCGGCAAAAACGATGGCGGGAAACCCCTGTTCAACGATTGAGACCGGACCATGCAGAACCTCGGCCGCCGAATAGCTTTCGGCGTGAATCTGGCAGGTTTCCTTGATTTTCAGAGCAGCTTCATTGGACATCGCAAAGGACGGACCGCGGCCCAGCGTGAACAGTGACCGGCCGGTGATTGCATCAGCCGCCGCCACCCAATCGCATTGCGCGGCCTGCCCCAAATGACCGGGCAAGGATCGGATCGCGGCCGTCAAATCACCATCCCCCTTGATTTCAGCCAACAACCACAACCCCGCCACAAGCGAGGTGACAAAAGTTTTGGTCGCAGCGACACTCAGTTCCGGCCCTGCGTGCAGGGGCAAGACCGCATCCGTCACTTCAGCAAGGCGCGAGGCCGTGTTGTTGGTGATCGCAACCGTCACCCCGCCCGAAGATTTCAGCGTTCGGGTCATCCCTACAATGTCTGGACTTTGGCCCGATTGCGACACCGAAAGGCACACCGCCCCAGCCGCACGCAGATCAGCCCCATAGATCGAACTAACCGACGGCCCGACCGAGGCCACAGGCAGGTTCAGCAACAATTCGGCAGCGTATTTCAAATACGCGCAAGCGTGGTCCGACGACCCCCGCGCCACTGTGATCAGAAACCTGGGATCGGCCTCTTTCACCCGCCTTGCCGCATCCTGAATATTGGCGGCACCCTGGCTTAGCAATCGGTCAACGGCGTCGGGGATTTCCAAAACCTCCTGACGCATTTTCGAACTGTGTTCTGACATGCTCACTTGCCTTTCCGGCTACAGCCGCAACTCGGCGACAAAGTCATAGGTGTCGCCTCGGTAGAGGGATCGGGTCAATTCCGCGACCCGCCCGTTTTTAAGAAATGAAACGCGTTCGATGTTCAGTCCGGCGGCCCCTTCGGGCACCTCCAGCAACTCAGCCTCTCGCGCTGCGAGGTTAAGGGCCGATATCTTCTGCACCGCGCGCACTGGTCGTCGCCCCAGACCGTCTAGCACCTCATAGAGCGAGGTGGTCACCTCGATCGGGTTTGGCAGGATATCCAGCGGCAGCGCAGCACGTTCCAGCGCCAGCGGGCGGCCATTTGCCTCGCGCAGGCGATAGATTCGGGAAATTTGCTCGCCCTCTTTCAGGCTCAGGGCCTGGACCTCCTCGGGGGTAGGTGCAAAGACGCCGCGTTCCAACCATTTTGAGGTGGTCTGCATACCGCGGCTCGACATGTCCTCGGTGAACGAGGTCAAATGAGTCAGCGATTGTTCGACCCGCGCCACACGTTCGCGAATGAACGAGCCTGACCCCTGACGTTGTTCGATCACACCTTCCTGCACCAATTCCTGAATCGCTTTACGAACGGTAACGCGCGAAAGATCGGTGATTTCAACCAGCTCACGTTCCGACGGCAGCGAGGAATTCGGAGGCAACACGCCGGTGTCGATCCCCTCTTGCAGCCTGTGCCTTAGCTGAACATAGCGCGGCCCTTTGTCCGGGCTCAGCCACAAATCGGCACGCAGGAAGTCAGAGATGCTCATGTCGGATCTCCTTCGCAAGGGCCAAGGCCCCGGTCAGCGGCTCACCCAGCGAGGGGCGAATAGCCGATTGCATGTCATCAGGTAAATAGTGCGCATATTGCCCCGCAATTCCACCGGTCAGGCAGATCGTCTGACCCGCCTGCCAGCCCAACTGTTTGGCGGTATCCGCGATATAGCCAGCCCCCGCCCGTAGAATATGTACGGCAACCGCATCGCCCTTTTTCGCAGCGGACGTCACTGTAGGTGCGAGCACTCCGAATTGTGCGGGCGTGGCCGTTCCAGCAAAGCGCACAATACCAGCCGGGCCCTGAAGGTCAGCCAACAGCATTTGCGTCAGATCGGTTTCGGCTTGCGTGCCATCATATGCACGCAGCGTCTCAGCCAAGGCTCTGCGCCCAACCCACTGGGCCGAGGCCTCATCCCCCAGAATCGAACCCCAACCTCCGGCAAAACGCATCGCGCCATCCGCCTGCACCGCAAGAAAAGACCCGGTGCCGCAATGCGCGATCAAACCGTCCCGCGCGCCCAATGCCCCCCGCACGGCGGCGGGCCGGTCATCTTCGACCCGCGCGCAGGTCAGGCCCAGCGCATCCCGCAACCGCCCTGCGATCGCGGCATCAGTAACGCCCGCCAGTCCCACAAAAGCAGGCAGAGTGATTATATCCCCTATGGTCACCTCGATCTGACGCGACAATTGATCCAACCCAGCCCGAATCTGCGCCAGCGCGCTGTCAAAATCGGTCGAAACATTGGCCGCTCCGGTCTCGACACTATGGACCACACCCCCGATTTCACAGGCGACGCGGCATCGCGTCCCCCCGCCATCAACGGCCAACACAGCATTATCTCGAGACTCATTCATGACAATACCATTATAATACCTTTCAGCGATAGAAAAGGCCAAATTCAACACCGAATGACCACATCGCCAACTAAACGGATGAATTACCTCGATAAGTCTCAGTCAGAAATAAAATTCTAGACAAGTGGTATTAGATAGGTATTGTATTAGGGAAACGTGGGAGGATTCTCTTGGCGCTGCCGTCAACCGAACAATTACACCCTGATGCCGCGCGCCTGTCACCAGGCGATCTGGCCACTTCGGCTCGCGCGTTGGCCGAAGGTCAAATCAAAGCTGCCGCAGCCGTTCGCGACGCCGAGGACAACATCGTCCGGGGCGCCAAGGCCATGGCAGAAACCATGCGCGCAGAGGGGATATTGCACTTTGTGGCCGCCGGGTCATCTGGCCTGATGGCAGCTGCTGACGCGCAAGAGCTGGGCGGCACATTCTCGATCCCCCCTGCCCGTCTGCGCATACATATGGCAGGTGGCCTGCCCACCGGGGTTGAAATGCCGGGCGGGGCCGAGGATGCAACCGAAGGGTTGGAACAAGCCTTGGACAGCTTACAAGCCAAAGACACGGTGATTGCGGTTTCAGCAAGCGGCTCTACGCCGTACACAGTGGCTGCCATGAACATCGCCCGCGCCAAGGGCGCAACTGTGATCAGTATCGCCAATAACGGCGGCACCCCCTTGCTGCTCGGCGCTGACATTCCCATCCTGTTGGCCACGCCGCCCGAGCTGATCTCAGGCTCCACACGCATGGGTGCTGGAACAGCACAGAAGATTGCGCTGAACATGCTGTCTTCGCTTATGGCGGTTGAGCTTGGCCATGTGCATGGCGGCATGATGGTCAATCTACGTGCCGACAACGACAAACTGCGGGGCCGCGCCGCCGGGATCGTCGCCCGCATCGCCGAAGTAGATACAGAAACGGCGCAAAACGCACTGAACGTTGCGCATGGCGACGTAAAACCCGCCATTCTGATTGCCGCACAAGACCTGTCGTTGGCGCAAGCGGATGCTCGCCTGCGAACCACGAACGGAGTTCTGACTGCAGCATTGGCCAAAGATTAACAACTAAATAACGGGAGAGAGAGATGAAACATAAAAGCCTTAAGCTGGCCTTATTGGGGACAACCCTGATGGCCACAACTGCCTATGCCGAAGACGTAACCCTGACCATCGAAAGCTGGCGCAATGATGACCTGACCCTGTGGCAGGACCAGATTATTCCCGCGTTCGAAGCGCAGCACCCCGGAATCAAGATCGATTTCACCCCGTCAGCACCGGCAGAGTATAACGCCGTTTTGAACTCGAAACTGGATGCGGGTTCAGCCGGTGATCTGATCACCTGCCGCCCCTTTGACGCCTCTTTGGCGCTGTATGATGCAGGACACCTTACCGATCTGTCCGGAGTCGATGCGATGAGTAACTTCTCGGACGTGGCAAAATCGGCCTGGCAGACGGATGATGGCGCGGTCACATTCTGCGTTCCGATGGCTTCGGTAATTCATGGGTTCATATATAACAAAGACGCATTTGCTGAACTTGGGATCGAAGTTCCAACGACCGAGGATGAGTTCTTTGCCGCGCTCGACAAGATTCGGGAAGATGGCACCTATATTCCGATGGCAATGGGTACCAACGACCAGTGGGAAGCCGCCACTATGGGTTACAACAACATCGGCCCGAACTACTGGAAGGGCGAGGAAGGCCGTCAGGCCCTGATCGCGGGTGAGCAAAAGCTTACCGATGAGGCATGGACAGCCCCTTATGCCACATTGGCACGCTGGGGTGAGTATCTGGGCGACGGGTATGAGGCACAGACCTATCCCGATAGTCAGAACATCTTCACACTAGGTCGCGCGGCGATCTATCCCGCAGGCTCATGGGAAATCTCGGGCTTCAACACACAGGCCGATTTTGAGATGGGTGCATTCAAGCCGCCAGTCCGTAACGCTGGCGACACCTGTTATATTTCGGACCACACCGATATCGGCATCGGCATGAACGCCGCGACTGAACATCCCGAGGCCGCCGAGACATTCTTGACCTGGGTCGCAAGCCCGGAATTTGCAGAAATTTTCGGCAATGCCCTCCCCGGCTTCTTCCCACTTTCCAACACGCCTGTCGAATTGCAAGATCCATTGGCCAAGGAAATCGTGGGCTGGCGCGACGAGTGTGAATCGACCATCCGCTCGACCTATCAAATCCTGTCGCGCGGTACACCGAACCTTGAAAATGAAACCTGGGGCGCATCGGTTGCCGCCATCAAAGGCGCCAAATCCCCCGAGGATCTGGGTGCAGAATTGCAGGAAGGTCTCGCCTCCTGGTACGCACCACACCAGTAAACCCAATCATACCCGGGCGGCGGTGATCGCCCGGGTAAACCCGACACCCCATTGAAAGCAGTCCAATGAACCGCCCCCGCTTCCGCTGGCATATCGTCGTGTTTCTGGCACCGGCCGTGCTGGTCTATACCGCGGTTATGATCTTTCCGCTGTTCAACACGCTGCGTCTGGCGCTGTTTACCGAGGTCGATCAGACCCGTGTGTTCGTAGGCCTACAGAATTTTCGAACGCTGTTCTTTGACCCGATCTGGTCCGAACAGTTCTGGAATGCGCTGGGGAATAACTTCTGGTTTTTCCTGATCCATATGCTGGTGCAAAACCCCATTGGCATCGCACTGGCCGCGCTTCTCAGCCACCCACGGCTTCGATTTGCGGCCTTGTACCGGTCGGCGATCTTCATCCCTACGATCCTCAGCTTTGTGATTGTCGGCTTCGCCTGGAAATTGATCCTGTCGCCGATCTGGGGCATCGCTCCGTCAATGCTGGACGCGATTGGGCTGAAATCCCTGTTCGCTCCGTGGCTGGGAAAAGAGGAATACGCCCTGACCACGCTGGCGCTGATCTCGGTTTGGCAGTTCGTGGGCATACCGATGATGCTGATCTATGCCGCCTTGTTGACCATACCCGAAGAAATCCTTGAGGCAGGTGAGATTGACGGCATCACCGGGGCCTCGGCCTTTTGGAAAATCAAGCTGCCGCTGATCCTACCGTCGATTGGGATCATCTCGATCCTGACCTTCGTGGGCAATTTTAACGCGTTCGACCTGATCTATGCGTCTCAAGGCGCGCTGGCCGGGCCGGATTTCTCGACAGATATTCTGGGTACATTCATGTATCGCACTTTCTTTGGCTTCCAATTGCAACTGGGCGATCCCCATATGGGATCAGCCATCGCCGGGGCCATGTTTGCCATCATCCTGGTGGGTGTCTGCATCTATCTGTTTGGCATCCAGACCCGGATGCGCCGGTATCAACTGTGAGGGTGAACGGATGAACAAAGCACGCCAAAATCCCTTCAACACCACCGCGATGCACGGTGCGTTGATCCTGTATACGCTGATCGCCCTGTTCCCGGTCTTTGTCATTCTGATCAACAGCTTCAAAACCCGCCGCGCGATCTTTCGCGAACCCCTGGCCCTACCCAGCGCAGACAGCTTTTCACTGATCGGGTACGAGACGGTGATGAAGCAGGGGGATTTCTTCCTCTACTTCCAGAACTCGATGATCGTCACGGTCGCATCGCTGTTCTTCATCCTACTGCTTGGCGCCATGGCGGCCTATGCGCTGTCTGAATACCAGTTCAAAGGCAACCTGCTCATGGGGCTTTATCTGGCGCTGGGGATCATGATCCCTATCCGCATCGGCACTGTGGCGATCCTTGAGATGATGGTGGCGACCGGGCTGGTGAACACGCTGTGGGCGCTGATCCTTGTCTACACAGCGCAGGGGTTACCGCTGGCCGTATTCATACTGTCTGAATTCATGCGGCAGGTCAGTGATGACCTGAAAAACGCAGGTCGCATTGACGGTCTGTCGGAATACACGATCTTTTTCCGACTGGTCCTGCCACTGGTTCGTCCGGCAATGGCAACTGTAGCCGTGTTCAACATGATCCCTATCTGGAATGACCTGTGGTTCCCGCTGATCCTTGCCCCGGCTGAGGAAACCAAAACGCTGACATTGGGCAGTCAGGTCTTTATCGGCCAGTTCGTGACCGACTGGAACGCGGTTTTGTCCGCCCTGTCGATGGCAATCCTGCCGGTTCTGGTTCTCTACGTCATCTTCTCGCGCCAACTGATCCGTGGCATCACATCCGGAGCTGTCAAATGACCCGTGTACTGATCACAGGTCTGGGCAATATGGGGCTAAGCCATGCGCTGGCCCATCACCACCACCCCGATGCGCAAATCGTCGGGCTGGTGAACCGATCCGGGCGCGTAGATCACACCGAACTTTCGGATTATCCAGCGTATTCGGATTTCGAAACTGCTCTGAATGAGACCCGCCCCGATCTGGCTGTGATCGCGACCTATTCCGACAGCCACGCCGATTACGCCTGTGCGGCGATGCAGGCAGGCGCGCATGTCTTCGTCGAAAAGCCGCTAGCCACCAACGTCGCTGACGCGCGGCGGGTGGTGGAAACCGCCACGCGGCTGAACCGCAAGCTGGTCGTGGGCTATATCCTGCGCCACCACCCGTCTTGGATGCGCTTGATCACCGAGGCGCGCAATCTCGGCGGGCCATATGTGTTCCGTCTGAACCTGAACCAGCAATCCTCGGGCGCGGAATGGGAAACGCATAAGGCGCTGATGCAAACGACCTCACCTATTGTCGATTGCGGCGTGCATTATGTGGACGTGATGTGCCAGATCACCGACGCGCAGCCCGTCCGCGTACACGGCATGGGCCTGCGCCTGTCCGATGAGATCGCCGAGGACATGTATAATTACGGCCAGTTTCAGGTGATCTTCGACGATGGATCGGTCGGCTGGTACGAGGCTGGATGGGGCCCGATGATGTCCGAGACGGCGTTTTTCGTAAAAGATATCGTCTCGCCCAACGGATCGGTTTCAATCACCGATGGCAATAAAGGCGCATCTTCCGATATTGATGGGCATACAAAGGTCGGCGGCCTTTTGGTCCATACGCCACAAGGTGACCGAACCATCGATATGCCCGATGAACCCGGCCATCAGGAACTCTGCGATGCCGAACAAGCCTATATGCTGCGCGCAATCGCCGAAGACATCGACCTGACCCGTCATATGAATGACGCCGTTCAATCCCTCGCCATTTGTCTGGCCGCGGATGAAAGCATCCGCACCGGCCAGCCCGTTTCCCTTGAGGAGCCCGCAAAATGACCGCCCTGACGCTGAGCAATGTGAACAAATCCTTCGGCAATGTGCATGTCCTCAAGGACATCACGCTTGAGGTTGAAGAAGGCGAGTTTGTTGTCTTCGTCGGCCCCTCGGGTTGCGGCAAGTCCACCCTGCTACGTGTGATTGCGGGGCTCGAAGATGCCTCCTCGGGCGAAATCAATATCGGTGGTCAACAGGTCAATCTGGTGCCGCCATCCAAGCGTGGCATAGCTATGGTGTTTCAAAGCTATGCACTTTACCCGCACCTCAGCGTGCGCGGGAACATGACACTGGCGCTGAAGCAGGAAAAGCAGTCCAAAGCGGTGATAGAGGAACGCGTTGCCAATGCCAGCCGGATGCTGAACCTCGAGCCCTATCTGGATCGCTATCCGTCTGAATTGTCGGGTGGTCAACGCCAGCGGGTCGCTATCGGCCGCGCCATTGTACGGGAACCCAAGCTGTTCCTGTTTGACGAACCGCTGTCCAATCTGGACGCCGCCTTACGGATGAACACACGGATCGAGATTGCGAACCTGCACCGGGCACTGGACGCCTCGATGATCTATGTTACCCATGACCAGACCGAGGCGATGACGCTGGCCGACAAGATCGTCGTTTTGCGTGACGGGCGGGTGGAACAGATCGGCAGCCCGATGGAGCTGTACAACAACCCTGCAAACCAGTTCGTTGCCGGATTTCTAGGCTCACCGTCTATGAATTTCCTACCCGAAAGCCTGTTGGGGGATAGCGGCCAGAACATCATTGGAATCCGCCCCGAAGACCTGTTTCTGTCCGACGACGGCCCGCTGACAGCTCAGGTCAGCCACGTTGAAAAACTGGGTGGGGACACAAACGTCATCGCCAAAATACACGACCAATCCGTGACCGCGCGGCTATTCGGTCAGCACGCCATTTCCGAAGGTCAGGAATTGCGGCTCGCCTATACCGCTGACAAGGCCTATCGGTTCGACGCAGCTGGTCAGCGTTTGCGCTAAATGTCGCAGGCACGTGTGTTTTTCTGCGGAACAATCGCGCACCAGAACGCGCGGATTCCCGCAGAGAAAAGGCCTTTTCCCTTTTCATTGCACGCAAAATTCTGAAAGATCAGGCCTCTCCCTTAATGGGGTTGTTATCAAGCTGTCACAAAGAAATTCTAATTGCCTTTCATCTGCTATTTTCTGACAGCCAGGAGCTATCCATGAAAGACATTGATCCTACCACCCTGTCCGCCGACGATTGGGACGAGCTGCATTTCCCCCGCCCCGAAGAAAACGACTTTGACCGTGTTGTAGAAAGCGCCATTTCGCGCCGAGGTTTTCTGGGTGGTGTGCTAGCATTTGGATCAGGCGCTGCCGCTATGGGCGCGGGTCTGATGGGGTCGACTGCCGCTCATGCCGTCACCACGTCGCGCTTTGCATTCACGCCGATTGCTGCGCAGACCGATGGCACCGTGCATGTGCCCGAAGGGTATGAGTGGAAAATTCTGATGCGTTGGGGCGATCCACTGTTTTCCGATGCCGACGGCTATGACCTGACGGATGGCGGCCCATTGGACAAATCAGACCGTATCTTCGGTGAAAACACTGATGGGATGGAGACATTTTCGTTTCGGGGTCATGAGCTGATCGCCATCAACCACGAATACCCGAACCGCAAGATCAACATGCCAGCTGCGCAGGAAGGCGTGCCCGCCAACGCGGACGATGTTTTGAAGCTGCAGAACCTTCAGGGTGTGACCGTGATGGAGATCGCCGAAGGCCCCAACGGCTGGTCGGTTGTCAAAGACAGCCCATTCAATCGCCGTATCCACCACAATACGCCGATGAAGATCGTAGGCCCCGCTGCAGGTCACGATCTGCTGAAGACGCAGGCCGACCCAACCGGCACGGCGTCTCTGGGCACCATGAACAACTGTGGCGCAGGTAAAACGCCATGGGGCACATACCTGACCTGCGAAGAGAACTTTAACGGCTACTTCGGATCGTCCGATGAAAACGCCAGCTACGACCAGAAGGTGGCAGACGGCTTCAAGCGTTACGGTGTCAAAGCCGAAAGCTGGAACGGGTATGAGCTTTTCGATCCGCGTTTCGACACGTCAAAAAACCCAAACGAACCGCACCGCGCGGGTTGGATCGTGGAAATCGACCCAACTAAGCCGAACAGCACGCCGGTCAAACACACCGGCTTGGGCCGCTTCAAACACGAAAACGCCGAGGTGACACTGGCCGCAGATGGCCGTGTGGTTGTCTATATGGGCGATGACGAGCGCGGCGAGTACTTGTACAAGTTCGTCTCGAACGGCACCTATCAGCCGGGTGGCGAAACCGAGAGCTTGCTGAATGACGGAACGCTGTACGTTGCCAAGTTCAACGACGATGCGACCGGCGAATGGCTGCCACTGACGCCGGAAACGACTGGCATGGATGATGCTGAAATCCGGATCTTTACCCGCATGGCAGCGTCGGCCGTAGGTGGCACCACTATGGACCGCCCAGAATGGGTGGCGTCGAGCCCGGTTGCGGTCGAGGCCTATTGCTGCCTGACCAACAACAAAAACCGTGGTGTCAAACCGAACGCCGGTGGTGACGACACGTCGGTCAATGCCGCCAACCCACGTGAGGCCAACAAGTACGGTCAGATCGTCCGCTGGCGACCCTCGAATGACGATCACGCCGCAGACACCTTTGACTGGGATCTCTATGTCATGGCGGGCAACCCGACGGTGCATTCCGACGACCGCGCTGGCTCGCCGAATGTGAATGAGGGTAACCTGTTCAACTCGCCCGATGGCATGGTCATCGACTCGACGGGCCTGATCTGGATTCAGACCGACGGTAAGGACAACAACGAGGGTGACTTTGCTGGCAATGGCAATAACCAGATGCTGGTTGGCGACCCGGTGACCGGCGAAATCGTACGGTTCATGACGGGCCCCAATGGTTGCGAGGTCACCGGCCTGACCTGGTCCAACGACCTGCGCACCATGTTTGTGGGCATTCAGCATCCGGGCAGCAACTGGCCCGATGGCGGTACACCGCGATCATCGGTCATCGCCATCAAGCGCTCCGACAACGGTTTGGTTGGCTAAACGTCGAAAAAGCCCCCACTCTATAGTTGGGGCGTTTTGTCAGATATCCTCACCCGGAGGCGCCAGTGGCCCTCCGGGTGCCAGAAGATGACGCTCCGAAAGCCACGGGTTCAGTTCCAGCGCTTGGTTCAAAGCTTCGCGCGCCTCGTCGATCCTTTGCAATCCCAACAGGGTCAGGGCGCGCCCGCTGATGGCCGCCACATGGTTAGGCGACAGTTCGATCGCCTTGTCCAAATCGGGCAATGCGGCCTGAAAATCCTGCCGCAAGTAATGCGCAAAGGCGCGCTGGTTGTACCCTTCGGCATATGACGGGCAATAGGCGACCAGCTTGTTGAAATCCTCGATCGCGCCCAGCAGGTCCCATGCGTTTCGGCGCGTCATGCCTCGGTCCAGAACCGCCTGCGCGCTTTCATCAGGTGCGTCCGTCCAAAACTCCCACAATTGGTTCGACAAGAGACGGGCGGCCTGTTCGTTTTCGGCCTGTTGTATCTGGGCGATTACGCCACTGACATCGGCGCTGTGATCCGGCGCAACAGGGCATTCATCGGCATGCGCTGTTGTGGATGTTATTAACAGGATGGTGGCATAGGTGATCTGTTTCATGACCCAATGGTGACGCGTGCGGGGTTTTCGTCAACCCATCCCGTCAATGGCACCGGACACGCCCGTCTCTTTCACCGCTTCCATCGCGACGAAGGTCGATGTGTTGGCCACATGCGGCAGGGATGAGATTTTCTCGGCCAGCACCGCGCGGTATTCCGACATCGAGCCGGTACGAATTTTCAACAAATAGTCAAAATTTGACGCAATCATATGGGCTTGCTCGATCTCGGCCACCCTACGCACTGCCGCGTTGAACTCGGCCAGGGCCTTCTCGCGCGTGTCGGTCAGGCGCACCTCGACAAAGGCGACGTGATCCAGACCAAGACGGATCGGGTCCAGCAGGGCACGGTATCCGGTGATGATACCCTCGGCCTCAAGTCTTTTCACACGTGCTTGAGTTGGAGATTTCGACAACCCGATCCGCCGCGCAAGGTCGGCAACCGAAATGCGCCCGTCCTCGGCCAGAATCGCCAGGATCGACCGGTCGAACCGATCCAGATCGGGATTGCCTTTTTGCATCGCTGAACCTCGAAATTTCAGATCATTCGCCTACCATTTTCTGAACTTAAGGCGATTGTCCTGAAAAATCGACTGTATACTCCCCAAAAGCCCGGAGGATACATGACACACAGCCTGCGCACCCATATCGACGGCCCGACCTATGCTGACCAGTCTGCAGTATTGGATCAGTTGGTCGAACAGACCAACCTGCCCCAAGCCGACCGCTCGGCGATCTGTGCAGCAGCGGCTCAGTTGGTGCGTGACATCCGGTCCAGTACTTCGCCCGGCATGATGGAAGTGTTTCTGGCCGAATACGGCCTGTCCACCGACGAGGGCATCGCGCTGATGTGTCTGGCCGAGGCGCTGCTGCGCGTCCCTGATGCCGACACCATCGACGCGTTGATCGAGGATAAGATCGCACCGTCGGATTGGGGCAAACATTTGGGGCAGTCCTCGTCTTCGCTGGTGAACGCGTCAACCTGGGCGCTGATGCTGACCGGAAAGGTTCTGGACGAGGGCAAAGCGTCGCCCGTCGGCGCCCTGCGCGGGGCCATCAAACGATTGGGCGAACCGGTGATCCGTACGGCCGTTGGCCGCGCGATGAAAGAAATGGGCCGACAATTCGTACTGGGTGAGACTATCCAGTCCGCCATGGACCGGGCCGCCGGGATGGAGGCAAAAGGTTACACCTATTCCTACGACATGCTGGGCGAGGCGGCGCGCACCGAAGCTGACGCCGCCCGTTATCACCTGTCTTATTCCCGCGCTATCGCGGCCATTGCCGATGCCTGCACCCATGACGATATCCGGGCCAATCCGGGGATATCGGTAAAGCTGTCAGCCCTGCATCCGCGCTATGAGTTGGCGCAGGAACAACGGGTGATGGAAGAGCTTGTCCCTCGCCTGCGCGCCCTGTGTCTGTTGGCCAAAGCCGCCGGTATGGGCCTGAATATAGACGCCGAGGAAGCCGACCGCCTGTCGCTTTCCCTACAAGTGATCGAAGCCGTTATGGGCGAGCCCGCATTGGCCGGTTGGGATGGTTTCGGCATTGTCGTGCAAGCCTATGGTCCGCGTGCGGGGCTTGTTCTGGACACGCTCTATGACATGGCAGAACGTCATGACCGCAAACTGATGGTCCGGCTGGTCAAAGGGGCCTATTGGGATACCGAGGTCAAGCGAGCGCAGGTCGAGGGTGTCGACGGTTTCCCGGTTTTCACGCGCAAGGCGGCGACCGATATCTCGTACATCGCCAATGCCCGCAAGCTGTTGGGTATGACCGACCGAATTTACCCGCAATTTGCCACCCATAACGCCCATACGGTCAGCGCAATCCTGCATATGGCCGACGCGCAACCGTTCGAGTTTCAGCGTTTGCATGGCATGGGCGAAACTTTGCATCAGATCGTTCGCGATCAAAGCAACACTCGCTGCCGAATTTACGCTCCGGTCGGAGCACATCGCGATCTTTTGGCCTATCTGGTGCGGCGTTTGCTTGAAAACGGTGCGAACTCATCCTTCGTGAACCAGATCGTCGATGAAAATGTGCCACCCGAGGAGGTCGCCTCGGACCCGTTCGACACCATTGCAGATCCAAAATCACCGCTGCCAACCGGCCCTGAACTGTTTCAACCCGAACGGCCCAATTCTAAAGGGTTCGATCTGCAACACACACCGACGCTCGATCGGATTGACGCCGCCCGCGATGCGTTTCGCGCACATCACTGGTACGCGCAGCCGCTTCTGTCGCAAGACGCGCATCCCGACGCTGACGAAGCCGTCGTCAATCCGGCGCATCCACAGGACCGACCGGGCGCGGTCGCCCCGGCCAGCGCTCAGGATGTCGAACTTGCGTTGGCCACGGCGGCTCCGTGGAATGCTCCGGCTGAACAACGGGCGCAGGTATTGAATACAGCAGCTGATCTGTACGAAGCACATTATGGTGAGCTTTTCGCTCTGCTGGCGCGAGAGGCTGGCAAATCGATTCCCGATGCGGTCGCTGAACTGCGCGAGGCTGTCGATTTCCTTCGTTATTATGCTGCTAATATCCCGGCGGCTGAACCGGCGGGCACGTTTACTTGCATCAGCCCCTGGAACTTTCCGCTGGCAATCTTTACCGGGCAGATTTCGGCGGCTTTGGCCACCGGCAACGCCGTTCTAGCCAAGCCTGCGCCGCAAACGCCGTTGGTCGCGCACCGGGCTGTCCAACTGCTGCACGAGGCCGGAGTACCGCGCGACGTTCTGCAACTGCTGCCCGGTGGGCCGTCCGTCGGGGCGGCGTTGACGTCAGACCCGCGCGTTTCTGGGGTCGCCTTTACAGGCTCGACCGCCACCGCATTGAAAATTCGTTCAGCAATGGCAGAGAACCTGAAACCTGGCACGCCTTTGATCGCGGAAACCGGCGGATTGAACGCCATGATTGTGGACAGCACCGCACTGCCTGAACAAGCCGTGCAATCCATCATCGAAAGCGCATTTCAATCTGCGGGTCAGAGATGCTCGGCCCTGCGCTGCCTCTATGTGCAGGAAGATATCGCCGACGACTTGCTGACCATGCTGACCGGCGCGATGGAGGCTTTGCAGGTCGGTGACCCATGGCTTTTGTCGACCGACTGCGGCCCGGTCATTGATCAGGACGCGCTGCAAGGCATTGCGGACCACATCGCGCAAGCGCGCGCAGAAGGCCGGGTGGTGAAGGAACTGAACACGCCCCCCGAAGGGACTTTCATCGCCCCTACCCTGATCGAAATCCCCGGTATCAGCGCACTGGAGCGTGAAGTGTTTGGCCCGGTCCTGCATGTCGTCCGCTTCAAGGCTGCTGAGATTGATCAGGTCATCGCCGACATCAATGCCACGGGTTATGGGCTGACTTTCGGCCTGCACACCCGCATCGATGACCGGGTGCAGCACATCACCGAGGCCGTTCACGCGGGCAACATTTATGTCAACCGCAACCAGATTGGTGCGATCGTGGGATCTCAGCCCTTTGGCGGCGAAGGTCTGTCGGGCACCGGACCCAAGGCGGGTGGGCCGAACTACATGGCACGCTTCTGTGCTCCGGATCGTCAACACAGCACGGCGAATTGGAAAAACACGATGGGCGATCTACCCGATCCGCAAGGCCAGCCTGCTGCCGTACGCACGCAATCCCTGCCCGGCCCGACCGGCGAATCCAACCGACTGAGTGAATTCCCCCGCGCGCCATTGTTGTGCATGGGGCCAGGACCCGAGGCCGCACAAGCGCAGGTCGAAGCAGTCGCAGCCCTGGGCGGCACCGCCATTCTAGCGACCGGCATGGTGGACCTGCACAGGCTAGAGAACATCGTCAATATCTCAGGAGTTCTGTGGTGGGGAGATGACGAAACCGCGCGCGAGATCGAACTCCACCTGGCCCGCCGTGATGGCCCGATCCTGCCGCTGATCCCCGGTCGGCCTGACCGGGCGCGGGTTCTGGGCGAGCGTCACGTCTGCGTCGACACCACCGCCGCCGGAGGCAATGCGGCCTTGTTGGGAGGTGCGGCGTAACCGTACCTTGACGCTGGGCCGGGAAAAGCCCAGCGTCCCCCCATGTTTCCGATCCGTGACCACAATCCGTCGGGGCGCACGCCCTATGTCGTTTACCTACTGATGGCAGCCAATATCCTGATTTTCTTCAGCTATGTGGGGATTATGGATAATGCACCGCTGATCAACAGGCTGTATTTCGACTATGCTATAATCCCGGCGCGGATCACCGATGGATTTGCGTTCGAAACCCTTGTGACGTCGATGTTTCTGCATGGTGGTTGGATGCATCTGGCCGGGAACATGCTGTTTCTCTGGATTTTCGGGGACAATCTTGAGGATGAGATGGGCCACCTGCCCTTCCTGCTGTTCTATTTGCTGGCTGGTGTCGGCGCAGGCCTGATCCACGTTGCCACCGCGCCGGATTCGGTGGTGCCGACCATTGGAGCCTCGGGTGCGATTGCCGGGGTGATGGGCGGCTATCTTTTGCTGTTCCCCAAAGCGCGCGTGGACGTTCTGCTGATTCTGATCGTCTATTTTCGGATTTTCACCATCCCGGCTTTCATCATGCTGGGCATCTGGTTGGGCCTTCAATTCATGGGCAGCCTTGCAAGCAACCCAGACGAAGGTGGAGTTGCCTATTGGGCGCACACGGGGGGCTTTTTTGTCGGCCTGGTCCTGTGCCTCCCGCTTTGGCTTAAACGAGGTGGCCCCGCGTATTGGGGCCGCACCCACGGCCACCCGCCCCACCCCGAACACAAATACAAATTATCGCAATCCCGCATTCCACGGGTCCCGCGAAAATAGGCGCTAGTCCTCAGGCGGCTTCGGTAATCGACCACCGCTGAGGTGAGTGATCTCTTCTGCGGCGTCCCGAACCAACGTACCCAGTTCTGTTGCCCGGTCGGCAACGAACCGGACAGACGGCCCAGACACGGAAATCCCGGCACAGGGTTCGCCCCGGTCATTGTAGATGGCGGCACCGATACAGGACATGCCTTCGTACCGTTCCTCATGATCATGCGACCAGCCGCGGGCATGGGTTTTAGCCAAATCCGCCTCTAACCCTTCGTTCGGCAGCAACGTATGTGAGGTGAAACGAACAGCGTCAGCCGTCAATGCTTTGCTGACCGCAGACTCGCTCATCGCGGCCAATATCGCTTTGCCTGTGCCGGACGCGTACATCGGCGTCCGCGCACCCGGTGGGAAAAACGCCCGGATCGGGTTCGGCGTTTCAACCTGTCCGACAAAAACCACTTCGGACCCGTCTGGCACGGCCAAATTCGCGGTTTCGCCACTTTCTTGCATCAAACGCCGCAAGATCGGTCGCCCGATTTCAATCACGCTGTTTCGACGCAGGAACGAAGCGCCGGTGCGATACGCTTCAATCCCGATCATCCATTCCTGCCGCTCGTCATCGAAGGCGACAAACCCATGTTTCTGCAACGTCGCCAGAATACGGTGCGTAGTGGCTGTAGGTACATCCACTTCGCGCGCAAGATCGCTTAGCGCAGAGCGTTCCATTCGTGCCACTGCGGTCAGAACAACCAGCGCCCGATCCAGTGATTGCATGGTCCCGGCCGAGCTTTCCTTGAACAGCGATTTGGGCCTGCCGCGCGGCCTTTTGGGGGTGTCCGTCACTGATTTCTCCTTTCAGCCCGGCAAAGTTTTTTTCATCCCGCTTTCTGAAACTCAAAAATGAAAAACGGAAAATCACATCTATTCAATGGATTATTTATTTAATTGCAAAAATGAAAATATTTTTCAAGAAAATTGCACCAAGAAGCGATTTCTACAACACTCTTCTTCAAATCGGAGGATCTAGAAATGTCCAATCAAAACCCGGTATTCATTCCCGGCCCCACCAATATCCCGGATCGGTTGCGCCTAGCGATGCAGGTCCAGACACAGGACCACCGCGCGCCTGATTTTGTCGAAACCTTTGCCCCTGTGCTGGAAGACACCAAAAAGGTGTTTGGAACCAAAGAAGGGAACATCATCACCTTCCCGGCCAGCGGAACAGGCGGCTGGGAGGCATCGGTGACCAATACGCTCAGCCCCGGCGACAGCGTACTGGTTGCGCGCTATGGCATGTTCAGCCATCGCTGGATCGACCTGTGCCAACGGCACGGCCTGGATGTCCGCATTATCGAATGCCCCTGGGGCAGCGGCGCGCCCGCCGATAAGTTTGCCGAAGCTCTTGCCGCAGACAAAGAGCATAAGATCAAAGCAGTTCTGGTAACGCATAACGAAACGGCGACCGGCGTACGCTCGGATATCGGAGCGGTGCGCAAGGCAATGGATGCCAGCGACCACCCGGCGATGCTGTTTGTGGATTGCGTCAGTTCACTGGCCTCGATGCCGTTCGAGTTTGATGGCTGGGGCGTCGATATCGCGGTGTCGGGTTCGCAAAAGGGCTTCATGCTGGCAACCGGTATGGCGATCCTGTGTGTCAGCCCCAAGGCGCTGGCTGCGATGGAAACGGCCCAACTGCCGCGCACCTTCTTTGATTTCCGCGACATGATGAACGCAAATGCGTCGGGCGGGTTTCCCTATACCCCACCACTGCAGCTGATCTATGGTATGCGCGAAAGCCTGAAGATGCTGTTCGAGGAAGGGCTGGACAACGTATATGCCCGCCATTTCCGTCTGGCCGAAGGGGTCCGCAAGGCAACTGCCGCCTGGAGGCTGGAGTTGGTGGCGCAATCGCCCGACCTGTATTCCGATACCGTCAGTGCGATTTACGTACCTGAAGGCTTTGACAGCAATGCGCTGACCGATCACGCCTTTAATGCCTATGGCGTAAGCTTTGGCATCGGGTTGGGCGAAATGAACGGCAAAGCCTTCCGTATCGGCCATCTGGGCAGCCTGACGGATGTAATGGTTCTGTCCGGTCTGGCCACGATTGAAATGGCGATGGCTGATCTGGACTATCCGATCACGTTGGGCAGCGGTGTTGCAGCAGCGCAGGAGTACTTCCGCAGCGGTAGCGCCACACCGATGCAATCCGCAGCTTAAGGAGGAGCTTGATGTTGGACGCACTCACCACAGCTGAAAGCCTGACGCTGGCCGACATGCGCGAAGCGCACGAGCGGATTCGGCCACATATCAACCGCACCCCAGTGATGCGTTCGGACTATCTGGACGAACTGACCGGCGCACAGCTGTTCTTTAAATGCGAAAACTTCCAAGAAGCCGGGGCCTTCAAAGTGCGCGGGGCATGCAATGCGGTTTTTGGGCTGGATGACGACGCTGCAAAGCGCGGCGTGGCCACCCACTCTTCGGGCAACCATGCGCTCAGTTTGTCATATGCAGCCGGACGGCGGGGTATTCCCTGTAACGTCGTGATGCCGCGCACGGCACCGCAAGCCAAGAAAGACGCGGTGCGCCGTTATGGCGGGATCATCACCGAGTGTGAACCTTCGACCACCTCGCGTGAGGCGGTGTTTGCCGAAGTGCAAGGCCGGACGGGCGGTGAGTTCGTTCACCCCTACAACGACCCGCGCGTAATTGCAGGGCAGGCAACCTGTTCGGCCGAACTGCTTGAGCAAACCGACGGTGTGGACGCTGTAGTCGCACCCATTGGTGGCGGCGGCATGATCTCGGGCACGTGCCTGACCCTGTCGAACGCGGCCCCCGAGGTAAAGATATACGCCGCCGAACCGGAACAAGCCGACGACGCCTATCGCAGCTTCAAGGCCGGGCACATCATCGCCGACGACGCGCCAGTCACTGTCGCCGACGGTCTGAAAGTGCCGCTGAAGGAAAACACCTGGCACTTCGTGTCCCGCTTTGTCACCGACATTCAAACCGCCAGTGAAGACGAAATCGTCGAGGCGATGAAGATCACCTGGAAATACCTGCGTGTTGTGATGGAACCAAGCAGCGCCGTGCCATTGGCCACCATCCTGAAACACCCCGAAGTGTTCAATGGCAAACGCGTCGGCGTGATCATCACTGGCGGCAACGTGGATTTGGATAAATTGCCCTGGATCAAGGGCTGAGGAGGAAGAAGTATGAACAAGCCTGTGAATATCGATCAGCTTGAAGTTGGCTTTGACATTCCTGCCGCGATTGGCACGGACGAGGCCGAAATTCAGACGCCAAGCCTGGTGCTTGATCTGGACGCCTTGGAGCGAAATATCAAAAAGATGGGTGACTATGCCAAGGCCCATGGGATGCGTCACCGGGTGCATGGCAAGATGCATAAATCCGTCGATGTGGCAAAGCTGCAGGTCGAACTAGGTGGGGCCTGTGGGGTATGCTGCCAGAAGGTTTCAGAGGCCGAGGTCTTTGCCCGCGGCGGTATCAAAGACGTTCTGGTCTCGAACCAAGTGCGCGACCCGGCCAAGATCGACCGCCTTGCGCGCATGCCCAAGCTGGGCGCACGGACGATCTGCTGTGTCGACGACATCGACAATGTCGCCGATCTGTCCGAGGCGGCACAACGCCATGGCACCCAGATCGAATGTCTGGTCGAGATTGACTGCGGCGCAGGTCGCTGCGGCGTGACGACGACACCCGAGGTAATCGCCATCGCCAAAGCCATCGACGCGGCTCCGGGGCTGAAGTTCTCTGGCATTCAGGCTTACCAGGGCGCGATGCAGCACATGGACCTTTATGAGGACCGCAAGGCCAAGATCGACGTTGCCGTGGCACAGGTCAAAGACGCAGTGGACGGGTTGGCCGCAGAAGGTCTGGAGTGTGACATTGTCGGCGGTGGCGGCACCGGGTCCTACTATTTTGAAAGCACTTCGGGCGTATACAACGAACTGCAGTGCGGTTCCTACGCCTTCATGGACGCCGATTATGGTCGTATCCTTGATCAGGACGGCAACCGCATCGACCGTGGAGAATGGGAGAACGCGTTCTTCATCCTCACCAGCGTCATGAGCCACGCCAAGGCCGACAAGGCCATTGTCGATGCAGGCCTCAAGGCGCAGTCGGTGGACAGTGGCTTGCCGGTGATTTTTGGGCGCACCGATGTGGAATACATCAAGTGTTCGGACGAACACGGTGTTGTCGCTGATCCCGACGGTGCGTTGAAGGTGAACGACAAACTGCGTCTGGTGCCGGGTCACTGCGATCCCACCGCCAACGTCCATGATTGGTATGTTGGCGTGCGCAACGGCAAGGTCGAAACCCTCTGGCCAGTATCCGCTCGCGGTAAGGCGTATTAAGCCGAACCGCATTGATCCGGGCGGCGGTTCTTCCCTTCCCTGCCGCCCGGACCTGTCCTCAAGCTAAGGAAAAGGTCATGAAAGATATGTCGGAAAAACCCTTGCTGATCGTCGGAGAAGATCTGTGCCAGCAACTGGTTGGCCGCAGCGACGCGTTTGACGCGGTGCAGGACGTGTTCGCCGCAATGGCGCGCGGAGATGCTTACAACTTTCCGGTCATCCGTGAAGCGATTGGCTATGCCGATGCGCTTTATGGATTCAAATCCGGCTTTGACCGGGCCGGTCAGGTGCTGGGTGTCAAATCTGGCGGCTACTGGCCGGGCAATCTGGACAAAGGGTTGACCAACCACCAATCCACTGTCTTCCTGTTCGACCCGGACACCGGGCGTCTATCCGCACTGGTCGGCGGCAACTACCTGACCGCCGTGCGCACGGCGGCATCGTCTGCCGTTTCCATCGCCCATCTGGCCCGAAAGGACTCCAAGGTTCTGGGCATGGTTGGCGCTGGCCATCAATCCGCCTTCCAACTGCGCGCCGCAGCCGAGCAACGCGACTTTGAAAAAGTCGTTGCCTGGAACCCCCACCCCGAGATGCTTCCGCGTCTGGGTGAGGTCGCGAAAGAAATCGGCCTCGACTTCGAAGCTGTTAGTCAAGAAGAGCTGGGCGCACAGGCGGATGTCATCATCACCATCACGTCGGCGTTTGAACCTTTGCTGATGAAAGACTGGATCAAACCGGGCACCCATCTGGCCTGCATGGGCACCGATACGGTAGGCAAACAAGAAGTCGATGCCGCTCTGGTTGCCAGTGCAACGGTTTACACTGACGAAGTAGCCCAATCGGTCACCCTTGGCGAAGCTCAGCATGCCATCGCAAACGGCTCGTTGACCGAAGATCAGATCACCCCAATCGGTGCCGTCATCAATGGCGACCATTCGGGGCGGGCAAGCGCGGATGAAATCACCTTGTTCGACGGAACCGGTGTTGGGCTACAGGACCTGGCGGTTGCATCTGTTGCTGCACGGCTGGCGGATGAAGCCGGGCTGGCGCAGCGCGCAACCCTCTGAATCCAGGCTCTTTGAAACAACAAAGCGCGCCTGTAACAGGGCGCGCTTTTCTTAATGGATTTGCAGGAAGCTTAGCCCCGGATCACCTTGGCGAACTGGTCAAAGATCGGCTCATTGGCGCAGATCACCTCGCCATCCTCAAGCACGTTGCCTTCGGGGTTCAGGGCTTGCACAAAGCCACCGGCCTCTTTCACGATGATGATCCCAGCGGCCACGTCCCAAGCGTTCAGGCGACGCTCCCAGAACCCTTCATAGCGGCCTGCGGCCACATAGGCCATGTCCAGCGCCGCAGCGCCCCAGCGGCGCACACCAGCGCAGGCAGGCATCAGCCGGGCCAGATCCTGCAACGTGGCAGGCAGGTCCGAGCGGCCCCCGAATGGCAAGCCGGTCGAAAAGATGGACTCGATCATGCGATGACGGCCCGAGACACGGATGCGGGTATCGTTCATCCATGCGCCTTCACCTTTTTCGGCAAAGAACATCTCATCCTTGGCGGCGTCATAGATCACTCCGGCCACGATCTTGCCCTTGTGTTCCAGCGCAATCGACACCGCCCAGTGCGGCAGGCCGTGCAGGAAGTTGGTTGTGCCGTCCAACGGGTCTACAATCCAACGGCGGGTTGGGTCCTCACCATCAATCGCGCCGCCCTCTTCGGCCAACCAGCCATAGGTTGGGCGCGCACCCAGCAGTTCCTCTTTCAGGATTGCCTCGGCGGCAATATCGGCCTTGGAGACAAAGTCGCCCGCGCCTTTCATCGACACCTGAAGGTTCTCGACTTCACGAAAATCCTTGACCAAAGAACGCCCCGCCTTGCGCGCGGCTTTGATCATGATGTTGAGGTTTGCACTGCCAACCATTGTCCAAAGGCTCCTGTCCGGTCAAACCGCGCGTATACTGGTGCAACGCGCCCTTGCCAAGAGGAATGATGCGCATAGCAGACCCGCGTTTATTACCTATTGCTCTTGCAGCTTGCGCGCCTCGGTTCCCGCCAGTTCGATCAGTTCCTGCACGTAGGGTTTTTCAAGGTCTTCCGAGCGCACTGCCGCGTACAATGTGCGGGTAATTCCGTTTTCCGTCAGCGGGCGGGTGACATAGTCCGAGTTGTATTTTACCTCGCGCACGACCCAGTCAGGCAACGCAGCAACGCCCCGGTTCGAGGCCACAAGCAACAGGATCACTGCCGTCAATTCCACCTGCCGGATTGCGGCCGGTTCAACGCGTGCCGGGATCAGCAATTGGCTGAACACATCCAAACGTGTGCGTTCGACCGGGTATGTAATCAGGGTTTGCCCTCGGAAATCCTCGGCCTCGATGAACTCTTTCTGCGCCAAGGGGTGCGAGGACGACGCGACAAAGACCGCGTCATAGTCAAACAGTTCGATGAATTCTATACCCGGCAGCTCCTCAGGGTCGGACGACACCACCAGATCGACCTCTTCCTTCTGCAGGGCAGGCAAAGCGTCAAAGGCCAGACCCGGGCGGATATCGACATCTACATCGCCCCAGGATTTGCGGAAAGATTCCAGCACCGGGAACAGCCATTCGAAACAGGCGTGACATTCGATGGCGATATGCATCCGCCCCGTGCGCCCGTCCCGCAGAGAGGAAAATTCCTGTTGCGTCGCCTCAAGTTGCGGCAGAATCTGCTCAGCCAGCCGTAACAGACGCAAGCCCGCCGCCGACAGTTTCATCGGCTTGGACCGGCGCAGGAACAATTCGACCCCCGCCTGATCCTCCAACCCCTTGATCTGATGGCTCAGCGCGGATTGCGTGATGTTCAGCTGATCCGCCGCACGGGCCAAGCCGCCGCATTCATGGATGGCCTTAATCGTACGCAGGTGTCGGAATTCGATGTGCATTGTAGTGTGACTCATGTTGTTCTTGAGTAATATGAGTTTGTCTCACAATGCGCAAACTGGCACAAGAGCCACAGATAGGACCAGTGAGGCAGCCATGACGAAACCAGAAATTTCATTCGAGTTTTTCCCGCCGCAAACGCTCGAGGCCTCATTCCGCCTGTGGGATACGGTTCAGACGCTGGCCCCGCTTGAGCCGCGCTTTGTCTCGGTCACCTATGGGGCGGGCGGCACAACCCGCGAACTAACCCGCGATGCCGTGGCCACCCTGCACAAATCATCCGGCCTTCCTGTGGCAGCGCACCTGACCTGCGTGGACGCCTCGCGCCAGGAAACGCTGGAGATCGCCGATACATTCGCGCGTGCCGGGGTTCAGGACATTGTCGCCCTGCGGGGTGATCCGCCGAAAGGTCAGGTTCGGTTCCTGCCGCATCCCGATGGGTTCGCAAACTCGGTCGAGTTGATCGAAGCCCTGGCTGAAACCGAAATGTTCAGCATCCGCGTCGGCGCCTATCCCGACAAGCACCCCGAGGCACAGGATTTTTCGGCTGATGTCGACTGGCTCAAGGCCAAGCTGGATGCCGGTGCGGACGAAGCCCTGACGCAGTTCTTCTTTGAGGCCGAGACCTTTTTCCGCTTCCGCGATGCCTGCGAAAAAGCCGGGATCGACAAGCCCATCGTGCCCGGCATCCTGCCCATCGAGAACTGGAAAGGTGCCCGCAATTTTGCCCGCCGCTGTGGTGCGCATATCCCTGACTGGGTCGAAAACGCCTTTGAAAAGGCGATTCGCGATAATCGAGAGGATCTGCTGGCCACAGCACTATGCACCGAACTGTGTTCGGACCTGATCGACGAAGGCGTGGACAAGCTACATTTCTATACCCTGAACCGGCCTGAACTGACGCGCGACGTGTGTTTTGCACTGGGTATTACTCCAAAGGCCGAATTGCAAAACGTCGCCTGATTTGATCCCTGTTGATTACTTTGCCCGGACTCTACCAAGGCTCCGGGCTTTTTTGCGGGATCACAAGTGCAACCGGGATGTGAACAATAGCGCGACCCCTTTCGAACTGTCCCCCAAATAGCGATAAATTTTTGATAAAGTTTGACAAATTCGTGAGCCTCCACACACTGAGTTCGTAGTGTTTGTTTAATGAGTGTTTTGGCTATGGAGCCTGTTGAAAAGATAAATGCACGCGTTGACGCGCTCGAAGCTTTGGGCTTGGACCAGAATGCAGGGTCCGACGATATCCGAGATGCTTGGCGCCACATCGCATTTCACGCACATCCAGACCACAGAAACGGCGATTGCACACATTTCGCGCGCGCCAAAGAGGCGTATGATTTTTTACGCCGCGAAGGGCTGACCGTCAAAGGACGTGCCACCGGCATGCCGCGCCGGCCGAAGCTACGCAAACGTGTCATTGAATTGGAAAGCGCTGATATCGACGCCTGCCGCGTGTTGCTGAACACAGCTCTGGCGCACAGCCCGGATGGCGCAAACCCGGATTCTCAGACCTCAATCGAAGCAGACCATGTCCCCGAAGCCGTTGGGTTCTATGGCCGTCATCTGACTTATTTTGTTCCAACACCGGTTTGTGAGGGGTCCAACCGGGTGGCGCTGCCAACCTCGGTTCTTGCCTCGGCCCGGCGGACGGAAACCGAAGTTCTGAGCTTTCAGTCGAACGATGCAGGCGCCGGTGAAGTCGTGGTTCCCGACACGATCACCGAACGAAAGTTTCCCGGCGCGAAAAGCGTTCGCATCAAGTTCGACGCGGGTCAACAAATGCGCGACGACTTCTGGCTGGCTGGCTAACAGCAAAAACCCGGCCTAGTGTGGACCGGGTTTAGCTTCGGTGAGTAGCGTATTAGTTTGCGACCGGACCTTCCGAGGTGAATTTCGGAATAACGCTGGTCGATGCGTCATCACCTTCGATCCCCGGCCAGTTGCCTTCGGCCAGATTGATGTTGCCGGGGATATCCTCTTCAAAAAAGCCGACAACAACATCAGTGATGTTCAGGTACAGCTTGTCATCGACAATCCGCCACAGGTTCGGGTTCGCCGGAACCTTGCCACCACGCGATACACCGTAAGCGCAATGCCCATCATAGGCCGGGGCGTAATAGGCGGGGTTTTCAAGAAACTTATCGCGGTTCTCTTCGGTCGAGAACGCCCAGGTGGCACCGTTATAGTCCGCTGTAATATCAGAACGGCCACGTACGGCCTCGGGCTGGGCTTGGCCAACCGGCGCCTGATCCAGGCCACGATAGGCGACAACGTCGTAACCCGACACGGCAAAGCCGGTGCCGTCTACATACTGATCACCGGCGAAAGCCGGCACGGCAAAGGCCAAAGCTGTCACGAAAGTCAGGGCAAAGCGTTTCATGTGGTAAATCCTTTTGTCCTCGGGGTTGGGCACTTGCTGAGAGAATAGATATTTTCGCCCCAATGGGCAGTCCTGCTCGCGCCGCTGTGACATCGCATGAAGAAATGTGAGAGGTCCGATCCCGAATGTTACAAAACTGCCCCAACATCCGGGGTTGGACTCGGGGCTTTGCAACATTAGCTGTTGAAACGGACATAAACTTTACCAGAATGTAGCTGAGAAAGACGACAGATGAGCGAGCAATCCCCATACACGCCCCCCGCAGTCTGGACATGGGACAGCGAAAGCGGTGGTCGATTTGCCAATATCAACCGACCCATTGCCGGGGCGACCCACGACAAGGACCTGCCGGTCGGAAAACACCCATTGCAACTTTATTCACTGGCCACCCCAAACGGTGTCAAAGTCACAGTGATGCTGGAAGAACTACTGGCGCTGGGTCACGAAGGTGCCGAATACAACGCATGGCTGGTTAATATCGGCGAGGGGGACCAGTTCAGCTCGGGCTTTGTCGACGCCAATCCGAACTCAAAAATCCCTGCGCTTTGGGACCGCTCGGGTGATGCGCCTGTGCGTGTTTTCGAAAGCGCCTCGATCCTGTTCCATCTGGCCGAAAAGTTCGATGCTTTCCTGCCGAAATCGGGTCAGGAACGCACCGAGGTGATGAACTGGGTGTTTTGGCAGATGGGCAGTGCGCCTTATCTTGGCGGCGGCTTTGGCCATTTCTACGCCTATGCGCCTGAGAAATGGGAATACCCGATCAACCGCTTCGCGATGGAGGCCAAACGGCAGTTGGACGTGCTGGACCGGCAACTGGCTGAAAACGCTTATATTGCAGGCGAACACTATACCATTGCTGATATGGCCATCTGGCCCTGGTATGGCCAACTGGTGTTGGGCCGCCTCTACAGCGCCGCCGAGTTCCTGGATGTCGAGTCCTATAAAAATGTGATGCGGTGGGCCAAGGCGATCGACGCGCGCCCCGCTGTTCAGCGTGGCCGCATGGTCAACCGTGCGTTTGGTGAGCCGCATACGCAGCTGCACGAACGCCACGACGCAAGCGATTTCGACACCCGCACACAAGACAAGCTGGAAGCAGCAGCAGAATAGTCGCGACGCCCCGCGGTTCGTTGGATCGCGGGGCTTGCCTGACCACCTATTTCAAAATTGGTGGCTTATCCGGGTTACTGCCCGGCGTAACCTGTTCGATGACCCGCGCCTCGGGTTGTGGCAAGTCGAACCGTAAGCCAACCCGTGCCAGTGCCGCTGATGCTGGATCATGCGGGCCAAAAAAACCAACATCCATCGCCCCAGCCTCGATCCCGGAAAAGGTCAGTGCCTCGGACGCGGCTTTGGCCAGTGCGGGCTCAGCCCCCTCAACCGCGCCGACAAAACCAAGAAGGTGGCCCATGCCGCCCTCTTCCGTCTTGGTCCCAACAAGAAACGCAGCTTCGGCCAAGCCGACGGCTGTGGCCAGCTTCGTGTCCAGCGCTGTCAACAGATCATCCGGCATGCCCTTTGGCGGCAGGAACTCTGCCAGACGTTGCTGTACCTCTTCTGGTGCATGTTCCAACGTGGTGGCCAGCCAGCCCAGCGCTTCGGGCGGGATCAGCATGGATGAAGGTGCGACCTCAAGGTTCAGACCCAGCCCGATCCCCTGCCCTGCCAGCATCGTCGACAGCACCCGCCCCGACAGCGCGACGTAAGGCACGGGACGTTCCGCAAATCGGGCCAAACGGTCGTGGCGATCAAAGGCCAGTACAAAGCGGCCATCCGCAACATCGAACAGCTCGGGCGAGATATTCTCGTCCTGCGCTTCTTCGGCCAGCAACAGAAACAGCTCAGAGTCTGCCAGGCGCTCAAAAAACCGCAGACGCGCCGCGTCATCCTGCGGACTGGCCTCCATCGTGGCATGGGCGGCGTCAAGCGCCGTGGCGTTAGTCATTCAAAACCTCTTGCACCCGCGCACGCAGAACCGGCAGCAGTTCAGCTTCGAACCACGGGTTTTTCTTTAGCCATGCCGTATTCCGCCAAGACGGATGAGGCAAGGGAAAGACGCGCGGCGCATGGCCTCGCCAGTTGCGCACGGTTTCGGTCACGGTCGTACGTACACCCAAGTGATATTTGTGCGCATGCCCCCCGACCAGAACCGTCAGCGGTACCTCCCCTAACTCATCCATCACCCTGTCATGCCATGTCTTTCCGCAGATGGGCGGCGGTGGTAGGTCGGCTTTGCGCTCGTTATATCCAGGAAAGCAAAAGGCCATCGGAACGATCGACACGCGGGCGCGGTCATAGAATACGGCCTCGTCAATCCCCAGCCAGTCCCGCAGACGGTCGCCAGAGGGATCGGTGAACGGACGCCCCGAGGCATGGACCCGCGTGCCAGGTGCCTGCCCTGCGATCAACAATGGCGTACCAGACCGAAACCAGACCACCGGACGCGGCTTATGCGCGGTAAACGTGGTCTGAAACCTGTCTGCGCAAATACGGCAGGCCTCAATTTCTTTCTGTAGCGAATTCATCAGATCGCAAGACTTCCTGCATCAAATTGGTTGACGGTCGAAAGGAAAGATAGTCAACGGACACCCCAAGGCCAACAGATGCAAAAGTCACAAAACCAACAGCACAGCGACGGTACGCATTGATCATTTGTTTCACAATTCGACATAATGTAGCCAACATGGACCAATAAATTTGTCGATGGTTTACCAACCTGGGCGGTGTACCAAACAAACGCCCGAGCAGCAGGCCGTGAATGCTTGAGTTTGAGAATGTCAGTAAGTCCTTTTGGACCGGGACCCGCCGCAAGGTGATCCTGGATCGGGTCTCGTTCCAGATCGAACTGGGCCGGTCGATTGGCATATTGGCCCCAAACGGCACCGGCAAGACGACATTGATCAACATGATGGCCGGGCTGGAAAAACCGGATGAGGGTGTGATCCGCAAATCCTGCCGCATCTCGTTCCCGATGGGGTTTTCCGGCGGTGTGGTCAAAAAGCTTTCGGCCCTGGAAAACGCCCGCTACATCGCCAAAATCTATGGAATGGATCCCGACTATGTCGAGGCGTATTGCAGCTGGCTGTGCAATCTGGGTGAGTATTTCAACCAGCCTATCGGGACCTATTCATCCGGCATGCGGGCTCGCTTTACCTTTGCCCTGATGCTGGCGCTGGATTTTGACATGTACCTGATTGATGAGGGCATGCCCTCATCCACGGATGTAGAATTCAATCGAAAAGCAGGTGACATCCTGCGAGAGCGTTTGCGGACAACCACACTGGTGATCGTGTCCCACAATCCCGACGTTCTTGAGAAATTTGCACAGCAGGCGGCAGTTCTATTGGACGGTCAGCTTTACATGTTCGACACCTTGGAAGAGGCACGACAGTTATATGACTACCAAACCCAAGGCTAAAAAATATCGCTGGCGCCGCAATCGTCAGGGCTCGGATTCCGCAGACGCACGGGCCGACGCTATTTCGCGCATCAGAAAAGCGACGCAACCGTCTGAGGCGGCAAATAACCCGTCTCCCTCGACCGATATTGAGGCGATCAAGCGCGAAGGTCTAACCGGTCGCCAACTGCGTGTGGCACGTCGTCTGGCCCAGAAAAACGGGCTTGCTGCAACGTCGGATTACGACGCGGTGCGGCTATTACGTAAAAAGGGCATCGATCCGTTCGAACGTGCCAACTTGCTGGATTTGGCAGCCGAAAAAACAGGTTCGAATGATCAAGCAAAGGACAAGATCAAGATCCAGTTGCCGCAGACGATTTCGGACTCTTCCCAAGGCCTTACCGGTCCGGAGCTAACGCCAGCCGAGCGGCGAAATCTTGAAATCGGTGAAATTCAAAAGGACATCGCACGCCGCCGCAAACGCAAGCTGTTTGCGCTGTTTGCGCGTCTGGCAGCCTTTGTACTGCTGCCGACCCTGATTGTGGGCACCTATTTCTATCGGTACGCAACACCGATGTACGCCAGCGATTCCGCCTTTTCAATCTTGCAGGCAGACGGCGGCGGGGCGTCCTTTGGTGGGTTTCTTGCAGGTACTCAATTCGCCACTGCACAAGATTCCGTCGCCACGCAGGAATTTTTGGAATCCAAAGACGCGCTGGTGCGACTTGAGAACGACACCAATTTTTCCGAAATCTTCAAGCAGGATTGGATCGATCCGATTCAACGCCTGCCGCAGGATGCATCTCTTGAGGATACCTATAAGCTTTACAAGCGGATGATTACCATTGGGTACGACCCCAGCGACGGTATCATCCGGATGGAAGTTGCGGCACCAAGCCCCGAGATTTCAGTCGAACTTTCCAATCTTCTACTGTCCTATGCCGAGGAAACCATCAACGGTCTGACCGAATTGAAACGCGAAGACCAAATGCGCGATGCCCGGGCCGGTTTTGAATTGGCTCAGAACGAACGTCGAAAAGCTCAGGAGGAACTGATCGAGCTGCAGCTTCAGGGGGCGGTTTTGGACCCAGAAAACGTCCTCCTTGGCCTGCGCGAACGGATCAACGTAATCGAAATCGAGTTGCAGGAAAAAGAACTGCAGCTGGCCGCACTTTTGGACAACTTGCGCCCGAACCAAGCCAAAGTGGATGGTGTCCGTGCGGACATTCAACGACTTGAAGTTGCCCTGGCAGAACTGAACGCCGAAATGCTGGACGCGTCAGCAGGCGAAAACTCGCTGGCGCGTTTAAGCGTGCGAATTCAGATGGCCCAGGCCGACCTTGTGGCTCGTGATTTGATGCTGCAAACCGCAATGGAACAGATGGAAACCACACGAACCGAAGCCAACCGCAAAGTGCGTTATCTGACGGTTTCAGTGAACCCGGTCGCCAGTGAGGAACCCAGCTATCCGCGCAAGTTTGAAAATACGATTTTGGCTTTCCTATTGTTTGCTGGTATCTACCTGATGATCTCGCTTACCGCGTCGGTCCTTCGTGAACAGGTATCCTCGTAAGACACATGAAACATGTAAAAATCTCCGATCTCACGGTCGGTAATGATCTGCCTCTGACGATCATTGCCGGCCCCTGCCAACTTGAAACCGCCGATCACGCCCAGATGATCGCTGGCAAAATGAAAGAGGCCTGCGACGCCGCCGGTGCTCAGTATGTGTTTAAAGGCTCGTTCGACAAGGCTAACCGCACCTCTGTAAACGCAGCTCCTGCACTGGGCCTCGACAAAGGTTTGGCAGTGCTGCAATCGGTAAAGGACAGCATTGGCGTGCCAGTCACTACGGATGTGCATGAGAAAGAACAATGCGCGTCCGTTGCCGAGGTGTGTGACATCCTGCAAATCCCCGCTTTCCTTTGCCGTCAAACCGCCCTTCTAAAATCCGCAGGCGCAACAGGCGCTGTGGTCAACGTCAAAAAAGGTCAGTTCCTGGCCCCTTGGGACATGCAGAACGTCGCGGCCAAGATCGAAAGCACCGACAATCACAACATCATGCTGACGGAACGTGGTGTCAGCTTTGGCTACAACCGCCTCGTGGTGGACATGCAATCTCTGCCGGAAATGTCTCGCACCGGGTACCCGGTGATAATGGACGCCACCCACACTGTGGCTCAGCCCGGTGGATTGGGTGGTGCATCCGGTGGTCAGCGCGAATTTGCGCCCGTTATGGCACGCTCGGCTGTTGCCGTTGGTGTAGCCGGTGTATTCATGGAAACACACCAAGATCCGGACAACGCCCCCTGTGATGGCCCCAACATGATCTATCTGGATCAAATGCCTCAATTGATTGACACATTGATGCGCTTTGATGCATTGGCCAAAGCCAACCCGATTCAGATTTAAGCAAGAGCGATAGTATGACCAAACCCATCCCCGAGGTGACTCCGAACACCTGGAGTTTTCTGCGCGACCCGATGATCAAACCCACCGGGTTTCGCGAATATGACGCCCGTTGGAAATACCCCGAAGAGATCAATCTGCCGGGCATGACGGCGCTGGGGCTGGGTTTGGGCACTCAGATGCGCAAGCGTGGAATCGCGCCTGTGATCGCGGTCGGCAACGACTATCGCGACTATTCGCTGGCAATCAAGAATGCGTTGATCCTGGGCCTGATGCAGGCTGGAATTCAGGTCAAGGATATCGGCCCGGCACTGAGCCCTATGGCCTATTTCGCCCAGTTCCATCTGGACGTTCCCGCCGTGGCCATGGTCACCGCCAGCCACAACCCGAACGGCTGGACCGGCGTGAAGATGGGCTTTGAACGCCCGTTAACTCACGGCCCGGACGAGATGTCGGAATTGCGCGATATTGTTCTGAATGGACAAGGCGCCCCCCACGAAGGGGGTTCGTACGAATTCGTGGACGGCGTGAAAGAGGCTTATATCGACGACCTGGTTGGTGACTTCAAAATGTCCCGGCCCCTGAAAGTTGTCTGTGCGACGGGTAATGGTACAGCGTCAGCCTTTGCGCCCGAGATTTTCGAACGGATGGGGGTCGAGGTCGTGCCCAGCCACAACCGGCTAGACTACACCTTCCCCAACTACAACCCTAATCCTGAAGCCATGGAGATGTTGCACGACATGGCCAACACCGTGAAATCCAGCGGCGCCGACATGGCGCTGGGATTTGACGGTGACGGAGATCGCTGCGGTGTTGTCGATGACGAAGGTGAAGAGATTTTCGCCGACAAGGTCGGCGTGATCATGGCCCGCGATCTGGCCAAGCTGTACCCCAACGCGACCTTTGTGGCGGATGTCAAATCAACCGGGCTGTTTGCCAGCGACCCCGAGTTGCAGGCCCACGGCGTCAAAGCCGATTACTGGAAAACCGGCCATAGCCACATGAAGCGCCGGGTTAAAGAAATCAATGCTCTGGCAGGGTTCGAGAAATCGGGCCACTACTTCCTGGCAGAGCCGATCGGGCGCGGCTATGACTGCGGCATGCGAGTCGCGGTTGAGATCTGCAAATTGATGGATCGCAACCCGGACAAAAGCATGTCGGACCTGCGCAAGGCGTTGCCAAAAACTTGGTCGACGCCGACCATGTCGCCCTATGCCTCTGATACCGAGAAATACGACATTCTCAAACGGTTGGTGGACAAGCTGGTTGCCAAGGCAGATGCGGGTGAAACCCTGGCAGGCCGCGCGGTCAAAGAGGTCGTCACCGTCAATGGCGCCCGCGTCATTCTGGACAATGGCAGCTGGGGGCTGGTGCGGGCGTCCTCGAACACGCCAAACCTGGTTGTGGTCTGTGAAAGCAGCGAAAGCGAAGAAGAAATGCGCGCCATATTTGCCGATATCGACGCCGTCATCCGGACTGAGCCCGGCGTTGGCGATTACGACCAAACCATCTGATTTGGGATCGGGGCGCCTAAGGCGCCCCGCCCTTTAATTTCCACCCAACAGTTTGAACAAGCCTTTCTTGGCCTCTTCTTCCAGCTTATTTTTCAAAGCATCCTCGACACTTTCACTGTCAGTCACTGCCGTACCCAGTTCATCACCCACTTTGTCCAGAACCTTTTGCTTGGCGTCGTCCTCAAGGTCTTTTAGCTGACCTTCGGCGGCGGCCTCGATCACTTTGGACAAATCGGGTTTGATCGAAGGGTCGCTCCACGGCCCGACAATCCGCACTGGAACCGAAAGACCCTGCCCCGAGTTGGCCCGCAGCGCGGTTGGGGTAAACAGATAGTCGATCCTGCGCGCGCCGATATTGACCTTGCCCGTCCCATCTGCACGGAAATTGTCCAGTGACATCAGCAGGTCGTTATTGGTCAGCACACCCTGATCAATGGTAAAACTGGCTGTCAGGCTGTTGAACACGGTTGTCCCACCCGAACCTTTGCCGCGCCCCATCAGGCGATCCAGATCAAAACCCGAAATCACGCCCTGCCCCACATTCAGATTGCCCGTGCCACTGAGGGATCGCATGATCTGGTCTTCGGTCTGCCCGACGCCTAGAAATTCAAACTCACCCGTTCCTGTACCCGTAAAACGCTCAATCCCCGCGAGGGTGGACAGGGCTTGTTGAACGTTCATGTTTTTCGCCTTCAGCTTACCGCCGACTGACAGGCCATTGCGGTTGTTGGCCACCACCTGCCCGTTAACCTGACCCGAGAACAAAGTGGCCGGGTTCATCTGCAACACAGCACGGGACCGGTCGAGTATCAGCGTCAGGTCGCTGGCTCCCAGTTCTATGTCGGGCAGGACAATGGACGAGGCCGTCAGGCGTATTTCCCCATTGGCCAGCGACAGGGCCGAGGCATCAATCGGGGCCTTGGACCACCCACTGTCGGGCGAGGACGCCGTTCCCGACCCACCCCCGCTCGACGCCGGCGCGTCATTGAAACGTGACAGGTCAATATCCCCACTCTTGAGCCGCGCGGTGATTTTCGGCGGATCCGAAATCTCGATATCCGTTTCTCCGGTAAAGCGGTTGTGGTCCAACTGCGCCACCATGTTGCGCAGTGAGATACGGCCCTCGCTGGTATAGGTCATCTGCCCAGACACATCGGCCTTGCGGCCCAATCCCAGCGGCACCCCGACACCCGCCTGTCCAAAAGCGGCCATCATTTCCTCGGTGTTCCTGGTTTTGACCGCAAGCGCGCCGTCCATTTCTCCAGCAAGGTTGACGCGGCCATCGAACCCAACCTCGCCGCCCGGCGCGGTCAGAGCCAATTTCAAAGGTGCGACAGCCCCGGATGCATAGGTCGGCAGGTCCGGTATTTCGAGGTCAACTTTCACGTGGCCGCCCGGCACTGCCATCCGCGCCTCCATGACCATGGGTGAGGTCGGCCCCGGCCAGCTGGCCGACAGATCAACGTTTGAGAAGTTGAATTTCGTTGCGCCATTTTCGATGTAAACCAACTGTGCATTGGTCAGTTCCAGACGGTCCAGCGTCACGGCACCTTGAGGCGATGCAGATGACGCGCTGGTATTGCTTCCGGTCGTCGCCTGCGAGGCAACCGGAGCGCTTAATTCCCAATTGCCGCGTCCATCGGATAACTCGAGCCTCAAAACCGGATTATCCGCGACAACCCGCCTTATCCGTAAATCTCCGTTCAGCAGCGCCGAAGCATCCACGCCGACGGCAAGGCTTTCGGCGCTGAGCATCGGTTCGGACCCGGCCCAGGGTGCGTTGCCAAACGTGACAGGGCCGGTCTCCATCCCCAGAACGGGCCAGAACGACAGGTTCACATCCCCCGACAAGGTCAGGTCGCGCCCCGTTTCGCTTTTGACCTGTTCCGCCAGAATCGCCGCCAGCTTATCCCCCGGCATCAGCAATAAGGCGCCGATGACCAACCCGATTGCGGCCACGAATAAGAAGAGTATGCGCACCAGCCACTTCATTTTTCTGCTCTCCGCTTATTTGGCATGCGTTGAAAAGATCATCCAAAGCCCAGCCCGTATTTGCAAGAGGAAGCGTTCCCCACTATATGCCGCGCCATGAGCACGAACCCACCAAACCTCCGCCCTGACCTGGCGCCCGCCGCCAGGATGCCTGATACGCCACGTACCAACCAACCAACCATTGGTATGGTGTCGCTGGGCTGCCCCAAGGCCTTGGTCGATAGCGAGCGGATTTTGACCCGTCTTCGTGCAGAAGGGTACGGCATTTCGCCAGATTATTCCGGGGCCGATGCCGTAATCGTGAACACTTGCGGGTTCCTTGACAGCGCCAAGGCTGAGTCTCTGGACGCCATTGGCGAGGCTTTGGTAGAAAACGGCAAGGTCATTGTGACCGGCTGCCTGGGGGCCGAGCCCGACTATATCCGTGAACACCACCCGCGCATTATGGCCGTGACCGGGCCGCATCAATACGAACAGGTGCTGGATGCGGTGCATTCAGCAGTTCCCCCCGATCCTAATCCATTCGTTGATCTACTGCCCGCCGCCAGCGTGCAGTTGACCCCGCGCCATTACAGCTATCTCAAGATATCCGAGGGCTGTAACCACAAGTGCAAATTTTGCATCATCCCAGACATGCGCGGGAAACTGGCCAGTCGTCCCGCCCACGCCATATTGCGTGAGGCCGAAAAGCTGGTCGACAATGGCGTGCGCGAATTGCTGGTGATCTCGCAGGATACCTCGGCCTATGGGCTGGACCGGAAATACGATGTGAACCCGTGGAAGGACCGTGAGGTGCGCAGCCACATTACCGATCTGGCGCGTGAGCTGGGGCAGCTGGATGCCTGGGTTCGTCTACACTATGTCTACCCCTACCCGCATGTGCGCGAGCTGATCCCCCTGATGGCCGATGCCAGGTGCAACATCCTGCCCTATCTAGACATTCCGTTCCAACATGCCCACCCGGACGTTCTGAAACGCATGGCCCGCCCGGCGGCAGCGGCGAAAACACTGGACGAGATCGCAGCATGGCGCGCGACCTGCCCTGATATCACCCTGCGCTCGACCTTTATCGTCGGCTATCCCGGCGAGACCGAGGCTGAGTTCCAGACGCTTTTGGACTGGATGGATGAGGCGCAATTGGATCGCGTGGGATGCTTCCAATACGAAAACGTGGATGGCGCACGCTCGAACGATCTGCCCGACCATGTTCCGGCCGAGATCAAACAAGAGCGCTGGGAACGGTTCATGGAGAAGGCACAGGCGATCTCCGAGGCAAAGCTGGCCGCAAAGGTCGGCCAGACCATCGAGGTGATCGTGGACGAGGTCGATGGCGAAGCCGCCACTTGCCGCACCAAATCCGACGCGCCCGAGATCGATGGGAATCTGTTTATCGACGAAGGGTTTGAAACCCTCAACCCTGGCGACATCGTCTCGGTCGAGGTCGATGAGGCTGGCGAATATGACCTTTGGGGCAAGCTGACCTGATCCAGTCACCCCTGCTGGGCAAAGCGTGAGGCAAGTTTATTGGTGTTTTGCGCCAGACTCGTGGATTATGACGGGACATACCGCCTTATAGGAAGGAAGTTCCAATGTCCTGCCTACGCCCCTTTGGCCTGAAATGCATAACGGTTATCCTTGCTGCCCAGCTTTATGCCGTTCCCGCTGTTGCGGACAACGTCCGCGCGGGCGGTTTCATAATTATAGGGTCCGAACCGCTGAGCCTGCACCTGCGCAGCAAACACCATGTGCAGCGATACTATGGCGAACCTAAAGTCTATCATCGGTCCAGCAAACACAAACATCAAACCAAGCCGAAAGTGTACCACCACAAGAGCAAACCCAAGGTTCATTACGTCAAACCGGTCAAACGACACCACCGGTCAAGGCAAGCGTTCAGCAACAAACATGCCTCGCCTTATTACCTTCCACGGAGTTACGGAATTCAAAACCGAAGATATCGCTATGGTATAAAACGGCGGAGGTATTGATGGCTTCAAAACAGGCTTAGAAGCCCGATGACCCAAGCCAATCCCGCCGCCAAAGCCGTTAACGCAACAGCAGCACTGGCGGCGTCCTTGGCCTGCCCCGCCAGTTTATTGTGATCGGTCGAGGTGTGATCGACAGCGCGCTCAATCGCGGTATTGAACAGCTCGGCCACCAAAACAAGCAGGCCAAATATCAGGATCAGGGCGCGCACCCCTTCACCGAACGGCAACCAAACGGCCAAAGCAGCCGAGACCAGATTTGCCCAAACCCAGGCGCGGAACGAATACTCTTCACGCCAGGTCGCGACCAGCCCTTGCCAGCTCCAACGCGTTCGATCCTTGAGATGTGTAAGAAGGTTTCTCATCAGCCTTCAACTTTTCGGTGTACGGAACTGAAGCCGCATTGATTTATGGAGGGCAAGAAAAAACCGCCCCGAGGGCGGTTTTTTTGTCGAGAATGTGCGGGCAGCCTTAAAAACGGGCCACCCGCGGAATAGTTATTGTGCGACCGGATTACAGACGGTCTGGCCTGCTTCTGTCGTGGCCAGCTCAGTTCCTGCCGGGCAGCTAGGTGTGCCGAATTTGTCGTACTCAGGCGTGATATAAACCGGCGCCGGTTCTTCCTGCTGCGAGCAAGCAGCCAAAACAAGGGCAAATGCACCAACGGCAGCAAATTTGAGTTTCATGTCCGTCATTCCTCTATTAATTTCCTGATATTGCCCAAGAATCCGGGGCCGGTCTCACAATACGACTTGAATGGCATATTTGCAACGAATTCGATCACGCGATCGTGAAGAAAGGCGAAACAACGCCGGTAACCCCCTCAGAAACAGCGGATTTATGAGCATAGGCTACCGATTTTCGCGTATCGCTCTACACTGGTAGACTGACATCAGCAAAAGACGGAGTAGCCACATGTCTGACAGCCCCACCATCGCGCAAAAAGGTCCCTTCCCGGTCGAGGTGATCGAAGGGAAAAGCTATTTCTGGTGTGCATGCGGCCGATCCAAGCGGCAGCCGTTTTGCGATGGATCGCACAAAGACACCGGGTTCGAACCGGTAAAGTACACGGCAGACAGCAGCAAAAAAGTCTTTTTCTGTGGCTGCAAACACAGCGGGAATCCTCCGCTGTGTGACGGGTCGCATTCCAAACTGTAATCAGGTCTTCAACGCGTTCAACAGATCAGCGTTGGCACAGAATTCGGGTGCGGTGTGGGCCTCGGATTGTTGTTCAGACAACCAGATGGCACATTGGTTACTGCACTGCGATGCCCGGCAGCGTGTTACCAGTTCGGCATAGCGATCCGGTGTCAGCCGTTTCTCTGCCATGGCTTCGGTCAACGAGATTTTCATACATCGCGCCACCGAACGGGTTAGCCAAAAGTGTTTTTCGACATCCCCCAAAGAATTTCGCGCCATCAGTTTTCCTGCTTTGATCATGTTTTCAACACAGCAAACCGGTGTTGGTTTCTGCTAGTCTGTAGGTCACCTATCGCGTCCGGTGACCACTCTAATGCGGCATGAAACCTTCCTGTCGTTAAGGCTGCAGTTTTCGGAGCATTTCCTGATTGCGGCAGTATTCCGGCGTTTGGCCCGCCTGCGCGGGCTGCTGTAGGAAGCTCTGGCAATGATTGGGATTTGCACAGCCCGTACACCTCAGAACAGCATCGGAAAGCTGATCGATCGAAACATCACCTTCAATCGCGGATTCCTGCAGATCCACACCAAGTTTCGTAGCCATCTGATCCACAAGACCTGCATGGAATTTCAAGACTTCTTGATCGGGCATGAGAGGTCCTTTCCTGCCATCTGTCCGCAGCAGGATATCTCAACCCGGTGCTTGGGCCTTTGACTCACATCAAGGCCCGACGCTGATATGATCCAGATAGGCTCGGGTCGCGTCCTGCACGCGCCTAAATCGATCCCCACCCAGCTTTTTTCCGCCGTACCAGCGGGTGACGATGACCACATGACTGTCCAGCCCGGCCCGTTCAAGCATCCTTAGAATCACCATGCCCGCACCGCTTTCCCCGTCATCGGCCTTCAACGCCCCGGTCGGCAAAATGGCCGCCCAGGTGTTGTGCGTGGCTTTGGCATAAGCCTTGTCTGACTTGAGCTCCTGCAAGACTGCATTAACATCGGCCCGCGTGCCAACGGCTGCGCCTGTTACCGCGTATTTCGACCCCCGGTCCGTCAGGATCACGCCCAGCCGTGTCAAAGCGGTCATTGCGTCAAACCCAATTGTCTTGCGGTTTCAAGAACGATCTGAACTCGGTCGGTATTTGGGGGGTGCGTTCCCAGAAACTGATCCCCCGGATCGGGAAGGCGATCAAAATATTTGGCGCCAATTAAAGGGTTGTATCCCGCGTTATGGGTGATGATCGTGCCCAGTTGGTCCGCCTCAAGCTCGAACGCTTTCACGTTCACCTGCACACCCAATTCGGCCCCCAATTTCTGCGTGCGTTCAAGGTCTTTGCCTTCCTCGCCATGCAGCTTACCCAATTCGCTGAAGATCGCGGCACTTTCCTGGGCGTTTTTCGACTGCCGGGCGATGTGTCCCAAAACATGATGCGCTGCCTCGTGCCCCATGACAAACGCCAGTTCATCAGGATTCTTCGCAGATTGGATCATCGAACGCGTGAATATGATTACCGGCTGATTGTCATCATCCAGAGTCTGAAAGGCATTTGCCGGTGCGCGCGGGTTCAGGTCGACCAATATCGTGAAATCGCAATTTTTGACCTTGGCCTGGCGCAGACATTCGGCGCGGGCTTCGTCGCCGACCTGACGGCTGATTTTCCGAAACGCGGCGGCGTCGACCTGAAAATCACTCGAATCCAGCGACCATTCATTTGCCGGTTGCACGCGCAGGACACCGGCACTGCAGGCCGTCAACAACAGAGGAAACAGCAAATAGATCAGACGGCGCATTCATATTCCTTTGAAACGGTGATCCCGTTTGAAAAACCATAGCGCGACACCTGGGGGACTGCCACCTTCGGATTGCACGGGAACGGGTTGCATTGCCGCCTTGCTCCCTGCACTCTGCCTATATGTTTTCGATTGAGCATGAATTCGACTCGACAGTCATTACTCTGGTGGACGAAGGCCCCAAACCTTTGCAAGAGGATGTCGTCATCAACAGCTTCGCCGAATGTGTGACGCTTGAGCAGCTGGACCCACGCACAGACAAGATCCAGAAAATAACCTTGTCGCCCGAGCAGGTCCGCGATCTGGCCGCTGCGCTGGATTTGCCGGAAGGGGTGTATCAAATCCACGAAAGACCCAGTCAAGGCGCATAGACAAACAGCTTGTCCCGCGCAGTCTGCCCTTGTTTTAGGGTCAGCGTCGAAGGGGCCACCTGCATGGCCGTGGCCAGTATCCGGCGCACAGCTTCGTTGGCTTTGCCGTTTTCGGGCGGCACAGTGACCGTAATGCGGATTACGCCCTTGTCCATCGTAATGCTGTCCTTTGCGGCTTTCGGCGTGACCCGAACCGGAACCGCCGTGCCAGGGACGGCATGGGCGCTTAGGTCGGGTATGTCGCGCAGTTTTGGCCTGGCCATCTTTTCACCTCTTGCCTGTAAATACCCTTGCATGGGGCACCGGGGAATGAAAATGATCCGGCCTATCCAGCTGATTGCACTTGAAACGCGCCAGATACTCAACCAGATACAGACTGCTCATGTAAAGGAAGTTAACATATGTCCTTGAAAAACCCGGCTGCCCTGGAATTTCTGCAATCGCGCCGGTCCCGCCCTGCCAAAACGCTGATTGCTCCGGCCCCGACGCGGGATGAGCTGTTGCCGCTTTTGACCGCCGCCGCCCGCAGCCCCGATCACGGCAAGCTGGAGCCGTGGCGCTTTATCGTTCTTGAGAAAGGCGCAATGCCGCGCCTGTCCGGGTTGACGCACGAGCGGGGCGTTGCCCTGGGCAAGACGCCCGAGGACATCGCAAAAGCGCAAAGCCAGTTTGACATGGGCCATCTGGCCGTTGCCGTGGTCGAGGTGCAGAAACCATCCGAAAAAATCCCGGCGATTGAACAGACCTATTCGGCTGGTGCTGTCTGTCTGGCCTTACTGAACGCGGCGCTTGCAGCGGGTTGGGGGGCGAACTGGTTGTCCGGCTGGCAAACCCATGATCCAGAATTCTGCCGTCAAGCCTTTGGCTTGCAAGACAATGAGCGCATCGTTGGCCTGATCCACATTGCTACCGAAGGCACGGCCCCGCCAGAACGCCCTCGCCCGGATGTGGCAGCGCTGACCGAATGGGTCGAGGAATGATGATCCTCAACGCGTTTTTTGCGGCGCTTGGTCAGATCGGAGACTCCAAGTTCCGTGCCGTTCTTTTGCGTGGCGTTGGTCTGACAATCGTGTTGTTGATCGCGGCCTGCGCCGGTGCAATCTGGCTGATCAACAGACTGTCTGGGGATGAGATTTCGCTGCCCTGGATCGGCGCAGTCCCGTGGCTGAACGATGTTCTGAATTATTCCGGCATCTTTGTGGTGCTGATTCTGCCGGTGTTTCTGATGATGCCAGTCGCCTCGGCGATTACGTCTTTGTTTCTGGAAGGGGTCGCGCAGGCGGTCGAGGATAAACACTATCCCACCCTGCCCGCCGTTCCAGGCATCCCGTTCAACGAAGGGTTAAGGGATGCGGTTAGCTTCATGGGCGTGCTGGTTGTGGCCAACCTGCTGGCGCTGATCCTCTATGCGATGTTCCCACCACTGGCGCCGTTTATTTTCTGGGCAATGAACGGGTTTCTGCTGGGTCGGGAGTATTTCACGCTGGCCGCGATGCGAAGGATCGGGCGGGACGGCGCGCGCAAGCTGCGCGCCAAACACTCCGCCACCATTTGGCTGGCCGGCACCTTGATGGCCATTCCCCTCTCGGTGCCGCTGGTGAATCTGGTGATCCCAATCCTCGGGGTTGCCACTTTCACCCATATCTATCACAAGCTGTCAGGTCTTTCGACCTGACGCTCAGTTCCGCGGTTCCAGTTGGTTCAGCCAGTCGAAATCGCGCACCGAGATCACACCAGAGATGATAATCCCGGCAATAACAGCCCAGAGCACCACCGAAATCCCGGTGGTGATCCACATCTTTTTCTTCATGTGATGCACCTCCGGCGCACCCGCATGGGTGCCCGGAACGATATCACCCAGATCGCCTTGCGTTTTGATACGGATGGGCAACACAACCAACAGCGTCATGAACCAGATGACGGCAAACAATACCAGTGCAGCAGTGATCGTCATGACAGCCTCGCTTGATTAAACCTGTTCTAGTTCGACCAGGCAGCCGTTAAAGTCCTTGGGGTGCAAGAACAGTACCGGCTTGCCATGCGCGCCGATCTTCGGCTCGCCCGATCCCAGAACGCGGGCACCGGTTTCCTTTAAGTGATCACGGGCAGCGATGATGTCTTCGACCTCATAGCAAACATGGTGGATTCCGCCTGCCGGGTTCTTTTCCAGAAAGCCGTTGATCGGGCTGTTTTCACCCAGCGGGTACAGCAATTCGATCTTGGTGTTGGGCAGTTCGATGAACACAACGGTAACGCCATGATCGGGCTCATCCTGCGGCGCACCGACCTTGGCGCCCAGTGCATTGCTATATTGCGCGGACGCGGCCTCAAGATCGGGTACGGCAATGGCGACGTGGTTCAGACGACCAATCATTGAACTCTCCTGTGTTCTGCGTTGCCGCGGTTATGGGGGCAGTTTGGCCAAAGAACAAGTGCGCCAAATTGCCGTTAACCCTGTGTTAGCCAGAAGTTCCTAGCTTAGGGCATCTGCTGATTAGGAGTTCTGCCATGGACGATTCGAGCCCCTTCGCCTCACCCGCGCAGCCGACGGCCACGCGGCCTCTGCTGGGTCAAACCATTCTGGTTGTCGAAGACAGCCGCTTTGCCTGTGACGCGATCCGGCTGATGTGCCTGCATAGCGGTGCGCGTATCCGGCGAGCGGATTGCCTGACCTCGGCCTGGCGCCACCTGCAGATCTATCGCCCTTCTGTCATTCTGGTGGATATCGGCTTGCCAGATGGGTCCGGTGCCGACCTGATTGCCGAATTGGCCGAAGCAACCCCACGTATCGGCGCCATTCTGGGCATGTCCGGTGACGATCACGGTCAGGAGGCTGCGTTGCAAGCAGGTGCCGATGGGTTTTTGAACAAACCCCTGAAATCACTTTCTCATTTTCAGCAGTTCATTCTGAAAAACCTGCCCCAGGATCGTCGACCCAACAATCTGCGCGCCATTCGGGATGAGGTTATCCACCCGGACCCGATGGCCTATCAAGACGACATGGCCCATATCGCAGATGTACTGGCCGGGCCGAACGATCATCGCACTTTGGATTATGCGGCCCAATTCCTGATCGGCGTTGCCCGGGATGCCGAGGATACGGTTCTGGCGGATGCCGCGCAGAAACTGGCCGAAACGCGCGCAGGCGGAGGACCAGTTACGGCGCTGGCCGCAAAGGTCGCCGGCATCGTTCAGGCGCGACTGGAACAGCGCGAGGCGATCTGAATTGATAACGGCGTATTTTCTGACATCCACGATCCTGACGATCTGGGCCTATTCTCAGACCCGTGCAACAGCCCGGAACATCCGTGTTGCACGCGGATCAAAATCCTGTCCGTTGACCGACACTGAAGCAACACAGCAGTTACCGCAGAATATTAACCACAGGCTTGTGGCACCTGATCCAAAGGAAAAACCCGCCGCAGGGGCTGCGGCGGGTGATTGATCAATCCTGTGGGATGATCCGCAATCCCAATTCCATCAACTGATCCGAGGTCGGATCGGATGGCGCGTCCATCATCAGGTCTTCGGCGCGCTGGTTCATCGGGAACATCATGACTTCGCGGATGTTGGCCTCATCAGCCAATAGCATCACGATCCGGTCGATCCCCGCAGCACAACCACCGTGCGGCGGAGCGCCATAGTGGAAGGCGTTGAACAGCGCACCAAAGCGGCTTTTCACCTCATCCTCGCCATAGCCTGCCAGTTCAAAGGCTTTCAGCATGATCTCAGGCTTGTGGTTCCGGATCGCGCCCGAGACCAGCTCATACCCGTTGCACGCCAGATCGTACTGATATCCACGCACGTCCAGAGGATTACCCTGCAGCGCCGCCATACCACCTTGCGGCATCGAGAATGGGTTGTGTTCAAAGTCGATGGTGCCGGTTTCTTCGTCCTGTTCGTAGATCGGGAAATCTACGATCCAGGCAAAGGCAAAGCGGTCTTTCTCGGTCAGACCCAACTCCTCACCGATCACATCGCGCGCCTTACCCGCCACCTTTTCAAAGGCCTTCGGCTTGCCGCCCAGGAAGAACGCGGCGTCACCAACACCCAGACCCAGCTGTTGACGGATTGCCTCGGTCCGCTCGGGGCCGATGTTCTTGGCCAACGGACCTGCGGCCTCCATGCCTTCGCCCTGATCGCGCCAGAAGATATAGCCCATACCGGGCAGACCCTCTTTCTGGGCAAAAGCGTTCATGCGGTCACAGAACTTGCGGCTGCCACCAGTCGGCGCAGGAATGGCGCGGATTTCGGTGCCTTCCTGCTCCAACAGCTTCGCGAATATCGCGAAGCCAGAATCGCGGAAGTGGTCGGAGACCACTTGCATTTTAATAGGATTGCGCAGGTCCGGCTTGTCGCTGCCATACCAAAGTGCCGCGTCTTTGTAGGAGATTTGCGGCCACTCCTGATCAACCTTGCGACCACCGCCGAATTCCTCGAACACACCGGTCAGAACGGGCTGGATCGTGTCGAACACGTCCTGCTGTTCAACAAACGACATCTCAAGGTCAAGCTGATAGAAATCGGTGGGTGAGCGGTCGGCGCGTGGGTCTTCATCGCGGAAACACGGCGCGATCTGGAAGTATTTGTCAAAGCCCGACACCATGATCAGTTGCTTGAATTGCTGTGGGGCCTGCGGCAACGCATAGAACTTGCCCGGATGCAGACGCGAAGGCACCAAGAAGTCACGCGCGCCTTCCGGCGAGGACGCAGTGATGATCGGCGTCTGATATTCGCGGAAGCCCTGATCCCACATGCGACGGCGCATAGACGCCACAACGTCCGAACGCAGCGTCATGTTTTGCTGCATCGCCTCGCGGCGCAGGTCCAGATAACGATAGCGCAGGCGGGTTTCTTCGGGGTATTCCTGATCGCCGAACACCATCAACGGCAGCTCATCAGCAGCGCCCAGCACTTCCAATTCGCGCACGTAAACTTCGATCTCGCCGGTGGGCAGTTTCGGGTTTACCAGCTCAGCGTCGCGCGCTTTGACAGTGCCGTCGATGCGAATACACCATTCGGACCGAACCTTTTCCAGCTCGGCAAAGGCGGCGCTGTCACCGTCACACAGAACCTGTGTAACTCCGAAATGATCGCGCAGGTCGATGAACAGCACGCCACCGTGATCTCGGACACGATGCACCCAACCGGACAGGCGGACGGTTTCACCGACATTGGCGGCGGTCAGAGCGGCGCAGGTGTGGCTGCGATAGGCATGCATGAAAATATCCCTTCGGGCGCAGAATTCGTCGCGCCGATACACCCTGTCAGGCATGGAAAGTCAAGGCAGGTCGCGCTGTCAAAACGGCCTTTGCACGTTGCCCGAGTAGAAATAGATACCCAGACCGGCGGCAAAGATGATGTTTCCCGCAATCGCGTGCAATAAGACCGCGTAGAAAAAAGATCCGCGTTTGCGATAGGCCCAGGTGAACAGCAACCCTCCGGCAAAGGTCATGACGGCGACGATCCAGCTCCAATACATCAGATGTGCCAGTGAAAACAGCGCAGCGTTCAGCAGATAGGCCGCGCGTCCGTTTGGCAAGATTTCGTGATAGCGGCGGAAGAAAAGGGACCGGAACAAAAGCTCTTGCGGCAGGGCCGACAGCAATGGGTAACCAATCCAAATCACCAGAAGGAATTCGGGTCGATTTCGCAGTAGGAAAAACGCCGCCTCGGGTCGCATTGCCATCACAACCACGGCGCAAAAGATCGTCATGGCAAAGGTAAACAAAGCAACCTCGCGCCAGGACCAGTTGCGCCAGTTGTACCGCAGTTCAGCCCAGGCAAAGCCGGGTGTAATGTGCAGCAACACAATCCCGATGGCTGTGAAGGTGAATAATGACGGGAACATCCAGTCGGGTGGAAAGAACACCGCGATCAGCACCGGCGCAGCGATAAAAAACAATCCAAATTCCAGCCGCAATCGCAGATACGGCACCCCGCTGTCCGCCCAATCGGTTTGTTTGCTCACTGTATTGCCAACTCCGCCCGGATCAGGCCACGCAACGAATTTCCCATATAGAGTTTTTCTGCGTTTTTCAGGTCGGTCAAGGTCAGGGCGGCTTCGGTAACCTCTTTATTACTCAGTAATTCTTCGCGCAGAATGCCGGGTAGAACGCCGCTGGACAACGCAGGCGTTAGGCGACGGCCATCCGGCATATGCAGAAACAGATTGGTGATGGTGCCTTCGCACAACTCGTCGCGTTCGTTCAGAAACAGGACCTCGTCTATGCCATGAGGCAAAGTCGCCCGAGTGGTGTCGTATATGGCACGCTGTGTTGTTTTGTGCTGCAACCAGATGTCAGACGCGGTCAGGCGCGGTTCGGCAATGGCGATCCGCCAGATCGTCGGATTATCGGCCAATGCTCCGGTCGTTATATCCAGCTGACCACCTGCGGCCAGCGTCAGTCGACACCTAAGCGGCGATGAGCCACCCACGCCGTTCAACTGATCAATGGCGCGGTCCGCGTCAAAGGAAATCCCAAAAGCTTGGGCTGATCGGGCCATCCGGGCCAAGTGTCGATCTCGCCGTACAAACCCTTGCTCAGGCCGAAAGACCAGCGTTTCGATTATGCGGAAGTCAGGATCAGCTGGTGGGCAAAGCGGGCTTTCCATAACGCTTCCTCATATTCCGACGGGGCTGTGCTGTCCCAGACCAAGCCGCCGCCCACGTTCAGAGTGGCTTTGCCATCCTCAACCATTAGTGTGCGGATCGCCACGTTGAATTCAGACCGACCGTCCGGGGCCGCCCAGCCGATGGCGCCGCAATAAATGTCGCGGGCCCAAGGTTCCAAATCGGCCAAAATCTCCATCGCACGGATCTTGGGCGCACCGGTGATTGAACCACAGGGGAACAGCGCCATCAGGATATCGGACAGTTCGGCCCCCAAATGCAGATGCGCCTGCACCAACGAGACCATCTGATGCACAGTCGCATAGGTTTCGACTTTGAACAGCTCAGGCACTTTGACCGATCCGGGCAGCGCAACACGGCTAAGGTCATTTCGTAGAAGATCGACGATCATTAGGTTTTCGGCCCGATTCTTTTCGTCAATCGACAGAAAGGCCCGGCGTCGCGCGTCCTCGGCCATATCATCGCTGCGAGGTTGCGTGCCTTTCATCGGGCGGGTTTCAATCCCTCGGTCCGCATCGGTACGAAAGAACAACTCGGGCGAGCGGCTCAGCAAATCAGGCAAGCCGTCCTGCTGTACCAGCGCGCCGTGACCCACCGCTTGCCCGGAAGCCAGAGAGGCATAGAACGCGGCGCTGTCGCCCTGGATGGTTAGGTCGATAGGAAAGGTCAGGTTGGCCTGATAGATATCCCCGGCCCCGATGGCGTCATGAACCTGTTGAAAGGCGCGCGTATACCGTGCCTCATCCCAGCGGGGCTCAAATCCGGTGACGCCACCAGCTGCCGAGGGAAGATCGCGTTGCACTGGGGCCTCATAAACGCCAAAGCATAGCAAAGGCAGACGGCGATCCGCGGGCAGTCGGTCAGCCAAGCGCGGCTCAAGCACATAGCCCAGCTCATAACTGGCATAACCGGCAAGCCACGCACCGTCGGCGCGCGCCTCATCCAGCGCCACCAGGGCCTGGGGCACGTCGTCCGGCTTGTCCGCACGGATCACACTGGCTGGCCGGTCGAAACTTGTTCCGGGTCCGGCTGGCCCCTGATCGAAACGAATACGCAATTGCATCCTCATTTGTCGTGCTGCGCGGTATAGAGAATACGACGGCAAGGGAAAGAGGGGAAAGCGGCAATTTCGTCACCGTTTCCGATACCCCTTGAACCTTTTCGCGCGGTCCCTATAACGCAGGACAATTTGGGCGCATGGGGGCGCCCTGACTCGCAGTTAACCGAAGGAACCAGGCCATGCCCAGAAGAACCGACATCCAGTCGATCATGATCATCGGAGCGGGGCCCATCGTCATCGGTCAGGCCTGCGAATTTGACTATTCCGGCGCACAGGCCTGCAAGGCGCTGCGGGAAGAAGGATACCGGGTCATCCTGGTGAACTCAAACCCGGCCACCATCATGACCGACCCGGGGCTGGCTGACGCCACCTATATCGAACCGATCACCCCCGAGGTTGTCGCCAAGATCATCGAAAAAGAACGCCCCGACGCCTTGCTGCCCACCATGGGCGGGCAGACCGGCCTGAACACCTCGCTGGCGCTGGAAGAGATGGGCGTGCTTGAAAAGTTCGGGGTCGAGATGATCGGCGCCAAACGCGACGCCATCGAAATGGCCGAAGACCGCGCCCTGTTTCGCGAGGCGATGGACCGGCTGGGGCTGGAAAACCCCAAGGCAACCATCGTGACCGCTCCCAAGCGCGAAGACGGTTCCACCGATCTGGATGCCGGTGTGCAGATGGCGCTGGATGAGCTGGAAGAAATCGGCCTGCCCGCCATTATCCGCCCTGCCTTTACCCTGGGCGGCACCGGTGGCGGCGTGGCCTATAACCGTGAGGATTATATCCATTTTTGCCGCTCGGGCATGGATGCCTCGCCCGTCAACCAGATCCTCGTCGATGAAAGCCTGCTGGGTTGGAAAGAGTATGAGATGGAGGTGGTGCGCGACACCGCCGACAACGCCATCATCGTCTGCTCCATCGAAAACGTCGATCCGATGGGCGTGCATACCGGCGACTCGATCACCGTGGCCCCTGCCCTGACGCTGACCGACAAGGAATACCAGATCATGCGCAATGGTTCGATCGCCGTTCTGCGCGAGATCGGCGTTGAAACCGGCGGTTCGAACGTACAATGGGCGATCAACCCCGATGATGGCCGCATGGTTGTGATCGAGATGAACCCACGTGTATCGCGCTCCTCGGCGCTGGCGTCCAAGGCGACCGGTTTCCCGATTGCGAAGATCGCCGCAAAACTTGCCGTGGGTTACACGCTGGACGAGTTGGATAACGACATCACCAAGGTCACCCCGGCCTCGTTCGAGCCTACGATCGACTATGTAGTCACCAAGATCCCGAAATTTGCCTTCGAAAAATTCCCGGGGTCCGAACCCTACCTGACCACTGCGATGAAATCGGTGGGAGAGGCCATGTCCATCGGCCGCACGATCCACGAATCGATGCAAAAGGCGCTGGCCTCGATGGAATCGGGCCTGACCGGGTTTGATGAGATCGAAATCCCCGGGCTTAACGTCGGTGTCTGGGAAGAAGCCAGCGACAAAGCTGCCGTCATCAAGGCGATCAGCAAACAGACCCCCGACCGTCTGCGCACCATCGCGCAGGCCATGCGTCACGGTCTGACCGATGACGAAATCTTTGGCGTCACCAAATTTGACCCATGGTTCCTGGCCCGTATCCGCGAGATCATCGAGGCTGAGCGCGTTGTCCGCAAAGATGGCCTGCCGGTGACCGAAGACGGCATCCGCAAGCTGAAAATGCTGGGCTTCACCGATGCTCGTCTGGGCAATCTGACCGGCCGGGATGAGGACAACGTCCGCCGCGCCCGCCGCAATCTGGGCGTCAACGCCGTGTTCAAGCGTATCGACACCTGCGCCGCCGAGTTCGAAGCACAGACGCCTTATATGTATTCAACCTACGAAGCGCCCATGATGGGCGAGGTCGAATGCGAAGCGCGCCCGTCTGACCGCAAAAAAGTTGTCATCCTTGGCGGTGGCCCGAACCGGATCGGTCAGGGCATCGAGTTCGATTATTGCTGCTGCCACGCCTGTTTCGCACTAACCGAAGCGGGATTTGAAACCATCATGGTCAACTGCAACCCCGAGACGGTCTCGACCGACTATGACACCTCGGACCGGCTGTATTTTGAACCGCTGACCTTTGAACACGTCATGGAAATCCTGACGAAAGAGCAGGAGAACGGCACGCTGCACGGTGTGATCGTTCAGTTCGGCGGCCAAACCCCGCTGAAACTGGCCAACGCGCTTGAGGCTGAAGGTATCCCGATCCTCGGCACCACGCCGGATGCGATTGACCTTGCCGAAGACCGTGAACGCTTTCAGGCGCTGGTCAATGATCTGGGCCTGAAACAGCCCAAGAACGGCATCGCCTCGACCGATGAACAGGCGCTGGAGATTGCCGACGAGATTGGCTTCCCACTGGTCATCCGCCCCTCTTACGTTCTAGGTGGCCGCGCGATGGAAATCGTGCGCGATATGGAGCAGCTGAAACGCTATATCAACGAGGCTGTAGTGGTCTCGGGCGACAGCCCGGTTCTGCTGGACAGTTATTTGGCCGGTGCGGTTGAGCTGGATGTGGATGCCATTTGCGACGGTGAGGCCGTACATGTCGCCGGCATCATGCAGCATATCGAAGAGGCTGGCGTTCACTCGGGTGACTCGGCTTGTTCGCTGCCGCCCTATTCGCTGTCGAAAGAAATCCTGGATCAGATCAAGGATCAGGCGTTCAAGCTAGCCAAAGCTCTGAATGTCGTCGGCCTGATGAATGTGCAGTTCGCCATCAAGGATGGCGAGATTTATCTGATCGAGGTCAACCCGCGCGCCTCACGGACCGTACCGTTTGTCGCAAAGGCGACCGACAGTGCCATCGCATCGATTGCCGCGCGTGTCATGGCTGGTGAGAAGCTGGCGAACTTCCCGCAGCGCCCGCCTTATCAGGACGGTCAGGACACCAAGATCGCAGACCAGATGACACTGGCTGATCCGGACATGCCGTGGTTTTCGGTGAAAGAGGCGGTGCTGCCCTTTGCTCGTTTCCCCGGCGTCGACACTATTCTGGGTCCGGAAATGCGCTCGACCGGTGAGGTCATGGGCTGGGACCGCGACTTCCACCGCGCTTTCCTAAAGGCACAGATGGGTGCTGGTATGGTACTGCCGTCCTCGGGTCGTGCGTTTATCTCGATCAAGGATGCCGACAAGACCCCCGCGATGCTTGAGGCCGCGCAGGTTCTGACCGGGCAAGGTTTTTCTCTGGTGGCCACACGCGGCACCCAGTCCTGGCTGGCTGAACAGGGTGTAGCCTGTGATGTGGTCAACAAGGTCTATGAAGGCCGCCCTGACGTGGCTGACATGCTAAAAGACGGTCAGGTGCAATTGTTGATGAACACCACCGAAGGCGCACAGGCGGTCGAGGACAGCAAGTCCATCCGTTCAATCGCGCTCTATGACAAGATCCCCTATTTCACCACCGCGGCCGCCAGCCATGCTGCCGCGCTGGCGATCAAGGCACAGGCCGAAGGCGATGTTGAGGTGAAGTCGCTGCAGGGCTAACTCCCCTGGGGTGAAACCCGCGCATTTTGAACCAAACACACCGCGCCCGTTGACCCCGTGTCTTCGGGCGCGCATCTTTTTTGCAAACGAGCAGAAGGAAAACAAAATGCGCAGGTTTATGGTTCTCGCCGCTTTGATGACGCTTGCCGCGTGTGATGTGCCGCTGATCCCACTGATCTGACGCGAACCGCAGGGCCGTTTTCGCTTTCCCTGTGTTGTCGCGGGCAGCATGATGCTGTTCTGACAACCGGTGAAACCATGCGCCTTTACACCACATACGGAACCAATGACTTGTCCCGGGCCATCCGGTTCTATGACGCGATCTTTTCTGTACTGGATCAGCCGCGCCTTCCGGGTTGGTCAAAGGATCGCGCGGGCTGGGGAAACCATCCCGATGCCGGGACAGGGTTTTGGGTCTGTACGCCATTTGATGGTGAGGCGGCCTGCGTGGGCAATGGAACGATGATTGCTTTTCCGGCCAGCAGCGCAGCGCAAGTTCGGCGTTTTCACGTGGCAGGTCTGGAATTTGGGGGCACGGACGCAGGTGCGCCGGGCATTCGGGACTATTACGCGCCTGATTTCTATGTCGCCTATCTGCGCGACCCGGACGGAAACAAGCTATCCTGTTTTTACTATCATTATGATCCGGAAAAGGACCCGGGCGACTGAAACGCCGCCCGGTACCAGTCAGGCCTGTGCAACCTCGCGTTTTTCATCGCGTGCAAAGAACACCATGTAAAAGACCGGAGCCGCGACCATGGTCAGGATCGTGGCAAAGGCCAAACCGCCCATAATCGTCACCGCCATCGAGCGGAAGAACGCGTCCGTCAGCAACGGTGCCATCCCTAGTATGGTGGTGATCGCCGCCAGCATCACAGGGCGCAAACGCGAGACAGAAGCTTCGACAATCGACTCGCGCAGGGGCTTGCCGGTGGCGCGGACCAGATCAATCTCTTCGACCAGAACGATCCCGTTCTTGATCAGCATCCCCGACAGGCTCAGCAGCCCCAGCAGCGCTGTGAAGGTAAACGGCAGACCCGTCCCCAACAGCCCGATCACGACGCCGTTCACCGACATCGGCACCAACAGCCAGATGATGATCGGCTGGCGTATCGCGTTAAAGATCAACACTGAGATCAGCACCATGATCAGCAGGCTCAGGGGCAACTGACGTCCTAGGCTTTCGTTGGCCTCGCCAGCGTTTTCGAACTCTCCCCCCCATTCCATGCGATAACCGGGTGGCAGGTCCATGTCTTCGATGGCCGCGCGTACCTCAGAATGGACCTGTGCCGCCGTCATGCCGGGCGGGATATCAGCCCCGACGGTGATCGTCAGCACGCGGTCACGACGATGCACCAGCGTGTTGAGCGGCTTGTATTCGAACCCATCGACCATTTGCTCGATTGGAACGAACTTTTGCGATTCTTCTGAAAACACCACCTGATCGACGATCGAATAATCCCCGTCCGCGGGACGGCGTATGATGATGGGGATCAGACGGTCCCGCTCACGGAATTCTCCGGCGGTGATCCCGTCCGTGGAAAACTGCAAAGTCGCGGCAATATCTTCTCGGGACACACCTGCGGTCTGCGCCCGCTCGGTCGCATAGATCGGCTGCACTGCCAGCTCCTGCTCGCGCCAATCATGATAGACGTTCAGCGCATTAGGGGAAGCCTCGCGCATTTTCAACACCGCCTCATCGGCTAGCTGGCGCAATACCTTCGGATCACTGCCCGAGAACCGGGCTTGGATTGGGTCTCCGCCGCCCGGGCCGAAGATCAGGCGTTTGGTACGGAATTTGCCCTCGGGGAATTGTGCCTGCCCAAACGCTTCCAAATCCGCCTGCAAAACTGGAATGTCATCCAGCGTTTCAGTACGAATGATCATGTGCCCATAGCTGGGGTTTGGTTTTTCGGCCGAATAGGTCAACAGGAACCGAGTTGCGCCCTGCCCGACAAAGGTGGTGACGGACACGACATCGTCGCGCTCGGCCAGCCAGTCTTCGAAGACCGCCATATCCTCAGCCGTGCGCGCGATGGGCGTGCCTTGCGGCAGGTTGTAATGCACGAAAAACAGCGGTGTGTTCGAGTCAGGGAAAAACTGCTGTTTCACCAAACCAAAGCCAGCGAAACAGGCCACCGTCACCCCGACCAGCGCGGCAATCACCAGCCAGCGCATCCGCAAGGACCACCGCAGGATCGCACCGTAGACACGGAACATGATGCCGCCATAAGCGTCCACCTCGCCCTCTTTTCCCTGCTTGAAGAAGTAATGCCCCAGCATCGGCGTCACCGTAAGCGCCAGAACCCAACTAAGCAGCAGCGAGATACCAATTACCGCAAACAACGAGAACAGAAACTCACCCGTCGCATCCGGGCTAAGGCCAATACCGGCAAAAGCCATGATGCCGATGACCGTCGCCCCCAACAACGGGATTTGCGTTTTCGACGCCGCCTCATCAGCCGCATCGCGGGAATTTTTACCGCGCAGCATGGCGATCTGCATTCCCTCGGCCACCACGATGGCGTTGTCCACCAGCATCCCCATCGCAATGATCAGGGCGCCCAGCGATATTCGCTCCATCTCGATCGAGAAGATCGACATGAACAACAGTGTCCCAACTACGGTCAGCAGAAGGGTCGAGCCCACGACCACCGCCGCGCGCCAGCCCATGAAGATAGCCAAAACCGCTACAACGATGCTGACTGACATGGCCAGGTTCACCAGAAAGTCGTTCGAGGCCTGTTCGACCACCACATGCTGCTGATAGATCGGCAGGATTTCGACCCCAAAGGGAATCTGAGGGTCCAACTCGGCGAATTTGGCATCGGCACGCTGGCCGACTTCGACGATATTCTCGGTCGACAGGCCCGCGATTCCCAGCGTAAACGCCTCGGTCCCGTTGAACCGGATCATGACCTCGGGGTCGGTCTGACGGCCACGAAAGACGTGCGCCATGTCGAATAGGTTGATCACCTGCCCCTGCGACCCCAACGACAAACCGGCAATGGCAGAAACTGTATCTGACCCTTCGGCCGTCAGGATCGTGGTGCGGTCATTCTCAGTTCGGACCGATCCAGACGCATTAACCGAGTCCGCGTTGGCAATGGCCTCGTTGATGGACGGGATAGGCACGTTCTGGTTGACGGAAATGGCCAGATCGGGTTCGACAAAGATCGCCTCGTCCGGCAGGCCCATCACCTCAACATCCGCGACACCGGGAACGGTCAGCAATTCGCGCCGCAAAAAAGTGGATAACTCATGCTTTTCAGCGTCCGAAAACCCTTCGGCCGTGACAGCGTAAAACAGGCCGAACACATCACCGAACCCGTCATTCACCATTGGTTGGCTTACGCCCGATGGCAATGCACGCGATGCGTCGCGCACCTTGGCGCGCAGCTTGGTCCAAATTTCAGGCAGTTCTGTACCGTCATAAGTCGATTTGATCTCGACCTCGATCAGCGAAAATCCCGGTTGGTTGACCGAGGTGATCGTATCAACCTCGCCCATCTGCTGGATGGCAGATTCCAATGGTTCCGAGACCTCGAGCGCCACTTCTTCGGCTGTGGCGCCTGGGTATTGCGTTGCTATGACGGCATTCTTGATGGTGAAGGCCGGGTCTTCCAGACGACCCAGCGACAGGAAGCCCCAAATTCCCCCAAACAGGGCAATCAGGATGATCAGCCACGTATAAATCGGCCGGTCGATCGAGGCGCGCGCGATGTTCATCTGTTTGCCCTCAGTTCGCAAAGCCAGCAAAGCGGCGTACGGCCTGACCGTCGGTCAGCGCACTGCCGCCAGCGACAACGATTTCGTCACCGTCCGACAGACCGGTCAGCACTCGGACCTCGCCGGTCTGGGTGGGCTCGATGGTGACAGGAACGTATTGAACGGCGCCTTCGTCGGCGCCAACTGGCGAAAACACCATGACGCCCAAAGCTCCATCAGCGCCTGCAACGATGGCCGCGGCCGGAATGACGATACCGGTTCGGCCATCCTCTACCTGAACAGTCACAGTCACGGACGAGCCCGGCAGGATTTGCAAACCCTCCGGCGGGGTTAGGCCGAACTGAATGCGGAATGTCTGCCCCACGGTTGAGCTTTCGGCATCAAACTCACGAATCTGAAGGGGGAATACCTCGTCACTGGTCGGGAATTTCGCGGTGATCGTATAGCTTTCTTCCTGACCCGAACGCTGAAACAGAATCTCGGGCACATCGACCTCGATCCGCAATTCCGACATGTCGTGAATGCGCACGATGGGGGCGCCAGCTGACACGGTGGTAAAGGCTTCGACCGCCCGGCTGGACACTAGCGCGTCGAATGGCGCGGTCAGAGTCGCATGTTCAAGATCGTATTCCGCATCCCGCACGGCGATATCAGCCAGTTGCGCCTCTGTCTCCGCATCGTCCACGGCCACTTGGCTGGCGGTGGTACCCCGCAATCGAGACAAGCGAGCCACGGTTCGGTCCGCCTGATCCTTTTGCAGGACCGCGCGGTCGTACCGGCGCTGGAAAGGTGCTTGATCCAGCTGCGCGATCAACTCACCCTTGGGGATCACAAAACCTTCGGTCACCGGCATCTCAACAATCTGACCCGAGACCTGAAAGGCCAGATCAACGGTTTGTCGGGCGGCCACGCGCCCAAAGAACTGGCGTGAAAAGCCCGGTGCGGTTTCGCGCACCTGCATCAGCTTGACCGGCTTGGCGGTTTCTTGAGCCAGAACCGGTGTCGTCAGCGCGATCAGGGTCGCACTCAGAACAGAGAGGAGTTTCATTTCGTCAATCCCTCGGGAATTCCTGTTTTCAGGATGTTGTCTCGGATTTTGCGCGCCAATCGCGCGAATTCGGCAGTTTCCTTTGCATCCAATCCGGATGCGCGGTGAAAAAGGTCACCGGCTTCGGACACCAGCATATTCCGGGCCTCTTCGCCCTGCTCAGTCAGAACCAGCAACCAGGCACGGCGGTCTTCGGGGTCACGTTCACGCGTCAGATAGCCAGCTTTTTCCAAACCGTCCGCCGTGGCGGTTATGGTCGAAGGGACACTCAGCATGTCGGCCGCCAGAACGCCCATACGCTTGGGTTGATCCAGTTTGATCAACATGTGGCATTCCGGATGGCTAAGTTCCGTTTCAATGCAATCGAACGCCTCTTCCAGCTTCCAGTACAGGGCATACACACCCATGATTGACTGGATTTCAGGGCTTAGGCGGCCAAGCCTGTCGCTTATGTTGTCTGGCATTGGGAGCTCCGTGTGTCCGTGGCGTCATATACTTCAGATTATGAACCATTCAAGTTGTGAAGCAGTAATTTGACTGGTTTCGCTGCATTCCCTTGGGTCACCTTCTCTTGATCAAAACCCGCAGCGACTGCATTTTAAGCGGATTCGAAACATTCAGGACCCGCCATGTATACGCCCGCAATCACCGGCACCGGTGTTTTCACGCCCGAGAACGTCATCACCAACGCCGAGCTTGTCGCCGCCTTCAACGCCTATGCCGACACGCAAAACGCCAAAAATGCCGACGCGATTGCAGCGGGTGAGATTGAACCGATACAGCATTCGTCCGTAGAATTCATCCTCAAGGCATCGGGTATCGAGAACCGATATGTGATGGATAAATCCGGTGTGCTGGACCCAGACGTGATGCATCCCCTGCTTCGCCAACGCGGCGATGACGAACCCGGCATCATGACCGAGATGGCCGTGGATGCCTGCAAAAAAGCGCTGGCTCAGGCGGGTCGCAGTGCCGAAGATGTCGATCTGGTGATCTGCGCCGCGTCAAACCATGAACGCGCCTATCCTGCGATCGCGATCGAAATTCAGCAGGCGTTGGGCACCAACGGCTTTGGCTTCGACATGAATGTCGCCTGCTCCTCGGCTACGTTCGGTATTCAGGCAGCGGCGGACATGGTGCGCTCGGGCTCGGTCCGGTCAGCGCTGGTGGTCAACCCCGAAATCTGTTCGGGTCACCTGGAATGGCGTGATCGCGATTGCCACTTTATCTTCGGCGATGTGGCCACGGCCACCTTGGTCGAGCGGATCGAAGACGCGACGGGCCCGCATTTCGAAATCCTCTCGACCCGCTGCGCCACATCCTTCTCGAACAACATCCGCAATAATAATGGCTTCCTGCGCCGCTCGCGCCCTGATGGGGTGATCGACCGGCGAGACATGCAATTCATGCAAAACGGCCGGAAAGTGTTCAAGGAAGTGCTGCCGATGGTCAGCAAACACATCTCGGATCACATGGAATCCGAAGGGGTTGGCAGCAGCGACCTGAAACGCCTGTGGCTGCATCAGGCAAACAAGACGATGAATGATTTCATTGGCAAAAAGGTACTGCGACGCGAACCCGAAGCGGGTGAACAGCCCAATATTCTGCAGGACTATGCCAACACATCCTCAGCCGGGTCGATCATCGCGTTTTCCAAGTATTCCGATGATCTGTCGGATGGAGATGTTGGTCTTATTTGTTCGTTCGGCGCTGGGTATTCGGTGGGATCGGTGATCGTGAAGCGGCACGGGTAACGGCCTGTATACAGAAGCCGCGTAAAAGAGTTCGCCTGTCCGCTTTGAGCCCAATTTGACCAATGCCGCAGGTTGCGTAAATGTCAGCTTTTAGGATTTTTGATATTGGGACAGTACGTCTCTAATTCGATCCAGAACTGTGTCGATTTCTTCTTGCGTAAGTTGGACTAGCTCCAACACTATCTCCGACTGGTGGGTTAAATGGTCCATGATCCAGATCGAAGGTTCACCGGCTTTCAAAGCTGCTGCCATTTGTGCCGCATCAGGAAATTCTGACGACTTGGCAATGCAGAGATGCGCTCGATCAAATGGCAGATTTGTAGGATCAGGATTTGCATTGGCCGTGATACCTTCAATCGTGTTCGCTACTGAGACAAATCGGGCAACCTTTTCCTTTTGTTGTGACGACCAAGCCTCTTTGTTAAGCTGTTGGCGAAGCTTCAAAGCAGTAAGGACACCGAGGAGAGCTTCCTTTGATGCCTTCATGCCGCGCCCTATTCCTTTTTCCTGTGCTCTGACTGCTGAAACCAGATCGGGCTTTCCAAGAACCAAACCTGATGTTGGGCCAGCTAAGTATTTTTGGCCGCTAATGAGAACCACGTCAGCTCCGGTATCCAGCAAGTCTTCAATTCGAAAATCCTGGGCCGCGCCATCAATCACCACTGGCAGATCATGTTCATGGGCCGCAGAGACTGCTTTTCGAAAATCCAGCATTTCGCCTCCAGTAAGTCTGGAGGAAACAAGCACTAAACAACACGCATCCAGTTTTGAACAAGCGTGAGCAAGGTCCTCAATGCCGCAAGCCGAATTGTCGCCCACAAGCTCCGGTTTCGCACCTGCAAGTCGGATAGCTTGCTCAATGGGATGACCGTAATTTACTGCGTGTTTTGCAGGCAAAATGACTCGGCTCTTGAGACCGCTTGCATCGGGAAGCTGTTTAATCGCGCCTGGGGAACAACCGGTCATAGAGGCCGCTACAGCCAATGTAATCGCAGCCGCACTGCAATGTACGACAGTGGCCGCGCTCGCATTGGTCATTTCGGCAATTTCTCGACACACTGCATCATGGAGATCATCCATAATGAAGTGACGCCCTAAAGCATCGGAAACAGCTTCACAGACTTCTTTTGAGGATCGAGAAACACCAAGAGGTGTAAAAACACCTCTAACATTGATCACTTCTGAGAGCGTGTTTTGCGTTCCAATCAGCATATGGCAATTCTAGACTAAGTATCTGCCAATGCATAGGAAGCTGACCTTCAAATCGCCGGCAGTAAAGTCCGGATTGTCCGCAAAGCAGACCTTTGAAGCCCGACTCTGCAGGTATTATTCGCGGGAAGGTTAACGATCAGAGTTAGCTCACGCTTTCCTCTTCCAGATGCAGCTTCATCTCGATCAGCACCTGTTGCAGCAGGCTGGTTTCCTTCAGAAGGCGTTTGGCCTCGTTCACGGTTATGATGCCGTCTTCGATGGCGGCCTGATATTCGGTCATCAGCATGGCGAACCGCTGGCTCAACGCGATCACGTCCGAATTCACCCCACCGGTGCGCGGGCTTTCGGTGTTGCGACCGTCATACGACAGCGTGATGTTTTTCAGATCGGCCAGCGCCGAGGTCACATGCGGGTAGTTTGACACAGCCTCAAGCCGGGCCACGGCGTCCACGGGCATGAACCGGTCGGCGTGTTCGGCATTGTCTGAATAATACCGCCCCAGAGTCGCCTTGGATTTCCCGGTGATCTCACACGCGGATTCAATGCCGACGTCTTTGACCAACGCCTCTGTGTGCTTTTTCAGGTAGGCCCCGATATCTGCCATGTTTGTACCTTTGCTGCCTGTGCCCTCCACAACATCTGCCACTGTGGGGGAAAGGGACAGGAAATTTCCCATATTCGATTCATAATTGAAATGTCATAAATTGGCTATCCCTCAGATATGCAGGGGTTTTGTGAGTGAGTGGCGGCCGTTCCGGCCGGTAAAGAGTGATTGCGGGGCGCAATTTAAGCCTCGTTTGGTATAGGCCGCATGTTGGCCGACGGCGTCGCTGTTGTAGGCGCGGGGGATCCATCCCCTTTGAGCGTACGCTCTGTCCCTGCAATGACAACGGCGACGTCGCTTCCTTAACGAGTTTTGATGCCTTGCCCAGGCAGGTCTTGCCAATTAGACCCGGGTGCATGGCAAAGCTCTACTTCAATTATTCCACCATGAACGCGGGTAAATCGACCGTGTTGCTGCAAGCCTCGCATAACTATCGTGAGCGGGGCATGGACACCTATTTGATGACCGCTGCCCTGGATGGGCGCGCTGGTGTCGGGAGAATTGCGTCGCGGATCGGGATTTCCGCAGACGCCGATACGTTCACAACCGAAGATGACGTCTTTGCCATGATCCGAGCTCGGCTGGATCAGGGTAATATCGCCTGCGTTTTTATAGATGAGGCGCAATTCCTGACGGAAGATCAGGTCTGGCAACTGGCCCGTGCGGTAGATGACCTAAACGTGCCGGTATTGGCTTATGGGTTGCGAGTGGATTTTCAGGGGCGTCTATTTCCGGGCTCAGCAGCGCTGTTAGCTCTGGCTGATGAAATGCGTGAGGTGCGCACCATCTGCAAATGCGGGCGCAAGGCGACAATGGTGATTCGTCAGGATGAGAACGGCAACACCATCACCGAAGGTGCACAGGTGCAGATCGGCGGGAACGAGACCTATGTCTCGCTCTGCCGCAAACACTGGCGCGAGGCGGTCGGATCTTAGACCGGATTTGGCAGCGGCTGTCCCTCGACAAAGGCCGCCACGTTGTCCAGTGCCATATGGCCCATGTCGCTGCGCACTTCCTCGGTGGCTGTGCCAAGATGTGGTAACAGGGTCACGTTATCCATATCACGCAGCGCCTGCGGAACGGCGGGTTCGAATTCGTACACGTCCAGCCCGACGCCCGCGATCTGGCCGGACTGTAGGGCGGCGATCAGGGCGGTCTCGTCAATGACCTCACCGCGGGCGATGTTAATCAGAATGCCTGATGGGTTCATTGCCTCTAACACCTGTGCGTTGATCAGGTGACGGGTTTCAGCCCCGCCAGGTACGGCAGTCACGAGGAAATCGACCGACGCCGCCAAAGACGACAGGTCCGGGATATATTCAGCAGGAAACTCTACCTCCTTCAGCCTGCGTGACTGATAGGCCACCTGCATCGCGAACCCGAAATGACAGCGCCGGGCAATGGCCTGACCGATCCGGCCCATACCAACGATTCCGACGCGCTTGCCGGTAACGTGGTGGCCCAGCATCTGCGTTGGATGCCATCCTTGCCAGTTGCCCGCGCGGACCAGCCGTTCGCCCTCGCCCGCGCGACGGGCCGTGGATAACAACAGGGTCATGGCGATATCGGCCGTCGCATCGGTGACTGCACCGGGCGTGTTGGTGACCGCGACACCAACGGTACGCGCGGCGTCGACGTCGATATGGTTGTAACCGACACCAAAATTGGCCAGGAGTTTGCACCGAGGGTTGGGGGCATCCGAGAAAATCTGGGCCGAAAACTGGTCACCCAATGTGGGCACGACCACATCGAAATCCCTTAGTGCGCGTAGCATTTCCTCGGACGTCATGGGCAAGGTGTTGCTACGGATTTCCACATCGAACGCGCGGCGAGCGCGGGCCTCGACGGAGTCAGTCATTGGGCGGGCAATTAGCAGTTTCATCAGTGCATCCGCCCGCCGATAGGAACTTCGCCATCCGGGCCGATCAAGACCACTTCACCGTTTTCATCGGGCAAGCCTAGTACCAGAACTTCAGACATGAACCGACCGATCTGGCGCGGGGGGAAGTTCACGACGGCCATCACCTGCTTGCCCACCAGCGTCGAAGCATCGTAATGCGCGGTGACCTGGGCCGAGGTTTTCCGCTCACCAATCTCATCCCCAAAATCGATCCACATCTTGATCGCAGGCTTACGGGCCTCTGGGTAAGGTTCGGCCCGGATCACCTCGCCCACGCGGATGTCGACCTTGAGAAAATCGTCGAATGTAATCTCACTCACGGGACAGCTCCTTGGATCGATCTGTCGCAGCTTTAACTGCACGGTGCAGCAGGTCGGGGAAACCTTCTTCCTCGTGCATCAGCACCTCAAGCGCGGCTTGGGTTGTGCCGTTAGGCGATGTGACATTGACGCGCAGTTGCGAGGGGTCTTCTTCGGCCGCCATGGCCAATGCCCCTGCCCCGGCCACAGTGGATTTGGCCAGCTTCATCGCCAGCTCATGTGGCAAGCCCTGTGCCTGACCAGCGGCGGCGAGGGTTTCAATCAGGTGAAAGACATAGGCCGGGCCTGACCCGCTGAGCCCGGTGACGGCGTCCATCTGCGCCTCATCTTCCAGCCGAACGGTCTCGCCGATGGCAGACAGCAGGTTTTCAGCCAATGCCACATCGGCGTCCGAAGCCTTCGCATTGCCGATAAGCGCCGTGATTCCCTGCCGGATTGCGGCTGGCGTGTTCGGCATTGCGCGCACGATCGGGGTGTCTCTGCCCAGAACGGCCTCGAACGTGGCAATCGATGTCCCCGCTGCGATCGAGACAAACAGGCTGTTACCTCCGCCCAACGTTTTGATCGCAGGCAGCGCCTCGCCCATCATCTGCGGCTTGACGGCCACTAGTACCACGGCGGGGGCCTCGGGCAGCGGGGTGTTGATGTTGACGCCCTGCGCCTTAAGCCAGTCCGAGGGGTTAGGATCAATTACCCAGACCGCTGACGCAGGAAGGCCATGCTCTAACCATCCGGCGAGCATGGCCGATCCCATCTTGCCGCACCCCAGAAGAACCAGCCCCTGTTCGGCAACGCGTGACATGTCCATGATTGCCCCTCTCCTCATTCGGTTCGGGGCAAAGCTTTACGCGCGGCCGTAGGCCTCTGCAATGGCGACTTGTATCGCTTCTTCGGGGGTCCGATTGCCCCATGTGACCAACTGGATCGCCGGATAGTAGCGCTCGGCGCTCAGCACCGCGGCGCTGATCATCGTGTCGATCTGATCCGGGCTGGCCATCTGACCACCGGCCAGAACCAGACCATAGCGATAAACCATCAGCTTTTGATTGGCCCAGTACGTAAACGCCCCGGCCCAGCACTGATCATTCATCTTGTTCAGCAGTTCATACAGCTTGGCTTCGCGATCCGTTGGTGGCTCCATCTCGAACGAGCACACCATGCGCAGGGTTTCGTCATAATTCGACCAGGCCAACGTGATCGAGTATGTGCGCCACTGCCCTTCGACGGCCATGGCAATCTGATCATCCCCGATCCGGTCAAAGTCCCAGTCGTGATGTTCAGCAATATGTTCAACAATATCGATCGGATGAAGGTCTTCTTCGAGAAACTGCTCGGAAAGGGCCATAATGCCACCTCACTAATCTCTAGCCTTTTAGGGGCTGGCAGCGCCCCAATGCTAGTTGCTTACTCTACAAGCCGGGGCCAACCCCGTCTGCCTGTACTAAATATGGTGCGATGCGAGATAGGTTCTGGCAACCCTATTTATTGGGGATAACAGCAATAAGTTGTGGACAGTCGGCAACGGCGATCAAAATATTGGCACGAATTGTAGCTTTGTCTTGATTAATCTCAGCAGGGCGGCATGATGCACAACACCGCACAACCCAAGTTCGGATTGCGCGGCGGATAGCTTTAGCCAAAAATCAGATTGTTGGGGCGTTACTTGTCCAGCTTTGCCTCAAGCGCGGCGATGCGGGATTCCAGCGCTGCGTTTTCTTCACGCGCTTTTTGGGCCATCGCGCGAACGGCGTCGAATTCTTCGCGTGTGACGAAATCGCGGTCGGCCAGCCAGCGGTCGATCATCGACTTCATCGCATTCTCAGCCTCTTCCCGTGCGCCCTGGGCCACGCCCATGGCGTTGGTCATCAGTTGGGAAACATCATCGAGGATCTTGTTGCGGGTTTGCATGGCTCTACTCCGAAATCGCGGTTGGTCTCTATATGGGGAATGATTACTCCGGGCTCAAGGTTGACTTGCCCTGCAAACCCCGGGCAATGAGACGCACATGCAGGCTGTTCTGAATTTCCCCGATCTGTCGCCCGAGTTGTTCTCGATCTCATTGTTTGGGATGGAGTTCGCCCTGCGGTGGTACGCGTTGGCTTATATCGTTGGCATTCTTATTGCTTGGCGGATGGGCATTGCGGCGCTGCGGCGCCCGGCTCTGTGGCCCGACGAGACGCCCCCGATGAAGCCCGAACAGCTTGAGGATCTGATTACCTGGATCATCCTCGGTGTGATTCTGGGCGGGCGCCTGGGATTCGTGCTGTTCTACCAGCCCGCCTATTACCTTTCGAACCCGCTGGAGATTCTCAAGGTCTGGCAGGGTGGCATGGCGTTCCATGGCGGGCTGTTGGGGGTAGTAATCGCCTCTTATCTTTATGCGCGACGCCACCAAATTCCGGTTCTGTCCATGGCCGACCTGATCGCCCATACAGTGCCGCCGGGGCTATTGCTCGGACGGTTGGCGAATTTCACCAACGCCGAGTTGTGGGGACGCCCCAGCGAATTGCCATGGGCCGTGATCTTTACCGGCGGGGCAGCTCAGGATTGCCCCGGTGTCGTCGCCGGGATGTGCGCGCGGCACCCCTCACAGCTTTACGAGGCGGCGTTAGAGGGACTGTTTCTGGGTGCCCTGCTGCTGTGGCTCGCCTATCGGCGTGGCGCGTTTCACAGGCCGGGCCTGGTCATGGGGGTCTTTCTGGCCGGCTATGGTGCCTCTCGATTCATTGTCGAATTCTTCCGTCAGCCCGACGCACAGTTTATCTCGGCGGGGAACCCGCTGGGTCTGGCCTGGCACGTGGGCGGCTATGGTCTGACGATGGGCCAATTGCTGTCACTGCCGATGATTGCCCTTGGCTTGTGGTTCGCCCTGCGTGCAAGATCGAAGGCATGAGCCTGCAAGATCATCTGCTGGCGCGTATTGCGCAGGACGGCCCGATAAGTGTGGCCGATTACATAGTCGAATGCCTGCTGCACCCGACATACGGTTATTACACCACCCGTGACCCTCTGGGCACGCAGGGCGATTTCATCACTGCCCCCGAGATCAGCCAGATGTTCGGAGAATTGATTGGCCTGTCCCTGGCCCAAAGCTGGATGGATCAGGGCCACCCCGAGCATTTTGTTCTGGCCGAGCTTGGACCAGGGCGTGGCACGTTGATGGCCGACATGCTGCGCGCCACGTCCCGCGTGCCGGGCTTCAATGAGGCCGCCAAGGTCGTGCTGCTTGAAGCCTCGCCTGCTCTACGTGACGTACAAGCGCAAACTTTGAAGGATCATAACCCGCGCTGGATCGACTCGGTCGCCGATCTGCCCGAAGCGCCGTTGTTTCTGGTCGCGAACGAGTTCTTCGACGCCCTGCCAATACGACAGTTCCTGCGCGACCGCGATGGCTGGCGCGAGCGGTTGATTGGCCGCGATGGCACCGCGTTAACTTGGGGATTGGGTCCACATGCAGATCAGATCGCCCTCAAGGATCGACTGAACGACACTGCTGATGGTGACCTGGTCGAACTGTGTGCCGCAGCCATTCCCATCATTACCGTGGTTGCTGGGCGGATTGGCACCCATGGCGGCGCAGGGTTGATTGTGGATTATGGCGACTGGCATTCGCTTGGCGACACGTTTCAGGCACTGCAGGCACATAAACGCGCTGATCCTTTGGCCCAACCCGGTCAGGCTGACCTGACGGCACATGTGGATTTCGAACCACTGGCACTGGCGACCCGCGCCGCTGGATGCGCCCATTCGCGCCTGACACCACAGGGTGTATTTCTGGAGCGCTTGGGAATTGCCACCCGCGCACAAGCCCTTGCCGCGCCCCTCGGCGGGTCTGAGCTTGAAGCGGTAATTGCCGCACATCGCCGGTTGACGCACCCCGATGAAATGGGAAACCTGTTCAAAGTGCTGGGCCTCTACCCCACCCCTTCCGCACCACCTCCGGGATTGGAGCCATGACCTTGGAAATTCTGACCTCTGATTTATTGGCCCCTGTGCGCCACGGTTTTTTCAGCCGACGCGGCGGTGCATCATCGGGTATTTTTTCGGGCCTCAACTGCGGCTATGGCTCATCCGATCAGACCGAAGCGGTCACGGTAAATCGCAAGCGCGTGGCGCAGGCGATGGACGTCACACCCGAAGCCCTGGTGGGCATTCATCAGGTCCACTCTCCCACCGTTCTGACTGTCGACGCCCCGATCAACGGTGACAAACCAAAAGCCGACGCGGTGGTCACGGCGACCCCTGATCTGGCCCTGACGATTCTCACCGCCGACTGCCAGCCGGTCCTATTTGCCGATTCTGACGCGAACGTGATCGGAGCGGCGCATGCCGGATGGCGCGGCGCTTTGGATGGGGTGCTTGAGGCAACGTTGGACGCAATGGAGGCGCTTGGCGCCAAGCGGGAAAACACCGTGGCGGTAATCGGCCCCTCGATCTCGCAGGCGGCATATGAGGTCGGGCCGGAATTTCTGGATGAATTCGTCGCGGATTCTCCGAAAAACCTGCAGTTTTTTGCGAATGGAACGGGCGACCGACTGCAGTTCGACTTGCCTGCTTTTGGCCTGCACAGGCTGCGTCAGGCGGGGGTCGGACAGGCCGAATGGACACGCCATTGCACCTATTCTGACCCCGACAGATTCTACTCGTACCGCCGGTCAACCCACGCGAAAGAGGCAGATTACGGTCGCCTCATTTCCGCCATAAAACTTTAAGACTGGGCCCGAATTGCGGCGAAATCGCCGCTTTTTCGCCACAATTTTCCTATCTATTCGTGTCTCGACAATTTGATAATTATTGTCCGCTCTCAGGTGTTTATCTGCCGACTCTCCAGTAGAGCGCGACGCGATCAGAAAAGAGGAAATGCAAAACTTCATTTGTCCTGAATTCAATCCGGATCAGCCTTATCGCCGCCGTAATAAGCGGGCAGACTTAGGTGTCAGAGGAAAACGGGGCGTCAGTTCCCAAGCGAGCAGGACACAAAAATGAAGACGAGATCACGCTTTCTAAGCGCCGTACTTGTGGCCACCAGAGAGCAAAAACTGGAGATGCCGTGGAAACGGGTTTCCAGCAATTCGGTCAGAGTTGCGCGCCGCCTGGCGGCCCGACGCTGATGATGACTTACCCGCGAACCAAGCTGCCGGTTCCGGGGAATAAGACGCACAGCGGAGGGTGCTCCGATCCGGTGTGCGGCCTGCCGCCAATATTTGCGCGGCTCAATACCGGGGCGTGTGTGCGCTGGCAATTTCGCCTGCGTTTGTATGAGTTTGTCTGGGGGGTCATTGTGCTGACCAAAAATGTAGGAATTTCCTTCGCAAAAAGCGACCTGCGTTTCTGTCGCCCTGCGTGTCGCCGCTTTCTTCCAAGACATGGAAATAACCGATCAGGCTGGCCTGTACGGGGGTCTTGCCTGCCTGCGCGGTTTTTAGAGGGGACGGAATTGTAATGGCTATTCCAAATTCTTTATCACGCGCCGCCAGAAATGCTGTTGAAACCTCAGCATTGCTGCGCGAGGCGCCAAGACCGACCACACAACACAAGGCGCAGCTGCGGCGCTATGAGGTCAGTACGCTGATGAAAAACGGCGATGTGGTCCAGACCCGCCATATCGCACCTGCCCTGCCGATGTTCGAGGACGCGTTCTGCGCTTTTACCCGTGGGGCGTTGGTTGAAACAGAACTTGGCCCGATGGCAATCGAAGACTTGCTGCCTGGCGATACGGTCCTGACACAAGATGGGGTGTCGGAAACGGTGCTGTGGAAAGGGTCGGTCACCCTTATTCCTGGCCGCGTGGATTCGCGGGGCCGGACGCGCCCGTTAACACGGATCATGGCCGACACATTCGGAATGCAAAAACCAATGTCTGGCGTGATCGCTGGCCCTGCTGCTCGGTTGCTGGGCACGCCCGCACATTTGCGGCACCTGCACGGTGACGATCAGGTCCTTACACCGGTTAACGAATTTCAGGACGGCATGAGCGTCATCGAGACCCTGCCACCAACACCGGTCGAACTGTTTCATATCTGCCTGAAACGGCACTCGGTCATCCGAGTCGACGGTCTGCAATTCGAAACCTATCACCCTGGTACAAACGCTATTCGCAGGGTCAGCCGGTCCTTGCGGTCGGTTTACCTGAACCTGTTCGCGCATATCGAATCGCTGAACGATTTCGGCCCATTGGTCATGCCGCGCGCGGGTGATGGCGAGGTGGACGCGATATCAGCCTAGTTCAAAACAATTTCTGCAATGTGGGGGCAATATGCAGTTATTACTTAGTTGGATGGTTTACGTATCGGTGGCAGCGTTCCTGCCACCGGTAAAATCACACCCTAGATATCTGGAATTCAGGCCGTCCGGCTCATGCGTTCCTCGAGAACATCGAATGGCACGCCTGGTTCGTCTTTTGCGCCGCGAATAACAAGCGATGTCTTGACACTGGCCACATTCGGCGTGGTCAGCAGCTTGCCGGTCAGGAACTGCTGAAAACTGCTTAGGTCAGGCGCCACGCATTTCAGAATGAAATCCACTTCGCCGTTCAGCATGTGGCATTCCCGAACCAAAGGCCATTCGCGGCAGCGTTCCTCGAATGCGGTCAACTCGGCTTCGGCCTGACTTTCCAGACCGACCATGGCAAAGACTTGAACCTCAAACCCCAGCTCGCGTGAATTTACATCGGCATGGTAGCCGCGGATCAGACCTGATTCTTCAAGGGTGCGTACGCGCCGCAGGCAAGGCGGGGCAGAAATTCCCACACGTTTTGCCAATTCGACATTGGTCATGCGACCGTCTGCCTGCAATTCCGCCAGAATCTTGCGGTCAATCTCGTCCAGCCGTATCGCGACCATCAAATACTCCTGAATTTTTCGGTTGTTATATCAGCACCCGGCAGATGCGCAATAATCTTTCGTGAATGCGCAATATTGTTTATTTTCAATGTTCTTATTCAACCGTCATTTACCTAGCGTCTGACAGGCGTAAATCAGGAAGGGGCTTTAAGCGCGGCACAGGGGTCGCTATATCCATCCGCCAGGGGCCACGCGCCCAAATCAGGCAGATCGAGTTGGGGGTACCATGAGCGAGACACGTCACACCAAGGTTCTGATCATCGGATCGGGACCGGCCGGTTACACTGCGGGCGTATACGCAAGCCGCGCGATGCTTGAACCGATTCTGGTTCAGGGAATCGAGCCTGGCGGTCAGTTGACAACAACCACCGACGTCGAAAATTACCCCGGTTTCACCGAAGTTCAGGGGCCTGATCTGATGATCAAGATGCAAGAACATGCCCAGGCGATGGGGTGTGAGGTTATCGGCGATATCATCAGTGATCTGGACATCAGCAAACGCCCCTTCACCGCAAAAGGCGACAGCGGCAATACCTATACTGCGGATGCGGTCATTCTGGCCACCGGTGCGCGCGCCAAATGGCTGGGCCTGCCGTCGGAAGAGCAATTCAAGGGCTTTGGTGTTTCGGCCTGCGCGACCTGCGACGGCTTTTTCTATCGCGGACAGGAAATCGTGGTCATCGGTGGCGGCAACACCGCCGTGGAAGAAGCGCTGTTCCTGACCAATTTCGCCAGCAAGGTTACTCTGATTCACCGACGCGACGAACTGCGGGCCGAGAAAATTCTGCAGGATCGTTTGCTGAAACACGAAAAAATCGAACCGATGTGGTTCCACGAGTTGGAAGAAGTGATCGGCACCGATTCCCCACTGGGCGTCGAGGGTGTGCGCGTCAAGAACGTCAAAACCGGTGAGATCACCGAGGTTCCCTGTAAAGGCGTCTTTGTCGCCATTGGTCACGCGCCAGCAAATGAGCTGGTCAAGGACTCGCTGGAAACCCATATGGGTGGGTATGTGGTGACCAAGCCGGGCTCGACCGAAACCTCGGTGCCCGGTGTGTTCGCAGCAGGCGATCTGACTGACCACATCTATCGTCAGGCCGTCACGAGCGCCGGTATGGGCTGTATGGCCGCGCTGGATGCCGAGCGGTTCCTGGCGGAACAGGACTAAGACAATGCTGGAGTTCTCCGGCCCGGTCTGGAGAATTCTGTTTCTCTCCCAAAGTGACGCCCCTTTGGCCCCTGCCCGGGCGCCTGAGGGGCGTTTTCATCATTCAGGGCAGATTGCTCTCTATGCCTCTCTCAGCGCCGAAGGCGCAGGGGTCGTCATTCGTCGGTATGTCTCGCCCAACGATCCGCCGCGGATATTGCAAAGAGGCCAAGTTACTGGTGCAAGACTGGTCGATCTGAGGGGCCAGTCCGATGCGTCGATTATCTGGCAGGATATCCACGAAGAACGGGGCGTTTCACCGACATGGCGCTTCTCTGATCACGCCCGCGATACGGGTGCTGACGGGTTGATCTACAGCTCTCGGTCCCGACCGGAGCTAAGCCATATTGTGCTGTTCACTCTTTCGCCAACGATTATTTTCGCTGAATCCCAAGCAACCCCGTGGACACCGCCATTTACGTAACCATAACTTGACCCACTCGCGTCGCCGTACCAGACTCGGGAACACGCGCGGCGAATACAGGTGGCTTGATTGAAAAGCGTTTTATGGCAAGGCGGGTGGACAACCCGGCTTAGGATCATCAGCGGTCTTACCCTGTTCGCCTTTGCCTTCTTTCATTTCATCAATATCGGGTTGGGGCTGTTCCATACCGATTACCTGCACGGCATGCAGGATGGGCGCCACGCAGTTACCCGGCACAGTCTGGGCAGCTTGATCTTGTATCTGGCACTGTTCGTCCACCTTGGCCTTGCGCTTTATTCCATTAGCCAACGCCGAACGCTACGCATGCCCTTCAGCACGGCCTTGCAGGTCATTCTGGGGCTGTTGATCCCGCTGCAACTGATCTCGCATATCGTGCAGACGCGCTATGCCCACGAAATCTATAACGTCAATGACGAGATGGGGTACATCATCATTCTGATGTGGCCCAACTCGGCGATCTGGATGCAAAGCCTGCTGTTGCTGGTGGTTTGGGTCCACAGTTGCATTGGGCTGCACATGTGGCTGCGACTGACCCGCTGGTGGTCCAGATGGGTGCCTTACCTGATCGGTCTGGCGGTATTTGTGCCCAGCTTTGCGCTGGCTGGGTTGCTTACCGAAGGGCGCCGCATCTGGGCGGATTTTGCCGATCCGTTCCTGCGCGATCAATATATAGAACATTACAACTGGCCCACGCCCGAGGCCTTTCAGGTCATGTTCAGTGTCAAAGACAATGCGTTAATGGCCTTCTGGATCGCCTTGGGGGCTTCGCTGGCGGTATTTACTATCCGCAAACTATGGCGCCGCAGGCACTCGGTCCGGGTCAAGTATGTCGATGGCCCCGAGGTCGTGGCAGAAAAGGGCATGACCCTGCTTGAGATTTCGCAGGCCAATGGCATTCCGCACACAGCCCTTTGCGGGGGCAAGGGGCGTTGCACCACCTGTCGCGTGATCATTGAGGATGGCGCGGATCAACTGCCCACCCCGGATGAGGTTGAAACCCGCAGCCTTGCCGCCGTCAGCGCCCCGACTGGCGCAAGGCTGGCCTGTCAGATACGGCCAACCGCCCCCCTAGTTGCGTTTCGGATGTTCCGCTCTGATGGCAAGCGCGGACGAGCCCATGCCAGCCAAGGGCAGGAACGCAAGCTGGCGGTTCTGTTTCTCGATATGCGCGGGTTCACATCGCGGACCACGGGCCAGTTGCCCTATGACATTGTATTCCTGCTGAACCGTTTCTTTGATGCCATCGTCCCGGCAATCACGGCGGATGGCGGGGTGGTCGACAAATACATGGGCGACGGCTTGCTGGCCGTGTTCGAAACCCCGAATGCCAAAGACTCGGCCCGTGCCGGGCTGAAGGCCGCCGCCGATGTCAGCCGCGCGCTTGAGTATTTCAATCAACAGCTTCAAACCGAAGGCAGCCCCCGGATACGCATCGGAATGGGTCTGCATCTGGGCGATCTGGTACTAGGTGAAATCGGCGCTGCAGGCAGTTCTGCGCGCACCATTATCGGCGACGCGGTTAATGTGGCCAGTCGTCTTGAAGGCCAGACCAAGGCGCTTGGGGCGGAACTACTGGTCTCGGCCGAATTACTGCAGGCGGCTGGGTATGACGGCGATCTGTCCGGACTGCAATCGTTTGAGCTGCGCGGCGTGACACAACCGGTTTCCGCGCTGCCGGTGACGCGTGCTGCGGACCTTATGACGGACAAGGCCGCCTAGGAACGGATGTACTGAATTCACACGACAGGTGCGTGTCAGCGGGATACAAGTCGGGAAAAGCTGCGTCAGGCGAAAAATCCTTCCATTCCGGACAAAAACCGCGCATATCGTCCTTAATTTCGTGAATGTATATGGACTTCGCCCAGCAGCCGGGGCACATGCCCCATAAACACCCCTGAATCACCGATAAAACCGCACTGCGACAAGAGTATTCCAATGACGATGTTAAGCAATCTGGCTCCGATCTCTGAACTGTACGTTTCGTACGAGTCGGCGCAGAAATTGAAAGTGGAAGCTGCCGACCTGACCAGCTGGGACCTGAGCCCGCGTCAGATCTGCGATCTGGAACTGCTGATGAATGGCGGGTTCAACCCTCTCAAAGGGTTCCTGAGCGAAGCTGACTACGACAACGTCGTCGAAAACATGCGTCTGGCCGACGGCACCCTGTGGCCGATGCCCATCACGCTGGACGTTAGCGAAGATTTTGCTGAGACCATCGAATTGGGTCAGGACATTGCCCTGCGCGATCAGGAAGGTGTCATTCTCGGCACCATGACCGTGACCGACCGCTGGACCCCGAACAAAGCGCGAGAGGCCGAAAAGGTCTTTGGCGCCGATGACGATGCGCACCCGGCGGTGAACTATCTGCACAACGTGGCTGGCAAGGTCTATCTGGGCGGCCCCGTAGTCGGCATTCAACAGCCGGTTCACTATGATTTCCGTGGCCGCCGGGACACGCCGAACGAGTTGCGCGCCTATTTCCGCAAGCTGGGCTGGCGCCGCATCGTTGCGTTCCAAACCCGCAACCCCCTGCACCGCGCACACCAGGAACTGACCTTCCGCGCCGCGAAAGAGGCGCAGGCCAACCTGCTGATCCACCCTGTCGTTGGCATGACCAAACCGGGCGACGTCGATCACTTCACCCGCGTCCGCTGCTATGAGGCGGTTCTGGACAAGTACCCGGCATCGACCACCTCGATGTCGCTGCTGAACCTGGCGATGCGCATGGCTGGCCCGCGCGAGGCGGTCTGGCACGGCCTGATCCGCGCCAACCACGGCTGCACACATTTCATCGTTGGCCGAGACCACGCCGGTCCGGGCAAGAACTCGGCGGGTGAAGATTTCTACGGCCCCTATGACGCGCAGGACCTGTTCCGCCAGTTCCAGGATGAAATCGGCGTCGAAATGGTTGACTTCAAACACATGGTCTATGTGCAGGAACGCGCCCAGTACGAACCGAATGACGAGATCGCAGACAAGGACAACGTCACGATCCTGAACATCTCGGGCACCGAGCTGCGCCGCCGTTTGCGCGAAGGGCTGGAAATCCCCGAATGGTTCAGCTTCCCTGAGGTTGTCACCGAACTGCGCCGCACGTCACCGCCCCGCTCGGAACAAGGCTTTACCGTGTTCTTCACCGGTTTCTCGGGCTCGGGCAAATCCACCATCGCCAACGCGCTTATGGTCAAACTGATGGAAATGGGTGGCCGTCCGGTTACATTGCTGGATGGTGATATCGTTCGTAAGAATCTGTCGTCTGAACTGGGTTTCTCTAAAGAGCACCGCGACCTGAACATCCGTCGTATTGGTTACGTGGCTAGTGAGATCACCAAGAATGGCGGCATCGCCATTTGTGCGCCAATCGCGCCCTATGCCACCACCCGCCGTGCCGTACGGGAAGACATCGAACAGTTCGGTGCTTTCTGCGAGGTTCACGTTGCGACCAGCATCGAAGAATGCGAACGCCGTGACCGCAAGGGCCTGTACAAGCTGGCACGCGAAGGCAAGATCAAGGAATTCACCGGTATTTCAGACCCTTACGATGTACCGGCCAACCCCGAACTGAGCGTCGAGACCGAAAATGTCGATGTCGACAACTGCGCCCATCAGGTGCTGCTCAAGCTGGAAAGCATGGGTTTGATCGCCGCGTCTTAAGCGCAGGCAATTCCATTCAGGCGGCCTCCGACTTTCGGGGGCCGTTTTTTTGTAGGCACGATTGACAAGGCGCTGGCCAATTGGTGCATTTGCCTGACTTGATTTGGACGCAACACGCCTATGCCCTCTGACCTGCCCACCATAGCCAGTTTCTGGTTCGGATCAGATCTAAGTTGGCTAGAGGCATTGTGCATCCAATCCTATCTGGATCGGGGTCACCGGTTTATTCTTTATACCGGGCACGAGATCGAAGGCGTTCCCGCAGGGGGCGAATTGCGGCCCGCCAGTGATATCCTCTGGCCCGCGCCGTTTGATATGCCTGCAGGTGACCGGCGACGCGTCGCGGTTTTTTCCGACATTTTTCGTCTGCGACTGATGCAGAAAACCGATTTCATCTGGGTGGATCTGGACGCCTATTGTGTCAGGCCCTTTGCCTTTCCATCAGCGTATATCTTTGGACAGTCCCATACCGGAAATTTCCTGACCGGTGTGTTGCGCCTGCCAGCAGACTCGCAAACGCTGGCGCATATGCTGGACTTTGTGATCGCAGCCAACCCGACCCAGCCCTGGCGGGGCGGTCCGCTGCACCGGCGCAACCGTCAACGCATCCGGGACGGTGAGACCTGGGGGATCGAGAGCCTGCCCTGGGGCAGTTCCGGCCCCAAAGCCTTTGCACATTTCCTGCGCAAGACCGACGAGGACAGCCATGCCATGCAAGCGGAGGTGTTTTACCCTCTGTCCAAGCATGATCTGTGGAAATTGCACAACCCGTTCACCCCGACCGCACAGATTGAAGGCGACATGGTTCATTCCGTCCACGTCTATGGTCATCAGAAACGGCTGATGGCGCAGAACACGGACGGTTTGCCGGTGCGCGGATCGTATCTGCAGCGGCTATGCGATCGGCACGGGATTGACCCCGAGGCCCGTCCAATTCTGCAAGAAGGCTGGTTGGCACCCGCTGGTTAGTTCGGGCCCGCGTCTAGTTCAGCGCGCAGAAGGCGCACGGCTCTGCCCTCAAAATCCCCATATTCTGCTGCGTGTTGCTGGATCGCCTGCAGATGCGGCAGGCGCGCGGCGAAATCCTCGATTGATGCGGATTGGATCGCGCGCTGAATATCCTCTTTGGTTTCGCACAGGATCATACCAGAGGTATCGAAGAAATCGCCGATATTCGGGCATCCCCAATAGATCGGGACCGAGGAGCACAAGATCGCATCCGTCAGCTTTTCCGAAAAGTAATTCTTCTCACGCACGTTCTCGATCACCACAGAATAGCGGTACGGCGCCAACCCGTCGGATTTGAGATCAAACGGAGTGTATCCCCGGCCCATGATATCAACATCTGCACCAGTTTCACGCACCCAGTCGATCACCGAATGGCGCAACTGATGCCCTACAAGATCGCGCTTGGCCGAAGCAATTAGCGAGCAGGATTTGGTTTTCTCAACCTTCAGGTCCTGCCAGTCGGGCACCATCGTCACGCCATACGGCAGGAACACTGCATTCGGGATGTTGTGTAGCAGCACGTCATGAAAAGTCAGCACCCGGAAGAACCGCCGCCATGTATATCGCAGCATCCGATCATGTTTGGCGTGAATGGCCGAAGGCTCGCCCATCATCAATGAAATCCGCGCGCGGGTACCGCGACGCAAGCGCAGATGCACGGTCGAGTTCGGGTACATGATCAGGTGATCGGTGCGCTCCAGATCGCCCACCGTCTTGCCGGTCAGGCGATCCGGGCACCCTTCGGGCCAGATCAGTTCGGACAGCGAAACCGAGGCCAGTTTTGGCCCCAGCCGATGCCCATATGGCAGGATGGCAATGGCAGGTCGTGTCATTGTGTTGTCTCGGGCAGATCAACCTGCCCCCGCATCAACACATGACCGCGCCCCGCGACTTTGATACCGGTCATCGCATCGGGTGGGCCAACGCGTGTGACAACAGCCTGACCGGGGCGGCCCATGTCATGGCCTTGTTCTGCGATGAAACTGTCTTTGGGCATTAACCCGTACTTCCACAGATAGGCCGCCATGGCACCGGTGGCCGATCCGGTGAACGGGTCTTCGGGCGGGCTGGGTGGCGCCATCAACAGGCGTGAGAACGTGTCGCCCGCATTTGTCGCGCCCTTCATCGTCACAAGGAACGGTTCCGCCATATCGGTGCCAGAAAATCCGGCCTTCGCGGCCACTTTGCGCAGTGCCTCAAGATCCAACTGTGCGGCGCGCAAGGCCTCGTGATCACGCAGAACCGTAATGCAGAACGGCAACCCGGTGGACACAAATTGCGGCGGTGAGATTATCGCATCCTCGGGCAGGCTAATGGCGGCCGCAACCAGATCGACGGGAACAGGATTGCCGAATTTCGGCGCGACCTGAGTCATTTCGATCTCGTCTCCGTTCAAACGAATCGAAACGATCCCCGCGCCTGTTTCCAACGTCAGTGCATCGCCTTCAACCAAACCACGGGACCGCATCGCCACTACAGTTGCAATTGTGGGGTGTCCGGCAAAAGGGATTTCCTTGCTGGCCAGAAAATAGCGCACCCGGATTTCGGCCACATCAGATGGTCCCGTGAACGTGCATTCAACCAGAGAGGTTTCGCGCACATAAGCAGTGCACACATCTTCGGGCAATTCAGCCCCGCCGTGAACCACGGCGCAGCCGTTGCCGCCAAAGGCGCGATCACTGAAGGCGTCTACCCAATCGAAATCGAACCAGCTCATCCGCAAAATCCCCTGATGCAGAGTAAATCAGCCGGGCATGTCATGCCGGTTCGTATGTGTCGCGCTTGTTGTTGGGATTGTCACGCCGAAAAATAACCGGCGGGGCCGTTCAGTGAACGGCCACCGGTGACAGATCGTGTTCACGGGCCAGGAAAAAGGCCATCTTACGATCTGTCACGAGCGCAAGCTGCTGGCCATCGGAATCGTGAACCGCGTACAACTGATCCAGATCGCCTGCCTTATCCCGGACATCGCGGGGCAGATCGGCAACATCGACGGTTTTCACATAAACGATGCGGTCGCCTTCGGCGTTATATTCAATCGGTGTATTCATAGCTCTTACCCCTTTTTTATGTTGATCGTTTGCACCACGGTCTCAGGCACGGCGCGGGTCAGGTCCACATGCAGCAGACCGTTCTCCATGATCGCCTCGCCCACCTCGACACCATCGGCCAGCACGAACATGCGCTGGAACTGGCGCGCGGCGATGCCGCGATGCAGAAAAATGCGCCCCTCGCTGTCGTCGCGTTGGCGCCCCCGGATCACAAGCTGGCGATCCTCGATTGTGATCGACAAATCTTGTTCCGCGAACCCAGCCACAGCCAGGGTGATGCGGTATGAAAAGTCCGAGGTCTGCTCAATATTATAAGGCGGGTAGCCTTCGTTACCGGCCTTTGCAGACCGTTCCAGAAGACGTTCCAACTGCTCGAACCCCAAAAGATGCGGGTATGAGCCAAGAGTAAGTTTTGACACGTATTTTCGTCCTTTATTGCCAAAGCGACGTGTGATGCGGCCCCGTTCCGGCAACCGCGTATAATAGAATATGGGTTTATGCCGTGATGTCCACAAGGTCTGGCCGGATAAACCCTGACACACTATCTTGTGTCACAAGCACCACAAAAGGCACTGAGTCGCTCATGAATGCGCCAACAGATCTTTCGATGAAAACAGATGAGGTTTTGCGGGTTGAACTGGAGGTTTTTCGCCGCCAACACCGTGATCTGGACGAAGCGATCGAGGCGCTGCAGTCCACCGGCACAGCCGATCAGTTGACGATTAAGCGACTGAAAAAGCAAAAACTTCGCCTGAAGGACATCATTCGTCTGATCGAGGACCGTTTGACGCCGGACATCATTGCCTGAAAACTCCACCACTCGGTTCACACGCACATTCAAGGCGCTTATGAACCGAGTTTTGCAGTGTTACGTCATATTCAAACGGATGACATCTGTTTCAAGGTGAAACATTTGCGTTTGCGCAGAAGAAATTGGTCGGATCGTATTTCCGCTTAACCTCTTTCATTTGATCAAGATTTTCACCGAATGCCGTCTCTATCGCACTGTCTTCATCGGCGCCCAGATAGTTCAGATAAGTTCCGCCCGTGGAATAGGGCGCAATTGCATCATGCATGGACCGCGCCCAGGCAATCTGATCCGCGTCATCCGCTGGATCAGTCCACAGCGGTAGTATCGCAATCAGATAGTCGTGACCGCGTTGCGCAAAGGCGTTGTCCCCATTTGATTTGGACTTTGCTGCGCCAGCGCAATGTTCGATCAGAATGCCCGAGCCGGGTATTGTCATCCCTTCAGATTGTGCAACGATCGTATCAATGGCCTCATCCGTCAGCGCGTTGAGATATGCAGATTTCCAGTAGTTCCGGCTGCCTGGCCCATAGGCCCCATCCAGCATGCTTTGTTTGGCGGGGAACGGCATCTCGTGCAAGTCGACGACCAAAGGTTCTCCGATCTCCGTCAGGGGTTGGATTGCCTGACGCCCAGCTTCCTTATCGTCTCCAATCCAACACGGCACCATAGCTGTTAGCGGCGTTCCATCCGGTCCCCACAACAACCCCGCATAGACCGTCAGTTCATCAGGTGCCCGTGAAACGATATCCCGAAAACCTCGCAGCACTTCGGCGGCGTCGGCTCGGGGATATGCAATCATGCCCCCCAACACCGTAGACAGAGGATACGCCCTGTAAAGGAATGACGTCACGATGCCGAAATTTCCGCTGCCGCCGCAGATGCCCCAATAAAGGTCTGGATTCCTGTTCGCATTCGCAGTTCTGATCGAACCGTCTGCCGTTACGACTTCGGCCTCGATAACGTTGTCGCAGGTTGGCCCGTATTTTCGTGCCATCCAGCCGAATCCGCCACCCGTCGTCAATCCGCCAATACCTGTCTGCGATACGACGCCCAATGGCACAGCAAGGCCGTGAAGATGTGTTTCGCAGTCTACATCCCCCAACGTGGCCCCGCCCTGAGCGCGTACGGTTTGGGTTTCTGCATCAACATGGACCGCGCGCATGCAGGACAGGTCAATTACGAGGCCATCATCGCAGACGGCGCGCCCACCCACGTTATGACCGCCACCTCTTACCGATACCAGTATGTTGTTTTCAAACGCGAACCTGGCGGCCGCCGCGACATCGGCGGTGCCGTGGCACCGCAGTATTGCACCGGGATACTTGTCAACCAACGCGTTCCAAATACTGCGCGCACCGTCATACTCGGGGTCACCGGGCAAAATCAGTGCCCCGCGAACTTGCGATTTAAATGCCTCAATACTGTCCTGCGGCACGGCTTGGCCGTCCCGGTTTTTCAAAACTGTATCTGTCATGGGTACCTCCTCGGGAACCACTGTCCCGCGATCAAGTATACACTAATTCGAATGTATTTTCAGCAGGACGTCAGACGAGCCATACGGTCGCCAAACCACATTGCCTCTGGGACCGATTTAGCTATAGTGCGCGCTCTTTCAGAGGGCAGGGAAACAAGCGGATGAGCGATGTGAAAGTGGGGATCATCATGGGCAGCCAGTCGGACTGGCCCACGATGAAGGAAGCCGCGAACATACTTGATGAGTTAGGCATCGCGTACGAAAAGCGCATTGTCTCGGCGCACCGCACACCGGACCGCTTGTGGGACTATGGCAAGACCGCCGCATCACGCGGGCTGCATGTGATCATTGCCGGGGCCGGTGGGGCCGCGCATCTGCCTGGCATGATGGCGTCGAAAACACGGGTGCCGGTGATTGGCGTTCCGGTACAGACGCGGGCCCTGTCGGGCGTCGACTCGCTGTATTCCATCGTGCAGATGCCCAAAGGGTTCCCTGTTGCCACCATGGCCATCGGCGCGGCCGGTGGGGCCAACGCGGGCCTGATGGCGGCCGGGATTCTGGCCTTGCAGGATGACGCTTTGGCGCAACGACTGGACGCTTGGCGCGATGCACTGTCGGCGTCGATCCCCGAGGAGCCCGTCGATGAGTGACGCATTGCAAACGGGTGCCAGGATCGGAGTTCTGGGCGGCGGTCAATTGGGCCGGATGCTGTCCGTGGCAGCGTCTCGTCTGGGGTTTGTGACCCATATCTACGAACCCGGCGCCAACCCTCCTGCCGGCCAAGTGGCCGATCGCGTGACCACCGCCGCCTATGACGATATCGATGCGCTAAAGGCGTTTGCCGGGTCGGTAGATGTCATCACATATGAGTTCGAGAACATCCCGACCGAAGCGCTGGACCTGCTTGAAGCGCACTGCCCGATCCGTCCGGGGCGAGAAGCGCTGCGCGTCAGCCAGGACCGGTTGACCGAGAAGAATTTCCTGCAGGGGCTTGGCCTGCAAACCGCGCCTTTCGCGGATATCACCGATCTGAACAGCCTGAATGCGGCGATCGAGCAGATCGGTACGCCCGCAATCCTGAAAACGCGCCGGTTTGGCTATGACGGTAAGGGGCAGGCCCGTCTGCGCGCACCCGAGGATGCCGAAGCCGCGCTGGCCGATATGGCCGGGGCACCCGCGATCCTTGAGGGGTTTGTGGAGTTTAGCCACGAGGTATCGATCATTGCGGCCCGCGGGCTGGACGGTCAGGTTGCCTGTTTCGATCCCGGTGAGAACATACACCGCGATGGTATCCTGCACACCACAACAGTCCCTGCCCGTCTGCGCCCGGCGCAACGGACAGATGCCGTTCTGTTGGCCGCCAACATCCTAAACGCGCTGGATTATGTCGGCGTCATGGGCGTCGAACTGTTCGTGACGCCCGGCGGTCTGATCGTGAATGAGATCGCGCCGCGCGTGCATAACTCGGGCCACTGGACGCAGAATGGCTGCGCCGTGGATCAGTTCGAACAGCATATTCGGGCCGTCGCAGGATGGCCTTTGGGAGATGGTCAGCGACATTCGGACGTGGTCATGGAAAACCTGATCGGAACGGACATGGACCGCGTGCCCGAACTAGCGCAGGAACGCGACGTGGCGCTGCATCTCTATGGCAAGGCCGAGGTTAAGGCAGGCCGCAAAATGGGGCATTTCAACCGCATTGCACGGTGAATCAGCCAACAAACCGCGCCGCAATATCACCTGACATATAGCTAACCCGCCCGCCAGCCAGCGTGGCGGCTACGCGGCGGGTTTCGGCATCCAGTATCACCAGATCGGCGCGCTGGCCGGGGGCCAGCTTGCCCCGATCCTGCAAACCAAGGACACGGGCGGGGCCGGATGACACCAGCGCCCAGGCCCCGGCGAAATCCACCAAGCCAGACTTCGCCACCATCAGCGCCGCGCGGCGCGGGCTGGGATAGTGATAATCCGAGGCCAACGCATCGCAATATCCCATCGTGATCAGGTCAAGTGCGCTGACATTACCCTTGTGCGATCCACCGCGCACCACGTTGGGCGATCCTAAAATGATGTAATCCCCGGCGGCACGCGCGGCCTCGGCTGCTTCGAGCGTTTCGGGAAATTCCGTGATCTGCGCCCCCCGCGCCCGCCAGTCGGCCCGTATTTGTGCAGTCGCGTCGTCATGGCTGCCCATGCGCACGTACTGTGAGTCCAATGCCGCACATAGCGTGTCCAGCGCCGCTGGCACTTCGTTACGACGGGCGTGCATGGACAACAGCATTTTAAAATGCGTGTCCGGGTTTCGCCCGGCTTTCAGTGCTTGGCCGGTCAGACGCGGCGGCTTGCGCCCCTCGGCCAGACGGTCATGCGGCAGGTGGTCGTTGAACACGACATAGGGCACCTGCCAGTCCGCAATACGGCCGGGCAGGTCCGCATAGTCATCCAGCATGTGTGTCTCGAACCGCAACTGAGGCATCAGGTCGGTCACGACGCGATCCTTGACCGAGGTTATGGCGCGAAACACCTGATCCGCGAATTCCGGGCCACGCACCCCACCCTCCCAACTGTGAAACTGGGCCAGAACGGCGGTAGTGATACCATTCGCAGCCAATTCAGCCTCGACCGAGAGAATGCCTTCGTCCATCTGCTTCATCGCCCCGCGGCGTGGCGCGATATGGCGTTCGAACCCATCCCCGTGCAGGTCGATAATACCGGGCAGAACAAGATAGCCGGACAGGTCGATCTGTCGCCCGACCCGATCCGTTTGAATGATGCCATCCGCCAGAGACAGATCGGCGGGCACAAGGCCATGCTCCGGCAACAGCACCTCTGCACCGGTCAGGGTCAGATTCAATGCGGTCATTGCGTGGGCTCCGACTCGGGTTCCGAGCAATCCTGCCCGATACAGATTTCGTTGATGATATCCATGACGCCATCCAGCCAGGTGATCTGCGGATCGAATTGCCCGAATTCGATAAAATGCAGCGCCTGCGCCATGACGCGGGGATTGTTCATCATAAAAGTGTGCGTCACCGGAAGAACGATGTGATCCGTCATGCCGTCCACTTTTGTCGTTTCAATCGAGACCTTGCCGTCATCCTTGCCGTCGATCAGCGAGGAAAACAGCGGGTTCAGCGAGTTCTCACCCGCGATCACGCCCACCTCAAACTCAACGGATGGCAGGTTGCGCGGTATGCCCTCGGGGCCCGTGCCCAAGGCCAGCCCGGCGGGGCCATGCAGCATGCCGAACACCTCATACGCGCCCAGTTCATCCACGAGCTGACTGCCCTGATTGGGCGGGCCGAGCATGACCACACGGCCCAGGTTTTCCGGGTGATGGTCCTGCAACCAATAGCGCAGCAGGATGCCACCCATTGAATGCGCCACCACGTTCACGGTCTCATCACCACAGGCCACGAAGGCGTCCGGCAATGTCTGGTTCGCCAGTTCAGGTATCGGCAAATCGGTCGAAGGATAGCCGGGTCGGACAACGGTGTACCCGTGCGCCTGAAACAGTTGTTCCATCACTGTGAAGGACGCCTCGGTCCGCGCCAGCCCGTGTAAAAGCACCACGCATTTGGCCTGGGCCAAGGCGGGAACAAGGAAAAGAAACAGGGCAAGCAGATATCTCATAGCCGCCAGATAAGCGTTATCCGATTGCGTTGAAACCCCTAGCGCGGCTTCAGGCGCAGGACAGCCAGCGCGATGCCGCCCAGAACCAGCGCCGCGCCAAAGATCAGGCGCAAACTGGCGACTTCTCCCAACAACAAAACGCCAGCGAGGATGGCGATGATTGGTACGCTCAATTGCACTACCGCCGCCGTGCTTGGCGCCAGTTGCGGCAAAACCCGATACCATACGGCATAGCCCATCCCCGAGGTCACACCTCCAGAAAGGGCAGCCAGCAGGTAGCCAGCGCCACTCATCTGCCAACCCCCAACGGTCAGCATTAACGCTAGCGCAGTAACCGGCAGGGCTATAACGAAATTGGCCGCCGTTCCAGCAAGGGCGTCAGGCTCAAACCGCCCAACCAGCGAATAGACTGCCCATCCGACCCCGGCAGCTGTCATCAGAGCTGCGCCAATCGGGTCGACCTGTACTGCTCCGGACGGCCACAGGACATAGACCAGCCCCATAAGGGCGATTGCCGCGCCCCCCATCTGTCGCGCAGTCGGAGCATTGCCGGTTAACGACGTCACTGCGAACATTGTGATCTGCACAACGCCAAACAGGATCAGCGCCCCAAGGCCCGCATCCAACGTCAGATAGGCGATGGAAAACCCAATCATATAGAGTGACAGCGATCCTGCCCCCGCCAACCTGCGCCGGTTGCGCAATGGCAGACGACCTGACCTGAGCCAAACCAGACCGGTCAGCACCACTGCCCCGGACAACACGCGAATTATGGCAAACCCGGCGGGGTCGCTGGCACCGCTGTCTATAGCCAGACGATTCAGGATCGAATTCGCCGCAAAGGCGCACATGGTCAGAGTGGTGAGCAGAAACAAACGCATATCAACCGCATAGCGGTATCGCGAGCGTTTGCACACTCACTTTCCAGCGCGGCGTAGTGGTAAAAAGAAACGGGGCCGCCCAAAGGCGACCCCGTCAGTAAGTTCTATGGCGGTCCCTCTAAGCAATCTGGCCATAGGGCCAAGCGCTTGTCGGGATCGTCGGAATTCGCCGGGGCGAATTCGACGTGCTTACATCATGCCGCCCATGCCGCCCATGTCAGGCATGCCGCCTGCAGGTGCTGCGCCTTCTTTGGCAGGCTTGTCTGCAACCATTGCTTCGGTGGTGACCAGCAGGCCAGCAACCGATGCCGCATCTTCCAGAGCGGTACGGACAACCTTTGCCGGATCGATCACGCCGAACGAGAACATGTCACCATATTCTTCGGTCTGTGCGTTGAAACCGAATGCTGCGTCAGCAGATTCACGGACTTTGCCCGCAACAACCGCACCGTCAACACCTGCGTTCTCGGCGATCTGGCGCAGCGGCGCTTCGATGGCTTTGCGAACGATGTTGATGCCAGCGTTCTGGTCAGCGTTTGCACCTTCCAGAGTTTCCAGTGCTTTACCGGCCTGAACCAGAGCAACACCACCACCGACAACAACGCCTTCCTGAACAGCAGCGCGTGTTGCGTTCAGAGCATCGTCCACACGGTCCTTACGCTCTTTCACTTCAACTTCGGTCATGCCGCCGACGCGGATAACGGCAACACCGCCTGCCAGTTTGGCAACGCGCTCTTGCAGCTTTTCACGGTCGTAGTCGCTGGTGGTTTCTTCGATCTGAGTGCGGATCTGAGCAACACGTGCTTCGATCTCGGCTTTCTCGCCAGCACCGTCGACGATGGTGGTTTCGTCTTTGGTGATCTCGATTTTCTTGGCGGTGCCCAGCATGTCCATGGTGACGGACTCGAGCTTCATACCCAGATCTTCCGAGATAACCTGACCGCCGGTCAGGATCGCGATGTCCTGCAGCATGGCTTTGCGGCGATCGCCGAAGCCCGGTGCTTTGACAGCAGCAATTTTCAGGCCGCCGCGCAGTTTGTTGACAACCAGAGTTGCCAGCGCTTCGCCTTCAACGTCCTCAGCAATGATCAGCAGCGGCTTTTGCGACTGGATCACCTGCTCGAGCAGCGGAACCATCGGCTGCAGCGAGGACAGTTTCTTTTCGTGCAGCAGGATCATGCAGTCGTCGAGTTCTGCGATCATCTTGTCTGCGTTGGTGACGAAGTAAGGCGACAGGTAGCCACGGTCGAACTGCATACCTTCGACAACATCGGTCTCGGTTTCCAGACCTTTGTTTTCTTCGACGGTGATGACGCCTTCGTTGCCAACCTTCTGCATCGCGTCTGCGATCTGCTGGCCGATTTCGGCTTCGCCGTTGGCCGAGATGGTGCCAACCTGAGCAACTTCTGCCGAGTCTTTGACTTCGCGCGAGGCGTCTTTGATGCCTTCAACAACCTTGGCGGTTGCCAGGTCGATACCGCGCTTCAGGTCCATCGGGTTCAGGCCCGCTGCAACCTGCTTCAGGCCTTCGCGAACGATTGCCTGCGCAAGAACGGTTGCGGTGGTGGTGCCGTCGCCGGCTTCGTCATTAGTGCGGCTGGCGACTTCTTTCACCATCTGCGCGCCCATGTTTTCGAACTTGTCTTCCAGTTCGATTTCCTTGGCAACCGAAACACCGTCTTTGGTGATGCGCGGTGCGCCAAAGGATTTGTCCAGAACCACGTTGCGGCCTTTTGGGCCCAGGGTCACTTTGACAGCATCGGCCAGGATGTTCACACCTGACAGCATGCGGTTGCGGGCATCGGTGTCGAACTTGACGTCCTTAGCAGCCATATTGTCTCTCCTTGAGAAATAAGTTGGAAATGAAGATCAGAGAAGCGCGCGGCTTACTCGATGATCCCCATGATGTCGCTTTCTTTCATCATCAGCAGCTCTTCGCCGTTGACCTGAACCTCGGTGCCCGACCATTTGCCGAACAGGATCTTGTCACCGGATTTTACAGCCATTGCGATCAGTTCGCCGCTGTCCTTGCGTGCGCCTTCGCCGGTTGCAACGACTTCGCCTTCGCTGGGCTTTTCTTTAGCGCTGTCAGGAATGATCAGCCCGCCTGCTGTTTTTTCTTCGCTTTCGGTACGGCGAACCAACACGCGGTCATGAAGCGGTTTCAATGCCATCTTTGCAGCTCCTTGGGCTCAAAGTTTATTTATCCTCCCCTCGCCGGATGGCGAGGCGTTAGCACTCGGGTGATGAGAGTGATAACGACGCATAGCTAGGGGGTCGCAAACCCCGAGTCAACAAGCTGTGATGGATTTTTTGCAACCGGGCTCAGTCAGGCTGTTCCCAGCTGTAAGCCCAGTGTTTCAGACCGTCCTGCCCGGCGGCGGTCAGGTCGTAGACGCCCTTTTCCACCTTACCGAACCAACCGTAGTGATTGTCGCGCATCAGGCGAGTGGCCTCAGGAACGCCGGTTGCCTTTGCGACTTCGGACCCTTTGGTTGCCCCACATTCCGCCAGATGTGCCGCGCATTTCAGGGCGTCCTGACGATAGGCCGTGACGATCCCGTGTCGCGTAGCGCCGCCTGCATTGGGATCGCCCTCAAGCCGGTCGAACTCACGCAACAAGCGCGAAGTCTTAGCCTTGGACTTGCGCGGTGCGTACGGGCCGGGATCACATTGCACCTCGACCTTGCCATCGGCCCGCACGGTGATCAGCCCCAACCCCAGCCGGCGACACAGCGCCAGATTGTCCTTCAGCGCCCGACGCGCGCTGCGGCCTTTGGGCTTGCACACCCCGATGTAAACCTGATCCGTCACTTTCAGCCGTGTGATCGCCTGATGGAACAATGCCAGCGAAAACCGCAGCTTAAGCTCGACGATGACCGGTTCTTCGCCATCCCGCACGGCCACGATATCAGCCGCGCCAACCTCGCCTTTGACGGAATAGCCCTGACGCTCTAACAGCGCCTTGATGGGGGGATAGAGATCCTGCTCGCGGTTCATGTTTGCATGCTATGCGATTTGCGGCGGAATGCCAGACGCCAGGCGCAGCTTTCCAATCGGCCTTGCACCCATTCACCTGCCGAGGCAGTGTTTCAGCAACTCTGATTTCAAAGGAAATTTCCACATGCGCATAATTCTGCTGGTGATCTGCCTGTTGCTGCCCGTCACGGTTCACGCAGCTTGCGAGGGGCGCGATCTAAAGGGCGAATTGTCACCTGCAGCCCACGCCGAGCTGAAAGAAACCCTGACCAACGTCCCATTTGCAGAAGGCAACCACTGGATCGCAACAAAGGGCACAACGGTGCTGCACCTGATAGGTACGATGCACCTGAACGATCCGCGCATGGATGTGATTGTCGCAAACCTGACGCCAACACTCAGCCAAGCCGATGCATTCTATTTCGAAGTAACCCAAGACGAGATGAAGGCCTGGGAAAAGGAACTGGCTCTGGACCCGAGCCCGATCTTGATTACGTCCGGCCCCACCTTGATTGACCTGCTACCCGAAGAGGCTTGGACAACCCTGTCTTCCGCCCTAGCCGAACGCGGCATACCCAGTTGGATGGGAGCGAAAATGCGCCCCTGGTTTCTGGGCATGACTCTGGCCATGCCTACATGCCTACTTCAGGACCCGAACGCCAATCATGGGCTGGATGCGCGTCTGACCGTTTTAGCCGAAGATCAAGGCATCCCTCAATTTTCGCTGGAGAGCATTGAGGAACTGATGACCATGTTTGAACTCCACTCGATTGAAGAACAGGCGGAATCGCTAGCGCGGTGGGTCAATTCGTACGAAACCAGCGACGACCAGCTGGCCACCATGACAAACTCATATTTCGAGGAAAATCACGCACAATCCATCGAACTAGGCCGTATTTTGGCGCGAGAGCATTCTGGTATGTCGCCCGAAGTGTTTGACGAAGAATGGCAGGCGTTCGAACAGCACTTACTGGTCGGGCGAAACAACAATTGGATGCCGAGGATTCTGGACATTCAAGATCAGACCGCAGTGATCGCCGTGGGGGCTGGACATCTAGGCGGTACTCATGGATTGCTGAACCAATTGCAACAGGCTGGATATTTCTTGACCCGCGCGCCTTTCTGATCGCACTCGGCGAAAGACAGACCAACCGTCGCAGCGAGGATTCTGCCGGGTGACAACCCCGGCGGACCGCCCTATAAGGCGCGCAAATTATCATCCTCAGGACGCTGACATGACAACCCTTGTATTTGGCCATAAATCTCCCGACACCGACTCCACAGGATCACCCATCCTGTGGTCGTGGTACCTGAACGAAGTCATAGGCGAACAGGCCGAGCCCGTTCTGCTGGGCGAGCCCAACACCGAAGCCGCGTTCATGCTGCAGCGCTGGGACCTGTCCAAGCCGCGTATCATCGACGACGTCGAAGCCGACGCGCCGGTTGTCATCGTTGACACCAACAACCCGGCCGAACTGCCCGCCAGCATCAACAGTGCCGATATCCAAGCCATCATCGACCACCACAAGCTGGTCGGCGGCCTGGAAACCAAAGGCCCGATCGACATCACCGTGCGCCCGCTGGCCTGCACCGCCACCATCATGGTCGACCTGATGGGCGACGACGCAGCCAAGATGCCCGACGCCATCAAAGGCGCGGCGCTGACTTGCATCCTGTCGGATACCTTGGAGTTCCGCTCGCCCACAACCACTGCGCATGATCGCGAAGTGGCCGAGAAACTGGCTGCTGAACTGGGCCTAGACGTATCGGCTTATGCCGCCGACATGTTCGCGGCAAAATCGGATGTATCGTCCTTCTCAGACGCCGAACTGATCCGCATGGACAGCAAAGAATACGAGGTCGACGGCACCAAGTTCCGCGTCTCGGTTCTGGAAACCACGGCCCCCGGCGTCGTGCTGGACCGCAAGGCTAGCCTGGCGGACTCGATGGTCAGTGTGGCCAGCGAGGACGGCGTCGATCAGGTGCTGCTGTTCGTGGTCGACATTCTGAACGAAGAGGCCACTCTGCTGGTGCCGAACGATCTAGTCAAAGGCGTGGCCGAGAAAAGCTTTGGCGCATCGGTTAACGGCGACGCCGTGGTCCTGCCGGGCATCATGAGCCGCAAAAAGCAAATCATTCCGAACCTCAAGGTCTGATCTTTAGATCTTTCCAAAGAAAAGGCGCCCAAGTGGGGCGCCTTTTTTTGTTGAGGCATAGGATTTGCGCGACCCGCTTCCATTGCTACTCTGGTCAGGAGAGCAAGTAGCGGATCAGTTCCGACATATGAGTACACGCAAGTTCAGCACCACCCGAGACATCTTGCGGTTTGAAGGCAAGGACAGAGCAGCCTATTGGCGGCGCTTTGCGATGCTGCTGACCCTATCGGTTGTGATCGCTACGATGGGCATGCTTCGCGATTCAGGCGCGGTGGTGATTGCCGCAATGCTGGTGGCGCCGCTGATGGCTCCCATATTGGGCGTGGCGGCGGCTATGGTCATGGGGTGGCTGGGGCGTGCGTTCTATCTGGCTCTGATTGTCTGCGGTGCGGCCATTCTTTGCGTATTGCTCGCGTGGCTCTTGGTCTATGTCGCAGATGTCCCGCGCGGCATCCTGATCCCTGATCAAGTCTTGGCCCGGACCGACCCCGGAACCGAGGACCTGATTGTCGCTCTGGCCGCAGGCGTCGCCGGTGCTTACGTGCAAATCAACCGCTCCGAAGCCAGCTTGCTGCCCGGCGCGGCCATCGGCGTGTCACTGGTGCCGCCCCTGTCCGCCTCGGGCGTTCTGCTGTATTTCGGCGAACCGGGCGAGGCGTATGAGGCCGGGTTGTTATTCGCCACCAACCTTGGCGCGATCATCCTGTCCGCCTGCGCGGTTTATATCGTGTACGCGGCCCGCTCGATGGTCTTCAGCAAAGGTCGCCGGAAACTGAACTTTACCGCCAGTGTGACTGTGACATTGGCCTTTCTGGCTCTTGTCGTTTTGCAGTTGGGTAAATCCACCTATAATCGCTATCTCGAAACCCGAACCGAAGCTCAGGTCGCACAAGCCATCCGCGATTGGGCAGACCCGGTGTCGGTCGAGGTCATCCGCATTGACGTAAACGCCAAACGCAAGCAGGCAGATATCTGGCTGATCGTCGACCTGCCGATTGAAGCGGCTTACAAAGTCTCCTCGGTCGCTGGATTGCTGCCAGAAAGCCTGCGCGAGACACCTTTGGTCGAAATCCTTCAAGATCAATTGGGTCCGGGCTATCTGGTGGTGGTGCGGTTCCAAAACAGGATTGGCGCGCAAGTCATTCTGGGCACCGATGCCGTCCAGCAGGCGCCGGATGTCGACGAGATCAGCGAAGAAAACTGACCGACACAGCCATTTAACGGCGGCAATTGGCATTGCGGGATGGTCAAAGCCCGTCAGCTTTGCAATAGCTGACGCAACCTTGCATTCAACTCGCCCGAGGTCCTCAATGACTCAGATCGTCCACGCCCTGTCCGACATATCCGACCGCTACAAAGCACTGTTCGTTGACCTTTGGGGCTGTGTTCACAACGGCATCACCGCCTTCCCCGAGGCCGTCGCTGCCCTCAAAGCCTATCGTGCGAAAGGCGGGATTGTCGTGCTGGTGACGAACTCTCCGAAACCCCGCGCGGGCGTTGCCCAACAATTGGTGCAATTCAACGTCCCCGAAGATGCCTATGACACCATCGCCACCAGCGGCGATTCTGCGCGGTCGGCGATGTTCCGGGGCGCCGTCGGGGAAAAGGTCTATTTCATGGGCGAATGGCAGCGCGATGCGGGGTTCTTTGAGCCGCTGAAAATACTGCACCACCCGATCCACATCGAACGGGTCCCGCTGGATGAGGCCGAAGGGATCGTCTGTTGCGGTCCGTTTGATCCGATGGCGGACCCGTCCGTCAACCGCGCGGATTTCCTCTATGCCAAGCAAAAGGGCATGAAGCTGCTGTGCGCCAATCCCGATATTGTGGTCGACCGGGGCGAGGTGCGCGAATGGTGTGCCGGGGCGCTGGCCAAACTGTATACCGAGATGGGCGGCGAAAGCCTGTACTTCGGCAAACCCCACCCGCCGATCTATGATCTGGCCCGCCGTAGGCTGCAAGAACTGGGCCACGACATCCCCGATGGCGACATTTTGGTGATCGGTGATGGCCCCCATACCGACATTCTGGGCGGCATGGGTGAGGGGATTGATTCTCTGTTTATCTCGGGCGGATTGGCTGCTGCAGAAACAAAAACTGAGCATCATCCGCACCACGAATCGCTAACTGACTACATTGCAAGGGAAAATATAAATCCCACCTATACAATCGGTCGCCTGAGATAAGCAGAAAAGGCTTGATTTTCTGCGCTTGCGAAGTAATAAAGTTGCCGAACACGGGCAACATTGATCCTTTTGTTGCTCAACGGATTCAAGTGAGGGCGACATGTTGGACAATCTTCCGCGCGGCACGATCTGTATTGAAGACATCGAAATGGGCATGACCCGTCACCTGCGCAAAGTGGTGACTGACGAAGATATCGAGATGTTTGCGCAGGTTTCGACCGACCGGAATCCGGTGCATCTGGATGATGACTATGCCCGCGACACGATCTTTGAGGGGCGCATCGCCCATGGGATGCTGACGGCGGGCCTGATCTCGGCCGTCATCGGCGAACAGCTGCCCGGCCACGGCACCGTGTATATGGGTCAGTCGCTGAAATTCCTGGCCCCCGTGCGCCCCGGTGACATGGTCTATGCCGAGGTCAAAGTGATCGACATCGACTTTGCCAAGCGTCGGGTGAAACTGGATTGCCACTGCGCCGTAGATGGCAAAAAGGTTCTGGTCGGCGAAGCAATGGTTCTGGCCCCGTCGCGCAAGTTCGACTGATCCAAAGCACAGCTTTACCAGCCTTGTTTCGTTCACCGGCCCGGTCTAGACCCGGGTCGGTAAACAATTTTGACAGCTACTTAATTTGCACGACCCCGCGCAGCGGCAGCACTTTGCTGTACCAGCTACTAGCCGCCACGGGTTGCGCAGGAAAACCGGATTCGTACTTTCATGCCCCGATCTTGGAAGAATGGATGGCGTATTACGATCTGGATCGCAGCGCGTTTCCGGATACAAAAAGCACCCTGCGCGCAATCTTTGCCGAGGCCATTCACCAGAGAAAAGCCGCTACAGACATCTTCGGATTGCGCCTGCAAGGCAAAAGTCGGGCCTTCTTTCTTCAGCAATTGCGCAGTCTATACCCGACCGCCGGGGATGACCTAGCCCGGCTGAAAGCCACCTTTGGCGAGGTCTGCTTCGTTTACCTTAATCGGCGCAACAAGCTGGAACAGGCTATTTCGATTGTGAAAGCCGAACAGACCGGATTGTGGCACCGCAACGCAGATGGGACCGAGTTGGAGCGTCTCACCCCACCTGCCGACCCGGTTTACGATCCGATCGCCATCGCCCGATACATGGCTGAACTTGAAGAAGGGGATGCGGCCTGGCGTGACTGGTTCGCCGCGCAGCAGATCACGCCGCATATCATCCATTACGAACAACTTGAAAACGATCCAATTGGCGCTTTGACCGATGTACTATACCTGCTGGGGATCGATCCCGCGCGGGGTGCCGAGTTCACGCCCGCCACAGACAAGCTGGCAGACTCTACAAACCGGGAATGGGCCAGACGTTTTTTGGCCGATCATCCCACACACTGACAATGCAATCAGATGCTTGAACCCGAACCGCAGTCCCGTTAGGCAGATGCTATGCGCATCATCCGTGATTTTCAGTTCATCGAGCCTCAGGACCGCGGCGCCAGCGTGGCGATCGGGAATTTTGACGGCGTCCACATCGGCCACCAGTCTGTGATCGAACTGGCCCGCAATGCCGCGCCGGATGCGCCTTTGGGGGTGATGACCTTTGAGCCGCACCCACGCGAGTATTTCGCACCCGCAGCCCCGCCTTTTCGCCTGATGCGCTGCAATGCCCGAGCGCACCGGCTAGAAAAGCTGGGTGTCAAGAAATTGTATGAACTGCCCTTCAATTCCGCCCTTGCCGGGCTGACTCCGGAAGAATTCGCGTCGAACGTGATTTGCGACGGGTTGGGCCTTTCGCATGTGGTTGTCGGTGCCGATTTCTGTTTCGGCAAGGGGCGCAGCGGTACGGCGGATGATCTGGTTCGGTTCGGTCAACAAATGGGCTTTGGCGTCACCATCGCACCTTTGATGGAGCGGTCCGAGAATATCGTGTCGTCCACCGCGATCCGTACAGCGCTGACCGAAGGCCGCCCTCGCGATGCGGCAACCATGCTGGGCCATTGGCATCGGATCGAGGGTCCGGTGATCGGCGGCGAACAACGTGGCCGCGAGTTGGGCTTCCCGACCGCCAACATGTCCATCGAAGGTTTGCACCCGCCAAAATTCGGCGTCTACGCGGTGCTGGTCGATGTGTTGGACGGCCCGCATCGAGGCAGCTATCAAGGCGCGGCCTCGGTCGGGACGCGGCCAATGTTTAAGGGCGAAGTGCCGAATATCGAAACCTTCCTGCTCGACTTTTCAGGCGACCTTTATGGTGCGACCCTATCGATTGGTCTGGTTGAATATCTACGACCTGAATTGACCTTCGACGGGCTGGACGGGTTGATTGCACAAATGAACTCTGATTGTGACAAGGCCCGAACACTGCTGGCGAAGCTATGACCGCCGATCCTATTGATCGCACTGGCCTGAGTCCCCGGTTCTGGGAACGCAAACCCCTACCCAAGATGAACGAGCAAGAGTGGGAAGCGCTTTGCGACGGCTGCGGCAAGTGTTGTCTGAACAAGCTTGAAGACGAAGACACAGGCGAGGTGGCCCTGACCTGCGTCGCCTGCCGTCTGCTGGATGATGAGACCTGCCGCTGCACCCAATACGATATCCGCCACCAGTTCGTGCCGGAATGTATCGTGATGAAGCCCGACAATATCGACGATCACGCCTATTGGCTGCCGCAAACGTGCGCTTACAGGCTGTTGTGGGAAGGGAAACCTCTTTACGACTGGCACCCATTGATATCAGGTACAGCGGAGAGTGTTCACGCTGCCGGAATCTCGGTTCAGGGGCGCACGGTGTCCGAGTTCGAAACACCCATCGAAGAATGGGAAGACTATATCATCGAGGAGCCCAGCTGATGTATTTTGCCTCTGACAATTCTGGGCCGGTTCATCCGCAGGTCATGACCGCTTTGAACGAAGCAAATCAGGGCTATCAGATGGCCTATGGGGCCGACACACTGATGAATGAGGTGCGCGATCGAATTCGCGGCATCTTTGAAGCGCCCGGTGCTGCGGTGTATCTGGTAGCCACAGGAACGGCGGCAAACTCGCTGGCTCTGGCTACGTTGGCACAGCCATGGGAGACGGTGTTCTGTTCGCCCGTCGCCCATATCCACGAGGATGAATGCAACGCGCCGGAATTCTACAGTGGCACCAAGCTGACGTTGGTACCCGGCGGCGACAAGATGGATCCCGAAGCGCTGCGCCGTTCCATTCTGGCCGAAGAAACCCGCGGTGTGCATGGTCCGCAACGCGGACCGGTTTCGATCACCCAGGTGACCGAGCGCGGCTCGGTCTATTCGCTGGAGGAGTTGCAGGCATTGTGCGGCGTAGCAAAGGAGTTTGACCTGCCCGTCCACCTGGATGGAGCTCGGTTCACAAACGCTTTGGTCGCGCTGAACTGTTCTCCGGCCGAAATGACGTGGAAAGCGGGCGTCGATGCGGTCAGCTTTGGCGGCACCAAGAACGGTTTGATGGGGGTCGAGGCAGTTGTCTTCTTTGACGAATCCAAAGCCTGGGAGTTTGAACTGCGGCGCAAGCGCGGTGCGCATCTGTTTTCAAAACATCGCTATCTGTCCGCACAGATGGCAGCCTATTTGCAGGATGACCTGTGGCTGACTATGGCACGAAAGGCCAACGCCAATTGTGCCCACCTGGCCGACGGCCTGCGTGCCAAGGGCGCGACCTTCCTGCACGAGCCGCAGGCCAACATGGTATTCGCCCAGTTTTCCCGCGCCCGGCACAAGCAACTGCATGAGGCCGGGGCGATCTACCACCTTTGGGGGGCCGAACTTGACGGGGCGAGTGACGAAGAGGCGCTCGCCTGCCGTCTGGTCTGTGACTGGTCGATCAGCAGCGACGATATCGACCGTTTCCTCGACCTGCTTTGACTGGCATGCCGGTCAACCCTTGGCCTCGGTCAGGTGCCGGTCCAGATCATCCAAACGGTCCTGCCCCCAAAACCGCTGGCCATCCTCAGTAATGTAGAACGGCGCGCCAAAGACGCCACGTTCAACGGCCTCTTCCAGATTGGCGGCATAGGTTTCGGCACCGACCAGCAGGCCACTGTCTGCCAGATTTGGGTCAAAGCCCGCCTGCGTCAGGCAATCGCGGATCACATCATCCTGTGCGATGTCTTTTTCCTCGGCCCAACAGGCCCGCAGCAAGGACTGGACCAACTTACCTATATCCCCTGCCCCATCCTTCATCGCTGCAATTACCGCATAGGACGACGGCGCCATATTGGTCGGCCAATGCGCCGGTTGCAGATTGAATTCTATTCCCAGGTTCTTGGATTGGCGCAGCAGTTCCTGCGCCCTGTATTCAATGCGCGACGGGTGGCGATCTTTTGGCGGCGTTCCCCCCGTACGCCCGAACAGCGCCATGATATCCAGCGGTTTGTAATTGATCGTCGCGCCATGCTTGGCCGCGACCTCCTCCAGCCGCTCACCTGCCAAATAGGTGAATGGCGAAATTGTCGCAAAATAGTAGTCAATCCGGGCCATGTGCACTTTCTCCGCTGCGTTACCTTTGCTGGACGGTAAGGCCATGCTAAGCGGTGTCAACATCACGAATCTGTCACATTTGCCATTGCTGCCCGGGGACCTCAGCCGATGCCGACACTCAACGAACCCAAGCTTATCGCTGGGAACGCAAATCTTCCGCTTGCCGAATCCATAGCTCGCCGCATGAGCCTGTATCGCGGCGTCGATCAGGGTCTGGTCGATGCGAGAGTTGAACGGTTCAATGACGGCGAGATTTTCGTCGAAGTGTTCGAAAACGTGCGTGGCGAGGACATGTTCATCGTCCAGCCAACCTCGAACCCCGCCAATGACAATCTGATGGAGCTGCTGATCATTGCCGACGCGTTGCGCCGGTCATCGGCCCAACGGATCACCGCTGTTATCCCCTACTTCGGTTATGCTCGACAGGACCGCCGCACCAAGGCCCGCACGCCGATCAGCGCCAAGCTGGTGGCCAACATGCTGACCGGTGCAGGGATCGAGCGGATCCTTACCATGGACCTGCACGCAGCGCAGATTCAGGGGTTCTTCGATATGCCGGTCGACAACCTCTATGCCTCGCCAATCTTTGCACTGGATGTAAAACACCAGTTCAAGAACAACCTGGATGAACTTATGGTTGTCTCGCCCGACGTGGGCGGTGTGGCCCGTGCACGTGAACTTGCCAAACGCATCAGCGCTCCCTTGTCGATCGTTGACAAACGACGCGAAAAGGCTGGCGAAGTGGCAGAAATGACCGTGATCGGCGACGTCAAAGACAAGATTTGCCTGATCGTGGACGACATGTGCGACACTGCCGGCACGTTGTGCAAAGCGGCTCAGGTACTGATGGATAACGGTGCGAAAGAGGTTCACTCTTACATCACACACGGCGTCATGAGCGGCCCGGCAGTCGAACGCGTAACCAATTCGGTAATGAAGTCGTTGGTGCTAACCGACACGATCCAGCCAACCCCAGAGATCGCAAAAGCCAAGAACATCCGCATCGTACCAACGTCTCCGATCTTCACGCAGGCGATCCTGAATATCTGGAACGGTACCAGCGTTTCGTCGCTATTCGAAGACAAGACCTTGATCCCGATCTACGAGTCTATGTACCACATGGACTAAGTTTGGATCGGGCGGTCCTTTTGGGCCGCCCTTCCCTTTGCAGGCCTCCGCGCCCGCGACCAACCTGCCACGAAAATCAGCGTGGTTATCTGTGGAAAGTCCCATGACAGTCAACAAACGCATCGTTCTCTCCAGTGACCACGCAGCCATTGATTTGCGTCAGGCTGTTGCCGCCCATGTTGCGGCAAATGGCTGGGAAGTGGTGGACATCGGCCCTACCACTCCTGAAAGCACCCACTACCCCCTGCACGGCAAAGCTGCTGCACAGGCTGTGGCTTCGGGCGATTGCCAATTGGGAATCGTTCTGTGCGGCACCGGTCAAGGCATCATGATGGCCGCCAACAAAGTCCCCGGCATCCGTTGTGGTGTTTGTTCCGACGCGTTTTCGGCCCGGATGATCCGCCATCACAATGACGCAAACATGCTCTCCATCGGTGCGCGCGTTGTGGGTGAAGGTCAGGCGTTGGATATCGTCGATGCCTTTCTGACCGCCGAGTTTGAAGGCGGCCGTCACGCGACCCGTGTGGACATGATTGAGGGAAATGAGGCCTAGAGCAGCATTTCACGCCACTTCAGACCACCGCAATCCTGGCAACGCCCGCTTGCAGAGCTTTGTTGGACCGTGTCTGGAACACGTCAATGCATGTCGGCGATGCAACTTTATGAGCGACCTGTGCCTTAGCGCTACGAATGTTGTCAAACGTAGAAAAGTTCAGACGTCTCACACCCAATTATGTTGCGGCTCCTTTCTTGGCCTCGGCGCATCAATTGCGCTGACGTCAGACCAATTTTCAACACATTGCCCTGGCAAAAAACCTACAAGCACTAAATGATAGAGTTTCAGACCTCGACCCATGTCCAACACAAGCTTTCAAGACCGCATTCAACGCATCAACGCCAATAACCCTCAAGCAACCTCTGACCTTTCGCAAAAAGTAACAAAAGCTCCATCACTCCGACCAAATCACTGGAAGGTCCTTGTCGGCATACTGTTTTTGAGTGTCGGGCAACAAGCAGTAAAACAGGCGAACGAAAGTTACGAGGTTATAAAGCAAAGCTATGGGATCGGTGCCGCAGCCGGGCTGGGTGTTGCGGGGGTGTTCGCGTTAGTGGCTGGCTGTATCCTTATGTACCGCGGCATTTTGGCTGGTGACAAACAGCGGAACAAGGCGATCTCGGACGCCTCCGAAACGGGAGGGCGTCGAAAGCGTATTACGTCAAACAGGGCTCGGACCATATGTTCCATAGTAGGCTTCAGCTTTGGCGCCATTGCCACATTTTACCTTATTACAGGCAAAATCGCCCACTCGATGGATACCGAGAGTGCCCGAGAGTACGCCCTCGGGGCCAGCGTGATTATGATTGGTCTCCCTATGCTTTCTCTGCTCATAGGATTTATCGGACTTTTCGTGCGTGGTTTTGCCTTGGGTCGTGTTCCCGTATTTTGCGTGCTTGGAGCCGTCATAACGATTTGCGCCATAATTCTGAGCGGTGCTAATCCTTACGAGTGGAACTGGTTGTTTTCCAGACTACACTGATTATCCCGAAAAGCGCGTAGCATGTTTTTCAAACCACTTCCTGGCTCAGGCGTTGAATCAATCACGAGATATCCCAGTCATCCTCATGTGCGACCTCACCAATGGCCGTCCATGTCACCCGTATCCGGGCAATTCGCGTATCCGACCAGGTTCGGAATACGGTAACAAAGCCCTCAGGTGTAATGTCCGCAGTCGTCACCTCGGCACGTAGCGCCGAGGACGTGTCCACATCCCATAAAGACACGCCAATCTGAACCACCGGTGCGGTTCGAAATGGCTGACTGAAGAGGATCGCAGACCGCCGTTCGCGTGGCCCCTCGCCCGTCCACATATCGCCGCCATCAGCGAAATCGGAAAACAGCACTGACTCGCCTTGGTCGATACCAATAGGGTGGGTTCGAAAAGTCTTCATTGTTGATGTCTTTGTCTTTGTATTCCTTACACCTATCCTGCGGCCTCGGCAAAATCACGACAAAAAAACGGCCCCGCGCAGGCGGAGCCGTTATAAATCACAAGAATTGCCAGAGCCTTACAGGCTCATATGCGTTCCAAGGGCTTCCATGTCGGCCAGCAACTTGGCAGCGTCGTCAACGATGGACTGATCATCGCCTTCCTTCGCTGCCTCGTGCGACGCGCGTGCCTCGGCGATCAGATCGTCCAGGTGTGAGCGTGTCATTTCGGCAACCGGGATCGCCTTTTCGGCCAGAACCGACAGGCCATCGCCATTGATCTGAGCAAACCCACCGGTGACCAGGTATTCGCTGGACCCTTCAGGTGCTTCGACCTTCAGGATGCCCGGGCGCAGCGTGGTGATGGTGGGTGCATGATCGGGCATCGCCGTCATGTCCCCGTCCGCGCCGGGAATCTGGACCGCCGTCGCGCTGAGCGAAGCAAGGCTCCGCTCGGGGCTGACGAGGTCGAATTGCATCGTGTTTGCCATCAGGGATACTCCTTAGGCGGCTTCTGCGGCCATCTTTTCCGCTTTGGCGATCACTTCGTCGATGCCGCCAACCATCAGGAAGGCCGCTTCGGGCAGGTGATCGTATTCGCCAGCCACAACGGCCTTGAACGACGCGATGGTGACATCCAGAGGAACCTGAACGCCCGGCGAGCCGGTGAAGACCTGCGCCACGTCGAACGGCTGCGACATGAAGCGTTCGATCTTACGGGCACGGGCCACGGTCAGTTTGTCCTCTTCCGACAGCTCGTCCATGCCAAGGATGGCGATGATGTCCTGCAACGACTTGTAGCGCTGAAGGATCTGCTGAACATCGGTCGCAACCTGATAATGCTCTTCGCCAACGATGGCCGGGTCGAGCAGACGCGAAGTCGAGTCGAGCGGGTCAACCGCAGGGTAGATACCCTTTTCCGAGATCGCACGGTTAAGAACGGTAGTCGCATCCAAGTGAGCGAACGAGGTTGCCGGCGCAGGGTCGGTAAGGTCGTCCGCAGGCACGTAGATCGCCTGCACCGAGGTGATCGAGCCCGACTTGGTCGAGGTGATGCGTTCCTGCAGGGCACCCATGTCAGTGGCCAGTGTCGGCTGGTAGCCCACCGCCGAAGGAATACGACCCAGCAGAGCCGAAACCTCGGAACCCGCCTGCGTAAAGCGGAAGATGTTGTCGACGAAGAACAGAACGTCGGTACCGGACTGGTCGCGGAACTGCTCAGCCAGGGTCAGGCCGGTCAGAGCAACACGCGCACGCGCTCCGGGAGGTTCGTTCATCTGACCGTAAACCAGGGCCACCTGCGATTCCGACAGGTTGTCCGGCTTGATAACATTCGATTCGATCATCTCGTGGTACAGGTCGTTCCCTTCACGGGTCCGTTCACCAACACCCGCAAACACCGAGAAGCCCGAGTGCACTTTTGCGATGTTGTTGATCAGTTCCATGATCAGAACGGTTTTACCAACGCCGGCGCCGCCGAACAGGCCGATCTTACCGCCTTTGGCGTAAGGGGCCAGCAGGTCCACAACCTTGATGCCGGTGACCAGAACTTCCGACTCGGTCGACTGTTCTGCAAAGGTCGGTGCAGGCTGGTGGATGGCGCGGGATTCGGTTGCCTCAACCGGGCCCTTTTCGTCGATGGGATCGCCAACAACGTTCAGGATGCGGCCCAGGGTGGCGTTACCAACCGGAACCGAGATCGGTGCGCCCATGTCGGTGACTTCCGCGCCACGAACCAGACCTTCGGTCGCGTCCATCGCGATGGTGCGGACAGTGTTTTCACCCAGGTGCTGGGCAACTTCCAGTACCAGACGCTTGCCGTTGTTTTCGGTTTCCAGCGCGTTCAGAATTTCAGGCAGCTGATCTTCGAAGTGCACGTCGACGACGGCCCCGATGATCTGTGTGACTTTGCCTTTTGCATTCGCCATATTGTTGTCTCCGGTTTTCTTACAGCGCTTCGGCGCCGGAAATAATTTCAATCAGCTCGTTGGTGATCACGGCCTGACGCGAGCGGTTGAACTGGATCGTCAGCTTGTCGATCATTTCACCCGCGTTGCGTGTCGCGTTATCCATTGCAGACATCCGTGCACCCTGTTCAGACGCTCCGTTTTCGAGCAGGGCCGAGAAGATCGCGGTTGCAACCCCCTTGGGCAGCAGGTCGGCCAAGATGGCCTCTTCGCTGGGCTCGTAGTCGAAAACAGCACCGCTATCGTCACCCTCGGTTTCCTCGAACGAGGCGGGGATGACCTGCTGTGCCGTCGGGATTTGGGTCACAACGTTGACGAACTTCGAATAGAAGATCGTGGCAACGTCGAACTCACCCCCGTCAAAGCGCGACAGGACGTCCTTTGCGATGTCTTGCGCGTTGGTATAGCCCAGACGCTTGACCTCGCTCAGGTCGATATGTCCAACGAACAGATCGCCAAAATCACGCTTCAGCGCGTCGCGGCCTTTTTTGCCGACGGTCAGAACTTTGATCGTCTTGCCTTTGGCGCGCAGCTCGTCCGCCTTTTGGCGGGCCAGCTTGGCGATGTTCGAGTTGAAGCCGCCGCACAGGCCGCGTTCAGCTGTCATGACAACCAGCAGATGGACATCATCACTGCCCGTACCACGGAGCAGCTTGGGGGCGCTGTCGCTACCCCCGACCGACGCCGCCAGCCCCGCCATCACGGCATTGAACCGTTCGGCATAGGGGCGCGAGGCTTCGGCAGATTCCTGGGCGCGGCGCAGTTTTGCAGCCGCGACCATCTGCATGGCCTTGGTGATCTTGCGGGTCGATTTGACCGACTCGATCCTGTTTTTAAGGTCCTTAAGATTTGGCATATGCCCGCCTCTCCCTTAAGCGAAGGTTGCGGCGTATTCGTCCAGCGCAGCCTTGATCTTATCGGAAGCGTCACCCTTGATCTTGGGATCTTCGTCCGTGATCCACTGAAGCAGATCCGCGTGCTTGCCACGCAGGTGCGCCAGCAGGCCAGCTTCGTAACGGCCAACATCGGACACGTCGATCTTGTCGAGGTAACCGTTGGTACCGGCGAAGATGACACAGACGATTTCAGCATTGGTCAGCGGCGAGTACTGCGGCTGTTTCATAAGCTCGGTCAGACGCGCACCACGGTTCAGCAGCTGCTGGGTCGCGGCGTCCAGGTCGGAACCGAACTGAGCAAACGCAGCCATTTCACGGTACTGAGCCAGTTCCAGTTTAACCGGACCGGCAACCGACTTCATCGAGTTGGTCTGAGCCGAAGAGCCCACACGCGAAACCGACAGACCGGTGTTCACAGCAGGACGGATACCCTGGTAGAACAGTTCGGTTTCCAGGAAGATCTGGCCGTCGGTGATCGAAATCACGTTGGTCGGAATAAACGCCGAAACGTCACCACCCTGAGTTTCGATAACCGGCAGAGCAGTCAGCGAGCCCGCACCGAAATCCTCGTTCAGCTTGGCCGAACGCTCCAGCAGGCGCGAGTGGAGGTAGAAAACGTCGCCAGGATAGGCTTCACGTCCGGGCGGGCGGCGCAGCAGCAGCGACATCTGACGATAGGACACAGCCTGCTTAGACAAGTCATCATAGATGATCAGCGCGTGACGGCCATTGTCTCGGAAGTATTCGGCCATCGCGGTTGCAGCGTAGGGTGCCAGGAACTGCATCGGTGCCGGGTCGGACGCGGTTGCGGCCACAACGATCGAGTATTCAATCGCACCGGATTCTTCCAGCTTCTTCACCAGCTGCGCAACGGTCGAACGCTTTTGACCGATGGCAACGTAAACGCAGTACAGTTTCTTCGACTCGTCGTCGCCTGCTGCGTCATTGTACACTTTCTGGTTCAGGATCGCGTCCAGAGCAACGGCAGTTTTACCGGTCTGACGGTCACCAATGATCAGCTCACGCTGGCCACGGCCAATCGGGATCATCGCGTCAACCGATTTCAGGCCGGTTGCCATCGGCTCATGAACCGACTTACGCGGGATGATGCCTGGTGCCTTAACGTCTGCAACGCCACGCTTGGTTGCGTTGATCGGGCCTTTGCCGTCCAGCGGGTTGCCCAGACCGTCAACAACACGGCCCAGCAGCTCGTCACCGATCGGAACGTCCACGATCGAGTTGGTGCGCTTGACGGTGTCACCTTCTTTAATGTCACGGTCGGAACCGAAGATAACGACACCGACGTTGTCGCTTTCCAGGTTCAGCGCCATGCCCATGATGCCACCGGGGAATTCGACCATCTCACCGGCTTGTACGTTGTCCAGGCCGTATACACGGGCAATCCCGTCACCGACGCTCAGCACGCGGCCAATCTCGGCCACTTCGGCTTCCTGACCAAAATTCTTGATCTGGTCCTTCAGGATTGCAGAAATCTCTGCAGCTTGGATTCCCATTTATCCGACCTCTTTCATTGCATTCTGTAGGGAGTTCAGCTTCGAACGGATCGAGCTATCGATCATTTTCGAGCCCACTTTAACGACAAGACCGCCGATGAGGCTTTCATCAACGGTCGCATTGATTGTCACGGTCTTGCCCACACGCTCGGACAGCGTTTTGGACAGTTTATCCAGTTGCGTCTTGGTCAACGCCTTGGCCGAGGCGACATCGGCGGTCACTTCGCCGCGTTCGTCTGCCAGCATGTCGCGCAGTACCTGCACCAGTTGCGGAATAACAAACAGGCGGCGCTTTTCGGCCATCAGACCCAGCGTGTTGCGCAGGATGGTATGCAGACCCATCTTGTCGGCAATCGCGGTAATCGCTGCTTCCTGTTCGGCGCGGGATACCAGCGGCGATGCAATCAGGTCGCGCAAGTCGGCGCTTTCGCCCAAAGCTGCTGCCAAATCGTTGATGCCGGTTTCCAGACCTGCAAGGTCATTATTCTCTTTGGCGATCTCAAAGATCGCGGTGGCATAGCGTTCAGCAATGCCAGTGGAAATCGAAGCTGGTTCGGACACGTCCACCCTTCCGATATTTGAGGCCCCGATTTTGAGTAGCGGCCGCTACCACGGGGGCGTGAGGAAACCCCGCCCAGACGGCCGGGGATCAAAATCACCGGGGATGTAGCAGAGCCGAACCAAGCTAGCAATATATTATCACGGCAAGCACTTTATCCACAAAATGTTTTGTTTCAATTACTTACGAAGGGTGCGACCCTTTTATCCGGCTGGAAGGCAGGAAAAATGTTACGAAAGTGTAGGTTTTTGCGATTCCTGTGACCTATTTCCCGCAAATTCGGGCTTTGAAACGTCCCAAATCGACACAAGAATTATGCTGGCTTCAACAGTCCATCTAGCGCCTTGATCGGGCGACGTTCGGTATCTTTTGTGACGGTGCCGCTGGGGGGGCGGATGTGCTTGGTGACCTCTACCATCAGCACGCCCCCTGCCATCACCGTTGGCATGCGCTGACCGGTTTTTTCGATCAGACTGCCCGATTTCAACCAGAACCGGCGAAACGAAGGCGGCATATACAGGGCCGAGCAGTGGCCTTCGGGAATGAAGTGATGCGCCTTGAGCTGGCTTTCCAACTGCGACGCCGAATACGGGCGCCCGAATCCAAAGGGCGTTCGATCTGATCGCGACCACAGCCCGGCCCGGTTCGGCACAATGAAAATCGCGCGCCCGCCTGGTCCGAGAACCCGCCAGCATTCGTTCAGCAATTCGCTGGGCTGGCCTGAGGTCTCCAACCCGTGCATCACGACCAATTTGTCCACGTGCCCGGTTTCAATGGGCCAGAGTGTTTCTTCGGTCAGCACAGAGACATTGGGCATCCCGGCAGGCCAGGGCATGACCCCCTGCGGCCCTGGCATCAAGCCGATGACACGACGCGCTTCTGCCAGATATGGCCGCAAAAGTGGCACCGCGAAGCCAAAGCCTACTACGGTCTGACCTTTGGCTTCGGGCCACAACTGCGTCAGCCGTCCACGAATAGCGGCCTGCGCCGCACGGCCCAATGTGCTGCGGTAGTAGAAATTCCTCAGATCCTGCACATCAAGATGCATTGCGGACACCTGGTCAATCGGCTTAGCTGGGCGCAGTCTAGCAACGAAAGGGCAAAAGGCCATGCCTCTTGAGATCGTAACCATCCCATGTCTCAGCGATAATTATGCTTTTCTGGCGCATGACGCCACCAGTGGCCAGACCGCCCTGATTGATGCGCCCGAAGCAGGACCGATTCTGGCAGAACTGGACGCCCGCGGCTGGACGCTAAGTCACGTGTTGCTGACCCATCATCATTGGGATCACGTCGACGGGCTGACCGGTATTCTGGAAAGACACCACGCCAAAGTCATTGGTGCCAGTGCCGACGCCCACCGCCTGCCCCCACTGCATCTGCAAGTGGCCGAGGGCGACTCGTTCCAGATTGGTGACGAACCGGTGCAGGTATTGGATGTGTCAGGCCACACGGTTGGTCATATTGCATTCTACATGCCGCAAAGCGCTGCCGTTTTTACCGCAGACAGCCTGATGGCCCTGGGCTGCGGCCGCCTGTTCGAAGGTACCGCGCCGCAGATGTGGCAATCTCTTTCCAAGTTGGCCGCACTGCCCGACGAAACAATCGTCTATTCGGGCCACGAATATACGCAATCCAACGCCAAATTCGCCATTTCGGTCGATCCAGGCAATGCCGCACTGCAGCAACGCATTGCGGATATCGACACCGCCCGCGCCGCCGGAAAACCTACGGTTCCCTCGAGCCTGGCGCTGGAAAAGGCCACAAACCCGTTCTTGCGTGCCACTGATGCGTCGATTCAGGCCAATCTGGGTATGGAAAACGCCGAACCGACGGCTGTATTTGCCGAAATCAGGGCTAGAAAAGACCGCTTCTAATGCTTATTTCGCGCTCTTCACGGCCACGGTCACAGGAAATGTGACTGTCAAGTGAAAGAAAACCCTTGAAGCCGGGCCACGATCAACCAAACTCTATTAGTATGAGGACATGGTTGAACCGGGGCCACATCCTGCCCCTTTCGACCCAAGACAGAGGAGCACCCGCGTGCCTTCATTCTCGAGCACTTTAGAACAAGCCATCCACGCGGCCCTTGCGGCTGCGAATGAACGGCGACATGAATTTGCAACGCTGGAACATCTGCTGCTGGCGCTGCTGGAAGAACCCGATGCCATCCGCGTCATGAAAGCCTGCAGCGTCGATCTGGAAGAATTGCGCAGCACTTTGGTCGAATTCATCGACGAAGACCTGTCTAATCTGGTCACCGACATTGATGGGTCCGAGGCCGTACCAACCGCCGCTTTCCAGCGCGTGATTCAGCGCGCCGCGATCCACGTGCAAAGTTCGGGCCGCACCGAAGTGACCGGAGCCAACGTTCTGGTCGCCATCTTTGCTGAACGCGAAAGCAACGCAGCCTATTTCCTGCAAGAACAGGACATGACGCGCTATGACGCGGTGAATTTCATCGCACACGGCGTAGCCAAAGATCCGGCATATGGCGAAAACCGCTCGGTTTCCGGCGCGGATCAGGTCGAGGAAGAGGCTCAATCCAGCACCACTGATGGTGATCAGAAAGAAAGCGCGCTTGGGAAATATTGCATCGATCTGAACGCCAAGTCGCGTGCAGGCGATGTCGACCCCCTGATCGGTCGCGCCGATGAGGTGGAACGCTGCATTCAGGTGCTATGCCGTCGCCGCAAGAACAACCCGCTGCTGGTGGGTGACCCGGGCGTGGGCAAAACCGCCATTGCCGAGGGTCTGGCCCACAAGATCGTGGGCGGCGAAGCCCCTGATGTGCTGTCGAACACCACCATTTATTCGCTGGATATGGGCGCGCTGCTTGCGGGCACCCGCTATCGCGGTGATTTCGAGGAACGGCTGAAAGCAGTCGTGACGGAATTGGAAGATCACCCCGACGCTGTGCTGTTTATTGACGAGATTCACACCGTGATCGGTGCCGGTGCGACTTCGGGTGGCGCGATGGATGCGTCGAACCTCCTGAAACCTGCCCTGCAGGGCGGCAAGCTGCGCACCATGGGCTCGACCACTTATAAAGAGTTCCGTCAACATTTCGAAAAAGACCGCGCGCTCAGCCGCCGGTTCCAGAAGATCGACGTGAATGAACCTTCGGTTGAAGACAGCGTAAAAATCCTGCGCGGTCTGAAACCCTATTTCGAGAAGCATCACGAGATCAAGTACACTGCGGATGCGATCAAAACCGCCGTAGAACTGTCGGCGCGCTATATCAATGACCGCAAACTGCCAGATAAGGCCATCGACGTGATCGATGAGGCCGGTGCCGCACAGCATCTGGTCGCAGAAAGCAAACGACGCAAGACCATCGGTGTGAAAGAGATCGAGGCCGTCGTTGCCAAGATCGCGCGCATTCCGCCCAAAAACGTCACCAAGGACGATGCGGAGGTTCTGAAAGATCTGGAAACTTCGTTGAAACGGGTGGTGTTTGGTCAGGACGAAGCTATCGAGGCGCTTGCCAGCGCAATCAAGCTGGCCCGTGCTGGTCTGCGCGAACCAGAAAAACCCATCGGCAACTATCTCTTCGCTGGTCCAACCGGTGTGGGTAAGACCGAAGTGGCCAAACAGTTGGCAGATACGTTGGGCGTGGAACTGCTGCGCTTTGACATGTCGGAATATATGGAAAAGCACGCGGTCTCCCGTCTGATCGGTGCCCCTCCGGGTTATGTCGGGTTCGATCAGGGTGGTCTGCTGACCGACGGCGTGGATCAGCATCCGCATTGCGTGCTGCTGCTGGATGAGATCGAAAAGGCCCACCCGGACGTGTTCAACATCCTGCTGCAGGTGATGGACCACGGTGAGCTGACCGATCACAACGGCCGCACGGTGAATTTCCGCAACGTGGTTCTGATCATGACGTCGAACGCGGGTGCGCAGGAACAGGCCAAGGCCGCCATTGGCTTTGCCCGTGACCGCCGCGAGGGCGAGGATACCGCTGCGATCGAACGTATGTTCACGCCGGAATTCCGCAACCGTCTCGACGCCGTGATCTCATTCGCACCTCTGCCGAAAGAGGTCATCCTGCAAGTGGTCGAGAAATTCGTCCTGCAGCTTGAGGCGCAATTGCTGGATCGCAATGTGACCATCGACCTGACGCCCAAAGCCGCCGAATGGCTGGCCGACAAGGGCTATGACGACAAGATGGGTGCGCGTCCTCTGGGCCGCGTGATCCAGGAACACATCAAGAAGCCTCTGGCCGAGGAGTTGCTGTTCGGCAAGCTGGCCAAGGGTGGTGTGGTTCGTGTCTCGGTCAAGAAGGGCGAGTTGAACCTGGAAATCTTCGGCCCCGATCAGCCGCGCATTCCGGGGGACAAGCCACCGCTGCTGACCGCAGATTGATTGCATCGTGATACAGAAAGAAACCCGCCTTCAATGGCGGGTTTTTTTTATGTTTATTTGGTGCGCTGTGGATGCGGGCTGTGAAAATACTCTGATCGACGGCGCCGTGAAGCCCGATAGGCCGACAGAAAGACTTGAGCATAACGCAGCCCGTCGAAACTCTGAGACAAAGCGGACACCAACGCGATTCCAACGTCCCTGGCTTTGCGAATGCGCCCGGCCCTGGTTTGCACAAAGTATTCGAGATCAATGAAACGAATTTGCTGCCCGTCCCAGCACATATCCCGAAAAGCCGGGCGCCCGTGGGCTAGGTCGATTGAATGCAAGCGTGCCAACGCTTGCCCCGCCGCATAACATGCCTTTTCTTTATCCCCAGCGGTCAAAGAGTTAGACTTGCAGATGTCAGTCAGACTGGCGCCAGCATCTTCAAGCACAAAGTAGCCCGTACCTTCGGTCACAATTGCCGGGACTGGCACACCGCTGTGCCACAGGAAATGATGTGAACACCGGTCCCGGTCGAACGCCATATTCGGAGTTCCCTTTACCAGCCAAAGCAGAGGCGCAGACCGCTCAATGCGCTTCATCCAAAACGGGGTTCCTTTTAAGGTCTCAAACCGGGCCACACGCCGATAAGGTGCTTGCAGGGCCTCATCAACCGCGCTTTGCAATTCAACTGCCAATTTGTTCAAATCCGTACCTGCTCAACCTATGGTGCAGATATAGGGGCATCACACTCGCCTTTCACCCAGTGCGAGCTAAAATTGCGGCGGATCGAAGCCACTTTCGTCTGCCTGAAAAAACCCATTGTAGCGATTTAACGCTCAGTCAATTTCAACTCGATCCTGCGGTTCTGGGCGCGGGCTTCGGGGGTATCGGCGGGATTGACAGGCTGGAACTCACCAAACCCGTTGGCGGCCAGCCGGTTCGGCGGGATACCCAGCGCTTCGACCATGTATCGCACCACCGAAAGCGCTCGGCCCTGGCTGAGTTCCCAATTGTCGCGATACCGGCCCGTCCCGGCCAGAGGTACGTTGTCCGTGTGGCCATCGACACGGATGACCCAGTTGAGACCCTCGGGAATTTCCGCCGCTACACTGCGCAGGATATTGGCCACCTTGGCGACCTCTTGCCGCCCGACCGGCGACAGCGTAGCTGATCCTGTGTCGAACAGCACCTCGGATGAGAAAACGAACCTGTCTCCTTCGATCCGCACGCCTTCTTCATCGCCTAGGACATCGCGCAAACGACCGAAGAATTCAGAACGGTAACGCTGCAGGTCCTCGGCCTGTGCGGCTAGCTTTTCGGCCTCGGCCTCAAGGCGAACGCGCTCGGCCTCTTCCAGCAGTCGGCGGCGACGTTCTTCCGAGGCGGCCCGCGCCAACGCTGCATTCAAGTCCTGTCCCAAGGTCTGGATACGGATATCGGCGGCCGCATTGCGCTCCTGATAGTCGTCCAGCAACGCCTGCAACCCACCCAATTGTTCGCGCAGTGCCGCCATTTGCTGATTGAGCAATGCCGTTTCGCGCTGCGCTTTTTCCGAAATCGCCTGCTCATTCGACAGCGAATCACGCGCAACGGCCAGCAAGGCCGCGCGTTCTTCGGCCAATGTGCGTTGTTCCTGCGCTTCAGCCTGAGCCTCGGTTCGAGCTGCCAAAGCCGCCTCAAGCTGGGCTCGCAATTCTTCTGCGTTCAAGGCCCCAAACTGCCGTTCCAATTCGGCTTTTGCAGCCTGTGCAGCGGCCAACAGTGTCAAGGTCTCTTCAGCCTCTTTCCGCTGCGCTTCCAGCGCCAAGGTCATGGCCGTCAGTTCAGCATCCGCGTTCAGCAATCGGTTGCGCAGATTTTCGGCGGCGGCGGCCTCAGCCAGCTTGGCAGCCTCTTCGGTGCTCAGTTGTTCTTCTAGCTCAGAAATCCGCGTGGACTGCGCCGCATCGCTTTGTTCCAGATCAGCAACCAAGGCTTCCAGCGCCTCGCGTTGCGCTGCAGCCAGACGCGCGGCTTCGGTCTGTTCATCGACCTCAGCGCGGCTTTGCGCCAAGGCCAGATTCAACGCGCCCTGTTCATCAACCAACTCGGCGATTTGACCCTGTGCGCGCTCTTGCTCGACCAGCAGAGCCGCGACCTGAGCCTCAAAATCGGTCAGTTGGATCTGCGCTTGCACCAGTTCGTTCTCGACCTGCGACAAAGTCGAGTTCAACACACCCAACCGCGCTTGCAACCGGCTGTTTTCCCGTTCTTCCAGCCCCAACGCTCCGGCCAGCGCCGCAACCTCATCCGACAAGGCGGTCAGTTCGTCCTCTTGCCCGGAAATAGTCTCACGCAGCACAAACTGCACGACCATGAAGATCGTCAGCACAAACGTCAGCACCATCAAAAGTCCGGTGATCGCATCCACAAAACCGGGCCAGACCGAACCCTGGAACCGTTGACCTGTGCGTCGGGACAGGGCCATGGATTACTCTCCTTCCGGAGCGGTTCGCACGGCGCCTCGGGGTAAGGTCAGGGCTTTGACCAGCAATTCGATATCCTTGCGCAACTCGCTCATGCTTTCCTGACGGCCAGCCGAGATTTCTTCGAGAATACGAAGCAACTGCACATCCATCGAGCGCAGGCGCATACGGCTTTCGGCGTCTATCCCGTCACCAGCGCCCTGTTCGCGCATGTGATCCAGCAGGGCGTCCTGCCCAAGCGCAACCCGTTCCAGGGCAGCTGTCACGCCCTCGGTATCGGACTGTCGCACGTTCATTTCGCCGATCGAATCCGCCAACTGGCCAAGTTTGGACGACACCGCAGCGCGATCAGCCTCTTGCGCTGAAAACAGATCCTGCAGCGCGTTCATCTGTTCGGACATGGCATCCAATACTGGCGTCAGAACCGCCAGTTCAGCGCCACCTTCATCGCTGGCCCCGAAGCCAACGCGGGTGATCGAGGATAACCATTCCTCAAGCTCGCGGTAGAACCGGTTCTGTCCATGGCCCGCAAACAATTCCAGCAGACCAACGATCAGCGAGCCAGCCAGACCCAACAACGAAGACCCGAAAGCCACGCCCATGCCCTGCAGCTGCGATTCTAGCCCGACCATAAGGCGGTTGAATACGGCCAGCCCCTCTTCACCTTCCTGCGGGTTAAGGCTGCGGATTGTGTCCACGATGGCGGGAACCGTGGTGGCCAGCCCGAAGAACGTGCCCAAAAGACCCAGATAGATTAGGACGTTGGTGATATAACGGGTGATCTCACGTTCTTCCTCGACCCGTTCTGCGACTGAATCCAGAATGGACCGTGTCGAGGTTGAGCTGATCTGAGACCGCGCGCCCCGTTCGCGGAGCAGGGATGCCAACGGTGCCAGCAATTGCGGTGTGCGTGCATCTTCGCGCACAACACCGCCCACAAACGCCTCGATCCATCGGACAGAGCCGATCAGTTGGGTCACCTGAAAGAAACAGGCGAAAACACCGATGATGAACACCAGGATGATAAAGCCGTTCAGGTATGGGTTGGCTTCAATCACCGGCATCACATAGGGCAAGGCCATAAATACGCCCAACCCGGCCAGACCTATTGCGACCAACATCATCACAATCTGTCGAATGGGATGCGAGAAATGAGGTCTCGCGCCCTGATGTGCCTGCGCCATGCGCGTGGTTCCCGGTTTTTGCCTGCTCTGCGCTGAATCTAGCGAACTTATACCGGTGACGCCAAGGGTTTATGCGGTGATATCACGCACACGTTGCGCCAACCACTCAAGATCGGGGTCGCGCAGGTCGATCTCGGCCAAATGTTCGGCGGTGTTATAGAGGTATTCGGTGTTTGGCCCCCGCCCGCCGACCGCATGGGCGATTATCTGGGCCTGCTCTTCCAGAGGGATACCGCCGCAATACTGCACATGATCGGCGTCGATCACGTAAGTCACGGCATTCACAACCTCGCCGCTGTCCAGGTGCAGGTCCAGCATCTTCTCAACATAGGCCGACGAGATCAGCTCGCGCTCGCGCAATTCATGCAGGGTGCGGTCTTCGTGTCCTGCCTCAACCGCCAGAGCCAGCCCCTTGCAATTGGCGTCGGCCTGTTCGTCCAGCGCCAGAACCAGACCAGGATGGTCTTCAGTACCGCGATGGTGGATCGAGCTCATGCAAAAGGACCGCGCGTAACCGTTCAGTGTGGCGCGTTCACTGCGGGCCACCGGAAAGCCCGGATTCCACAGCAGCGATCCATATCCGAAAACCCACATCGTCATAGCACTGGTCCTTGCCCGTTTGCGTCTATAAACATCAATTCCGAGGTGGGAAAAAGGGCGAACTGCCATGCGCGGTCTGATACGGGTAATCATTTTCATCGCTGTAATCTGGAGCGTCTATTGGTTCGTCGCCGGCTTCGGCCTGCGCAACGCGATCACCACATGGTTTGACAAACAGCAGGAACAGGGCTGGCAGGCTGATTTTTCAGACGTTGAAACTGCCGGGTATCCACTGAACCACATGACGCGCCTGAATAACCCGGCGCTGGCCGATCCGGTCAATGGCACCGCCTGGAGCGCGGACTGGATCGAGTTCCAAAGCCCGGCAATCTGGCCTGGTCGACAAGTGCTGCGTTTTGCCGGCACGCCGCAGCGCCTGTCTTATTTCGATCAAACCGCGACCATTCAGGCCGCCGACCTGCAAGCTGAGTTGCAACTGCAACCCGGCGTGGCGCTTATGTTGGAAAAGATGGCGTTGACCGCCGGGCCGTGGTCGATCACCGATGATTCCGAGGCTTTGGCTGGGGGCAACACATTGGCCCTTGTGATGGAACAGACCGCCACCCCCGAGGCATATGTGATCAGCGCGCAAGCAGACGGCTTCACCCCCGGCGATGACCTGCGCGAACTGATGCGTTCGGCCACTACCCTGCCGCAAGCGTTTGAAACGCTGGAGCTGGACCTGACGGCCACTTTCGACAAGGCATGGGATCGATCCGCGCTGGAACAAAGCAGACCGCAACCGGTTAAGCTGGACTTGCGCCTGGCTGAAATGCAATGGGGCGCGCTGCGCCTGTTCGCAACCGGAGAGCTGGACGTAGACCCGCAGGGCATTCCCATCGGAGAAATCTCTATCCGGGCCGAAAATTGGCGTGATATGATCGCCATGGCCAATGCAGCGGGCGCCCTGCCCGATCAGGCGGTGGACCCTGTGACAACAACGTTGAACTTTCTAGCCGGGCTTGGCGGCAACCCCAATGCGTTGGACGTGCAGCTGAATTTCCGCGATGGGTTTGTCGCCATGGGCCCAATCCCTTTGGGCCCGGCACCGCGTCTGATCTTGCGTTAACGGCAGTACGGCCCGCGACGATGGCGTGCCGTATCCAGGTGGAAATGATCGCGATGATACCGGTCCGCATTCGGCCCCAGAACCGTGCCAAACGGGCCGCACGCCCCGCGCCAGACTTTGGTCAGCTGACGTTTTGACGGGTTCTTTCGCCAGCCGTTCAGAACGGTCACGACCTCTCCGTCTGCCATCTTAAAGCCCGAGATGTCGATTGCCCGGCCTTTGCCGTGTTCTGAAATTCTGGCCCCTTTTTGATTGTTTCGGGTCCGACAAGCGTAATGGGCAGCAATCTGAAGCTCGGCCACCGGACCGCGCCGCTTGAAGGTGGGTTTAACCGTTTTGTCGACCCATTTGTTCAATGCCATCGCCGTACCGCAATCCATCGTCGACGGGCGGCTGAGCACCACACCTGAAACCGAGGTGATTTGTACAGCATCCTTGATGCCGCAGGCCTTGATACGACCGGGCACATTTCCGACAGGCTTGCCCTGAATAGCAATATCCCCACAGACCGAAGTTTTGCGCAGTTTGCGTTTCTTGAACAACGCCTCCTGTTCCAATTCCTTGGGTCGCAGATACGGCATCAACGAGGTATCCGGCCCCAGCAACGGCAATTCCGAGGGGCGCGCTGCCACGGCTAAGACCTGCGGCGACTCAGGGCGCAATACAGGCCGTGTCTTCACATTGGGCAACGGGCTGGCAAAAGCCAGAACAGCGGTCGTTGCGGGCCGCGCCATAGGAACGAGCGACTGTTCAGGAGGCGCCGCGTTGGACACTGTGGCGCAGACCGCCAAATATCCAATCACAAGGAACCTCCAGCCGCGTTTCATGGGTTCGCCTTTCCCCGTCCGAAATCAGGCGCATCCGTATCCTGCCCCGCATCGATAATCCCACGCCGGATCGCGCGGGTACGAGTGAAATAGTCAAACAGATGTTCGCCATCGCCGGTGCGAATAGCACGTTGCAGCGCAAAAAGCTCCTCGGTAAAGCGCCCGAGGATTTCCAGGGTCGCGTCTTTGTTGGTTAGGAACACATCGCGCCACATGGTCGGGTCCGACGCCGCGATGCGGGTGAAGTCCCGAAAACCAGCGGCCGAATACTTAATGACCTCGCTATCGGTGACGCGGCGCAGATCGTCTGCAACCCCCACCATCGTATAGGCAATCAGGTGCGGCGCATGTGAGGTCACGGCCAGAACCAGATCGTGGTGGTCCGCGTCCATCTCATCCACATTCGCGCCCATTCCTTCCCAAAGCGCACGCAAACGGGCGATGGCGTCCGGGTCCGAACCTTCAACCGGCACCAGCAAGCTCCAGCGATTATCGAACAGTTCGGCAAACCCGGATTCGGGGCCGGAATGCTCAGTCCCTGCCAGCGGGTGCGCCGGTATGAAATGCACTCCTTCGGGAATATGGGGCGAGACCGCCTCTATCACGTGCCGCTTGACCGAGCCCACATCGGTCACTGTCGCGCCCGGTTTCAGGAGCGGTGCGATTTCTTGCGCGACCGTCCCCATTGCGCCGACGGGTACGCAAAGCACTACCAAATCCGCACCCTCAACCGCCTCTTGCACCGTGTCACAGACGCGGTCGCACAGGCCTATCCGACGGGCAGTATCGCGTGTGGCCTCGGACCGGGCATAGCCGGTGACCTCACCCGCAAGGCCCGCGCGTTTGATGGCCCAGAACATGGACGACGCAATCAGGCCCAGCCCGATCAGTGCGACGCGGTCGTATACCTCGCTCATGCGGCGCCCCCTTTGAATGCGGTGATGGCCGCAACGACACGGCGGCATGCCTCTTCATCGCCCACGGTAATCCGCAAGGCGTTGGGCAGGTTGTAACCCGCCACACGGCGCACGATCAAACCCTGCGTCTTGAGGTAATCGTCACAGGCCTCGGCCTCGGCCTGATCGGTGAAACGGGCCAGTATGAAATTGGCGCAAGACGGGTCTGTAGGCACGCCAATCTTGGCAAGTTCTTCCGAAAGCCAAACGCGCAGCCGGGCGTTTTCGCCGTGACAGAAGGTCAGGTAGTCGTCGTCTTTCACCGCCGCTTCGGCCGCAGCCAACGCGGTCAGAGACAGGTTGAACGGCTGGCGCACACGATTCAGCACGTCGATGATCGATTGCGCGGCAAAGCCCCAACCGACCCGCATCCCGCCCAGCCCGTAGATCTTGGAAAACGTACGTGTCATGATGACGTTTTCGAACCGATCCACTAAAGACGCACCACCATCGAACCCATCGACGAATTCTGCATAGGCTCCGTCAATGACCAACAGACAGCTTTGCGGCAAAGCTTCGGCCAACCGCACAAGGTCCGCCTCGCCGATCATAGTCGAGGTCGGATTGCCCGGATTGGTGACAAACACGATGCGCGTTTGCTCGGTAACCGCGGCAAGGATGTTGTCCACATCCACGTGACGATCCCGTTCCGCCACCATGACCGGCGTTGCCCCGGCCATACGGGCGATAATCGGGTACATGGAAAACCCGTGCTCGGTGTAAATGACCTCATCCCCCGGCCCGGCATAGGCTTGCGCCACGAATTGCAGCACCTCGTCACTGCCCACACCGCAGATGATCCGCGCGGGGTCCAGCGCGTGACGTTCCCCGATCGCGGCACGCAGGCTAGCGTGGTCGGTGCTGGGATAACGATGCAAGGTCACGGCACTGTCGCGCACCGCCTCAATCGCCTTGGGGCTGGGCCCGAACGGGTTTTCGTTAGAGCTGAGCTTGATCACATGCTCGACCCCGGCCACATGCGACTGGCCGCCCTGATACAGCGCGATGTCCATAATGCCGGGTTGAGGGGTGATCTTGGTCATAAGAGGCTCCGTTAATTGGAGCCTCTCATACCCGTCTCAACGCGTTGAGAAAAGCGGCAATTCCGTCACGCCGCTTTGAAGCGGGCCGTTGCCGGGTCAGCGTTGTAGAATGGTACGAACTCTTCGGTCCGGTGGGACAGGTCATTAACACTGTCGATGATGAACTGAACGGTCTCTTCGCTCATCAAATACGAGAAGTTCAGCCGCACCCAGCCGGGTTTCTTCATCTCTTCCCCCGCGGACAGGGCCGCGTGCAATTCATCCGAGGTTGCGCGGTCGATCCCCAGAAGACGGTGCGCATATGGCCCCGCACAGGCACAGCCGCCGCGCGCCTGAATGCCATAAATATCGCTAAGCATCCGGGTGAACAGTTGCTGATGAACCGGCTGGCCAGAGTTATCCCGCACAAGGAAGGAATAGATCGGCAGGCGATGCGGGTTATCGACGCCCAGCAAGGTCAGGTTCGGGTTATCACCCCACCCGTCCAGCGCCATACGGTTAAACTGCGCCTCTTTTTCGGCGATCTCATCAGTGCCGACAACATCCTTAACGATAAAGGCCAGCGCCGCGCGGATGTCTCCGACCACGTTGGGTGTTCCGGCCTCTTCGCGCGTGGCCAGGTCCTCGCTGTAGTCGTGCCGCCAGGGCGAAACAAAACTGACCGTGCCACCACCGGGCCAACTGGGGCATGTGCGGCGCACGGCGGTCTGATTGACGATCAGAACACCCGACGCCCCCGGCCCGCCCGGAAACTTATGCGGAGACACAACGATAGCATCCTTGCGCGCATCCTCTGGCCCCATGTCCATCGGCAGATAAGGACCACCGCCTGCGTAATCCCAGACCGAAACGGCGCCATGCGCCTTGAGCAGTCGGGTGATCGGATCCGGGTCGGTAATGATTCCGGTTACATTCGACGCAGCCGAAAACGACCCGATGATCAGATCCGATGCAGCATTGTCGATCAGAACCTGCTCCAGCGCCGCCAGATCAACCCCACCTTCAATAGCTTCAGGAATCTCGATCACCTGTGCCTTGCTTTCACGCCACGGCAAAATGTTCGAATGATGCTCGTACGGCCCAATCAAAACGACCGGCTGGTCAGCCGCATCCACACCCAACAAGCTGACCAGCCGGTTCAGACCCGCAGTAGCGCCGGACCCGGTGAATATCACCGCGTCTTCTCCCCTCGCGCCAACGATGCGGGCAATCTCTGCACGCGCCTCGCGGCGCAACCGAGTCATGTATGAACCGCAATAGGAGGCCTCGGTGTGGCTGTTGGCATAAAAAGGCAGCACCTGTTCGGTGACAAAATCCTCAACCTGCCGCAGCGCACGGCCCGAAGCGACGTAATCCGCATAAACCAGCGGCACGTCCCCATGTAGACCCGAGATCAGAACGTTCTCTCCGATCAGCCCGTCGCGCAGGCTTGAATTGCGAGTGGTGGACAGGATGTCTGCGCGAAATTTGGACAGGGTCATGGCATAGTCTCCGTATTGCCCTACCAATGTGATTGCTTTTTCCTGAGTAAACTTCACCGTTCTTTTGATAGATTTTTAAAAATTTGTGTCATATGATCAAGAATGGCGGAAAAAATAGATCAAATTGATAAACGCATCCTGCGTGAGCTGCAAACAGACGCGACCTTGTCCCAACGCGAACTGGCCGATCGGGTCGGGCTGTCGCAGAACGCCTGTTGGCGGCGGTTGAAGGCACTGAATGAGGATGGCGTGATCACCGGCTCAACCGCACGGATCGCACGGGAGAAGCTGGGGCTAAGCCTTGTGGTTTTTGTTATGCTGCGCACCCGGCATCACTCGGCCGACTGGTTGCAAGCATTTCGCAGCCACGTACTGACCATCCCCGAAGTGGTGGATTTCCACCGGATTGGTGGCGACTATGACTATCAATTGAAGGTCGTGACCGAGGACATGGCGTCATATGACAAGGTCTATCAACGCCTGATCGAAAAGGTCGAACTGGACAGCGTGACCTCGTATTTCGCGATGGAAGCAATCGCCGAAGGTCGCCCCTTGCCGATCTGATCCGCTTTTTCATCTGGCCAAAAATATCTCGGGGGAGTCGCGCATCGACTGGGGGCAGAGCCCCTACAAACAAAAAAGACCGCGCTGAAAGCGCGGCCCTTTAAATTTTGCGTCTCGGCGAAGATTAGTTCTTCGCGTAGAATTCGACGACCAGGTTCGGCTCCATCATGACCGGGTACGGCACATCGCCCAGACCCGGTGCGCGCACGAAAGTCGCGGTCATTTTCGAGTGGTCCGCGTCGATGTAGTCAGGCACATCACGCTCGGCCAAAGCAACGGCTTCCAGAACAACAGCCAGCTGCTTGGACTTGTCACGTACTTCGATTACGTCGCCTTCTTTGACGCGGTAGCTGGGGATGTTGACCCGCTTGCCGTTCACTTTGACGTGTCCGTGGTTCACGAACTGACGTGCGGCAAACACGGTCGGCACGAACTTGGCGCGGTAAACAACAGCGTCCAGACGGCGCTCCAGCAGACCGATCAGGTTTTCACCAGTATCACCGTTCACACGGACGGCTTCTGCGTAGATGCGGCGGAACTGTTTCTCGGTCAGGTCGCCATAGTAACCTTTCAGCTTCTGCTTGGCACGCAGCTGCAGACCGAAGTCCGACAGTTTACCCTTGCGGCGCTGACCGTGCTGGCCGGGGCCGTATTCGCGGCGGTTGACCGGGGATTTCGGACGACCCCAGATGTTTTCGCCCATCCGGCGGTCGATTTTGTGCTTGGCAGACGTGCGTTTGGTCACGGCTGATCTCCTTCTTAAGGTCGAGGTCCAGACGGACCACTATGAAGGGCGTTGTCCTCTTGAGGTTTCCCCCATGACAGGCATCCCCTCGCGGGGGCCACCAACACCAATGAAGCCGCGCTTATATCCGCGAAACTGGCAGAGTCAACACACCATGCCATGCAACATTGGAATTTCCATTGAAATCGAGGTTTACCTGCGGGTCAGTCAGCTCTGCGTCCGACAGAAACCGCCCTCTGCTGATCTTGATCATCCAGGACCGGAGTGGATCGGGATGGGAACGCTATGACAGTCTCATCCATCCCGGTTGCTTCGTTCCCCTGGCCCGCAGATTCGGCGACTTCACTAATCCAGAAATCCTGATCCCGCTCCGGGCAATCCCCTTCGAAGACCAGCATCGGGGCTGATTCGCCAGCAACTGGGAACAACGCCGCTGTGAAAGTTTGCGCACCGTTGGTCAACACAAGCAGGCCACTCGCTTCCTCTGAAAGGTTTTGAACATGCGCGCAATGGCTCAGCGTCGCTAAGTCGGAACCAATGTCTTCGGCTCCTTCCAGCATCTGCACAGAGGAATTCTTCAAAAATCGTGCCTGTCCGCGCCACGACCAGGCAGCTCCGACGCTCAAAAAGGACAAGGGCGCTGCCTCAAGTCCATCGATTTCCGTCTGCCTCCAAAAAATGGCTATACGACCGCTTTGTCCGGTTCTCATATTACCGCCTGTACCCTTAAACCCATCACTGCGTACTGGGCTACCCTTATCAACGTAAATTAAGGCGGAAAAGAGACGTTAATGTATTGTTAACGAAATTGTGGCCTTTGAGATTCAACTATTGACTTCCGGAGGGGTATTTTCCCGCCAGAATCGATCAACTTTTGTTGATTTATGATTTCCAACTCAGCCACACTTGGAATGCCCGCAACTGCGGCAGGTCATGCAACCTTCGATCATCACCATATCGAATTGACCACAGGACGGACAGGCTTTGCCGCGTGGCGCATCCATATTGACCACCTGCGCCTGAGGGTCGGATTTCAGCCCCATGCCTTCCCCTTCAAGAAAGCCGATATTGATCAGGTGCTGCTCGATCACGCCACCAATCGCGGCCAGGATCGACGGGATGTATTTGCCCTGAACCCAGGCTCCGCCGCGCGGGTCAAACACAGCCTTCAACTCTTCGACCACAAAGGACACATCCCCGCCCCGCCGGAACACGGCCGAGATCATCCGGGTTAGCGCCAGCGTCCAAGCGTAGTGTTCCATGTTCTTCGAGTTGATGAACACCTCGAACGGGCGACGCCGGCCGCCGATGACAATGTCATTGATGGTCAGATAGATCGCGTGCTCGCTATCGGGCCACTTCAGTTTATAGGTCGACCCCTCCAACGCCTGCGGACGATCCAAAGGCTCGGACATGTACACGACTTCGCCTCCATCGACCTCATGCGGCGCAGCGGCGCTTTCGCCCGGCGCAGTGTCGGCACTTTCCGAAACGGTCAGCACCGACCCGGTCACGTCATTCGGTCGATAGGTAGTGCAGCCTTTGCACCCCTGATCCCACGCCTGCATGTAAACATCCTTGAATGCGTCAAAGCTGATGTCCTCAGGGCAGTTGATCGTCTTGGAAATCGAACTGTCGATCCATTTCTGCGCCGCGGCCTGCATCTTGACGTGATCGGACGGTGGTAGCGTCTGCGCATTGACGAAATAGTCGGGCAATTCCGCGTCCCCGAACTTGTCACGCCACATCTGCACGGCATAGTCCACCACCTCTTCCTCGGTGCGCGAGCCGTCTTTCTGCAGAACTTTGCGCGTATAGGCATAAGCAAAGACCGGCTCGATTCCCGATGACACGTTCCCAGCGTAAAGGGAAATCGTCCCTGTGGGCGCAATCGAGGTCAGCAATGCATTGCGGATGCCATGTTCACGGATCGCATCGCGCACATCCTCGTCCATTTGCTGCATTGTGCCGCTGGCCAGGAATTTCTCGGCATCGAACAAGGGGAACGCCCCTTTTTCCTTCGCCAAGTCGACCGACGCCAGATACGCGGCGCGGGCGATCGCGTGCAGCCAGCGCTCGGTCTGACGCGCCGCCTCGTCCGAGCCATAACGCAGGCCCTTCATCAACAATGCATCGGCCAGACCTGTCACACCCAGCCCGATACGGCGTTTGGCTTGCGCTTCTGCCGCCTGCTCCGGCAGCGGGAATTTCGACGCGTCGACCACATTGTCCATCATGCGTACGGCGGTGGCGACCAGATCCTGCAATGCGGCCTCATCCAGGTGTGCTGCATCCTCGAAAGGTTCAGCTACCAATCGCGCAAGGTTGATCGAGCCCAGCAGACACGCGCCATATGGCGGCAGGGGCTGTTCACCACATGGGTTGGTGGCGGCGATGGTTTCCACATAGCTCAGGTTGTTGGCCTGGTTGATGCGGTCGATGAAGATCACGCCCGGCTCGGCATAGTCATAGGTGGCCTGCATGATTTTGTTCCACAGATCGCGCGCCTGAACGGTGTGATAGACCTTGTCGCCAAAGACCAGATCCCACGGGCCGTCGGCTTTGACGGCTTCCATGAAGGGGTCGGTCACCAGCACCGACATATTAAACATGCGCAGGCGGGCCGGGTCGGATTTGGCTGTGATGAACTGTTCGATATCCGGGTGATCGCAGCGCATGGTTGCCATCATCGCCCCACGACGCGAGCCTGCGGACATGATGGTGCGGCACATCGCGTCCCACACATCCATGAACGACAACGGCCCCGAGGCATCGGCGGCAACCCCATGCACATCAGCCCCACGTGGGCGGATGGTCGAGAAATCATAGCCGATCCCCCCACCCTGCTGCATGGTCAACGCAGCCTCTTTCAGCATGTCAAATATACCGCCCATGCTGTCGGGAACGGTTCCCATGACAAAACAGTTGAACAGGGTCACCTGCCGTGCAGTACCTGCGCCCGCAGTGATACGACCTGCGGGCAGGTACTTGAAATCTTCCAGCGCTTCAAAGAACTTATCTTCCCAATGTCCCTGATCTTTTTCCACTCGTGCCAAATCGCGGGCAATGCGCCGCCAGCTGTCTTCGACTGTCTGGTCGATCGGTGTGCCATCCGCCTGTTTGAAGCGGTATTTCATGTCCCAGATCTGCTCGGCGATGGGGGCGGCAAAGCGGCTCATTGGTGATTCCCTGTACTGAAAGAGGTATCCAGACTATCCTAAATCACACGTCCACCACAACACCTTGATGACGCCGGTCATCAGGCTACAATATAAAGGTGGGCCTTGGGACGACTCTGTGGGAAAGCTGTGGATAAGTACGTAAACCTGATAAAACTCTCGGTCGGATCGGAAAGTGTAGACACGCTGATCGCGTGGCAGGACAGCCGTAAACCGCTGTACGAGGATGGTTGCCCGCGCCATGTCACCCGCATGTGGCCCAAGCGCGAGGCCGAGATTTTGAACGGCGGGTCAATTTATTGGGTGATCAAGGGTGTAATCCAATGCCGTCAGCGCATCCTGCGGCTGGATGAGGTGCGCGGTGAGGACGGTATCCGCCGTTGCGCCATCGTGCTTGATCCAGAGGTGCACCGTACGCAAACCGCTCTGAAGCGCCCGTTTCAGGGCTGGCGCTACCTGAAACCCGAAGACACCCCAGCCGACCTGCCACAAGGGCGCGAGCAGGACGACGCCCTGCCCGATGATCTGAACCGCGCGCTGGCCGAAATCGGAGTGCTTTGATCAGGTCAGGTGATCCAGTAACTTGGATAGAACCGCTTTGTCATCGGCTGAATAGTTGGGCACCCTGCTGCGCCACAGCGTCGCCTGCGACCGTAAGATCACTCCGTCCGACAGAATCTTCAGGTGATTTGCCCGCAGGGTTTCACCGGTCGAAGTGATATCCGCAATCGCCTCGGCCGTTTCGTTCATCACCGTGCCCTCGGTCGCACCCTGACTGTCGACCAGGGTGTAATCGGCGACGCCCGCATCGGTCAGAAACTCGCGCACCAGCCGGTGGTACTTTGTGGCAATCCTCAAGCGGTGACCGTGGGTCTTGCGAAAGGCCGCCGCAGCGGCGTCCAGATCATCCAGCGTGTCGACATCCACCCAGCAGGCCGGTGTCGCAATGATCAGGTCAGCCTTACCGAAGCCCAGCTGTGACACCTCTTCCACCTGCTGTTCCCAGCGCGGCAGCTTTTCCTGCACCAGATCAATACCGGTCACGCCCAGATGAATGCGCCCAGCCGCCAGTTCGCGCGGAATTTCCCCTGCAGACAGCAGAATCAGCGATACGCCCTCAATCCCTTCGACCTTGCCGGCATATTCCCGGTCCGAACCACTGCGCGACAGGGTAATGCCGCGCTTTTCAAACCACGAGAAGGTTTTCTCCATCAACCGGCCCTTCGAGGGCACGCCCAGTTTCAGGCTCATTGCGCGCCCTCCTCGATTTCCAGGATCAGGTCAGGGCGCAGCACGCCACCCACAGCAGGGATTTCAGCACCATTGCCCAATTGCCGGGTCAGCGCATCATACCGCCCGCCCGTGGCAACCGGAGGCAGGTCCGGGCGTCCCTCAGCATAGAAGCCAAAGACGAACCCGTCGTAATATTCCATGGAAGTACGGCCATAGGCAGCTTCGAAGTCTAGCCTCTCGACATCGACACCACGCGCCTGCAATGCGGCCACGCGTGTCTCAAGACGGTCCAGCGCCGGGGTAATCTGCGGCAGGTCTACCGCCACATCGCGCAGTTGCTCTAACGCAAAAGGCATGGTTTCGCGCACGTTGAGCAAAGTTTCCAACCCGCCTAGTTCGCTGTCGGAAATCGGCGGGATGTCGCGGTCTTCGCGCAAGGCTTCGATCCGCGCCTCAATCTCGCTTGCGCGGCGTTTGCCGATCATCGGCACATCAATGGCCAGCGGGTCCTGGGAATCCAGCAAGGCATCACGGCCTTCTGGCACCGGCTTGCGCCCTGCAAACCGATCCAGCAGATTGCGGAAACGACGCGGATGCCACAGGTGCCGCATCAGGGCGGCCTTGCGGCGATCCGTGGTGCGCAGGCCCTGAACCGCAGCCATCAGGATACCAATATCGCCGGTCGCCGCACGCAACGGCAGCCCGCGCAGCTGAAGGGCGAACAGCGAAAAAACCTCGGCATCTGCGCCCGAGGGATCATCGCGGTCAAAGACCTCGTACCCCACCTGAATGTATTCGTTTGACCGATCCGGGTCGTGCTCCTGACGGCGGAACACCTCACCGGAATAAGTATAGCGCGCGGGTTCAGCCCCATCGCTCATGTGCATCTGCACGACTGGCAGCGTGAAATCTGGGCGCAGCATCTGTTCGCCGCGCAGCGCATCCGAGGTCACATAGGCGCGGGCACGGATATCTTCGCCATAGAGGTCCAGCAGCGTTTCGGCTGGTTGCAACAGGGGCGGGTCGACGACCTGTGCACCAGCGGCCTCGAACCGGACCCGCATCATCGCGGCGCGGGCTTGTATCTGGGAACGGTTGGCCATGGATCAGTCCTGACTGTCCAGAATTTCGCGCACCTTGGCGACCAGATCGCCACGCGGCACTTCGAACTGGCTTGGGCGTTCTTTCCATTCCTCCAGCGTGGCGCTTTCGGCGATCTTCGCACCCAGGATCAGGTCTTTGATCTGTACGATGCCATTGGCCTTTTCATCGCCGCCTTCAATCACCGCGATCGGAGAGTTCCTCTTATCCGCATATTTCAGCTGATTGCCAAAGTTCTTGGGATTGCCCAGATAGACCTCGGCCCGGATGCCAGCATTGCGCAGCTCGGCCACCATGGTCTGATAGTCGGCCATCCGATCCCGGTCCATGACAGTCACAACGACGGGGCCTGTCGCCTGCGCAGCGATCCGACCCTTTTCGCGCAACGCGGCCAGCAAACGGTCGACGCCGATGGAAATACCGGTCGCAGGCACTTCCTGCCCGGTAAATCGCTTGACCAGATCGTCATAGCGACCACCACCAGAGACCGACCCAAACTGCCGCTTGCGGCCTTTCTCGTCGAAAATCTCAAAGGTCAGTTCGGCCTCATACACCGGCCCGGTATAGTAACCGAGGCCACGCACGACTGAAGGGTCAATCTCGATCCGATCCGCACCGTAGCCGCCCGCATCCAGCAACGCGCCGATCTGTTCCAGTTCGGCAATACCATCGGCACCGATCTTGCTGTCACCGACAGCAGCACGCAGGTTGGCCAATGTCCCAGCGGTGTCTGCGGCTTTCGAAGTCAGGAAAGCAATCACTGGTTCGGCCTGATCGTCGCTGAGGCCCACGCCGTCGATAAACGCCCCCGAGGCATCCAGACGGCCTTTGGTCAGCAACTCGCGCACGCCCTGCTCACCCACCTTGTCGAACTTGTCGATGGTGCGCAGGACATTGTCGCGGGCAGCAGCGTCTTCGCCCAGTCCCATCGCCTCAAGCACGCCGTTCAGAACTTTGCGGTTGTTGACCCGTACCAAGTAGTCGCCGCGCGGGATGCCCACGGTTTCCAGCGTGTCCGACAACATGGCGCAAATCTCGGCATCGGCCGCCATCGAGGCCGTACCCACAGTATCCGCGTCACACTGGTAAAACTGACGATAGCGTCCCGGACCCGGCTTTTCGTTGCGCCAGACCGGGCCCATCGCATAGCGGCGATAAGGTGTCGGTAGATCATTGCGGTGCTGCGCATAGACACGGGCTAGTGGCGCGGTCAGGTCATAGCGCAGGGCCATCCAGTCGCCCTTGTCATTCTCGTCCACTTCCTGCCACGCGAACACACCCTCGTTCGGGCGATCTACGTCGGGAAGGAACTTGCCCAGCGCCTCAACGGTCTCAACCGCGCTGCTCTCTAAGGCATCAAAACCATATCGATGATAGACGTCCGCAATAGCCCGCAGCATCTCGGTGCGCTGCGTGACTTCCTGGCCGAAATAGTCGCGGAACCCTTTTGGCGTTACTGCCTTGGGGCGGGGCTGTTTCTTGGGCTTGGCCATGTGGGGCGTCCTTGGGCGTTTAGTGTTCCGCGCGCGGTCTATCCCATGGTCCGCATCGGGGCAAGGCGCGCTTTCGCTGGCCTTGGGCCTCACGTGTCGCTATGACCGGCAAAGAAGGAGTCTCCCATGCAGCATTTGGAAGAGCAGATCGCCCATCTGACCCGCACGGTCGAAGAACTAAACACGGTTGTCACCCGCCAGCAATCCGAGATCGACCGCCTGACCCGCCGGGTCGAGATGCTGATGCGTCGCGAAGGCGAACGGGCGCAGGAAGGATCAGGTGGTGTTGTGTTCGGAGACGAACGTCCGCCGCATTATTGAGCGCTTTTTGTGTACCGCCTTTATCAAGAGGCTGAAATTCTATTTCTTCAGTCTCATTGGTGAAACGGGTTGCATTCACAGCAACCAAATAACCGGAGAAAATTAATGGTCAAAAAACTCGCTCTGGTTACCGGTGCCGCGCGCGGTATTGGGCTGGCCACCTCAAGACTGTTTCTCCAGGACGGGTGGCACGTGGCGATGGTCGATCGTGATGCGGAAGCATTGACCGAGGCGGCGAGCAATCTTGATGGCACGATGCCGATTGTTGCCGATGTTTCAGATCCAGATCAGGTGGACGATACAATACAGGCCGTTATGTCAAATTTTGGACGAATTGACGCCGTGGTGAACAATGCGGGTATCGCCGAATTTGGACCAATCGAGCAACACGACTTTGCGGTGTGGCGCCGCGTCATGGAAACCAATCTTGACGGTGTGTTTCTGGTTTCACAGGCTTCAATTCCAGCCCTTCGCGAAAGCCGGGGCTCTATTGTCAATATCGCCTCGATCTCGGGACTGCGGGCCAGCACCCTACGTGTTGCGTACGGCACTTCAAAAGCTGGCGTCATCCACCTGACCAAACAGCAAGCCGCAGAATTGGGAGAATACGGGATTCGAGCCAATTGCGTCTGTCCCGGCCCGGTTCGTACCAAGCTGGCGATGGCCGTTCACACACCCGAAATCATCAACGCGTATCATGACGCCATTCCGCTGAACCGTTATGGTTCGGAAGAAGAGATCGCTCAGGTGATCTTATTTCTTTGCTCGGACAAGGCCAGCTATGTAACTGGCCAAGTGATTGCGTCCGATGGCGGGTTCGAGAGCACTGGCGTCGGGCTGCCCGCACTTCGGTCACCCGACTGAATTCTCAATCCAGAAATCTGGTCAGAGATACGGAAAACCGTTGATCACAGACCCAGCGTCGTTTTCACCGCATTGTCGACCACCCCGCCCAAGAGGGCATGCTTATCCGCGGCGCAGCCTTCCGACAGTGCGGCTATGAAAGCTTCACGCAGTTGGGCCTTTTCTTCGTCCGTGGTCGCGTGATCTTCGATATTGATCTGGCGGTTGTAGAGCGATAGGGCCGTCATCTTACCAACAACCTCTACAACAAAGGCTTCATCCCCGTCCGCCTCCTCGGCAATCGAGGCGCAGGTATAGTGCATCACAGGCAATGCGTCCTGGACCATCTGTTCAGCAGTCTCATCGGCCGTCGCCAAACACGGGGCCGCTAGGATCGCGGCGCAAACAAGCATTCTGAATCTAACAAACCGCATCACAATCACTTCCAGTTATGTCCGATAATGGCCCCGGCCACGCCACCGATGGCTGCACCCTTGCCGTCGCCGATCAACGCACCCACGCCCGCTCCGATCAAAGCCCCTTCGATCGTTTGCTTTTTCTTCTTGTCATCCTTGTCATCTGCCAGCGACCCGGACGCCACCGCCAGTGACGCAGCGGCTGCCAATGCAAATGTTCTGAACCCAATAGCTGTAATTGCCATAGCTGTGCCCTCCTGTGACACACCCCGAAACGGGGCATAAGTCCAGCCTAGCGGCGCAAAAACACTGTGGCAACAAAAGGGTGGGTCAGATTTCCTCGACCATGGTGACGCCATCCAAAGATTTAATGGCCCCCTTGATCTGCGGATTGATTGGGAAATCCTGTCCCAGATCCATCTCAACATCCCCCGGCAGACCGGGATCCAGTAGACAGATGTGGATCGGCCCTTTGGCCGCGCGCTTGGCTGCACCAGCCGCGTCTTCTAGAACCTTGGCGACCGTCGGAAGCACCTCGGGGACGTCAACAAATATTCGCAACCCCGTTGCGCCTGCTTCGGCAACTACAGAATCAACCGGCCCAACAGAATTCGCAAGCAACTTGAGCTGATCGGATTCCATTTCGGCTTTGACGGTCAGCACCACTTGCGATCCGGTCTCTAGAAACTCGCGCGATTTCTCCAGTGTTTCCGAAAACAGCGTGACCTCAAACGCCCCACTTGGGTCAGACAATTGCGCAAAGGCAAAGCGGTTGCCCTTGGCCGATTTGCGTTCCTGACGCCCAGACACCACACCGGCCATCTTGGCAATGAACGGGCCCGAGCGCGCCTGTTCCGTCACCTCATCCAATGTCATGACCTTCTTGCGTTTCAGCGCGGGCATATAGTCGTCCAGCGGGTGACCGGACAGATAGAAACCGATGGCTTTGAACTCTTCGCTGAGGCGTTCTGCAGGCAGCCAGTCCGGCGTTTGCGACAAGCGGGGTTCGGGCAAGTCATCGCCTGCTTCGCCAAATAGTGAAACCTGGTTCGAGTTCTTTTGGTCGTGGATCGCCGCCGAGTACTGTACCAGCGGATCAAGGCTTTCGAACACACGGCGGCGGTTTTTATCAAGCTGGTCGAATGCTCCGGCCCGCGCCAGCATTTCAAGCGGGCGTTTGCCGACTTTTTTCAGGTCCACACGGCGGGCAAAGTCGAACAGGTTGACGAATGGCTTATCACCGCGGCCATCAACCACGAGGGTCATGGCCTCGGCGCCCACGTTCTTGAGCGCGCCCAGCGCATAGACCAACTGCCCGTCGACCACATCAAAGGTTGACAGGGATCGGTTCACGCAGGGCGGCACGTAGGGCAGCTCTAACCCCTTGCGAACCTCTTCGAAATACACGGCCAGTTTGTCGGTCAGATGGATATCGCAGTTCATGACACCCGCCATGAACTCGACCGGGTGGTTCGCCTTCAGCCAACCGGTTTGATAGCTGACCACTGCATAAGCGGCAGCGTGAGATTTGTTGAAACCATAGTTGGCGAATTTTTCCAACAGGTCGAAAACCTCAGAGGCTTTCTTGGCATCCACGCCATTCTCACCCGCGCCCTTTTCGAATTTGGGGCGTTCGGCATCCATCGCCTCTTTGATCTTCTTACCCATCGCGCGGCGCAACAGGTCCGCGCCACCAAGGCTGTACCCGGCCATCACCTGCGCGATCTGCATCACTTGTTCCTGATAGACGATGATGCCTTGGGTTTCCTCAAGGATGTGGTCGATCAGAGGATGTACGGATTCAATCTTGCGAAGCCCATTCTTGACCTCGCAGTAGGTGGGGATGTTCTCCATTGGCCCCGGGCGATAGAGCGCCACAAGCGCCACGATATCCTCAATACACGTGGGCTTCATGCGTTTCAGCGCATCCATCATCCCCGACGATTCCACCTGGAACACCGCCACCGTCTTGGCGGCTGAATAGAGCTTATACGTCGCTTCGTCATCCAGCGGGATAGCGTTGATCTGGTTTTCGGCCCCCTCGGCGGGCTCATACAGTTCCGTGCTATCGGCGGCGATGTGCAGGGGTCGCCCGGATTTGAAGATCAGATCCATCGCATTCTGGATTACGGTCAGGGTTTTCAGACCCAAGAAGTCGAACTTGACGAGACCGGCCTGTTCCACCCATTTCATATTGAATTGGGTTGCAGGCATATCCGAACGCGGATCTTGATACAGCGGCACCAGCGCGTCCAGCGGACGGTCCCCAATCACTACCCCCGCCGCGTGGGTCGAGGCGTTCCGCAACAGACCCTCGACCTGCTGGCCATAGGTAAGCAGCCGGTCCACGACCTCTTCACTGCGGGCCTCTTCACGCAGGCGGGGTTCGTCTTTCAACGCTTTTTCGATGGAGACGGGTTTGACACCCTCGACCGGGATCATCTTGGACAGACGATCCACCTGGCCATAGGGCATCTGTAACACTCGCCCGATATCGCGCACGGCGGCCTTGGACAGCAAGGCACCAAAAGTGATGATCTGCCCAACCTTATCGCGGCCGTATTTCTGCTGCACGTAGCGGATCACCTCTTCACGGCGATCCATGCAAAAGTCGATATCGAAGTCGGGCATAGAAACCCGCTCGGGGTTCAGGAACCGTTCGAACAACAGTGAATAACGTAGCGGATCAAGGTCCGTGATGGTCAGAGCATAGGCCACCAGCGAGCCCGCACCCGAACCCCGCCCCGGCCCCACCGGAATGTCTTCGTCTTTCGCCCATTGGATAAAGTCAGCAACGATCAGGAAATAGCCGGGAAACCCCATGCCTTCGATGATGTCCAGTTCGAAATCCAACCGCGCCTGATATTCCTCGGGCGTCACCGCATGCGGGATCACCGCCAGACGTTTTTGCAGACCTTCATTGGCGATGCGGCGCAATTCGGCGACCTCGTCATCGGCGAATTTCGGCAGGATCGGGTCGCGGCGATAGGCCATGAAGGCGCATCGTTTGGCGATTTCCAACGTATTCTCGATCGCCTCGGGCAAATCGGCAAACAATGTCACCATTTCCTGCTGCGACTTGAAGTAATGCTGCGCAGTCAGACGGCGGCGTCCGTCCTGCTGATCGACATACGCCCCTTCGGAAATACAGATCAGTGCATCATGGGCCTCGTACATGTCCGAGGTGGGAAAAAAGACATCATTGGTGGCGACCAGCGGCAGGTTCTTGGCATAGGCCATTTCGACATGCCCCCGCTCGGTCAGGTGTTCGGCCTCGGGCTGACCACTCTCGCCCGGATGGCGTTGCAACTCGATGTAAAGACGATCAGGGAACATGTCCGCCAACCGATCCACCAAAGCCTCAGCCGCCGGGCGTTGACCTTGCTGCAGCAACATACCCACCGGCCCGTCCGGCCCACCTGTCAGGCAGATCAGGCCGTCCGAGTGCTGTGCCAGTTCTTCCAAGGTGACCTGCGGAAGCTGTCCGCCCTTGTCCACGTAAAGACAGGAACTCAGCTTCATCAGGTTCTCATAGCCTACCTCGGACTGCGCCAGCAGCACCAGCGGAGCCGGGTTTTTCGGCTTTTCACCCGGCTGTGCCTGCACATAGGTCAGATCAACCTGGCACCCCATAATCGGTTGTACCCCTGCCCCGCTTGCGGTGACCGAAAACTCCAAAGCCGAGAACATGCTGTTGGTGTCGGTCACGGCGACGGCTGGCATCTCCATTTTTTCGCATAATGCGGGCAGTTTTTTCAGCCGTACGGCGCCTTCCAGCAGGGAATATTCGGTGTGAACGCGGAGGTGAATGAATCGTGTGGTGCTGCTCATACCGCCTACGCTATCCCAGCCAGCGGCGCGGCAAAAGCGGGAACCGATGCTTTTGAAAGCTTAAAAAATCAAAACCGATTGTTCGGTTTTTACAGAAGGTGCTTCGGGCAGAAATTCGTTGGATTGACAGAAAACACTTTAATTTCAGATGCCTGAATATTACAGAAACCCGGTGTTTTTTCGCAAAACGGTCCTAATGGTACATCATATAGGCAGTTTTTCTTGCCAGATAACCTGCCCTGTTTCTAACATCTAATGGCAAGCTTTCCGCCCGCCACTCTTTCTACGTCGCATCGAAGGAGGGCCACAGGGGCGCAACCGGGTAAGGCGACGGGTTTCTCGAATGGATATCACGTTTCTTCTGAACGGAGAGACAGTGGAACTGGCGGATGTCAATCCGACAGCAACCCTGCTGGATTGGCTACGCGAGGATCGGGGCCTGACCGGCACCAAGGAAGGCTGCAACGAAGGTGATTGCGGGGCTTGCACCGTCATGGTCACGGATGAAAGCGGCGCCAAGGCGCTGAATTCCTGCATCCTGTTTTTACCGCAACTGCACGGCAAAGCGGTTCGAACCGTCGAAGGTGCAAGCGGCCCAAATGGCGAAGCCCATCCGGTGCAGCAGGCCATGGTTGATCTGCATGGATCGCAATGCGGCTTTTGCACCCCCGGTTTCGTGATGTCGATGGTGGCCAGCCATTCGAGCGGCGCAAAGGATCATGACACGCAGTTGGCAGGGAACCTTTGTCGCTGCACCGGGTACGCCCCGATCATTCGGGCAGCAAAAGCCGCCGAAGAACACCCCGTGCCCGTCTGGGTCAAGGACAAACCTGTTTCTACACCTGCCACGATGCCCATGCTGCCGGGCTCCTCTGACGAATTGGCCGCGGTCTATGCCGAACACCCAGATGCCACTCTGGTCGCGGGCGCAACCGATGTAGGGCTGTGGGTCACCAAGCAATTGCGCGATCTTGATCCGGTGATCTTCCTGAATCGCTGTGACGATCTGAAAGACATTACAATAGCGGACGATGAAATTCGTTTTGGGGCCATGGTCGATATGAACCGCATGGGCGAGGCGCTGACCGATCTGCACCCCTCGTACGCCGAGATGATCCGCCGTTATGCCAGCGTTCAGGTGCGCCACGCGGCCACCGTCGGCGGCAACATCGCCAATGGCTCCCCAATCGGGGACAACCCGCCCGCGCTGATTGCCCTGAACGCCACCCTGCATCTGCGCAAGGGCAACGACCGCCGTTCGATACCGCTGGAGGAGTTCTTCATCGACTACGGCAAGCAGGACCGCAGCCCCAGCGAGTTTGTTGAGGCCGTCAGCTTCCCCCGTCAGGCGGATCGCCTGAAGGCTTATAAGATCAGCAAACGGTTCGATCAGGATATCTCGGCCGTGTGTGGCTGTTTCAACATCACCGTTTCAAATGGTGTCGTCGACCAGGCGCGCATCGCCTTTGGTGGCATGGCCGGCGTCCCAAAACGCGCCACTCAAGTCGAGGCCGCGTTGAACGGCAATCCATGGACACGTGAAACGGTGCATACTGCGATGCTGGCCTTTGACGATGACTTCACACCAATGACGGATATGCGCGCCTCGGCCACCTATCGGCTTGAGACGGCCAAGGCGCTGCTGGAAAGGTATTACCTTGAAGATCAGGGCCACGTGACCAACGTGCTGGAGGTGTCGGCATGAGCGTGACAAAACCCCTCCCCCACGACGCAGCGCCGCTTCATGTGTCCGGCACCGCCCGCTACGTAGATGACATTCCGACGCCCAAGGGAACGCTGTATCTGGCGTTCGGTATGAGCCCGATTGCCAAGGGCAAGATCACCGCGATGGAATTGTCCGCGGTCAAAGCAGCCGAAGGCGTCGAGATGGTCATGACGGCCGAAGACCTGCCTTTTGCCAACGATGTCTCGCCCTCGATCCATGATGAGCCGCTGCTGTCTGACGGCACCGTTCACTATATCGGCCAACCCGTTTTTCTGGTGGTCGCCAACAGCCATCTGGCCGCCCGCAAGGCCGCACGGCTGGGCAAGATCGACTATGACGAAGAAATCCCAATCCTGACGGTCGAAGAGGCGCTTGCTGCCAATAGCCGGTTCGAGGAAGGCCCGCGCATTTATGCCAAGGGCGACGCGGATGCGGCTATCGCGGGCGCGACCCATGTTATCGACGGGGGCTTTGAGCTCGGCGGGCAGGAACATTTCTATCTGGAAGGTCAGGCCGCCCTGGCCGTGCCGAACGAAGGTGCGGATATGCTGGTGCATTCCTCGACCCAGCACCCGACCGAGATTCAGCACAAGGTTGCTGACGCTTTGGGCGTTCCAATGCACGCCGTACGGGTCGAAACCCGCCGCATGGGCGGAGGGTTCGGCGGCAAGGAAAGCCAGGGCAACGCGCTGGCCGTGGCCTGTGCCATTGCCGCGCGTGTAACCGGCAAGGCCTGCAAGATGCGCTATGACCGCGACGATGACATGGTCATCACCGGCAAGCGCCATGCGTTCCGGATTTCGTATCGCGCAGGCTTTGATGAGCATGGCCATATTCAGGGCGTGTCCTTCCTGCAATACGCCATCTGCGGCTGGGCGCAGGACCTGTCCCTGCCGGTCGCTGACCGTGCCATGCTGCATTCGGATAATGCCTATCTGTTGCCCAATGCGCGGATTGAAAGCCACCGGCTGAAAACCAACACCCAATCCGCCACCGCCTACCGCGGATTTGGCGGCCCGCAGGGCATGATCGCGATTGAACGGGTCATGGACCACGCCGCTTATGAATTGGGTCTGGACCCGGTCGAGCTGCGCCGCCGGAACTATTACGACCCTGCCCATCCGCCAACCATGGAACCTGAACATCTGGCGAAGCGTCCGTTGGAACGCGTCGATCCGCATGAGGATCTGACAAGCCTTGGCGCTGTTGAGCAGGTTGAGACCGCTCCGCCCGTGCGCCCGGTGCCGGAAGGCGGCAATACAACGCCCTACGGCATGGAAGTCACCGATTTCGAACTGCACGGCATGACCGAAGCGCTGCTGAAATCCAGCGACTATGCCGCGCGCAAGACGGCGATCGCGGCGTGGAACGCCGAAAACAGCGTGATCAAGAAAGGCATCGCCTTCTCTCCGGTGAAATTCGGGATTTCCTTCACGCTGACCCACCTGAACCAGGCGGGTGCGCTGGTGCATGTGTATCAGGACGGTTCGGTCCACTTGAACCATGGCGGCACAGAAATGGGCCAGGGCCTGTTCCAGAAAGTCGCGCAGGTTGCGGCCTCGCGCTTTGGCATTCCGCTCGAGTTGGTAAAGATCACCGCCACAGACACGGCCAAGGTGCCGAATACCTCTGCCACGGCCGCGTCTTCGGGCAGTGACTTGAACGGCATGGCGGTGAAGGCCGCGTGCGACACGATCCGCGATCGGATGGCCGACTATCTGGCCGAACGGCATCAGGCTGATCCGTCCAGCGTTACCTTCACGGATGGCCACGTCTCGGTCGGCGAAGAACGCTATACCTTCGCTGAAGCCGCTGCATTGGCGTATCAAGGGCGCATCAGTCTGTCGGCAACCGGGTTCTACAAGACGCCTAAGATCGAATGGGACCGGATCAAGGGCCGGGGCCGCCCGTTTTACTACTTTGCTTATGGCGCTTCGATCACCGAGGTTGCCGTCGACACATTGACCGGAGAGAACCGCATTCTGCGCACCGACATCCTGCATGATGCGGGTGCGTCGCTGAACCCGGCACTGGATATCGGGCAGGTAGAAGGTGGCTATGTGCAAGGCGCAGGCTGGCTGACGACCGAAGAACTGGTCTGGGACGACAAGGGCAACCTGCGCACGCATGCACCGTCAACCTACAAAATCCCCGCCTGTTCGGACCGACCCGACATTTTCAACGTCGCACTCTGGGACGGACAGAACCGCGAAGACACGATCTATCGCTCAAAAGCGGTGGGTGAGCCGCCCTTTATGTTAGGAATTTCCGCCTGGCTGGCACTGTCCAACGCGGTGGCGGCCTGTGGAGACAGCTACCCGGCACTGGATGCGCCTGCCACGGCCGAAGAAGTCTGGCGCGGCGTCCAAAGGGTGAAGGGAGGCATCTGATGGGATTCGACCTGGAGGCTTTGAGGGAGGCGGTCAAAACCAACGGGAAAGTAACTCGGGTGGTCATCGCGGCGATCAAAGGGTCGTCCCCACGCGAAGTTGGGGCCGCTATGCTGGTTTGGAAGGATGGGCAAAGCGGTACAATCGGGGGTGGCGTACTTGAATACGAAGCAGCCCAGGCCGCACGAACCCAAATCGTATCCTCGCGACTGACGCATCATGCGCTTGGCCCAGACATGGGGCAGTGCTGCGGCGGCGCGGTCTCGTTGTTTAGCGAAGTCTTTGACGCCAACGCGGTGGACGCTCTGGACGATATGGTCATCGCAAGAACGGCAGCGGGAGGTGACATGCCCCTGTCCGTCAAACGCCTGCTGGCGGCTGCGCGCGGTCAGGGTATCGCGCCCGATCCGCAACTGATCGACGGCTGGATGGTTGAACCGGTACACAAACCGGCCCGCAATCTGTGGATATGGGGTGCAGGTCATGTCGGCCGTGCACTTGTGGATGTGCTCGCACCATTGCCCGATCTGGCAATCACATGGGTCGACACTGCACCTGAGCGTTTTCCGAACACGGTTCCAAACGGAGTAACAGTGGTTCCGGTAGCAAAACCGGCCGAGTTGGTGCGCCACGCGCCGACCAATGCCGAACATCTTGTGCTGACTTATTCACACAATCTGGACCTGGAGCTGTGCAACCGGCTGCTTTCACACGATTTCCGCTTTGCGGGGCTGATCGGCTCGGCTACGAAATGGGCGCGATTCCGGTCTCGGTTGGCAGCGCTGGGGCATATGCCCGAACGGATTAACCGGATCACCTGTCCAATCGGCGACCCCGACTTGGGCAAACACCCGCAGATGATCGCCGTTGGCGTCGCAGCAGACCTGCTGCGTCCCGCCCGGCAGAACGAATTGAAAAAGGACCTGAGCGCGTGACCACTCCACTGCTAAGCTTACAAGGTTTAACCAAGGCCTATCCCGGCGTCGTGGCCAATGATCAGGTGTCCTTTGACATCGGCGAAGGCGAAGTTCATGCCCTGCTGGGCGAAAACGGCGCGGGTAAATCCACGCTGGTGAAAATGATCTATGGGCTGGTGAAGCCCGACAGCGGCACAATGCTGCTGCGCGGTCAGGCTTTTGCGCCACCGGAACCCCGCGCCGCACGAGCCGACGGGATCGCGATGGTGTTCCAGCACTTCTCGCTGTTTGACGCGCTGAACGTGGCCGAAAATATCGCGCTGGGGATGGAGAACCCGCCGCCGATGGGCGATCTGGCCTCGCGTATCCGCGAAGTGTCGGAAACCTATGGCCTGCCGCTGGACCCGTTCCGCACCGTTGGCGATCTTTCCGCCGGCGAGCGTCAGCGGGTCGAGATCATCCGCTGCCTGTTGCAGGACCCCAAGCTGCTGATCATGGACGAGCCGACCTCGGTTCTGACCCCGCAAGAGGTTGAGATCCTGTTCGAAACACTGAACAAATTGCGGTCCGAGGGCACCTCGATCCTGTATATCTCGCACAAGCTGGAAGAAATTCGCACGCTTTGCGACCACGCCACCATTTTGCGTCTGGGCAAGAACGTAGGTGAGTGTGTGCCCTCTGAAACCTCGGCGCGGGACATGGCCGAGATGATGGTCGGCTCGACCTTGCAGACACCGGAACGCTCGGGGCGTGAATTTGGCGAGGTAGCGCTGGATGTAAGCGGGCTGTCGGTTCCGTCGCCCTCGGAATTTGGCACGGCTTTGAAGAACGTTCACATGACAGTCCGTAAGGGCGAGGTTCTGGGGGTCGGCGGTGTGGCTGGCAACGGTCAGGATGAACTGCTGGGCGTCCTGTCCGGTGAAATCCAGACAACAGCAGATGCCATCAAGTTTAACGGCCAGCCGATCGGCAAGCTGGGGCCGACGGCCCGACGCAAGCTGGGCGTGCTGACCGCGCCCGAAGAACGGCTGGGCCATGCAGCGGCCCCGGACATGAGCCTGACCGAAAACGCTTTGCTGACCGGTTCGGTGCGCGAAGGTTTGGAAAGCAACGGCTTTCTGAAGTGGTCAGAAACCAAAAGTTTCGCCGAGAAAATCATCAGCGCCTTCGACGTCCGCACGCCGGGCCCCGAAAATGCGGCGCGGTCATTATCAGGCGGCAACCTGCAGAAATTCGTGATCGGACGCGAGGTGTTGCAGAACCCTGACGTTCTGGTGGTGAACCAGCCCACCTGGGGCGTGGACGCGGCGGCTGCAGCCTCGATCCGGCAGTCCATTCTGGACCTGGCGGCCAAAGGAACCGCAGTCATCTGCATTAGCCAAGATCTAGATGAATTAATGGAAATCTCGGACAGCTTTGCCGCCCTCAACGAAGGGCGTCTGAGCGCGCCGCGCCCAACCACCGGCCTGACCGTGGATGAGATTGGCCTGATGATGGGCGGCGCACATGGCATGGAGGTGGCCCATGTCTAATCCATTACAAAAGAATGAAATCAGGGGGATGAGCGGATGATTGTGTTGGAGAAACGGCCGCAGCCGTCCAAGGCGTGGTCTTATGCCACCCCGCTGGTGGCGGTGTTGGCAACGATGGTGTTTGGCGGCATTCTGTTCGCCATTCTGGGTAAGAACCCGATCGAAGCCATCGGCACTATTTTCTGGGAACCTCTGTTCGGAGAATTCGCCTTTTATTACCGTCCGCAATTGCTGGTGAAAGGGGCACCTCTGGTGCTGATCGCCATTGGCCTATCGCTGGGTTTCCGCGCCGGTATCTGGAATATCGGGGCCGAGGGTCAATACATCATGGGTGCCATCTTTGGGGCCGGTGCGGGCTTGGCCTTCTATCCGCTAGAGGCGTTTTACGTCTTTCCGATCATGGTGATCGCTGGCGCGCTTGGCGGTTGGTTGTGGGCATCCATTCCGGCCTTTCTAAAGGTCCGCTTCGGCACCAATGAAATACTTGTTTCGCTGATGCTGGTGTACGTGGCCGAACAGATGCTGGCCTCGGTCTCGCTGGGCCTGCTGAAAAACCCTGAAGGCTTCGGCTTTCCCGGCTCGCGTAACCTGCAATCCTATGAAAGCGCACATAATGCGGAACTGATCGCGGGGTCCGGGATGCACTGGGGTGTCGTGACCGCGCTGATCGCGGTGATCTTTGCCTATGTCCTGCTGAACCGACACATGTTGGGCTTCCACATCCGGCTGACCGGAGAAGCCCCTCGCGCGGCAAAGTTTGCAGGCGTGAACCCGGCACGTCTGATCCTGTTCTGTCTGGGTCTGTCCGGTGCGCTGGCAGGGCTTGCTGGGATGTTCGAAGTGTCCGGCCCATCGGGTGTGGTCAGCATCGACTTTAACGTCGGCTATGGCTTTACCGCGATCATCGTGGCCTTTCTGGGCCGCCTGCATCCGGTGGGTATCCTGCTGGCCGGTGGCCTGATGGCGCTGACTTATATCGGCGGTGAAATCGCGCAGTCTCAGCTGGGCCTGCCCGCCGCTGCCATTCAGGTGTTCCAGGGAATGCTTCTGTTCTTCCTGCTGGCTTTCGACCTTTTGACCAACTACCGCATCCGTGCGGCCCATAGCGAGGTAGCGTTATGAATGCCTTAGTCAGCGCCATTCAAACAGATCGCCGCGCGATGATTATTCACGTAGGTCTCGGACTACTCTTTCCAATATTCATGGGATGCGTCCTGCTTTTAACCGATATGGCAACGAACAGTTTCGACACGGCTCGGGTAGTCGCCGGATTGCTGATTGTCGTCCTGTTTCACCCCATGAACAAACTCGCAGAGCGCCTAAGCGGTCCTTGGCCCGAACGGTTTGGTTTCTTAACCCGGCTTGCCCCGATGTTTGTGTGTCTTGCGGCAAGCGCTGCGTCTGTTTTCCTCTTTCTGGTCAAGGAGTGACCCATGGACCTTGGCGAAATTAATCCCGTACTTCTGATCGCGTCGCTAATGGTGGCTGCAACCCCGCTGCTGCTGGCTGCAATCGGAGAGCTGGTGGTCGAGAAAGCAGGCGTCCTGAACCTTGGCGTCGAAGGCATGATGATCGTGGGTGCAATCAGCGGCTTTGCGATCTCAGTCGAAACCGGATCGCCCTGGCTGGGGTTCATTGCGGCGGCCATCGGCGGCGCCGTACTGTCGCTGCTGTTTGTGCTGCTGACACAGTTCGCGCTGGCCAATCAAGTGGCCAGTGGTCTGGCGCTGACGCTGTTTGGCCTCGGATTCAGTGCCCTTTTGGGTCAAAGCTATGTTGGCATCAAACCGCCCAGCATGGGTGACATCCACATCCCGGTGATCAGCGATATCCCTGTGATCGGTCCGATCCTGTTCCAGCATGACCCGATCCTGTATGTCGGTATCGCCCTGACGGCCGCCGTGTGGGCCGTTCTGAAATACACCCGTGTCGGTCTGATCCTGCGCGCGGTGGGCGAAAACCACGATGCGGCGCATGCTTTGGGCTACAAGGTCATCAAGATCCGCATCATGGCGATCCTGTTCGGTGGCGCCTGCGCGGGCCTCGGCGGAGCCTATATCAGCCTGATCCGCGTCCCGCAGTGGACAGAGGGCATGACGGCCGGTGTCGGCTGGATCGCCCTGGCGCTGGTGGTCTTCGCCAGCTGGAAGCCATGGCGCGCCTTGCTGGGAGCCTATTTGTTCGGCGGAATCACGGTGTTGCAGCTTAATTTGCAGGCGGCGGGCGTTGCCATTCCAGTCGAGTATCTGGCAATGTCGCCCTATATCATCACGATCCTTGTGCTTGTGATCCTTTCGGCCGACAAGAGCAGCGCACCTGCCTCACTAGGCCGGGTCTTCCATGCCTCACACTAGGGGCCAATTAAACCAACTTGGGGAGTAACACATGAAATTCACATCACTTTTGGCAAGCGCCGCCATGGCGCTGGGTCTGGCGACAAGCGCCATGGCCGAAGACAAAACCAAAGTCGGTTTCGTCTATGTCGGCCCCGTCGGCGACGGCGGCTGGACCTATGAACACGACAAGGGCCGTCTGGCGGTCGAAGAGCATTTCGGTGACAAGGTCGAAACTGTATTCGTGGAATCAGTGCCCGAAGGCCCGGACGCTGAACGTGTGATGACTCAGATGGCGCTGGAAGGGGCTGACCTGATCTTTACCACTTCGTTCGGCTATATGGACCCGACCATTAACGTGGCTAAGAAATTCCCGAACGTGAAGTTCGAGCATGCGACTGGCTACAAGACCGCCGACAACGTCTCGGTCTATTCTGCTCGCTTTTATGAAGGTCGTGCCGTTCAGGGCCACATCGCCGGTAAAATGACCGAGTCGAACATCGTCGGCTATATTGGTTCCTACCCGATCCCCGAAGTGATCCGCGGCATCAACTCGGCCTATATTCACGCCAAGAAGGTGAACCCGGATGTCGAGTTCAAGATTGTCTGGGCTTACACTTGGTTCGATCCCGCAAAAGAAGCGGACGCCGCCACCGTTCTGATCGAACAGGGCGCCGACGTGATCCTGCAGCACACTGACTCGACCGCGCCGCAGGCGGCCGCGCAAGAGGCAGGCAACGTAATCACCTTCGGGCAGGCCTCGGACATGAGCGAATACGCCCCCAAGCCGCGCGTATCCTCGATCATCGACAACTGGGCGCCATACTACATCGCGCGCACTCAGGCTGTTATGGATGGGTCGTGGGAAACCGTGAACACCTGGGACGGCATCAAAGAAGGCATGGTTGAGATTGGCGAAATCTCGGACGCGGTTCCTGCCGAAGTGAAAGAAGAAGCGCTGGCGATGAAGGCCGCCATGGCCGCAGGTGAATACCACCCCTTCACGGGTCCGCTGAAAAAGCAGGACGGCAGCGACTGGCTGGCAGAAGGCGAAACCGCCGATGACGGTACACTGGCAGGGATGAACTTCTACGTCGAAGGGCTGGAAGGCGACATTCCGCAGTAAACCTAACAACACTCACACCGAAGGGCTGGCCATTTGGCTGGCCCTTTTTTGTTGGAGTGCGCCTTGACGAACGGGCCGGCACCAGACCTGATGGGGTCGGTGATCCATCAACGGTGGGACGAAAAACCGATGCAAACCAAGGCACAAGATCGCAGCCGCTGGTGGATACTTGGCGCGATGGGGGCCATTCTTGGCGTCATATTGCTGGATGAAACAGTCGTCAGTGTCGCGTTGCCCACCATCCGGGCCGAACTAAATCTGTCGCGGTTGGATGCGCATTGGGTGGTCAATATTTACCTTTTGGTGTTGGCCTGTTTTGCCGGCGCTGCGGGACGATTGGGCGACATTTTGGGCATCCGGGTTTTGCTGAGCGTGGGCCTTCTAATCTTTGGTCTATCCTCAGCGTTGGGAGGGTTTGCCGAGAGCGGCCTGGCGCTGCTGACGGCCCGCGCGGTTCAGGGCGTTGGTGCTGCGCTGATCTTTCCCTTGTCGATGGTGGTGCTGATCCAATCTTTCGATGAAAAGGAACGCGGTCTTGCCCTTGGTCTGTACGGCGGCATCGGAACAGTCTTTCTGTCACTGGGGCCACTGGTCGGAGGCATACTGACCGAATACTTGTCGTGGCGCTGGATTTTCTGGGTCAACCCGCCAATTGTATTGGCTGTTGCCGCGATTGCCTGGGCCTACTGGCGTGATCCACCACACCAGCCTGAGCTTAGGTTTGACTGGAAGGGTCTGTTGCTGCTGGTGCCGGGTCTGGCTGCGCTGGTGTTCGGGATCATGGAGGGGCCAGATCGGGGCTGGACCCAGCCCGAGGTGATTATGGCGCTTCTTGCAGGCTTCGTAGCGCTGGCCCTATTTGTCCGGGTCGAACAACGCATTCAAACGCCACTGATTGCAATATCACTATTTGCAAAGCCGGGTTTCGCGGCCTCGAACATGATCCTGTTCACTGCGCAGTTCGGCAAGATTGCCCTGTTTGTGTTCGGCGCGTCGTATTTTCAAACCAAACTTGGCTTTTCACCGCTGGCCGCCGGTGCCGCCCTTTTGCCAATCGCGTTTCCGCAGATCTTCGTGGCCCCATTGGCCGGTAAGGTGGCCGACAGGTTTGGCACGCGCGGCCCATCGCTGACGGGCACAGCGTTGGGGACACTGGCCATCGTGCTGGTTGCGTTGGGAATGCATCTGGAAGTCACGGCGCCGATCTTCGCTGGCTATGTTTTGTGGGGGTGTTGTGTACCGTTCCTGTTTGTCCCGCCCCGACGGACCATCATGCTTGCCGTGCCACAGGATCTGCACGGGCAGGCCAGCGGGATATCCATGACGTTTCAACTGTTGGGTGGCACTGTCGGCATGGCCTTGGGCAGTTCCGTCTATGCCCTCAGCAACTCATACACCACGGTATTTGGCTTTGTGGCAGGCTTCGCAGCCTGCGTTCTGGCCTATTCTTATGCCTCACTGACCGAGGCGAAAATACCCGGCCGCGCGACTAAGTGACGGCGCGGCCGGGGTTGGTTTAATGACCGGTCAAAACCAACGTATTCACCGGCATCAGGATCAGACGCAGGCGCAGGCCCGCAGCGTGAACAACGCCAATCGTGTCGATCACATGCAGCGTTGCAGATTTCCAGAAACCCAAATCCTCATGCTCTAGCCGTTCGTGGTTGTCGGTATATACATTGGCCAGACAGTTGCTGCCCGGCGGGATGTCATCGGCCATGCTTTTATAAAGCGGCTCCATATACACCAGGATTGATCCGGGATTGGTATTGGCCTGCACATCCCGCAGCTCATCCGAAGGGCGAATTTGGCCCGAGGGGATAACATCCTGCACCTCAACCACGACCATCGGGATCACGGTGAACGGCTTGGTCATACAACCCAGCTCTCCGATCATTCCTGGCTTGATAACCTGAGCGGACATTTGGTTGAAAGCGGCCTGAAACCGATCATGGCCCGAGTGTGACGGCACCAAGATACCTGCCGGACGCAACAGAGGGCTGACATAGTCGCCGACCTGCAGGCCAAACTGTTCAATCCGGCCAGTGACACCGGCGCTGATCACGGTTTTGTCCAGCTCGGTCAGGGCAGCGTCCAGCTGAGCGTTGGCGCTGGCCAGTTGAGCGGGGATCAACTCCTCGATCTGCTGCACGACTGCTGCGCGCTGTGACTCGGCGGCCCGCAATTGTGCCTCACGCTCGGCCACCAGGTTTTCCAGCCGGTCAATCTCGGCCAGACGCACGGCGCTGGACCCTTCGTCCCGCAGCGTGGTGTTGCGTTCAAGATCCTCAAGCGACTGATCCAACGCAGCGCGTGCCCCGGCGATGCCAGCCTCAGCCTCAGCCAGATCGGTCTGCGCCACCCTGAGCGATGCCTGAACCTGCGCTATATCGGCGTGCGCGGCCTCGACCATGGCTCTCTGTGTGAAATCCTCGATCCGGAAGATCGGCTGCCCCGCTGTCACGGGTTCATTGTTTTTCACATAGACCTCGGATACGCGACCACCCAGTTGTGGCAGGATCGTCACGGTGCGGAAATACGAGGCCGCCGTCTTGCTCGCCGGATGAAAGTAGAACAGCGTGGTGATCACGGTCAGCGCCAGAATCGCACAGGTGGTCAGACCCCAGCGCAGTTCGTACCACATGGTAAACAGGGTAATCTCATGCCCGATCCGCTTACCCTGCACGTAGCGTCGAAACAGGTAGTCGGGCAGCACCGTCACCAGCGCGCACATCAATGTCTCAAGCATATTCTAATGCTCCTGCTGCGCGGTGGGTTCGGTGGGTTGGGCCGGTGCGGGGCCTTCGGGGCGTTGATTGCCCAAAGATCGGATTGCATCCGCAATAGCTCTGAGTGGAGCGGCCACATCGGGGAACTGGAACCCAGCCACCAGAATGGCGGCGACCCAGAACAACCCGTTATGGGTGAACAGCGCCAGCAAGGCCAGTATCCCGACCAACTGGAACTGAGGGTGGTTGGATTCGTGCGCTATCTTTTCGGGGATCGAATGCAGGGTGAAATATCCAACCCCGATCAGAACAATCACCAAAACGGTAAACACAAACATGAACGTTAAAAGAAAATCACTGCCGTCCGCCTGGGTCACGTAGGACGGAATATGCCCCGTGGCCATCGGGTGTAGATCTGCGGTACTCACCCTGCCCTCCTGTTATTGCTTGTTACTTCTTTGGATGGGTTGATGCGCAAATTCAAGCCTGCTTAGAGTTCCAGGCAGGTTAGGACGATCGGTTTCGCCATAATAGGTACGCGGTGAAAAGGGGACATATGATTGATTTTCTTGTCATAGGCGGCGGTATCGCCGGTCTGAGCGCCGGGGCACGCCTGTCATATCACGGTCGGGTAACTGTGCTCGAGGCTGAGGATGCGTTGGGCTATCACGCGTCTGGCCGGTCCGCCGCGTTGTTCGAGGAAAACTATGGTCCGCCCTCCGTCGTTGCGCTGAACAGGGCCAGTGCCGCGTTTATGCGAGCTGAAAACGGCGGGTATCTGACGCCCCGCGATCTGATGTTGGTTGGTCGTAAGGATCAGGCCGAAATCTTTGAACGGGACGTCCAGGATCTGAATATGCAGGTGATCCAAACGGCGCAGGCGCTGGCACGTGTGCCAATCCTGAACCCCGACACTCTTGGGTTCGCAGCGCTCAGCAGTGGGGCATTTGATATCGACACGGACCGGTTGCTGCAGGATTTCGCCCGCACCATTCGCGGCAATGGCGGTGACGTGGTGACCAAGGCCAAGGTCACCGCCATTCGCAAGGATGGGCGCTGGGTCGTCGAGGCTGGGGAAGTCTTTGAAGCCCGCATCCTGATCAATGCTGCCGGCCCTTGGGTTGACGAGATCGCCGTGATGGCGGGGATTGCACCAATCGGAATAATTCCGAAACGCAGGTCGATGGCGCGGCTGCCTGCCCCCGGCGGGCATGACCTGAGCGGCTGGCCGATGATGTTGGGCGCGGGTGAGACATGGTATGCCAAGCCCGATGCAGGCAAACTGTTGGTTTCCCCGTGCGAGGCCGACCCCGTACCACCGCAGGATGCCTACACCGATGACATGGTGTTGGCTGAGGGGCTGGCCCGGTACGAAGAGATGGTGACCGAACCCGTCACCCGGGTTGAGGTAAACTGGGCAGGGCTACGCAGCTTCGCGCCGGATGGAACTTTGGTATTGGGGCCCGATCCGTCTGATCCGTCCTTTGTCTGGTCTGCGGGTCAGGGGGGCTATGGGTTCCAGACCTCTCCGGCGGCTTCGCAACTGGTTGCTGATCTGACAACCGGCGCGACATCTGAACTGGACCCTGAAATCATTGCTGCCCTCAGCCCGAAAAGGTTGCGTCGATGAGCAAAAGAACCCTCCCCTCCAACGCCAGCGTTGCCACCGAAGGTCAGGACGGGCGGCTTGTCGCCCCTGCCGCGACCCGCAATGCCGAAGCTTTGTGTGACCTACTGGCTCAATGGACCCCCAAGGCAGGCCGGGCGCTGGAAATTGCCAGCGGCACCGGCCAGCATGTCAGCGCATTCGCCCAGTGCCTGCCAAACCTCATCTGGCAACCGACCGAAGTCGAGGTCGAGCGGATAACCAGCATCAAAGCCTATGCTGCCGATCTGCCCAACGTTGTGGACGCAGTGGCTTTGGACGCCACAGCGCAAGGTTGGCACACCGAGTTCGTCGGTCAGGACCTGATCGTCCTGATCAATCTGGTGCATCTGATCAGCTGGCCGGAAACACAAATGCTGGTGACCGAAACCGCGCAGGCGTTGGCCCCCAAGGGGCGGTTTATCCTGTACGGACCATTCAAACGTTCGGGGCAATTGACCAGCGATGGCGACCAACGCTTTCACGATGCTCTGGTCCAGCAAGACGCTGAGATCGGGTATAAAAATGATGAAGACATTGCCGCGTTGATGCGCGCCCAGAACCTGACCGTCGTCGGGATGGTCGAGATGCCTGCGAACAATCTGGCCTTTATCGCAGAAAAGCCCGGCCAATAGTAAAACAGGCGGCACCTTCGCGCCGCCTGTTCTCTGTCCGGGTTAACCGTCCTTGCGGATGGTTTCGTTTTTCGGATCGTAGGGGCTGTCGCAGGTCACGACCGCATCCCAAAGCTTGTCCTGAATTTTGACCTTCAGCTTGGTGCCTTCGACTGCCATTTCAGGTTTCACGTAGCCCATACCGATGGATTTTTCGAACGCCACCGAGTAGCCGCCTGAAGTCAGACGGCCCACACGCTCGCCTTCTGGCGTGTACAGCGCCTCGCGGCCCCACGGGTCGGCATCGTCCGGTCCGTCGATCAACAAAGTGCAGCACTTCACACGCACGCCGGTTTCTTCCAGCTTGGCCTTGCCGTGGAAGTCCTTTGACAGGTCGACAAAACGCGGCAGGTCAGCTTCCAGCGGGGTCGCGTCGCGGCCCAGTTCGGTTCCAAAGGCGCGATAGGATTTCTCCTGACGCAACCAGTTCTGGGCGCGCGCGCCAACCAGCTTCATACCGTGCTTCTCACCCGCTTTTTCCAGCAAGTCGAACAGGTAGTTCTGCATCTCGATCGGGTGGTGCAGTTCCCAGCCCAGTTCACCGGTATAGGCCACTCGGATCGCGTTGACCGGGCACATGCCCAGTTCGATCTGACGGGCCGACAGCCACGGGAAACGCTTGTTGGACAGCGCGGTTTCCGGATCGGCGTCCTTGATGACCTCTTTCAGAACGTCACGCGACTTGGGTCCGGCGATGGCAAAAACGCCCCACTGCGTGGTCACGTCCTGGATTTCGATATAGCCGAACTCATCCATCTTGTCCTCAGCCGCCTTACGCAGATAGTCGGCGTCATACTCGGTCCAGGCGCCGGCTGAAACGATGTAATAGTTATTCTCGCCATTGCGGACGATGGTGTATTCGGTTCGGGTGGTGCCATGCGAGGTCAGCGCGTAGGTCAGGTTGATACGACCAACTTTGGGCAGCTTGTTGCAGGTGAACCAGTCCAGAAACTGGGTAGCACCGGGGCCTTTGACGACATGCTTGGTAAACGCGGACGCGTCGACCAGACCCACGCCTTCACGGATCGCTTTGGCCTCTTCGACGGCGTATTGCCACCAGCCACCACGACGGAACGAACGGCTTTCCTTATCAAAGTTATCTGGCGCATCGGTGGGACCGAAGTAGTTCGGACGTTCCCATCCGTTAACCCAACCGAACTGCGCGCCGCGTGCTTTCTGACGGTCGTAGGCCGGAACAGTCCGCAGCGGACGGCAGGCTTCACGCTCTTCATCCGGGTGGTGCAGGATGTAGACGTGCTCATAGCATTCTTCGTTCTTGCGGGCCGCGAACTCGGTGGTCATCCAGTTACTGCTGTAGCGTTTGGGGTCCAGCGAGGCCATGTCGATCTCGGCTTCGCCATCCACCATCATCTGTGCCAGATAGTAGCCGGTGCCGCCTGCAGCCGTGATACCAAAGCTGAAACCCTCAGCCAGCCACATGTTGCGTAGGCCCGGAGCCGGACCAACCAGTGGGTTGCCGTCGGGGGTATAGCAGATCGGGCCGTTGAAATCGTCTTTCAGACCAGACTCGGCGCAGGACGGCACGCGTTCGGCCATCGCCATGTACTGATCAGCAATCCGGTCCAGATCCAGCGGGAACAGGTCCGCGCGAAAACTGTCCGGAACGCCGTGTTCGAACTGCGCAGGCGCGCCGTGTTCGTAAATACCCAGAATCCAGCCGCCACGTTCCTCGCGGGCGTAAGATTCGTTGTCAGCATCACGGACAACAGGGTGTTCGGGGTTGCCAGCTTCGCGCCATTTGACCAGCTCGGGGTCTTTGTCCATGACGATAAAGGTGTGCTCGACCGGGATCGCAGGCATTTTGATGCCCAGCATCTTGGCCGTGCGCTGCGCGTGGTTTCCGGAAGCGGTGACGACATGCTCGGCGGTGATAACAACCTGCTCATCCGAAGGAATGAGGTTGCCGCCCTTCTCGACCATCTTAGTGCAGGTGACTTCCCAGTGGGTACCGTTCCAGTGGAACGCATCGGCTTGCATCTTGCGGACGATATCGACGCCGCGTTGACGGGCGCCTTTGGCCATCGCCTGCGTCACGTCGGCCGGGTTAATGTAACCATCTTCAGTGTGGTAGATCGCACCCTTCAGGTCCGACGTCTCGATCAGCGGCCAGCGTTCCTTGATCTGGTCCGGGGTCAGCCATTCATATGCAACGTCGCAGGTCTCGGCGGTGGACGCATACAGCATGTATTCGTCCATACGTTCTTGCGTTTGGGCCATGCGCAGGTTGCCGACCACAGCAAACCCTGCGTTCAGACCGGTTTCTTCCTCAAGCGTCTTGTAGAAGTCGACCGAGTACTTGTGGATGTGAGTTGTCGCGTAGGACATGTTGAACAACGGCAGCAGGCCAGCGGCGTGCCAGGTCGAGCCGGACGTCAGCTCATCCCGTTCAATCAACATCACATCATCCCAACCCGCTTTGGCCAGATGATAGGCAATCGAGGTCCCAACGGCGCCGCCGCCAACAACCAATGCTTTGACTTGGGTTTTCATAACCGGGCGTCTCCCCTTGAATTCAGTTGACACCATATGGCGCATTTGAAGCACCCGGCGCGACATTCATCCGACCAGTGAGAGAAAAAAAACGACCCGCTACCGTAAACAGACTGCGGAATCATCGTGATTGGCGTTATTGCCCCGAGGCTGAACACCGCTTGATGCTGCCAACCTGCGCGCAGGACGTCCCTAACCCGCCCTTATGCACGCGCACTGGTTGCGAGGTTTTTTTCGGGGCCGGTTTCACTGCCGTATCCTTGTACTTGGGCGCGGCAAAGGCTGGCAGCTTGTTTTTCAGCCTGTTGAAAAACCCCGATCCTTTGGCCTGGTCCTCTTCTGCCAAAGCCGCCTGGCGCTGATCAGAGTCCAACAGCAGTTTTTGCGCCCGACCATATCCGATTTGCAGGATGTCCTGATTTTCGAATACCTCACCCCCGGTAATATCCATGATGCCATCGCTGTTGAAATCCGACGCCGTCATCGAATTGACCATCATCGCCGTGACATCCAGATTCTTGAGCTTTTCATCGGTGATCTTTTCCTGAACCAACTGCATTTCCTTATACAGCTGATCCATCTTTTCGGCGACCTCTGGCTGGCGGTCTTGCTGGACCGAAACACCCTGCCCCACCACAAGCGACGGATAAGTCAGTAAAGTGTTAAGGGCGGCATAATCGACGGCCTCCAAAAGCTCTAGAATCGTGGCGTCATCGGCATTAGTGCCCATCCGGATCACAACCTCTTCGTCAATCCCGATCCGCCCGATGATCCTGCGATAATCCACCGCTTCGGTGGGATTGGTCAGGTCCTGAGTGATTTCCATGAATGCGACACCGTCAATCACCGCAAAACCCTGTTTGATCGCGGTATGCGACATGAAATTTTGCTGCCGCGAAAGGGCCATGCCCGCCAGCGAGTTACGCGCCGATTTAGGTTTGAGGCTGATGTCGAACCAGACGACCTCATCACCTTTGGCATATACCAGCCCGGTTTCGCTCAGCTTGCGCGCGATCCCTTTCTTGCCGCCTTTCACCAGACGCATCAGTTCAGCCGTACCAGATACCGAACTGATCAGGGGGATCGGGGCATAATTCGAAAGCACCGTATCGACGGGCGCGCTGTCCATCTGGGTCAGCTCAAATTGTGCCCATCCGGCGCTGGCTGCTGGCAGATAAGACTTGGCCCCGGCTTTCCAGCGTTTTTTCCGGTTACGTTCGACGGCTTTGGCCTCACGCTCTTCCTGTTGTTGCGCAAAACGGTGCTTGATCGATTCGACATAACCACTGACGGACAAAGTGCCTTCGTGCTTTTTGCCCTGTTGGTAATAATCAAGGCCCGCAATAGTCGATATTACGACCACCATAAAACCAAAAATCCGCAAAATGCCCATCTGAGATTCCAAAATCAATCGCTGCTCATTTTTGCGAAAGATAGAATGGAATTTGGGCAGCCTTGTGGCTTTCAGCCCGAAATTTTAACGATGGTCGAAATCTGCATTCGACAGGATTTTCCCCGGGTTCATGATGTTGTCCGGGTCGAGTGCTTTTTTGATTGCATCCATATAGCTGACCGCCGCGCCCAGTTCCTTGATCAGATAGGGTCGCTTGCCCTGCCCGATTCCATGCTCACCGGTACACGTGCCCTCCATCGAGATGGCCAGATCGTTCAGCCAACCGACAAACCCATCCGCCCGCGCCACCTCATCGGCGTTGTCCATGTCGATCAACAGCAGAGTGTGAAAATTCCCGTCCCCCACATGCCCCACGATCGGTGCCATCAGGTCCAGTTCCTTGGCCTTGTCCCGGGTCGTGGTGACGCATTCCGCCAGGCGCGAGATCGGAACGCAGACATCGGTGGAAATCCCCCGCGCACCGGGGCGCAATTGCAGACTGGCCCAGTACATATCATGCCGGGCCTGCCACAGCTTGTTGCGCTCTTCCGTTGTTGAGGTGGCGGCGAAATCCATAACACCGAACTCGTCGGCGATCTGACCAAAGGTTTCGGCCTGCTCCACCGCGCCGGATTCCGATCCGTGGAATTCCAACAGCAGCAAAGGCGTTTCCGGCAGGTTAAGCCCAGAATAGGCGTTGGCTGCCTTGACTGACAGTTCGTCCAACAGCTCGATCCGGGCCACGGGCACGCCGTATTGGATCGTCATCATCACCGCCTGACAGGCCGCATCAACTGTTGGAAAGGAGCACCGGGCCGAGGTGATCGCCTCGGGGATGCCCTGCAGGCGCAGGGTGAGTTCGGTGATTATGCCCAGCGTGCCCTCGGCCCCAATCAGCAAGCGGGTCAGGTCATACCCGGCCGAGGATTTCCGCGCCCTGTGGCCGGTGCGGATGATCTGACCATCAGGCATGACCGCTTCAAGGCTTAGGATATTGTCCTTCATCGTGCCATAGCGCACCGCGTTGGTGCCCGAGGCCCGCGTTGCCGCCATCCCGCCCAGCGATGCATTGGCACCGGGGTCAATGGGAAAGAACAGGCCCTGATCGCGCAGATGGGTATTCAGGTCTTCTCGCGTCACCCCTGGTTGCACGACGCAATCCAGATCACCTGCATGCACGGCCAACACCTGATCCATCTGGCCCAGGTCGACCGAGATTCCACCCGCCGGGGCGTTCACATGCCCTTCCAGCGATGTGCCGGTGCCAAAGGCGATCACCGGCACCTTGTGCTGGGCACAGGTTTTGACAATCTCGGATACTTCCGCGGTCGAACGGGGGAAAACCACCGCGTCCGGAACCTGATTGTTGATCCAGGTCGTCGTGTGGCCATGCTGTTCTCGGACCGTCTCGCCAGTTTGCAGGCGATCACCAAACCTCTGCTTTAAAATACTGACAGCCGTTTCAATCCCGGCCTCGTTTCGCGGCAACGCTGCTGCCTGCACCATGTAATTTTCCTTTTATTCGCCCAGCGCAATGCCTTCGCGGCGCGGATCGGCACCGCCGGTCAGGACCTCTCCGATTTCGATCGCATGCAGGCCCGACGTCAGATCGCGCGGGTTCACCTCGAACCCCAATTCGATCAGCTGGTCCGAGAACCCTTCGGCCGCGGTGCCCAGCTCTACATCATAGGTGCCAAAGCGATTAACCAGATGCGGCAGTGACAACGCCTGTTGCACATCCATATCCCAATCAGCCCAGGCGATAATCGACTTGGCGACATAGCCAATGATACGGCTTCCACCCGGTGATCCGATGGCCAATACCGGTTTGCCATCTTGCATGACTATCGTCGGGCTCATCGAAGAACGAGGCCGCTTGCCGGGCTCTAACCGGTTAGCAATCGGAACACCATCGCTGTGGGTTTTGAACGAGAAATCGGTCAACTCGTTATTCAGCAGGAACCCGTTGGTCATCAACCGTGAGCCGAACCCGTTTTCAATCGTCGTGGTCATCGACAGCACATTGCCATATTGGTCGACAATCGAGATATGCGAGGTCGAGGGCAACTCGAGCGAAACATCATCCGCCCAGTTCGACGCGTGATCGAACTCTGGATTGCCCGGGGTCGCTTCGATCAACGCGCCCTCGCCGCCCAGCAGTTGCCCGCGTTCAGACAGATAGGAGGGATCGACCAGACCCTGCGTGGGCATCGGTACATAGTCGTGATCGGCCATGTAACGGCCGCGATCCGCAAAGGCCAAACGCGACGCATCGCCGATCAACCGCCAAGCATTCGCATCCTCGGGGCCCATCGCGGTCAGATCATACCCGTCTAGCATGCCAAGGATCTGACCGACCGTCAGCGCCCCGGATGAGGGCGGCCCCATGCCGCAAACCTCATAAACACGATAGGCAGCGCAGACCGGTTCGCGTTCAATCACCTGATACAGCGCCAGATCTACGCCGGACAGAACTCCGGGATTTCCGGGCGCTCCGCGCACCGTGCTGACGATGCCGGCGGCGATTTCACCGCCGTAGAACCCGGCCGACCCTTCACTGGCCAAAACACGCAACGTGTTCGCATAGTCCGGGTTCATCAGGCGCTGACCTTGCTGCAAAGGCGTACCACCGGGCAGGAAGTATTCAGCCGTCACAGGAAAACGCGATAACCTCTCAGCATCTGCCTCGACCAAAGTTGCCAATCGCGGAGATACAAGGAACCCTTCATCCGCCAGCGTGATGCCATCCTGAAACAGGCTAGGCCACGGGCTGCGACCCCAACGCCGGTGCGCCTCTTCCAGCAACGCTGGCGTACCGGGCGTACCGACTGACAGCCCCCCCACCACGGCATCGTAGAATTGCAAGGGCTCACCATTCTCATCGTGGAATAGGCGGTGGTTCGCTTCCAGCGGAGCCGTCTCGCGCCCATCCAGCGTGGTCAACTTGCCAGTTGCCGCGTCGTACCAAACCAGAAACGCGCCGCCGCCAAGGCCCGAGGATTGAGGCTCGACCAACCCCAGCACGACCTGCACCGCGACCATGGCATCCGCCGCAGACCCTCCGGCCCGCAGAACCTTGGCTCCGGCCTCAACGGCCAACGGGTTCGCCGCAGCAACCATCCAGTTCTGCGAAGTCACGGGCTGACCGGCCAACTTCGCCTCAAGCGAGGCAATCACTTCGTCGGTCAGGCCCTGAACCTGCCCGTCCGAGGCACCCTCGGGTGCTACCGCATCCGCTGTTTCCTGCGCAAAGGACGCCCCGCCAATGGTCAACGCCGTCACAAACAATCCTGAAATCAGATTTCGTCGCATCGTATCCTCCTGAAAAATTGTTCCTTCGGCGCGGCTGCGTCACAACATGGATGGCACAACCTGATCCGGCGGGCGATGCCCGTCTTCGAAGGTCTTGATATTAATAATAACTTTTTCACCCATCTCGATCCGCCCTTCCAACGTGGCCGATCCCATATGAGGCAGCAAAACAACATTGGGCAATTGCCGCAAACGCGGGTTTACCTGGGTGCCATGTTCGTAAACATCCAACCCTGCGCCTGCAATATCACCCGATCGGATCAGACGCGTCAGCGCATTCTCGTCAATCACTTCACCCCGAGAGGTGTTGATGACAACCGCCGAGGGCTTCAGCAACTTTAACCGACGCGCGTTCATCAGATGAAAGGTCGACGGGGTCGACGGGCAATGAATTGAAAGAACATCCATCCGAGCGACCATCTGGTCTAGGCTTTCCCAATAGGTGGCTTCCAACTCGTCTTCGACCTCAGGGCGTAGGCGACGACGATTGTGGTAATGCACCTGCATTCCAAAGACACGGGCACGGCGGGCCACGGCCTGGCCGATCCGACCCATGCCCAGAATGCCAAGGCGACGTCCACCGATCCGCCCACCCAACAGTGCGGTCGGCGCCCAGCCGGTCCAATCCCCCCGTTGCATCACACCAACGCCCTCGGGAAAACGCCGCGTGACCGCAAGGATCAATGCCATGGTCATATCGGCCGTATCGTCTGTCAGCACACCGGGGGTGTTGGAAACAAGAATGCCCCTCTGTCGCGCCGTCGACACATCAATATTGTCGACACCGGCCCCGTAATTGGCGATCAAGCGCAGGTTTTCGCCCGCCTGCCCCAGCAAACCGCCATCAATTGTGTCGGTCACCGTTGGAACAAGGACATCTGCACTCTGAACTGCTGCGACCAGCTCTTCGCGCGACATGGGGGTGTCATCCTCGCGCAGCTGGACGTCGAACAACTCGCTCAGTCTGGTTTCCACTGCCTCGGGCAACCGTCGCGTTACAACAACACTCAGACGTTCTCTTGGCACTTTCGCCCTCCCATCGCTTTGCAAACCTTCGCGCGCCATGGCATCGTGGCGCAGGATAAGGCGGGGCACAAGAACCCCAACGCATTGAGACGACCTTTTTTCGGAACCAAATCAACAGGCACAAGAGCAGGCAGTCAGTGAGTGGTTTTCTATCGGTAAAACGCCGCCTTCTGGTGGTTTTGTCCGTATTTCTGTTTGTGCTGGGCACTTTGGCTGCCAGCGCACAGGATGCCCGCGGCCCTGTGACCAACCTGCCATTGCCAAGATATGTTTCGATGAAAGCCGCCGAGGGCAATGTTCGGCGTGGTCCTTCGTTAACACATCGAATCGACTGGGTGTTCAAACGGCGCGGCATGCCGCTGCAAATCACGGCTGAATACGGCAATTGGCGCAAGGTTCAGGACCGTGACGGTGCCGGCGGGTGGGTTCACTATGCCCTACTGTCCGGTGTGCGGACCGTATTGATCGAATCCGAAATGCTGCCTGTCTATGCCAGCCCCGACCCAAATGCGCAGATCAGTGCCCAATTCGAATCCGGGGTGGTGGCGCGCCTAGGCAGTTGCAGCCTGGACTGGTGCCAAATTTCTGCTGGCGGTTACCGCGGCTGGGCCCGGAAATCGAGCCTATGGGGAGTCGACCCCTCTGAAATCCGCGAGTAACGGGGGCGACCGCAGCCGTCCCGTCGCCTATTCCGTAGCCTGGGTGGGTCGCGTGCCCATATCCTTGTCCAACAGCAACAGGTTCCACCGATCGCCATTGGCCGCCTTGGTCTTGTCGAGAATCTTGCCAAACAAGTCTTCTTCTTCGTTCTGTTCGGCCAAAAACCAGTTCAGCATGTTTTGCGTGCTGTATTCCTTGACCCCGTGCGCCAGTTCAAACAGCGCATTGATCTGACCTGTGACCTTTTCTTCATTGGCAAGCGCATATTCCAGTGCCTCGACCGGCGAGTCATAGTCCATCTTGGGTGTGTCGATACCCTCCAGCTCGATTCTCCCACCACGCTGCGCCAAAAAATCGAAGATACGCATGGCATGTGTTTGTTCTTCATCCGAGTGGCCGCGGAACCACTGCGCGAATCCTGGCAGGTCCTGCGATTCAAAATATGCGGCCATGGCAAGGTAGATATAGGATGCCTGAAGCTCACTGTTGATCTGACGGTTCAGTGCTTCTGCGACATTCGGGTTCAGCTTCATCTTCGTCTCCTGTAACGCGGGATACCAGTGCATTTGCATTGCTACGTATTTTCTAGAAATCCTGCAACCTGATTGGTTGTTTTTATAATTTAATTTCAATATTTTAGACGCCATTTTCTGCGAATGAAAGGCGTTTGCAATTCCGGGGTGAATTTCCGGGTCAATGTGTTTCCCAGCTTCAAAATGCTGCTCAGAGCGTGGGTGAAAGACCCGCCGCCCCTCGGACAGAAAGGCCGTGTTCGACGGTTTCTGACCTTTCCCATTGGCTTTGTGACCAATAAATCCTTTTCCAGATAGGCAATCCATGACCGGAATTTTCGCCAATTTGAACCGTCGGGAGCGTGGCAAAAGAATTTTGCTCCAAGTCAGTTTTTTTCACTCGAAAGCCCTTGAACCCTCCAACCAACAATCGTAGACAGCGCCTCACCGTTGGGGTGTAGCCAAGTGGTAAGGCAGCGGTTTTTGGTACCGTGTATCGTAGGTTCGAATCCTACCACCCCAGCCAGTTCATCGGAACATGGAACAGCGGCAGGCACTTGGGGTTAAACCCTCCGAGAAATGCCCCCGTTTGTGCCCCAGTGGTTTCGGGTGCTCTGACGTCCTCTGACCTCGCCAATTAAAGTTCAAGCGTTCATGACAACGCGACTGATTACTTATTGTGGTAAACCTGCTTTTAACCAACCCTCACGCCAATTGTTTGCACAAGATGGAACAGTGAATATTGGTAATTGAGTCTGTGCCGAGGTTACGGTCAGCCCTGGGCGCAACGCCTGAAGATCCGCAACCGCTTCGCGAGCCGCATCATCGTCGGTGAGGTGTCCTAGAGCAGCAATCAGCATGAGATGACTCATTACGAAGTTTGAACGCACAGATAAGGCATCTCGGCAAGCCTTAACCGATTCCTCGTAGCGCCCAAGATGAAAGAGTGCGCTTGCCTGAGCAATGTAAGCAGCATGGCGCAACGGATCGTGCGGGCTCAGGTCGACAGACTGAATCGCGTGACTTAGTGCCTCCTCCGGCCGATCAAGAAGAAAAAGGTTGATGGATGCCAGCATGTGAACTGTTGCTGCGTTTGGGTTTTGCTCGAGAGCTTGTTTGAAAGCAACGCGCGCGCGTGGCAAGTCCCGCGCCAGCATTGAGATTGAATGCGCAGCATACGCCAGCGCGATCCCGTCTGCACGATCACTCAGCAGTACCCGCTCGGCTGCCTTTACGGCCTCTTTCGCCCCTTCGCCAATAGGCTCAAGCCCTTGAACCATTCGTTGAATATGCAACCAAGCCAACAAACCTGATGCGGTCGCATAGTCTGGGTCACGATCCAATGCGAGGGTCGTCAAACGTATGGCCTCTCGGTTGTCTTCATCCGTTAAAAGATGGAAATGCGACTGCGCTCGAAGGTAAAGTTCGTAAGCTTCCAAATTATCAGTAGGTTTTGCGCGCGCACGGTTGGTTTCGGCGTGCCTTAGAGATGGCTCAATCGCCGTTACGACCTCCAGCGTGACTTTGTCTTGAAGGTCGAAAATATCATCAAGCACGCCGTCGAAGCGATCTGCCCAGAGATGGCTGCCGTTTTCCGCATCAATCAACTGCCCCGTAATGCGGACGCGTTGACCAGCTCGTCTGACTGAACCCTCGAGAACATAGCGCACTCCCAGTATGCGACCGACTTCGCGTATATCCGTGTTTTTGCCTTTGAAAGTGAAGGACGAATTTCGGGCCACAACCATCAGCCAGCGGAAACGAGACAATTCTGTGATGATGTCTTCGGTGATGCCGTCCGCAAAGAATTCCTGTTCGGGATCACCAGACATATTGTCGAATGGAAGCACTGCAATCCCAGGTCTGACATCTGTCGTTGGTGACAGATTGGCTGAAGTGCCCTTGGGCCAGCACCAAACACCGATGCGGCGCGTGATGTTTTTGAGTTCTGTCTGCTCGCCGCCGTCGAATTTGGACGCGTCGCCTCGGTCAAGACTGTTGTGAGACGTGTCCGATATCAAAACCTGACCCGGCTCGGCCATAGCTTCGAGACGAGCAGCGACATTTATTCCATCACCAAAAATGTCATCACCTTCGGTGACAACCTCGCCGGTATGGATGCCAATTCGAAGCTTGATATTGTCTGGTTTCTGCGCCGACTGTATTGCTATGGCGCAATCTGCAGCGTCTGATGTGGACTTAAACTCGGCGATCCAACCATCGCCCAAGCTTTTGATCATTGTCCCGCCATGGGCTTTCAGCATCAATTGGAGCGTATCTTCACGGAATGATCTGAGCGCACTAATCGTACCTTCACGGTCATGATCCATCAGTGCTGAGTAGCCGACAATGTCCGCCGCAAGCACTGTGGTAAGACGTCTGTCCATTCGTTCCCCCGTTTTAAGGAACTTAACGCGACACTCAACTTCTGTCAGCCCGACAAGGTCGCCTTTGGGGTCAGCGTTCGAAATCCCGAGGTGCTCCCAAACCCCGTTCCACGCTGATGCTCGCCCCAGATGCGGTCGATCAAGGCGGCGACCTCTAGGTGATCCGACTAACGGTAAACGTCGATCGGTCGCGAGTGCCATGGTTCCTCTATCTCCCCCATAACCTCCTCTTCCCTCTATGTATTATGGATCAGGAACGAGGATACCAGGTTCTCTCTATCCTCCGGTTTCTATTCATTACTTATACCTATTCCCCACCCCCATAGAACTCCTGCTAGAGGTTAGGAAAGATGAGAGGTCAGAGGGTTTCAGAACACCCGAAACCACTGGGGCATAAACGGGGGCATTTCTCGACGAGTTCAGCTCCAAGTGCCTGTCGTCGTTCCATGTTCTGAAGAGCTGGCTGGGGTGGTAGGAATCCTTGCCAACCGATGAAACCTAAGAGCTTTTCCAATCGGTGGGCGAAACTGGGGCGGTTCCGGGGGCATTTCGGGAGGGAACACGGGACATGCCTGACTGCTAGAGAAGTCGTTAACCCGTGCCGACAAGTGCTGACGAGACCGCTAGATAACCGTTCACTGGCGCTGACTGGACCGCTGACGACTGGTTCCGGGTGCTGACGGGTGGTCGCTGGTGCTAGCTGGTTGGGGCTGTTGAGTGGCGGAGCGCTCGTTCAATCCAAGTGCTGCGAACGACTGGTCTGAGCCCATAGCGGTCGCAAAAAAAATTTTCGTGCCAAGGAAATCTAGTGCTACACATAGAACATTCTTGAATATGAATATCACTACGGGATTTGGTCTAGCGCGGCTCTAAAACCCGAAACCGACGGAAATAAGGTTGACCGCAATCCCGTGTGTCAATGTGGAGGGAGGGTTAGAAATGCCTGCAACCAATAGATTGAAGCTAACTGTAGCAGTATTGGTCTCATTCGTTTCCACTACCGAAATGGCGCTATCCCAATCGCAAGTGGGCTCTCCAGACGGAACCACCACAATTGATGGCAGGCAATTGCCTCCGGAACCTCCGGTGTTTGGGGGAAAAATTGAGGAGCAAGCGACCAATTCAACCCCTTGGTGGCCGCCGCGTGTCGTGCCACCTGAGAACGCGCCAAATATCCTCCTCATCATGTTGGATGATGCTGGGTATGGTATTCCTAGTACTTTTGGCGGCGTCATCCCGACTGATACGATGGATGAATTGGCAAAAGAGGGTTTGAGTTTTACGAATATCTATTCGACGGCACTTTGTTCACCGACCAGGGCAGCCTTGATGACAGGCCGCAATCATCACTCGGTCGGGTTCGGAGTGATTTCAGAATCTTCGACCGGGTATCCCGGCTACAACAGTATTATTCCAGACAACAAAGCCACTATCGGGAGGATACTTTCAGACAATGGCTACGCCACTTCATGGTTTGGAAAAAACCATAACACCCCAGCATTTGCAGCGAGCCAGGCTGGTCCATTTGACAAATGGCCGACTGGTTTAGGTTTCGAGTACTTTTTTGGGTTTGTTGGTGGAGACGCGAACCAATGGCAGCCGAACCTATATCGAAACACCACCCCGATTTACCCGTTTGAAGGTGATCCTGAGTGGAACCTGATCACCGGAATGGCCGACGATGCGATTGACCACATTTCGCGGTTGCACCAAATCGAGCCAAGTAAGCCTTTCTTTGTCAAGTATGTGCCCGGTGCAACGCACGCGCCGCACCACCCGACCAAAGAGTGGGTCGAGAAGATCGAGGCGATGAACCTGTTTGATGGCGGGTACGAAGCACTTAGGCAGACAATTTTTGAGAATCAGAAAAAGTTGGGGCTTGTCCCGCAAGATGCAACGCTGTCGCCTTGGCCTGCAGACAAAATCAAGCCGTGGGATAAATTGACGGACGACGAGAAAAAACTCTTCGTTCGACAGGTAGAGGTTTTCGCCGCCTATGCGGCCTATACCGACCATGAGATAGGTCGCGTCATCGACGCAATTGATGACCTCGGAAAACGCGACAACACGCTGATCTTCTACATCAACGGTGACAATGGCACCTCGGCTGAGGGCGGGCCGATGGGGACACCGAACGAGGTGGCTTGGTTCAACGGTATCGCAGAGATGCCTGCAAAAACGCAGTTGCAGTGGTACGATGTTTGGGGAACCGAAGAGACTTACAACCACATGTCGGCAGGATGGTCCTGGGCTTTTGATACTCCGTTCGATTACTTCAAGCAGAATGCAAACAGGCTTGGCGGCATCCGACAGAACATGGTGGTGTCATGGCCTGACGGAATCGCAGACAAAGGTGGTCAGCGAGATCAGTTCATGCATGTAATCGACGTCGTGCCGACGATCCTAGAAGTCACCGGAATTGATGCACCGTTGGAAGTCGACGGGATTGTTCAATCTCCAATTGAAGGCACCAGCTTTGCATATACTTTCGATGAGAAAAACAAGGATGCACCGAGCCGTCACCGAACTCAGTACTTTGAAATGATGGGACAATGGGCTTTGTATCACGAAGGTTGGTTACTGAGCACCAAAGTAAACCGGATGCCATGGGAAACGCCGAAGACGCCCAACCCTGACCCTTTGAACAATCAAGTGCTCGAGCTTTACGATCTAACCACCGATATGAATCAAAGAAATGATCTGGCGGCGCAGCACCCAGAGAAGATCGAAGAACTGAAGGCTATATTTATAGAAGAAGCAAATAAGTATCAGGTCTTCCCGATGGATGCCTCGGTAACGTCCAGAATTTCATTGCCTCGGCCAAGCATTGCGGCGGGACGAAACGAGTTCGTTTATGTCCGGCCAATGACTGGGGTTCCTCAGGGAGATTCCCCAAGTATTCTTAACAGCTCGTACACCATTACAGCAGAGATAGATGTGCCCGAAGGTGGTGCTGAAGGCATGATTTTGACATCAGGCGGCCGCTTTGCCGGTTATGGTTTCTACCTACTTGATGGCAAGCCAGTCTTTCTCTGGAATATGTTGAATCTCGAACGGATCAAATGGGAAGGCAAAGAAGCCTTGGCACCCGGAAAGCACACTCTGGAGTTTGACTTCAAATATGACGGCCTCGGACCAGAAACCCTCGCATATGGAAGCACCAGTGGTTTAGGTCAGGGTGGCACCGGGACGCTGAAAGTCGATGGCGAAGTCGTAGCAACCCAAAAGATGAAGAACACTATTCCCACCACCCTTCAGTGGGACGAGGCGTTTGACATAGGTTCTGATACATTGACTGGCGTTAACGACGACGACTACCAACCACCGTTCCCACTAACCGCGAAACTGGAAAAGCTAACGATAAAAATCGACCGGCCCCAGTTGAGTCAAGCCGACATTCAAAAGCTCGAAGACGCGATGCAAAGAGCAAGCGACTAGTTGGCTCAGAGGGTCGAAAGGTTGCCTACTTGCTTGAGTCGGCAGCGGAAAACCGGATGGTATATTTGTCCGCTTCGTCCGCAGAACGGTCATTCAGCCAACCCTCAACCAACGCCCGCTCCTGAAAAAAGAAAACAAAGTGAGCTTCCCCCGGCAACCCGCTTAGGGCCGCCGAGGGTTAGTTGTCAGGGTGGCCTTCGGTGGACGACATAGTCAGCCAGCCACTGCCAGTAGGCTTCCGCATCCCAGAACCCTTGAGCCCGAGCCGCCAGATTTTCCGCTGCCTTACGGGTGCAGCCGCCATCGTATTCGGCAATTGCTGCTCGCTCCTCGAACGCTTCAATGTCCGGGAAAGTCATGTCGGGAGTTGGATCTGATCGACGATCGACCGACGCTGCTCATCACTGATGCCAGCCGAGTAGATGCCATAGGTGATCCCGTTCTCTGACCGTGCCGATTGGTGGCCAACCAGAGATGCCGTGAAAGGCTCAAGAACACCTGTTCGCTCGCACTGGGTGATGAACCACTTGCGGGTCGAGTGAAACACCAGTCCCGGTCGTTCCAAGTCCAACCTTCGTCTCAGTCTCGCAAACCCCTTGGTGACATGCGCCACGGTCAGGTCAGGAAACAGAGGGCCATGGCTAGGCAACTGCCGGAACGTCTCATCCAGCGCCGGGTGAACCGGAACCAACCGTTCGGCAGCGTCGGTCTTCAGCAGTCGCAGTTCATTGGGTTGAACATGAAAGAAGCAACCGAGGTTGCCCTTGGTCACGAGGTCTTCCCGGAGCAGCCCGACCGCTTCCCCCGCGCGCATTCCTGATAGTAGACAGGTCAGCAGAACCGGATGCAGGTCGCGGTCCTTGGCTCCCAGCAACCGCGACACTTCATCGTCAGTCGGAACTGCATAGGGTTGAGGACGTATCTTCCGGGCGAACAGAACGGTTCGGAAGGGGTTAACTTCCAGATGCCCCTCATAAACAACCCAGTCGAGGAAGTGATTGACCTGCGACCAGATACGCCGCTGGGTTCTGGCCGTTATGGTTACCGACCCACGAGACGAGTACGCGACCAGTTGGTCCAGGGTCAGCCCACAGGTTCGTTCCGACTTGCCGATCATCGGAGACAGTTGGGCTATTGCGGACAGGAAGTCCCGCCCGTCATCCCGTGTCGGGCTGCAAACAGACTGGCCACCAAAGCGACTAGTGAATACCCGACAGAGTATCGGATCGATTTGAACCCGCTGGGTCATAGTTCGTTACTGCGCTTGTTCAGATAGGCCCGGCTCAGGTCACGAACCGGCACTTTCACCGGCGATGATGGCCTGATGAACTTAGACCGCTCGAGATTGCATCCAGAGTCCTCCAGAGTGGCCCGGAGACGGACGAGAGACGACTCCGGTTGATCGATCCAATCAGGAACGTCAGCGGTGTTCTCCGGTGCAGAGAGGACGTCTTCTGCCTGCGACCGAACTTGTTCCACCAGCGTCTCGAACCGCGCATTGACTTCGGCGGCTCGGACACGGGCGGTGTTACGATCTCCGGTCTTGAGGCTCTGCATCAACGCCTGAGTGCCCAGCGCGAGAGCAACGTCAACGGGATAGTTGCGTCTATACAGCCACGTATAGCCCTTCAGATAGGCATAGCGAATATGAGCAGACATAGGTCTCCTCCTTTCAGATTTAGGATTGGGATGGGTTCAGGTGTCTGAGACGATCCGCAGGATCATCTCGAGGGCTGGTTCGCCGTAAGAACCAGCCAGTGGGCCGGTGACAGCAAAGCCGGTCACGCAGTCTTCAAACACCTCATCCACGCGGAACAGATGTTCAGGAACGTCATCGAAGGCCCGGACGACCACGACGTCGCCGGGGTTTAGCTCCAGTTCAGTCATCGTCGCCTCCATGTCTCCACGTCCAGAGAACCGCCAGCAGAACCAGCGCCGAGACAGCGGGATGAGACCGAGCAACCACCCAGAGCATCGTCGTCAGGACAGCCTTGGGCGGTGGGTGCAAAAGAAAACCCCCAACGAGAACGCCGAGGGCAGACAGGTACTTCATGGATCAAACTCCTGCAGTTGCTTCTTTATTTAGATGCAGGAAGTTGCTCGGTTTTTAGGGGAGCGGATATTCAAGCATTCTGGACGAGTTTCCGTCAGGCGAACGAAGTTGCCGTTTGCAGCATTCGCAAAAACCTAGCCCATTCTATGAAGCATCTACGCGTTTGAGTGAATTCCCGTCGAACAGTTTGGTGCTGACCGGAGAATCGACGAATATAAACTTCAGACGCATTCATAACTTTGGTACGTATTCAGCAGATGTCCGGCTCTATTGTTGAAAAAGCAAATCAGGTTCGCAGCGGATCGCTCTCGGCGGTTTCGCTCGTCGAGCAGGCGTTTGATGAGATGGCTTCCAACAGTGAAATCAACGCTTTCATTTCATATGACCGGGACAAGGCCTTGGCAGACGCGAGGCGGGTGGATCTGTTGATTGGCTCTGGCGGCAACACCGGGCGATTGGCGGGTATACCGCTCGCTATCAAGGACAATATCGATGTTGAAGGGTATCGGACCACAGCAGGCACCCCGAGTATCAATTATGTTGCCTCGAAGTCGGCCCCGATTGTCTCCCGCCTGACATCCGAGGGTGCAATTGTTATTGGCAAAGCGAACATGCACGAACTTGCCTTTGGGGTGACGTCTAACAACGCAGCGTTTGGTGCCGTTCGAAACCCCGCCGATCTTACCCGCATCCCGGGCGGGTCATCAGGTGGAACCGCTGCAGCGATTGCGTCCGGGATCGTTTTGGGTGGGCTCGGAACCGATACCGCGGGTTCGATCAGGGTTCCCGCCGCACTGACAGGCGTGGCTGGGTTTCGACCCTCGACGTCGCTGATAGATATGAACGGCATTGTCCCTTCTGTCCCGACGTTTGACGTTGCAGGCCCCATGGCGACAACCGTTGGAGACGTTGCGTATCTGTTTTCAATTATGACTCATCAAACAATGCCTGAACCTCGTGACCTGCGAGGTCTGCGCCTGGGTTTAGTAAAAGACTACATGGTGAACCTTTCGCCCCATGTGTCTCGCGCTGTCAGCGATGCTTTCGCAAAACTCGAACAGGCTGGCGTTACCCTGATCGAAGTCGAAATATCGCCGATAAGCGCGGCATCTTTCGAAGTGGGGTTCTCCGCTGGTTTTTACGAAATGAAAAATGCAATGGCTGCTTGTCTGGCGCAAAAGCAACCAAACACAACATTGCAGGACATGGTCGACAAGATCGCTAGCAAGGACGTCAAGAACACGTATGTCAATTCGGTCTTGGGTGACGACGCGCCATCAGAGACTACTTATCGTGAGGCAATCGCCAGGATTGATGGGATCAGACAGATTTATCTAAGGCTGTTTGAGGAATTTGGACTCGATGCCCTGATCTTTCCGACTGCACCACTTGAAGCCCCCCCAATTGAGGGATCTGATGCGGCCGTTTTCCTGAACGGTGAATATGTGCCTATATTGCCTGTTTTCATGCGAAACGTTGCTGCAACCGGGGTCTATGGTGCTCCGGGAATATCAATCCCCCTGAGTGCATCAGAAAGGGATCATCTACCTGTGGGGTTGGAACTTGACGGGCGCCCGGAGGCTGACCTCGATCTGCTTAGTATTGCGAAAGCGGTTGAAGCTGCTCTGTTGAGTGCCTAAGATTTTGGAGAACAGAAAACGTGTTCGTAACCTTGTACCCACCCACTTAACATCCTTGATGATCTGTTATTCGCTCCTCAGCAAAGACGCAAAAGGGCTCACACCGGTCAACCGACGCTTTCTATCGGGCTTGTGGTCTGTCCCGACATGACCAGCGCCGGCTGTGCGGACTTAGCAAACCTTCAAACTCAGTCGAAATAACTTCCCGAGCAGAGTTATGCTATGGTGCCTTCAATTATGGAGGAAAAATTGTTTCGCTATGTTTTGCCGGCAGCTCTCATTCTGGGGAGCCCAGTCCTAGCTCAGGATGCAATAAATCCGTCAGGCCTTTCAGGCCCTTCCGGTCGACCTTATTCACCTTACGCCGAACGTGCGTATCCAACTCAAGTCTATTTTGGTGACACTCACGTTCACACTGGTCTTTCCGGGGATGCTGGTGGGGGCGGTACGCGCCTCATGCCTCATGATGCCTATCGGTTTGCGCATGGCGAAGAAGTTGTGTCGAACACGGGGCAACCTGTAAAGTTGTCGAGGCCTCTCGATTTCTTCATAATTACAGATCATTCGGATGCTATGGGTGCGATTACCGATATCATCGGAGGTGCTCCCAATATCTTGGCAGATGAGCAAGGCAGATATTTCCATGAAGAATTCAATAAGGGCGGAGAAGCCGCTCTAGCGACTGCGCTTGAGCTTACAGCCGCGTTTGCGCAAGGACAGGTTTCCCCTGCGCTAAACTATCAACCAGGCAACCCTGCGTATGCCCGTGTTTGGGACGAAATTATCGATGCCGCGGAAGAGTACAATGATCCGGGCGTGTTCAGCACCTTTATTGCCTATGAATGGACATCTCTCGTCGCAGGGAACAATTTGCACCGAAATGTGATCTTTCGCGATGGCCCTGAGCTCACAAGACAGATACTGCCTTATACAACAACGCCACCTGTGGGCTCACCTAACCCTCGTGATCTTTGGAAGTGGTTGGAGAACTATGAACAAACGACAGGCGGGCGTGTTCTTGCTATTCCACATAATGGGAACTTGTCTAACGGCTGGATGTTCCCGTTAGTCGATGACTTCGCGGATGGTGTGCCGTTAGACCCCGCATACGCAGAAGCGCGAAACAAATGGGAAAGACTATACGAACCAACGCAGATTAAGGGAGATGGTGAGGCCCACCCGTTCCTATCACCTGACGATGAATTTGCTGACTTCGAAACATGGGATTACGGCAATCTGGATGCTTCGGTTCCGAAAGAGCCAGAAATGTTGCCCGGTGAATACGCTCGATCCGGGTTACTTCGAGGCTTATCTTTGGAAAAGGCTTTGGGAGTAAACCCTTTCAAGTTTGGCCTGGGTGGGGCTAGTGACACACACACAGGTTTAACGGCTCCAGATAACGACAATTTCTTCGGGAAGTTTACCGGTTACGAGCCCAGCGAAGAGCGCAGCCAACATGTCAGTAAGACCTATGCTGACGGGACTGTTGCGCTGCTTTCGTCGCAATACATTACTGGCGGTCTAACCGCAGTATGGGCGCAGGAGAATTCCCGAGAAGCCATTTGGGATGCGATGCATCGGCGAGAAACCTACGCAACTACAGGACCTCGAATGCGCGTCCGTATGTTCGGAGGATACTCTTTTGCCGAAGAAGATGCGTTACGGCGCGACTTGGCGCTTGTGGGATACAGCAAAGGGGTGCCGATGGGTGGTGATCTTGACCCTGGTGAAGGCACACCTTCCTTTCTGGTATATGCGCTTCGTGATCCGATGGGAGCAAACCTGGATCGAATCCAGATCATAAAGGGCTGGTTAGATGCAGATGGAGAGCAACGGGAAAAAGTCTACGACGTGGCCTGGTCTGGTTCCCGCGAACCAGATGCCGTTGGCAAGTTGCCGTCAGTAGGCACCACAGTGGACCTCTCTATCCCCTCGTGGACCAACACAATTGGAGCCTCTGAGCTGGGAACTGTGTGGGAAGACCCGGATTTCGATCCCTCGGAAAGCGCATTTTATTATGCCCGGGTTATTGAAATTCCGACCCCTCGCTGGACGGCGTATGATGCAGTGAAGTTCGGAATAGACATGCCGGATGGCGTCCAATTAACAACACAGGAACGGGCCTACACTTCGCCGATTTGGTACTCGCCACAACAATAGTTCGATTTACGATGTCGGTCGGGTATGGGCTCGTTGCGGACGTTGACAGCAATCCGCTCGAACGATCGCCCCAGCGCCACCAAAGCCCACCCAACCGCCAGCACCAGCGACTACCCGTCAGCACCCGGAACCAGTCGTCAGCGGTCCAGTCAGCGCCAGTGAACGGTCGATCTAGCGGTCTCGTCAGCAATTGTCGGCACGGGTTAACGACCTCTCTAGCGGTCAGGCATGCCCCGTGTTCCCTCCCGAAATGCCCCGGAACCGCCCCAGTTTCGGCCGCCGGTTGGAAAAGCTCTTAGGTTTCATCGGACGGCAAAGATTCCTACCACCCCAGCCACATGCTTCAAAAAATCCAAGAAAATAAGAGCTTTACAGAGTCCCTGAAAAACGATGTGTCACAGCCATCCGAAACTGTGACACATAGTGTAACACATGCCGATGCGCGCTATGCCCGCAAGCGCGCCGACTCGTCCCACCGAAAACCCAAGCTCTGCGCCGGACCCTACCTTATGAGAAGGGGCCGGTATTTCTATTTCCGCAAGCGCCTACGCAGAAGCTTATCAAACCCTCAAACAAACTCATTTCTCTGTTTTTCGTTGCGAACCGATCTCCCGCGCGACGCCGTGATGTGAGCCGCAAGGCTCTTCACGGTCTGCGAGCAAAAGGAGATCGAAATCGTGGACACGCTGAATACAACTGCCCTGCCCCCTGCCGACGCCAAGGCCCTGCTGAATGAAGCCCTCCGGGTGGAGTTGTCCCGGATCCTGGCCGAGCAGAACAGCATGGGTAGTCTGTCCAACGAAGATGTGAACGAACGCATTGAAAAACTCGAAGCTGAAAACAAGAAACTGCGCCGCGCCGCCAGGCGCGGAAATTGGGAGGGAGTTCAAGAGCTGCTTAAAAAAGCCAGTGAAATGAAATCGCTTGCCTTGCCGAATCCGCTCTCGCCGGACCTCGGTCGCCAGGCCATTTCGCTCAAGTGGCGCATTAACGATATCGAGAATGACGTAGCCGATGGCGACGATGTGCGGACTGCCAGCCGTGCACTGCTCAAAGAACATGGTATCAAGAATTCGACGGCTTCGTTCAGGAGCCCGTTCTTCTCTCACACGCTTGGGGCCAGACCCCGGAAAAACCATCCAACCCCGTCAATTCAGGGCAACATCAATGCCCTAGAAAAGCTGACGCTGGAATTCTTCGGCGATATTCCCGTCTCGGCGATCACGAGGAACGGCAAAAAGAGTTCTTTGCTTGGGAAGCCCGACTACCCCGCACCCAAGGTCGTAGTCACGGTAAGAACCGCTTTAACAAAGAAGGAAAGATAATCTCGAAGGCGACCGAGATCTCTGCAGCTGATGCTCATGACCTCCTGGTGACCGAAGAGATCAGGGGGCGAGACGATATCTCGGTTGCAGAAAAGCGGGTGATCCTGGCCGATAACCTGGTTCCACGCCGCACCATAACTACTATCAAGCGAGATCGGGATGGGCGGAATCGTATGTTCAAGAGTGCCAAGAACCTCGGCATCAATCCTCCAGAGGCGTTGTCCCATAAAGAGGTCGAAGGGCACATCGCGGCGCAGGCCCCGAATGATGAGCTCTATGTGCGCGTGACCATGCCCAAGATCCAAATACCCTGGACCGAAGAACGCCTGGCAAAGTTCCTGACGTCGCCGATTTTCACCGGCTGTCTTTCGGCCCATCGCCGGTGGAAACGAGGCAAGCTTATCATCCGGGATGCGACCTACTGGGTTCCGCTTATCGTTCTTACAATCGGCTCTCGGATTGAGGAAATCCTCCTGCTCAAATGCAGCGATATCCGGTATCGCAATGGCGATTATTGCTTTGCCATCGGGACAGGGCCGGAACAACCGGGTAAGCGCGGCCACAGCTGCCAATGCGGCCTGGTGCACCCCTTCACCCGCGCGTTCCAAAAAAACAGAATGAATCGTGTCTAGCCCGCGCCTTGGCGAAACTTACTACATCCTCGGGCGCCTAGTCTGGATTAGGAGCTTCGCCACTGAGCCGCGCCTTTGCCCAAAAGAACACATTGTATTCGTTTAGTTTATCCCTTGCCTCTTTCTGTTGTTTCTTGCCGTCTTCCGTGGTCGGCTGGGGAGGCACTTATGCAATCTCCGACATGCCCTCAGTGTCAGGCTTAGAAAAAATTTGATAGCTGGTGCTTTCGACCATTCGTGCCCACTCTTCGGCATTGCGCCTGACAGCCTCGATATGCTCGACGTTGCCAAATTCCTCATTGAAATAAATCGGCAGGTGATGTTCGTACCCGGCAATCTTTGATTTGAAGGCGTCGCGCAGCTCATCCGAGGCCGAAAACAAAGCTATAGGAGCCATGCTTTGTAGGGTGCGAGTCTTGTGGGTTCTCTCATCAAGATATTTTAGCGCCTCGCGTTCTTTGTCGGTCGTACCTTGCAGTGGATCTATGCCCATCAAGTTTAGTCCACGTCCAAACTCCTGAGCTTGCCGGTTGATGTCCATGTCCCAAATCCTAAAATTCGCGATGACGGGAAGACTGACTTCGGAGACATGCTGAGTCTAAAGTATTATCGAGGCAGCAACGCCAACGGCCGCGACACTTTCGCTCCCTTCCAAAACCTGCCTGATGAGGGCGTCGGGGTTTTCACCGGCATCAATCTTCTTATGAGCCCAATAGGAAAGCACCAAATATGCGCTTTCAATGGGCTGAGGGCCAAGAGAACCACGCGACCATAAGTACGTGTTTCTCCCTCCTCAAAACTCTTGCTCGCCCCACGGAAATTCAAGCTTCAGCGGTATTGGGGTTCCGGAATCGCGGTTTGGTAACGAATGTGTTTGACGCCAACTAAACGAAGTTGACTGCATAGATTGTTCTTAAACCGCGACAGCAAAGGATCACAGCAGGTTTTAGCGGTCTATCCCAAGACGTCTGATCTCAATATTGAAACTTCCACAAACTGGGTTTTTAGTTCTTCTGTGCGCGAAACCCAAGCCACACCGGAAAGGTGATAAACTGCGGTAACGCCAAGTTTCCCAGGTACACGACCTATTCCAACGACACCCAAAGAACCTGCGCGTCTTCTTCACTGGTCGACACACAGCCATGCCCCATGCTGCTGTCATAATACAGCGAATCACCCGCTTTCATCGGCAGAGGGCGGTAGTGTTCCGAGATGAAAATCAACTCGCCGCTCAGCACGTACATGAATTCTTCGCCCGAATGTCGGATCCAGGGGTCAAACTCAGAGATATCGCGGGCCCGTATCGTGGCCACATAGGGCAGCATGCGTTTGCTTGTCAGATCCGAACACAGCAATTCGTGCAAATAGGTGGCGGTTTCCCGGAACTCACCCTGCCCCTTAGCGGTATAGTCCCGCCGACCGTTTATGCCTGACTGACCCGATTGAAGAAAAAGTTGCGGAGGGTTCATATCCAGCGCCTGTGTCAACCGCCGCACGATCTCAAAGCTGGGTTTGGTTTGATTGTTTTCGATCTTCGACAGGGTCGATCGCCCGATACCTGCTGCACGCCCGGCCTCTTCCAGAGTCCAGCCCTTTTCCCGTCGCGCGTCGCGGATGGAACGCCCCAAGGCCGCCCCTTCATCCAGTTCTTCGGGTGTAACCCCTTCGTTTCTTTGGTCTTCGCCCATGAAAATCTCCCCGTTCTTTCCAGCTTACATATTCCCTTAGTCGCACGCAACTTCACGAATAAGAGATTTATGTTGCCTTAAGGGAATCAATTCCACTATAGGAAACATAGTTTCGAACCGGAGATTCGAAATCAGAGGAGATGACCATGTTCAAAACGTCGCTTACACAGGCCGATCCGACCATTGCTGCATCGATTGCACGCGAGGGCGCCCGTCAGGCCGAACAGATCGAACTGATCGCATCTGAAAACATCGTCTCTCAGGCTGTGATTGACGCTCAGGGCTCGGTTCTGACCAACAAATATGCCGAAGGGTATCCCGGCCGCCGCTATTATGGCGGATGTGAATATGTGGATGAGGTCGAGCAGGAAGCCATCGACCGGTTGAAGCAGCTGTTTGGCTGCGAATTTGCGAATGTGCAGCCCCATTCGGGCGCCCAGGCCAATGGCGCGGTCAAGCTAGCGCTGCTCAGCCCCGGTGACACCATTCTGGGCATGTCGTTGGACGCGGGCGGTCACCTGACCCATGGCGCGAAACCGGCGCAATCCGGCAAATGGTTCCGTCCGATCCAATATGGTCTGACCGATGCGGGGCTGATCGACTATGATCAGGTCGAAGCACTGGCCAAGGCCGAAAAGCCCCAGTTGATCATTGCAGGCGCGTCGGCCTATTCACAGAAAATCGACTTTGCCCGCTTCCGCGCGATTGCGGATGAGGTTGGCGCCTGGTTGCTAGCCGACATGGCGCATATCGCCGGTCTGGTTGCAACCGGCCTGCACCCTTCTCCCGTCGGGCACGCTCATATCGTGACATCGACCACGCATAAAACCCTGCGCGGTCCGCGCGGTGGCATCATCCTGACCAATGACGAAGCGCTGGCGAAAAAGATCAACTCAGCCGTATTCCCCGGTTTGCAGGGCGGCCCGCTGATGCATGTGATCGCCGGTAAGGCCGTCGCTTTCGGTGAGGCTCTGAAACCCGAATTCAAAGAGTACATGCAGCGCGTCGTCGACAGTGCCTCGGCTCTGGCCAACGTTATGATGGCACGTGGCTGCGACATCGTCTCGGGCGGCACGGAAAACCACCTGATGCTGGTGGATCTGCGCCCGGTTGGCGTAACCGGTAAAGACGCCGAAGCCGCGCTGGAACGCGCTGGCTTTACCTGCAACAAAAACAGCGTGCCCGGTGACCCCGAGAAACCCACCATCACCAGCGGTATTCGTCTGGGTACTGCGGCCGGTTGCAGCCGGGGCTTTGGCCCCGAGGAATTCAAGCAGATCGGCCATCTGATCGGTGACGTTCTGGACGCGCTGGCGCAGAACCCGGGCGGAGACGAAGCCGTTGAAAAAGCAACCCGTGAAAAAGTGCGCGCCCTGTGCACAAGCCACCCGATCTACTGAAAGTTAGCGTCATGACCTACGATCTGATTGTCATCGGGGGCGGACCTGGCGGCTATGTCGCTGCGATCCGCGCGGCTCAGCTGGGACTGAAAGTGGCCTGCGTCGAAGGGCGCGGGGCACTTGGCGGGACCTGTCTGAATGTGGGGTGCATCCCCTCCAAAGCGTTGCTGACCTCCTCGGCCAAGTATGCCGAACTTGCACATCTCTCCTCCCACGGCATTGCGGTCGAGGGGGCCAGCATCGACGTACCCGCGATGATGGGGCGTAAGGACAAGATCGTAGGCGACCTGACCAAAGGCATCGCGTTTCTGTTCAAGAAAAACGGGGTCGACCATATCGAAGGTTGGGCCAGCATCCCCTCCGCCGGACAGGTCAAGGTCGGCGATGATGTCTATCAAGCAAATAACATTCTGATCGCCACTGGCTCGGAACCGACCTCGCTGCCGGGGATCGAGATTGACGAGCAGGATATCCTCAGTTCAACCGGTGCGATTGCATTGGAGAGCGTACCGGACCATCTGGTCGTGATCGGCGCAGGTGTGATTGGGCTGGAACTGGGGCAGGTTTGGTCCCGTCTGGGCGCAAAGGTTACCGTGGTCGAGTATCTGGACCGCGTTCTACCCGGCATAGATAGTGAGATCGCTAAGCTGGCACAACGCGCACTGTCCAAGCGCGGGTTGAAATTCCAGCTGGGTCGTGCGCTGAAAACGGTCGAAAAGACCGATACCGGTCTGGTGCTGACCGTTGATCGCGTCGGCAAAGACAAAGAAGAAGTGATCGAGGCTGATAAGGTCCTGATCGCTGTGGGCCGCCGCCCTGTCACCCGTGGGCTGGGCCTGGAGGAGCTGGGCGTTACAGTAAATCAGCGCGGCTTCATCGAGGTGGATGGGACGTTCCAGACCTCGGTACCCGGCATCTACGCCATCGGCGACTGCGTGCCCGGCCCGATGCTGGCGCACAAGGCCGAAGAAGACGGCGTCGCCTGCGTGGAAACTCTCGCAGGACAAGCTGGCCATGTCGATTACAACACCGTGCCGGGGGTCGTGTATACCGACCCCGAGGTCGCTTCGGTCGGTCTGACCGAAGAAGCGCTGAAAGAGGCTGGCTCCGAGTATTCGGTTGGCAAGTTCGCCTTCATGGCCAACTCGCGCGCCCGTTCGACCGGCGACACCGACGGCGCAGTCAAGGTTCTGGCGGACCCAAGCGGCAAAATCCTGGGCGCCCACATCTGTGGCGCCCACGGAGGAGACCTGATTGCCGAGTTGGTTCTGGCCATGACCAAAGGCGCAACCGTCGCCGAGGTCGCTGCCACTTGTCATGCACACCCAGCCATGGGCGAGGCGGTCAAAGAAGCCTGCCTTGACGCCATGGGCCGCGCAATCCACGCCTAAGAGGGACCTGCCAGATGACCATCCAGCTTCGCCCCCGCCACCCTGAAAAGGCCAAGAAGGCAGACAGTGTCATCCCGCGTAAGCCCAAGTGGATTCGCAAGAAAAAGGGCGACAGCGCCGAATATTACGAAACCCGCCGTCTGATGCGCGACCACAATCTGGCGACCGTCTGCGAAGAGGCCGCCTGCCCCAATATTGGCGAGTGCTGGTCCAAGCGTCACGCCACGATGATGATCATGGGTGAGGTCTGCACGCGCGGTTGTTCCTTCTGCAATGTTGCCACGGGCCGTCCCGATGCACTGGACGCCTTTGAACCGGGCCGCGTCGCTGCCGCGGTGAAAAAGCTGGGCCTACGCCATGTGGTGATCACATCCGTGGACCGGGACGATCTGGCTGATGGCGGGGCCGAACATATCGCTCAGACCATTCGGGCCGTCCGCCACCAAAACCCAGGCACAACGGTCGAGGTTCTTACCCCCGATTTTCTAGGTAAAGGCGACGCGGCGGATGTCGTGTTCCAGGCTGCCCCAGACGTCTTCAACCACAATTTGGAAACCGTTCCACACCTGTATCCGTCCGTTCGCCCCGGCGCGCGCTACTATACCTCGCTGCGGCTGCTGGACGATGCCAAGCGCGCCAACCCCGAGATCTTCACCAAATCCGGCTTGATGGTCGGGTTGGGAGAATCCCTGAACGATGTTCGCCAGGTGATGGATGACCTGCGCGCGGCTCAGGTCGATTTCCTGACGGTCGGGCAATACCTGCAACCGACCGCGAAACACCACCCGATTGATCGTTTTTGGTCTCCGGACGAATTCGCCCAACTGGAGCAAATCGCGCGCTCCAAGGGCTTTCTGCACGTGTCAGCAACCCCGCTGACCCGTTCGTCGTTCCATGCGGACGAAGACTTTGCCGCCCTCAAGCAAGCCCGCCAACGGGCTATCGCCAACGGGGCATAATCCAAACGCAAATGGGAGGGAAACCATGGAAGCGTTAAATTCAATCGTAGGGGCCATCAATGGCGTCGTGTGGGGGCCGCTCATGCTGGTTCTCATTCTTGGCGTCGGCTTCTTCTTGCAGGTGGGGCTGAAATTCATGCCGATCCTGCGCATCGGCACTGGCTTTAAGCTGTTGTTCGCAGGCCGCGAAGGTCAGGGTGACGGTCAGATCAGCCCGTTCAACGCGCTGATGACGTCGCTGTCGGCGACCATCGGTACGGGTAACATCGCCGGTGTGGCCACTGCTGTCTTCCTGGGCGGTCCGGGTGCTTTGTTCTGGATGTGGATGACCGCCCTGGTGGGCATGGCCACCAAATATGCCGAAGCTGTCTGTGCGGTAAAATATCGTGAGAAAGATGAGCTGGGCAACTTCGTCGGCGGCCCGATGTACTACATCAAAAATGGCCTCGGCGCGAAATGGGCCTGGCTGGGCGTTGCCTTTGCTCTGTTCGGCGCAATCGCGGCCTTCGGCATCGGTAACGGCGTACAGGCCAACGGTGTGGCACAGGTTCTGGAATCGAACTTCGGTGTGAATACTTCGGTCACCGGTATTGTTTTGATGGTCTTGACCGCAGCCGTCATCCTGGGTGGCATCACCCGCATCGGTGCCGTCGCAGGTAAACTGGTTCCGGCCATGGCGATCGCTTACATCGTCGCTGGCCTGTTGGTTCTGATCATCAACATTGGCGAAATCGGTAACGCCCTGTCGCTGGTCTTCACCTACGCCTTCACCCCATCTGCCGCTGAAGGCGGTTTTGCAGGTGCAGCTGTCTGGGCCGCCATCCGCTTTGGTGTGGCACGTGGCGTGTTCTCGAACGAAGCCGGTCTGGGTTCCGCTCCGATTGCACACGCAGCAGCCGAGACCAAAGGTCCGGTCAATCAGGGCCTGATCGCGATGCTGGGTACATTCATCGACACTATCATCGTCTGCTCGATCACCGGTCTGGCTATCATCTCGACAGGTGCATGGACCTCGGGTGAGTCGGGCGCGGCTCTGACCTCGCTGGCATTTGCAACCTCGCTTCCGGGCGGTGGTCACCTGATCGCAATCGCGCTGTCGATCTTTGCCTTCACCACCATCCTTGGCTGGTCGTTCTATGGCGAGAAATGTGTTGAGTTCCTGCTGGGCGTCAAATCCCTGCTGCCCTACCGCATCCTTTGGATCGTTGCGATCTATTTCGGTGCGACTGCAGATCTGGGCTTTGTCTGGCTGCTGGCGGATACGCTGAACGCCATGATGGCCATCCCGAACCTGATCGCTCTGGCATTGCTGAGCCCGATCGTCTTCAAACTGACGAAAGAGTTCTTTGCCTCGAACGGTCAGTCCGAAGAACCGGGCGGCTCACCTGCCGAATAACTTCGGCACTGACAAAATAAAACGGGGGGCCAACCCGGCCCCCCGCCTTTGAAACAAATTTTCTATCTCGAGGAGAGACGTGATGGCCACGAAAATCCTGCTGCCGATTGATCACACTGACGACCGCTCGTGGAAACTGGCTTTGCCGGTCGCTTTGGAACAGGCAAAATTCTATGGTGCCGAACTGCACACGGTCGCCGTCATCCCCGAGATCATCCAGTTGCCGAACCTACCCGCCAACTATGGCGCAGGCGCCAAAGACCACGTGCGGGGTGCGGTTCAGGCCATACTGGATCATGCCAATGCCTCTGATGTGCCGGTGCATGTCGAAGAAGGCAGCGTCTACCGCGAAATTCTGAAGCTTGCCTATAAGGACGGCTTTGATCTGATCGTCATGGCGTCGACCAAAGGCGATTTCCCGAACTATGAGATTGGCCCGAACCTGGCCCGTGTTGTGCGCAACGCGCATTGCACCGTCATGGTTGTCCGTGACCAGTCCCGTTGATTGAAAGGCTACAGCTATGACTGACTTAAAACGCACTCCTCTCTACGATCTCCATGTTGAGTTGGGAGGCAAGCTGGTTGATTTTGCGGGTTGGGAGATGCCTGTTCAGTATCCGCTGG